>CAWEHF010000004.1:0-78404 GCA_963808695.1 uncultured Acidobacteriaceae bacterium
TGTTTGTGCAATTGTAGCACGCGCTGCTGCTGTTTGAAGTCTGCGCCTGGTCGTGCCTGGGGCTGGACGCGTGCGCCTGGAACGGATAGGGCAGGCGAGAGAGAAACTTGCACTTTGGGGTGAAATACCATCCCCTCAGGGGGCCAAAGCCCATGGGGATTTTGTTGTTTCATGCGGTATCGGACTTGAGTTGTGCCCTGTTACAAAGCGGCAGCGGCCACGACGTAAAGGATAGCCGATGATGACGAATACGAATCCAGAAAGCACACACTAGCGGCGCCGAAGCACGCGTGATCAATAACTTTCTCCGCGACGCGATCGCCGAAGATGCGCCAACTAAAAAGTACGGCGACGCGGTGGTGCAGACGCGCTTTCCACCCGAGCCCCTAACGCGATCCGCACATCCGCCAGTCCAAAGTCAAGAAAAATAGCCTTGGCATGGCCGATGTGCAGATAGCCGTTGGGCTCGGGTGGAAAGCGCGTCTGCACCACGGCGTCGCCGTACTTTTTCGTACGCACATCTTCGGCGATCGCGTCGCGGAGAAAGTTATTGATCACGCGTGCTTCGGCGCCGCTAGTCTCTGTGCTTTCTGGATTCGTATTCGTCATCATCGGCTAGTCCTTACGTCAGTGGCCTTTCCGCTTTGTAACAGGGCACAACTTCAGTCGTGCCGCATGAAACAACAAAATCCCCATGGGCTTTAGCCCCTGAGGGGATGGTATTTCACCCAAGCGATGCAAGTTTCTCTCTCGCCTGCCCTATCCGTTCCAGGCACACGTCCGGCCCCAGCACAACCAGCGTTTCAAACAGCGGCGGCGCATTCTTGCGTCCGCAAACAGCCACGCGAATCGGCTGGAAGGCCTGCCCGGCCTTTAACCCAAGTTGCGCGGCGGCTGAACGAAGAGCCTGGTCCAGCGAATCGTGGTCGAAGGCGGTCACCGCCAGCACTTCGAGCGCGGTTTCAAGCACCTTCCGCGCCAGCGCGGCATCGCCCTTTTGCGGAATCAGTTCCGCCGGATCGTACGGCGCCAGCTCGCTGACAAAAAAGAAATCCGCAGCCTCCACCGCGTCTCGCAGCAGCTTGATGCGCTCGCGAATCAGCGGCGCAACAGCCTGAACTTTCTCTGGCGTGGGGTTGAATCCGGCCTGCTCGAAGAACGGCTGCAGATCGTGCGCCAACTCATCCACCGGCAGCGCGCGAATATGCTCTGCGTTGAGCCACACGGCCTTCGCATCAAAGGGATCTACCTCAGTAAAGTTCACCACCGCGTTGGAGCGATTGACGCCCTCCAGCGTAAACGCAGCACGAATCTCATCCAAAGTCATGAACTCCCTGTCGTTCTTGGGCGACCACCCCAGAAGGCACAGAAAGTTCACAAATGCCTGCGGCAAAAATCCAGCATTGCGATAGGTGGTGACGCTCACCACCGGCCCATGTTTGCGCTTTGAAAGTTTCGTTCCGTCGGGCGCCACCAGCAGTGGCAGATGCGCAAACTGCGGCGGGTCGAAACTGGAAAACTCCGGGCCCAGCCCTTCAAAAATCAGCAGGTGCTTGAAGGTGTTGGTCAGGTGGTCCTGCCCACGGATAATGTGCGTGATGCGCAGATCGGAGTCGTCAACGCACGAGGCCAGGTGGTACGTCGGCATTCCATCCGACCTCAGCAGCGCAAAGTCCTCAACCTCGTCGGCCAGCTTCGACTGTGCGCCGTAGACGCCATCAACAAATCGCAGAACCCGGCCGTCTCCGCGCGGCACGCGATAGCGAAGCGCAAACGGCTCGCCGGCCGCGGCGCGGCGATCGCTTTCTTCCCTCGAAAGTTCCCTCATGCCTGGGTTGCACAGCCAAGCGCCCTGCGCCGAGGACTGCGTGTCGTCTCCAGCGTGAGCCGGCGTAAAGTCGCGATACGCCAGCCCCTTGGCGAAGATGGCCTCCGCGGCCCGGCGGTGCAGATCGAGCCGCTCAGACTGCTTATACTCTTCGTCCCAGTCGAGGCCCAGCCATTTCAGGCCCTCGAAAATCGACTGCACGCTGGCCTCGGTGTTGCGCTCAACGTCGGTGTCGTCGAGCCGCAGCACCATGGTCCCGGCGTTGTGGCGGGCGTAGAGCCAGTTGAAGATAAAGGTGCGCGCGCTGCCTACGTGAAGAAAGCCGGTGGGCGAAGGCGCAAAACGTACGCGCGGCGAGCCGGGCGCGAAAACTTTCGATTCAGGCATCGTGAGAAAAGACTTACCTCTACGATGCTAAAACATCGGGTTCCGCGCCGAATGTGCGCGCCGTCTCGTCAGACAGTGGGCGGAGTCGGAGGATAACCAGTCGCCCATGTCGCGGGAGGCGCCGGAGTCACCTTCCAGTCGGCAAAAGCCAGAATGTAAATCAGCACAAGATTGCCGAACGGAATGATGTTCAGCAACGAGAGCCAAGGCGACATCCCGGCCTTCTTGCAGATGAACCAGAAGGGGATGATGATTACGGCGACGCAGAGGAGGCCGAAAATCATGATCATGGGAATCAACGCCATGAGCGCCGTCTGAACATGCTGCTGCACGGCTTGGGGATCTACTGAGGTTTGCAGAAGCATTGCCACAAAGTGCATTGGGAACACTCCAGAGTGAGATGGAATCTCGCAGCCAAGTTACCCTGATTCGCGCCAATCCGCAATGAAATTATTTGACTTGTGATTCGCCGCCCCGGGTCAGATCTCTTTCTCGAACGCAGCAACGACGCGAACTGCGCGGCCCGCCGATCAACTGATCCCTGACCCCTGCCTTCTCGTACCCTTGGTCCCTTGTACCCTCGTTCCCTGTCTTACGTAATGTCCTCAGTGTCGTAAACACTCGGCGTCACCCGCCGCTTGGGCACCCCATGGACAGACGCGAGCAGGTCATCCACCACGTCTTCCAGTTGGCGCTGCGTCTCAATCACCTCGCTTATCGCCTTCAGGCCCTCCGATTCCTGAGTGCGCTCCACCAGCACCACGGCATGGCATTGCGCCACGTGGTCCAGGCCCAGCCCCTCGGGCGTTTTGGCCTTGATGCTCACGCGGTCAATGGGCAGGTTGAGCAGGTCGGCCACCCGGGAACGCATCTCGCCGGCGATGGGAGAAATCTTGGGCGCGGCAAGCACCAGCGTCGTGTCCACATTCACAATGCCGTAGCCGGCGTGCCGCAACTCTTCAAGCGCAAGGTTCAAAAAGATTGAGGAGTCGGCGTCTTTCCAGCGCGGATCGCCGGGCGGGAAGTAGCTGCCGATATCGCCCGCGGCTACGGCGCCTAGCAACGCGTCGGTAATGGCGTGCAGCAGAACGTCGCCATCGGAGTGGCCGGCTAGTCCCTCGGGGTGGTCAAGCGTCAGGCCGCCAATGCGCAGCGGTACCCCGGCCTTGAATGCATGCGAGTCCCAGCCAATTCCGATTCGTGTGTCCATCTTTACCGCGACTGTCCTAAAGAAACCAAATGAATCAGCCCTGATTGTCCGTACTGACCAAATCTGATCCAGCTTTTTGCGCCCGGAGTAATCCTAGACTTTGCGCAATCAGGAACTTAAGATCCCGCAGCTGAGTCAAATCGCTGAAATAGATGCGAGAAAGGCCAAAGGCGGCCGGGGCCTGCTCAATCTCATAGCCCTTCGCGAGGCCGATCGCTTCCTCCACCGGGACCAAAGTGGTGATGTTCTTGCGCTTCGTGTCCGAGAAGAGCCTGACGAACCAAAAGGTCGGCCTGTTATAGGAGATGTTGAAATAGTACGAAGTGTCCTTGCTTAATATTGCGTCCGGCGACGCGCCAGCCTCGACGCAGATATCGCGGACCATCCGATAGAACGTCTGTTTTTCGTCAGAAGAATTAGCCGACGAATCCGCAGCTGCCGCATCCTGTTGCCTTCGAGTTTCCCATGCCTTCAGGGCCGCTGCTGTCCCAGGCGAGGGGCTCGTTTGTGCTGCCTCCGTGACAGGCTTCTCGCCAGCTTTGCCCGTCTGGCTCCCTTTGGGAAGGCCCGATGCGCCAGCCGCATCCTTCTCATTGTCAAGTGTGCGCTGCAGCCCTTCCCGTAGCCTCTCGATAAAATCATTGCTCATCACCCTAAGGAGCGTAGGCTCAATCGAGTCGCGCGCCACCTCACCCAAGCGCGCCATCACGGCCACGGTTCGTTTTCCTTTGTTGTATAGGTCTGCCGTAAGCCATTGCATGAAGGCGTCATCGTCCTTAGGCGACTTCAGGGCCCTCACGAGCTTATCAATCATCTCTTGACGATAGCGCGCGTTCTCGGCCTCTGTTATCAACGTCTCCGCATTAAACGACTCCCGGCTGAATTTGGACAGGAATTTCGCGACCTTGTCCCAGTCGGTCTTGGGGTCGTCAAGGGAGAATGTGAAAAATGGCGCATCGTCCATCTTGTTCTGGTCCTCGAGGTCGCCAAAAAACTGGTAATGACAGCCGTCCGTGATGACCCCAAAGTGGAGCCCAGGCAGTTGGGCGATGTATCTAGCCAACTGATTCGATCTGGACGCGAGATCAGTCCCCAGTGCCTTCGTCTCGAACACCATTAGCGGCTTCGTACCGGTGGCGTCGAAAATGGCGTAATCCATTCTGTCGGGTTGTCTCTTCCCGTCCCCTTGAACGAAGGGAGCGCAGTACTCAGGACGAACCTCCTTTGGCAGGTTCGGGTCATACCCGAGCAACCGAATAAAAGGGACGACGAGGCCCATCTTGGCTGCCTCCTCGTTCTCGATATACCCCTTGTTAGATTCGTAGAATTTTGAAAGATTCTTGAGTTGGTTCGCGTCCATTGGAGTTTTCCCCCCTTACGCCCTTGCTAGCGCTCGCTGCTTCAGATAGAACTCGGCCAGTTCCAGATCGCCGGGCTGCGTTATCTTCAGATTAACCTGAGATCCATGCACCACGGCTACCGAATGGCCCGCGCGTTCCACGAGCGACGCTTCATCGGTACCCACAAAGCCATCGGCCTCAGCCTCGGCAAATGCGCTTTTCAGCAGTCCATACCGGAACCCCTGCGGCGTTTGCGCCAGCACCACAAACTCCCGCGGAATGGTGGCTGTAATCAGGGCCCCGTGGGCCGTACGCTCCACCTGCTTGATGGTGTCAATGGCCGGCATTCCCACTATGGCCGCGCCCGTCTCTGCCACCGCGTCAATGGTCCGCTCAATGGTCGCCGTGTCAATCAGCGGCCGCACCGCGTCGTGCACCAGCACAATATCGTCGGCCTCGGCGGGCAGCGCGGCCAGGGCGTGGGCCACTGACTCCTGCCGCTTGTCGCCGCCCTCAACCACATTCACGCGTCCAGTGAACCCAAACTCGGCGATCTGCGCCTCAACCCGCTCCATCTCGGTCTTGCGCACCGCAACATAAATCCCCGTCACGCGCGGCACTGCGGCAAAGGCTCGCAGTGAGTGGATCAGGATCGGGACACCATCCAGGGCCAGAAACTGCTTTGGCTGCGGACCCGCCATGCGCGTCCCCAAACCCGCCGCCGGAAGAATCGCAAACACTTGCATGACTCGCCGAGTATAGCACTGGGAAGGCATTGATTCTTAGCTCTTAGCCGTTAGCTTTTAGCTCTTAGCTTCTTCAATTCGAAGCTCGTCTCGTTGCGGGCTGAATCAATATCCCGCGCCGGAGGCGAGCCCCTATGTTGCCGCACGCCGGGGCTAATAGCTAAGAGCTAACAGCTGACAGCTCGTTATAGAATTGCCCTGCCTCGACTTCAGCCTCCAAATCGATCGAGTTAAGGACACACGCGATGACCATCTCCCGTCCCCTCTTCGCTGCCGGCGCACTTCTGCTTGCCGCAACCCTCGCACCCGCCCAGGCCACTGACGTGATGCCGCCTGAAGGCGCAGCGCAGCCAGCCAACGAAGCTTGCGAGAAGCTCGTGAGCCTGCAGATCCCCAACGCCGTCATCACCTCGGCCAAGTCGTTCCCGGCCGGGACCTACAACCCGTCACCCTCCGGTGGCGGCAACATGGCCGCCTTCGCAAGCAAGCTGCCCGGCTTCTGCAGGGTGATGGCCAAGGCCACTCCCAGCGCCGACTCCGATATCGCGATCGAAATCTGGTTGCCGCTCGAAGGCTGGAACGGCAGGCTTCAAGGCACCGGCAACGGCGGATTCGCGGGATCGTACGACATTCAAGAGCTGGCCGAGTTCATGTCGAAAGGCTACGCCGTCGCAGCTACTGACACAGGCCATATTGCCTCGTTCATTGACGCTTCATGGGCGCTCGGCCATCCTGAGAAAGTTGCCGATTTCGGGTATCGCGCCATCCATGAAATGACCCTCGTGGCCAAGCTTGTCGTCGCGCAATTCTACGGCTCGGCGGCCGGCCACTCCTACTTCGCTGCATGCTCCGACGGCGGCCGCGAGGCATTGATGGAAGCCCAGCGTTATCCCGATGATTACGACGGCATCCTTGCCGGAGCGCCGGCGAATAATTGGACCCTGCTCCTCACCTCCGCAGTCACTGACACGCAGGCGCTGACCGCTACGCCGGAAGGCTTCATTCCGCAGAAAAAAATCCCCACCATCGCCCATGCTGTTCTCGCCCAATGCGACGGGCTCGATGGCGTCCGCGACGGCATCCTCAACGATCCCCGCCAGTGCAAATTCGACCCCGCCACCATCGAATGCAAGAGCGGCGAAGATACGGACCAGTGTTTGACCGCGGCCCAGGCTGCCACGCTCAAAACCATCTACGGTGGCGTCAAGGACGAGCATGGACGAACGATCTTCCCAGGGTATTTGCCCGGAGCTGAAGAAGGCGGGAACGGATGGGGGACCTGGATCACCGGGCCGGCGCCCGGCCGCAGCCTCATGGCGGCGTTCGGAAGCGGTTTTTACTCCGATATGGTTTACGAGCAACCCGGTTGGGACTTGAAATCGTTTCGCGTTGAAACCGGATTGCCACTGGCCGTGGAGAAAACAGCCCGCGCGCTCGACTCCGTCGATCCTGACCTCAAGGCGTTTTATTCGCGAGGCGGAAAGCTGCTGCTGTATCACGGCTGGAACGACCCCGCAATCCCTGCGCTCAGCACCGTGAACTACTACCAGGAAGTTATCGACACTGTGGGCCGGAAGAAGACCGAGTCGTTCGTTCGCCTGTACATGGTTCCCGGCATGCAGCACTGCGGCGGAGGCGCCGGGCCCGACAAATTCGGCCAGTCGCCATCGTGGAACCCCGACCCCAGATACAACGCGCGAACAGCGCTCGAGCTCTGGGTGGAGAAGGGAACCGCGCCCGCGGCGATCATCGCAACGAAAGAAGCCGACGGCCCGCCCGCAGCCGGAAGCCCGCAAGCTGCGCCCGCCATGACCCGTCCGCTGTGCCCCTTCCCGCAGGTAGCGCGGTACAAAGGCAGCGGCGACACCAACAGCGCAGAGAACTTTGTCTGCGCGGCGGAGAAAAAATAGAACTGCTGGCATAAATAGCGCGTTGAAAGGGCACGGTCTCAACCGTGCCGTAAAAAGTGCATAAATGGCGGGGCTTTAGCCCCTGTCGGACGCCTTCACGGTGCAAGATCATTTATGGGACCGCTAATAGCCGGCAGCCGGAAGCTAAAAGCTAAGAGCTGCGCGCTCCGCGCGCTATCATCCTCTCGTGCCCACTCCGCCTGCACGCAAGCCGGCTGCAACACTCGCGCTCGATACTTCTCTGCTCAAGCCGGGGATGCGTCTCGCCGTCGGACTCTCCGGTGGCGCCGATTCCGTAGCGCTGCTCTGCGCCCTCGCCCAGCGGAGCAGGGAACTCGGCCTGGTGCTTCACGCGGCCCACCTGCACCACGGCCTGCGCGGCGACGAGGCCGACGGCGATCTCGAGTTTTGCCGGGAACTCGCCGCGCGTCTCAAGATTCCATTCCACGAAGCCCGCGTCGACACTGCAGCCGAGGCTCGCTCAAACCCCGCAACCGGCAAGCCCGCCGAATCGATCGAGGAGGCCGCGCGTCGCCTGCGCTACTCGTGGTTTCAACAACTCTTGTCCAAAGAGCAGCTCAATGCAATTGCTACGGCGCACACGCTCGACGACCAGGCCGAGACCGTCCTCGCCAAGTTCCTGCGCGGCGCGTGGACTGAAGGTCTATCGGGCATTCATCCAAGACTTGAAACCGCGGGAGCGGTGAGGCCGCTGCTTGCCACTACCCGTGCCGAGGTCGAGGCCTTCCTCAATGCCATCGGCCAGCCCTGGCGCGAAGACTCCTCGAACCGTCATCTCTCGTTTACGCGCAACCGCATCCGCCACGAGCTGCTGCCCCAGCTCGAGTCTTGGAATCCGCAACTGCGCACGCACCTGGCGAATATGGCCACGCTTGCCCGCGATGAAGAATCCTGGTGGCGGGCCGAACTCGACCGCCTCGCGCCCCAGCTCATTCTTCGCGGGCGTCCAGTGCGCGGCGGGGGCCGGGCTTCGTCTGACGGCATTGCGCTCGATTGCACCCGCCTGGCCGCGCTCGCTCCGGCACTGCAGCGCCGCCTGCTGCGCCGCGCCGCCGCCGAACTCGGCGCCGAACCCGACTTTGCCGCCACTGAGGCCCTCCTGAACCTGGCCCTCAACGGCCACGCCGGCCAACGCCTTGAGCTGGCGCAGGGCCTGATCGCCGAGCGAACTCCGAGGGAGCTAAGGCTGTCCTTCGGCCTCGTCTCTCGTCCAAGAGGTAAGACCGCGCGAGCGGCTCCAAGAAGTAAAAGCGCGCAAGCGCTGCAAACGCCGGAAGCGCAAGAGATCGCTATCCCCGGCCAGATCGACGCACCCGTCTTCGGCCTCAGTCTGAAAATCGACCTCGCAGGCGCCAGACCCTCCTCTCCCCCTGCAACGGCTGTCCTTCGCAACTGGCGCCCCGGCGACCGGGTCCGGCTTCGCTACTCGTCCGGCCCCCGCAAGGTAAAGGAAGTCCTTGAACATCTTCGAGTTACGGGTTCCGAACGGGCTTTATGGCCGGTTCTTGAGTTCGACGGCCGGCTGATTTGGATGCAGGGAGCCGAGCTTGAGCCCGAACCAGGCCTCATCGTCACGGCGCAGCCGCTCGGACCGGTTCCGGGCGTCTGAGCCGGTCCAAGCCAGTGGAGCGCGCCGCCGGTCACGGTTCGACCCCGCCGTCTAACCCGAATGGTCGGACCCATCCCCTGCCCGTACCCATATTGACCGCACGGATGCTCTTGCCGCGCTACCCCCTCGTTATCTGCAACTTTTATTGCCGTCGGAGTACAATCGGGATACTGCTGATCTGGGCGGTGAGCCAACGGTGTGGGCTGCCGGGCATTTCTGCACTTTGTTGCCACTTTGGGCCGGGCTAAAGCGTCTAAAAGAAGGCATATTAGATCGATTGAGCGAAATCTGAGGTTTTTCGCTTGCCGGAAACGAGGGAGTGCTGGTGAATTCGAGCGTTAGAACGATCATGTTCTGGGTCTTTATTCTTATCTGCCTGATGGTGCTGTGGGCAGTGGTGACTAGAGGCGCGGGCATGAGTAAAGAGGTGGAGTACAGCTACTCCGATCTTTTCGACAAGGTCCAGAACAATCTGGTCCTCGATGCCGCGATCCAGGGTGACGAGCTGAAAGGCCACCTGAAGGCCTCGCAGAAAGAAGAGTTCCACACCACCATTCCCACCAACTACGAAGACCTTGAGAAGGCCATGCTGGCCGCCAAGGTGAACTTCTCCATCAAGGAGCCGCAGAGCAACATTCTGCTGCCGCTGCTCTTCAACGTGGGTCCGTTCGTGCTGCTCATCGCCATCTGGTTCTTCATGGTCCGGCAGATGCAGGCCGGCGGCAACAAAGCGCTGAGCTTTGGCAAGAGCCGCGCCCGCCTGCTTTCGATGCAGCAAAAAAAGATCACTTTCAAAGAAGTGGCCGGCGTTGACGAGGCCAAGGAAGAGCTGAAGGAGATCATCGAGTACCTGCGCGAGCCGCAGAAGTTCCAGAAGCTGGGCGGCCGTATTCCCAAGGGCGTTCTGCTGGTGGGCCCTCCGGGAACCGGCAAAACGCTGCTTGCCCGCGCGGTTGCCGGCGAGGCCAACGTTCCCTTCTTCTCCATCTCCGGCTCCGACTTTGTTGAGATGTTTGTGGGCGTGGGCGCTAGCCGCGTCCGCGACCTGTTCGAACAGGGCAAAAAGAACGCTCCCTGCATCATCTTCATCGACGAAATTGACGCCGTCGGCCGCCATCGCGGCGCAGGCCTGGGCGGCGGTCACGACGAGCGCGAGCAGACGCTCAACCAGTTGCTCGTTGAGATGGACGGCTTTGAATCGAACGACGGCGTGATCCTTGTCGCCGCAACCAACCGGCCCGACGTGCTCGATCCCGCGCTGCTGCGCCCCGGCCGTTTCGATCGCCGCGTGGTGGTCGGCCTGCCCGACGTGCGCGGCCGCGAAGAGATTCTGCGCGTGCACGTCAAGAAGGTGCCCGTGAGTGAGGACACCAACCTGAATGTGCTGGCCCGCGGAACACCGGGCTTCAGCGGCGCAGATCTGGCCAACATGGTGAACGAAGCGGCGCTGAGCGCTGCCCGCATGAACCGCAAGCAAGTCACCATGTACGACTTCGAGCTCGCCAAGGACAAGGTATTGATGGGCGCCGAGCGCAAGTCGATGCTGCTCTCCGAAGAGGAAAAGCGCGTCACCGCCTATCACGAGGCCGGCCACGCGCTGGTCTCGGTCAAGCGCGACCACTCCGACCCCGTGCACAAGGTCACCATCATTCCGCGCGGCATGGCTCTTGGCGTTACCGTCTACCTGCCCGACGATCGCCACAACTACACGCGCGAGTATCTCGAAACCCGCCTTGCCACCCTCTACGGCGGCCGCGTAGCTGAGGAGATATTCCTCAAGCAGATGTCGACCGGCGCGGGCAACGACATTGAGCGCGCCACCGAGCTCGCCCGCTCCATGGTCTGCGAGTTCGGCATGAGCCGCCTTGGGCCGCTCACCTTCGGCAAGAAGGAAGAGCAGATCTTCCTTGGCCGCGAGATTGCCCAGCACCGCGACTTCAGCGAAGAGACGGCGCGCCAGATCGACCTCGAGGTTCGCCGCCTCATCGACGAGGCCTACCAGTCGGCGCACAACCTCCTCGACGCCAATCACGACGCGATGCACCGTATTGCCGCGGCACTGCTCGAGCGCGAAACCATCGATACCGAGGAGCTGCGCATGCTCATCGAGGGCCAGGAACTGCCCCCGATGCGCTCGTCGCTGGCCTCGCCGTCCGATACTGGTGGCCCCTCGCAGCAGGTTCTCAAACCCGAGAGCCCCCGCGGACCGGGCTTCCCCGAGGGATCTCCGTCGCCGGCGTAAAAACAGTTGTCAGTGATTTTAAAGGGCTGCTCTTCGGAGCAGCCCTTTTTCGTGTTCGCCGCATCGCGATACAATCCGTGGCAATGATCCTTGCCCGAAAACTGCTTCCGAGTTGTGCTTCGACCTTCATCACCCTCGTTGCGCTCTGTCTGCCTGCGTCCTCGCAGGTGATTGAAATGGTTAATCATGACGGCAGGCAATATGCCTGTGAGCGCAGCGGCCTCATGGGCTCCGCCAATTCCTGCGGAACTCAGAACTACGATGAGATCGTTGTCGGCACAATTCTCTCGGTCGAGCCAGCCTCTGATCGCGAGATTAAGTTTGCCCTCAAGACCGAGGAAACCTTCAAGGGCGAGCAAGAGCCAAAGATCGACATCACCACCAAGCAAGGGGTTTGTTTTCCCGATCTGCGTCCCGGCGACCGCTGGCTCTTTTACCTCGCCCGCGACAGGGAAACCGATGCGCTGACGCTCGCCTATGGCAGCGGGAGCGGCCCTGTTGCGCAGGAGAAGGAGAGCGTCGAACGCCTGCGGCGGTTGTCGAAATTCCGCGGCTCGGGGATGATCGTGGGAGAGGTGGATAAATCCAACGGGAATCCGCGCGCTCATCACCCGATCGTCGTTAAGCGTCTCGCCGACGGCGCTCGATACACGGTATTCACCAACCAGGAGGGCAAGTTCGAGTTTCCGCCATTACCCGCAGGCAAGTACGATCTGAATCCAAACACGGTGCCGGGCTTGAAGGCGACGTGGTCCGGCGAGATCGACGTGGAACCGCGGCAATGCACGAATTATTTCATCGACATCGAAGTCGACGGTAGAATCTCAGGATTTGTTCGCAACGCAGATGGCGACGCCCTTGAATCCGTCGAAGTGGAAGCAGTCCCGGCAGACGACTCAGAGGGTGGGGGCGGCTCCGCGGTGACAGATGAGAGGGGCCATTACGAAATTCGAAGCCTGGATGCGGGAAGATACTTCGTAGGACTTCGCATCGCCGATCAGGCAGCCGGCAAGGCCGGCGTCTATGCGCCCGGCGTTAAGGACCGCAAAAGGGCGCTCACCGTCACTCTGGGGCAGGCTGAGAGACGCGGCGGCGTCAATATCCGTGTCCCCGCAGAGGCGGGCGACTAGCGAGTTAAAACACCCCCGGCACAAGCGCCCGCGTCTGCGGCAGGCCGCAGCCTACCGCGCCCTGCCCCCGAACACGCGGTAGCTGATCCCCGCGCTCGCCCCATACGGATGCAGTGTGGGAATCGTGTGCCAGTCTTCTTCCTCGAAGTCGAAGGGCCTTACGGTAAGCCTCTTCGTCAGCCGGTACTCCACGCCGCCGCCATAGGCAAAGGCCGTGGCCTTTCCATTCAGCCAGCCGGGTCCGCTGCCCCACCCAATCAGGAACTTCCCATACGGAGTCCAGCGATGAAAGTCGATAATCGGCACCTTGGGGCCAATCATGTAGGTGTTTTGGCCGATGTTCTGGAACTCGTTGAAACGCAGCCAGTGCCCCTCGCCCTCAATCTGCACCCAGCGCGAAAAATGAACGTCGAAAAAGGCGCCGAAGCCATAGATCCGGTAGGGACTGGTTTGCGCAAAGCCGGTTCCGTCGTAGTCAGGCTGGAAGGCCGAGGCCTCGCCGCCGGCGTCGATCGACAGCCCTCGATGATGCGCCGCAGACACAACCTGGGCGCTCGCTGAAACCGCCGCAGAAACAAGAATCAGGGAAAATAAGGCCGAAACAAATCGCTTCATGAGTACTGAACACATCCGCTTCCGGGGAAATAATTTCAGACTGCAGTTCCCAATTTAAATCTATAAGAACATCCGCGTTCAAAAGCCCGGCTGGCCTGCTCATTCAAGGCAGACCACGCCGGGCTCGCTTTCTGTTTTACTGCGGATTCTGCGCCGTCGCAGACTGCTGCTGATCCTGGGCCGGAGCGGCTGCAGGCGCATTCGCTCCCGTGGGCTGCGTCCCGGTGGGCGCTGCCGGTGGAGGAGCGGCAGGCTGGCCGTTGCCAGGAGCGGCGCCGGGCTGATCGCCATTGCCTGCCGGCGCAGGAGCCGGAGGCGTGGGGCCGGTCGGCGGAGGCTCAACATTCGCCAAATCGTACCGCTGCAGCTTGTAGAAGATCGGCGTCACCTCAAACGGCATCTTGTCGCGCGCATTCATCGGCGCATACCGCTTGGCGTTCAGCATGTGCACCTTATCGTCCCAGGGATCGGTCTTGAGCCAGCTGCCCAGCGGCAGAGCCGGGGTCTGCGCCAGGTCGTCCCAGTTGATCTTCGGGGCCATGTTCTTAAGATCGCTCATCCAAGGCGTGTCGTCGGCCTTCAGCAGGCTGTCGCCCAGCTTGGGCGTGTTCAACGCCTTCAACACGTGAGCCCGATCCATCAGCTGCTCGTAGTAAAGGCCCGCTTCAGCCAGCTGGTCCTTGTACATCGAGGTCTGCAGATACTCCATCGCCTTCTTCGCTGCGGTGCCATTATCCACGTCGGAGTGATACATGTCGATGCGCTGGAAGGTCGATTCATCCGGGAAGAGCAGCCGGTCGTTGAAGGCGTAGCGGGTATCGATGTGATGGCCCATGGCGATGTGCGCCAGTTCCATGGCCAGCACCGAGGCGATGGCCGGCTCATTGGGCAGCGAATCCAGCAGTCCCTTGCTGACCAGGATGGTGTTGCCCACCGTGGTGGTCTCAACCGTATCGGTGAGCAGCACGCGGCAGTGAATCTGGTCGGTGAACGCGAGGTTGTTGGGCACCACCAGGTTGATCACAATCTGGCCCAGCACCTTTTCTTCGTAACCGCCCGGGGTGAGCGGGGCAACCAGTCCGGCCTCAACCAGGCGGTCGATCACGTTGTTCTCGGCCTGCGTAATCCACGTGCGCGAGGCCTGCAGAGGGCCCACATCCTGCGAGTCGTCGCTCTTGTCCACAGCATCGTCAACCTTTACGCTCACGTTTTCGCTGTCGCGAGTGGGCAGTTTCAGGCTGTAGCCCCAAAAGTGCGTCTGCGCCTTCAGTCCCACCGATTTTTGTTCTTTGTCAACGCGATGCGTCTCTTCAACGTACACCGCAACCGGCAGCCAGATGCCCGGCTGCACATTCATCCGCCAGCTGTCGAAGTGGAAGTAGTATTTCGAAGAATCCTCTGTGGTCGGTCCCGTGTAGGTGCCGTTGAAACGCACCACGTTGGCGTCCTGATCCTCGATCCAGATGCGCCCGTAAAACCGGCCCATTCCGCGCACGTCGGCCTTGGGATGCACGTCGAAGACCCAGGTGCGCACCGAACCCAGAAATTCTCGCCGCACAAAGCTGAACACGTAATGCTGCTGATCGAATCCGGTCGGATCGACAAACATCATCTGCATGAAGCCGGTGGGCGAATACGTGAACTTCTCCAGACCCAGCGCCTTGGTCAATCCGGTGATGGCGCCAAACGAGCCCTTGAACCAGCCGCGTTTGACTTCGGCGCGCGGGTTGTACGCCTTATCGAAAAACCCCTTGCCGAAGTCCACCCGGCTCAGCATGTACTGGTCTTCAACCGGCACTTCGTAGAGCTTCACATCGGGACGCGTGTCCTGAATGTAAGTCTCAACCAGCGGAGTGCGCTGCTGGATTGCCTTGATCAGCACCTTTTCGCGGCCCACAGCCCTCTCAACGAGGGCTGCCTGCTCCGGCGTCAGCACACGCGACTGCTGATATTTCGGTTGTTTCTTCGCATACGCGCACGTCGTGCCTAGAGCGAGGATAAGGAAGGTTAGGGGGATCTTCCGAAATGTCATGTCAAGCTCCTAAGTGAGTTCTTTCCGGTCCTTCCTCTCATCTGCCTGTGCCCCTGGGCCATGCCGCTGAGCTTCAGACCTTGGATCTGGTTCCCGGTGAATCTCTAGCTGAATACTAATCCCTGAACGCTATGCCAATTGAAAAGTAATGGTGATATTGGTTGTCAAATCCACTGGTTGACCGTTACGGGTGGCGGGGCGGAACCTGATCAGCTGCGCTACCCGGCGAGCTTCCTCGTCGAGTCCGTAACCGAGGCCGCGCACAATACCCTGCACAACCACTTGGCCGTTGGCGGTGAAGGTCACGCGCAAAACCACGTCGCCCTGGATCTTCTGCTGCCGCGCTTGAGGTGTGTACTGCACCGGCGGCTTCGATAATACTTCAAGGCTCGTCGTTGTCGGCTGAACCACTGCCTGGGGCTGCAACACCGCGGCGGTCTGCACGGGGATCCCCGCCGAACCCACCTTGCCGTAAGTAGAACCATTGGGAGATCCGGTCGCTGCCCCCGGAATTCCTGCCGAGGCCACGCGGCCTACTACGCCGGAGTTCGATCCGGACCTGAGCCCGTTGCCAATGCCGGTCGATCCAACCACGCCGTGCGGCGCCACTGCCGGCCCGTTCATGCCGCCATAGGGATTGCCGATGGCGGCCACCGTCGCCGGCCTGGTCGCATAGGGATTCGGCTTCACCCCGAAGGTCTGGCCCAGATGCACGGGCGCCGTCGAAGGCTTGACTGACTTGTCCTGGGCCGGCATCGCGGCCGTCAGCGCCGCCTTGGGCTGCGGCTGCTCGATGATGTTCGGCTTCGCCTGCCTGATCGCCGGCAGCGCCAACTTGGCTTCCATCTGCACCGGCTTCGGCTCAGGCTTCGGCTTCGGCATTTCGATCATCTTGGGCTGCAACTCGAGCTTGGGCTTCTCAGGCGGTGGCGGAAGCTTCGGTGGAGGCGCCGTCTTTGGCTTCACCTCGGGTGGAGGCGTGGTGGGCGCAATCAGCATTGTTACCTCGTAGTGACGCTGGATTACGTTCTTGGCCACCATGCTGATGATAAGAATCAGCGCCAGAATGCTCACATTGATGACCGAGCTGGCGATAAAAGAAGCGGACCGGCCTTCGGGCTCGGGGAGCATTCCAAAGGTCAACCGTACGGGGGAGTAACTCATCGACATGTGTGTCAGTCCTCGCTTCAGGCCGTTTCCAAGGCGCAGAGTTGGTCAACTTTGAGCTGACGGCGGACCGTTGCTCGTCCCATTCTGACGCCGCATTTGTTCCGGCGTCAGCTTCCTGTTTCCGATCCAGGTTGAGTTTTTCATGCCGCTTCCGGTCTAAAACTTCGGTGAATACCCGGCCGCCAAGCCCGGTAACGATTGCTCAAACATGCAGACGAAGGGGATCAAACATTTGTCCAAATTCTCGTTGATTGCGGCGAGCGGGAGGAACCCGCACATCTGCCCCGTGGTCAACGAACTGTTGCTCGATTCTGTGGTTCTGGACTCTTTAATACCTCGGATAATCCTGCTTCTCCGCTTTGCATCCAAGGCGCCCGGCAAGAGGAATCCACTTCCTTCAACCGCGACCGGCGATTTTCGCTTCCGGTCGCGAAATGGAAGCATCAGGCCTTCCCGCTGCTCATCGGTCACATGATTATTTGCATCATGGCTCCGTGGGGTGAGCGGCAGGTGCGGGAGCCCAGGTTGCAATGGTCTCCCGACAGTCTGACCACAGACTACTGTAATAGACTTAAGGTTACCTAAACTGCACACGAAAGGACAGTGTTTTTTGTGAAAGTCCTGATAACCGGAGGCGCGGGGTATATAGGTGGTACCGTCGCAAGCCTGCTTGCCCAAAATGGGCATAACCCCGTCATTTTCGATAATTTGGGCCACGGCCGGCGCGATCTGCTTCCGCCCGGAATCGAGTTCATCCAGGGCGAGTTGGCCGACCGCGCGACCCTCGAAGCCATCTTTGCCTCCGCAGCCGATGGTAACCACCCCTTTGACGCCGTGCTTCACTTCGCCGCACTCATTGAAGCCGGCGAATCGATGCTCCATCCCGAGCAGTTCTTCCGCAACAACACCGCCGGCACCCTTTCGCTGCTCGAGGCGATGCTCTCTTCCGGGCCCCGGAGCATCGTCTTTTCTTCCACCGCGGCTGTCTACGGCGAGCCGGAATCGGTGCCCATCCGCGAAGATGCCCGCCTCAAGCCAACCAACGCCTACGGCGAGTCCAAGCTCCTGTCCGAGCACATGCTTGCCTGGTTCAACCGCATTCACGGCTTCCGTTACGCTGCGCTCCGCTACTTCAACGTGGCCGGAGCTCCTGAAGGTCTTGGTGGCGTCACTCGCGGCGAAGCGCACACGCCGGAGACGCACCTCATCCCGCTGATCCTGGATGTGGCCGCAGGCAGGCGCGCCTCTATCCGCGTATTTGGAAACGATTACGGCACCCCGGACGGCACCTGCATCCGCGACTACATCCACGTCTCTGACCTTGCCGATGCCCATCTGCTCGCCCTCAGCGCACTCCACACACGTGACCGGCTCATCTACAACCTTGGCAACGGCAAAGGCTTCAGCGTCCGGGAGGTCATTGAGTCTGCCCGGCGGGTCACCGGCCACCCCATCCCGGTCGAGGTCAATCCCCGCCGCCCGGGCGACCCGGCAGTGCTCGTAGCCAGCTCCGAAAAAGCCGTCAGCGAACTCGGCTGGCGGCCGCGCTACTCGCAACTGGATGACATCCTCCGCACTGCCTGGGCCTGGCACAAAAGACTCTACGGCATCTAACCAGGACATCGAGTCTCTCGCCGCCCCGCAGCGCTAATCTCTTTCATCGAGAAAAGCTTTTTACGCGGCGTCCGGGCAGGCGCCCCGTGTTAGAGTGCTGCCCGGCTAAGCCCGTGTTCTGCGCCGCGTGGGAATCCACCTTTCCCTGCATAAGATTCTGCAACCGAACCCGCCGGTTGCATCTCCAACAAAGGTGGTAGTGGCATCCACCAAATTTCCCTGGGGTTAACCAGCCATGGGCATGAGTCAACAGACTGATAAGCCAGCCCAGAAGAGCCTCTTCCGCGCCTTCCTCGACTTCTTCATTCTCTTCAGCGGCGTTTCAACCAAATCAAATCTCGAGCGCACCCAGCGCCGCCCGTTCATTCACCGGGGACTGTTTCTCTTCCGCAGCAAAAAGGGCGCGTGAATTCCGGGCATGTACTTCCCAACCCCGCCCGCAACGCAATGTTTCGGTCTGCCCGCCAACCCCTGATCCCTGATCCCTGTTCCCCGCTGTCTTGCTAAAATCGCAGTATGCCGCTGACCCGCCAACAGGCGCTCGACCACTTCCATTCCCCCGACCTCATCGGCCTGGGCTTTGAGGCCGACGCCGTGCGCCGCCGCCTGCATCCCGAGGGCGTGGTCACCTACATCATCGATCGCAACATCAACTACACCAACTTCTGCACCGAGTACTGCACCTTCTGCGCCTTCTACCGCCCGCTCTCCAAACCCGGCATCAACGACCCGCGCTCCGACGAGGGTTACATCCTGTCCTTCGAGACCATCTGCGACAAAATCGCCGAGACCCTCGAGATGGGCGGCACCGGCGTGCTTATGCAGGGCGGCATTCACCCCGACCTCAAGATCGACTGGTTCGAGAATCTTTTCCGCGGCATCAAGCAGCGCTTCCCGAAAATCTGGCTGCACTGCCTCTCGGCCTCTGAAGTACTGGCCATCGCCGAGTACTCCGGCCTCGATCTGCGCACCACTATTGCCCGCCTGCGCGACGCCGGCCTCGACTCCATCCCCGGCGGCGGCGCTGAGATCCTCGACGACGACGTGAGAATCAGAATCGCCCGCCTCAAGTGCCGCACCGGCGATTGGGTCGCCGTGCACCGCACCGCGCACCAGCTCGGCATGAGGACGACGGCCACCATGATGTTCGGCGTGGGAGAAACCTTCGACCAGCGCATCAATCATTTTGAAGTCGTCCGCCGCCTGCAGGAAGAAACCGGCGGATTCACGGCCTTCATCCCCTGGAGCTTCCAGCCCAAGAACACCGCTCTCGGCGGCCGCGGCTGGGACGAAGCCACCAGCGTCGAGTACCTCAAGGTGCTCGCCATCGCGCGCCTCTACCTCGACAACATCGAGAACGTGCAGGCCTCCTGGGTCACGCAGGGACTCAAGGTGCTCGAGCTCGGCCTCCACTTCGGCGGCAACGACGTGGGCAGCGTGATGCTCGAGGAAAACGTGGTCCGCGCCGCAGGCACATCCAACTGCACCACCGAAGAGGAACTCCGCCGCATCATCCGCGACGCCGGCTTCAAACCCGTCCAGCGCGACACGCTGTATCGCACGATGTTTTTGAATTAGCTCTCCGCATCGACCCCAACGAAAAGGATTGCGCGCGGCATTGCGCGCGGAGTCGAGAAGTGTAGTTTTGGGGGATCGCGGGAATTGGATATAAGTAATTGATTATAATGTAGTTATTCTCTATATATTGCGTGCATGCAGAAAGCGGATTTTGGCGAAGTCTTGCACCAAGCCTGGTGCAAAGGGGCCTTTGTTGAGGTCAAATCCGCAACAAATGTAACAATCATTTTTGGCCCTTCGTGCGGTCTAAGCGGCTTGTATCGAGGAAGTTAGTTGAGAATCACCCCTGTTAACTTTCTTAGTAACTCGGGGGTGGGGAGGGGTACGTTTTTTTGCTTTTTTCTGCATTTTTGGTTCGCGAGGGAGGGCGCCAAGCGCGGCCTGCGCCGCGTAGATGAGCTTGCCGCTGGCGTTCTCAGGGATGGCGTCCATGAGAACGCCTTCTGCGACGCAGCCAATGAAGTCGAGAATGTTCTGACGGCTGGAGAGGGGAGGTAGAACGTCGCGAAAGGCCACGCTTGCTTCCTTCTCGCACTGGTAAGTTGAGGCCTTCCCCGGTCCGCCGTGGCCGTTGCAGCAAGCCTCGAAGGCTTCGTTATAGGCTTCGCGGCAGCGGATGATGGCGGCGAGGGTTGAGTCGGGCGCGGGTTCTTCCTGGATTTGCGGGTCGGTTTCGGGGTCGGGTTGAGCGGGTGTTGTTTCATCTGGCTCTGGCATCTGGAATTTCTCCTGATGCTAGTGTGCGCTTGGGAGGGGAAATTAAATGCAAAGGTAGGGACAGGGGTCAGGGATCAGGGCGGCGGGGCTGGCGGGCGATTAATGAATCGGGGTGCTCGTGGTCTAGGCCGGAGATTGCGGGTTCGATTCGCGCCTCGTCTGCAACTCTAGAATCAATAGCTTACTAAGGTCTTTGAGAATGCCGATCGCACTTGATCGCAGAGGGTCGGGTTTGCATAATAGGGGGTCTGTAGGGCCCGCGGTCACTGCCGGAACAAATTAGGTCTGTGCTGGCGCCGGTGCGTTATCGATCTTCTGTAGCAGAGTCTCCGCTAATTTTGACCGATCGATCTCTTTTCGCTCGATTGCCGCCTTGATCATCGCAAGAATCTGCTTTTCGGAACATCTGCTGCGGGACGAATTCTGAAAGACCTCAATCGCAAATGCGAGAAGCTTCCTTCCTGAGATTTCGGCGAGATCGCGGTGCCATGCATTTGCATCTTTGTCTGCGGTTGACCCTGGAATATTCCGGATCTTCAACCCAGCCCTGTCGGGAATGTCCGAATCGAAGACTAGATAGTCGAGGTGCTCGACCAAACTGCGGCTTGCAGCTAACGCTGCGATCACGCGTTGAAGATTGGATTCATCCTCTGCTAGTTCCCAAACGGAGAGGCTGTTGCTAGTGACGTGCATGCTTGAAAGGCAGTCTGCTGTTATATCGCCTTGCTCCACGAAGGCGGGCAATTCTCGATCCCACGCTCTCTTGTTCTTCACTTTTATCAGCAGTCGTAACACTAGCGCCCTCTGAGTTGCTCAAGGACTTGTTCCATGTCTGCTTTCAATTCAGAGTTTTTCTCAGATTCGATCGCGCGCTCGAGCAGCGGTATGGCCGCAGGATCGTCAATTGTAGCTAGTCCCAACGCTGCACTGTCGCGCACGAGGGTGGATTTGGACGACAGGCCGATCCCCAGGAGTGAGAACTTGCTCTTGCGAGAGAGCATTCCTTCAGTACGTCCGATCCACCTCATCGCCTCCGCCAAAACTTCTGGCGAAGTGGATCCATCTTCCAGAAGGTTGCCGGGAATGTCGGTGGAGTCGGAGCCAACGGTCCTTACAAGGGATTCAAGATCCTTTGCGAATTGGCTCTCCGTCCCATCTTCGAATCGTTCATCCGTAGCTCGGTCGAAAACGGCCCTGAATTTCCGATCCGCCGAGCGATCTCTCAAGTTTCCGGCCGGCACTTCGATACAACCAGATTGCAGAGGGTCATTAGTTACAAGAATGGCCGTGTTAGGCGCGTAGGAGGCAATTTGGTACATGTCCTCCAGATCGGCGGAGGTTAGGACTGTGTTAGGCGATGCGTTATAGAACCTGTCAGGCACGTAGGACGCGAATGGGTACATGTCCTTCAAATTGGGAGAAATTAGGACTGAGCCAGGCGACGCGTTCTGGAGTTGGCCAATTCCCCAATAATCGGCGGTGGGCGTCATCGGTTGGTATCCGTAATTCACGGGTTGGCTGGTCCCCCAAATATCGCCTGTCGTGAGAGGTGTTCCAGGGGAGCTATTTGGGGAGTGCGCATGCAATCCAAGATCGGTCTCTAGGAATGCTAGGGCAGTGAGTAGATAGCCGTAGGGGCGCACCTCCCCTAATCCCACGGAACCTGTAGGGACGAGATCATTCGACCGCGGGTTCCGCCAGACAACGGCCAAGTGCCCTCTAGACGGCTTCGGTGTTGTATCGGCCGTGAGTTCTGACGCATCGAAGCTGATGTTCTTGCGGGCTACAGCCGCGCCTGCAAGGCGTGCACTCATGGAATTTCTCCAACGGTAACTAGCTCCATCGCAAGGTCCACGAATTCGCCTAGTATGTTTGGGAGAAATGACCTGTCCAAATTCCCTGAAAATGTGGGGTCTGTATTGATATCTAGTTCGATTCGGCAGCTCGTTTCTCCCTCCCCCATCTTCCCAAGTTGACCCTGAGCGGGACTAACAAACGTAAAGCCAAAAGGCACGAGGAAGGCTGCCGACCATTTGCTGAGCCGATTGATCTGTAGCCCTTCAATCGTTTTCGATTTCCTCGGCCGATTCACTTGGTAAAAGAATTCGCTAGATCCTTCAGGGTCGATTTTTACGGCAGGCAGGTAGTGAGCGAGTTTTCGATAGGCGTCCTGCCTGCTGGGCATGGGCTCGCGCACGACTACGCCGAGCGCAGCCCTGATAAAGTCTGGACTCAATTCAAACCAGCGCGACATGAGACTCTGAAAGAATGGCAAGGTTTCTACTAGAGGGCCGGCCCGCCTAAACTCTGGAGGAGCGCCTTCCTGCTGTCTTGGCGTCAGGAGCCAATCCACGCGGCCAGGACTCGTTGCGAGGACCAAACCATAGGATTCGACGGGCCCAGCCTCTTGAGTTTGGCCTAAGGTCAGTCGTGAGCTTCGAGTTTCCGGTTCCGCACCCGTTAGCTCCGTCCACCAGCGCTGTTCGCCGATTCTCTCTGTGGCCGAGAGGAATGCCGTAAACCTCAACGATTCGGTTTCTAATTGGACAGCGGAGGCAGCTTTTGTGGCTTCTTGATTTGCCATATCTCTGAGATTGGATGGTTTCGTAGGTCAGTCTTCCAGTGAAGAATAGGGTACACCATTTGGCCAAAGGTGCGGCCGGCGGCCCGAGAGGTTTGGGGCGCAGTCTCTCAGGCGCTGAAGCGCTGGGTCTTTTTAGCCGTTTGATTCAGAGGCCTGAGCGCATCTGCTCCCTCCGGGTTTCGGGGTGGGGCTGGCGGCGCGAAGAGCAAATGCGGGTTCCCATTCGACTGCGATTCCTTCGCAATCTTCGCTCAGGGCAGGCTTTCGACTCCCCTTCGACTTCGCTCAGGGGCGCTCAGAATGACATCCGAGAATATGCGCCCAGGAGTGGATGGGGGAGGGTTTGGGTTTTCCAGCACTGGATCATTTATAAATAAACGGTACAATATTACCGTGTAACACAAATATTGTCAATAAAAGGTAAAAGTGTACCGTTTACATGATATTCTGCTGTGTTCAATCGATGAAAGAAATATGTATAAGTATAAACGGTGTAATATTACCTATTATAATTGATTTGTGTCATAAGAGGTAATATTATATCGATATGGACGATATGTCATTCAAATCCGCCGAAGAGCTGCAAGGCATCCTCGGGGAGCAGCTGAAGAGCCTGCGCATTGCCAAGAATCTCGATCAGCGCACCACCGCTGAAAAGGCCGGGATCTCGGGAAAAGCACTGAGAAATCTGGAAGCAGGAAGGGGCTCTTCGGTGGAAACTCTGCTGCGTGTTCTGAAGGCACTTGACTCGCTTGAGGGCATCGAGATGCTCGCTCCCAAGCCATCCGTCAATCCGATTGCGCTTCTTCGCAGCACAGGGAGGCGCCAACGCGTTCGTCATCTCCGAGGACGGCAGAGACAGGCTTCATGAGACCGGTACCGGTAATCGAAGTGAAGATGTGGGGAAGCCGGGTTGGCGCCGCGGCGCCGGATCCGAGGCTGGATTGTTACGTTTTCGCCTACGATCCCGCATGGAGACGCAAGAACATCGAAGTGGCGCCGCTGACAATGCCTCTCTCAGACCGCCGCGATACATTTGTATTCCCTGTTCTTGCGAAGGAAACGTACCTTGGGCTTCCGGGCATGTTGGCCGACGCGCTGCCCGATGATTTCGGTAATGCCCTGATTGATGCGTGGATGGCAACCAAGGGCATCGAAAAGAGATCCATCACCGTTCTGGATCGGCTGGCCTACATGGGCATGCGTGGTATGGGCGCATTAGAGTTCAAGCCGACGCGGGGATCGCACAAAGAAAGCGCAACGCCGATTGCGATGAAAGCACTTGTCGAAGAGGCGCGCCGGTTGGTACAAGGCAATTTCTCAGTCGATAAAGAAACAAAAGCCGCGCTCGCCAACATCATCAAGGTGGGCACTTCAGCAGGCGGCGCGCGCGCGAAAGCGGTCATCGCCTGGAACCCCAAGACCGATGAGGTGCGTAGTGGCCAGTTCGATGCCGCGCCGGGATTCGAGCATTGGCTGCTTAAATTCGACGGCGTCGGCAAAGACAAAGAGTTGGGAACCGGCGAAGGGTATGGACGTATCGAATACGCCTATTCGCAGATGGCAAAGGCGGCGGGCATTGCGATGTCGTCTTGCCGGATGCTGGAGGAGAACGGCCGGGCGCATTTTATGACGAGGCGCTTCGATCGCGACGTCACCACCGGCGGACGAACGCGTAAACACCATGTTCAGACTCTCTGCGCGATGAACCATCTTGATTTCAGGCAGCGTGGGACACACGCCTACGCGCAATTGTTCCTGACGATCGCGAGGCTCAATCTTGGCGACGAAGCGGTGGGGCAGGCTTTTCGGCGCATGGCCTTTAACGTGATGGCTGGTAATTGCGACGATCACACCAAAAACTTCGCGTTTTTTTTGGAACAGGACAGGTCGTGGGAACTGGCTCCTGCGTACGACGTGACCCACGCCTTTAATCCGAAGGGCGAATGGACCTACCAGCACCTGATGAGCGTAAACGGAAAATTCCAAGAGATCACTCGGGAGGATTTGCTCGAGGACGCCAATCGATTCAGCGTTCGGAGGCCGCGGGAGATTCTGGCCGAGGTGCGAGCGGCCCTGGAGAATTGGCCGGAATTCGCCCTCCAGGCGGGGATGGAAACATCCTTGCGCGATCGTGTGGCTTCGGACTTTCGCCCGATATGAAGGACTGAAGAGGACCTGGGACACCCGGCGCCCGGCCAGTAGCCAGTAGCCAAGGCTGAGAGCGGAGAGCTGAGTTTAAGAAGCAGATCCCCATTCGACTGCGATTGCTTCGCAATCTTCGCTCAGGGCAGGCTTTCGGCTGCGGTCGCGGCGGCGGCCTGCGCTCAGGATGCGACGACCTTGTGCGCGACGGCCTCTTCGTCCGCGTCGGACTGGATGATCTTGTTGTGCAGGCAGTAGAGGGCGAGCTCGAGGCGGTCGCTGACGCCGAGCTTGTCGTAGATCTTGCGCAGGTAGTTCTTGATGACCTGCTCGGTGGTGCCAAGCTGGAAGGCGATCTCCTTGTTGCGCTTGCCCTGGGTGATGCAGGTGATGATGGCCATCTCCTTGGGCGAGAGGCGGGGCTGGCTGCGCGGGTTGACGAGGGCCGCGGCCTGGGCGCGATAGGCTTCGATGACCCAGTTCACGCTCTGGTTGTCGATCCAGGTTTCGCCGGCGGCGATGCGGCGCACGCAGCGCACCAGCAGGTCGGGCGAGATGGAGCGCGAGACAATGCCGCGCACGCCGCGCCGGTAGAGCTCGACGGTGTAGTTCTCGTCGGCGCTTACCGCCTGCACGATGAGCTTGACGTCGGGAGCGAGCTTGATGAGCTCGGGAATCGCATTGGCGGTTCCGGCCAGCAGGCTGCCTTCGAGCAGAACAACGTCGGTGGGGTAACGACCGATGGCCGCGCGCAGGTTCTCCAGGCTGTCGGCCTGGGCCACCACGCGGAGGTCGTCTTCAAGCGCAAAAACCTTCCTGATGCCCACGCGATAGATCGCCTGTGAGTCAGCAAGGATGATCCGCACTGTCCCGGGCTTTACGGGGGAGTCAAGAACTTCGCCTTCAGGAGTGTCTTCCAGGAAATCCATAACCGGCATAAGCCAACATTATGCGTTATTGCTCTGCGAACTCATATTCATCAATAGTTGCAGCCGCAATATACAAATGTTGACTTGAAGAGCAGCGTACCACACGTCCATTGCATTGAACCAGCACATCGTGGGCTGTACCCAGGGCCGAACCGGGCATGCGCAGCGAAAACCGGATGCCCGTGCCAGGGTCGATATGCTCGTCAAGCTCAAACAGGGCGCCGTTGGCCGATATGTCCCTGGTCCGGGCGGCCACGTCGCCGTTGTCGGTGCTCAACACCACGGGGAGCGCTATTGGGAAGCGCACCGCGCACCGCAGTTCTTGCCGGGAAGATGGAGGTCCCCCGATTGTGGTCTGTGCAGCGACTTCCGGTTTCGAAGAGGTCATGAATTCACGCCCCCCAGCCCATTATCGAACCAATAGGGCCACTTTAACCGAGATTGCCTGTGGAGGGCAGGGCACCAAAGTTTCGAGGAAAGTAACGTTATTAACAAGAGCCCTTTAGTGACGTTCTCGGGCGCCAAAGTCAATCAAGGGCCGGGGATGGGCGCCTGGGATGCCGGGAAGAATGCGGCAGATGCGCCAACCCATTGAAGATCGCGGTTGTGGTCGACGCCCATCATCTTTCCGCGGCCGAGGCGCACCAGCGAAAGGGCAGGGGTAAGGCCGGCGCCGTCGGGCCAGGCATAGAGAATGCGGATCTCGGCCTGGGTGAGGCCGTAAGGGGTTTCGATGGTTGGCTCGAACTTCATCCTCTGCTGGAGCAGGAAACCGGGGCGCTTGGCGGGGTCGATCGACTCGAGGAGCTGGCGGGACGGCTCAAACTGGATGCCTTTGCCGGCGAAGGAAAACAGCGGTTTGAGCAGCAACTGGCTGTAGACGGTGGTTGGTCCAGATTCCTGCGGCAAGGGAACGCCGGCGGCGGCCAGGCGGGCCTTGCCATCGCCCTCGAGAAAATCGCTCAAGAAGACGGCGGGCGGAACGACCGGAGACGAGAGCCAGGGAATGGAGAACTTGCTGATGAGGAAATACCAGTTGGGATGGCCGGCCCATTCAACCTCCCACTCGCGCTCGAGATCGAAAGGCGGTTGGATGCGTTTGGCGATGAGCTCATCGGCGATGGCGCGGTTGTAAATGCGCCGGATGAGTACGAGCCGTCCTTTTGCATTGCGGTAATGCAGGCGATTGCCGGAGGGCTCGAGGGCGCGAATGTCGACCACTGCAATTCCCAGGCGACGGGCGGTTACCTCGAAGTCGGGCAGGGTTTTCTGGTGGAGGGGATCGAGTTCGGTCAGTACCACATTCTCAGGATCGTGGCCGGCAACGATCGTGCGCGCGAGCAATTGCCAGTAGCTGTCTTCGTTGAGCCCGCTCAGGAACACGCCCAGCTTAGGGTCGAGGGGCCACTGGTCGAGTCTGTACGCCTCCCTGTAAGCCGAACAAAGCTCGGTCTGATAGCCGTAAACGGAAGGGAAAGCCTGAATTTCAACCAGTCGCGGAACCAGCACGCCCCCGGCATCGCGAATCAGGGCAAAGTCGGCGGTGAGGAAGTTGGGATGGGCGGTCTCATTCGCCACCCGGTAGCCTGCCGGGATCGCCTTTCGCGCCGCGTCAAGGCAGTGTGCGTTGCCGATGATGCTGCGGGCGAGGTTTGACCCGTGAGCTGCAAGTTCTTCAAGCAGAGTTGCGGAGACAAAGATGGGGGTTTCGGCCACGCGGAAGTCGACCCGCATGCCGCAACGCTGCTCGAGCCGGCGGAGCAAGGTGGTGTAGTCGTCCTCGACAAACCGCTCATTGAATCTGGCGCGAAGATTGGGAATCACAGGTCGATCCTGACTGCAAGGCGACCCCTCGTTTTGAAACGGTTCGGTGCGGCTCGCATGGCCTCATGATACCCGCGCAGAGGGGTTGGTTAATGTTGCGTAGTTGATCGATGTCGAGGGTGAAAACAAGGCGAAAATCAAGGCAAATATATGCCTTTAGTAACATGACGCGCGGCAGATGCACATGAAATCTACTTGCTTACACGTAAATTTGTGCAAAATATTACTTTTGTGGTAGATTACCTACCCAATTTGGGTTACTCTTACCACGAAAGTTTCTTTTTGAAAGCAAGGAGATCTCCCTCAATGTTCGCTCGTTTCGTTAAAATTCGCACGGCAGTTCTTATCGCGACTTTTGCTTGTTTTGCCTCTGCGTTCGGGCTGGCTTCTACCGTGACGAATCCGACGTCGCCGCTGCCTCCGTTTCCTCCGGGATCGGGCAGCTTGATCGCGGTCACTAACCCGACCTCGCCGCTGCCGCCGTTTCCGCCGGGATCGGGCAGCCTGATTGCGGTCACTAACCCGACCTCGCCGCTGCCTCCGTTTCCTCCGGGATCGGGCAGCCTGATTGCGGTCACTAACCCGACCTCGCCGTTGCCTCCGTTTCCGCCGGGATCGGGCAGCCTGATTGCAGTCACTAACCCGACCTCGCCGCTGCCTCCGTTTCCTCCGGGATCGGGCAGCCTGATTGCGGTCACTAACCCGACCTCGCCGCTGCCGCCGTTTCCTCCGGGATCGGGCAGCCTGATTGCGGTCACTAACCCGACCTCGCCGCTGCCGCCGTTTCCGCCGGGATCGGGCAGCCTGATTGCAGTCACTAACCCGACCTCGCCGCTGCCGCCGTTTCCTCCGGGATCGGGCAGCCTGATTGCGGTCACTAACCCGACCTCGCCGCTGCCTCCGTTTCCTCCGGGATCTGGCAGCCTGATTGCGGTCACTAACCCGACCTCGCCGCTGCCGCCGTTTCCGCCGGGATCGGGCAGCGTCATCAGCATGGGATAGCTGAATCTGCAAAGCAATAAAAAGGGAAGCCAACGTAACATTCCAGCGGCCGCTGCAACCATTGTTGTAGTGAGCCAGGGGGGGAATTGCTGCTAATCTGAATTCGACTTGTCGATGGGGCGGTAATCGTTGGATTCGACGCTATCTTTGGCCGGCACAGTTCTGGAAGCAGTTGTGGTGGCACTGCTTTTTTACAGGCGTGCATGGAAGAATCTGCCCTGCTTCTGTGCCTACAGCGCGTGGTCGTTACTGGACGGCTGCGTGGATTACCTGGTCCTGTACTACGCACCTTCCGCTTATTTCAACACCTATTTCGTCGGCAACATTATTGATTCGGTTCTTCAATTCTGTGTCCTGGTCGAATTGGCCTGGTCGGTGTTCCGGCCCTTCCGCGCATCGCTTCCCAAGCATACGGCCTGGTTTCTCGCCGGCTTGATCGCCCTGACCGGCGGTGTGATCTGGCCATTTGCCAAGAATCCTGCCTTTGCGCATATCCCGGCGCCGTGGAGGACGCAGTGGGATTTTCTCGGCCACCTTATGCAGACCGACTCTCTTCTGCGGGTTCTCTTCTTCCTTATTTTGGCTGGATGCAGCCAATTGCTTTCGATCGGCTGGCGCGATCGCGAACTGCAGATCGCCACCGGGCTCGGCTTTTACTCGTTGGTCGCAGTGGTGGTCGCTGCGTTGCAGTCCTATGTGGGCGCCCTGAATCATTACCGCGACCTTGACCTGCTAAGGGCCGCGAGTTACCTCGGTTCGCTGGCCTATTGGGCGTTCAGTTTTGCACAAAAAGAGGCGGTTCGGCGCGAATTCAGCCCACAGATGCAGGGATTGTTATTGGCTGTTGCCGGGGCCGCGCGCAGCTCGAGGATCGCACTGACCGGTTCGTCATCGAGCAAGTCACGGACCAGGAGGGACTTATGAGCCAAAATCGGACCATAAGAGTCAACAACGTTACTTTGGTGCATTGTCCCTTCGATTGGCCCGATATGACACAAAAGGAGCACGTTGCAGCGATTTTTTTGTGGTTTTAAAAATTGAAATCTGTTACTAGTAATAGTGACTGAATTGCGATTCGGGTTCTTGGGACCTGCTTGTTTGGGTTACCAGTGCTCGGCAAAAGGGATCACCAATGATTTTGCCTTTGGTTGAAATTGCGGCGATTGCAGCCCTCGCCTTCTACCTTGGTCGCTGGCGCTCAAGTGTGCGCCGTCGCAATTCTGAAACTTGGGAAACGCTTCTGGCCAAGCTCCGGCCTGATTGGAGCGCGCGGGAACTGAGCGAGAACTTTCTTTGGAGGGAAGGTCTGAGCGCGACTCCCGAGGATGCCTGGCAGCGCATGGAAGGGCCCAAGGGCCTGTGGGTGATGTATCAGAACGCCCGCGTGATGCTGGAGATGGCCGATTATGCCGCCAGGAATTGTGAAGGTGTTGACCGACTTCTGATTGAGACCCTGCACAGCGACGCAATGCAGATTCGGGTTTGCGTACTCATGGCACTTGCCCAGTATGCCTTTACTCAGGCCAGCGAAGGCGTCAGGATCAATGCTTTCCGCGCCGCTTCAATGTACACCGGAATGGCAGCCCGCATGACCAGCCTGCTGCAGGATCATGCAGCGGTGATGGTTCCGGATTTTGTGGCAGCCATGTAGTTTTGGACGCTCTCGAGATAAAGAACCCGGCCAATCGGCCGGGTTTTTGTTTGCCTGAATTGCGCAACGCCAGCGCCCATTCAAAATGAATGGAGCGCGAGAACCCCTCAGGCGCCTTCCTCAACAAGAAACGTGTTGATCTTCTGGAACTCCTCGTCGCTGAGCCGGAAATCGAGCGCGGGAGCCAGTTCCTCAACTTGCCTTGCACTGCGCCCGCCAACAATCGCCGCTGTAATGGCAGGATGACGCAGTGTCCACGCCACTGCGACTACGCCGGGCGTAACGCTGTGGCCGGCGCCGATCTTGCGCAGCAATTCCACGAGGCGCAGATTGCGGCTGAGGCGAGGCTCGTTGAATTCGACCGCGTTGCGACGCCAGTCGTCGGCCGGCATGGCGGCTACGCGCTCCGCAGTCATCTTGCCGGTAAGCAGACCTGAGACCATGGGTGAATAGTTGATGACACCGATGCCGTTTTCGTTCGCGTAGGGCAGAATCCCGGCTTCAACGGAGCGGCGCAGCATGGAGTATGGCGGCTGCAGGCTGGTGATGGGCGCAATCTTCTGCGCGCGCTTCAACTGCTCGACGTTGAAGTTCGAGACGCCGATCCAGCGAATCTTTCCCTGCTGCCGGAATTGCGAGAGCGTTTCCCATGCGGTTTCGATGTCGTTTTCGGGCATGGGCCAATGGACCTGGTAGAGATCGACGGTTTCGACGCCGAGGCGACGGAGGGAGTCGTGCAGTTCCTGCGCGAGGGAATCGCGTTTGAGATCGCTGTAGATTGAGCCATCGAGACTCCAGCGGCGCGAGCACTTGGTAAAGATGTATGGCTTGTGACTGGAGCCTTTCACGGCCCTGGCAACGATCTCTTCAGAGTGGCCGAGACCGTAGACCGCGGCGGTGTCGATCCAGTTGATGCCCAGATCGAGCGCTCGGCGGATTGCCGCAATCGACTCATTGTCATCCTGCGGTCCCCAGGCGAACTTCCAATCGCCGCCGCCGATGGCCCAGGCGCCGAAACCGATTGAAGTGAGTTGAAGGTCAGAGTTGCCGAGGGTGCGAAGTGCCGCCGTTCCAGTAGCGCTCATACATCAAGGTTAGATGAGCAGGGCCGCCGGGGAGATTCGCGGTCAGTCATGCGTCAGGCCGCGATAAGAAACCGGCCTTCGCGCATGATCTGCTCTTCGCCGGCCTCGGACTCGAGCCAGATGTTGAATCCCAGGCCGACCACGTCGATGTGCGTGCCTGAGGTCCAGGGTGCGCCGGTGTGTTCGCCGTAAGGATTGCCGAAGGCGATGTGGATGCCGGGGAATTTCTCGTCCTGAAGAATGTTGCCGATCACGCGCTCCACGCCGAGATTGGTGCCGATGGCAAATTCGCCCACGCGGTCGGAGTTTTCGTCGGTGTGCGTGTAGGCCCAGAAGTCGCTCTCGAGCCGCTTGTTCGTGCTCGAGCAACTCATAATGCGATTGCCCGCAATCTGGATGGTCAGCGGCGTTTCGGCCAGCAGTCCGTAACGCGCGCAGAGCCAGTCGCCGACGACGCCATCCACAACGAAGGTGCCGTTCACTTCGCCGGGCGCGGTAAAACACTCGCCGCCGGGCAGGTTGCCCCATTTTTCAGGCGAAATGATGCCCGAGGTCTTGAACCATTTGTAGCCGGGATTCATCTCGGCGGCGATGCAAGTGCCGGCGGCGGTGGTGGCGCGAATGCGGCGGGCGCGGCGCACGCGATCGAGCACTTGTTGAGAGAGCCGGTCGACCAGGTCGAAATCGGCGCGCATGCCCTGGCACATGATCTCGGGCGTGATGTTGACCATGTGCGCGTGGCGCATGTGGCGGCGATTGACCACGTCGGTCATCTGCATGCGCGAGCGCAACTCATTGGGCTGCACCTGTACGGCAAAGATGGAGACCTGCGAGCTCTCCATGTCGGCAAGCACGTCCGCGGGCATGTCGATGAGCGGTCGCGGCGCCAGATCTTCGAGAAAGAATGCATTCCATTCGCATCCGCGCGCGTCAAGCTGCGCGGCCAGCGACGCGGCGATGGGCTCGGTGGAGCGATCGGCGATGAGCGTCACTTTTTCTTCAGACTGGATGCGCAGGCAGGTGGAGACGGCGGATTGCGCGCCCGGCGCGAATTCGATTGGAAATGAGGTGGAAAGCAGTTGTGTGGCAGCCTGGTTCATGCGGCAGGTTCGGTACTCCCTTAAAGCGAAGCCCGCAGAATTGCGGGCCTATCTTTTGAGGTTAACTGAAAATTCACCGAAATGAAAACTCCGATTGAACATGTTTCCGGCTCCATGCTAGGTGGCGCCACCTTGCGAGGGCCGGCGGTTCGCAGCCATAATGGGGCGAAATACCAAAGAGTCAAGATTTGACATTGCCAATATTCAGTGAGCGCCGGGTGTATCGACAGAGATCCTTTCAGCCGATCTTCGCGATTGTATTCGCCAGTTTGGGTCTACTATTTTCGATCGTCGTTCGGAGTGAATCGTTGGCGGGCCGGCTGGAGTCCACTTTTACCATCTTGTTTGTCCCGATAATGCTTCTGGCGGGAGGGATTTTCTTTATCTACGTGTCTTTCAAAAGCTACATTTCCCTGTCGCCGTCGGCGATTGAATATCGTTCGCCATTCAGGCGCAATAAGCTGTCGCTTGACAAGATTCGCGGTCGAAGGAGATACCTCGATAGGGGCGATGCTCAGATGCCGAGCGAATGGCGATTGAAAATTGAGTCAGACGACGACCGCTACCCCAGCCTCGATTTCCAGGAACACTATTTCAGATTTGACGCGGCATTCTTCGATTGGTACAAATCGCTGCCCGATCTCGATGAACTGGACAAGACGCGGCCCAAGACATCGAATTTCGGACTTGTCTAATCGAAGGCCCGCCGCTCACAGCCCCGCTGCTGTCTCTTTCGCCATGTAATCGACGACCGCTTTTAGGTCGCCGTTGGTTTCTTCGAAGACCTTGAGTTGGCGGTCGGCGCCGGTGCCGGTCTTGAGGATTGTGCGGATGCCGTCAATGGCGTCGCGGCTGCCAAGCTCGTCCACCTCGGGTTCGATGAAAGCCAGATACTCCTCGATGAGATCGTGCAGGGGGATCTCCTGCTGCTTGCCGAAGTCGATGAGCTTGCCGTCGAGGCCGTAGCGCACGGCGCGAAACTTGTTTTCGGCGATCAGCGAGCGGGTGTAATGGCGGAAGTCCTGGTTGGCCTCGTGCAGGCGATAAAGATACGCGGCCGTGGCCTGGATGAGCGCGGCGATGGCGACTGTTTCCTCGGCGCGCAGGGGAATGTCGCAGGCGCGGACTCTCGACGGTGTTGAAGAAGGGATGCGGCCGGATGTCCCACCAGATTTTCTTGGCGTTGTCGATGCAGTTGGTGCGGACCAGCAGGTTTACGTAGTTTTCAAACTCGGAGTAGCTTGAGAAGGCGTCGGGAATACCGGTGCGGGGGAAGTTTTCAAAGACCTTGGCGCGGTAGCCCTTGTAGCCGGTGTTGAGGCCGAGCCAGAACGGCGAGTTGGTGGCCAGCGCCATGATATGGGGCAGAAAGTAACGCATCGAGTTCATGATGCGGATGGCGGCTTCGCGGTCTTCGATGCCGACGTGGACGTGCAGGCCGAAGATGAGGTTGGCGCGGGCGACGAGCTGCAGGTCCTTGACTACCTGGTGATAGCGCGGGTCGGGATAAATCTCCTGCGTGCGCCAGTCGGCGAAGGGATGGGTGGCGCCGGCGACCAGCTCGAGGCCGTGCTCGCGGGCGAGCTTGATCATCTCGCGGCGCAGGTCGTAGATGTCGTCGCGGGCCTCCTGAATGTTGCGGCAGACTCGCGTGCCGACTTCGACGACGGAGGTGTGCATCTCGGCCTTGACGCGCTCCTGCAGGCGCAGTTTGCCCACGGCCAGCATCTCGGTCTGGATATGCGAGCGCAGGTCGCGCGTGACGGGATCGACGGTCTGGTATTCCTCTTCAATGCCGAGCGTGAAGGATGGCCGCATGACGCCTCCGGTGAGGAAGGGCTTGCGGTCATTGTAGCGGGGCTGGGAGCCGTTAGCTATTAGCTCTTAGCTTTTAGCTTTGGCGTGTGGGCACGGGATGTTTGGTCTTTTGTAAATCCGAGGATTGAGGAGTCAACCGGGATTAACAATAGTTGCATCAGACAACCGATAGGGTATTCTGCACAAACTGGAGGTTTGAGACTATGCCATTGCCAAATGACGAGCGAGTGGTCGCACTTGCACAGGATCTGATGGCGCAATTGGACCAACTGTTTGGCGTGCATCCCGGGTACCGGCCGGCCCACGCAAAAGGGTTGATGCTCGCCGGCAGCTTTAAGCCCGCGGCCGGGGCGCAGAAGCTGACCAAAGCTCCCCACGTGGTTCGCGAGTCGACGCCGGTTACAGCGCGGTTTTCGAATTCGACCGGGCTGCCGCAGTTGCCCGACAATTTGGCTGACGCCAATCCGAGGGGACTGGCCATACGCTTCAACCTGGCGGAGCATGTACATACCGACATCGTGAGCCACTCGACGGACGGGTTTCCGGCGAAGGATGGCTACGAGTTTCTGGCGTTTCTGCGGGCGGCGGCGGCCAGTGGCGCCGATGTGCCCTCGCCAAAGCCGGTTGAGCAGTTCCTGGGCACACACCCAGCCGCGTTGGCCTTTGTGCAGGCCCCCAAACCGTTCCCCTCGAGCCTGGCGAGCCAAACCTACTTTGCCGTTACCGCATTTGCGTTCACAAATGCGGACGGGGAGACGCGGTATGGGCGATATCGCATTGCGCCGGTGAAAGGGAACGACTACCTGACCGATGAGCAGGTTGCCGAGATTCCGGCTAATTATCACTACGACGAGCTTGCGGAGCGCGTCGCGAAGGAGCCAGTCGGGTTCAAAATCCTTGTGCAGGTGGCGGAGCCGGGCGACACCGTGGATGATGCGACGGCGCATTGGCCGGAGAGCCGCGAGCTGGTGGAGCTTGGCACGTTGGAGCTGACGGAGGTAATCACCGATACGCTGGCGCAGCAGAAGCACATCATCTTCGACCCGATTCCGCGCGTGGACGGGATTGAGCCGTCGGCCGATCCTCTGCTGGAATTGCGCGCAGCGATTTATCTGCTGAGCGGCAGGCGACGGAGGACGGCGGGTTAGAGAGGGCGGCAGGTCAGCGAGTTAGCAAGTCGGCGTTGGTAGCATCGAGTGATGATGCGGAACAGCGTTTTCCTGCAGGCGGCGTTGAATGGCGAGCGGGTTCATCCTGGAGCGCCGAGGAGCGCGGCTGCGATTGCGGAGGCGGCGCGAGCGGCCGTGGACGCAGGCGCGCATTCGGTGCACGTGCACGCGTTTGACGATGCGGGGAGAGAGACGCTGGAGGGCGCGGCGTGTGCCAGCGTTCTGCGTGCAATTCGGGCGCGGTGCCCGGGGATTCCGGTTTCATTGACGACGTCGGCGGCGATTGTGGCGGATCCGAGGGAGCGGTTCAGGATGGTGGAGGTGTGGGAAGAGATGCCTGACCTGGTGACTGCGAACCAGGGCGAAGAAGGCATTGTAGAGCTTTGCGAGCTGCTGCTGCGACGAGGCGTGGAGATTGAGGCGGGATTGCTGAGCGTGGACGATGCGCGAGCCTTTGTGCATTCAGGATTGGCGAGCCGTTGCCGGCGTGTACTGATTGAGCCGCTCGATGCCGATGTTGACACCGCGGTTGGACACGCGGCCGAGATGGAAGCGATTGTGGCGGCAGCGGGGATCACGCTGGAGCAGGTTCACCACGGCGAGGGCATTGCGTGCTGGGCAGTGAACCGGCGCGCGCTGGAGAGAGGGCACGGAATACGAACTGGTCTCGAGGATGTGAGCCTGCTGCCTGACGGGCAAGAGGCGCGAGATAACGCCGATTTGGTGAGGGCGGCGGCGCGGCTGATTCAGACGTATGTTCGGAGCGCTTGAACGGGAATTGGGTTGGCCGGTTGGCGAGTTAGCGTCGCTGGCGCGACGTTGGCGTTGCTGACGCAACGATGGCGTGCGCTGGCGCGCACGTTGGCTGGTTGAGGATTGAGGTTTCCCATGTCCCAAAATCGGGACATGGGGCACCCGTCAACTGTCTATGCACTCGAATTCAGGGGCCTGCAGGCCCCTGCTCCTTCCGACGACGGCTGAAGCCTGACGGTACTTGTTCAGTAGATGAGCTTGAGCGAGAACTGAATCTGCCGCGAGGTTCCCGCTGTTTTGCTGATGAGGCCGAAGCCCGAGCCCTTGATGGTGTTGGCGGGCAGGCCCATGTTCACGATGTTGAACACATTGAAGAACTCGCCGCGGAACTGAAGGTCGGCGCGCTCGAGGCCGCTCGGGCGGTGAGAGATGGGCGTGGTTTTGATGAGCGCAAAGTCGAAGTCGTAGTAGGCAGGCCCGCGAAAGGTGTCCCGGCCCAGCGTCCCGAAGCGGCCGGAGTTGGGTCCGGTGCCGCCCGCGATTCCGATGGGAATGGAGAAGAAGGTCGAGTTGTTTGCGCCGCGTCCAAAGTAGTCGTCGCGGCTGCGCGTGGAGCTGTGAGCGGTCGAGAGGCCGGGGACGCCGATCTGATCGGGGCGATCAGCGCCGATGGTGCCCACGCCGGTCTGCTGGATGCCGGAGTAGATGGTGAAGGGCGAGCCGCTGGCGATGGAGGAGATGCTGAGCAGTTCCCAGCCCGCGGTGACCAGCCTGGCGCCGGGCGGTTGAGAGCCGAGGTTTTCGACGTGCAGTTCCTGCGCCGCGCTCACAGAGAAGGAGTGGGTGACGTCGAAGTTTGACGGGCCTTTTTCAGAATGGGTATCGAAGGGGTCTTGCGGACCGAGCACCGTAACTGCGCCCGTCGAGCCGGTTCCGCCGAGCACACCGCTCACGTCATCGAGCGATTTGCCCCAGGTGTAGCCTGCCTGCACTCCGGGGCCACCGTGGGGAATCTGGCCGGCGAGAGAGGTTTGCAACGCGTGATAAGAGGAGTGGGACGTAGGCGTGATTACTGTCTCGGTGCCGAAGCCGCCGGTGACCACTCCGCTGCTGTCGAAGGTGGTGTACTGCGCTGATTGCGGGTCCGCCCCCGGATACGCGTTGGGATAGGAAGATCGTGGCAGCCTGGAGGCCGCTGTGCCGACGTATGCGGCATCGGCTGTGAGCTTACCGAAGGCACGCTCAACGCCGAGCGTCCAGGTTTGAAGGTAAGCGTCGCCGAAGCGAGGGTCGACGGCGTTCAGAGTGAGCAGCGACAACTGATGATCGGGCGCGAGGGCGGCCAGATCGTTCTGATAGCGATTCACGTCCATCACCGTGTTGGCCGGTATCTTTTTAGGATCGCCACTGGCAAGGAACGCTACGCCCTGCGGTGTGTAGACCTGCGGCAACTCATCGGGAGCGATCTGGAAGCCGTAGGCAATCTCGCCGTTCTGGGCCGCATTGACGCGGGGATAGACCACGAACGGCGTCGACCCGGTGAGGAAATTGTCCTGCCAGATGTTGGGCGGAATCACGGTAATGGCGCCGCCGGCGTGCATCTGGACGGCGTGCGGCGCGCTCCAACTCAACTGCACGCGAGGACCCCAGCCGTTCCAGCCCATCCGGTAACCCGGCTGCGGATTGATGAGATACTCCTGCGGGGTTCCCGGCGGCGGAAATGGATCGAGGAAGCTCGAAGTGCGATGCGCGCGCTCGGTGATGGGCGTGTAGAGTTCGTAGCGCAGGCCGTAATCGAGCGCCAGGTGCGCGTTGATCTTCCAGGTGTCTTGCGCGTAGGCGTTTACGTCGTTGCGGTTGATGGCCGCGGGGCCAATGTGCGCGCCGTTCGAGGAGTAGGGCGGCGCAACGGCGATCGCGTATCCATACGGGTAGCCGACGAGAAGACTGCTGAGCGTGTCGGGCAAAGGATCGCCCGCCTGCACATCGTGCTGGCCGCTGGCAGAGGGGATGTAGACCGGCGAATACACGGTGCCGCCGCCGAAGTCGTATTCTCCGTTGGGGCTGATGCCGAAGTAGGTGGTGTCGCGATTGAGGCGTACCTCTGCGCCCCACCGGGCCGCGTGCTGTGATTTGGTGAAGGCGAAGTTGAGCTGTCCGTGAAAGAGGTTGCCGAATGCCGACATCACAGAGCCTGCCGCGGCGTTGTACGGCTCATAGAGAGCGTCGACGAACTTGAGAGCTGGATCAGTGTAGTTAAGAGTTGGGAACGAAGGCGTTGTGCGGGTGATGCTGAGTGACGATGACCAGAGAAAGCGCGGCGACACAGTGCGCGTGTAGGTGAAAATCACGTTGCGCTGACGGTCGACGTACTGGACCGCGAAGCTGGGGTCGAGCAGCGTCTGATCGGGGTTGGTGGTGGGTCCGGTCAGATTGTCGTAGTTGAATCGGGCGAGGAACTGGCCTTTCGCGCCCAGCTTCTGATCGATGCGAATTGAGAATTGGTTGGCGTCGGTGTTGACGTTGGAGGGCGCGGCATAGGTTCGCGCGCCAAATGCGCCTGAGGGGTTGTTGGGCTGGGGATAGTGAGCCAGGATGGCCCCAATCGCGGGGTTGACGGGCACTGTGAGCGTGTCGGTGCTGCCGTCGGGATAGGTCATGGAGTCCTGGCCCGAACGCTCAGCCTGCGTGGGCACGGCGAGCACCTGCGTGGTGCCAAGGACCTGCCGGAATCCCTGATACTGGCCGAAGTAGAAGGTACGGCCGCGGCCGTTGTAGATATGCGGCAGAACGACGGGGCCGCCGTTGGTGAATCCAAACTCGTTTCTGCGGAAGGGCGGGATGCGGCCCGGCTCCGCGATGGAAGGGTGGTCAAAGAAATTGCGCGCATCGAGGGCCGAGTTGCGCAGGAACTCGAAGAATGATCCGTGAAACCCGCTGCTGCCGGAGCGGGTGACGATGTTGGTGAAACCAGAAGCGCCGCGCCCGATCTCCGCGGGCATCCAACCGGAGCTCGATTGCAGCTCCTGAATCGCATCGACGTTGAAGTTGGTAAAGGTGCTGCCGCCCATCTCCGGATCGCTGATGTCTGCGCCGTCCATTGCGAAGGTGGCCTCGACGCCGCGCTGCCCGTCGACGGCAAACTGCTGAGTGAAGTTAGTGGCGCCGTTCACGTCAGTCATGGTGCCGGCTGCCAGCAGCAGCAGCGTGCTGAAGTCGCGCCCGTTCAACGGCAACTGGCTTACCGCCTGGCTGGAGAGCGTTTCGCCGCCGGTCCCGCCGGAGGCTGGGGCTGAGTTTGCGTTCGGTGTTCCCGAAGCTCCGGCTTGCTGTTCGGCAGAGACGGAGAGCACATTCTGGTCGGACACGGTGAGCAGCAGGGACGCGCTGGTGATGTTGGCGGACGCCGGTGCTGTTGGAGCGCGACCGGGGAGCGCGACGGTTACGGTATGCGATCCGGTCGCGTCGCCCCCAACGGCGAAGCGCCCATCGGGCCCAGTGACTGCGGTGTTTGACGTTTTCTTGTCAGCGGGCGTGGATATGGTTACGGTGGCCCCGGCGACAGGCTGACCGGCGGCTGTGCGCACGATACCGGTGAAGACTGCTCCGGTTGCTGCAGATTGCTGCGCGCTGAGCGGGATCGCGGCCAGCGCTGCGACCAGGAGGCATATTCGTGACGCCTGGAGAATTGCTTGAAAGGCCGAAGTAGTTACGCGTTGTCCCGTCCAAGATTTCGAGCCGCTTGTTTCAAGGATCGTAAGTATAAAGGCCATACTTGCCATTTGATCTTTCCAGCCGCCATTGGATTTTGCGTCAGCATGATTGCGAGTCCGCGAGGAGGCACTACATTCATTATCCATCCATCTTTAGCGGTCAAGTGTTGGGGCGGCGTCGAAGCCGCAGACATGCGGAGGGTTGCGATTTGAGCGTGTGAACGGTCGTCGGGCCGGACCATCTGATCGAATGGCGCGAGGAAGCTTCCACGCGGGTCGTCAACGCGTAGGAAGGCAGAGGCATATCGCGCGAAAGAACGGTCTTCAGAGGACTTCCGGTGTTGAATCCGGGGTCAGCGCCCTTTGGAATCACGATTTCCAAATCCGCTATCGACGTCGGTATCGACGCTGCGAGGGTTGCGGCTCCATGCCGGGCGCCATCCGCAGCCGGAGAACGGCGATTGGACACGGCGCCCCCACCAAAGACCCATGCACAAGGCGATGATGAAAATGAGCGGCACGATAAAGAGACTGCCTTCAGGGCCAGTGGGTCCGCCGCTCCAGAGCAGCTTGCCGAGAGGATGTTCACCGAAGAGATGGCCGTTGACGACGAGGCCGCTGTCGCTGGTGCCGTAGAAGTAGGACTCGCCCCAATCCCATGCGGCATGGAAGCCGACGGCCCACCAAAGCGAACCCGTGTACCAGATGCTGAGGCAGAAAACTAGTCCGATGGCTCCGGCGGCGAAGAGACCAACCGGGGATTCGCCGGGGTTGCTGTGATGGCCGAAGCCAAAGAGGAATGAAAAGAGCAGCGCGCCCCACCAGAAGCCGAGGCCGCGGGTAAATGTGTACTGCACATATCCGCGCATCAGCGATTCTTCGCACAGGCCGACCAGCAGGAAGACGAATCCCCAGCCGGCGGCGTATTTCAGCATGGACAGGCCGTGAAGTGATTGGCCGTCGAAGGAGAGGAAGCCGGCTTTCAAGAGAACAAGGACGAGAGAGGAGATGGCAATGAAGCCCCAAACAAGTCCAGAGAAGAAGCGCACGGCGCGATGTTTGCCCTTATAGCCATAGGCGAAGAGCGATTTGCGCTCGATGAGGGCAAGGGCGCCGGTAGCGATGACGATGCAGAGAAGCTGAACGCCTTCAAACAGGATTCCCAAGTGGGGAGGCAGAGGCTGGTTGTTGTTGTTGTGAGGCAGATGCAGGAAATGCTGGACCACAACCCTGATGCAGAGGCCAGACGCAATCAAGACAATGATGAAGAGCGCGATGCCCCATCCCGCGCGGATGCCGTCTTGGCCGATGAAGACCCAGCGGAGGCCGCGAGCAGGCGCGGCTGGAATGACAGAGGGTGCAGGGGATGGTTGCGGGGGTGGTTCGGGACTTTGCGTGGGTTGGTCCATAGCGTCTCCTTTTGAATTGCGATGTCACACGACACGAAGATGAACGGAGAAAAAGTTTGCTTTACCGCGTGGGATTGCCGGTGCGCGCGTTTGCGGCGAACCTCAGCGAATGTTCAGGCTCGCTGAAAGCGGCGTGTTGTCAGAGGATGGCCCGACCATCACCTGGTATGCGCCAGACGCGAGGGTCCAGCTTTCATTCGCTTCATTGAAGGTCTGGAGGGGGCGCGTGTCTATGGTCACCGTAAGACTGCGAGATTCGCCGGGCGCGAGCCCGACGCGCGTCCATCCAACCAGCCGCTTATAGGTTTCATCGGCGCCTTGCGGAAGCCGGGCGTAGACTTCGGCAATCTCAGTGCCGGCGCGATTGCCGGTGTTCTTTACGGTGAAGCGCACGGTCCTGGCGGATGAATCGACCTTCAAGCCGGAATACGCGTAGGTGGTGTACGACAAACCGTAACCGAAGGCAAAAAGCGGCTGCTTATGCCGTGCTTCAAACCACTTGTAGCCGACCTCGGCACCTTCATCGTAGGTGACAGAGTAGCCTGAAGCGTGCGTACCCGCGTTCACTGCATGGCTGCCCTGACCGCGATCGCGCGCCGGCAGCGGAGGGATGACCGGATGCGGCAGGTCCTGCTCGGATTTCGGAAAGGTGATGGCGAGCTTGCCGGATGGATTGACGTCGCCAACCAGCACGTTGGCCAAAGCTTTGTGTCCGGCGCTGCCGGCGAACCACGCCTCAACGACGCCGGCAACATTGCCGAGCCAGGGCATGGTGACGGCTGTGCCGGTTTCAAGTACGACGATGGTGTGAGGATTGGCTGCTGCAACCTGCGCGATCAATGCATCCTGGTTGTCGGGCAGCGAGAGGGTGGTAAGATCCATGCCCTCCGATTCCCACTGCGAGGCAAAGACGATGGCGATATCGGAGCTGCGGGCAAGGTTGGCCGCGGATTGCAGGTTGGTTCCCGGGTCGAAGCCGATCTTCGCGTTCGGCAATTTTTCCTGGAGCGCCTTCAATGGTGAAGTCGGAAACCAGATGTGTTCCTGCCATTGCGTGGCGCCCTGGCCCGGAGGCATGATGGCATTTCCGCCGGGCGGGTCGACCTGCGCCGATCCTCCACCGGAGATCATGCCGACATCGGCATGCGCGCCAATGATGGCGATGCTGTGCACCCTGGCCGGATCGATGGGAAGAACGGCGTTCGAGTTCTTCAAGAGAACGATGCTCTTTTCTTCGACCTGCTGCGCAATCTGCATTCCGGCTTCGACGTCAACTGTGCCTGCTTGCGGCGGGTTGTCGACGAGGCCTGACACGAACAGGCCGTAAAGAACCCTGCGGGCGTGGTCGTCAATCTCAGACAATGGCACCTGGCCGGAATTGACCGCGGCTTTCAGGCTGGGGCCGAAGAAGTCAGCCATGGGCTGCTCCTGATCGAGGCCTGCGGCAGAGGCTTTCTGCGTGCTGTGAGTTCCACCCCAGTCAGAGAGCACAAAACCTTTAAAGCCCCATTGCTTTTTGAGCACCTGGTTCAGCGTGTACGCGTTCTCGCAGGCGTAATCGCCATTGACTCGGTTGTAGGAGCACATGACCGCGCCGGGATTGGCGATGGAGATGGCGATGTGAAAAGCGAGCAGGTCAGACTCCTGCATGGCCCGTTTTGAGATGATGGCGTTGACGATGTTGCGGCCGGTTTCCTGGTCGTTCATCACGTAGTGCTTGATGTCGCCCACAACGTGCTGCGCCTGCTCGCACTTCATCATGTTGCCGGTGAGGGTTCCGGCCAGGAGCGGATCTTCGCCGGCGTACTCGAAGGTGCGCCCGTTGCGCGGATCGCGGTTCAGATCCATGCCGCCGCCCAGGGTCATATCGAAACCCTGTTCCCTGAGCTCGCGGCCGATCACCTCGCCATAATGGCATTCGGATTCGACATCCCAGCTCGATGCCGCTCCCACATTTGAGGGCATTGCGGTGGAATATCTTCCGTTGGCGCCGCTGTCGCGCACGCCGTATGCCGCGTCGGAGATGATAAGCGGCGGAATGCCGAGGCGCTCGACGCCTTCGACGTATCCCGCGCCACCGTTCGAAAGGTATGTGAACGGCATTTGCCACTGGTCGGCGTGAGCCATCCCGTTCCCGTGCAACAGCGCCAGCTTTTCATCGAGCGTCATCTGTTTGAGCACAAGATCGGCGCGCTCTTCGGGCGAGAGCTTGGGATTCATCCACGGCCGGTTGTGGTTCTGGGCGGGGGCGACGCTCGCGCCGAGAACAACTCCCAAAACAGTTATGAGTGAAAGAAAAGTGCAAAGACCCACGTTGCGATTTTTCATGTATCTCCGGGCTTCCCCTCATGGTATCGCAATAGCGGGGCTTAGCGCGTTTGAGGCAGCCCGGCGATGAGCAGCTGTTTTTGCGGCGGAGTGCGAGCGAGTTCCAGCAGGCGGATGAGCTCGGCGATTTCAGACGGGGAAAGGTGGCCGAGGAGTTCCTGCGGGGCGCGCTCGATGACGGGGTCCATCTGGCGGAGGAGCTCGAGGCCGGCTTCGGAGATGTGGGTGATGACGACGCGGCGGTCGTGGCGATCGCGGCGCTGGCGGATGAGCTTGAGCTTTCTGAGGCGATTGAGCAGGCGGGTGATGTCGGGCTCGGCGGTGATCATGCGGTCGCCGATGGCGGCGCAGGGCAGGCCGTGGGGCTGGGCTCCGCGCAGGATGCGAAGGACGTTGTACTGCGTGGATGTGATGCCCCAGCCGCGGGTGCGGAGATGGAACTCGCGCTGAAGAACGTCGGCGGTGCGCATGATGTTGAGCAGGGTCTCTTCCTGGGCACTGGCAAAGGGAGGTCCCTGCGCGATTTCGGCTTTCAGGTTGGGCATGGTGCGTCTTCTTTACCAGTTGCGAGTTTTCCCACCCTAAACGCAGAAAGCGCGTTTAGGATGGGGCACCCGTTTCATTGCTTGATAACTTCGAGGTCGATATCGAGCTTGACCTCGTCGCCGACCATGGTTGCGGGAAAGCTACTGCCGATGCCGAAGTCGGTGCGCTTGATGGTAGTAGTTGCCGTGAAGCCGGCGTGGGGCCTGTGATCCATGCCGGTGATTGGACCGGTGGGGCCTTCGGCTTCAAGGACGACGGGCCTGGTGACGCCGTGCAGGGTGAGATTGCCGTTAATGGTAAGGTGGTCGCCGGATTTTGCCACCGAGGTGCTTACGAAAGTCGCGTTGCGGTAGTGGGCCGTGTCGAACCACGCCGCGCCAATGATGTCGGTATCGCGGCCGGATTCGCCGGTATCGACACTGGAGACGTCGATGGTGGCGTTCACGGTGGACCTGGTGATGTCAGCCTCATTCCACGCAATGCTTGCGGTGACGTTGAAGTGGCCGCGGACGGTAGAAATGCCCATATGGCGGATGCTGAAGCTGACGTCGCTGTGAGCGGGGTCGGCAGTCCATGTGGAGGTTTGAGCGCCGGCAAGTGGCGCGGCGAAGGCGATGATGGCGGCGGTAAGAACGAGGCGGTTCATGCGGGGAAGTCTCCTGCGGTTGCGGGTTCCTGGAGCGGTTGGATGCGCAGCGGCGAATGCGGGACCGTCGTAATGCACTACAGACAGGATGGCGCAAGCGAGGTACTTGTTGCAACAGATAATTTGCCCACACGGGACAAAGGCATGCCGGGGCTTTCGTTCAGGGTTAGGCGCCAGCATTACTAGAAGGCGTCGTCTGCTATGCTCCGGGCTATGTCAGTGGCTGCACATTTCAGGCGGCTTACTGCGGCGCAGCGGCACGCCTTTGCGGCGGCGTTCCTGGGCTGGACGCTCGACAGCCTGGATTTTTTCCTGTTGATTTTTTGCGTAAAGGCAATTGCCGGCGAGTTCAAGACGCAGCCCTCGGCGGTGCTGGGCGCGGTGTTTCTGACGCAGGCGTTCAGGCCGCTGGGCGCGCTGGTCTTCGGCATGCTGGCCGACCGCTATGGACGGCGGCCGGTGCTGATGGTGAACATCCTGAGCTTCTCAGTGATTGAGCTGGCCTGCGCTTTTGCGCCCTCGTTGAATGCGCTGCTGGTGTTGCGGGCGCTGTTCGGGTTTGCCATGGGCGGCGAGTGGGGCGTGGGCGCAGCGCTGGCTTTTGAGTCGCTGCCCAAAGAGGGCCGCGGCGTGTTCAGCGGCATTCTGCAGGAAGGGTATGCGGCCGGGTCGATTCTGGCGTCGGGAGCTTTTGCGCTGCTTTATGCGGGCATTCACTGGCATGGGATCGCCATTCCCGGGATCGGGTGGAGGGGATTGTTCATGGTGGGGTCGGCGCCGGCGCTGCTTGCGTTTTATGTGCAGGCGCGCGTGCCGGAGTCGCCGGTGTGGCTGGCCGGCGCCGAGCATCGCAGGAAGGCCGCGGCAATGGGGCGCGGACGAGGGCTGGTTCCCGAGCATCTGATGGAGTTCCTGCCCACGTTTCTTTTTCTCATTCTGCTGATGACGGCGTTCATGAGCTTCTCGCACGGCACGCAGGATGTGTACCCGACGTTTCTGGCGGTTGCTGCGAAATTGACGCCCCAGACGATCGGGTTGATTGGTGTGCTGTACGGGCTCGGGTCGATTGCGGGAGGGTTTGTCTTCGGACTGCTGAGCGAGCGCTGGGGACGCAAACGCGCGATCGTAACGGCGGCCCTGCTGGCCATTCCGGTGATTCCGCTGTTTGCCTACGGGCACTCGGCCTGGGCGCTGGGCACGGGCGCAGTGATGATGCAGTTTATGGTGCAGGGCGCGTGGGGAGTGGTGCCGGCGTACCTGACAGAGCTTTCGCCCGCGCCGGTAAGGGCAACTGCGCCGGGATTGACGTACCAGCTAGGCGGCTTGATTACGAGTTGGAACGGAAAGGCGCAGGCGCTGGCCGCGGAGAGGTGGGGGAACTATCCATTGGTACTCGCGGTGACGGTGATTGTGGTGGCGCTGTCGCTGGCCGGGCTGGCGGCGCTGGGGACTGAGGCCAAAGGGCGGGAGATGACGGCAGCGTGAGGGGCAATGCCGTGGCAGTGCGGAATTGTGCTTTCCCAGATCTCAAAATCGAGATCTCCACCCCAACGAGTACAAATCACTCGTTGGGGGCCCCGGACCTGGGGCACCCGCCGAATTGGGACGAATCCAGTTGATTCGAGGTAAATCCCCTTCGGTTTCAGAAACTGGAAGGGCCTTGAAATCCGGCGAAAGGGTATTCGTGGAGTTGCGTGCCTTTGGATGAGACGGCGTTGCGTTCAGAAGCTTCACAACTCTGCTGGTGCGGGACTACTATAGGCGCAGCGAGGCCTGCTTTTCCCCTTGCACGTGAGGTTTCCCCTCCAGGTAGCAAGATCGATCGAAATCCACCTCGGTCAGTTTGAAGCCGGTTGAAGAACAACCGCAGATCCTTGGACTCCGATTGGTCTCACAACAGACCAATCGTCGCTCAGGAAGACAACAGTTCTTGTACAACGAACTTTTGACTCGGAGAAGCGAGTGCGATTCAAAATAGTGGAGTGACGGCCATGCCGGATGCGGACGATGTGAAGCCGAACGAGAGTGCGCCGAGGGCCATTACGCGGCGCAGGTTCATCATGGGCGTGATTGCGGGCGGCGCAGCGGTGGGCGCGGCGAGCTACCACTTTCTTTCGCCGTCGCACTACCATGCAACGGGCGCGGGCGAGCGGCTCATCACTCTGAATGTGAACGGCAGGCCGCGGCGCGTTGACGCCATGCGCCAGGAGACGCTGGCGTGGACGCTGCGCTACAAGCTGGGCCTGACCGGAACGAAGCTTGGTTGCGACCGCGGCGAATGCGGAGCGTGCACGGTGCTGATCGACGATGTGCCGCACTACAGCTGCAGTGTGTTGACGCATACCGTTCGGGGCCGCAAGGTGACCACAATCGAAGGGTTGGCCGCGGCAGACGGCAAGCTGCACCCGGTGCAGCAGGCGGTGATCGACAAGCAGGGATTCCAGTGCGCGTTCTGCATGCCGGGCTTCATCATGTCTACAGTCGGGTTCCTCAAAACCAATCCCAACCCCACGCGAATTGAGCTGGCCCACGGCATCAGCGGCAACCTTTGCCGCTGCCAGGACTACACCAAGATTCTTGACGCGATGATGGAAGGCGCGGCGCAGATGAGAGGCGCGAGCGGCGCTGGCAAACTGTCTGCGACGAGGAGGGCTTGACGATGGCTGAGACGACGCCCGCGGATGTGATGAAAGCCGAGAATGAGAAGCCGCGCCCGTTCGGCACCGGGTACAAGTTGATTGGCAAGGATTTCTCAACCAGCGACCAAGTGGCGAAGGTGACGGGTACGGCAAAGTTTGCCGAGGATTTCCGCGCCGAAGGGATGCTGTTTTGCCGGTTGGTGCTGAGCCCGATGCCGCATGCGCGGGTGAAGAGCATCGATGCGCGGAAGGCGCTGGCAATGCCGGGAGTGAAGGCGATTCTTACGCCGGCGGAGGTTCCCGGGCACGCGGCTTATATGAACGACAACGGAACCATGATCCAGCCGGACAAATGGGGCGAACTGGCGCTGGCGGATGAGCCGATGTACCAGGGCGAACCGATTCTGGCCGTGGCGGCCGTGGATGAGCTGACCTGCGCGGAAGCGATCGAGAAGATCGAAATCGACATGGAGCCGCTGCCTTTCATCACCGATCCGTTGGAGAGCCTGAGGCCGGGAAGTTCGAATGCCCGCGAGGACGGCAACGTTTGGGTGAGGCCGGAGACGGGCCGCGGACCGATGCAGCTGACGGAACTGAAGTGGGCGGAAGAAGACTTTGCCGCGGAAAAAGAAGGCCGAATGCCCATGGGTCATGCGCCCGAAACGTGGTCGTATGGCGATGTGGACGCTGGATTCAAGAATGCAGCGCTGGTGCTGGACGAGACGTTCCTGACGCCGGACGTGAGCCACCAGACCCTGGAGCCGCGCACAACCATGGCTTACTGGCAGAACGGCAAGCTCTTCCTGTATACGGGCACACAAAGCACCTTTCAGACCACTGCCGCCATCGCGCGCTGGATGCACATGGACGAGGACAAGATCGTCTTCATCAGCGAATATACGGGCGGTGGATTCGGCAGCAAGATCACCGGCGCGCTGACCCTGGTGATTCCGGCGCTGCTGTCGAAGAAGCTGAATGCTCCGGTGATGATGCGAGTGAGCCGGCAGGAGGAGCATTTTATCGGGCGGGCGCGACCCGGCATCCGGGCCCGCACAAAGGTGGGTTTTGCCAGGGACGGCCGCATTACAGCGGTGGACATGTTCCTGGTGTCCGACGCCGGCTCTTATGGCTCAAGCGGAGACGGCGGCTCGTGCGCGAGCATCGCTTCGTTGCAGTACCAGCCGCCCGCCATGCGGTTTCGAAACGTGACGGTGGCCACTAACACGCCGCCGCGCAGCGCACAGAGCGCGCCCGGGGGTATGCAGGCCATCGCAATTATGGAGCCCATCCTGTCAAAGGCTGCACGGCAGCTCGGCCTGGATCAAGTCGCGTTGCGCAGGGTTAATTGCCCGGATGGCAAGGCGCAGTATGGGCCTCCTAATCACGAAGGTAAGCGCGCCTACGTTACAAGCTGCTTTCAGAGGCAGGCACTGGATCTGGGCGCCGAGCAGTTCAGGTGGAAGGAGCGAGTGGCTCGCCAACCTAGGCGGATTGGCGCCAAGGTGCGCGGCGTGGGCGTAGCGCTCACTGTCTTTCACGGCGGCAGCACCGGGTTCGACGGGCTGATCGTCATCACTCCCCAGGGCCGCGTGCAGATCCAATCGGGCATCGGCAATCTTGGAACCGAAGCAGTGATCGACGTGCATCGCGCTGCGGCCGAGGTTCTCGACGTGCCATGGGATGCCTGCGATATTGTCTGGGGCGACACGTCGAAGCATTTTCCTTACACGTGCGACTCCGGCGGCAGCCAGACCGTGCACGCCATGACGCGTGCGGCGAACGCGGTGGGCCTTGAATGCGTGCAGAGACTGAAGGAAGTGGCGGCGAAGAAACTTGGCGGGCAGCCGGGAGATTACGAGGTAGCCAACCTGCGCGTCTCGCGCAAGGGCGGCGGCGCGGGGATGAGCTTTGCCGAGGCGGCGCAACAGGCAATTAAGCTGGGCGGCATCTACGATGGACACGACGTGAATCCCGAAGTGCATAAGGCAACCAAACAGGCGGTCGCAAATTTGGCGGGCCAGGGTCTAGTGGCTTCAGCGAGTGACAAGTATCCCCACGACGGCGATTCGTATTCCTACCTGGCGTGCTTCGCGGAGGTGGAGGCCGACGTGGAGACCGGCAAGTATTACATCCTCGATTATCTGGCCTATGCCGATGTGGGCACGGTGCTGCATCCGGCCGCGCTGGGCGGGCAGGTACTCGGCCGCTCGACGCTGGGGATTGGCCACGCCATCGGGCAGAAGTGGGTGATCGACCCGCAATACGGCATTTCTATCGCCGAGCGCTTTTATCAGAACAAGCCGCCGACGATTCTGGATGTGCCCGTGGATATGAAGTGGAATGCGCTGAACATTCCCGATCCGGAGACGCCGGTGGGCGCCCGTGGTTGCGGGGAGCCGCCGGTGGGCGGCGGATGCGCGGCGATTCTGAATGCGCTTGCCGATGCCCTTGGAGACAATATCTTCCAACGCGCGCCGGTGAACGCGGATACGATTCTGGCGTCGCTTGAAGCGGGGCGGCCGATGCAACATCCGTTGATGGCGCATATTTAAGGGCAGGGAACAAGCCACCCCAGCGAGCAGAGATCGCTCGCTGGGGACCCCGGCAGGGAACGAGGGACCGGGGGACTGAGGGATTAAGGACTAAGGGGCTTTGGGCACGGGAACGGAGAGGAGCCATGGCAGTGTTTCGCGACGTGATGCCCGCCTTCGATCTGCTGCAGCCTAGTTCAGCGGCAGAGGCGCAGCGGCTGCTGGAGGAGAACGGCAGCGATGCGTGGGTGATGGCTGGAGGCATGGACAGCTTTGACTGGCTCAAAGACCGCATCAAGAAGCCAAAGGTGCTGGTGGATTTGAGTGGCGTGGATGAGCTCAAGGGGATTCGCACGACCGGCGACGGTGTTGAAATTGGCGCGATGACCACGCTCACCGAGGTTGCGAATCATCCCGCAATCAGTAAGGATTACAGTTTGCTTTCAGATGCGGTTTCGGTTGTGGCTTCGCCGCAGATTCGTAACCAGGGCACGCTGGGCGGGAACGTCTCGCAGGATGTGCGCTGCTGGTACTACCGCGGCGGATGGCCGTGCTACCGTGCCGGCGGAAACATTTGCTATGCCGATACGCCTGTTGGCCGCAATCGCGAGCACGCCATTTTTGGCGCGGATCGCTGCGTGGCCGTACATCCATCGGACTCGGCGCCGGCATTGATTGCGCTCGACGCGAAGTTTGTGGTGCAGACGCCGAAGGGCGAGCGGTTAGTGGATGCAGAGGACTACTTCGTGGGTCCTGAGATCGACATTACGCGGATCAACATGTTGGAACCGGGGTTTCTGTTGACGGCGATTCGAATACCGGGAACGTGGGCGGGAGCGAAGTTCTATTTTGAGAAGGTGCGCGACCGCAATGTGTGGGACTTTCCGCTGATGAACGTGGCTTCAGCGATGAAGGTGAGCGGCGGAGGCATCAGCGCAGCGCGGATTGCAGTGAGTGCGGTTGCGCCGAGGCCGATGCGGCTCAAGAATGTTGAGGCGGCGATTGTGGGCAAGCCGGCCAACGCTGAGACCGGCGCGATGGCGGGCAGGATGGCGGTTGAGGGCGCGGTGCCGCTGCAGTTCAATGCTTACAAGATTCCGCTCATGCGCAACCTGGTGAAGCGCGCAATTGCAGGCGCCGGAGAGACGGCATGAGATTGATCACCTGGGCGACCGATCCGTGGGGCAAGCGCGTGCCGATTCACGCGGCATGGGATTTGATCGGCGCCGCGGTAATTGCGGCGCTCGCGTTCATGATTGTGCATGCGCTGTACGTGGCCGTTGTTGCAGGACCGAAGGTCTTCGAGAAGAATGAGCTGCCCAAGTCGAAGAAGGCGACGATTCCGGAGCGCGTTCCAAGGCACTCGCTGGCAGCGCGGCTCTTCCATTGGATTATGGCGCTGGCAATGTTCACGCTGCTGATCACGGCGTTTCTGCCCAAGGTGAGCGTGCAGTTCAACTGGGTGCTCTACCACTGGATCGCGGGCGTGGTGCTGACTGCTTCCATCGTCTTCCACATCGTCCATTCGTTCTTCATGGATCCATGGTCCATCTGGCCTGACAAGATCGATGTTCGCGATGCGATGCGGAGAACGCTGCGCTTTATGGGCAAGCCTGCGCCGCCGCCGGACCGGTTTGCGAAGTATCCGCTGGAGAATAAGTTCTACCACCTGGTGATTGTGCTCAGCGGCCTGGCGGTGACAGTGACCGGGTTGTTTATGATGAAGAGGATTCACACTGTCTTCTTCACGCGCAATCCGTACCTGTTCAGCGATATGACGTGGGGCCTGATGTACGTGCTGCACGGGCTGGCGGGGATCGGGTTGATCGCGCTGGTGACGATGCATGTGTATATGGGCATCAGGCCTGAGAAGCTGCCCATCACCAAGTCGATGATCTTTGGATGGATGAGCCGGGATTTTTATCTTGAGGAGCACGATCCGGAGCGCTGGGCTGTGAAGCAGTCAACTGGAAAGAAAAGAGGCTACGCAGCCAGCGATGCCGACTGAGATCGAAACGCTTTGCGACACAATTGAAGACTGCTACGAGTTCACGCTCAGCTATGCGGCGCGCGGACTGACGACCGATGAGGACAGCGACGCAGGCCGGCAACTGCGAGAGAAACTGACGAATGCTCTGGCGGCGATACGCGGACTTGAAGCTGCGTCGAGAGCCGCCGCGGCACAGATGCAGGCGGGCCAGGATGAGGAGCTTGAAGCGTTCATCGCTGTTTTGAGTCGCGATGCACAAAGCTCGAGCGCGGCGGTTGACTTAGTTCTGGCGCAGCCGGCGATCAGCTCGCAGCTGATCGACAATTTGAATGCGTCGATTCATCTGCGAGCGCTATTAACCGATCTGTTCCTGATCACGGAGATTGTTGTGGCGCAGCAGACGCGGGAGAGTGCGGCGAGCTAGATTCGGTTGGGGCGCATGTATTCGAGTGAAGTTCTCGATCATTTTGAGCGTCCGCGCAATGCGGGCGTGATTGCCGAGCCGGATGCGCAGGCGCTGATTGAGAATCCCGCATGCGGCGATACGCTCAAGCTGACAGTGAGAGTTGCGGGCGGACGGATCGAGGAGATTCGATTTCAAGCCAGGGGATGTGTTGCGTCGATGGCGTGTGCTTCGGCGATGACGGAGCTCGTGTGCGGGAAGACGGTTGAGGAGGCACGCAGATTTCGCAGGGAAGAGATTGTGGAGGCTGTGGGCGGATTGCCGCAGGCTTCGATGCATGCGAGCCATCTGGCGATGGATGCGCTGGGAGCGGTGTTGAAGCAAATTGGCGCCAAGGACTAAGTCTATTGCGATTGCAGCTTGGCAATCATTGCCTCGTACTCGTCAGGCGTGTTCATGTCGGCGGCGAGATTCGGAATTGAGACTGGTACCGAGACAAAGCGGCCGGAGTGAGCGCGTTTAATCTCGCGCGCGTTGGAGGTTGCAGGCGCGGCGAGGAATACGTCGATGAGCTCTTGCGCAACAAAAAGTGGATGACCGGTGCGGCTATTGGGGCGCGGCGCGACGGCCCATTGGCCGCAGGCGAGGGCTTCGTCGAATTTGGCACGGAGCAACGCGAGCGTTTCTTGATCAAGAGGCGCGCAATCGACCGGTGTGATGATGGCGGAGTCGCAGCCAAGGTCGAGCGCTTTGCTGAGGCCGATTTGCAATGAGCTGAACTGGCCGCGCTCGGGTGCAGGATTGATGGCCAAGGTCGCACCGTATGCGGAGACGATCGGTGCGAGACGGTCGGCATTGTGACCGGCTACGACAACGATGGCCCGTGCGAACGGCTTGAGCGCGGAGATGTGAGCGGAGAGCAAAGTCGAGTTGCCGGATTGAGCGGACGCGGATTCTTTTGCCGGCCAGGGCAGCAGCGCCTTTTCACGGCCCATGCGCGACGATGCGCCGGCAGCAAGAATGACACCGCAAAGATCGGTCACGATTCAATCCCCGGATTGCGTTAACGAGGCTTCGCCGTCAGAAGACTCATCGGCGTGCAAATCGGCGTCCGTACTTCCGGTTACGGCGGAGCGACGGGAGTGGAACCAGCTCATGTGAGGCATTGCGCGCTCAACATTGCGGCGATTGGCGATGAGCTCGGCGACGATGGCGACGGCGATTTCTTCGGGCGTGATGGCGCCGATGTCAAGGCCGACGGGTGAATGCACGCGCTCGAAGAGTTCGGGGCGCAGGCCTTCGGCGAGCAACTGGCGGTAGACGGTGACGGCCTTGCGGCGCGAGCCGATCATGCCGATGTAGCGCGCGGGGGTTTGCACGGCCCAGCGCAGGATGCGCAAATCGTCGCGATGGCCGCGCGTGGCGATAACTATAAAGGCCGAGTCGCTGGGCGCGAGCTCGGCGAGCGTTTGCTCGAAGTCGGAGGCGAGGACCTGGCGCGCGCCGGGAAAGCGCTCGACGTTGGCGTAGGCCTCGCGGTCGTCGGCAACGATGACGTCGAAGCCAGCGTTCGTAGCGGCTTTGAAGAGCGCGAGGGATACGTGGCCTGCGCCGAAGATGTAGAGCAGCGGCGCGGGTAGAACGGGTTCAATAAAGATTTCGAGCGTGCCTCCGCAAACAAGGCCGGTGTCGTATTTGGGGTCCTGATTGAGATCGAAGGTAAGCGTGCGGGGCTTTTCTGAGGTCATGACCTCGCGCGCGGCCTGCCACACTTCGGCCTCAACGCAGCCGCCGCCGATGGTGCCCGCGATGGAGCCATCGTCGCGCACCAGCATCTTGGCGCTCTTGAACGACGGAATGGAACCGCGCACGTTGACGATTGTGGCGAGAGCTCCGCGCCGGCCCGAGCGCTGTAATGCGACGATCTCTTCGTAGATATCCATCTGATGCGATTATTAGTCCAAGAGAGGGACAAGTCAATCGGGTAGAGGCAAATTGCGAGGCGCGGCCGTGGCGAGAAAGACGCAAGCGTAAAGCTTCGATTTGTTTGCCGGCTGGGAAACAATCCCATTGCTCTTGGCGAGGATTTCAATTAACTTCAAAGACTCACAGCCTTTCTGCGGAGGCAGGGCAGCTATGTCACGCGTCGTACGATGTTCCATTATTCAGGCATCCAACGCTGTGTCGGCGACAGAGCCGTTGAAGACACAAAAAGACGCAATGATCGAGAAGCACGTGGGCCTGATTAAGCAGGCTGCCTCGGCGGGCGCGCAGATTGTGTGCCTGCAGGAGATTTTCAACGGCCCTTACTTTTGCGCGGAGCAGTCGGTGAAATGGTACGAGATGACCGAGCCGGTTCCCGATGGGCCGACTGTAAACCTGATGCGCGCATTGGCCAAAGAACTGCATATTGCCCTGATTGTGCCCGTGTATGAGGTGGAGCAGGAAGGGATCTTCTACAACACTGCGGCCGTGATTGCAGGTGACGGCAGCTACATGGGCAAATATCGCAAGACGCATATTCCGCACGTGGCGCCGGGGTTCTGGGAGAAGTTTTATTTCAGGCCGGGGAACCTGGGCTATCCGGTATTCGATCTCGGGTTCGTGAAGATTGGCGTGTATATCTGCTACGACCGGCATTTTCCGGAGGGTGCGCGCTGTCTTGGGCTGAATGGCGCCGAGATCGTCTTTAATCCGTCTGCAACGGTTGCGGGGTTGAGCGAGTACCTGTGGAAGCTGGAGCAGCCGGCGCACGCGGCGGCGAACGGATACTTTATTGCGGCCATCAATCGCGTGGGGACTGAGGCGCCGTGGAACATCGGCGAGTTTTACGGCTCGAGCTACTTTTGCAATCCGCGCGGACAGATAATTGCGCAGGCCTGTCGCGACAAGGACGAGGTGCTGACGGCCGATTTGAACCTGAATGAAATTGCCGAAGTGCGGCGGACGTGGCAGTTCTTCCGCGACCGGCGGCCGGATTTGTATGGGCCGATAGTGGCGTCGTAAGGCGGGTTCTCAGCGCGCGAATTCAGGGGTCGAGGTTCGCGCGATCCCACCCTAAAGCTCTCCGCTTCGCGTCGAACTTTAGGATGGGGCACCCCAGGCAACGTTGATACGATGAATGGATGCGAATGAGGCTCTGAACCTGAGAAGTGCTTTCCTGAGGTCACCTTGAGCACCGCAACTTTACCTGACGATCCGCAACTGCGCGCGCGGTTTGGCGAGCTGAAGCCGCCGCTTGGCAATCAGGCCGCCGTGATCGAGGCCAATCGCTGCCTGAATTGTTTTGACGCGCCGTGTACTGCGGCTTGCCCCACGCATATTGATGTGCCGGGATTCATCAAGCGAATTGCGTCGGGCAATTTGCGCGGATCGGCCACGCGCATTCTGGATGCGAACATTCTGGGCGCGAGCTGCTCGCGCGTATGTCCGGTGAATGTGCTGTGCGAGGGTGCGTGCGTGATGCACCGCTACAATCGTGAGCCGATTGAGATTGCGCTGCTGCAGCGGCATGCGATGGATGCGTACCACGAGTCCGGTGAAGTGCCGGCGCTGAAGAGCGTTTCGGCGCCGGGACTGCGCGTGGCTTGCATTGGCGGCGGACCGGCATCGCTGGCGTGCGCGGCAGAGCTGCGCAGGCGCGGCGCGCAGGCAACTGTGATCGAGCGGCGCGCGCTGCCCGGCGGGTTGAACACCTACGGTGTGGCCGAGTATAAGCTGCGCGCGACCGAGAGCCTGCGCGAGGTGGAGATGATTCGGCACATGGGCGTCGAGTTCCGGTTCGGCGCGGCTGTGGATTCGGCCGCTGCACTGGAGAAGCTCGAGAAGGAGTTCAATTATGTTTTTCTCGGCGTGGGGCTGGGCGCAATGCAACGGTTGGGCATTCCCGGTGAAGACCTTGATGGCGTGATGAATGCGCTGGAGCTGATTTCGGCTTACAAGACCGGCAACCTGCGCGAGGTGCACGGGACGGTTGTAGTGGTGGGCGCGGGGAACACGGCGATTGATGCGGCGAATGCGGCCAAGCGGCTGGGTGCGGAGACGGTATATCTGCTGTACCGGCGCGGCGAGAGCGACATTGGCGCCTTCGACTTTGAATATGAGCATGCCAAGCAGGAGGGCGTGCAGTTTTTGTGGCGCAGGCGTCCGCTGGCGGTGCGCAAAGAAGCGCATGGCCGATTGCTGCTTGAGACGGTGCAGGTGCGCCAGACCGAAGGCGCGCTCGAACCCGTTCCCGATTCGCAGTTCACCATTGCGTGCGATCTGCTGGTGCCGGCGATCGGGCAGTCGCCGTTGACTGCGCTGATTCAGGAGCTGCGCGGCGTTGAGGTGCGCGACGGGCGCATTGTTGCCGACCTCGCGACAGGACGCACAGGGAATTCGCGCTACTATGCGGCGGGAGATTGCGTGAACGGCGGGCGCGAGGTGGTGGACGCGGTGGCCGGGGGAAAGCGCGCCGCGCTTGCGATTCTGAAGGCTGCGGAGGCTACGTATGCCTGATCTTCGCGTAAGGAATTTCGCAGGCAAGATTAATTCACCGAATCCGTTCTGGCTGGCCTCGGCTCCGCCAACGAATACGGGCGAGATGATTATGCGCGCCTTTGACGCGGGCTGGGGCGGCGCGGTGTGGAAGACGATTGGCGAGCCGGTTACGAATGTGAGCTCGCGCTACTCATCGGTGGATTGGGAGGGGCGGCGCGTGATGGGGTTCAACAACATTGAGCTCATCAGCGACCGGCCGGTAGAAGTGAACCTGCGCGAGATGCTGGAGGTAAAGAAGCGCTATCCGAAGCACGCGGTGATTGCGTCGCTGATGGTGGCGTCGACACGCGAGGACTGGCACGAGATTGTTACGCGAGCTGAGGACGCGGGCGCAGACGGACTTGAATTGAACTTCGGCTGTCCGCATGGCATGAGCGAGCGCGGCATGGGCTCGGCGGTTGGGCAGGTGCCCGAGTACACCGAGATGATTACCGCATGGGTGAAGGAGAAGGCGCGCACGCCGGTGCTGGTGAAACTGACGCCGAATATCAGCGACATTCGCGCAGTGGCGAGGGCGGCGAAGCGCGGAGGGGCCGATGGGCTTTCAGCGATCAATACCATCAACTCGATCACAGGTATCGATCTTGACACATTTACGCCGCGGCCGAATGTGGACGGGAAGAGCTCGCACGGCGGGTACTGCGGACCGGCGGTGCGGCCCATCGCGCTGAACATGGTGCAGCAGATCATGAGCGATGCAGAGAGTGCACTACCGCTTTCGGGCATTGGCGGAATCGGCACGTGGCGCGACGCAGCGGAGTTTATGCTGCTGGGCTGCGGAACGGTGCAGGTGTGCACGGCCGTGATGCACTATGGATACCGCATAGTTGAAGACATGGTCGAGGGGCTTGAGAATTGGATGCGCGAGAAAGGATTCGAGACGATCGAGGATTTTCGCGGACTCTCGCTCAATCGCGTGACGGAATGGAAGCACCTTAACCTGAATTACAAGATTGTGGCGCGCATCGACGAGCAGACGTGCATTGGCTGCGACCTGTGCCACATTGCGTGCTGGGATGGCGCGCACCAGTGCATTCATCTCGATCGCGTGAGCGGGCCGGTGGATGGGCACGTGGAACTCCACGAGACGCCGGCGCAGAAAGAAACTGCGAGCCGCGCGGCTATTGCAGTGACGCCGGTGACGCGCAAAGAGCGGGCAGAGGCGAGCGCGACGGGTCCGTATCCGACTCCGCTGGAGCGCATTCCGCGCGTGGATGAGACAGAGTGCGTGGGGTGCAATCTTTGCTCGCTTGTGTGCCCGGTAGAGGGATGCATCACCATGGTGCGCTTGGATGAAGGGCTGAAGCCGGAGACTTGGGAGGAGCGGACAAGACAGGGACTAGGGAGTAGGGAATAGGGAATAGGGAGTAGCTTGTTCGTGCCAGGGGTGAGGGAAGTGCGATCCCACCCTAAACGCAAAAGACGCGTTTAGGATGGGGCACTCGGCAATCGCAGGCGGAGCGGATATGTCAAAAGTACTCATTCAAAACGGAACGATTGTGAACGCCGATGGCAGCGTCAAGGCCGATCTGCTGATTGACGGCGCGACCATCAAGGAGATTCGCGCGGGAATTCCGGCGAGTGCGGCCGAGACTGTTGTGGATGCGACAGGGCTGCTGCTGCTGCCGGGCGGAGTGGATGCGCATACGCATCTCGACATGCCGTTTGGCGGCACTACATCGGCCGACGACTTTTTGACGGGCACGCGGGCAGCGGCGATTGGCGGGACTACTACGATTGTGGACTTCGCGATCCAGGCGCGTGGAACCAAGATGCGCTCGGCGCTGGACACGTGGTGGAAGAAGGCCGAGGGCAAAGCGTGCATCGACTACGGTTTGCACATGATTGTGACCGACCTGCCTGACGCGGGCCTGGAGGACATGGACGACCTGGTGCGTGAGGGCGTGGCCAGCTTCAAATTGTTCATGGCGTATCCCAACTTGCTGATGGTTGACGATGCAACTATTTTCAAGGCGCTGCGGCAGACGGCGAAGAACGGCGCGCTGATTTGCATGCATGCCGAGAACGGCTCGGTGATTGACGTAATCGTGCAGCAGGCGCTGGCGGAGGGAAAGACCGCGCCGATCCACCACGCGCTCACACGCCCCACGCGCGCCGAGGCTGAAGCGGTGCATCGCGCGATTGCGATGGCTGAGATGGCCGGCGTGCCCGTCTACATTGTGCACCTCTCGAGCGAGGACGCGTTGAACCAGGTGCGTGAGGCGCGTGACCGCGGATTGCCGGCATTCGCCGAGACCTGCCCGCAGTATTTGCTGCTCTCGCTCGAGGATGTGCAGGACAAGGGCTGGGAGGGCGCTAAGTACGTATTTACGCCGCCACTGCGCGAGAAGAAGAACCAGCCGAAGCTGTGGGAGGGGTTGCGCAAGGACAACCTGCAGGTGGTGTCGACGGACCATTGCCCGTTTTGTTTTGCAGACCAGAAGGCGCTGGGCAAAGATGACTTCACCAAGATTCCCAATGGCGGGCCGGGCATCGAAAACCGGCTGCAATTGCTGCACCATCACGGGGTGGGGCAGGGGAATTTTTCCATTAACAGATTCGTCGAGCTGGTGTCGACGGCGCCGGCGCGCATCTTCGGCATGTATCCCAAGAAGGGCGCGCTCAAGGTTGGCAGCGACGCCGATATTGTGCTGTGGGATCCGGGCGTGGAGCATACGATCAGCTCGAAGACTCACCACATGCGGGTGGACTACTCGATGTTCGAGGGCTTCAGGGTGCGCGGCAATGCGCGCGACGTGTATTCGCGCGGCGAATTGATTGTGCGGAAGGGCGATTTCGTCGGCAAGCCGGGACGGGGGAATTATTTGCGGAGAGAGGCGCGGGGCGGGGCGTGGAGATAAAGCAGGGAATAGGGACTGGGGACTAGGGAATAGGGACCAGGGAATAGTTTTGTCGTGCGTGGGTGGGTTCTTAGGTCGCCGTAGTTGGTTAGGCGAAGCGGGCCGGGCAAATTAAAGCAAGTGCAGGTCCTTCGACTCTGCGAAGCGCAAGGCTGCGCTCCGCTACGCTCAGGATGACGACCCCGTTTATTACGGCGGCTTTATTGGTTAGCACTTGCTTTGAATAGAGCGTGTTTCATAAACATTCTCGCGCCCAGTAAATCATTGATTCCAAAAGAGAGGAATCGGCTTCGAGGCATTTATGAAACACGCTCTAGATAGAGCACCTCGACCACGGAGGAGGTCCCGTGAGCACCGTCGATCCATCTTTATCGAACCGAGACCTTAGGCCCACTGCGCCGGAGCAACGCACGTGGGGCTTTTATAACTACACGGCGCTGTGGTTTTCAATGTGCATGGAGATCACGACCTACCAGCTTGCGTCGTCGCTGATTGCCAAGGGCATGGACTGGAAGCAAGCGGTAGGCACGGTGCTGCTGGGCAATTTGATTGTGCTGGTGCCGATGCTGCTGAACGCGCATGCGGGCGCGAAGTACGGAATTCCGTTCCCGGTGTTTATTCGCGCGCCATTCGGGGTGCGCGGCGCCAACCTGGCGGCGATATTGCGCGCGGTAGTAGCGTGCGGATGGTTTGGGATTCAGTCGTGGATTGGCGGCAGCGCGATTGACGCGATGCTGGTGGTGATCTGGCCGGGTGCGGCAGGGAACAGCGGGATTCTGTGGGCGTGTTTCCTTGGGTTCTGGCTGCTGAATATGGCGGTGGTTTGGCGCGGGGTCGAGTCGATTCGCCATCTGCAGGCCTTCGGCGCGCCGTTCATGTTTGTAATGGCAGCGGCGCTGCTGATCTGGGTGCGGATGAAGGCGGGCAGCTTTGGCACGATGCTTTCCACGCCGAGTTCATTTCGTTCGACGCGCGAGTTTCTGGCGGTATTTTTCCCCTCGCTCACAGCGATGGTGGGCTACTGGGCCACGCTGGCGTTGAACATTCCCGACTTTACGCGCTACTCAAAGTCGCAGAGCGCGCAGTCGTGGGGACAGGCGTTTGGATTGCCGGTGGCCATGGTGCTGTACACGTTCGTCGGCATCGCAGTCACGTCGGCATCGACGGTGCTGTTCGGGCACGCGATCTGGAATCCGATTGCGCTGATTGGCGCGTTTCATCAGCCGGTGGTCGCATTCATCGCGCTGATCGCCATCCTGGTGGCGACATTGAACGTGAATATCGGGGCGAATGTGGTATCGCCTTCAAACGATTTCTCGAACCTTTATCCGCGGTTGATCAGCTTCAGAACTGGCGGGCTGATTACGGGATTTCTTGGACTGGCGATGTGCCCCTGGAAGCTGCTGGCGACGCCAGACGCGTATATCTTCGGATGGCTGATTGGCTACTCGGGGCTGCTGGGGCCAGTTGCGGGCATCATGGTTGCTGACTACTTTCTGATTCGCGGAACTGAGCTCGACGTGAACTCGCTTTACCATCGCGACGGCGCGTACCACTACACCAAGGGCGTGAATCTGCGCGCGATGGCGGCGCTGGTGCTGGGCGTGGCGGTTGCGCTGGTTGGGCTGTTTGTGCCGGCGCTGCATTTTCTTTACGATTACGCGTGGTTCGTGGGATTCTTTACGGCCGGCTTGAGTTATTTGGTGATGATGCGATTGGCTGCGCCGGAAGGCGTGATACAGAAAGCGGAAGAAGTGGCGAGATAAAAGCAGGGAATAGGGAATAGGGAATAGGGAATAGAAATGCGCATCTCGTGCGATGCTACTGCAGCCGCGATTATTTGAACACTTCGTCTTCGGACAGGACTCCGAAATGATCAGCTTTGGAAACGCAGTCATCGACTGACCTGAGGACGAGGTTGTCTCCGTCGCCGACCTCGATCCCGGAGATCACGTAAGGGCGATACTGCTCCTTCGGCGTGTGGTTGTCCAAATACCTTTTGATCCACCGAGAGCAGTTGGGGCCGATTGCATTCTTGTCGTCCCACCACCAGACGACGCGGACGCGGAACGGGCGGCCGCTCAATGCGACGCCGGAGATGAGCGAGTAGGAGCCGTCAGCGCTGGTGGTGATCGATTTGAATTGGTCGATCTTGAACACTTGCGTGCGGCCCTTCCTGGTGCTGTCGAAATAGCGACAGGCCTCGGCATCGCAGGTTCGCTGGATGCGGTAGACGTCGATGGTGACAGGTTCCTGCGAGATGTTCTTATACTGGACAGCAATTTTGCCGGAGACAGGTGGATACTCCTTTGAACCGCCGAGCGCCGTGGCAAAGCCGAAGTGCGTGTTCCGAGTGAGTTCGGTAGCCTCGATGCAATTCGTGGCGCACGGTTTGGCCTGATTTACCGTCCAGGCTATTTCTACCGGTGCAGACGCGTCTATCTGAGCGGTGTAGGTCTCGCCGGGATTCAAAACCACACCCGATTTGATTGGAATGCGCCTGACCGCAGCTGGAGCGGTGGCTACCAGGACTAACAGCAAGAAGGGGATGGATCGTAGCTTGCTTATGGGGCTCCTTGCGGGCTGATGCTACTGCACTCCCAAAGTGAAATTCTCTTCTTCGCCTGCTCTCAGGCTTCAACCATTGCGTCAGCGATGGAGAGGTGCTCGTCTAGCGCCGCGATGCCAAGATCCAGTTCCTCTTTGGTGACGATTAATGGCGGGGCGATGACGAAGTGGCTTACCCAGGCCTGGATCGAGACGCCCTGCGCCATCATCTTCGCGGCGATCTGATCGACGACGAGGGGTTTGCCATCAACCTTGTCGCGCATGGTGTTGAAGGGCTGCTTGGTGGTACGGTTCTTGACCAGCTCGACGGCGAAGAAGAGCCCGAGGCCGCGGACATCGCCGACGGAAACGTGTTTTGCTTTGAGGGCTTCGAGTTTCTCGCGCACGTAGGGCTCAAGCGATGCTGCGCGCTCGACGAGGTTGAGCCGCTGCATCTCTTCGATGGTGGCGACGGCGGGGCCGAGGGTGAGCGGGTGCGCCTCGTAGGTGTGGCCGTGCGAGAAGTAATGATCTTCAAAGTAATTGGCGATCTCGCTAGTGGTGGCGCAGAGGCCGAGCGGAACGTAGGCCGAGGTAATGCCCTTGGCGGTGACGAGGATGTCGGGTTTCACGCCCCAGTGATCGACGGCGAACCACTTGCCGGTCCGGCCCCAGCCGGCCATCACTTCATCGGCGATCATAAGCACGCCGTGGCGCGAGCAGATTTCGCGCAGGCGAGGGAAGTACTCAGGCGGCGGAATGAGCACGCCGTTGGTGCCTACAACGGGTTCGAGGATGATGGCGGCCACGTCGCTCTCATTGCGAATCATGTGCTCGATGTAGTCCGCACAGGCGATGTTGCAGCCGGGATAGGTGTGCTTGATGGGACAGTTGTAGCAATTGGTCTCAGGCGCGAAGACCACGCCGCCCCCTTTGCCGCCCGGTTCCATGGCCCAGCGGCGCGGGTCGCCGGTTGCCGCAATGGAGCCCATCGTCGATCCATGATAGGAGCGATAGCGCGAGACGATCTTGGTTTTGCCCGTGTACATGCGCGCGATTTTGAACGCGGCTTCATTGGCTTCGGTGCCGCTGGTGGCGAAGAAGTATTTGTTGAGGCCCGCCGTCAGCACCTCTTCAAGCTTGGCGCTCAAACGCGCGCGAGCCGAAGTGGCGTAGCCCGGCGCGGCATAGCACAGTTCCCGCGCCTGCTCGGCAATGGCTTCGACGACGCGCGGGTTTTTGTGTCCGAGATTAACGCACATGAGCTGCGAGCTGAAGTCGAGGTAGCGCTTGCCCGCGCCATCGGTGAACCAGCAGCCCTCGGCATCGGCGATATGCAGCGGCTTCCAGGTCTTCTGGAAGCGCCAGGTGCCGTAGTTGGTCTCGCGCGTGATGGCGGAGATTTGTTCCGAAGTCAGAGTGTCGGTCAGGGAAGTCTTGCTCATTGCGGCGGCCTCCATAGGGAAGACAATCAACAACAGGATAATGGCTGAGAGTGCGCGTGACTAGAACTGGTTGCATAAATGGGTTGAGGAGATTTTGAAGCATCCCTCAGGGGCTAAAGCCCAGCCGCTTATGCGCCATTCACGGCACGGCTAAAGCCGTGCCCTTTCCAAGCGCGATTTATGTGACGAGCGCTACTTAATTGGGAGCACAGAAGCGATGAGCTGGGCGCTAATGGACGCAGCCCCGTACGATGACAGGGCAGTCCAACCGGATGTTATAGTTTGTGTGACTCGCCCAGGCCTAACTCAGCAGCGGCGCAGCCGGGTGCGGCGTTCAATGCGGGCACGGGGATTTTGATTAGCGGGTCAGTTTGAAAAACTTCCCCTCAGGGGCTAAAGCCCGCCGACACTTCGATTGATTGATGTACGGGTTGAAGCCCGTACCCTTCAAACTGACTCACTTCGGGAATCTGCAAACGAATGACGGGAATACGACATGTCGATCTGACCGATACCGAGGTTGCCTCGAGCGAGACCGCGCGCCGAATCAATCGCGAGATCATTCTTGAGCTGATTCGCGAGAACCAGCTGACTTCGCGGATCGAGCTGTCGCGCTCGTCCGGCCTGCAGAAGAGCACGGTCTCGCAGATCGTGGAGCAGTTGATCCGCGAGAGCTGGGTGGTAGAGAGAGCGGTCGGCACTACACCGCGAGGCCGGCGCCCAACCTTGCTGGGCCTGAACGAGCATATTGTCGCGATTGCCGTGGATATTCATCCCCGGTTGGCGATTGTGGCAGTTGTGGATTTGAACGGGCGGCTGCTGTCGCAATGCAAAGTGCCGGTGACGTCGGATCCGGCGGCATCGACCAGGCTGATTGTGGATTGCATCAGGCGATTCAAGGCGTTCTTCACCGATCGCGCAATCGAGGGCATCGGCGTGAGCCTTCCGGGGAGGGTCGATCCGGCAACGCAGCGCCTGACATTTGCTCCCAACCTGCGCTGGCCCGAATTTGATTTGAAGGGCGCGCTCGAAGCGGAGTTTGGGCTTGCGGTAAACATGGAGAACGCGGCCACGGCGTGCCTGCTGGCGGAACTCACGTTTGGCCGCATGGATGGCATTCGCGACATCGTGCTTGTAACCATCTCAGAGGGTATCGGCGCCGGAGTTTTCGCGGATGGAAGAATCATCTCAGGAACTCATGGGATGGCCGGCGAATTCGGTCACATTTCGCTCGATCCTGAAGGTCCGCGCTGCGGGTGCGGGCGCAAGGGCTGCTGGGAGACGTATGCATCGTGCCGCGCCGCGGTGCGTTATTTTCGCAAACTGCGCGCCGGGAACAAGGAAGTGAGTTTTCATGAGCTGCTGAACCTGGCCGAGGAGGGATCGAAGGACGCGCAGGAGGCGCTGGAACAACAAGCCCTTTACATTGCGCGCGGTTTGCGGATCATTATTGCAAGCCTGTCGCCGGCCATAATTCTAATTGCAGGTGAGATTACTTCGGCGTGGCATCGATTCGAGCGGATCATCGAGAGGGAAGTGAAGTCGTTTGTGCTGGCAGGGACACCGCCGCGAATCATCCCCACGCATGAAGGGGAGATTGCGCGGCTGAGGGGCGCAGCGGCGTTGGTGTTTCAGCGGCAAATTGCGCGCCCGCAGAGCGCAGGCGCGGCGGGGTCTCGGCAGATTTGAGCGGCGGCTTCGACCATCGAGCAGCGGGCTATGAAACGACAAGATGAAAAGCTGGAGGTCGTTGACGGCGTCGCACAGCCGATTGACCGCTGGAACCGCGGAGCGTGGCTCTTCCGCGATCGGACTTTGCGCGGCATCGAGATCTTGCTCGATGAGGCCTTTCGCATACCGGGAACCCGCATCCGTTTCGGCATCGACGGCATCATCGGTCTCGTTCCGGGGCTCGGCGATGTTCTTGCCGGCATTCTCTCGCTGGTAATCCCGCTGGCTGCCTGGATTCGCGGCGTCCCTTATGTCACGCTGGTCCGCATGGCCGTCAACCTCGGCATCGGCGTTCTGGTCGGCACCATTCCGGTCTTCGGCGATGCCTTCGACATCGCCTGGAAGGCGAACCGCCGCAACTACCGGTTGCTCACGCGCCACCTCGGCGAGCCGCGCCGTCACACGTGGAGAGATTGGGCATTTCTCGCGCTGATCGCCTCTGCCCTTGGTCTCGTTTTCGCATTGCCGGTCCTGCTCACACTGTGGCTGCTGGCGTGGCTTCTCCGGCGCTGAGCTGTCGGAATCCCGCGACCGTGCGGGCGATTCTCAGTCACTCAAGGTCTCGAATCGGCACGGCGTCCGCCGACCGAAACTCATGCTTCGCGATACAATCGAGACAGCGTCGGGGCGTAGCGCAGTCTGGTAGCGCATCTGCTTTGGGAGCAGAGGGTCGCTGGTTCGAATCCAGTCGCCCCGACCATTAATGAAGAGGTCCCTCGCCCGCAGCGGCGGGGTCGGGATTTCGCCTGCGGGTTTCCGGGGAACATCCCGTCTGTCCCCGGTTTCCCAAGCAATCCTCATGGAGCGAGTGATCATCTCCAAATCCACACTTTCGCGGGCCCCATCATCAGAATATTCTTCAATTCGAAGTAGAGAGGGAAGCTTGTTTACACAAGAGGTTCTTAACGGATTTCAGATGGCGACTCGGACCGCAGCCTGCGAACTTCCCGCAATCCGTCAAGGGTACCGCGCTTTCGTGGGAGTCTATCCGCCGTTGCCAGAGAAGGGTGTCAGCCAATGGCGAGTGCGGCGGTTTGAGATTCCAGAGGAGTTGGTAGATCAGTATTTTGGCGAGGAACAGCTAGTTGATTCCCATCTGGTTCAACTGGATACACTTGAGCAAGTCGAAGAGTTGCTTGCTACCTGGAATCTTGACAGTTCAGAACTTCAGGCGCCATGGAGGAGCGATTATCCCCTATAGAGCTCGAGAACGGCGGTTGCCCCCCTCGCATTCGGGGACCGGGGTGTGGTTCGCCGAAATTCAATCCGGGCGTGAAATGGGCTGTGTCTAACGGTTAAGACGAGAAATGTGCTTGGAAGAAGAGATCGAACTGGCCAGCAGCCATCAATCCATCAACGAATCTCTCTAAATGACCCGAGTGTGCTACACGTTTGAAATAAGGCGGGGCCCGGGTCTCGATTCTGAAACCCGCGATAGCGATATGATGCAAGCGATGGCTTCAATTCGTGGGAAAACCGGGGAAAACCGGAAAACCGGGGACAGACGGACAGACGGGACGTTCCCCGAGCCTCGGTGACTGCACCGCAGATCGGTCCAATTCAGAGTAGCGAAATCAGGATATGCGAATTCGACATTATTGGGGCGCACTGAATGTAGTCGATTTTGTAGCTGTCAAAGCACCCAGAAGCCATAAAGATCAACAAGGATCGGGTCGCACGCGGTAAGCCTTTCAATCAGAAGCACTTATTTTAACGCAATTTCAATAGGGTTCAATAGATGATCTGATCTGTTTTGGGAGCAGAGGGTCGGGGGTTCGAATCCCTCCGCCCCGACCATTATCAACTTATTGAAACTGAGCCTCTTAGGCCGTATTCATTTTGAAATCAGCAAGTTCCATGTCTCCATACAATTCCATGGCGTCTATGAAATCTATACTGTAGAACCAATTCTATACAAAAACGGTACCTGTGGTACCACCCCCAATTCTATTAGAAATGGCCCCTTTCTGCGCTAAGCGGACGCGTGCCCGATCGCAGGAACGCGAAACGCAGACCGTTTGTCAGCGCTCAGCAACAGAATTACCGTATGCGTCCCGATCTCCTTTCAATTACCCACAAGTTGGACTCCGATCATGATGCCCAGTTCTATGTCGGTGAGTCGTGACATACCTCTCCAGATCACGGTGTTGCCCGGTGGCGGATCGTGTGCGCGAGCGAGATAGCCACCTAATCGGGCAAGCTTCGTGATGTAGTGCGCAAGAGGTGCTGTTTGATTCCGCGCAGGTTTATCGGGTACCAATTCGTCCAACAGGTATTGATCAAGTTCCGTAAAGGCCTCATCAGGCGATGCTCCTGGCCGCGTGCGATTCAACATGGTGACCCAGAAAATTCTCCAACTCAGTATGCACAGGATTGCGATGAGGTTTACAAGTCGCTCGGCTGTTCTCAGCTTCGCTTCTTCCGCCCTGCATCCGGACTTCAGGATTTTGTGGAAGGTCTCGATCTTCCATCTCTGCGCGTACCAATCAAGTTTCTCAGCAGCTTCCTGACGCGTGCGCACTGGCAGATCGGTAAGCAGTTTCCAGTCGATCTTCTCGCGATCTTTCGGAGTATCTCTCTCGCTGGCGTGGATCGCCGTGAGGATCAGTTCCGGATAGTCTTTCTGCTTGCCGATGGGTGGGCGAACCACCATGCGTCGATAGCGAATTTCAAGAACTGCAGTAGAAAATTCCCCTTGCTTGTTCCGCACCTGAACACGATGCAGTCCCCGAACTGGAGCTTGTTTCATCGCATCGCGAACCGTATGTTCACCATCTCCGGCCCGCCGGTCGACGCAGGTGCGCACCAGAAAATGGGCGCCTAGATGCTGAGCCAGACAGAACAGTTCATAGATGTCGCTCTCCCGATCTCCGATGTGCACACAGCGTCCAGGGTCTGCCAGCAATTCGGTGGACTGTCTCAGGTTCTCCAGCCAGCGAATGCTCTCTTTCTTTTCGATCGGCACGCGCGTCGGATTAACCCGTCGCTTCAGCGCATTCGCGCCGTGAAACTTGTCTCGGTTCCAAAATTTGATCGCCGCCAGACCCAGTGGCAGCCCGTCGCGGGTCGCTACCAAACTGGAGTGCATCAGAATGCCGCAACTGGTGTAAAGCCCGGCACGCCCTTTGTGGCCTGCAGGTATCTTCTTCAGGATTCCGATCGATGCGGTATCTTCGTGCCGATAAGACAACTCCGTCGTGTCGTGAAGAACCAGAAGGGGGAAGCCATGGCTAGCGGAAAATCTCTCGCGCGTGCAGGCAAAATGACCGGCGAGAATATTGGATTCGCTGATCCGTTCGTTACCAAAGAAGCGGTAGGCCGCCTTCGTGTTGGCCCAGTCCTGACATGCCCATGGCGTGGTTGCACCTACTCTATGTGACAACTGCTCCAAAAGTTGTCGCAGTCGCTTGCCATGACGAACATCCTCAAACTCGCATCCCACCACTTCATTGTCAATCCATTCTTCCGACCGGAAATCCGCAGACGACTTCCGGCATTGCACACCTCGCCCCTGTCGCAGTTTCCTCATGGCAACTACTTCGCCATGCATCATCCTCACAGCGTAAGTATCTGGCTTGAGGCAGAATACGATCCATCAATAACTAACCGAACCCGCCCCGAATTGTGGGTAATTGAAAGAAACTCGGGACGCTTACGAATCTTCGAATCTGCAGGTTTTAGCAGCAAACCGCTCTTAGATTCCGTGCCCCCCAAGACTCGAGTTCTGAGATGTGCTCTGTCCGGAACAAAAGCTGATAGGTCGCCACGCAATAACATTGAAACGCAGCGACCAATTTGCCCTTCGATTCGAGCATTCCTAGTTGATTTCAAGTTTAGAGATTGACCGCGTCATCGCTGGTAGAGTCGCGTCTAAATCGAGATAGTCGTATGCTCTCTGTGGCCGGAATCGCTCAGGACGCGCAGCATCAATACCCAATTCTCTGAAGACTCCGAGAGTTACTTGAGTCCGATGACATCCAAGCATCCGCTTTTTGACTTCGATCTCGAGAGAAGAAGGTATTACCTCCACTGTAGAAATACTGGTTCCCTCCCTAAACTGCTGTGCAACAATATTGCCGCCTCGACTGTGATAAAGGGGCATCTCCCAGATGGGAATGCCCAGTCGAGCGCGAATTCTTGAGGCGACGAAACTGCACGAGTCGTGGTCGATGTGCTGCGCTTCTAAAGCGTGGGTAAGAACCAATTCCGGTTTGAAATCCATGACAATGTTGCTCAAAGCCCTGAAGAACTCGGGTAAGCACAGATGGAGCTGGCTGTCGGGAAATTGAAGGAAGTGTCTACCCGCCAGTCGTTGGAGGCAGCCGAGTGCATTCAGCGCTTCTTGTTTGCGCTCGACTGCGTATTGATACGAATGCAGCAACCCGAGTTGCTTGAGCTTTTCTGGAGTCGCGTAGTCGCCGCTTGTTGCGAATACCACATAGGCGTTGCTTTGGCGCTGCAAAAAGAAGCTCGCGGCGATAGATTCATCGTCAGGGTGGGCGAGCAGCAGCAGTTTTGTGCCGCTGCCGCCTAAGAATCTCTCTTCTTCCATTCGGTTCATGCGGCTCTGACAACCAACGAGCGTTCCAATTTCAAGCAGAGTTCTCGAGGCACACTTCATTCCTTGAGTAAACTAATTCTCCGGGGCGAATTTGATCCTGAGACAATCAACGGTTCCCAGGATTGATCAGGTAGCGATGTGCCGTTCACATCGGACAAACAGCGACTGGAACTCAAACTCCGGGAAAAATCATCGCTGTCTTGTTCATTCTCCATTCACGCTTTCGGAGGGGTTACGCTTTTGCAGGTTAGGAAAGATGGTAACCCGCAATTGCGTAGATCCATATGGAACGAGAGAAAGGCGCTCCAGGGTTTCACTCACACTGGCCGAATTCAGATCGGGTAAACAGGGAGTGAACTTCTGAGCCACGTTGTCGGGATTAGCTTGCAGTTCCCAGCCCTCAATTCTCCGGGCCGGAACCTCGATTGAGATCGGGGGATTGTCCCATGGCTCGTGGGATTGATTGGGTTCAACCGTGTTTCTTTTGACTATCACTTCGCTTGCGAGCTTCGACGCATCGAGAGCAAGGCCGTAGTTCCATGGGCTTGCAGGAAGAGCTTCCCAACTGGGAAACTCCGGCGTCGTAAACCTTCGCTCCACCGTTGCTGTCCACTTTTCACGGATGGGCAGCGAGTAGACCAATGGGCCGTGCTCGACCCCGACGCCCTCCTGGGGCCACTGCGTAAGTGCGACCTTCATGGGAAGGGTTAACGTAACTACATCGCCCTGGTTAAAGGTATGACGCAACACAACAAATCCTTGCGGTGTCGGTGAAGTAGCAACGGTTGTGCCATTAAGCGTAAGGCGCGGCGTATCGCACCACCGGGGAATTCTGAGCGAAAGAGGAAACAACACCGACTTCGCGGTGTGGATGGTGAAATGGATGTTTTCGTCAAACGGGTAGTTAGTAGTCTGCACAATTTCAATGGGCTCGCTGTCCGGCCCGACAGTGGTGTTCACTATCGAGGGGCCATACAGCACAGCGGCGAGGCCGCCATCTTTGCTCTTCATCCACATGCGGATCACATAGTTGGGAAAAATGCGATGCACATTTCCCCCGCAGCAGGCGGTGCGTTGGCCGGGATTGGGCTGATAGGCCATCATGCGGCCGCCGTGTTCCATGACGTTGTGGTCCGAGTCGAGCGTTGCGAGGAACTGATTGGGGCAGGAGAAATACTGCAAGGCTTTCCAGTCGCTCTTGATTGCGCCGGGGGCAGCATTCAAACATGCGCGCTCGATGCGGTCTGCCCAGATGGCTTCACCTGTTGCCAGTAGCAAATGCCCCCACGTCCACGCGTGGTCGGCAATATCGCAGGTTTCGTGCGAATCAAGCGAGGTCCTGGTTCGATACCACTCAGATGTGGATGGAATGCCATCAATCAGCATGTGGTGATCGAAGATGCGGCGTTGTGCTGCCAGCGCAAACTTCAGGTACTCATCTTTTCCTGTATATAGGTAGAGGATGGCCGGCTGCTTTGCAGTTTCAGCATAGGTTACTCCATGTGCGTTGATCGGCGTAGCTGCGAAGACGCGCAACGCAGAAAGGTCGCCGTGATCAGGATCAGAAGCAACCTTAGAGAATTCCTTCCATGCGTTTTCAGCGAGCGCCAGCAGGCGGGGGTCCGCGGTCCTTTCGTAGCACCAGAGGATGTCTTCGATATTGGTCACATTTCTTAATGGAGTTCCATATGAAGCCAGATCAGCGAGGTAATGCCGCTGCATGGCCTCGACGATTTGTCCGGCGGCAACTCCCTGAAGAGGAGATCCCGCATCGGAAGCGGCGGCAAGGGCGCGAAAGAACAACGTCTGCGGCCAGCGGTGGAAATCGCCCTTCGGATCCTCGAAGAATTCTGGTCCCAGATATCCGTTTTCGTCGACATGCTCAAGTGTGTATCCGATGGGCTTGCTAACTTGCGCCAAAAGCTGTTCATCATTAAGAACTAGAGCAAGGCGAGTCGCACCATCGATCCAGTACGCTTTTTGCTCCCATGGCCACCAAGATTCACCCTCTTGCTCTTCAGCCCAATACGCTTCAGTGAATGGCCAGGAAACCTGCGGCAACATGGACCCAAGCTGAAATGCCTGCTTCTCCAGATAGGTCCGCAGCCAACCTTCCGGCTTGATCGTGCCAGGTGGCAATGCGCGCAGGGCGCCTGAGTATGCAACTGAGTGCGTATCTGATTCTTCGGCGCTCTCAAGGTGAGTCGAACCGAGGATTGCAGCTGAACTCATGAGGGCAAGACGTACGAACTCCCTTCGATCGAGTTCCGTTACTGGAAATTGTGCCGCTGATTTCATTTCATCTCTCCGGGATAATCGATCTTCAAGTGCCCGATGAATCGTTTGAATTTGCAGAAGATTCCTTAAAAGCAAATGTCAGACTTGAGAACTCGAAAGACTCAAATGTCGATGTTCAGTGTGTCGGACTGTGCCAGCTTCCCGGCCGGTGTGACCACAATATTTCGGAACTCAACTATACCTTCCTCGGAGCCCTGAAGGTAGATTGGGCCAGCCGAGCCCTCGTGACTATCAAGGGCACCGCCGGTGATTCCCGGAATTTCACGATGATCGATCACGATGATTCCGTTCTGCGCGACGGTAACAATTCGTCCGACCAGGGTAATATCGAAGGTCTGCCAAACATCGGACCTGCGAGGCTGCTCAGGAGTCGGCGCAAGGAATCCATAGATAGCTCCGGTGTGGCGATCGCCTGGCTTGAACCATGAGTCGGTTTCAATTTGCACCTCATAACGGCCACGGAGGTATACACCGCTATTGGACGATGGACTGCATTTGAATTCAACGTGCAGTTTAAAGTCCTCAAATTTCTCGTTGGTGACGAGTTCCGAGCCGAGACCAGTTGCTCACGAGCTCCGCATTATTGACGATCCAGCTTCCCGCTTTGGCCGGGTCGAGAAAGTGCCATCCTGTGAAGTCGGTGCCGTTGAAGAGCTTCCGAGGCTTTCCCCAGCGAGGAAGATTCTTGCGTTTGAGAGCGGGTGCGCGAAAGCCTACCCATCGCCATTCTTCACCGGGCGCGCCATTGACAATGCCATGAATTTCGACCGCCGACCAACTTGCCTTTGAATTGCAAATCGTTGGGAAACCCCTCTTCGCCTTTGGGCGAGACAAATTGGATCTCGCTCCCATGAAGCTGAAGTTTTGCAGTGAATTAGCATGATCTGTGACTCCAACCATGAGAATCTGCGGGTGAAGATCATCTTCCGAGATTTCGATCCACGATGGCAGTTCTCCTTGAGGAGTGGTGATGACGATGTCCCATCGTCCACTCAAAGGGTGCGCGGCGGCGGCGCCGCGTACAGTAAAGAACTAAGGCTCATTCCGGCGGCCATGACCAATGAGAAATACAGGACTCCCGATTCTCTTAGCCGATGCACGCGAAAATTTAGATCGCGAAACAGGAAGCACAGCTTGGAAATTCCGATCCGTGCTGATGAAGGGCATTCGAATCATCATCCGAGTGCCGGACAGCTCGGGTCAAGAAGTCAATTCAGCATATTTGAACTTGACCTTTGCGCTGAAATATGGGGCACTGTAATCTCCTCCATGGACGAAGGACCGGAAGATTTGAGGCGTGTAGGAAGAGCGCAAGGAGTGGAACGATGGCGTCGTTGAATGAGCGGATTGCTTCCACTCGGCCTCGAGAGCGGATTCCTCCCGCGGTATCGAGCGATAAAAACGCCCCTCATGAATCCTGGCAAGGGGACATATTCCTACTCGTCCTAGTCAACTTTATGTGGGCCCTTAAGTGGACACTTTCCAAGGTGGCCCTCCGCGAACTGGAACCAGTTTCTATCACCCTGTTTCCGATGATTGGGGCGATCCTGCTCTTGTTGCCACTTCTGTATAGAAAGCTCAGAGGCCAGCCAGCCTATCTTGGTGTGATCCGGAAAGAGGCCGTGCGTCCCGCTAATGTCTTCCGTTTCTTTCTCCTTGGAGCCTTCGGGCAGGTAGCCTGCAATGTTCTGGTCACGTGGGGACTCAAGTATATTCCCGCAACTGATGCTGCGGTGATTGGGCTTGCGACTCCAATTTTCAATGCGTTTCTCGCGGCATTGATCGTTCACGAGGCCCTCAACTGGCGACTAATACCAAGCTTCGCATTCGCCCTGGCGGGGGTACTGATTATGACGGGCATTAATGTGCATGGTGGCCATACGATCTCTGACTGGCATTATCTCTTCGGTGTCTTCCTGTTCTTTTTGGCCACTCTCGGGTCGGCGTTCTACAACGCATACAGCAAGAAACTCCTTGATCGCTTTGAACCGGCAGAGATCCTGTTCTACAGCTATATCTTTGTCGTCCTCAGCCTGTATCCCTTTCATCTGCTAACGGAACAGCCGGTGTCATTGCAGAGAATTGCGGCATTGCACTGGCAGACCTGGTGCAGCCTGGTCCTGCTATCCGTCTTGGTGTACGGCTTGTCGATGATTCTATTCTTGGAGGTTCTCACTCGCCGTCCTCTGGCGCCGGTTGCGATATCCATTTATTTGATGACTGTGTTTGGCGTGTTGATTTCTACCACGACTTTGCACGAGCCTATAACTCCCAAGCTTCTTGGTGGAGCATCGCTCGTTCTTATAAGCACAATTGTTGCGAATGCAAAATTCGGAAAAAGATCGGGTAAAGAAACCGTATGAGAATTCTCAAGACTGCCCTGCTTATCTTCGCTCTTTTGGCAACGACAACTCTGACGGTTCGAGCGGAAACTCTCGACCAAAACATTGCGAGGCTGAGTTCGAAGGATGTGCGTCCACACTTTGAAACGGTGGATGGGAGGCAGATTCTATTCGTAGACGGGCATCCGTTTTTCATGCTTGCGGCGGAGATACCCTGGTACCAGAGCCGGTACGGGCGATATCACGAAACGATGGGCGGCTGGGACTATTTGTATCCGGCAGCCAAGAAAATCCATTTGAATACGCTCAAGGTTCCTGTGAAGTGGTCTCAGATTGAACCGCAGAAGGGCGTATTTGATTTCTCATACGTGGACCACGTCAAAGCCGTTGCTGAAGCGAATGGGCTCAGGTTGATTCTGGGATGGTTCGGCCACTACGCCAGCGGCGCCAGCGGGAACATTTATCGGAATCTGGACAACCAGATGTTTGTCCCAATGGACATCATTGAAGATGAGAAGACGTACCCGCGCGCGGTGGATGGGGATGGTACGTCGTATCACGGCATCATCTCTTATGACAATGATGCGGTGATCGAGCGCGAGGCGACGGCGTTTCGTGCTTTCATGAAGCATATCCGAGAAATCGATGCGAAGCGCCACACAATCCTCATGATCCAGGTGGAAAATGAGATCAACGTCTTTACCGGCGATACTGGCTACTCAAACCCTAAGAGGTGGCGGGACCACTCTGCGCGTTCCGATGAGTTGTTCAAAGAGGGGGGGTATACCGATGACCTCAAATATTCGGCCGATCGATTTGCGTCCGGCTGGCTACATACCGTCACAGAGGCGGGCGCACAGGAGGATTCATTGCCGTTTTTCATCAATTTCCCTGCTGGAGCACACTACGGGGAACCGGGTGAAGACGTCGCGACTTACTTGAAATTCTTACCGTCAGTCGCGTTCATCTCGCAGAATCTGTACAGTGCGACGGCGCGAGAGGCTGATTTACTGAAGCGAATGGAATCGTATCGCATAGGCCGCAACATTGTGGCTATCAGCGAAACCAATGCCGATCGAAGCCCGGTAGCTCCTCGGCTGGCCTATCTGGCAGTTGGCGATTTTGCCGCTCCGCTGTTTTCTCCGTGGGCGCTCAATATGTCAACGATTACTGAGTCAGAGCCCTACGTGCTCACGGACGGGACGCTCGCGAATGGCGCATTCGATCTCAGGCGTGCCTATACGAGCATCGAAGATGCGACTCCTGCCATTGCTCTGTGCGCCGGCACCGACAAGTTAGGGGTCTTTCTTGATGGTGAAAGCACGACCGGCGAAGTTGCCGGAACGAAGGTGAGCGTGAACTTCGATCCCGGTGGTCAGGTCATGGTACTGCATCCCGAGCCGAACGAGTTTGTTCTGATTGGTTGGAAGGCAGCGGTGTCGCTCGAATCTCCGCTAGCCGAGTGGCCTGCTCTCAAAGATTTGCGTGTAGAGGCTGGCCGATGGGAAGGGCCACGTTGGATACCATCGACTGAACCGGTCTACTATAACGCCCCTCACGATGACAAAGCGGTCTGGGTTCACTTGTTTCAGGACCCTATGGTGGTTAGAGTCTATTCGAAGTAAATAGGGACAGAGACAGCTTTCGGAGCGTGAGCATGACGACCAAAAGTAAAGAGGTGAAAGTCGCGGTAGTGACAGGTTCCACTCGCGGCATCGGTGCGGCGATTGCGAGACGCCTATCGGCCGACGGCTTTGCCGTTGTGGTATCTGGACGGAATACGGCACAGGGTGCGGCAATAGCCAATGAGATCACGATCTCAGGTGGTACGGCATTCTTCCACCCCGCGGACATTGCGGATCCGGTCGCGTGCAGAGCATTGGTAATTGCCGCTGTTGATCGGTACCAGCGGATCGATGTGCTTGTAAACAACGCGGGTATCTTTCCAATCGCTGAAATTGGCGACACGACGCCGGAGCTCTGGGATAAGGTTTTCGCAATCAACGTGCGAGGGGCATTTCTGTGTGCCCAGGCGGCCATACCGTATTTGAAAAATCAGGGCGGCGGGGTAATCGTCAACATTGGGTCAACAAACACTTTTCGCTGCCTTTCTGATCGAATTGCCTATGCAACATCGAAAGGCGCACTGCTGACGATGACCAAAAGACTTGCGCAGGTCCTTCTGCCGGACCGAATTCGAGTGAATTGGGTAACGGTCGGGTGGGTTCCCACCGAAGGGGAGCTCGAGCTTCGTTCGCGCAACGCCCCAAGCGGATCAGGGGAGGCATTTCTGGCTGAAGTTGGCGCCCAAGCCCCGCTGGGGAGACTCGAGACCGTAGAAGACATCGCTGCGGGGGTTGCTTATCTCGTATCGGATGAAGCAAGTCACGTTACCGGTTGCGAGCTCAATATATCGGGAGGGTTGTGGATCTGAATGAATGACAACTGGATCGTCAGTCGAAAACATTCTTGAAGTCGGGAATCAATTAGGCGAGGGACCCCTATGGGACGCCAGGAGCGGTGTGCTTCTTTGGGTCGATATCGAGGGCCATTGTTTCCATCGATTCTTTCCTGCGATAGCGAAACTCGAGACTTTTGACACCGGCATTTCCATCTGCGCATTGGGGCTCGTCGAGGATTCGGCGAGGCTATTAATGGCGACGGCGCACGGAATTGCCTTCTGGAACTGGCTGAATCGATCTATTGCGCCAGTCATTTCTGATTTTGAGCCCGGAAGGCACGAATCGCGCCTGAATGACGGCTCTGTCGATCGGCAAGGCAACTTCTGGGTCGGCAGCTTGGGTCCGGATTCCCAAAGTGCGCTTTACCGGCTTGGGCCCGGGCTTTCTTTGCGACGCATGGACTTTGGATTCGGGGTCTCCAACGGCATTGCATGGAGCCCCGATAACCGCACCATGTACTTCACCGACAGCCGGCACGGCGTCATATTCGCCTATGACTTTGACGCGACGTCGAGTTCGATCGAGAACCGCCGCATATTGATAGAAGTCCCGGGGATAAACGGAGTCCCTGATGGATTGACTGTCGACAGTGAAGGATTTCTGTGGAGCGCAATATGGGGAGGAGCAAAGATCGCCCGCTACGATCCATACGGTCAACCTGTACGGGAGTTCATGCTTCCGGTGACGTACCCAACGAGTTGCACGTTTGGCGGAAAGAACCTCGACGAACTCTACATCACTTCAGCCCGGTCACCTCTGACCTCATCTGAACGCGTTCAAGAACCGCTGGCGGGCAATCTCTTTCGAATCGACGCCCGTGTGCGTGGGTTGGAAGAGCCCAGATTTGGGGAATGAAAGAGGCATAACCGGTTCAATCCCAATCATCAATGTAATTGAGCGCATTGCTCTGAAGAGGCTGGGGTTATGGTCCGAGGATGGGCTGCTCAAAATCAAAAGTCAACTATCTTGAACAGTTCCTTGACGCGTATCCATATGCCTTCAATACTGATGAACGATCTGTAATTAACTCCGAAAGGCACAGTTCGGAGGGACGAAGTTGCGTTTTCGCGGGTTGCAGTAGGCTTGGGTGCGTGGCTGACAAGATGGATGGCGCAGATCAGCTCATGGGGCGGAAGTGGCTCAGGTTTGTTCAATCACGTCTGCAAACCGACGTTTCAGATCGTGAATGGAGAAGAAATGT
>CAWEHF010000005.1:0-42693 GCA_963808695.1 uncultured Acidobacteriaceae bacterium
ACTTTGGCGACGGCGTAGTTGCCGATGGCGCCACGCTGACGCACACCTACACGCGCGAAGGCAGCTACACGACCCATCTTCGCGTGGAGGGCATCGACGGTCTCTCCTTCCAGAAGGATTACCCCGTAACCATCAAGGGCGCCGTCCCCCTGCCTCCGCCCAGGCGCGGGCCCGTCAACGGTGGGGAAATGTAACTGTTTAGGCCGTCTCGGCGGTCCAGCCGGTCAGCTTGTCTTTTCAAGACGGATCCTCCCTGATTGCGATCAGTTCATCTTCATCTTGCGCTTAGGGGGAGATTGTGGTTTGTCAGCACGTCAACCTGCGCAAAAAGCGGGAGCGGCGGGGCCAGGCAGGCAAAACAAAGCGTGTGCGCGATACGTTGCGCATCGGTCGGGCAATTGATCCCCATGAGTTCCATCTCTAATGGGCACGTGCGTGAAAAGCCCGCGCATTTGGTCTAGATGCGAACGAAAACCCTGTTGCGGTACATCCAAAAGAGCATCAGCCAGCAAACGCCCAGGGTGAGGGCCCCGGTAGGCATCAACCGCAATATTCCGCTGAAGCTTCTGTTCTACACTAGCGACAGTTTCGCTCATGCGCAGTTTCCCCTTGAAAGTTGTTTATTTGCTGGTTTACTAACGCAAATGAACATTGCCTTTCGCAATCCGGCGTTTGGTTTCTTTTTCTGGCGCTCGCTATGAGCCTAATGGGACTCAACCGTCTCTGTAAACACTTATTTGTGGGACTTTTTGCCGCACCGTCACGAGCCAAGATGCCCTGAGGTCTTCCTGTAAGGTACCCAGAGGGCGCAAGGATGCTGGAATGCAGACCGCGAGGCCTTTCTGGGCAGCCCCCGGCAGCGAACAGGAGATGATCGTCTGAGTGGCTTTCTCCCTTGCTTCCCAGCAACATCTTCTCGTCGCCGACCAAAGGGAGGGCGAGCCTGGAGAACCTACGCAACCCGTCCCCAGCTTGAGATTTCGCTCGTTTTTGAGGGCTCGTCGAATTCGCATCGCGCGCCTCTTCTGAGGCCCTCCTTGCCGGGATCTCCAGGGATGATGATGCGATTTCCCGGTCTCAACGAAAACCTTGACAGGAACGGCTTCATCCCCTAATCTCGTTTGCGAATTCAATCGTCGATTACTTACGATAGTTTCGAGTTGTTTCGCATTGACCGTGCTGCGGGGACGAAGAGCGGCAGGCGCTTGAAATGCCCTTCCGCATTGCGCTTCCTGCTGTTGCCGTGCCCCTCACCCTTCACTGTTGTAATTTCCCACTTCCGCCCAGCTGGTGGAAACGAGCATGCAGAGTGCAGAACAGAGGATGAATCGATGAATTCCGATGAGCAGAACCTGGGATTGGGATCCTGGAGCCGGCGCAAGTTTGTGCAGTTGGGCGCAGCAAGCGCGGTCGGCCTCAACATGATGAACCTGGCGCAAGCCAGTGCAGAGGAGAACCCTGCCACAACGCTCGGCTCCATGATCGATGTTCCTTTTGACAAGCGCAATCCGCGGGTAGCCTTCATCGGAACCGGCGGGCGAGGAACCAGTCTGCTGGAAAATCTTCTCGCCGCGGACGGACAGGTGGTTGCGCTCTGCGACCTGGTTCAGGAACATGCCGATCATGCCGCTTCGCTGGTCGTCGCGGCCGGTCAGGCAAAGCCGCAGCTTTACACCGATGGGCCGTATGCTTTCAAAACCATGCTGGGCAGAGACGACATCGATCTGGTCCTGGTAGCTACTCCCTGGAGTTGGCATGCGGAGATGGCCATTGCCGCCATGAAGCACGGCAAGGATGTCTGCATTGAAGTGCCCGGCGTGGTGACCCTCGATGAATGCTGGCAGATTGTCAAAACTTCAGAAGAAACCCGCAAGCATTGCACGATGCTGGAGAACTGCTGCTACGGCTACAACGAAACGTTGATTCTGCGCATGGTGCATGACGGAAAATTCGGCGATCTTCTCTACGGCGAGGGAGCGTACCTTCACGATCTTCGTGAAGAGCTCTTTTCAGATCGGGGAGAGGGTTTGTGGCGCCGTGCGGAACACACCAAGCGCGACGGCAACCTGTACCCCAGTCACGGGCTGGGACCTGTCGCCAACTATATGGACATGCAGCGCGGCGATCGTTTTGCATACCTTGTCTCCATGAGCACGCCGCAGCGCGGCCTCGATCAATACCGCAAGGATCACCTGCAGTCCGGCGATCCGCGGATGGAGGAGCGCTACGTGACCGGAGACATGAACACGTCGCTGATCAAAACCGCGAAGGGGCTCACGATCACGGTCAAGCACACCGTCTCCACGCCTCACCCCTACGACCGCATCAACCTGATTGCCGGCACCAAGGGCATCTTTGAAGACTATCCGCCCCGCATTTATCTCGATGGCCAGAATAAGGATGAGTCGTATATGCCGATCGACTCATGGAAGCAATACGCACATCCGCTGTGGCAGAAAGAGGGTGAGCTGGCAGCGAAGATCGGCGGACATGGCGGCATGGATTACCTCATGCTCTACCGCCTGCTGCAATGCGTGCGTGAGGGACTCCCACCGGACATGGATGTCTATGACGCAGCTTCCTGGGCCGCGGTCGGGCCGCTCAGCGTCACCTCCGTGAGCCGTGGCAGCGCCCCGGTAGAATTCCCCGACTTTACGCAGGGGAAATGGATGCAGCGCAATGTCTCGGCCATTGCCACGCAAGGGTAAACTCATCTGGCTGGAACCTCAGGGGCGCAGTTTAATCGTGCTCCATTGGGGCTTTCACTGCAGGCTGTTGAAAGTCGACACCTTCCCCGGAGCAGCAAGCGCCGCGAGGGTATCGATGTCGAAGTCCTTGTAAAGATCAAGGCAAAAGAGCTCTGGAGCGTATCGAAACGGTACTGGCTTGTCGAGCAGATAGGCGAGGCTGGTGATGCCGTTCCGGTTCACTTGAGCGGAGAAGTCCTCGGGCGCTATGGCAGCCGCGGTCAGGGCAATCACCTGATTGCGCATGCCATTTGTCTCCACCTGCACCGGACGTCCGGTGGTGGATCGAAACCAGCGAGCCAAGGCCACCAATTGAGCGGCTTCCAGCCCCAAAGGACGTTCGCCGATACTGTCTGTCAGCAACTCCCAGGACCCGCGATCCGGTAACTGATCGCCATTGAAGAATAGGTCGAGCACCAACACCTGTTCCCCGCGGTCCACATGCTGGGCCACGACATCGCCGGCGGCCTGGTAGCCTTTGTCATCGAGCACAATGGTTGCAGGCGCGTTCTCAGGAGCAGCCTCTTCCCGGAATAAGATGCCGTTGGCGCTGAGTTCGTTGGAGAAATCGAAGCGATAAGACAAAGTGCGAAAATCGAAGCTCCTGCCGTTATCAACAGGCAAGGCTCGCGCCAGAGATACCGGTGTATAGCGAACCACGGATTCCAACTTCTCCCGCTGTGTTTTTGCCCAGCTTTGGCGCGCTGCTTCGTCTGCCGGCGGCGGTTGGTGCTGGATTTGCTGCGCCAACTTCCTCGCCAGGGTAAGGAAGGTCAGGTTGTCGGCGGGAACGCCGATGGCAAGTTCCCGCGGCGTTCGGATCTCATCGTCGCTGTAGATCTCGCCATCCAGCACCGGAAGCTTGAATTGTGTGCTGAAGAAGCGGTACGCCTGCTGGCGGTTATCCAGCTGATAGTTATGCGACCCTGGATCAAGATTCTCGTGCCAGACAAAAACGCCGGAGGCGCCGTATAACTGGAAAAGAGGCTTGACCTGATCGTATAAGTAGGGCTTGACCTGGGGCGCCCGAAAGCAGCAGCTGTCAGTGGCATTATGAATCTCCATTGTGGGCCGGGGAGCCCGCAACGCGATCAACTCCGGATAGTCTTCGCCCTGCATTAAATCGGGCGCGTCCGCTTCGGTTTCGTTCGTATCCGCAGGATGGGTCAGGTTCGACTCCCGCGAACCAACTCCGGCCACCTCGACGGCTACTGCAACGCGTGGATCCAGAGCGCTGAGCATGACTGTTTGCCAGCCCCCTCCAGAGAGCCCGGTCACGCCGATCCGGGTTGGATCAACCTGCGGCAATACGCTCAGATAATCCAACCCGCGCCGCATGGAAAGATAAAAAACTCCCAGCACATTGGAGCCGACGAGGTTCAATTGCGCACCAAAGTCGTGGATATTCTCCGGATTGGTGAGCTCTCCAAAACCGATAAACTCCACATCCAGGGCGATGATGCCGCGCTTGGCGAAGTTGATGCAGCGCTTCTGCTCATATTCCACGCTGATCCCATCCGGCTCATGGCCAAGCAGGTTCAAAATGGCGGGGACGCGGCCGCTGATCTTTGTCGGCTCATATAGGAGCGCAGTCGAATGGAAGCCAGGCACAACCTCAAAGCGCAATTTGTGAATCCGGTATCCGTGGCTGGTTTCAATCACCCCCACTTCCTCGAATTTGGGAGCAGCATCGACCCACTCGCGCGGCCAGCCGTGATACGCAATGTCGTCGAGAACGTGCTTGCGCACCCGTTCCTCCTCCGCGGTCCAGGCCGCAGCGGTGGTGGGCACGGGCAGGGAAGGATAGCGCTTCAGCAAAAACTCTTGCAACTGATACTCCCGCCATGGAACATCCCGGGAGTGCTGCGCCAGCAACTCGTCCACATACGGCTTGCTGACCTGCGCCTGCCCGGCCATTGCGCCCATCTCCACGACGCAGAGCCATAGTGCGGCAACCCGGAGACCTGGAAAACTCTCCTTGTGCATCTTCCGTTTGCTCCTTGCTCCTGGATCGCCCATTCATCCCCCGATCGAGCATGGTTGATGCTGCTTGCTTGCAGGCAGCAGAGCGCGGCGCTCTCTTCAAATGATCAGGGTGCGGGCAGATCGATAAATGGCGTCGCCGCCAACTTACCTATCTCCCCGCACCCTGGTTCGCTAAAGGTTGTTAGAACTTGAACTTCATCGCCATCTGGAGAATGCGAGGATCGCCAGCAGAGCTGATTTGTCCAAAATTGCTGTCTTGAAGGCCGGCATCGGGATCGCCGAAATTGACATTGTTGAAGGCGTTGTAGAACTCCGCGCGAAATTCATACGCGAGGCGCTCGACTACTTTTCCGTTCTTCAGCAAGGCGAAGTCGGTGGTGAACAGCCTCGGCCCACGCTGCGAATTCTTGCCGATGTTGCCGTAGGTGCCAATCGCATTGGGAACAAAATCGGCGGTGTTGAACCATTCGGTGATCAGCGCGGAATGAGAGCGCTTGGAGCTTAGACTCGTCATCCCAATGTTGGCCACCGTGATGTCCGGACGGTCATTCCCCATCGCCGAGAACGAGTTGTCATCTTCGGCAAATGCAGTGAACGGAAATCCCGACTGCCAGTTCGTGATGTAGCTCAGGTTCCATCCGTTGATCGCGCTGTCCGCGATCCCTTTGACGGGAACGCGGGGAAGAGCATAGTTGCCAGACAATCTGAAGACGCTGGCATCGTCACCGGCGTCAGGTCCGTAGTCAAGAGAGCGGCCGCAACCGCAGGTGTTGATGCCGCCGATTCCAAATATATACTCCTGTCCATTGGGGCCGAAGTTATTCAGTGCGTGCGACCAGGTATAGTTCGTCTGGAATGTGAGGCCATAGCTCAAGCGCTTCTCCACTTCAAACTGGCCGGAACTGTAATTGCTGTTCACTCCGGAGTTGATCGAACCGATAAACCCGAAGTTTGGGTAGAGGAGACGCGATTGAATATTGTTCTCCGTTGACTGCCCCGGGATATAGACCGAGGGATTCAGTTGCAGCAGTCCGGACTCTTGATCGCCGGTACCGCCCAGATGAGCACCGTGATTTCCCGCAAACTCTATCCGCATAAAGAAGCTTGAGCCGAATTCATGCTCGAAGGTCAGGTTATACGTCAGGATCTGAGGTAGCCGGAAGTGTCTGTCGAAGATCTGCGTAAAAGCGATGTCCTGCGGAAAAGTGGCCGTAGCACCTGGATCGATGGGGCCAAACGATGCGGGAAAGGGGTTTGTGACACCGGCAGCGGTATAGGGGTTGGTGAAATTCGTGTTAGTAATACTCACGATCGGAGCGAACGGCGGAATACCGACGACGTCTTCAAACGCTACCCCATTGGGCGCCTGGTAATAATAGCCTGCTCCACCGCGGAGGCTGGTCTTGCCATCTGGGGTCAGTTGATAGGCAAAGCCCACGCGTGGGCCGATATTGCTCAAGTTGTTATAGATTGACGATGCGGGACATCCAGCGTCATGATTGCTCCCGCCGAAGATCAGGTCCTGTGGTGCATTGGGATAGCGCGTCGATTGCGCTCCTGGCACAAAACATCCCACTCGCCCCTCACTATCCGTGTAGGGGAAGAACGGATCCCAGCGTACACCGGCGGACACGGTGAGCCGCTTGGTCGCGTGCCAGTTATCCTGAACGAATGCACTCCAGTCGTTTCCGCTAAAGTTCAAATACAAACCGCCAGCCTGCACAAAGGAGGATGCATCGCCCAGCAAAAAGTCGGAGAGATTGTTTCCGCTCAGGTCGCCGCCAAAGCTGTAGTTCCCATCGGATTGATATGAATTTCCCATGGGAAGGTTGAAGTGTTCCCATTCGCCCCCAAACTGAAGCTCATTCGGGCCATGGACGAAGGTGGCGATCTCGCGATCGGATATGTCGCTGTGATTCCAGGTCCCCGGGGAAGGCTGCTCTCCTACGGTGAACTCTCCGGACACGTTGACATTCAGCGTCGCAGGAAAATTGGTGGGCTGAGGAATGTTCGCGCCCGCAGTGACGATATTGAAGGGCGCTGGCGATTCCGTCAGTCCGGCCTTCCTTGTCAGCCCGAAATAGCTATTGAGAAGAGTATTGGACGAGATCGTGTAGATGTCGACGGCGCTGATATTCTTGAGGCTCTGCTTTTGTGGGTCTTCGTCATTGCCCTCAAGGATGTTGCTGGTCGGCGGGATGATGATGGGGACGACGTACTTGAGTTGGAAGTAATGCCCGCTCAGATGATGCTTGCCTATGTTGTAATCGATCTTGACAAGGTACTCATCGGTGTCCTGGATAGAGGGGGTGCCATTGTAACTCAAATAGTTAGGTCCCATTTGCGGGTCGTTGGGGAACGGGATGTGATTCATTAAATAGAGTGCCGTTGGGTCGAAGGCTGCTGGATTGATCATATTGTTACTGTTGAACTGGTAGGGCGAAAGCGGGTTCGGGTTCGTTAACACCGTTCCGGGAAGAAGCGCTGAGAAATCTCCATTGCGTTCAGCCTGGGTTGGCACTTGGGAGCTCAGGCCATTATCGGAGGTGTTTTGGCGGGTGCCTTGATACGATCCGAAATAGAATAGTTTGCCCTTGAGAATAGGCCCGCCGATGGTGCCTCCAAACTGATTCTGCTTCAACGGGTTTGGCCCGCTGGTACTGAAGTAGTTGGCGGCATCCATCGCATAGTTGCGAAGATACTCAAAGACATCGCCATGGATTTGATCGGTTCCGGACTTGGTGACAACATTGGCGACTCCGCCCGTTGCGTTTCCATAGGCGGCGCTCATGTTATCGGTCTGCACATTGAATTCCTCAAGGGCGTCCGGGCTGGGGAAGGGAAAGTTGGTGTTGATATACATATCGTTGTAATCCACACCATCCAGCAGGTAATAGACTCCGTTGGAGCCGCCGCCGTTGACTTTGGCATATTGCTCGCCGGGAAGCACTCCGCCTTCACAATTGGCGCCGCAGTTCTGTGATGTTACATCCACCGCGCCGGGAACCAGGAACACCAATTGCTGCGCTTCGCGGCCGTTCATGGGCATGCTCTCCATGCTCTTCTGACCGATCACTTCCGTGATGGCCGCATCGTCAGTGGTCACCTGGTTGGCGCTCCCCTCCACCGTGACCTGCTGGGTGATCGAACCGATCGTCAGGGTGACCTTCTGGCTAGCGGACTGTCCGACTTCCAAACTGATGCCTTTTTGCACATAGGTGCTGAAGCCGGCCATTTCAACCTTCAGCTGATAACTGCCGACGGGGAGGCTGGGAAACAGATATTCGCCGGCAACCCCTGATTTGACGGTTTGCTTATAGCTGGTTCCCGTCTGTTCAACCGTTACAGTCGCCCCGGGGACGGCTGCACCGGTTTTGTCCTCCACAGTGCCGCTCAACCGAGCCGTCGTGTACTGGGCAACCGCCGTTGTTGCCCACAGAAGGACCACGAACAATGATGAGAAAAGCAGGGCTCGTTTACATCGTGCACGATTGAAGATGCGGACTCTCATATTCATGTTCTGCTCGGATGGTCTCATTTGCGCTGTCCTTAGCTCCCTTGAAGTGTTCCGTTTCAAGTGAATTGCTACGGTTTCTTGTCTTTACTTTTGAACTGTTGGCCGGGTGGCTTCGTATTCGATCAAACTTTGACGTTTTCGATTGTGTTTGATGGTTTTACGATTTTTCTGCTGATTTTGTCAAGCGAAAAAGCGATAAGGGCCTCGCGCCACCTTTCCGCTCAAAGTGGGCCAGGCGTTCCCATTGACATCCGGCCGGGACGCATTTGGCCGCCCACCATGCATCGGCACACGTTCGGGCGGGACAGGGCGGTGTGAAAGCTGGTGGCGATGCAGGCTGCACAGGTGCCTGCGAGGGGGCTGGGCAAGTGCCGGATCCGGTCCAGTGCCGCACTTCACCCCCCGCGGCAACATCCCGCCACCGATGCCGGAAACTTGCCGAAGCTCAGGCCGCGCCGTTGCCTGCCGGTTCAAGGATGCGGAGAGCGTTCTGACGGTAAATCTTCTTCAGCACGGCATCCGGCAGACCGAGCCCATAGAGGGGCCATATGTAATCAAGATAATCCTCGTAGTAGTAGTGCTCATCCAGGGTTTCCAGGGTTCGAAACGTGGAGCGAAGCTCTCCCGGGCTGTAGGTGAAATCGGTTCCGTACAAAATGCGGTCCTGGTACTGCTGAAAGAACTGGTTCGCGAAACGTGGGATCGTGGATATCTCTGCCATGCGCGCCGCGAAGTCCACGTTGAGATTCGGATTGCCGTCCAGCATCACTCCCAGGCGCGTGAGGTCATAGTCGAGATTGGCCAGATGGCAGGCAATAAAAGTGGTGCCGCGGTGCTTTTTGAGGGTGCGCTCCAGGCTCTCCATCAGGCCATCATGTCCTAGAAGGCCGGCCCTGCCGCCCAATCTCCAGTGATAGGCAGTCATATAGCCGTCGTTGTGGGTATCCATGGGGAGGTATGTCCAGATCGGATCCGCCATATGGATGTTGACCGGCATCCCCAGTTCCGCGCACCTGGCAAACAGGAGGTCCATGCGCGGGTCGTCCGGATGGGGGCCAGGGCCGCTGAATTCGGCCGGCTGACGCCAGCTTTTGGGTTCCGTTCCTACAGGGGCATCCAGTCCCCTGCCCTTGTCGTGGAGTTCGCCCACGCCTCGTGCGCCCAGGCGATGGCATTCCTCCAGCGATCTCAATGCGCCGGGCCCGAAACCAGGATCGTTCACTCCGCGAAGGTCGAACAGGCACCATAGATCGAACCTGTCCGGCTGAACGGAGTACATTGCGCGGGCTTGTGCAAATTCCTCGGGCCTCCCCGTCCCGGCAAAGATGACGGCCCTTTCCACACCCGTCGCGTCCATGGCTCTCACAATCTCACCGGTCTTTTCCGCACTGCTGAATCCGTGATTGTGAACGTCGATGACCGGATGCCGCGCCTTCGCAACCTCCGTCACGGGAATCTTATAGATGGATTTGGGCCGCCAGTCCTTAAGCAGCAGCCTGTCGGGCCGGTTGTTACCCTCGCAGGGTGTGTGAGCTTCAGATCCCCGCGGCTGCTCAATCGGATCAGTGAAGCCGAACCGCGCAGCGAATGCCGCTGCTGAAAATGCCATCAATTGTCTTCGATTCATATCTTTTTCTTCCCCATGATCTTGTGCAGGCTGTCACATCGATGGCATTCTTGTTCGTTTCTGCGCGACTTTGCATGACGTCGGAACGATTCAAGGGATGACACCATACTCGCATGCCTAGCGTCGAAGGTGACTTCCAGCTGCCTGGAATGAACACGGTAACCCGTCGCACGCAGATTGTTCAAGGGCATTGCCGGGATCAACTCCTCCCCAAGGAACTGCCTCTGACCGATCAGGGAGCCTCCCGCTCGAGGGAGCACAATTCCGATGCGCCTGAGGGACAACGGCCGGGGATGGAGCGCGGTGATTCAGAGGCCCGGAGAGGCAAGGCGGCTATCTCTTTGAAGCCCTCTTAATTTCGGGCGGCTTTGACGCTCGCGACGATGACCTGCACTCCAAGATCCTTGAGCGCTTGCAGATCTGCCGGGGACGTGCCGGAATCGGTGATCAGCGTCGTCAACTCTGTGACGGGCCCCACGTAGGCAAAGCCCTGCTTGCCGAATTTGCTGTGATCCACCAGCGCGATACGCATCTTCGCGGACTTGATAATGGCTTTCTTGATGGTTGCCTCGGCATGGCTGGCCGTGGACATGCCATACGCGGGATCGATGCCGCTGACCCCCAGAAAGGCCTTGTCGACGCGAATTTCGCTCAGGGACCGCTGCGCCCAGACCCCCGATAAATAGAACATGTTCCGTTGCAGGTCTCCCCCGATGCACATCGCGTGGATCTCCGGGTAGCGCTGCAACTGGCAAATAATAAGCGGGGAGTTGGTCACCACGGTCAGGCGATTGAAGTGCTGCAATCTGGGACCGATCTCCGAGACGGTCGTGCTGCCTTCCAGAAAGACGGTGTCGCCGTCCAGGATCAACTTGGCGGCCTCGGCCGCGATGGCTCGCTTTTCCTCGCGATTCGTGCGCCCCAGCGTGTCATAGGAAGGCTGGAAATTCGTGGAGGGAGACTTGGAGACTGCGCCCCCATGGGACCGAACGAGCAATCCCTTCCGTTCGAGATCCGCCAGATCCCGCCTCACCGTCGCCGCCGTCACGCCGAGGATATCGATCAACTCAGATGCAGTCACGGTGCGTTGCCGGGAAAGGAGTTCAGAGATTCGAAAGCGCCGCTCTTCCGCCAGCATGGATGGCTCCCTCTCGATCATTATGCGATGATCCCGCGGTGCTGGCCGGCAGCCTCGCAATCAGAGAAAAAATGCTGCGCTTGACCGAATTGCCGGGCCCCGGTCAACCAGCAGCGCGCCGGCAAAGAAAAGCGCGTCGCGCGCAAGCTTTCCTGCAGGGCAAAGACCAAGGCATGGACCGTAGTCGGAACAATTTCCCAACTCACCCTATCGTCCCTGGAGCGAAAATTTGGATCGTGCATCTCGGTTCGATTGGGAGCGAATTCAATTGATTATGCATGAATTGCTTCATCCCGTGCAATGCGCCTGCCGGTATGTTTGCCGGCCGGGTAATGCCTCGGCAAAGAGGGCACTGGCAGCAGGGCAACCGAGCCTTCCTCGTCCGCGCGTGTACGAAGACAGAAGCATCCAGGCAGCGGCGCCGCGGTGCTCGAACGGAAACCGCTGATCGCGGCAGCGCCGTATCCGTGCGATGCCTGGCTGATGCTGCGCGAATTTGGCATTCCCACGCTGCTCTTCGAACCCTGCGGCGCGGGCGCCCACGACCCGGATGAATATGTGGAGCTCGACTCCGTGCTGCGGACTGCGGAAGTTTTGCCGAATGCCGCTCTGGAATGGATCAACGGATAGAGCGCGGATGGTTCGCTTTGCCAGGTGCGGTTTCAGACCTCGCCGCGCCCTGGCGGCTCGCATCAGAGCACTTCCATTGCCGGGCGCCTCAGCCGCCTGTCCGGGCGGTCGAGGCGCTCCTGCTCAAATCTGCAACTCCGGCGCCTCGCCGTCCTTTGACTTCCGTATGACGAAGTAGAGCAGCAGACCCACGGTCATCCATGCGGCGCCGAGCAGTTTGGCGTTGAGACTGAGGTTGAACCAGATGAAGGTGCAGACAAGAATGCCGCAGAGCGGAGACAGCACCGCGAACATGACCTTTTCCCGGGAGCGGAACCTGTAGTGCACGAGCGCGGCCACATTCACGCCGATGAAGGCGATGAACGCTCCGAAATTCAGCAGCTCGGCTCCCTTGTCGAAGGTCAGCAGAAAGCAGCCCAGCAGGGTTACGGCGCCGAGCAGCAGCACGTTGTAATGGGGAATTTGCGTCTTGGGGCTGACCGCGCCAAAAATCCTTCTCGGCAGCGCATCGGCTCGCCCCATCCCATAGAGCAGGCGCGCCGCACCGAATTGCGCCGCGATGCCGGAGCCCATATTGGCGATCAGCAGCGTTGCATTCAGCAGTTGGAAAAGAAACTTGCCGCCTACCCGACGGGCGACTTCCACAAAGGCGGTATCGACCGTCGCGGCAGGAAATGGTGTGCGCCCCGGCCATACCAACTGCGCCAGATACACTTCGACGGCTGAAAGCACGCCAATGGCAAAACACGTGAGAACCGTGGCCAGCAGAATGTTGCGGCGGGGATTTTCCACTTCCTCCGACATCGTCGAAATGCCGTCGAAGCCGATATAGGTCAACACCGCGATCGAGGTACCGTGGAACAGGCGGCCAGGCGTGAACGTGGTTGGGTCGTAAAACGGCAGCAGCCACTGGCCTCCCATCGGCCGAGCCACCATGGCAATGTAGCGTATCGCGTCCGCAACAAAGATGACAACCACAATGCCCATGCCCAGGGCCAGCAGAGAATTCACACGGCCTGAGGTTTGCACGCCGCGCAGATTGAGGCTGGTGAAAACGAGAACAAACGCCACGGCCCAGGCAGCATAGGGAATCTGCGGCACGATGTTTTGTGCCGCCATGCTGCACCAGATGGCGCAGATGATGGGGTTCAACATGTAATCCATCAGCATGGACCAGCCCACCATATAACCGGCCAGCGGGTGAATCTCCTTGCCCACATAGGTGTACGCCGATCCCGCGCTTGGATAAACGCGCGCCATCCTGCCGTAACTCACGGCGGTGAACAACATGGCGACCATGGCGATCAGAATGGTCGTGACCACGTGGCCCCGGGCGGCATTGCTGACCACTCCGTAGATGCTCATCGGCGCAGTGGGTTGAATGATGATGATGCCGTATAGGATCAGGTGGCGAAGTTTCAGCGTGCGGCGAAGCCCTGGAACAGCCAGGTCGTGTCCTGCAGTGGCGCCCATGCTTGCGAAATCCTCTCTTGTTGCTGCGTTTCTCTCCAGGAACTCGGTCGGGTTCCGGAACTTTGAGCGCAACGATCGATAGTTGCGCACAGACAGATCTCACCAATTGTACTTGCGAAATATTTCGATTTTCCGGATCAATGATGCGAAATTCTTCCGATTTTCCGCATTCACCGCCTTGGCGTGTGAAAAGATCAGAGCGGACGCTGGAGATTTGTAGTTTTGCCATTGATTGCTGCCGCAGCGCCATGCCGGCCCTCGTTGCAGACGCTCTGCTGCGCTGGCAAGCGCAGGCAGATTATGACCCGCAAGCGCCTCGTATCCCTCTGCGCAGCGGTTAGACCGCATTTAGGAAAACTGCGTATCGAATCGCTCATAACGCGACATTTTCGATCAAAACCAAATTGACAGGTGGATCGCATCGGGATAATCTCAGGCGGAATGTGGAGCGTGGAAGGAGTCGCACTTTGAGTGATTTTGGCAAGAACATCAGGCTCAACCGGGTTTTGAATGAGCAGGGGCGCGGCACCCTGGTAGTGGCTTTCGATCATGCTCTGGTGGTTGGGCCGATCCCGGGCACGGAAGATGCCTGTGGCCAGATCTCCCGATTTGTGCAAGCCCGTGTGGATGCCCTGCTGCTCAACCTTGGCCTGATTCAGCGCTGCAATGCGTGTTTTCCCCGCGCGGCAACGCCCGGAATCATCGCCAGAATCGACTGGACGACGATCTGGAACTCGCTCAGCCAGGGCGAGCGTGGCGTGATGCGCAGCTGTATGCTCGCCAGCGTGGAAGATGCGTTGCGGCATGGCGCGGACGCCGTTCTCAGCTACCTTGTGGTGGGCACGGGCGATGCTGACTTTGAAGCCGAGGAGATTGCCCGCAATGCGAATCTTGCGCGCGAATGCGAGCGCTTGGGCATGCCGCTGCTCATCGAAACGCTGGCTCGTGGCAAGGAAGTGGAGAACCCCGCCGATCTCAAATGGCTCAAGCGGCACACGCGGATCGCCACGGAGCTTGGAGCCGATGTCATCAAGACCGACTACGCCGGCAGCGTTTCGGCCATGCGCGAGGTGGTGGAAAGCTGCCTGATTCCGATCCTGGTGCTCGGCGGCAGCCGCAACGACGGGGCCATGGATGTTGTTCGGGGCGTCATGGAGGCTGGAGCCGCGGGTGTCTTCTTCGGACGCAATGTTTTCCAGTCCGACGACATGGCGGCGTTTCTGGGCCAGGCGCGCAGCATTCTCAATGGAGAGAGGAAATGAGCTTCGCGCCTGTCGAACACCTCGCGGATGTCAAGGCTCCATGGGACGGAAAGACATTTTGCCGGGGAATCGAGTTCAGCTCCACGCCGCTTGCGGTTCCCAAACGCCAGACGGTTGTACAAGGACCTCTCTTCGATGAATCGACCTACCGCTGGCTTCCCGCGCTCTCTCAAACCGCGCTGCGCTACCTGACGCTGCTGGTCGATATCCCTGCGGATTTCAAAGGAGTCGAGGAGGCTTCGCCGGAAGCTTCGCGGATCGTCCTCCGCGAATCGTTCAATGCCAGAACCTATTCTGTCCCGGCGGATGGTTCCTTTCTGATAGAAGGAGCTAGCGGCCAGCCATGAGTTTTCTCTCCATCGACGTGGGATCGAGCCGATGCAAGGCGGCCATCTTCTCTTCTTCCGGAGAGATGCTGGCCATGCGTTCGGCTGTCTACGCGCCACACTCTCGCCGCCCAGGCTTTGCCGAACTCAATGCCGATACCTTTTTGAATGTCGTCACCACGCTCGCCAGGGAACTAACCTTCATTCCCCTCCCTGAAGCGGTTCAGGCGGTGTGCTTCAGTTCGCATGGGGAAACCATCATTCCCGTCTCCGCCGCGGGACAGGCGCTTGGCCCGGCAATTCTGAATATGGATATGCGGGCCGTCGGGGAAGCAGCCTGGATCGAAGACGCGATGGGGCGCAGGCAGCTTTTTATGCTGACGGGGCATACCAGCCACGCCATGTATTCGATGCCCAAGATCCTGTGGTTGCGCAGCCATGCGCCGGAAATATTCCACGCTGCTGGCAGCTTCCTCAACGTCACCAGTTATCTGCTGCTGCAATTGCGCCTTCCTCCCTGCGTCGACTTTTCGCATGCATCGCGCTTTCTGGCCTTCGATGTCAAGCGCCGCATCTGGTCCAGCGCGCTGCTTGACCTGGTGCGCATCGCGCCGGAGTTACTTCCTGTTCCCGTACAAGCGGGCAGCGTAGCGGGCAAATTGGACAGCAACGCGGCCGCGATGTTGGGCGTCGCTCCCGGCACTCCGGTGGTGGTGGGTGGGCACGATCAGGTGATTGGAGCCGTTGGGTTGGGGGTGATTGAAGCGGGACGCGCAGCAGGCTCGCTGGGGACATATGAATGCATCACCGTTGCCTCCGATCAATTGCTGCTCAACGACGCCGCGCTGAACGCCAGCCTCAACTCCTATCCAGGCGCCGTTCCCGGTCAGTTCGTCACCATCGCTTACTTCCCAGGCGGCATAATGTTGCAATGGCTGGGAAACCTTCTGCAAGGAACGGCAGAAAGCCAAGAGGAACACCATTTTGAGAACCTGGAAGCAACCGCTCCAGCCACTCCAACCGGCCTTCTGATCACACCCCACCTGATCGGCAGTTGTAATCCCGAGTTTGACGCACAGGCGCGCGCAGCCATCAGCGGGCTTACGTTCGACTGCACGCGCTCGTATCTCTACAAGGGAATTCTGGAAGGCATCGCCGCGGAACTGTCAATTATCACCGAGTGCCTTGAGACTGCCGGCTCCACCTTCCGTGATTTGAATGTCTTTGGCGGCGGCGTACGTTCCGCGCTGGGACTGAGGCTGCGCGCCGCGTTCACCCAAAAGCGGCTGCACATTATGAGTTGCCAGGAGTCGGTCTGCCTCGGCGGAGCCATGCTGGCCAGCGTAGCAGTGGGCATCCACTCCGATCTGAACTCCGCCGCGCGGGCCATGGTCCGCGAGCAGGAATGCGTTCCGCCCGATCCGCTCCTCGCCGAAGAATACTTGTCGCAGATCGAGGAATATCGCCATTTCCGCTCCATGCTGGTGCATCGCCCCCATCACAACAACCCGGATACAGGAGAGTAATCATGACGCAAGCGACAGTCGGATTCATCGTCTATGGAGTCCACAAAGATGGCCTGCAAGATCCGATGGGCACTCCATTTGTGGATGATGCCCTGATTGCGGAGGCAAAAGATGCCCTCATCAGGGCCGGGCTGCGGCTGGTTGATCACCAGTCCGTGATTGCGAGCAAGCGCGAGGCTGCCGAAGCTCTGAAGAAGATGAAGCAGGATGACCGCGTGGATGCAGTGGTGCTCTTCAGCGGCACCTGGGTGTGGGCCGCGCATCTGGTAGGCGCCATCCGTGATTTCGCCAACAGTGGCAAGGCCGTGCTGCTCTGGACGCATCCCCGCTCCCAGGGCTGGAGGCCGGTTGGCGGATTGGTGATGCACGGCGGCCTTCTGGAAATCGGCGTGCCCCATCGCTTTGTGTATGGAGACATCAAGGATGCGGATACCGTGGGCCGCATCGTCAGCTACGCCCGTGCCGCGTACCTGAAGAATAGCCTGAATCTGTCCACCATTGGTGCCTTCGGCGGCAGAGGCATGGGCCAGACCTGCGGAGCCGCCGATCCTTCGCAATGGATGCGCATGTTTGGAATCGATATCGACTCCCGCGATACGGCGGAACTCATGCGCACGGCGGAGCGCATTTCGGCAGCTCAAGTGGAGGCGCTGCAACCTCGCTTGCGCCAACTGTTCGGCGCCATACCCGAAGCAAACCAGGTGAGCGATCGCTCGATCCGTCTTTATCTGGCGTTGAAGGAAATTGTTGAACGCGAAGGCTACGCTTTCTACACTATCCAGTCGTTCCCCGGCTTGGCGGATGACTACGCGGCCACCTGCTTCGCGCAGAGCATGATGCTTGAGGATGGTCACGGCACTTCCACGCTGGGAGATTTCAATACCGCGCTCACCGTCTTCCTGCTGACGCGCCTGAGCCGGGAACGGGTCTATTACGGAGACCTGCAGCACATCGATCGCAAGACGCGCGAGATCAAGATCATTGGCGATGGGGCGTGCCCGCCATCGCTGGCGTGCGAGGTGGGACCGGCAGGGTTTGCGGAGCACGGAATTCCCACCGAAGGCGACGCGGGCGGTCTCTCCGTGAAGCTGGTCTGCAAGGCCGGTGAAGGCGTGCTGGCCCGGATTGGCCGCGTCAATGGCGAGCTTCAGATGGTCATCACCCGTGCCACCGTCGCTGCACCTTCTCCGGAGCAGGTGCAGCAGCGCTTGGACGAATGCGGCATCCCATTCTGGCCTCATGCATTCGTCACGGCACATTGCGACATCGATGCGCTGCTCCAGAACTGGACCAATGAATATGCCTGCCTGGGCTACGGGGAGGATCTTTATCCCGCGCTGGCCGACTTCTGTGAGCTCACCGGCATCAAGGCAGTTCTGCTCTGATCCCAGGCCAACTGAACATCCCCATCACAACAAAAGCCTCTACGCTCCTTCAACGGAACGTAGAGTCCTTTTTTGCATAACTGGAAGCAGAGGTCCCCCGGCGGAACCCGGCTCACCCCGCAAGTGCCAGTCCACACGATTCCGCATAGCGCGCCAGAGATTCCCGGACCTTGTGATGAATCATCGCAATCGGATTGTTGAGAATCGCTTGGCTGCGAATCGCCTCCGCCTGCCGGGGAAGGTATTGGGCAACCAGAGGCAAGGGAGCAGCGGACTCCTGCAGGTTCCCGATCAACTGCGCAAGGGCCGTCGCCCGCACCCATCGAATCAATATCATCAACTCGGAGCGAAGGTACGTCGATCCTGATTCCATCCGTGTAGGCAGATGCTCCGCGCGCTCCGCGCTTGACAACCAGCAGCGGCACTTTGGCCGCAACATGCTCCGCGGCGTTCTCTGTCTTTGCGACTTGGCCAGCTCATCCTCGGTGCACAACAACAGATCCACGAGCGACAACACCTCATCCAGCACGCCACCCCACTTGTCTTCCGGATCGTCGTAGGTATCCAGTGAGGTGGTCAGCCCGCGTCGCTTCATCTCCCTCAACAGATCGGGGATCTGCGGAGAAAGCTTCCGATGCAGGAAAAGCTACGAGAGACGGAAATGGCTGGCGCGGGCAAGTTCGTCCTTCTTCACCGGTCAACAGCACGCGCGCGGGAGCGGATTGATCGAAGCCGGGCCGCTTTATTCGGGACGCCTCTTTTCGGCCGGAACAAAACGTGTTGCAATGGTGCCCGATACGCTGACCGTGAGTGTCTTGGAACTCGTTGTTGCCCCAAGGCCCATAGCGGTGACCTGCAGGTGATATTCGCCTGGCTGCGTGTAAGCGTGCTGGACATGCATCCCTTCTACCGACGATCCATCGCCGAAATCCCAGCGGCTCGTCAGCACGGGCGCTTCCGCCAGTTCCCCCTTGGCGCTGAAGGTCAAAGTCTCTCCCGACTTTGCTGTCGATGGCGCGTGTACCTCGAATGCGGGCGCCGTCTCCGGGACGGCCTTGTCAATCAGCTTGAACATGCGCACTGAGTGGGCCGGCTGAGCGGAATCGATCGAGTCCGCGGAATAGCTGCAGCAGCTTTGATCGCCAAACACTTCCGTGATCTGGTATTGGCCTGCGTCCTTCAATCCCAGACTCTTCACATTTATGGCGCGCTTGAGTTCTCCCTCTGACCAGTTGAAGACGGTAAGGATAGATTGGCGATTATCCTCTTTCAACAGAAAGACGCTCGGTTGCAGATCGCTCGCCGCATAGGTCATCAGATCAGTCGGTGTGGAGGAACGGCCGAGACGGGCCATGTCAATCAGGTCGGTGTTCTTGACCAGCGACAACCGTTCCGCAGAAGCTCCCAGGGTGGGCAGATCGTCTCCAAGTTCGAACATGCCCCCCGACATCGCCGCCAGAGCGATGGAAACCTTTGCCTCATCCAGGGTGAGCGGGCGCGCTCCTCCGTGCCAGGACTGATCGTCGACGGTCTGGTTGGAGACAGTGAACGCGTCCGGATCGGCAACAAAGAAATTGCGATTCATGTAGTAGCGCGCGGCAATGCCCGAGGCGGCGTCGCGGGACGCTTCGAAGGTGTGGCCCGTGTCTTGCGAGATGCGGCCCGTATCCACAATGCCAACCGGGTTGAGCATGGGGCTCCCGTCCTTATCGAGAACCACATCTTCTCCCACCGTGCTGCGAATGATCTTCAGGCCGATCCGTTGCGCCTCCAGGGCAGTTGTGTTGGGGCGGTAGTAGGCGCCTTCGACAGCGGAGTCGTCCATGAAGTCCATCTTGATAAAGCGCACGCCCCAGTTGTAAAGCGCGGCGTAGGTCTGGCGCAGATATTCCTGCGCGCCAGGGTTGGTTGTGTCCAGCACATAGAGCTGATCGTTGTCATCGGTAACGGTGCCAATGTGGATCGGCTGGCCAGCGGCATTATGCAACAACCAGTCCTTGTGATTCTGATACACCCACGCGCGCTCGGATACTTCGAACGGCGCCGTCCACACCCCGAAGGTAAGGCCGTTGCGGCGCACAATATCTCCCACGTACCCCAGCCCGCGGGGAAACAGATTGACGTCGGGCGTTGAGTATTCGCCGCGTGCGTATTGATATCCTTCGTCGATGTGAAAGTAGTTATATCCACTCTGCTTCAGATTCTCCGCCAGCCACTCCGCATTGGTAATGGCAGCGCCCTGGTTGAGCCCAAAATAAAAGGCGGTCCAGCTCCACCACCCGATGGGCGTAGGCGTATCGACACGGGCCGTGTGCAGCTGCCGGATGACGCGTCCGTACCGCTCCAACTGTGCGTGATAGTCGGCTCCGACGGCGAACATGAGCGGCTCGGATGACAAGCTGTCGCCGGGACTGACGGGAAGGCTGAGGCTGACCTGTTCAGCGGCAGGCGAATTCCGGAGCGATTCCCCTTTCAGGATCTCGGTCGTACCCGTGGCCTCGGCTTCATAGGCAAGGATCTGCGATTTGACGCCCGCAGCCTGCTCTTTCAGGTGAAAGATGGTCAGGAGACGGTCAGATGTCAGTGCGCCAAGGAACAAGCTTTCCCCGCTCTGGCGGTTGTAGATAAGCTGGCTTCCCACCGCGCGGTGCACGCCCTTTCGCCCGTTGCCCAGGTCAAGAATCGCCAGCTGGGGCCGGTCTTCGCTGTAACTGTCTGACAGGATGCGATCGGCGGATGCCGGACCGTTCAAGCTGATGACCGGGACATCCGTTGCGTGAACACTGCGGATGGCCTGTATGGTGATTGCGGCGCCGGTCGTGTTGAGCACCTTCACGGTAATATCGCCCCACGGTTGATCGCGGTAGAGACGCAAGGTACAGAGCAGGTCGGGCTTGCCCGCCAGGCCGCTGTGCGTGACGGTCAGTTCAGAACCGGAACCGAATTGATCATGAAACTCCGACTGCGCAACTTTGTGCTGCGGGTATGCAGACGACCGCAACACCTGGGAATCGACGTCGGCCTCGACATCGGAGCGCAGCACAGCGCCGGGGATGTCCGCCTGCGCAATCGAGTACATTCCAACCGGGTCAACGCTCACTGACAGGGTCTTTCCCTGGATCGACACGGTACCGCTCATCCCATCGGTTGGCGCCTGCTGGCCCGGTTGACTCGCAAATAACGGGCTTGCAAAGGCGATCAAGCCCGGCGCAAGAATTGCGCACATATTCTGACTAAACCGTTGCTTCACGTGGACTCCTCTATTCAGTACACACTTCACAGGATTCGTATGGTGCAGCCCTGTCCGCACCGTGAACCGGGTTGAACGAGTGGGGCATCTTCAGGAGCATGCGTTCGCGCCACACTGAAGAAAGTCTGAGTGCACGGGACGGCTGGCGCCGAAGCCGAAGACCACCTGCGTCCCCTGGGCTGGCTTCCGTACGGCCTTACCGGTCGCACAGGGTGCGCATGCAGGTCCGTTGCTGCTAATCCGAGAAAAGCCCGCCGCCGCCTCGCAGCCAATGACTTGGCCGGCCTCGAAACAGTCCGCCTGAAAGAGCGGCACGGCGCGGTAGAGCAAAACCGGCTGCTCGCTCTGACCTCGTCTTCGCTCTGCGCCCGGATGCGGATCCTTTCCAACATAACAATACATCCCAGGAACAGCTGTTGATGTGCTGGAAGCCCCTTGGTAAGGCATGGGAAGAAACCCAGGAAGTTCGTCACGGTGAAGGATTGATCGAGTCGCCGATCACACTGATGTCTGTCGGCGCCCTTCGGAAAAGCGAATCTACAGGCATACGAAGACAAAGAAAAGCATTGTTCGCGCTTCGCTATATTATGAATGCAATCGTTTTCCTGTCAATAGTAATCTCGGCAAGATTGAGGAACCCCGCAGACGGCCCGCCAGCAACACGGGATAAGCAGGAGCATTGCATCAGCCACCTTCCCGGAGACAGGCGGGTTGTGGAAAGGCAGGAGGAGTTCTCGCACGTTGTATCGCCGGTTCAATCGTTGGGAAGAAACCGCATCAGGAGCGCTCAGGACAGTTAAATAAAGAGGATGAAGCACCCTCGCCAAGCTCCACACAACGCTCGATGTACGTGCGGTTCTCTGCCCGGCCTCCATTTCCATGGCGAAATGGCTGTTGATCCCGCCGCCGGAATGAGAACGAAGGGGCTTGATGCGGGCCGCCGCTCCTGCCGCCGGGTAGTTTGTGGAAAAAGAAGAGCGCTCCGGCAACGGCGGGACCCATATCGGGCTCCTGCGTTCTATAAGATCGGATGTTGCACAATGGTTTCGTTCTTGGGAAAGTGAAAGACATGACAGTTGCACAATGTTAATATAGCGTTCCGTAGGGCTTCGTATTTGATCGATTCGCGGACCGCAAATCTGACGCTGACTGGAGCGCGCCCGCCAAGAGGAATGGAGTTTAAATGTCACACGATTCGAATGTAGTCGCGGAGGATGGCCACCAGACTGCGCCCGAACACACTTTGCAGGAGATCCTCCGGCAGCCTCTTCTTTGGCCCGTCACGGTGGAAAGCGTTCGCTCCGCATCGGAGCGGTTGCAACTGGGCGTCAAGCTGCAAGACGCTCGCGTCCTGCTGACCGGAGCGGGAACCTCGGCCCACGCGGCCGCAGCTGTGGCCGCAGCGTGGCCGCGGGCGCGTGTCGTCCCCACCACCGACCTGCTCGTCGATGCGGAACGATACCTGCTGGATGTCGACGCCGTGATCTCCATGGCCCGCTCCGGCAATAGTCCGGAAAGCGCCGCCGTTGTCGAGCTTGTTCGTACGCTTCGGCCGGACATTCTGCAGTTGGCGATCGTCTGCAATGAAGATGGCGCATTATCCCACGCGAGTCTTGATGGGCTCATTGTCCTTGACCCCCGTACCAATGACCAGAGCCTGGTCATGACCAGTTCGTTTTCCAATCTGGTGGTTGCCGGGCTGGTTTTGGCTCAACCGGATGCGGTTGTGGCCGCGGCCAATGAGTTCAGCAAGCGCGCAGCCGCGTTGCTGCCCGACATCGATCGGGCAAGCCGCGGCGTGGCTGCCAGCGTCCGAGACCGCATCGTGATTTTGTCCTCATCGCCCCTGCTTGGATGGGCGAGTGAAGCTGGACTGAAGATCCTCGAAATGACCGCCGGCCGCTTTCCCATCGTCACTGAAACTCCTCTGGGGCTTCGTCATGGCCCCATGTCTTTTGTCAAAGCCGACACACTCGTCCTGTGCCTGCTGTCCAGCGATCCGGTTCGCCGCCGTTATGAAGCAGATCTGATCTATGAGCTTCGTACGAAAAAACTTGGTTGCCTGGTCGGCATCGCAGACCCAGCCGAATCGGAAGGCTTGTTTGATGCGCTTATCCCCGCCGTCGCGCCGCATGCCGACGACGCTTTGCGTACCCTTTTCGAGATCCTGGGTCCGCAGTTGCTCGGATACCATTTGAGCTTGAGCATTGGGTTGAATCCTGATAACCCCAGCCCCGACGGCGTGATCAACCGCGTGGTTCAGGGCGTGCGCATTTATCCTGCCAATCCCCGCGCCCCTGTGTATTCAATGCAAAGGAGTCTCGATTGACAGAAGAAGTTGCTCAAGCGAAGTTCTACCAGGTCGGCAAGATGAAGGTCGAAGTTCATCCCAGCGCGCATGCTGCCGGTGAAGCGGCGGCGCGTGCTGCGGCCAACGCTCTGATCGAGTTAGCAAAAAGTCAAAGCTCTATCGCAGTGATCTTTGCTTCGGGAGTCTCGCAGCTGAAGATGCTGGAAGCGCTTACCGGCATTGCCAATCTTCCCTGGAATCAGGTTCTCGGCTTTCATATGGATGAATACGTCGAATTAGCCGCGGATCATCCAGCCTCGTTCCGCCGCTATTTCCGCGAAAGATTGACAAGTAAAGTGCAGATGAAAGATTTCTTTGAGATTGATGGAAGCGCGCCGAATCCAGTCGAGACCAGCCGCGAGTATGCCGGGAAGCTTCGCTCCGCCGTCCCGCAACTGTGCTTTCTCGGTATCGGAGAGAACGGCCACCTGGCCTTCAACGATCCTCCAGTGGCAAACTTTACCGATCCCGTGGATGCGAAGATCGTCCAGCTGGACGCCGTATGCCGGCAGCAGCAAACAGCGGAGGGTTGGTTCAGCAGCGTCGAGCAGGTGCCGGAATATGCCATTACACTCACCCTCCCTGCCTTGCTGCGTGTGCCCAGGCTGATCGTATCCGTGCCGGGAAAACGCAAGGCGAAGATTGTGCGGCGTGCCTTCGCGGAGCCTGTTTCCACGGCGTGTCCCGCAACCGTCCTCCGCACGCATCCGGATGCAACCATCTACTTGGACTTGGATTCCGCGGATGAACTGGGCGAAGTGCTGGTTTCAAAATGAGCCTGTAACCAGAGCTGATACTCGCCGACAGCACGCCACGGCGATTATGGAAGGGATAGGGCCTCTTGTGACAAACGAACCAATTTCCGGAACCGATCGCAGAACATTCTTGAAACAGGGAGCCGGCACCATGCTCGCGGCGGGAATGACCGCAAAATCCTATGCGCGCGTCCTCGGCGCCAACGATCGCATCCGCATCGCGCAACTCGGCTGCGGCGATCGCAGCGAAGGGCATGTGCACATGGTCTCGCTTGCGGCCAGGCAGATGCCTGTGGAGACGGTTGCGGTCTGCGACATCTGGAGCCTCGCGCGGGAGCATCGCGCTGCCCAGGTCAAGCGGCTCTTCAACCTGGAGCCGCAGAGCTTCAAATACTCCGAACAGATGCTGGCCCAGAAGGACATCGACGGCGTGATGATTGCCACCGGCGACTTTCAGCATGCCAAGCTGTGCGCTGAGGTGGTGAGAGCGGGAAAGGATTGTTATGTGGAGAAGCCGTTTGCCAACGTGCTCTCCGAAGCCATTGAGACGCGCGACCTGGTGAAGCAGTCCAGGCAGATTGTCCAGATGGGAACCCAGCACCGCAGCCAACTCTATCCCCTGGCCGTGCGCGACATCATTCGTTCCGGGCGAATCGGCAGCATTGTCCATATCGAGCAGGAGTGGAACGTGAATGAAGAGCGGTGGAGATTCACTCCCATGGACACCGGCATCAACAAGCAAATGAAGATGGACATCCACATGGAGTGGAAGCAATGGCTGTATGGCCGGACCTCGAAGCTGCGCGAAGAAGACACCGACTGGAAGCGCTGGCTGCTGGGGAAACCGGATCGCCCGTTCGACCCGCACGTATATCTCGAATTTCGGCTCTATAAGGACTTTTCCGCGGGCATCTTCGATCAGTGGCTTAGCCACGGCTGCGACCTGGTGCATCTTTGGACAGATGAGACCTATCCGGAAAGTGTGGTCGCGAATGGAGGAGTCTTTACATGGAAAGACGGCCGGGACAATCCCGATACCTGCGTGACGGCCATCGTGTATCCGAAGCGATTTCTCTACACCTATAAGACGATCTTCGGCAACAGTTACCGCAGCTTCTCCCGCATTCACGGGCGCGACGGCACCATCGAGAATTATGGCGGCGAGGGCGCCTCGCTGTTTACAGTCACCCGTGAAGGGGGAAGGCAGCAATGGGATCCAACCGAGTCGGGGCCGGTCTATACCAAGCTCCCGATCGTGGGCCCGGCACAGGACGGCGAGGAGACGGTGCGTGTCCCCGGTGCACCGGCGCCCAACTCGCTTGGCCCGGATGACGACGACGTAGGCCATCTGATGAACTGGCTGCAGTCGATGCAGACGCGCACCCAGCCCAACGCGACCGTCGATCACGGCTTCTCCCATGCGCTGGTGTGCATCATGGCAGCCCAGTCGTACTGGAGCGGCAAAAAGCTGTATTGGGATCCGCGAAACGAAGAGATCGTCGATCATCCGGTCACAGAAAACGCCGTCTGAAGCAAGCACTCCTGGCGAGAAGCGATGAATCCAGCAGATGTTGCCCGGAAGCGGAAATAACTTCAAGGCTCGATCGAAGCTTTGTTGGTGATGGTTAAGTAGTGCCGGGTGAACTCCGTTTGAACACGGTTAAGGATTCTGCCAAACAAAATATCGAAAATCCCGTATTTCCAATCGCCAGAATGAGGTACGAGAATCCGCTATGCTCTTTGTTTTCAATTTAAGGCCGGTTTCCCAAGCTGAATGTCGCCGCTTCGATCCCGGTCTCCCGCTCCAATTCCTCCACACCGATCAATTCGCTGTCGGCATTGAGCGGCGGTACGGGATGCCGAGGAATCCTAATCATCTCGACAATTCCGACGAGGAAGCTTTAACAGAACTGCGGAACCGGCAGGTCGAAAAGAAGCTCTGGCTAGTTCACCTGAATACTCATGAGAAGGTCATCCTCCAAGAAGATGTACTTATTGTGAACAGCAGCTTCAACTTCCTGTCGTACACGGGAGGCGACGGCCTCCTAGAGAGCGGAACCTTGCAAAGAGGTGGGGTCGCTTACATTCGCGATAAATCCCTCCATGCCTTTCCGACGCATGTTCGCCAGCATGTCCAGGAAGCACTCCATACGAACGCGACAGCCGTCCAGCAAGTGCAGTGAAGACGAAAGCAGGGACGGTCGTACGTGCCTACCTGCGCGGCATCGCGGAGAGTCCGTGCGGCGTCGGTTAGGTTGGGCATGGGCAGTAGAACCACCGTCTCGATCAGGATGCGGCCCAACTCGCTTTTCTCGGCTTCGGATAGAAACGTCGCCAGCAATTTCGCCGGGACCTCGCAGTCCTTCTGGCTTGCGAATCCCATGCTGCCCGATGAGGCGAGAAAGACAGATGTAAGACGGCTCGTCCTGAAGACGAGCCAGTATTTCCTGACAATTCTAGGCTGGGAGTAGACCGACTCCGCCGCGCGTTTTGGAACGTTTTGGAACGTAACCGTTGGCTGGAGGGCTTGTAACTTGTTGAAAATGTGGTGGCCAGGGACGGGATTGAACCGCCGACGCCGGCCTTTTCAGGGCCGCGCTCTACCACTGAGCTACCTGGCCTCAGTGCAGACTTGAAGTTGTCCGCCGCGGCGGACGCGGAGTTCCGGGCTGGGCCGGAGAAGGTGGGTGTATCCACGAACAGTACGCTGCAACAACCTGAACAGTATACCAAGGCCGGATGTGCAGGACCAACCCGCAGCGGGCACTGGATTGGCGGCGGGAAGGGCGCGAAGATCGGCTTGCCCCGGCAGCTAAGACTCGGCCCACGTGGACTACACTGGACTGCAATCATGCGCAGGACTGCTTCCCTCCTCTTCCGATCCTTTGTTTGCCTCGCGCTGGTCGCTCTCGGCGGATGCGAGCGCAAACCCGTCGGCGTGCAAGGACCCAAAACCAGGGCCGAGATGCGCACCGGGCTCATCTACGAGGCCAATCTGCACCAGGGGCCCGAGGCGTTGCGCGCATTCCTCGCCGACTTTCCCAAGGGCGCGGACCTGCACGTGCACCTGTCGGGCGCGGTGTATGCCGAGACGTTTATCCGCGACGCGGGTGAGGACGGGTTGTGCGTCGATCCCGCCACGCTGAGCTTTGCAAAGCCGCCCTGCCACGGCAAGCTGGTTCCGGCCCGGGACCTCTCGGGCAACATCAGCTCGGCCAACCAGGCCCTTTACGACAAGCTCATCAACTCGTTCTCGCTGCGCAGCTTTGTGCCCACGCCGGGCTGGAGCGGGCATGACCAGTTCTTTGCCACGTTTGACAGATTTAGAGGTATGAGCAAGAGCCACGCCGGCGAGTGGGTGGACGAAGTGGCGAGCCGGGCGGCGGCAGAGAACCAGCAGTATCTCGAACTGATGAATACACCGGCCTTCAGCCATGCGGTCGTGATCGCACACCAGATCGGCTGGAATCCTGAGCTTGCGCAGGGCGATCAGCAGGCCCTTGCGCGGTTCAGGCAGGCGCTGCTGGACAATGGCTTGCGCGATGAAGTTGTGCCAGACCGCGACGACGCGCGCCAGGCCGAGGCCGACCGCAGGAAGCTGGAACGTTGCGGCACAACCGACGCAACGCCGGCATGCGCAGTCGAGATTCGCTACATCTACCAGGTGCTGCGCGGATTCCCGCCGGAACAGGTGTTTGCGCAGACACTGCTGGGCTTCGAGACGGTGACAACTAGCGTGGACGCCGGCGACAACACCTGGGTCGGCATCAACTTTGTGCAACCCGAAGATGGATTCATTTCCATGCGCGACTACACGCTGCAGATGAAAATGGTCGCCTATCTGCATTCGGTGTATCCCAAGGTGCATATCTCGCTGCACGCAGGCGAGCTGGCTTTGGGGCTGGTGCCGCCTGAGGGGCTGCGCTTCCACATTCGGCAGGCCGTCGAGATTGCCGGCGCCGAGCGTATCGGCCACGGCGTCGACGTTATGTATGAGGACAACGCGCGCCAACTGCTGCAGGAGATGGCCGACAAGCACATCATGGTTGAGATCAACCTGAGCTCGAATGAAGGGATCCTTGGCGTCGAGGGCCACGAGCATCCGTTCCCGGTGTATCGCTCGGCGCATGTGCCAGTGGCGCTCTCGACCGACGATGAGGGCGTGAGCCGCATTGACCTGACCAATGAGTATGTGCGCGCGGCCATCGATTACAGCCTGAGCTACCGCGACCTGAAGCAACTGGCGCGGACGGGAATTGAACATAGCTTTCTGCCCGGCGCGAGTTTGTGGATCAAGCCGGACGATTACCGGTTGATGGTTGGCGCTTGCAGGGCCGAATTCGACGGAGAGATTCCCGCGACTTGCGAGGATTTCCTTCGCGGCAGCCAGAAGGCTGCGGCGCAGTGGGAGCTGGAGCGGCGGTTCAGGGTTTTTGAGGCGAAGTTCCAGGGTCCGGAATACGACAGGTTGCTGCATGGACAATGAGCGCATTCGCGAGATTTGCATGGCGATGCCCCATGTTTGCGAGACGGTGAACTGGGGACATCACCTGGTGTATTTTGTTGGCGACCGCGACATCGGCGGCAAGATGTTTGCGATGACCGATCTGGATGGAACCGGCACAGGCGTGCTCTGGTTTCACTGCGGTGCGGAGCGGTTCCACGAGCTGCTGGAGATTGAGGGCATCATCGCGTCGCCCTATCTGGCCAAGGCGCATTGGGTGACGGTCGAGCGCTGGGACGTGCTGCGGCCGCGCGAGATTCAGGACGAGCTCAAGCGGGCCTATGAGCTGATCTTTGCCAAGCTGCCGCCGCGAATGATGAAGGTGCTGCTGTTGCCTGAAAAGGAACGGGCGAAGGCAATCAGGGAGCGGAAAAAGGCGCTGAAAACGAAGCAAAAAGAGCGGTAAAAGCGGTTCTGGTCCGGGGTACGGACCGGTCACATCCCTGACAGTTGAACAGTGGGCCAGTTGAGCAGTTGAACAGAACTCCTTGCATGGGGACAGTATGCGCCTGGAGGGGGAAATTGGATGCAAAGGAAGCACGCCAGCGAGGGGGAATTCGTGCTTTCCCACCCTTTCCGCGGACGATATCAAGAAGCAGGTCCTTCGACTCCGCTCCGCTTCGCTCAGGAGGGGCGCCCGCATGGGTATAACTTCAAGCGGTCAAGCACCTAATTTGCGCGCAGCGCCACCATGGGATCGGTGTGCGATGCGCGCCTCGCGGGAAGATAGCCTGCAACCACCGCTACCGCCAGCAGCGCGAGCGCTACCGCGGCATACGTCATTCCATCCCAGGGCGACGTAGCGAACAGCAATGAAGCAATCAGCCTGGCCGCCGCCAGTGATACCCCAGCTCCCAGCGCAATCCCTATGATTGCGAGCCGCAGCGTGCCGCTCAGGACGTGCCGCTGCACGCGGCCCATGGTCGCGCCCAGAGCCATACGAATGCCGATCTCCTGCGTTTGGCGCGTGACGGTATAAGAGATGACGCCGTAAATGCCGATGGCGGCCAACAGCAGCCCGAGCCCGGCAAACGACGCCACCATCAGCATAAAGAACCGGCGCGGTGAGTTGGCGTGATCCACAAACGTCGTCAAGGGCCGGAACTCGGCTGCCGGCTGCTGGGGATTGAGCGAGCGCAGGGTCGTGAGCACACTATTAGCAAGCGTGGCCGGCGGCACCGTGGAACGGATCACAAGTTGCGCGCCCACTGGGCCGGCCTGCGTTTCCATATAGTAGATCTGCCAGCCTGTGTCGCCTTCGGTGCTCTCTTCATGCACGTCATCGGCCACGCCAATCACCTGCAGCCCTCTCGGCCCGCCGTTATCCAATACCTGGCCCACTGCGTCGCCGTTGGGCCACTTTGCTAGCCCGGCAAGAAAATGCGCGTACGACTGGTTGATGACCACAACCGGCTGGCTGTGCGGCCCGTCATCCCAAGTGAAGTCGCGGCCGCGGACACGCGTGCCCATAGCGCGCAAATACCCCGGCGAAACCACGTACACCAGCGGCCCGTTAGTCAAACCCTTGGGTGGCGTGACGCCCCTGGGAAGCGGAATGTCCCACGAGCGATTCTGGCCGAGCGGCAGATAATCGCTTATTCCCGCGGCTTGAACGCCGGGTATGGCTTCGACGCGCTGAATCATCTGTTGAAAGATGGCAGTTCGTTTTGCGGTCGTGGCATCTTGCGTAGGAGCGCTGTCGTCGTAGATTGCATTGATGGCCGCGGCATGCGTTGCTTCAAAGCCAAGGTCGACGTTGAGAACCCGCACAAAGCTGCGCAGCAGCAGTCCCGCGCTCACCAGCAGAACCGAAGCCAGCGCAACCTCAGTTACCACGAGCACCGAGCGGAAACGCTCATGCCTGCGGCCTTGGCCGCTGCCCGCGCCAGAGTCTTTAAGCGATTCATGCAGATTGCCTGCGGCGATGCGCAGACCCGGAGCCAGCCCGAACAACACCGCCGAGACCACGGCGATCAACACGGTCCACGCCAGCGCTGCGCCGTCGATGTGGAGGGTATTCAGCAATGGCAGCGCGACCGAGCCCTGATGTGCGAGCCAGTAGACGAGCATCCGGGCGAGGCCGAGGCCGGCCACTGCGCCCATCGCCGAGAGCACAAGGCTCTCGGTCAGCAGTTGGCCCACGATCCGTGCGCGGCTGGCGCCAAGGGCGGCGCGCATGGCGAACTCCTTGGAGCGGGCCGTCGAGCGGGCCAGCAGAAGGTTCGAGAGGTTCACGCATGCGATCAGCAGGATCATGCCCACCGCGGACCACAGCACGATGAGCGAACGGCGCAGGCGACCGCTTATGTAGTCCTTCAGCGGCACGGGAACCACGCCGTCTTTGTACTCTCCACAGGAGCTGGGGTACTTGTTGTTCCCGCACATTCGTGGCGCCACGGCAGCTGCTTCCTGGCGGGCATGAGCCAGCGTCACGCCCGGTTTAAGGCGTCCGATAAACGTGATGATGTTGCCCCAGCCGCGCGGAGCGCCATAAAGAGCGAACGGCGTAATTGCGTCGACCTTTGTACCCGGCGCGAACACGGCGCCGAAGTCGAAGCTCGGCGGCAACACACCGATCACAGTTACCTGCTGGTGGTTGAGGTCAAGGGTTGTGCCCACGATGTTGGGATCGGCGTTGAACTGACGCCGCCACCACGCGTCGGAGAGCACGATCACCGGAGGCGCGCCGTCGAGGCCGTCTTCGGGCTTAAGCAACCTGCCCATGGCCGGGTGCACGCCCAGCACCTGAAAAAAGTTGGCTACAACGTCCTGGCCGGTCGCGTTGATGATTTCGCCGTTTCGAGTCAGGCTCAGGTTGTCGGGGCTGGAGAAAGCAAAGTAGCCGGTCACGTCCTGATAGGAACGCGTGCCCGCGCGAAACGTATCGTAAGCGTCGGTGGAGTAGGTTGCGCATGAGAGTCCGCACTTGGTGGGCGGCGGCGCAATCCACACTAGTTCGTGCGCGTGCGGAAAGGGCAGCGGACGCAGCAGCAGCGTGTTCACCACGCTGAAAACCGCCACGTTGGCGCCGATGGCGAGCGCCAGGATGAGAACTGCGGTGACGGTAAAGCCAGGGTCGCGGCCCAGTGTGCGGAGTGTGTATCTCAGGTCTTGCAGCAGAATGTCGAGCCTGATGAGTCCGCGCGCCTCGCGGTGTCTTTCCCGGGCTTGTTGCAACCCGCCGATTTTCGCGAGTGCTTCCCGGCGCGCTTGTTCAGGAGAGAGGCCGCGCTGCAGGTTTTCTTCGATTGCGAATTCGAGATGCGTGGCAAGCTCTCGCTCAAGCTCTGCATCGAGACGCGATTTGCCGAAGAATGCTCTGACGCGTTCAATCAATCTGCGCATTATACCGTCTCTCCTTCCGCTTCAGGCAGGACGCCAGGCGCCTCATTCAAATCGAGTACGCGGTCCATCACCCCGGTTAGCCGGCGCCAGTAGAGAGTGTCCTTTTCAAACTGCCGGCGGCCAGCCGCGGTAATGGTATAGAACTTGGCCTTGCGGTTGTTCCCCGAGATGCCCCAGCTCGACTCGATCCAGCCGCGCTGCTCAAGCCGGACGAGCGAGGCATAGATGGTGCCCTGGTTCAACAGCACCTCGTTGCCGCTCACCTGCTCAATCCGGCGCGCGAGGCCGTAGCCGTGCATCGGGCCCATGGCGCTCAAGGTCTTCATGACCATCAGGTCCAGGGTGCCCTGCAGAAGGTCGAGTTTGGAAGCGGGCATTTTTACTCCATGTGGTGATACCACATGAGATTAGCATGAGACATGTGGTAATGCCACAGGAAAATGTGATCGGGAGCCGAATCCCGGAAACCTCGCCGGGAAAGCCCTCTAAAATGAACAGGTATGCCCACCGCAGTCCGCTCCTACGCCAAGATCAATCTCGGACTCGGGATTGGCGCGCCGCGCGCTGACGGATTCCACGCACTGGTGACTGTCTACCAGACGCTGGAAATACATGATCTGGTTACGGTTACGGCGCGACCGGTTGCGGAGACAAGCATTCGGCTGACCTCGAATGACGCCCGGGTGCCGACGGACGGGCGAAACACGGCATGGAAGATGATTTCCTTCGCTTTGGAGGAACTTGGCGCCTCTGCGGACGTTGCTATTCATATTGAAAAACGCCTGCCGGTGCAGGGCGGGCTGGGAGCCGGATCGGCGAACGCGGTTGCGGCGCTGGTGGGGCTGGAAGCCGAACTTGGGCTAGCGAGTCAACCAGTCAGCGAGCCGGCAAAACAGCAAGCCGCACCCGGCTGGCCTGCCAAACGGCTCGAAATCGCCGCCCGGGTCGGGTCCGACGTGCCGCTCTTCCTCATCGGTGGAACCATCCTCGGCGTCGACCGCGGCCAGCAGGTTCGTCCCCTGCCCGACCTCGACCCGACCTGGTGCGTCGTCGCCATTCCCGACGAAGGCGTCTCCACTGCGCAGGCCTTCCGCGACTGGGACGCGCTGTGCGCCGCCGAGGGTTTGACCCCCGAGGCAAGTACCGATAAACTAAATGAGTTGAGCCGTGCTTACGCAGCAGCCTTCTCGGGTCATTCCGGGTGGGTAAGCGAAGCGGGCTCCTCCGGTGTCATCTCCGATAAGAAAGAAATGTGGGGGGATGACCTGGCCGGACCGTTTGGGTCCGCGCTTGTCCGCACCGGGATCACGAGCTGGATCGAGAACGACTTCGAACGAGTTGTCTTTCCCCAGCATCCCTCCCTACGCGAAATCAAGCGCTCTCTTGCGGCTGAAGGCTCTCCGGAGGCAGCTCTCTACGCTTCGTTGTCGGGGTCCGGTTCGGCGCTCTACGGGCTGTACCTGACCCGTGAAGCTGCTGAGGCAGCCTGCCGGCGATTGACCGGACAAGGTGTGCGGAGCGAGTTGACCCGCACCTTGCCGCGCGCCGATTACTGGCGGCAAATGCTCAGCGAAGTTGTGGATTGACAGTCGTTCCTCGAGTTGGAGACACTCGCGGACGGCTGTTGAGGCCGGATCAGGAATTTGCGTAAGGTATTTGAAAACGTGCAGCGTGCCGTTTTCTTATGGAAAACGGCACTTGGCTACATCAACTCTCCCTGCACCAATTCCTGATCCGGTGTAGCGGTCTTTCGCCGAAGAGGGGAAGGCCGGAAGCGGTTCGGGCGTTCGCAGGGCGTTTATCCTGCGAAACAGGTGCTTGAGACTGGGCGATCGTTCAATGGCAGGACAATGCCCTTTGGAGGCATTTATCCAGGTTCGAATCCTGGTCGCCCAGCCAGATTTTTCGGGAAGTACGTGAGATCAGCAGCCAAAGCAAACCAGCTTGGAGGTGCTTTTCAAAATGGCGATAGGAACGTTGACGGCATTGGAAGACAACAGAGCAGACGAACCGAATCCCGACAAGCCCGAGGGCGGCAAAGAGCCCCCGAAGGCTGCATCGGGCGACGGCGCAAAAGGCAAGGATGCTGCAAAGGCTCCGGCGCCGGAGCGCAAGAAGCCGCGCACCCTGGCCGATGACAGGCGGTTCAGGCTGTTCTCCGGCACGGCGAATCCTGAGCTTGCCCGCAAGATCGGCGAGCATATTGGCGTCAAGGTCGGCGAAACCAAGATGCAGCGCTTTGCCGATGGCGAGGTTTTCTTCCAGCTGCTCGAGAACGTGCGTGGCGTGGATGTATTTGTAGTGCAGCCCACCTGCTATCCGGTGGACCAGCACCTGGTGGAGCTATTGGTAATGATCGATGCGCTCAAGCGGGCCTCGGCGGCCAGGATCACGGTGGTGATGCCGTACTACGGCTATGCCCGCCAGGATCGCAAGGACCGTCCGCGCGTGGCCATCAGCGCCAAGATGGTAGCGGATGTGCTGACTACTGTGGGCGCCAACCGTGCGCTGTTCGTCGATCTGCACGCAGCCCAGATTCAGGGCTTCTTCAACATCCCCGTCGATCACCTTTATGCCAGCCCGGTGCTGGTGAGCTACTTCCGAGAATTTAACCTGCCCAATCTGATGGTCATCTCGCCGGATCCCGGCGGCGTGGAGCGGGCGCGGTTTTTCGCACAGAAGATGGGCGCGCCGCTGGCCATTGTGGACAAGCGCCGCACCGACCTGAATGTGGCCGAGGTGATGCACGTGGTGGGCGATGTGGAGGGCAAGACCTGCCTTATCATCGACGACATTATCGACACCGCTGGCACCCTGGTGAAGACCGTTGACGCCCTTCTCGAAGCCGGAGCCACCGCGGTGCACGCTTGCGCCAGCCACGCTGTGCTTTCAGGCCCTGCCATCGACCGCATCGCCAGCTCGCGACTGGAGCAGCTGGTGGTAACCGACACAATTCCTCTGCGCGAACAGGCGCAGAAGCTATCGAAGATCAAGGTGCTCTCCATCGCCGGCCTGCTGGGCGCGGCCATCGAGAGCATCCACATGGAGACCAGCGTAAGCTCGCTGTTTAACTAAGCAAGTTGTCAGTGATCAGTGATCAGTTGTCAGTGAATGACGGTCATTGGTCGGGGTCAAGAAACAAAAGGAAGTCGTCAGAGCTCGTTCCTCGGTGGTTTTAGCATTTACTGACCACTGACAACTGACCACTGACAACTGCCTTTCACAAAGGGAGCGGAACCGAACTGGCCCGTGCCCGAAGGAAACGAGAGATTGAAATGTCTGAAATTGTTGTAGCAAAGCCCCGTGAGGGCAGATTCAACAAGAACGCCGCACGCCGTGTGCGTGTCGCGGGCAAGATTCCTGCAGTGCTTTATGGCGTCGGGCACAATCCGGTCGCCGTCGAGGTCGATCCCAAGCAGATCACCCGGATCCTTTATTCCGAGAGCGGCCACAACACCATCTTCGATGTCGAAGTCGCCGGTTCTCCGGCCGCCAAGGCGATGATCGTCGACTGGCAGCGCGAGCCTATCAAGGACAAGCTGATTCACATCGACATGAAGCGCATTGCGCTCGACAAGGTTTTGCGCGTGAGCGTGCGCGTCAAACTGCTTGGCGTTCCTGTGGGAGTCAAGACGGAGGGCGGCATTCTCGACCAGGTTCTGCGCGAGGTTGAAATCGAGTGCCTGCCAACCGATATTCCCAGCCACATCGATGTGGATGTGAGCGGGCTGGCGCTGCACCAGGTTCTTCGCGTGAACGGCCTGCCGCAGTCTGACAAGATCAAGTACCTGAATCCCGCCGACGCGACCATTGCGCACGTGGTGACGATTCGCGAAGAAGTGGTGGCGCCTGCCGAGGGCGAGGCTGTTGCAGCAACTGAAGCTGCTGCGGCGCCGGCTGAGCCTGAAGTGGCCAAGAAGGGCAAGGTTGAGACGGCCGAGCCGGCTGCAGCCAAAAAGCCTGAGGCGAAGAAGTAAGCCTTGTGTCCTGCAAGCGAGTCCGCGAGCCCCGGCCTGGAGCAGTTGCCGGCCGGGGATCAAGGGACGGACGCCCGGCGCGGCCCATTCCTGGTTGTGGGTCTCGGCAATCCCGGGCCGGACTATTTCTGGACCCCGCACAATGCAGGGTTCATGGCAATTGACCGCATCGCCGAGCAGGAAGGCGTTGTGGTCCAAAACCGGCGCTGCCGGGCCGTTACCGCAACCTGCCGCATGGCGGGGCGCGAAGTGGTCCTGGCCAAGCCGGAGACATTCATGAACCTGAGCGGTCTTGCAGTTGCCGCCCTGGTTCGAGAGTTTGAAGCGGACCCTCAGCGCGATTTGCTCGTGATCTACGACGAGCTCGATCTCGTTCTGGGGACATTCAAAATCAGGGAACGCGGTTCGCCGGCAGGGCACAACGGAGCCGGCAGCGTAACCAATGCTCTGGGCAGCCAGGAGTGGTTAAGGCTGCGGATCGGGGTTGGACTCAACCTGCCACCGGAGGCGTTGGCCGCCGGAGCAGGCAAGCGGCCGGGCAGGGATTATCTCCTTTCGCCGATGCGGAAGGCAGACCTCGCGGTTATTGACGAGGTTCTGGACAACGTGGCCAAGGCCACGCGGCAGATCGTGACGGAAGGCCCGGGACCCGCGATGAATGAGTTCAACCGGAAAGACGAGACGACAGGGAATAGGGAGTAGGGAACAGGGAATAGGAACTGTTCGCATTGAGATGAAAGTTGCATGCGGGGGCAATGGGCGCTCGCGGAAAAGGAATGCTGATGTCGCGTTTGTATGAAGTAATGTTTATCGTTCGGCCCGATGTGTCCGATGAGGACACTGACAAGCTGATTGCCGGCTTTACCACCACCGTCACCAATGGCGGCGGCGCGGTTAAGTCGGCAGAGAAGATGGGCCGCCGCAAGCTGGCCTACATGGTACGCAGGTTCGTCGATGGTAACTACGTGCTGCTTACCATTGAAGCCAACGGCGCGGTGGTGCTCGAGCTCGAGCGCCGTCTGCGCGTCACCGAGCCGGTGATCAAATTCATCACCGTCCGCATGGACCAGGAAGAGAAGCGCCTGGCCAAGGTGAAGGCGCTGCGCAACGCGCGCCGCAAGCTGAGCGCTGAGCCAGCGCCAGCACCCGCGCCTGCGCCTGCGCCCGCTGCGGCTCCCGAGCCGGCTGCCGCAGAGGCCGAGCCGGTGCAGGCGAGCGCGTAAAGACAGGGAATAAGCCACCCCACCGGGCAAAGAGCGCCCGCTGGGGACCCCGGCAGGGAATAGGGGCGATGGCCAGGTTCCGAACTCTGAGCCAGGCACTCGGCCCCCTCCAAACATTTTCCGGCGGTGCCGGAACCAAGCGATTGAAGAGGAAACACTATGTCTGAAGAAACTCAAGCAAAGGCGCCCGAGAGCGGCGCACCAGCAAGTCAACAATCCGGGCCGGCCACCGGTCCACGTGGGGACCGCCGGCCAGGCGGCGGACCGGGAAACCGCGGCAAGTTCTTCCGCCGCAAGAAGGTCTGCAAGTTCTGCACCGAGAAGATCGACGCGATTCCGTACCGCGACGTGCGTCTGCTGCAGGGGTTTGTGGCCGAGCGCGGCAAGATTGTTCCCCGGCGCCTTACCGGCGTTTGCACCACGCATCAGCGGCGCCTTACCCGCGCCATCAAGCAGGCCCGCAACATCGCCCTGCTGCCGTTTGCCACCAGGCACTAATCGGGCCCGAGCGCGGAGCGGCTTCGATGGGTTCAAGCAGAGCGGATGAAGTCGTGAATGACCTCATCCAACGCGAGATTGCCCCAGGGACTAAAGCCCGCGCGCGTTTTACGGCATTTACGGCACGAATGAAGTCGTGCCTGACACAAAATGGAGAGTTTCCCATGGAAGTGATTTTGAAGGAAGACGTAGCCAACCTGGGCTTTCGCGGCGAGGTCGTGAAGGTTGCCGATGGCTACGCGCGCAATTACCTGCTGCCTCGCAAGTTGGCCATGCAGGCCACTGACACCAACAAGGCCGTCATCGAGCAGATGAAGGCCGCCGCGGCTCGCCGCTCAGCCAGCGAGAAGGCCAAGGCAGAGGAGTTTGCTGTCAAGCTCGATGCCGTCGCGCTCACCTTTACCCGCAAGGCAGGCGAAGCCGGCCACCTGTTTGGCTCGGTAACTTCGGCCGACATTGCCGCCGAGCTCGCCGCTCAGGGAATTGAAGTGGATCGCCGCAAGATTCAGCTTGGCGACCCCCTCAAGACTGTCGGCGAATTCACCGTAGCTATCCGCCTGCACCGCGAGGTCACTGCCCGTCTCAAGGTGAAGGTTCAGGGCGAGGAACCGGAAGAAAAGAAAGAGCCCGCCGAGCACGAAAAGCCGGCCGAGCCCGCCAAGCCCGCAGAGCCGGCCAAGGACGACGTCACCATCGGTCCCCCGGCTGAGCAGACCCAATTCGACTAAGAAGAGTGAGATGCATCAGGCGCCGCCTTCCGGTTCGCTCGGAGGGCGGCAGAGCATCATGGTGCGACGCCATTAAATCCTAGGTGCCTGGCCGCATCAAGTAGCTGATTGTCGCCGGAGATGAAAGCGCGCCCGTTTGGTCTGCCGGAGCGCCATGCCATGGCCGCTGCAAGTTGCAGTGCGTCGGCCGATTTCAGAGGATAACGCTCCACCAGCCGCTGCGCTTGGTCGCGCAATGCGTCGCTCGGTTGGATCTCTCTCCACCCGCCTCGAATCTTCTCCATTCTTACCTGCGCCCCGACATGCTGTTTCGGCGTCAACTGCCCTATGCGAAGCAATCGCGCAAATGCGCCTTGCATCTCGACGGGCGTGCACCACCAGACAACTATGTTGAATTCGGCGATCAGCGCCTCAACGGCCGGGGTTGGCTTCTGCTGAACGCATAGCGGAACGAGCGCACTAGAGTCCCAGAAGGCGTACTCCATGGAGTTCCTTACCGGTCGCCTTTGCTGTCAATTGCTGCCCGAACCGCGACATCATGGGAGACGTTGCCGCCGGGAAGCTTCCAGAAAGCTTTCCAATCGACCGGCTGTTCTTCCAGATTCATCTGGCCTGTTGCCACCAGGCGAGCTTCGTCGGCATCAAGGTTGTCGGGCAGCTGTAAGGGAAGGATTCTAGCCATCGGCTTCCTGCGATTCAGCACAACCACCTCTTTGCCCTGCTGAACATAGCGCAGATGTGCGCTCAGTTGATTCTTCAGTGCGCCGATGGTGACTGTCTTCATGAGATCAATACTAAGCCAACTTGGCCAAAATAGCCAAATTCAGTGTCACCCCACCACCGCCAGGGGCTTATCCCGGTCTGTCTTCAGCGTTGGCACCGCTGCCAGCAGGCTCTTGGTGTAATCGTGCTGCGGCCGGGTCAGCATTTGCGCGCTCGGTCCTTCTTCCAGTGCCAGCCCGCCGCGCATCACTGCAACGCGGCCGGCAACCTTCCCCACCACGGCCTTGGCCATCCCAACGCCGCTCGCGCGTGTTACTCTGCCAGCACGTCGCGATTCATCGTCACCCTGCTTCACGCCCGATCGCTACGCGCCTCGATAAACTACATTTAATCGAATCAGACACGCAATGACAGAACCCACCTCCACTGCCGACCACAGCTCTGATTCCCCATCGCTGCCCCGCGTCCTGGGCGCAAGCCAGGCCACGGCCATCGTGGTCGGCACCATCATCGGCAGCGGCATTTTCCTTGTGCCCAGCGAAATGATGCGCGACGCCGGCTCCTCATCGCTTGTATATCTTGCGTGGATCGCCGGTGGCCTGCTCTCGCTCTTCGGCGTAATGACCTATGCCGAGCTGGGCACCATGTTTCCCTTCGCCGGCGGCGAGTACGTTTATTTGCGCGGCGCTTATGGCAACACCACCGCCTACCTCTATATGTGGACATGGTTCGCCGTGGCCAAGCCCGCATCCATTGCGGCCATGGCGGTTGGCTTTGTCAGGACGCTCGAGTTTCTGCCTGCACTGCACTGGCTCACGCAGACGGCAATCAGCGGGCCGTTCACCCTCAAGTGGTCGCAGCTCGTCGCCATCGCCGTCACCTGGTTCATCACCGGCCTTAACTACACCGGCACGCGCAAGGCCGGCAACTTTCAGCTCGTGTTCACGCTGCTCAAGGGCGTGCTCATTCTTCTAGTGGTTGTGCTGTGCTTCTCTTCTGCTTCGGGCTCATGGAGCAATTTCTCCACATCGTTGCCACAGGCTACGGGCGGATTCAACGGATTCATGCTGGCGCTCATCGCCACGCTCTGGGCCTACGACGGCTGGAACGACCTCACCATGGTGGCCGGCGAAGTCCGCCGCCCGGAGCGCAGCCTGCCCATCGCGCTCATTGGCGGCGTGCTGGCAGTAGGCGTGCTTTACATGGCCACCAATGCGGCCATTCAATACATGATGCCGGCCGGCCAGATCGCCGCGTCAGAGTATCCGGCGGTTGCCGCGCTCAAGATGATTGCAGGCTCGCGCGGCGCGCAATTTGTCGCCATCGCCATGGCGGTCAGCATCTTCGTCGCGTTGAACGGAACCGTCATGTCGGGCGCGCGCGTGCCTTTTGCCGCCGCCCGCGACGGACTCTTCTTCCGCCAGTTCGCGCACATCCATCCCCGCTTCAAAACTCCGTCGACCTCTCTGCTGGTGCAGGGCCTGCTCTCCACGCTGCTGCTGGTATTCCTGAGCACCTTTCAGCAATTCTTTGAATTGGCCATCTTCGCCGAGTGGCTCTTCTACCTGCTCACCGCGACCACAGTTTTCTACTACCGGCGCCGGCGCCCCGATCAACCGCGCCCTTACAAGGTCTGGGGATATCCTGTGCTGCCAGCGATCTTTGCTCTCTGCGCCGCGGGCGTGCTGGTGGCAAGCTTCGCCGGCAACTTGAAGGGCTCGCTGCTCGGAACCGCGTTGATTCTCTGCGGACTGCCCGTGCTGGCACTGCTGCGCAGGCTGAATTTGCAAGCCCGCGCGGAGCAATAGGCCCTTTCGCCGGCGCCGCAACGCTCACCACACGTAAGTCGCCGCCGACTCCGACGGCAGCGTTGCGGTTACGCTCTGACCGTGATAGACAATTCGGAATGTTTTGGAAAAATTCCCCGTATTGTCGGCCACGAGCACAATCTTGCCGTCAGGCGTGAGGAACGCCGCCGTCGACAATTGATCCATCTCGCTTGAGCCGATGCGCACAGACTCGGGCCGTACGAATTTCGAGAAGTGCGCGGCAACATAGTACGCCACGTTGAAGGTCGATTTGTCGCCGTCAAGCGTAATGGCGCCGTAACAGCTCCCGCATCCGCCGTTATTCGTATGCGGGCCCGCCTGAGGATCGGCCGCAAGGTTCCACAGCAATACGTTGCGCGCCCAGTTGCGCGTGGCGCCAATCATCACGCTCTCAATCGGCTCGGCAATGTCCAGCGAATCTGAACCCGGCCACTGCGTCACCGATTGCTCGGTCATGTAGAGATTTTTGTTGGGGTATGCATCGTGCACAGCCGTAAACGTGGAGCTCGAGCCGCCATAGAGGTGGAATGCCGTTCCAACCACATATTTACCCGCGACGGGGTCGGCCAGAATAGAGAGGGGATACGAAGGCGCATCGGGATTGTGATCGTAGACTTGAATCTCGGTCTTGATGCCTGCAGCCTCGAACGCCGGTCCAAGATACTTGCCGATGAACGCATCCTCTTCATCTGCAAACATTGCCATGCTCGGCGTGTTCTTCGGATTCAGCGGCTCGTTCTCCACCGTAATCGCGGTAATCGGAATCCCCGCCGCCTTCATGCCCTCAACATACTTCGTCAGATACTGCGCATACGCCGCATAGAACTCGGGCTTCAGATGCCCGTCCCTCACATCGTCATTGGTCTTCATCCATGCCGGCGCCGACCACGGCGATCCCAGGATCTTCATTTGCGGATCGATGGCGAGGATCTCTCTTACCACCGGAATCACGTCAGCCTCATCGGGAATCAGGCTGAACTTCGCCAGCGTTGGATCGGTTTCGCCTTGAGGCACATCGTCGTAGCTGTACACGTGGTCGTTCATGTCAGACGAGCCGATCGTCAATCGGATGTAGCTTGCGCCGATGCCGGCGCCTTGCGGCGAGAAGACCAGCTTCAGCAATTCCGACCTTTTGGCCGCGCTCATCTTCATCAGCAACTGCGCGCTGCCGCCGGTCACCGCGAACCCGAATCCCTCAATCGGCTGGAACTGCTGCATATCGTTCACGGCGATCGCCGGAGCATCGCCGGCCGCTGCTGCAAAATGCAGCGCCTGCGGCTGCTCCTGAAACGCCGACGAGCGGTCAGGCGTCGAGAGCCAGACGTGGGCGTCGGGAATTGCCTGGGCTTGAGCTGCGAGCGGGAGGGATAGAAGAACGGCGGTGATCGAAGCATGAAATCGTTGAAGAATCATTACGCTCCTCGGTGAGGCGGGCGCGGTTGGCGATTCCATCGAACAGATCAGCCTGTTTCTCGACAATCGATTGTTTTAAAGGAATTCGCGCCCTTCTCGTTTCGTTCCTAATCCCACCAGACTCCAGCGCAACTTGTCAATGCTCACCCGCCTGGCCGACCCGCACCAGCTTCACCAGCACAATGTCGTTGCTGTTCATCGGCAGCGTGAGGCCGACCGCGCCATCTTCGGACGCGTGCAAGACCACATCCATCTCCGGCAGGTCGCGGGTCAGGGCATTCAGTTGATCAATCTGCGCAGCCGTCAACTCCTTCGGCCGGCCCATCTCGAGATAGGCAGTGTACGCATCGTTAGCGTGGAAGCCAGTCCGATACACCTTGAGCTTGTACTCCGCGCCAGGAGCCAGATGCGTTACCCGCAACTCCACCGGCGCGGCAGGATGCGAAGGTAGCAAGACCAACCTGAACCAGGTACGCAGAAA
>CAWEHF010000006.1:0-23642 GCA_963808695.1 uncultured Acidobacteriaceae bacterium
GAACGTGCCGCGCGGGGAATCCGCAAGGCGCAGTCTCTGGCCGAGTCGATCGGTGATACGCAATTCGTCTCCGTGCTCGATAGCTTGCACATCGGGTCGATGACAACAATCAGCAATCTCGAAGCACTCAAGCATCTGGTTTCGGAACTCGAAGGACTGGCTGGGCAACCAGCGGCCTGAACGCCGAGGAGTCGTGCAGTACCCCCGTCCTTTCGGCGCGTAGGCGTCACACGCACGGCGCAGATAATCGTCGCGCTCCAGAATCTGTCTCGGCCCCTATCCCGGCGGGCTGTCTGCCTCGATAACTGCAAAACGTCACACACGCTGCGAATCCTTCGATTGGCGGATGAGTCGCTGCGCCAAGGAGCTTTGAATGAGAGCCGAAGACGAGCGTCCTCAAACATTCGTTGAACGGGTCCTGGCTCTGCTTGAAGAACGCTTTCCATGGCTGGGATCAGGACGAGATGAACCCGTCTGCGGAGCGGATACGGTCGATGAGCTCGCCGACCTGTACAAGTCGCTGATTGAGCAACGCGACAAGGCGAGTCGCGGAAACGGTGGGCAGCAAGCGTGATCGGAATTGGCCGACACCTGGAGGATCCATGTGCAATGTACGGATGATTCGAACGGAGCCCGGCCTTGTTTCGATTCCCCTGGAGAAGGCCGTCTATTGTGAGAATTGCACGATGGTCTCGTCTTCAGCCCGGCAGCGCTGCGGTCTCTGCGGGTCGGAGAGGATCGTTGGACTGGCGCCCCTCTTCTCAGGGCCTCCCGATCCAGGATCTCCGCCCGCTGCTTCTCTGGTTACCGGTCTGAGGTTTGCCGCTTAGGCTGCAAAATCTGCGGTAATCATCGCCGCGTTCACTTTGCGCAGAGCCTCAAACTCGCTTCAGAGCCCAAGAATCCAAGCTAGTGAGGTCAATCCATGAGGAACATGGCGCGCCTGAAAATGGGTTACTACCCATTACCGGAGGCCGAGGGAGTGAAACTTCGCTCCTTGCTCTCCTTTGCTGGGTCGGCTTCAGTTATTGACCCCTGCGTGGGACAAGGAACTGCCCTGCATCTGGTCACCAGCGACGCAGAGGTCCGGCGCTATGGTGTCGAGCTCGATGCCGAACGAGCGCGGATTGCCAGCACCAACGGCATCGAGACGATCCAGGGCAATGCCTTTGACGCTATTGCGCGGCCCGAATCCTTCTCGCTGCTGTATCTGAACCCGCCGTATGACTCCGAGATCGGCTCCATCGCGAATCGCAGAATGGAGGCCGTCTTCCTGGAACATACCTGCCGCTGGCTCGCAATGGAAGGCGTCCTCATCCTGGTGATCCCGTTCGAGCGCTTGCACGACTGCACCGGAATCCTGAGTTCCCACTTCGCCAGCTTGAACATCGTTCGTATGACCGACAAGGATTCGGTTCAGTACCGGCAAATTGCGGTGCTTGGCGTCCGGCGTGATGTCAGAGGAGCCGCCGTTGAGAATAATAAACGGCAACTTCAGAGCATTGGCCTCTATGGCAGTCTCCAGGCACTGCCAGAGTTGCAGCCGGGCGCCTGCCCACCCTATTCGGTTCCTCCATCCGCCGAAGCGGAACTGAGCTATCGCGGCCTTCCATACGACCTGTTGGAAGACCTGCTGCCGCACTCGGGTGCATGGAAACAGGCGGCGCCACTACTGATGCCGCATGAGGACGTTGCGACCGGCCGGCCCATCACGCCGCTGCATGGCGGCCATGTCGGGCTCCTGTGTACCGCGGGCCTCTTGAACGGCGTCTTCGGCCAGGGCGACGACCGGCATATAGCCCGCTGGCGCTCGGTCAAGCATGTGACGACGTTCGTGGAACAGGACGGAGACACCGAGATCATCCACCATCGAGAGCGGTGGGCCAACGAGTTGTACCTGGTCTATGCCGATGGCCGAACACTCAAGCTCACTGAGACGCCGGCGAAGAAGGAGGACGAGACCGATGGAGAATGCACACCTGCGGCTCGGGCTGCTTGAGTACGTGCGCATCACGGAGAAGACCTCGACCCGCATTCGTCTGCGGGTCGACCGCTATATCGGGGAAGATCGGCAGGCACATCTTCTGAGCGTCTTCGGCAATGACTCGGATGTCGGCGCGATCACGGCGGCAGTTCACGAGAAAGCCAGCTTCAACCTCACCTTTCCAGGCGGCGAGACAAAGGACGTATCGCTCGGCGAACATCCCTCCTGCTACAAAGGGGCCGTGGCTTTGCCGGGCCGGAAACATCCTGTGCGTCATCTGCTGGCGGTGTCCCAGGAACTCCATACAAATGGGAGCGCGGGTCGAACAATCCTGTTGCGATACCGGCGCGAGGAGGCGTGGGCTACGCTGGTGAGCTTCCTTGGGCTGCCTGCCGATCCAAGATGGGCAGACCACATCCTTGGGATCGTCGAGGAAATGAAAAAGATAGAGGAGATCGACGGCATCGGTTGCCAACCGGTACTGATCTCCGCGACGACTGAGGAAGTGCTTGAGTGGATCGGGGATTGCCTGCGTTCGGGGAGACTCGCATTCCCGGACAATGATGGGCTGATCGTCTGGCCGCGAATCGTGATTGCGACGATGTTGGGCCAGTGTGCAACGATTTGAAATGGTCGGAGCCCTCAATTCTTGCTGGAAAGCCCATAGGCACCCGTTGGCAGAGAGTCTCACTCCACAGTTGGAACTGCACATGATGCAGTGGCCAGGCGTGTTGTTGACCACGGCGCAAATATGGTCTAATATTTAGATGGTAATGGAGGGCCTATGCCACAGCCAGCACTGAAACTGAAGCAGGCCAGCGCGGTTCTGAAAGTTGAGCCGAAAGAGCTGCAAAACCTGGTGCAATTTGAAGTGGTCAAGCCGAAGTGGGTAGATGGTGCCTATCTCTTTGACAGAGAGACGCTTCTCACAGCCAAGGTTGCGTTGCGCCTGAAGGAGTCCCTGGGAACACGCGCCAATGTTCTATCCAGGCTCATCGCTGTTTTTCGCGCCTCCGAAAAGAGGCTTCGTAAGGAAAACCCGGAGTACGTGGTATTTACCTGCCGCTTTTCGGCTGCCGAGGAGCCGATCAAGCTGGGCGTTCCCTTTCGATCGCTCGGGGAGCAAATCGAGCAGGGTATGAGCCGGGCAGAACTCTACCGCGACCTGCCGCGCGGGCGGAAACGGCCCGGATGGAAGAAGGAGTTCTTGGCAGCACTATCTGATGCGGCCCAGGATATAGGGGAGATTTCGGAAGAGGAAATCCAGCGCACGATCCGCAGCTATCGTGCTGAAAGGCGCCAGCCGGAGATTACCGTTGCAGCCGAAGTCTAAAAAACGAAAGCAACGCGCAGTGGTGGACACGAACGTTGTCGTGGCGGGCATCTCCGGCTTCCGGGAACAATACGTTCCAGGACGGGTTCCGAGCGCCGACCTACTCCACCGCTGGGCCGGTGAGGAACACTTTGTTTGGCTGTATTCGGAGGATGTCCTTGCTGAGTACAAGGAAGTCCTGAAGCGATTGCACGTTCGGTCCGCCGCAATCGGGACACTTATCAATATCATCCGAGAGCTAGGTGAGCCTGTCGAGATCCATTACTCGGACGAAATATCACCCGACCCCAAGGACGATGCATTCTGTCTTTGCGCCGAGGCAGGACGGGCGGACATCATTTTCACACTCAATCCCAGGGACTTCCCGCAGGACCGGTTGAAGGCGAAGGTAATCGAGCCCCATCTCACGCCAGGCCGTCATAGTCGCTGAGGCTTGCTCCAAGGCGGCGAATCATCTGACTCCCGCCTGACCTCCCCTCGAAAAACTCATCACATACAGCACTGACGAGGTTTCTCTATGGAGACGACCTTCCAATATCTGCGTCAATTTGGGCCCCTGCTCGCGGAACGCATCCTTGAAACCTATCCGCCAATGCAGAGCGCGAAAGACCCTGTTGCGCCGCGCATTGCGACGCTTCTACGGAAAGCTCTCCCTGCACAGGCACTCGCTATCACCGGCACCGCGAAGTATTTGCGCCGGGCCAAAGCTGCGCGGATCGTGGCAGAATGCGGAGCTGGCAAGACCTACATGGCTTTGGGCACAACCCATGTGCTGGCGGATGGGCGGCCCAGTTCTACGCTGGTGATGTGCCCATCGCACATCACGCACAAGTGGGCGCGCGAGGTCTTGCTGACGATCCCGCGCGCCCGTGCCTTCCTCATCGAGGACATGCGCAATGGCGGCGATCCCAGCCGGCCGCACGGCATCTGCGAGGTGAAGCTGAGCAAAGGCAAGACGGTTTACGAGGGCAAGCGCCTCAGCCTGCCCGAGATGCGACACATGGGCCGCAAGGAGTGGCGGAAGCGCTTTCCTGGTCCGACGTTCTTTATCACAGGCAAGGACAAAGGCAAGCTGGGTTACTTCTGGGAGCACGTCTATCTGAAGGCAAAGTCCGGTCCGAATCTGGGCGGCGTCGTCAATCCCGATTCCGGCGTTGCCATCCTGGACTCCGAGATGCAGAAGCTTACCGCGCTCGACTTCACTGACAAACTCAAGGTCTCTGAGGCTCTGACCGCGCCCCGCGGGGGCATCACACGCTTCTCCGCGCTGTGGCAGGCGGACCGGATGCGCATTCAGCGCATGGCGCCCATCGAGTACATCGGCCGGTACATGCGTGGCTGGTTCGACTTCGCGATTGCCGACGAGTTGCATCAGCTAGCCGGTGACACGGCGCAGGGCAATGGGCTTGGCGTGCTCGGGCGCGCCGCACAAAGATTGATCGCGCTTACTGGAACTCTGATGGGCGGCTACGCCGACGACCTGTTCAACATCTTCTACCGGATGGAGCCTCACGCGATGGTGCGCGAGGGCTTCGCATACGGAGGGCAAGGCCGGCGGGACTTCCAGGAGCAGTACGGCGTTCTCGAAACCATCGAAAAGGTGGAAGAGTCTGACAACGCTTGCTCCAGGGCGACCAAGAAGACGGTCCGGGTTCTGCGGAAGCCCGGAGCATCGCCAATGCTCTTCGGCAAGTTCCTGATGACCACGACGGCGTTTCTGTCGCTTGAGGACATCTCGGACAATCTGCCGCGATACGACGAGAGCGTCATTTCGGTGGAAATGGACGACGCCCTGCAGCAGGCTTACGAGAAGCTGGAGGAGGATATTCGCTCCGCGATGAAAGCGCATCGCGGTAACAAGAGCCTGATGAGCATCCTGCTCAACACGCTCCTGCTCTATCCCGATCATCCCTACGACTTCGACCAGATCTGGGCGCGAGCCTTCGATCCGCAAACGAAGGAGTATGTGAAGTTCCTGGTGACTGAACCGGAGAACCTTACGCGGGAGGCTCTCTACGCGAAGGAGCGTGCTCTGATCGCCGACGTCAAAGAGGAGCTGCGCCAGGGACGGCGCTGCCAGGTCTATGCGACCTACACGGGCGAAAAGGATGTCACGCTGCGACTGGAGACTGTGCTGCGGCAAGAGGGCATTCGTGTTGCCATCCTCCGTTCATCCGTTGCCACCGACAAACGTGAGGATTGGTACGACCGGCAGTTGAAAGCAGGAGTTGAGGTGGTGATCTGTCATCCCAAACTGGTCGAGACGGGATTGGACCTGCTGGCGTTTCCGACGCTCTACTTCTACGAAACCGGGTACTCGCTGCATACCTTGCGTCAAGCGAGCCGAAGATCGTGGCGCATCGGGCAGAGATTCCCGGTTCGGGTGAAGTTCGTCACCTACTCGGGCACCATGCAGGAGACCTGCCTCCGTTTGATGGGCAAGAAGATGCTGGTCGCGCTGATGATGGAGGGCAAGTTCTCGGGCGAGGGCCTGCAGGCGCTCGACACCGACGAAGACCTGATGAGCGCGATGGCGCGAGAGCTGGTCGAAAAAGCTGGTGTCGGAGAATCCGCCGACGCCGTATGGCGGGATCTCGGCCACGAACGCGAGAAAGTGCTACCGCGCCCGGCTGCGGTGGAACCTGAAAGCGAAGAGGAGCCCGATCTGATCCTCGATCTTCCGGTCGTGTCGGCCGCAGAAGCGGCTCCGACGCCATTCGGCATCCACCTGATCGAACCGAATCAGCCTTCAAAGAAGCGTAAGAAGACCTCGATTTGGCCGACCGCCACTGATACCAACGTGCAGCTCAGTCTCTTCGATTGAGCTAGCACGCGTTCAACTTGTGAGGTGACATCATGAACGACGAACGAGAGAAAGTTCGTTGCCGCAGTTGCGAGCTCGTCCAATGGAGCGATCGAGCCAATTGCCGACGTTGTGGCAGTGCTCTGCCTGAGCCGATCGTGAGGATCGTTGAGCGGGTCGTGGAGAAGATCGTGATCCGGCAGGATCCGCAATGCCTTCAGAAGCTCGAACAGGCTTCCAGATTGATCTCAACGGCAACGGAGCGGTTGACGCAACAGCGCGTGGAGTCAGTAGCTCCCCTCGTCTTAGCGCAGGTTCCCGATACGGGAGTCTTTCCGACTATGGCGGAGGTGGAGCGAGCGATGATCGTGGCAGCCTACGAGAGGTCAAATCGCAGACCTCTCGAAGCCGCGCGGCTGCTCGGAATCGGCAAGACCACCGTATACCGCAAGCTGAGGGAGATGGGCGAAGCAGCATGACGGCGACAGAGCCATCAATCTCCCCTGGAACCGCGGGTCTTGAGCAGGTACGGGTGATAGCGTATCCATTGGGAGAATGTTCCAACGAGGCCGTTACGGTCTCAACCAAGGCAAGGAAAGAGAGTCGGCTGCGGCTGGCCCTTTTCTTCTGCGTGGAGATCACCATGCCCAAGGGACCATTTCTCCCATCGGACTTCACAGGCACGAAGTTTTCAACCGCTGCGGACAAGGCGGAGTTTGGGAATGCATTGTTGCGCTTCATTGAATCGGAGTGGGCGCTGGCGCTCTTTACAAAGAGCTTCTACAGCCGCCTCTCTATGTGCTTCGGGCACATTGCGAATTACAACCGCGTTCAATTCTACGACGAGTGGTTTTCGTCTCTTGCCGCTCAGGTCTGTTTCCTGAAACACACTCTGCGATTCCCCTGCTACGGAGATCCGGAATACACGTTTTCCGACGTCGAGAGGGCGATCCAGCGAGAAATCAGCAACCGCAACTACCTTGGGCGGTATGAACTGCGCCTGGCAGAAGAGCAACAGGCAACCGATTTAGCGCTGCTCCGGCAATTGGAAAGCAAGTACAGGACGCCGGTGAGAGAGCCGGATCTGGAGCTCCAGCTTGCTGTTCAACCTGTGAATCAGACGCCTGTCACTCCTATTCAGGGCTCGTTGTTCTGAAGCTGTCTCGAACTCCAACCGGACGCCTTCCTGGTCATTTGACCGGATTTCGTTCTGGGGGTACAAACCCCTCGATGAGTGCGGAAGGGGGCGGCGCAATTCCCCCGACCCGCCGTAGGAGGCGTGAGATGGAAGCCTTAGAACCGACACCCCGAGCGTCCAGTGGAGAAGATTCGAAATCACCCAACCGGGGCAGAGTTGATGATCCAATTAAATTGGCAGATGGGACGCCAGGACCCGCGTCTGAGCTTTTGGGTCCGCCGCCGGCGAATCGCCACCGGCTCCAGGATGAGCGTTCGGCCATTACGCATCACTTCGCATTCGGGGGACATGAAGGCTATCTGACGGTCGGGTTCTACCCGAACGGTCAGCCGGGCGAGATCTTCATCCGTATGGCAAAGGCCGGATCAACCATTGCAGGTTTGATGGAGTGTTTCGGCACAGTGGTTTCGGTCAGCCTTCAACACGGAGTGCCATTGAAAGTACTCAGCGACAAGCTCTCGCATACCCGGTTTGAGCCTTCTGGCTGGACCGGCAACGCGGAGATCGGCTACGCAAAGTCCATCATGGATTACCTTTTCCGCTTTATGGAGCTGCGGTTTTTGTCCGGCAAGCAACTCTCGCTATTCGGCCGAGGCAATAGCGAGATTAGCGCTGGTGGAGAGCTAACACCCGGCCCGGTCGACGAATCACAGTTCCTCTATGACATTGGCGACGCTCCGCCCTGTGTGGCCTGTGGCGGCCTGATGAAGCCCAGCGGATCCTGCTATGCGTGCGTCAATTGTGGTCAAAGCAGCGGATGCTCGTGAAGGGCCTGGTTCGAACCGAGCTCTACGAGATCAAGCGCTGAGAATCGGGTGAGATGGGAGTACTGGAAACTTGACTCGCCCTGTTCTTCGGCGCTAACGAAGAATGATCCACTTGTGCTCGTTTAAAGTGACCCACACCAAGAACACGATGTGGCGAGGGCAAAGTATCATCCACGCCGAAGGCGTGCAGGGTTTGGCCTTCCGTCATCCATGCCAGAGGCATGTAAAGCCCTGCGAGAGGCGGAAAAGAGGCTGACAACGTCCCCAAATGTCTTCGCGAACTGTTTGGCGCGCGCCAAATCCAGCCCGGTGCTCCTCCTGCAACCGCGAACAGCATCCACCCCAACGATCCCGGCAACAAGCTGCTGGGTCATTTTTGGCGAGCATACCCGGTTCAATTCCCGCGAGTGCCGAAGCCTGTTTCAAACAGTCGAGAACAAGATATGCTTTCGCAGGTGAAGGATGGGCTTGTAAGAGCACTCAGGCCGCCTAGGGTTGGCAGCCTGAGCGCTTTGCGCCCTTATCCCACGTAAGGGTCTCCGTGAGGTCAGCGGGCAGGAAATCAACACTAAGATTGCGGCTTCTTGAGCTGTACGGTCACATGTGCTTTTGTGATGAGTCTATCGGGACCGACCTCGAACTCCTCTTTCCACTCATGTTCATTCTCTTCGCTCACAGTCCTGCCGTTCACCGGTATAACCAGCCCGAGCCGGTTCAACACTCGAACCAAAACATGCGTCGGTGTGTCCGCCAGGAATTTCTTTCGTGATTGATGATTCGATTGGAAATGCTTTGCCCACTCCGTCAGAGCTCGGAAGTATCCGTCAATGCCGTGTTCCGTGAGAGTCCCGCGATAGTCGGTTGAAATCGCGATGACGTCGGGTGAGAGCAGCTTCGACTGCTCCCGCGCGAAGGCTTCCACTCCCTGCGTATTAATAAGAGAGAAGTTATTCAGGTATTTCTCCACGACTTTGTTCTTCATTGCAGCACCTCGATTTCTTGTAGCTTTCCACATGTTTCTTCCCTTGGTGGCCGCGCTCAATTCAGCCCGAAGTCCCTCAGAAATGCGGTCGGATTCACTTGCCCATTCGAGGCCGTCACCCCACCGTCGACCGGAAGATTCACTCCGTTCACAAACGAAGCGTCCTCGCTGGCCAGGAAGGCGATGACGCTCGCGATCTCTTCCGGTTTCGCGCCACGTCCCAGTGGAATTCGGTCGAGGATTCTCTCCATCAGCGGCTGATGTTGCTGGAATGCAGCCGTCATCTCGGTCATCGTCAGGCTCGGATTCACCGCATTGATTCTCACGCCGTGCGGAGCAAGTTCAAGAGCCAGCGATCGCGTCAGATTCGATACGGCCCCCTTGGAGGCGTTGTAAAAGCTCTGATACCAGTCCCCGCCCAGTCCTGAAACGGATGACACATTCACAATCGAGCCCCTTGACTCAAGCAAGTGCGGAAGAGCGGCGCGGATGGCGTAGAACACTCCGTCCACGTTCGTTCGCATCACTTTCCGCCATTCCTCTTCGGGAGCTGTGCCAAAGGGGCCAAAGGCTGAAACCGCGGCATTGTTCACCAGAACATCGATTCGATTGAATCGATCGACCGTTCGTTTCACCAGTCCAGGGAAATACTCCCTCTCGGCTATATCGCCGCTGTCAATCAGAACTGCGTCGCTGGGGAAACCGTGAGCCGTCTCTTCAAGCTTGTCTTTTCGCCGGCCGTTGAAAACAACCGCCGCACCTTCCTCCAGGAACCGTTTGGCTGTAGCCGCGCCAATTCCGGAACCTGCTCCCGTCACAATGACGACCTTTCCTTCAAACCTCTTCATCGTTTTTTTGCTCCTGTTGGCTTTGGCGAAGATTTTCCGCCGGGGCGATATTGCCCGGAAGATCCATTCACCACACACGACAATATACGTTGTCGCGTGCCAAGTCAATGAGTGTAATCGTGATGCGACAACGGATGTTGTCGTATAATGTTGAATTGACAGAGCTCACGCGGAGGGAAAAATTTGCGAACCTGGTCGGACAACGATCCCAAAGCGTCGCTCATGGGCCGAAAGAGGCTCGCAATCGTCCGCGCTGCCAGGCAGGCTTTTCTTGAGGGAGGATATGCGAAGACTTCAATGGATAGCATTGCCAAAGCGGCAGGAGTCGGGATCAAAACGCTCTATCGCCATTTTGAAAACAAGGACGATCTATTCAGCGCCGTGATGCAGGCGGCCTGCAACCCGGAAGCCTTTGATGAGGTGAGTGGGGAGTGGAGAAAGCAGACCGGCGAACCTGAAAGGCCCTGGTTCTCAAAGCCTCCTCGCACTGCTCTTGTTGCTGCGGGAGTCGAATACCTGCAGCATGTACTTTCTGACGAGCAATTAGCTCTTTACCGAGTTGTTACCCAGGATGCGCACAGTTTTCCTGAACTGGGGCGGCGCTATAGGGAGCAAGTGGTTGAGCGTTCGCACGACGTCTTCATTCGCTACCTTGCGCGATGGATTCCCGCCGAAGGTTGGAATATCCGGGACAAGCGAGGTGCTGCCCAGGCATTCACGGCGATGCTCCGCGCGGGAGTCTTTGAGAGTGTCCTGCACGGGCTCCGCAAACTCTCGGATCCCGATGTTGCCGCTCACGCTCGCCGTGCTGCGGCAAAAATGCTTGTTCTTCTCAACTCTGGCAGTTGTTAGCTGTCCCGGATATTCCGCTCGCTGAAAACGGTCAACGCCGCAGGGCTTGAGCAATGTACAGATACAGGCAGCTCTCTGCTCCAGTTCCATCTCATGTCCATGATTGAGTCAACGGCCTGAGTGAGCGCAGAATCGCCGAAGCACGTTTCCAGAAACAATGCTGAAAACGCGCTACGGGCCAACTATTGAGATACATCTGTCGGAAAGATCGAGAATGACCGGCGCAAACCCAAACACCACGTACGTCATCTGCGACGGACCACAATGCCTCAATGAGGCTGTCGAGGTGAGGAAGCCCCGGTCCCTGTGGGATTCAGGCTGTCGTTCCTGACTTCTCGGACGGACTCGATTGAAAGATCTGGGCGAAGCTGGACCGATAGCGCAGGAAGACGATCACCCACAGAATGGTCGCGAACAGCCCTATGCCAATGCTGCCTGGATCCATTGTGATGTGGTAATTCAGGATGTTGACCAGAACCGGAGCTAGGATTGCAAGGGAGAGAGGCACAAAACGCCCCGCGAGCAACAGTATGCCCCCAATGATCTGCACCAGAAAGACCACCGCCATAAAGTGCGAAGTGGCCGCCGCGACGACGAACTGGATGGCTACCGGATTGGCCGGTGGCGGCTGGTGGATGAAATGCAAGAACCCGTTCAGCCCAAAGACAGTGAACAGAAGACCCAGAAGGTAGCGGGAAACTGATGCTGCGATTTTCATGGCAATTTTTCTCAAAAGTGATGTCAGACGAACTCGTATACCTATACCTGCGAGGACACTGCCTCGATGAAGGGCTGCAGGAAATCCACACGCATTAAAGCTGACATAGACGTCTCCCTTCCTCGACGAATGCGGTGATAACAGCATATATCGTCTAACCAACAGATGTCGTTAATACAATATGGATGCAGTAAAATTTGAACATGGAAGTTTCTCGCGCCGCAGAAGGCAAAGATCTGGATCCGAGGGTCCGCCGCACCCGGAAATTGCTGCAGGACGCGCTTGCCAGGCTGCTGAAAGAGAAGGATTTTGATCAAATTTCCATTGGCGACATTGCCGAAGAATCGACGCTAAACCGGGCAACTTTTTATGATCATTACCCGGATAAGTTCGCGCTCCTCGAATGCCTGGTCGGCTCACAGTTTCAAGAGCTGATTGCCAAGCGGAACATCCGCTTCGACGGCTGCGAAGGAGCGCTCAGAAACATCGCGATGGGCGTTTGCTTCTACTTGGCGGAGAGGACTAAGCCCGGCCCAGACGGACTCCGGCAGGCAGGCACGCCGATGGAGACGGCCATCGTCTCGGTAGTGCGTCGGCTGATCCTTGACGGCTTTACACAGCATCCCCCGAAACCGGGTGTTCCGCTTGAGATCGTGTCGTCGACGATCGCATGGGCAATCTATGGCGCGGCGAAGGAATGGGCGCAGAGTTCAAAGCGCATGTCCGTAGACAGGATCAGCGGAGCCATTGAGAAGATCGTCGCGCCGATTCTGACCGCGCTCGGCCAGGAGCCCACCGCCTAACTTTCTCTTGCATGAGCGCATCATCGCCAACCCACGCGTTGACCGTCAATCCGGTGATTGGCCATCTTGGCTGGCACACCACCCTTAGGCACGTAGCAAGATATAACGCTCAGATAGCTTCAGCGCTTGGTCCTTAACAGCGGACCAAGCGCGGGGCTGCGTCTCACCTGCACCCAACACACTGCACATCCCACCTACAACCCAAAACCGCCCAGGAGATGTTGATTTATGAGCAGTCTGAAAGTAGAAGCCCTGTATCGCGAGTTCTTCTACAATGGAACCCGCATTCCCGATCCCGCACCCAACTTGACTGTCGAAGAAGTCAGAGAATTGCTGACGCCGTCCTACCCCGAAATTGCTACGGCGACACTGGTAGGGCCGGAGGATACCGGAGACGCCCTTCGTTACACGTTCAGCCGGGCCATCGGTAGCAAGGGCTAATCCTGAGACTCCAAGCGGTGTCCCGTTCCGATCTTCTCTCATGCGTCTGCCCGGCATTCGCAGCGCAAAGGAGACGGTCGCTTTTCGAATCATCGAAACAAGGCGGCACATCATGAGGAACAGCAAAGCCGATCAGACCCAGCTTCTCGCGGAACTCCGTCGGCTTGAGAGCAAACCGCCCAAGAGAGCCGACCGGCTGATCGTGAGGCACCTGAAATGCGAAGAGTCACAAAGCCTGGCGCACGCCGTCGCGGAAGCGGCGAGAAGATCATCGTCCGGTACGATGCCGGTTCTCGAAGCCCCGAGCGAACTGCTGCCACCACTGATATAGAGCTGTTGGGACGGGGCTGCGGTGAAACCCTTCCGTCCCTTCGCCGCACCCCGCAAAGCTACCGCCTGGAGACAAACGGCGAGCGCCTCTACCGGATGTGCCTGGCGCTGGTGGAGCGGAATCTCGCCGATGAGAAGCTTTGGCAAAAGGCCGACAAGGCCGCCGTGGTCTTCGCGCGAAGCGCCATCCAGAAGCTGATTGAGGAGTTCTCCGGCGGCGCGCTCGAAGACAAGGTCGAGTATTGCTGCGAAGTCAGGGACGACTTCGGGACGGGATATTGGCGGGGCGGAGGCCTTGACGATGGAAAACTGATGGCCGCATTCGAAGTCCAATCGTGCGGATACCTCAGGATCGGAGCCGCGCTAGCCGCGCTCGAAGAGCAGGAACGATTCCTTGGAGCAGCGTTCTACTTCCTGCTGCGAAGATCGCTCTACCGCTGGATTCGCATCTACGACCACACGGACGCTGAGTTCTACAACGAGCAGCTGCATGAGTGGATGGAACAGGACGATCCTCAGAATCGGGATGCGTACGAGTTCCCGCCCGTCGAGGAGGCGATCCCGGAGCCCGTCCGGACCGCCGAAGATTGGACCTATCTCAACGCGCGCAGGCTGCTGCAAAGGCATCTCGATGGACCGCATTCTATATGGATCCGGAAGCTGCTGAGTCTTCATCGGCTGTCGCGGTTGAAGGGCCAGGTCGTGCGCTTTGAGGGAGAGTACGACGATGCGCCCGTACCAAGCCTCTTATTGGTCTTCCGCGAGAACGATGCCATTCAGGCCTGTTTCGACCATGAGTCGGACCGTTACAACGAGACCACCAATGAACCGTCCTGCGCGGTCTGTTTTCGCCCGGAGGCCGAAGAAGAGTTCGACGCTGCACTTCGCACGATGGCGATCTTTCTCAGGGTCAACATCGCATTGGCGGACCTGATTACGCTGCTCAACGGCTGGGAGGAGGAGAAGCATGCAGGTCAATGTGAGCATCGGACAGAACCATCACTTCGCGCTGCGTGAAGCTCTGCTGATCTACCGTTCAAGTGAACATCAGTACAGCCATTTCGGAGACACATTCATCACCCACCATGAAGTGAACGCAGACAATCACGCCAAGTCGCCCACGCTGGGTCCGGCGAGACCGTTAACCATCGAGTTCGTTCACGCGCTGGTTCAGGCCCTGGGAGGCCGAGTCGCCGTGGAGTTTCTTCCTGAGAATGTGATCGCGCGCACCGAGCGGCTGATCGCCTGGTGGACGCCAATACAAAAGCGCCAGATGTTTTTCGGAACGACCCAAGGCGACATGGGCGGAATCAATGGCGCGATCTTTCCGCAGCCCGCCCTAGCCTGGCTGGCGATGGATCGTTCGCTCTCGCTCCGGGCGTTGAAGGAGAATCGCCGCCCAGCGGCCGATACCAAGCTCTGTGTGGCTCCCTACTGGAACCTATACGACACGGGCAGCGTCTGCTTGGGATCGATGCAGGCGCCCGACGCCTCCACTGTCGCCGCCATTTCGCAGTGGGAGCAGAGCTTCTATGATAGCGAGTTCACGCACGGCAACGTCGGGAGACTGACGCGTCATCCCGGCGGTTTTGAGGGACTGTGGAAGGAACTCGCCGGCAAAAAGCAGTTTCCCATCGACTCGCTCATCGAGCTGCCGGAAACAGTGGAGGAGTTTCTCTCGGGAAGGAGGCGCGATCATGATCTTTGAGCACGCTCTCCCGAAATCACTGTGCCGCAGAGGGCAGCCGCTCCGCGTGCTGGTCGTGGGTGCAGGGGGTAACGGCAGCGCAGTGCTGCTCGGTCTGCCCTATCTTCACCAGGCAATGAGGGTGTGGGGTCATGCAGGAGGTCTCGACGTGATGCTGGCGGATGGCGATCTGGTCTCAAAGACCAACTGCGTCCGCCAGCCGTTTGCATCGGCCGATGTGGGACTGAATAAGGCCATCGTGTTGATCAATCGCGTCAATCTCTTCTGGGGCCTTCGGTGGCAGGCCCACCCCGAGCACTTTCACAAGGATTCCCTGAGAACCAATTCGGTAGGCCCTCACCTGATCATCGGCTGCGTCGATACACGGGCGGCGCGGCAGGCTATTCGGTCCGCGGTCACCCGAGCGAATGACAGCACCGTCTACTGGCTCGACCTCGGCAACAATGCCAGCAGCGGCCAGTATGTGCTCGGCCAGCCCTTGAACGCCGCGAACCGGCGCAATGCCGTCCGACTGCGAACCGTGGCGGAACTCTATCCGGAGATTGCGGATGAGGAGGCAGGCGAGGACCCGCTGCCCAGTTGCAGCGCAGCGGAGGCGCTCGAACGGCAGGAGCCGTTCATCAATCAGGTGTTGGCAACAAGCGCACTCGCCATGCTGGCTCGGCTCCTTCGTTACGGCGTCCTCGCCCATCACGGAGCCTTCTACTCCGCTTCAACGGGCCGGCTGAGTGTATTAGGGGTCGATCCCGACCTCTGGGAAAAGATTCAAAAGCGCACTCGCAAAGATTGGTTGGCGAGGCACGGGAAGGGATAGGAATCCAATCGCAAGTCAAATTCTCACAGGAAGGTGAATCCATGTTCAAAGAACTGGGTCCGCTGCTTCGGCAGAGGACCGTTGTCATGATCCTGACGCGTATGGAGGACGACACCATCCGCGTCAACGTCATTCCCCGGAAGCTCAACGAAAGCGATAACGACGCGCTCACCACTCCGCTGAGCGTGTCCGGCACGGCGGAAGAACTCGATGACCAGTTGCCTTCCGCGCTGGTCCAGTTTGTTGGCGCCCATCTCGAACTGAAGAACACGCTCGAAGTTGCCAAGGAGCAGATGGCGGAGGCAGCCAAGTCCGCAAAAGCGGAGGCTCGGTCGAAGACGGCAGCGAAGACCGCGACGGCCAAGACGGAGGCGTCGGCGGTTGAGACCCGGAAGCCCGCTGACCAAGCGCCTAGACCCGCCGAACCGCAGAAACAAGAGCCACGCAATGCCGGCTTGTTTGATACGGGACCGGTGCCAGCGGCGGCTTCCGTCCCCGCATCAGATGCGGATGAAGATAATGAGATTCTTGCCGAAGCCGCCGAAGACGAACCAACGGATGAATCCGACGGCTTTGACGAGGCCGCGTAAGCGCCGATCGTGGTCCAGCTAGCCTTGCCGTTCTTCGGCATCTGCTTTCGTCGAAACCGCGTTGACCAGCGCCATGTCGCAAAGTATCCCTGATCCGAAGTCGGAACTATGCTCCGCCAATCGGGGCGGACGCGAACGTGCAGTGCGCCATTCTCGGATGCAACCGCAATGATGATAGCGGTCCCGTCATGAGACGGCGTTCCGGTCCCGTCCGGCGACAGGTGTTTCAGCGCTCAGAACGCTCGCACGGGGCCGTTGTCCGCAATTGAGGTCGCACGTTTCATAAGCACATTGGACGTCGAGGGAACCCGCCATCGAATCAAGGACGTTTTCTACGAACGGCGCGCTCGCGATCCTTGCGTTGCTTCTCGGCGATTTAAAGGACCGCGCCGCGGCGGACCTTGTGGCTCTTTTCGAGCAGATGTCATCGCTCGGGGTGGGTCCTCTAGTCACGCACGATACGGGACCCTCTCTTGCCGACCATCCGGAGCTTATGGACCTGTATGCAGCGTTCGTCGATCTCTAGCCCCGGACTGGACTGTGGTTGCAGGCTCTATAATTCCGCGCAAATCCTAAGCGATGCGATTGCCCACCCTTCGACTCGCCAGAGTGTCAGGGAGGCGATCGCTTGCCCGGCGGGAACTGCGCAATAATAAGGAGTACGCAAGCAAGTCATGTGGAGACTAACCCACTCTCGTGTTGATTCGACGACGGAGCGCAAAGTGCCGGATCAAGTGCGGGCGCTTTCTTCCGCGGACGCGAATGTCGTTCAGCCGCCATCAGGCGGCGAGCCAAATCTGGCAAAAGATAATGAAACGGTTATCCGGAAGGACTTGTGCGTCACCGGTAACATTTCCGGGCAGGGGACGCTCCTGATCGAAGGCGGTATGGACGGCGTCATCAACCTACCGGAGAGCCGGGTGACAATTGGGCGCAACGGCCAGTTGAATGCGGAAATTGCTGCCGGAGAGATCGTGATTCTTGGCACGGTAGTCGGCGATCTTAAAGCATCCAACCGCGTGGAGATTCGGAACGGGGGATCGTTGACGGGCGACGTTGTGGCCTCGCGCATTTACGTGGAGGAGGGGGCCTATTTCAGCGGCAGTATCGACATCCGTAAGCCCGACGAAAACGATGTGGCCGAAACGAGCTCGCCCGGCGCCGCATAGAATTGTGACCTCAATCACAGACGGCGGTGCGGTGCATGCTCTAAATGGCGAGAATAGGTTGCGCATTGGAAGGTGAGAACGTGCGCAACCCGCCGTCTCGTCTGAGAGTTAGTTCATTCCATTTCGTCATTCGGGCGAGACGGCACGTAGATCGGTGAGCGGCCGGAGAGAGGCCAGGGCCGCTCCTTTTTGATCTCTACGCGCACGGCGGTGCTCAGTCCTGCGTTTGAGTCCCAATAGAACAAGTCTGAAGCTCCGGCAAAAGTGAGGTGTACGCGATGAAATTCAATATCAAAGCCTTGGCCTTGGCCTGCGCAATCCTGTGGGGAGCGGCGGTACTGTTGGTGGCCCTGGTCAACCTGATAAACGGCGCCTACGGCCAGCATTTCCTGGAAATGCTGTCATCGTGCTATCCGGGCTATCATGCCGCGCGGAGCATTGTTCAAGTTGTGATCGTCACGCTTTATTCAATCACGGACGGCCTGATCTGCGGCGCGATTTTCGGTTGGCTCTACAATTGGCTGGCGAAAATCACCTGGTTAGGCCCGGCAGCCCAAAAGTAGACAGGCGGCGCAACGCGGGCGTGAAACCGTCTGTGTGAAAGCGTGCACCGGTAAGCACGTGTCCAGGGGAGTGGTGTGCCCATGACACGCTGACAGGAAGACTGGTGTTGGCTTACATGCTATCTGTCCCCTCGTAAGATTCTGGGCTCCTCCCCAAATAGCCCTTCGCCTCAGGAGCTTTCTATGTCCGACGTCCTTCATCCTGCTGTGGGCCTCATCGTCCTTGCCGCAATAATCCTTCCCCCGTTCTGGACGATTTTCAAAAAGGCCGGCTTTTCGCCCTGGCTCTCGCTGTTGATCTTTTTGCCGTTGATTAACATCATCGTACTTTACATCGTGGCCTTCTCCAAATGGAAGATCGGATGGAATAGGCTATGACAATGGCAGCGTGCAGCATCTTCCAAAGCAGGCAAACCGCCTCAAGATGGTGGCGACTTATCCGCGTATCCGTGATTGAGCCGCATGTGGTGGGCTGGCGGTTCGTCGCCGAGCGGCGCGCCATCAGCCTGGATCGAATTGCGGCTGGACCCGCGGAAAAGCCGACGTGGTTTATAGAGCCGATGCATTTCAGGTCATGGCCGAACTGAACAGCCTCCTGAATCCGGCGCAAGCATAAATATCCAGCACTGGTCGAGTGCGGCGTGGGTTCGGTACACCTGTCCGAAGGATCGAATGGGTCAGTCGGCCTTTTGGTTCAGACGTTCTTCGATGGCGCGCGGCAGAAGCGGTTCCTCCACAGCCTTCAAGAGCTTCCGGGTCATCACCTGGAAGTGATATCCCATCACCGCCAGCGTCATCGCCGCGCCAAAGCAGTGGCGATAGCGTGTCGCCGCTGTCAGCAGAAACTTCCAATAACTCCAGCGCTCCTGGCCGAAGACACCCTGGCGAAGAATCGAATGGACGAGGGCGCGCGCATTGCCGCGCGTAAGCCACTGCTGCTTCTGCGTTCGCTCGCCATGCTTCGGGTGCGTGTGGTTCAGGTAGAGCTTTACCCGCTCGTAATATGCCTCGCAACTGTAGATCCGCTTCAGCACCGAGCGGTAACCTTCCACCAGGCAAGTCGCGTCCATGCGGGGCAGAAAGTTCAGATGATGGCCGGTGTTGTTCCCGCGGCCCGCATCCAGAATTCGGCCCTCCCTGCGCAGGCGCCGGAACAGTTGCGTCCCAGGCATGGCCTGCAGAAGACCCACCATGGCAATGGGGATGCCGCTTTTCTGAATGAACTCCACCATGCGGTCGAAGATATCTCCGCGGTCGGTGTCGAAGCCGAGAATGAATCCGCCCATCACCTGCATTCCGTAGCTTTGAATTGTAGCCACGCTTTCCAGAAGGCTGCGGCGCGTGTTCTGGAGTTTGTTGCTGGCGATGAGGCCCGATTCGTCCGGGGTTTCGATGCCCAGAAAGACCGATTTGAACCCCGCTTCTTGCATCAACTGCATCAGCTCCGGATCGTCGGCCAGGTTGAGTGAAGCCTCGGTGATGAAGTCAAAGTTCGTCTTGCGCTGTTGGCGCCACTCAGCCAGCGCTGCGCATAACTCTTTGGCCCTCGCCTTGTTGCCGATAAAGTTATCGTCAACGATGAACACCGACTCGCGCCAGCCCGCCGCGCGCAACTGGTCCAGCTCGGCGAGCACCTGCGCGACAGTCTTGGTGCGCGGGCGCCGCCCGTAGATCTCGATGATGTCGCAGAACTCGCAGTTGAAGGGGCATCCGCGCGAGTACTGCACGGTCATGGTCGAGTAGCGATTCATCCTGATCAGGCTCAGATCGGGCAGAGGGCTCGTTTCCATCGCCGGCCGCTCGGTGGCCTGGTACACCGCTTTTGCCGTTCCCTGCTCCAGGTCCCGAGCCAGATCGGCAATCAAGCTCTCGGCTTCGCCGATCACCACGTGGTCCGTATGCAGTTCGGCTGGGGCCACACTGCTGGCAATCGGTCCGCCCACCACTGTCCTCAACCCGCGCGTCCGGCAGCGCTCCACGATGGCCAGGAGCGCTTCCTGTTGGATGTGCATGCCGCTTAACAGCACCACGTCGGCCCAGTCCAGGTCGCGGTCGTGCAGCCGCTCCACGTTGGTGTCCACAAGGCGCTTGTTCCAGCCGCCAGGCAACAACGCGGCTACTGTCATCAGCCCCAACGGGGGCTGCGCGGCGCGTTTTCCCAGAAAGGACAACGCATATTTGAAGCTCCAGAACGTCTCAGGAAACCGGGGGTAAATCAGAAGGGCGTTCATCGGCGCCTCCGCGGGAAAAACGGCCGCGCGAGCGAGATGCGGGAGGTTCAGGCCGTGTTTCCCAGGCTGGAAGCAACAGCGGCCATGCTCGGTCCGGCAAGCCAGTCCCACACCTATTGTCTCACCGGCAATCAAATGATGACTTCCGAGGCGCTCATCCAGCCCATCTGGAGTTCAAATCGCGCGTTCCGGGCGGATCCTCCGGTCCAGAAGCTCACCAAATTCCAGCCCGCTATCGCACGAGAGGCCGGCTGCATGACGGTCGAGCGGGGCAAAGCAACTGAGGACGGACGCAACCAGAGCTGAACGAGATAGCTGCGAAGCGAAGCCGGACGCCACGCCGGGAAACTAAGCACCGCTCGAAGATGCGGCCTGACAAGGGGAAGAGGCGTACATGAGCTTTTCAGAGTTATCCCAGGACCAGATTACGGAGATGGCGATCACCGTCCTTCGAGCCACCGACGACGGGAACGGGCTTGCCCCCGTCGATTTGGCGATCATCGAGCTCGCCGTCAACCGCAGGCTCGATTCGAGCGGCCTCGTCCGCTTCCGCTTCGCCGAACTCCATGAGAACGCGACCAAACCTGGCGGCTACACGGCGCCGTGGCTGTTCGGGATCGAGCATCTCACCATCGATCATCGCCGGCACATCCTCTGGAAGGGCGTCGCCGTAGAGCACTTCGATCATGGAGTCTGGCAGAGACCGGGATGGCGGGAGCGGATGCGGGCCGACGCTGAAGCCGTCGCCGCCCGATGCCGGCAACTCGAAGCGGAAGGTATTCAGCCGACGATGGCAACCGTGACGGATTGGTGAGATGTCAAGGAGCACAAGAGAAGAGAGCCAGATGTGGTGTGGCATATTGCGACCGTTGCAAGGCGTTGCCTTCGGAGCGAACGACCACAACCAGCGCCAATGGAGTTGAAGAGATGCCAACAACGCAGAAGCTTTCGTTGCTCGAATTGCTGAATCTCGCCAATGAAGTCTATCCCGACGGCTTCCTGGCCGAATACTACAACGCGAAAACCGGAGAGCGGCAACAGGGCGGAGGCGATTCGCTTGCCCGCTTCGTCGTCGCAGAGCTTTCGGAAACCTTCGATCCCAGCGCCGCTCGCGCGGCGCAGCTTCAGGAAGCACGAAACGCGCTGAATCATGCGGTGGACGACCTCGAACGGGTGATCGAGGTGCTTTCGTAACCGCTGCTCCTTCTCGGCTTTGAACAGTTCTCGATAGCGGAAGGTTTCAACATGCTCAATATCATTCCCACGAGCCCCAAACAGGCTGCCAGGTTCCTGCCTGTCGCTTATGCGCTCAGGCTGCCCGTATTCCTGTGGGGGAAGCCAGGCATCGGAAAATCGGACCTCATTCGCGAGTTCGCGCGGCAGCAGCGGATGGACCTGATCGACCTGCGCCTGACCACACTCGAATCCTGCGATCTGCGCGGCCTGCCGCGGATCAACCACGAAACCGGAGAGACCGAATGGGTGCGCCCCGAATTTCTACCGCGGGCGGATGTTCCGGTCGTCATCTTTCTCGACGAACTGACGGCGGCGGAGCCGCGACTTCAGGCTTCCGCTTACCAGCTCATCCTCGACCGCTCGATCGGCAAGCATCGCCTGCCCGAGCAGGCGTGGGTGGTGGGCGCAGGGAACGCGCCCGAGGACGGCGCCGTGAGCTACGGAATGGGCACGGCGCTCGCCGACCGTTTCGTGCACCTCAACGTGGTTGCCCATCCCGACGACTGGATGGAATGGGCCATTGCGGCAACCGTTGCGCCCGAAGTCATCACGTTCATCCGTGTTCGGCCAGAGATGCTCGACTCCTGCGGCGGGCAGGAAAGAACGGAGCAGCTGGTGACGCCCTCGCCACGCTCCTGGGCAAGGGTCTCGCGGGTCCTCGAAGAGACCAGGGACCAAAGAGCGCGCTCGATCGCCGTGAACGGCCTGGTGGGAGAGGCCGTGGCCGTTCAGTTCTTTCACACGCTTGAGGAGATCGGCCAGCTTCCACCGGTCGCCAGGCTTCTGGAGATGCCCGCGCGCCTGGCTGCGCGAGAGGTTCCAGCCACCATCTCCGCACTCTACGGACTTGTCTACTCTCTGGTGGCATACGCAAACAGCCTGGCGCACTTCGAGCGGTCGATTGAGCTGCTCGATGCTGTGACCGAGACCCGCGATGCGCTTCCACGCAGAGAAATTCAATCGCTGGGGATGGAGCTGCTGCTTGGCAAAGCCCACCAGAACAAGTTGTTTCAGGCCGTGGCGAAATCGGAGACCTACCGGCGTGTCTACAAGGGCAAGGCGCGGGAGCTCGTGGACCTGGGGAGGGCGGCGTGACACCGGAGGAGACAGTCTCGCGCAACCTGCGCTTCGCGGTCAGCAAAGATGTTGGACTCGCCAGCATCCTGCTCTATGTGCCGGCCGTCGCCACGGCCGATGCAGATCGTACGGCCTGGACCGACGGGCGGAAGATGTACTTCGCTGACGGCTATTTCGCACATGCGCCCGAAGAGCAGGTGGCGATCGCAGTCCACGAAGCGCTCCACGTCGCGCTCCGACATGTGCAACGGGGAGAGGCATTGCGGCTGCGCGAAGGACCGGCATTCGACGCGCGGCGGTGGAACATCGCGTGTGACGCCATCGTGAATCACTCGATCGGCGGCTGCCGCTGGTGCAAGCTTCCGGCTGGCGCCTGGTACCCGGAGAACTGCATCGATCCGGCAAGGCTCGAAGAGCGCCCGGCGGAGCTCTGGACGGCGGAGGAGATTTACGACGAGATCCAAGACCAGGAGAGGCGGCATGGAAAACCTCTGAAGAGTGTGGGCAGCTTCTGCGCCCCGGATCTCATCGGCGGGCCGGGCACCTGTGTTCGCTCGACCGGCGCGCATGATGAAGCGATGGAGCAAGGAATCTGGCGGGAACGCCTCGCCCGGGCACAGGCCGGGTCGGCTCCGGGTTCGGTGCTTCGCCGGCTCGCAGCGGATGTACCGAAACCGGAAGTGAAGTGGGAGTCGGTTCTGCGGGATTTCCTCGTCGCCCGGCTCATGCCGCTCACCGAAGCGACGTGGGACAGGCCCAGCCGGAGAACACTGGCCATGGGACGGGAGGCTTGCTGGATCGAGCCGGGGATCGGGCGCCGTCCTGGGATCCGGCGTGCGGGTGTGGTCATCGATACCTCTGGCTCGATCGATCAGCGGCTGCTTGGCGCGTTTCTCTCCGAGATCAACAACCTGATCGTTCAGACCGGCTGCGAGGTCGTGCTGGTCGACTGCGACGCCCAGGTGCAGCAGGTCTCGAAGCACAGGATGCCGATTCGCGGCTACGTTGCGAAAGGCGGCGGCGGCACCGATTTCCGGCCGGCCATCGAGGCGCTGCGCGGGGCGGCTCCCGACGTAGCCGTCTATTTCACCGACCTGATGGGCACGTTTCCCGAGAAACGGCCGGCGTTCCCGCTGCTGTGGCTGGCGGCGCGCGATCTGGCCGTGCCCTTCGGGCGGAAGGTTCTGCTCCCGCG
>CAWEHF010000007.1:0-198119 GCA_963808695.1 uncultured Acidobacteriaceae bacterium
TGATTACATGACAGCGTCGGCTCCTCCGACCTGAGTACACTGGTTGCTGCAAAACGACCACGAGCTCGGGAGGAAAGGAGCCGAGCATGATGATTATAGGATGTGATTTTCATCCGCGGTTTCAGCAGATCGCCTTTATCGACCAGGAAACGGGCGAGTATGGCGAGCGCCGCTTGAGTCATCCGCAAGAAGCGGAGCGGTTTTACCGGGAACTAGCCGGCAGGCCGGTTCGGATTGGCGCCGAGGCCACGGGGAACTTTCGCTGGTTTCGGCACCTTATGGAGGAACTGGGTTACGAGTTTTTGCTGGGCGATGCAACGGCGATCCGGGCCGCCTGCCCTCGCAAGCAGAAGACGGACAAGCGGGACGCCAGGCACATTTTGACCATGCTGGTGGAGGATCGGTTTCCGGTTGTCTGGCAGCCTTCGGTGGAGAACGACCATGTGCGGCAGCTGCTGCTCCATCGCTGTCGCATGGTGCGGATGCGCACCCGGATCAAGAACCAGTTGGACTCGATGGCCAAGAACGAGGGGCTGTTGAGTTCCAGGGTGTGGTCGCCCAAGCGCCGCGGCGAGATTGAGGGGCTGCCGTTGCCAGGCTGGTACGCATATCGGCGAGCGGATCTGCTGAGTTTGCTGGACCAGTTAGACGAGCGCATCAAGCCGTTGGACAAGGCGGTGAGTGAGGCGGCGGAAGACAACCAGGAGGCACGTCTGCTGATGACGCATCCGGGAGTGGGGCCGATTGTTTCTCTGGCCTATGTGCTGACCATCGGGGACTGGAGACGGTTTCCGCGGGGCAAGCAGGTGGGAAGCTATCTGGGCCTGATCCCGGTGGAGGAGTCCAGCGGCAACAGCCGGCGCCTGGGCCAGGTAAGCAAGCAGGGCAGCTCGCTGGTGCGCTGGCTGCTGGTGGAGGCAGCCACCACGGCGCAAAGGTACGATGCGAGCTGGCACCGGCAGTATGTACGGCTGTCGATGACCAAGCATCATGGGGTGGCCAAGGTGGCCATCGCGCACAAACTGGCGGTTCGGTTGTATTGGATGTTGCGCTCCGGCGACGACTACAGCAAGGTGAGGGAGCGCGGTTCGCATGCGGGGCAGTCCGTGTAGCGCCGTGGCCTTTAGGGCCGAGAGGTTGATTGGACGCCCCGTCTCTCTCGATCTTTGAGAGAGTTTGAAAAAGTAATCATGGAGTGGTACCGAACCGAATACATGGCTGATGGAACCAATTGGGTTGCCATCGAAAAATGATTCATTCAACGTGACGGGCTTGGGTCGTGGATGCAAACGAAAGACGGTTTTCAATTATGGGTCGAATCTCAGAAAGAACCTGAGATTCAACCCAAAGCCAATTGTGAAGGCCAGGATTTGAGTGTCAAGGGTCGAGATGAACGCCAAACAACGGCGCCCTTGACACTCAAATCCTCGCCACGGGAGATCCCTGCGATGTTTTGCGAAAAACACACGAAAAAAGAGTATTGACAAAGCCGACGCTGTCATACACGGCGCTACATTTGTGGCTACTCTTCTTCTTCTTCGTCGGGGCGCTTGGCGTTGGCGAGGATTTTTTCGGCTACCAGTTGCGGGACGATGTCGTAGTGGTCCACTTCCATGCGGTAGCTGCCCTTGCCCTGGGTCATGCTGGTGAGCAGCGTGCCGTAGGTGAGCATCTCGGCCATGGGAACCTGGGCGTTGATGACAGTCGTACGGCCCTTTGACTCCATGCCGCCAACGCGGCCGCGCCGGCCATTCAGGTCGCCCATCAAAGTGCCGGCGAACTCGTCGGGCGCTTCGATTTCAACTTTCATAATCGGCTCAAGCAGGCACGGCTTGGAGAGCTCCATGGCTTTGCGGAAGGCGAGGCGGCCGGCCTTTTTGAAGGACAGCTCGTTGGAGTCGACGTCGTGATAGCTGCCGTCGTAGACGATGACCTTGAAGTCGACCACGGGGTAGCCGGCGAGATAACCGCGGGCGGCCGACTCGACGATGCCCTTTTCGACAGCGGGAATGAAGTTGCGGGGGATGGCTCCGCCGAAGACGTCGTTTTCAAACTCGAATCCGCCGCCGCGGGGCAGGGGCTCCATGCGGATTTTGCAATCGCCGAACTGGCCGTGGCCGCCGGACTGCTTTTTGTGGCGGCCCTGCGCCTCGGCTTTGCCGCGGATGGTTTCGCGGTAGGGGACCTTGGGCGCCTTGAGCGTGACTTCGGCGTGGTAGCGCTTTTTGAGGCGGCTGACGATGGCCTCGATGTGCGGCTGGCCGGCGCCGGCGATCAGGAACTCGTTGGTTTGCGGGTCGCGGAAGAAGCGGATCAGCAGGTCCTCTTCCATGAGCTTGTGGATGGCGGGGGCGAGCTTGTCTTCGTCGGCGCGGCTCTTGGGCTCGATGGCGTAGGTCATGGCCGGCTCGGGCATGGCGGCAAGGTCCACCTGGATGTCGGCGCCTTTCTGGCCGAGGGTGTCGCCGGTGAGCGTGTCGCGCAGCTTGGCTATGGCGCCGATGTCGCCGGCGTGGAGCTCGGGGACTTCGACGGCCTTGCGGCCCTGCATGACGGAGAGGTGCGAGAGCTTCTCCTGACCGCGGCGGGTGTAGTTTTCGAGCGTGATCTCGTTTTTGACTACGCCGCTGACGACCTTGAAGAAGCTGATGCGGCCAGCGAAGGGGTCGCTCATGGTTTTGAAGACGAAGGCCGCGGCAGGCTCGCTGTCTGAGACCTTGCGCGTGGCGGGGGTGGAGTCGCCGTTGGCCCCGGTCTTGACCGCGATGGGCTCACGCTCGATGGGCGCGGGCGTATAGACCTTGATGAAGTCGAGCAGGTGATCGAGGGCCATGTTTCCCAGGCCGCTGGAGAAGAGGACCGGGAAGATGCGGTCTTCGCGGATGGCCTCGTGGAGCGCGGCGATGAGGTGTTCCTCGGGGATGGTGCCCTTCTCAAAATACTCTTCCATCAACTCGTCTTTGCCTTCGGCGACCAGCTCGACGAGGGCTTCGTGCCGGGCCTTGGCATCGGCGGCCAGCGAGGCGGGAATTTCGGCCGAGACTTTGCCGCGGCCGTCGCCGCCCGGCGTGTAGGTGTAGGCCTCCATGGTCACAAGGTCGACCACGCCGTGAAATCCGTTGGCGTCAGAGATGGGCAACTGGACGGGAACACAGTTGCGGCCCCAGCGCTCGTGAATATCGTCGATGAGGGCGCTCAAGCCGCCTCCGCCGCCGGCCTTGGGGTGGTCCATCTGGTTCACCAGGACGATGCGGGGCACATTGGCTTCTTCAGCGAATCTCCATACGCGCTCGGTGACCGGCTCAACGCCGCTCTGGGCATTTATGACGACGATAGCGGACTCGACGGGGAGCAGCGCGGCGCGGGCTTCGTGGGTGAACATGTGGAAGCCGGGCGTGTCGACGAGGTTGATCTTCGTGCCCTGCCACTCGGCAAAGGCCACGGCGTTCTGCATGGTGACGCCGCGGGCGACCTCTTCTTCGTCGTAGGCGGTTACGGCCGAGCCGTCTTCGACGCGGCCCTGCGTGGGAGTCATTTTGGCGGCATGCAGCATGGCGGCGATAAGCGTGGTTTTGCCGCTGTGCGCATGCCCCACTACAGCTACGTTGCGGATCTCACTTCCCTGGTACGTTTTCATGGTGTGTTACTCCTCGTGGACGGTGGACAGTGGACGGACTTCAGCCGTCTGTTTTTAACTGAGCGGTTTTCCCACCCTTTCGGTCGCCGCGGCGACCGCGAAAGGATGGGGCACGGAGATGTTGGGGATGGGGCGCGGAAATCTTGGGGCAGGGATTGTACGGGGACGCCAGTGGTGGCGTTCAATCGGCCAAATTGCCGGGATCGGGGTCCGGTTCTCCCGTCTTCCTCATCCATACGGATGGTCTCAGCACGGCTTGGGCGGCGGGAATGGAGGGATTACCGCGCGCCTTCGTCGAAAAACGGATGCTATCACAGCCGGAGTATGAACGTCGTGTGACTGGATCACAAGAATAGGGAATAGGGACTGAGGGACTGAGGCGGTGGGTGCGATTCTACGGCAGGCGGCCCGCGCCGTAGAATCGCAACATGGCTCGGACAGGGCGCGGAGAGAACAAAGGGGATCGATCGGCGGAGTTCACCACGTTGACCGCGTTGAATGAGGGCATTGTTTCATGCAACCGCTGCACGCGGCTGCGCGAGTACTGCGCCCAAGTGGCGCGGGTAAAGCGCCGGGCGTACGTGGATTGGGACTATTGGGGAAGGCCGGTGCCGTCGTTCGGAGACGAACAGGCGCGGGTGATGGCGCTGGGCCTCGCGCCGGGGGCGCACGGGTCGAACCGAACGGGCAGGCCGTTTACGGGCGACGGCTCGGGGGATTTTCTGTATCCGGTTTTATATGATGCGGGATTTGCATCGCAGCCGAACGCAGTTTCGCGCGATGACGGCATGAAGCTGAAGGGACTCTGGATCAGCGCCGTGGCGCGATGCGCTCCGCCGGGGAACAAGCCGGCCAACGGCGAGCTGAAGAATTGCGCGCCGTGGCTCGACCAGGAGATGAGCCTGCTCAGGAACCTGCGGGTCGTGGTTTGCCTGGGCAAGATCGCGTTTGATGGCCTGCTGGCGCACGCGGCGCGCACGCACGGACTGACGGCAAAGAGCGGGTTCAAGTTTGCGCATGGGGCCGAGTACGAACTGCCCGGCGGGTTGAAGGCGATTGCCAGCTATCATCCGTCGCTGCAGAACACGAACACCGGCAAGCTGACGCGGCCCATGTTTCTCGAAATCTTCCGGAGGGCGCATGTGCTGGCTGGGATGTGACAAGAATGGGATGCGAGGCGCAAGGTGACCGGGGCTCGCAATTATCCTTGAAAAAGGCTTGAACAAGTGTTTTGCGGGGGCCTGAGGTTATATCGGTGAAGAAGGCAATGTATTCGGTCGCAGTCCTCTCCGCACTGGTCGCGCTGGAGTCCGCACGGGTTCGGGCCATTGCCCACGATCAGCCGGATCAGCCACAACCCTCCGGCGTAACGTGGAGTTTTGACGTTGGACCGGACGAGAATCTCAAGGCATCGTTGGCCAAGTCTGGCGACGATATCGAGGGCTCGTGGCGTCTTGTTCCCGGGGTCAAAGGAAAGGCGTTGGAGTTCGACGGTTATACAACCGGGCTGACGCGTGAAGGCAAGAACGTTCCAGCGCTCGGTAACGCATTCACCGTATCCGCGTGGGTGGCCTTGAACAACTATCCATGGAACTGGGTTCCGATCGTCGATCAGAGCGAGTTTCAGCAAGTGGGGTTCTCGCTGCAGATCGATGCCTTTGGGCATGTTGGATTGAGCGCAAGTATCGATGGCGTGTGGACGCAGGTAACCAGCGAAGAAACGTTGCCGCTGAAGAAGTGGGTTCACGTTACGGGCATCGTTCAAGGCGGCTCCGGGCTCACAATTTTGATTGACGGAAGGGCGGCCGCACGTCTTCAGGTGGCCGGGAACTTCTGGCAGGACCGGAACGCGTCGCTGATCATTGGGAGGGTTCGGCAGCCTACAAACTCCTTCCCGGTGTGGATCAGCCACCCGCAGGACCCGATCGAGTACTCATACGACGGCTATATGGATGAAGTGAGCCTTCAGGGCGGGGCGATTTCGATCGATGAAGACCGCCAGCAGGTGGCGAGCGTGTCGAAGCCAGACGGCGAAGTTATTCCCTACGCCGAAATGCCTTCGGGACCGAAGGGCGCCGGACCGTTCGGCGCGATGTATGCCAGCCTCAAATACATGCCGTCGTGGGACCGGTTGAGGCGGCTGGGGCCCGACTCCGACGTTGTGGTGCGGTTCGACAAGTCAGCGATGCGCCTTGTCTTCTGGCAGGGAACCAACTACATCCCCGCGTGGGTGACCGAAAACGGCAAGTGGTACACCGACGAGTTCCTTGAAACCTGGGAGGATGGCTGCGGCGGGGCCGCCGATTGCGAGCCGATGTCGGACAAGCAGAGTCGTTACTCGCACGCGAGCATTCTGGCTACATCCGATGCACGGGCGATCATCCACTGGCGCTATGCGCTTGCCGATGCTCGCGAGTACCAGGGCGCGAGCCCCGACCCGCGTACAGGCTGGACTGACTGGGCAGACGAGTACTGGACCGTTTATCCCGATGGAGTCGCGGTGAGGAAACAAATTCTCTGGAGCACAAGGCTAGACAGGCCTCACGAATGGCAGGAGACGATCGTGATCAACGGGCCGGGACAGCGGCCGGAAGACAATATCGAGCCGGACGCGCTCACGTACGAAAACCTGGCCGGTCAAACGGCCGCGTACGGCTGGCAACCGAAGACCGATCACAGCTTCTCACTGCCCAAAGGCCCCCCAAACCCCACCCGGCCGCAAAACGCGAACATTCAGATCGTGCACCTCAAGTCTGCGCAGAATCCGTTTGAGATTGTTGCGCCGAAAAACGTGACCTTCGACAGCTATAACTTCGAACCCAGTTATTCAATGTTCGAGTGGTGGAATCACTGGCCGGTAGCACAGGTGGGATCGAGCGGCCGCCCGGCGATTGCGCCGGATCGTGCTTCACACTCGTCGCTGTCGCACATTTATTGGGAGCCTTACGCAAAAACAGCAAACAGTATGACCAAACTGCTGTTGTGCGGGCTGGTTGGGCGCGATGGTGCCGAGGCTAGTCTGTTGCCGTTGGCAAAGTCGTGGATTTCCCCGCCGGATGCTCGGCTTGCTGAAGGCGAGTCAGGCACCGTGGAATACGATCCTGCGCAACGAGCTTTCCTCGTCCACCGCTCAAGGGAGCAGGCGAACTCTTCCCTCACCCTCCAAGTGAATAGTTCGGCGGATCGCCCGCTCGTCAATCCGGCTTTCGTTATCGATCAGTGGGACACACCCGCGACGATTCAAGTTTCGATAGATGGAAAGCCTGCAGACATTCCTGTGCGGTTCGGAATCGAACACCATCTGGAGGGAAACGACGCGGTGGTATTTCTGGAAATGACGACCACCCAGCCGGTGGAGATCAAGATCGGATCCAAGCCTACGTCGCTGCTGCATTGATCGAGCGCCGGAGGTTACGATCGCCGGCCCGAGGTTGAGGAGCAATGGAGCGATTGCCTGAAAACATACTGCGGGCAGTGATGGGCGAGGAGCCCGAGCCGCCCAAGAAGAAGGCGAACGATCCGGCACAGCACTGGACGCCGGCCGTTCTGCTGGAGCGCGCGGCCTACCTGCGCAAGCTGGCGCGGGCCGGCAACGGTTCGGCGAGCGAGACCATCGGGGAGTTTCCGCAGCACAAGGCGATGCTGTCGTTTCGGGCGCGCAGCGGCGAGGTTGAGGTGCACGAAGAGTGGGCCGACCTGTTTGTGGTGCTGGCCGGCGAGGCCACGCTGGTCGTGGGCGGAACAGTCGTTGGCGCGCGCGTGATTGGGCCTGGCGAGACACGCGGCGACTCGATCGAGGGCGGCGTGAGGCAGGAACTGCGCGCGGGAGATGTGGTTCATGTACCGGCAGGCACTCCGCACCAGTTTCTGCTGGCCGGCGACAAAACGGTGACCAGCCTGGTGATGAAGATCAAAGAAGTGGCGTAGCAGGCCAGCAAGTCAGCGAGTCGGCGGAGCCCACCCGCCGGGGGCGCGAACCCCTGTCCTGATGTGCGATTTCTCTTTCCGAGGGTGTGTCCACGCTGCTAGCGTATCGGTGATCGTGCCAGGGATGAATCTGGCGGGGGCCCCAGCTTTCAGCTTTTGAGGAGAGATCGTCATGCGTACACCGCATGCTTGCTTCCGTGCTGTCTTTATTCGCCGGTTCGGAATGATCCTGGCGCTCCAGGCCAGCATGATTCTGGCCGGATGCGGAGGCGGCTCACCGCAAGCCACCACGCCCGTTACGATCACGATTTCGACCCTGCCCAGCGGAAACATCGGGGTGCTGTACACGGCAACGCTCAGCGCCAGCGGCGGCAATGCTCCCTACACGTGGACACTCAGCGGCAACCTGCCCACCGGCCTGTCGCTGAATGCCAGTGCAGGAACCATCGGCGGCACTCCGGCCTCGGCAGCGAACGCGACTGCACTCACGGTAACGGCGACGGACTCATCGACTCCCGCGCAAAGCGCTTCGGCAACGCTGCACCTGACTGTGTATGCGAGTGTAGCGGTGTCGCCGCAAAATGGCGCGGTGGTCACCGGCCAGGCATTGAATGTGGTCTCGACCACCAACGATCCAACTGGCGTGAACTGGAGCGCGACGGGAGCAAGCTGCTCCGGCAGCGCCTGCGGAACGTTCTCTTCAACGTCAACCTTGAATGGTGTGGCCACCACATGGACGGCGCCTTCGGCTCCCGGAGTTTACATATTGAAAGCTGTGAGCGCGGGCGATGGCGCCACCTCAGCCAGCACCACCGTGGGCGTTACTGACCTTGCGGGCATCAGTACGGTGCACTATGACCTGGCACGCGATGGCGCAAACACGCAGGAGTACGAGCTCACACCCGCCTTCGTGGGCGGCGGCAGCTTTGGCAAGCTCTTCTCCTGCACGGTTGATGGGGCGATTTATGCCGAGCCTCTGTGGGTGCCTCAACTTGCCATCGGCGGGACGAAGCGCAACGTTGTCTTTGTCGCCACGCAGCATGACAGCCTTTACGCCTTCGATGCCGATACCAGCTCGAGCCCCTGCACCGCGCTGTGGCAGGTGAGCCTGATTGATAAGGCTCATGGCGCCCAGGCCAGTGAGACCCCGGTTCCCTCCTACGGCCCAAACGCGTTGGTGGGAGGCGGCTCCGGCGACATTGCGCCGGAAGTGGGCGTGACAGGCACGCCGGTTATCGACCCTTCGACCGAAACTCTGTATGTTGTCTCCAAATCCGTTGACTCCACGGGAACCAGTTTCTACCAGCGGCTGCACGCGATCGACTTATTCAGCGGCAAAGAGAAGTTCTCAGGTCCGGCAACCATTGCAGGCACTTTTCCCGGCACCGGAGATGGGGGCACGACCACCACGTTTGTGCCGCAACAGCAGAACCAGCGGCCTGGCCTGGCCCTTGCCAATGGGATCGTCTATATTGCCTGGTCGTCGCATGAGGATAATCCGCCGTACTACGGCTGGGTGATGGGCTATGACGCGGCGACGCTGGCGCGGAAATACGTGCTGAACATCTCGCCCAACGTGCAGTGGGGCGGAATCTGGATGAATGGCGATGCACCGCCGGTCGACGCGGACGGCTACATTTACTACCTCACCGGAAATGCGGGCTTCGACGCCAACAGCCCCGGTCCGCCGAATAACGATTTTGGCGACTCGGTATTGAAGATGGACGAGACTCTGAACATAAGCCAGAGCTTTACACCCAGTGACCAGCAAATGGACGACCTGGACGACAACGACCTCGGTTCGGGAGGGGCGACGTTGATTGATTTGCCGGTAAACGGGACCCTGCCCACGCACCTGATTGCCGGAGGCGGAAAAGACGGTTACCTCTACGTCCTTGACCGCGACAACCTGGGCGGCTATGGCGACGCGAATGCCTGGCAGCGTATGAACTGGGGCGCGTCGATCTTTGGCACGGTTGCGCACTGGAATGGCACGTTGTACATGGCGGGCGCGTGGAGTTCGTTGCAGGCCTTTACCCTTGATCCGCAAACAGCGATGGTAGACACTTCGCCCAGCTCCGTCTCGTCAACCTATTTCGGTTTCCCCGGCAGCTCGCCGGTGGTCAGCTCCATGCCCGGCAATTCGAATGGCATCGTCTGGGCGCTCGAGAATACCAACTACTGCACGCCGCAGTTGCCCGGCTGCGGGCCGACGGTGCTGCATGCCTACCAGGCCGGCAACTTGGCTAACGAGTTGTGGAACTCCGGCAACAACCCAGCCGATACCGCCGGGTATCCCGTCAAGTTCACGCTGCCGACAGTCGCCAATGGCCGCGTTTATATTGGCACCCGGGGAAACAATACCGGAGGCGTGGAGAACTCCACTACCATCCCCGGCGAGCTGGATGTTTACGGTCCGCTGAAATAGCGGGCGGAACAGCGATTGGCACGCGCGATATTGCGCCCGGCGAGACGCGCGGCGATGCCATCGAGGGCGGCGTGAGGCAGGAGCTGCGCGCGGGAGATGTGGTTCATGTACCCGCGGGAACTCCGCACCAGTTTCTGCTGGCCGGAGACAAAGCGGTGACCAGCCTGGTGATGAAGATCAGGGAAGTGGAGTAGGGATCGGCAGAATTTGAATTGACTTGGAGCGGGAGACCGGGATCGAACCGGCGACATTCAGCTTGGGAAGCTGACGTTCTGCCACTGAACTACTCCCGCAACATATTTGCAATCAATAACTTGCATCGCATCCAAGGATACCGTAATAGTATCGTTTTGTAGCATTTGCTGAACTGTACGCGACAGGTGAGGCAGTCGTGTGATGCAGCATACTAAGCGCAAACGCTATCAAGAGGGCTCCCTGAAACGAGTTCCTCGCGCTCATGAATGGGCGTGGGAATACCGTTATTATGCCACGGTTGAGGACGGCACACGCAAATTGCGGGTGCAGACGCTCAGTGGGGCGCAATACCCGACAGAACGGGACGTGCGTAAGGCACTTGCACCGATGGTTGCCCAACTGAACTCCGAGACGGCGGCCGGCCAATTGACGGCCACGATGGGCACGGTGCTGGACAGATACCTCAATCAGGAACTACCCAAGTCGAGGCACTCCACTCAATGCACAAACAAGAGCCTGATTGAATTGCACATCCGGCCACGCTGGGCGAGAGTCCACCCGTCTAATGTCGAGGCTGGGGACGTGGATGCGTGGCTGGGAACTCTCAAGATGGGCGCGTCCTCTCGGGCTCGGGCTCGAAACCTCATCTCCCGGATGCTCGACCTCGCCATGCTTTGGAAGTACATCCCTGTCGGTCGCAACCCAATGCAACTGGTCAAGGTGAAAGGGAGCACAAAGCGAAGCAAGAAAATTACTGTACTCTCGCCGGATACTTTCCGAGCCTTGGTATCCGAACTGCCGGAGCCGTACAACCTCGTGGTGCTGTTGTCTGGATGTCTTGGACTTCGCGTCTCTGAGGTTCTCGGCCTCAAGTGGAACGACTTCGACACCGAGCGCCACATCCTCAGCATCAATCAGATATTTACGCATGGACAGGTGCAAATGATGGCAAAGACGGAAGCATCGGAGGGAGACTTGCCGTTGCATCCTCGTCTTTGGGACGTGCTTACGCAATGGCACTGCAAACAAGAGCACGACTATAGTTGGGTGTTTCCGGGTAAACGAGGCACCCCCTACAGCGATGCAACAATCTTGGCTAAGGTCATCAAACCCACTGCAAAGCGACTCGGGATTGAGGGCATTGGCTGGCATACGTTCAGGCACAGCTACAGAACGTGGCTGAGCAGTCAGCAGGTTGACCTTGGCCGAACGAAGGACTTGATGCGGCATACGGATATTGCCACGACCATGAATGTGTATGGGGCACCGGTTTCTGAGGAGATGCGCGAGACGAACGCGCTGGTGGTCAAGCAAGTACTATAGGTTCTACTTTAGAAAGAAGAGGCCGGGGTATAGTCCCCGGCCTTCTCTATTGCTCAATGCGCCCTGAGCCACGCTTCAATCTCGTCCCGCAGAAAGCGCCACTCTGAGCCAAACCTCTTATGCGGTACTCCCCACGCAACTGCACGTTTGCGTAAGGTCACGGAATGAACGCGGAGATATTCTGGAGCCTCCGCCAGCGTCAGTACCGTATAGTGCTATTGATATGCACGCCATTCGAGTGATCGATTCCGATACTGCCGGGGAACGGACGGGGTTGTGATTTCCGGCGGCCCGCGCCTTGAGAGAGGAACCGCCGCGGAACTATGCGGAGGTTCGCCGCCATGCACGACGGCTTTCGCTCAACAGTGATCGGTGAGCTGCGAGGCACGCCCGCGTGTGCCCGCCGCGGACCGAAGTGATTGGCGCAGAACTAGAGGACACGCGCAGAAAGCTCCTTGGATGCGCTCCACCTTTGGCCGAAGGTGCGCAACACGCCGTTCCCCGCCTTAGCGGGAATGCGGCTCCTCTGGCGACCAGGCGTGTAATCGGGAGGGGTTGAACGGAGATGCAGCTTGCGCGAATGTGTGGGGTTTGCGGACAAGGAAGATGGCTGGGGACAGGTGTGTCGCTGATGCTGGCTCTGACCTGTGGGCTCGTGCAGAGCGCGGCGCAGACCCCGCCACTCGCTTCCGCGTTGGATGCCTCGGCTTGGCGGGCGGGAAACACGATTGTGAATCCGGCGGTGAAGTTCGATCGTTCCGCGCCCCTGCCGCTGCTGTATGCCGCGTATCAGCTTCCACCCCGGCCTGACCGCCGGCGTTCCTCCACTACGGCGCCGGTTGCCGAACCGACGGTCGCGCCCCCTTTGGTAAAGATCGACAAAGAAGGCGCGGCTGTTGAGCAGGTGACCCAAGGCACGCGGCCGGCTGCCATCGAGGTAGCAAGCTTCGACGGGTTAGGCGCCGGGTTTCGAGGTCCCCAGGGCTCGGCGGAGGCCCGGAATCCTTCAGACAACAGCTTGGGCGTGGGTCCCAATGAGATCGTCCAAATCGTCAACTCGCGAATGGCGATCTTCACCAAAAAAGGCGCGGAGTATCCCCAGACGGGCAAGGCACTGTTCGGTCCCGTGGTAACGAACGCGCTGTTCGAGGGCTTCGGCGGTCCGTGCGAAAAACAGATCAGCGGTGATGCTGTGGTGCGATACGATCAGCTCGCCCATCGCTGGCTTTTCGTGCTGCCGATCTTCCGCAAGCCTGCCGGCCAGCCAAACGCTGCCTATGGCATGTGCTACGCCATCAGCACCGGTCCTGACCCGATGGGTTCCTACTACCGTTACGAGTTCAACCGTCCTCTCTTCCCGGATTATCCCCGTCCGGCGATCTGGCCCGATGGCTACTATGTCCCGACAAGCACCGGAGACACGGTGATCCAGAAGCACATCTGCGCTGCGGATCGCAACAGGATGCTGCGCGGGTTATCCGCCGACGAGCAGTGCCGGATCATCGACGGGGTGAGCTTTCTGAACGCCGCCGACATCGACGGGCGCAAGCTACCTCGAGCGGGTATGCCTGAGATCGTGATGGCGGCGGGCGGCACGCAGCTGCATCAAGTCTTCGAGGACGACGGGATTTACGCCTGGAAGTTCGCCGTGAACTGGGACGATCCGAGCCAGACTCGGCTGACCGGCCCGGAGAAAATCACGGTGGTGCCCTACCATTTCCTCTGCGAAGGACAACTGAGCAAATGCGTATCGCAGCCGGGAACCGCTGTGCGCCTCGATTCGCAAGGCGACAAGCTGATGCAGCGGCTCGTCTACCGCAAGCTCGGCCGTCACCAATTCATTGTGGCGTCGCATTCCATCGATACAGAGGCCGGCGGAGGCGGCGTGCGCTGGTATGAATTCCATCTCGATTCGAACGGGACCCCGCGGCTTTTGCAGCAGGGCACATACGCGCCGGATGGCGGCTACCGCTGGCTTCCGAGCATCGCCATGGACCGCAAGGGCGACATCGGCGTGGGATATTCGTTCGGAGATGCATCCAGATTCCCCGGCCAGCGCTTTGCCGCGCGCCTGGTCGGCGATCCGAAAGGGCAGATGACGCTGCACGAAGCCGTCCTGGCGGAGGGCGAGGCGTCGCAGACGAACACGCTGCGCTGGGAAGACTACACCACGCTCGACATCGATCCGAGTGACGATTGCACCTTCTGGTACGTTGGCGACTACTTTGAGAAGGGCGAGGAAAACTACTCGACGCGCATCGGTGCGTATCGCCTGCCCGGCTGCACGGCAAAGCACAGAGTGCTCGGCCCTTTTTAGAGCAATCGTGTCTCTATTAGAGCATTTTAGGAAATGCCGTAGACCACATTGCAGAGCCTGAACCACGCCTTGGCGTTGTCCGGAGTGATCCGTTTGAGAGCCTCGGCGATGGACTGTTCGAGAGCTTCCCGGGTTCGGGCCTGGGCGGCGCGGAGCAGTTCCTTGAGATTTGCCCTGGCCTTCTCGATGGGATTGAAGTCCGGCGAATAAGGCGGCAGATAGAGCAGCTCCGCACTGGCTTTCTCGATGCCGGCGCGCACCGCGGCAGCTTTATGCGAACTGAGATTATCCATCACCACCACGTCGCCAGGTTTTAAAGCCGGACACAGCACCTGCTGCATGAAAGCCAGGAAGATGTCGCCGTCGGTGGCTTCTTCGATGGTCATGGCGGCGACCATACCGTTCAGGCTCATGGCCCCCAAAATGGTCATGATTTTCCAGTGACCTCCGGGCGGCGCCTCATGAATGCGCCCGCCGCTGGCGCAGCGGGCGCGCAGCCGCGTCATCGAGGTGGTGACTCCGCTCTCGTCCAGAAAAATCAGCCGCTCCGGCGCGATCGTGCGTAACCGCGTTGGTTCCCCAAGCGAATTGCCCTTCTTCCACCGCCCCCTGCAACCCAGCTCTGCCTGAATGCGGTGCCATGACAGAAGGCTGGTTACGGATTACTTCCTCCGCTTTCAGCACTCCTCCATACATTCCCGCAAGAGTACCGATCCCGATCGCTGACTTCTTTAAGAACGTGCGTCTCCGCATTTCATCTCCTGCTTTCGAACTGTGCCGTGTAAGTCAATTCGTAAATACTCCGAATCTTCTTCTTTCGCGAAGTGCTCAGCCCTTAACCCATTCGCGGCGAGCGGAGAGCATTCCATGACGATCATGCGGGTCGTGCAGATCGTGGATACGGGCGTCGAAGAAGCGCTTGGCTCCTGAATTGCACTTCAGAGCGCCGGCCTGGCATCAGATCAATTTGCCCGCCGAGGCGGCTGAGCGCGGGAATCCAGCGACCTACACCTGTCGCGGGAACTTCCCTCTTCGGGTGCCCAGTTAGCAGGAATGCCGGTTACGGCCCCGCTTTGAACACGGTGACCCACCACCCGAACCACCGGCCGCCGCCTCCAGGGTGAGTCGGGTGGCCGAAGCGGCCACGGGCGCCACGGCGTTCTGACAATCAACCCTAGCCAACCACTGTCGCGAGTTACTGCAAGCGCGAGAGATTGTTTGGACGCGGCACAAGCACCTCACGCCTATGTCCCCTTTTTCAAGGCAAGGGCCTGTAATTCACCTACTGTTTTTTCTGGAAAATCTGCCTTGGCCACAAATTCCCAACCACGAAGTTTGTCGATCGCCCCCCGGCTGCGCTCAATATAATGCCGGAGCTCCTCGAGGCCGTATTGCCTGGCTAATGCTCTTGCGCTCACGCCCGGCCGTTTCGCCTTCAGCACAAACCACTGTTCCAGCCCCATCCACTTCTCTTGGACCACATCCTGACCATGCTCCTTAAGTAACTTATCTCGCTTCTCAAGATTGAAGTTTTGATGATAGATTCCACGGTCCAAGTCCACAGTTATACGACTGACATTTACATTTTTAGCCGATTCGTATAGGAGCCGCTCACCAGTAATATCATAGGCAATACAATCGGGCGTCGCCGATGAAGTTACGATGTAGTAATGGTGATTGATCGCATGAGCCTGGAGTGAGCCACCGGCGGAATACGCGCTCGGCCATATAACGACCTCGGCCCCCAGATCCGACAAGCGCTTCCATACCTCGGGAAAATTAGCATCGAAGCAGGTTGCAAATCCAATGCGGCCAAAGTCCGCCTCATATACTTCGCTTGCATCACCCGGACTAACGAGCGGATGCAACGTGTACTCCGCCCAATAGGGAAACAACTTATCATAGACACATGCGACATGGCCCGCGCGATCAAGGAATACGACAGTATTCAGTCTTCTGTGTTGATCTCGGCGATCAATAGGGACAGAAATATAGGTGTGATGTTTTGCGGCCAGCGCCGCCATTGCCGTAACGGTTGGACCGTTCAATGACTCTTCACTTGACGCATTCTGCCCTCGACACGTTTCCGGCAGGGAGATAACATCGGCGCCTCGAGCCCCCTCCTCGTCGACAAGTCTCACGATCTGTTCCAGAGACAAGTCTGTGCCTTGAAATCCAATGCTTACAATGCTGACCGGGCGACCAATGGACTCGGCCGCATCTGCTTCCAGTGGGACCTTCACGCTGCTGGTTTGGTCTGTCATGGACCTCTCTGCGTTGAGAGTTGGCAATACTCCACTTGCAAAAGCTGTCACTCCCATGGCGGCTCCCGTAAGGAATGTGCGTCTTCTCATGTTCCTTTACCCCCTGAATGAACTTGTGTCTTGCATCTCTATTCCCGCGCGGACGAGTGGTGCGCATGGGGACAGTTGCACTCTCTTCGCCGATATAGCCCAGGAGATCCAATGCCCGTCAACCGAAAGCCAATTGGAACATATGGAAGTGCCGGTGCCACAACGAGCCTTTTCCAATGCGGAAGTGTGGGCAGATCTGGTATCGGGCGCCATTCACGCTCCCGCTACTTGGAGTTTTAGGCTCCATGCGTGGTCGCAGGGCCTATTGTCCGGTTGCTGCAGATTCTCCGGCAAGGCGATTGTTGTCCCCTTGCCAGAATCGAACTTCCATGACAACTCCGCGTTCGAGCCTAGTAAGCTCACCTTCGAACCAGGCTTAGGCTGCACCGCATTCAGTACCACCCGTCTTCCAGGCCATTCGGTCAGGATGGCGTAGACGAATCGCGAATCCTTGGATCGCGTATAACGAACCGTTTCGCCCTCTGACCAAAGTGCGCCCTCGCGCGGACGAGTACCATATATCGCTTCGCCGTTTACGTTCAGCCATGAGCCCGCACCCTTCATCTGCCGCATCGCCTCGGGGTGAAACTCGCCGTTAGAGCTGGGACCAACGCCGATTTGCAATCCGCCGCCTTTGGCCACCGCGTCGATCAAACTGTGCACAATCCACTCCGTACCTTTGTATTTCGTGGCATCGGGCTCATAAGAAAAGTCGGTGCCCAGCGGATAGATTGCGAACCACGGCTTGTCGGACGTTTCTTTCGAGCCGGGAACCACGCGCTCCGGGGTGTAGTAGTCGCCGTAGTTTCCTATTCCGCGTCTCCGCAGCATCACCTGCGGCTGAAGCTCGCGCATCTTCATCACGGTCTTACGAAGTTCTGGCCACACGCGCGACCCCAGCCACATATCCAGGCAGATCATATCTATCTTCCCGTACCTGGTCAGGAGTTCCACCAGCTGCGCGCGATGTCTCTCCATCATGCGACGTACTTCCGCGTCTGAGGGATCGGGAACGATCGCGGCATGACTGCCCAGTCTTGACTGCGTCATTTGCAAGTCGTTCTGGGTCATCCACTCTTTTGAAGAAGGCACCTGGAACGGATGACACACATAGGGCCGAAAGTCCGCGTCATACCAATCAGGATGTGAAAAATAGAGATCGATCTTAATGTCCCGCTTATGTGCAGCATCGCAGAGTTCTTTCACAACATCCCGCCGAAACGGCGTCTCCATAATGGAGTAGCAGAGATCGCACGATTCAATTCTCGGACCTCCCGCGGCCGTCCAATTGGCTCGGTTCTTCACCCGGGTCCTGGTGTCAAACATGGAGAAGCCTTCATGATGTTTGGTGGTAAAAGCGAACATCTTCATGCCGCTTTCCTTGAAAACATCCATCCACTGTTCCGCATCGAAGCCCGCAGGGTTCCAGGTCCTATAGAGATTGTTGTAGGCTTGGCGATCCTCAAAGGACATACTGAGAAAGGGCCATGACTCGGCGCCGCGATGCCAAATGGAGTAGATCCCCCAGTGGATCCTGATGCCGAACTTCATGTCTTCGAAGGCTTCGTAAGCGCTGGGCGGGGCCCAGTCATACCCGGATACCGGCGTGTTCTCGGCATAAGGCTCGTACTTTAAAAGCGAGTCAGGGAACCCGCGAAACCTCTGCGGCGCCTGCGCTGGACTGGGGTAGGCGGACGTTACCGCCAATGCCGCGGCCGATGCAAGAAACTGTCTTCGATTCATGAGGAATGACTCCGGATCAGGCAAACCAGCGCCCCTCACTATGAATTCAGATCCAACCGGTCCGGGCACTCGCACCCCGCTACAGTTGGTAACACGCGCGCACCTCAAATGCGAGGAAATGATATATCACATTGTTCCTCCATCAAGTAATTTTCTGCCCATGCCATTCGCCAGTTTCCAGGCGAGTCTAAATGCGACGGTCGGCTTTGTGTGCTTTGGCCAAAGGACATAGGGTCACACTGAGATGGAAGGGCGGCTCCAGTGGGCAACTGAAATACACTTCCCCGGTTTGGCCAGAAGCGCGGTTGTGCCAATGTCGCTCCTTAAAGAGTAGCCTTGGTGGCGCCGGTCGAAATACCGCCATCGACAAGAAGCGTCTGACCGGTCACATAACGGCTGGATTCAGAGGCGAGAAACACCACAGCACCGTCTAGGTCGTCTGGCCTCCCGGGCCGCTTTACAGGTATGCGATCCGTGAGGTACTCCACCCATGCCGCATTCTTGTACATGACCTCATTCTGCCGGGTCCGGAACCAGCCGGGGGCGAGACAGTTTACCGTCACCCCGTGTCTTCCCCAATCGTCGGCCAGACTCATCGTGAGTTGTTTGATTCCGCCACGGCTGGCGCCATAAGGACCGAGTCCGGCGTACCCGGCCACGCTGGTGACTGATCCGATATTGATAATGCGTCCATAGCCGCGTTGGATCATGCCGCGCGCGACAGCCTGCGCCACAAAAAACGAACCGCGCAGGTTGGTGTCCAGCACCGTGTTCCAATCTTCCCAGGTCACTTCCGCGGCTGGTTTGCGAATATTGCAGCCCGCATTGTTGACAAGAATATCGATACGGCCGAAGTGCCCTTCGATGGCGGCTACAGCGCTCTGGATGCTGTCGTAGTCTCGCACGTCGAGCGCGACGGAAAAACACTGCCGTCCCAGCGCCAGAATCTCATCGGCAAAGGCCGAGAGCGACTGTTTATCGCGACTCGTTATGGCAATATCTGCGCCTGCGCGCGCCAGGGCACGGGCAAAGTACTGCCCAAGACCGCGGCTGGTGCCCGTCACCAGCGCCACTTTTCCCGATAAATCGAACAGAGAGTCAGTCATAAATGCGTCCTCTTGCATTAGGGTTGAAGTACCACCTTCAGCAGCCCAGGTTCACGCGCATAGAGGCGGCGGAACCACGCCGCTCCCTCATCCAGTGAGACAACCGCGGAGAGGAGAGGCTCGACGCGGATCGCGCCGCGCGAAATGAGAGAAATACATGCGGGATACTCGCCTGAAGACGCGCATGACCCCTGTATACGAATCTGGCGCGTAACAATGGACTGGAGGCCGATTTCCACTCTGGGCGTAACATTTCCAACCAGCGTAACCATGCCGCCTTTGCGCACGGCTTCAATGGCAAGATTGACGGAGGGCGGGATTCCGACGCACTCCAGCGCAATATCCGCTCCCCGGCCCGACGTAAGAATTCGAATTTCGGAGATGGGATCGCAGTCGTTCGAATTGAACGTACCGGTTGCGCCCAGGCTGCGCGCGAGTTCAAGGCGCGAGTCGTCCAGGTCGATAACGAAGACCCTGCCGGCTCCTGCCAGCATTGCGGCCTGCAGCGCGAGGAGGCCGATCATCCCGGCGCCGACAACTACGACGGTATCGTCCAGCGTCACCGGCGTAAGAGACATGGCGTGAACCGCGACTGAAACGGCTTCAACAAGCGCCGCATGTTCGAATGGCATCTTGTCTGGAAGCGAATACGCAATGCGCGCGGGAACGGTCACGTACTCGGCAAATGCCCCCATGCGGCGGAATTCGGGCGTGGAAGCTCCGATGACTTCCCGGTGATCGCAGAGATTAACCAAGCCCCGGCGGCAATAGAAGCACTTGCCGCAGAAGACGGTGGAGTCGAAAGTAACATGATCGCCTGGACGAAAATCTTCCACCGCGTCGCCTACAGCCTCAACAATTCCAGCGGCTTCATGTCCCATGACTACCGGCGGCAGACGGCGTCCCGTGCTTCCATCGTAGCCATGCACGTCGCTTCCGCAGATACCACAGGCCTGAACGCGAATGAGCAGGCCGTCGTCACCGGGTTGCGGCTTTTGCATGTCGACGAGGTCAAGCTTTTTGTACTCGGAGAGAATGAGCGCCTTCATGAATTCTCCTTATGGTACGGCCAGCGGTCCAAAAACAACGGAACCTGGCTGATGGGTAGCCCCGTATCCAGCCGTATGGACCTTTCGATCGTTTCAATTACAATATGATATATCAGTATTGGATTCCCTGCAAAGAGGCGTACGATATTCGTTAACTGAGATTCGGAATGCAAGTGCTTATCGTGAAAGATCGTAGAAAGTGGTGGTTGCTGAGCTTCGCATTTCTCGCGACGGTAATCAACTATCTCAATCGGCAGACGCTTTCGGTAATGGCGCCGGTGCTGCTCCAGCAATTTCGAATCTCGGCCACCAGCTATTCTCAAATCGTCTTTGCCTTCATGTTGGCCTACACGTTCATGAATGGCGTCTCGGGCAGATTGCTCGACTGGCTGGGAACCAGGATCGGCTATAGCTTGACGATCGCCTTCTGGTCGGGTGCGGAGATTCTGAATGCGCTGTCTTCGGGCGCTCTAAGTCTCGGGGTCTTTCAATTTCTTCTGGGCGTTGGAGAGGCCGGCAATTATCCCGCGGGCGTGAAGTTGATTACCGAGTGGTTTCCACCCGAAGAGCGTTCTCATGCCTCGGGCATTTTCAACAGCGGAGCATCCATCGGAGCCATTCTCGCTCCTCCATTGCTCGCGGCGATCATGCTCGTGAGTGGATGGCGGACAGCATTTGTAGTGATCGGTCTGCTGGGGTTCTTGTGGCTGGCCGGGTGGCTTGCGATTTACCGGGAGCCCGGAGCGGCCAGAAGAAGAGATCAGGCGGGCCGCCTTCCGCTGAGATCGCTGCTGCGGTCAAGGTTTCTTTGGCAGTTCACCCTGTCGAAGGTTTTTAGCGATCCGGTTTGGTATTTCTACATCTTCTGGTTCCCGCAATACCTTAAGGTTGCCCACTCTTTCTCGCTGCGGGAGATCGGCGAAACAGCCTGGATCCCCTTCTTTACGGCGACGCTCGGGAATCTTGCCGGAGGCGCCGTTTTCAGCGCCATGGCGCGCGCAGGAGCCGGGCCGGCGACTGCGCGGCGAGTTGCAATCCTCATCTTTTCAGCGTTAATGTTTCCAGCGGTCTTCGTGGGAGGAATCGGCAGCTCCGCGGCATGCATTGCCCTCATTTCGACTGCGACCTTTGGATACTGCGGCGCACTGTCGAATCTGCTGGCTATTCCCGGAGACGTGTTTCCCAAAGAAGCGGTCGCCTCCGTCTGGGGATTCGCCAGTATGGGATCCGGAATTGGAGGAATGGTCTTCAGCCTGGTGACCGGGTGGCTGGTTGATCATTACTCGTTCCGGCCGGTTTTTGTACTCTTTGGGGTGATTCCGCTGGCAGCCGGGTGGATAGTATGGACGCTGCCGCGAAAGCTGGAGCCCGCGCGTCTGTTGCCGCAGACCGGGCTTGGAGTGCCCAGCGATCTTTGAGCGAGTGAAGAAGAGACGCTGGAGTAAGGAGAGCCTATGGCGCTGGGGAAGAGGTGCCAGCCGCAGCAGGTAGTCATGCAGCTGCGACAGATTGAAGTTGCGCTGCCCCGAGGGAAGCCGGCCGACTCTACCCCAGTGCGTAGGCGTTATCGCAATACAGATTGATTAAGACAGGTGAGGTGATCAAAGTGAATATCGTTCATGTCTTCGGAGTCTCCCAGATCAAGAGGGCTCTTTATTCCATCGGTATCGTTCTTCTTGCCGCAAACCTGGCGCCAGTTGGGCGGGCCGAAGCGAAAAAGAATCATCCACGCCGGCAGAAACCGGCTTTTCCATTGAAGCTAAGCGCAAACCACCGCTATCTTGTCGACCAAAACAACCTGCCATTCTTGATGGTTGGCGATTCCCCTCAGGGGCTCATGGGGCGACTGACTGAAAAACAAATCGACGAGTACTTCACAGACCGCGAAGCTCATGGTTTCAATACTGCCGGGTGGATTGATGTCGCATGCGCCGGCCAGGACTATCCCGACATTAAGACCGGCGGCACTGTGGATGGCATTCTGCCGTTTACAGGATATGTTGCGGGAGGCAACGACTACACGCACTTTGACCTCTCGAAGCCGAATGAGGCCTACTTTGCAAGGCTCGACTACGCAGTCGAGTCGGCGGCGAAGCATGGCATTCTGGTATTCATCGATCCGATGGAGACGATCGGGTGGCTTCCGACTCTTCGTAACAACGGTCTTGACGCAACCTTTGCTTATGGGCGATATCTTGGCAAGCGATATAAGAGATTTCAGAATGTTGCATGGTTAAGCGGGAATGATTTCAATAAATGGAGGGTACCGACGGACGACGAGCTAGTGCTTGCCGTCGCGAAGGGAATTCGGGCGGAGTCTCCGGACCAGCTTCAAACAGTCGAACTCAACTACAACACGAGTTCGTCATTGGACGATCAGAAATGGGCATCAATCATTTCGCTAAATAGTACTTACACTTATGCCGCAACCTATATTCAAATGCTTCATAGTTACAATCAAACCCCAGTTATGCCTGCTTACCTGGTTGAAGCGCACTACGATCTGGAACAGGTTGGAAACCCGACAGACTATGGCACCCCGGAGGTTCTGCGTCGAGAAGAATACTGGACGATGCTGAGTGGAGGGGTCGGCCAGTTTTATGGGAACAGGTATACCTGGAGCCTTACGCCGGGGTGGGACTCCTACATGGATACCCTCGGAGTCACACAAGTGACGATATGGAAGAATTTCTTTTCTTCGTTGCCGTGGCAGGACTTGGTTCCGGATCAGCAACACACAGTTGTGACCGACGGGCTGGGGACCTTCGGCGACACGAGTCTGCAGGTTGATGAGCACGACCTCGGGATCAGCATGAAGACCCGCGTCAGTGACAGCAGTTTCGCGACGGTTGCCAGAACGAGCAACGGATCGACAGTGGTAGTTTATATGCCAACATCACGGACGATCACGATGAGCATGGATAGCCTGAGCGGGCCAGGCAACGCAAAGTGGTTTGACCCTACGGACGGCGCTTTTCATGTAGTTGCCGGGGGGCCTTTCCGGAATGTCGGAGAGCGGAAGTTCACGCCGCCCGGAAAAAATCACGATGGCGACGATGACTGGGTACTGGTGGTTCGAGCAGCAAAAACGGTAGGCCACAAGGCACCGTAGCGCTACATTGGGCAGAGACATTTCATTGCACTGGGTGCCGGAATTGATTGCATTCAGCACCCAGTGCCATTTGAAACGGCTCTAGTCGAGCCCGGCAGAAAAGACCAGCACGGTCAGCCGTGAAAGCTCCACGCCAGGTCTACTTTGTTCCCAGACCGTCGTGAGGATGGTAATCGGGATAGGGTGGAACCTTGGGGTAGACGACCGGGTGCTCCTTGAGCTGCTGCATGACGATGGCGACGGCGCGCTCGAGCTGCATGTCGTGGCCTTCTGCAACATCCTTGGGCAGCACCTCCACTTCAACGTCGGGCGGGATGCCGTGGCCTTCCACTTCCCACGCGCCGTGCAGGCCGAAGATGGCAAATCGCGGAGCGGTGACCCGGCCGCCGTCGATGAGCACTGGATAGCCGCCGATGCCCACGAGGCCGCCCCAGGTGCGGGTGCCCACCAGCGTTCCCAGATGCTCATTGTGAAAATACCAGGGCATGGCGTCGCCGCCCGAACCTGCCGACTGGTTGATGATCATCGCCTTGGGCCCGAAGATGGCGCCCTCGGGGTCGTAGCTGACCTCGCCGTCGCGCTCGATCAGTCCGGCAAGCATCTTGCGGCCGAGGATGTCGACAATGTAGTTGGCAAGCGCGCCGCCCTCGTTGTAGCGCTCGTCGAGGACGAGGCCCTGCTTGCCGATCTGGGCGTAGAAGTAGCGGTTGAAGTTGTCGTAGCCCGCGCCGGCTGTGTTGGGCATGTAGACGTAGGCCACCTTGCCGTCAGAAAGCTTGTCGACAAGCTGGATGTTGTGGCCGATCCAGGCTAGGTTGCGCAGGCCGGCTTCGTCGTCGGTGGGCACAATCGTGACATCGTGCGCATCGGAGCCGTCGGCCTTGGCGCCGACGGTGATGATCGTCTGCTGGCCGGCCGTGCCGTCGAAGAAACTGTAGAGATTGTCGGTGGCGTAAAGCGGGCGGCCATTGACAGCGAGGAGGTAGTCGCCTACATGGACGTCGATCCCAGGCAAAGTGAGCGGCGCCTTGAGGCCTGGCGTCCAGTTCTGGCCGTTGTAGATAGTGGAGAACCGGTAGCGGTTGCTGTCGATGGTGTAGTCGGCGCCGAGCTGGCCGGTCTTGGGCGCGTTTGACGGGGAATGCGGGCCGCTGATGAACATGTGGCCGACTTCGATTTCGCCGAGCATCTCCTCGCAGAGATAGGTGAATTCATCGCGGGAGGCGAGGCCGGCTACGTAGGGCTGATACTTCTTTTCGATCTTCTCGAGGTCGAGGCCGTGGAGGTGCGGATCGTAGAAGAAGTCGCGCTCGATGCGCCATGTCTCCCGGTACATCTGGGCGTATTCGGCGCGGGGATCGATGGTGGCGTACATTTCGTGGTTGTTGACGGGCTTGCCGTGGGATTCGCCGGGCTTCAGGTCGGAGGCGGCGATCGTAAACCAGTCATCATGCTGGGTGTAGAAGAGCTTCTCGCCGTTGAACGAAACACCGTAGGAGCCGATGTCGGTGAGCACCTGCTCGGTCTTGCGCGATTCGGTGGTGAAGCGCCAGAGGGCGCGGATGGGCGGACCGCTATCTTCGGACGGACGGGCGACCGCGGGGCCCTCGGCCAGGTAGATCACGCCGGTCTTGCCGACCGAAAGATCGACATAGTTGCGGGCCGGGATGGGCAGGGCAAGGATACGATCGCGAATGCCGTCGAGATCGACAACGGTAACCGCAGGTTTGCTGGTTTCTTTCTTCTTAGCCGCATCGTCGCCTGCGGGTGGCTTTGCGGCGGATTCGGGCTTTTCTTCCCCGGCGGGCTTCTCGTCGCCGGTTTCGGGCGCGCTGGGCGATTTTCCGGTCTTTGAAAGCACCACGACGTAGACACCGCTGGTGGTGCTGCGATCGAGCGAGGAGAGATCTGCGCCTGACGAGGGGCCGTCGTTGGTTGAGGCGGCGAAGTAGAGGTACTGGCCGTCGGGATCGAAGGCCGGGTTGGCGGCGTCGCTCATGCCGTCGGTAATCTGCGTAGATTTGTGCGTGTCCAGCGAATAAATGAAGATCGCGTCGTATTGGTTCTGAAGATCGCGGGCGTATGCAATCCACTTTGAATCGGGCGACCAGGAGATCTGAGCCTCAGCGCCGAAGCCGCCATAAAGGCCGGTGTCAATGAGGACGGGTTTACCGCCGGAGGCAGCCACATACCATATGTGCAGGTGCTTGTCGGTGTACACGATGTATTTGGAGTCAGGCGACCAGTGTGGCTTGTAGAAGTACGAGGGATTAGGGCCGAGATCGATGACCGTGGGCGCCTTCAGACCGTCCTGATCGCGGATGAAGAGCTGGTATTCGCCTGAGGCGTCACTGAAGTAGGCGATGGATTTGCCGTCGGGCGACCACGCCGGATCGCGTTCGGCGACCCCGGGAGTCGCAGTAAGGTTGCGGATGTCGCCCTTGTCAGTAGGGAGGGTAAAGATGTCGCCGTGGGCTTCAGCAACGAGGCGCACGCCGGCGGGCGAGATGGCGAGGTTTTCGACCTCGTCGGCACGAATGTTGGCCAGACGAGGAACCAGTTCGGGAAAATCACCCTCGACGCTGACAGGCACGACATGCTGCTGGTGCGTGGCCGGGTCATAAAGATGCAGCGACCCGAATTGCTCGTACACGAGAGCATCGGGGCCGGCGGTCACGGTCTTCAGATCGTAGCCGGTGTTGTCCACAACCTGGGAGACCTTCTTCGTGCCGGTGTCGTAACTGAAAAGAGAGACGGGGCCGTCGCGGTCGGACAGGAAATAGACCGTATTGCCTTCCCAGACGGGGCAGGAATCGTTGGAGTTGTCGCGGGGAATTTTAACCAGGTCGAGGGTCTTCAGGTTCACCAGCCAGATGGGCGTAGTCTGGCCTCCGCGGTAGTGTTTCCAGGCCGCCTCCCACTGCAGCACGGGCACATAGGCAATGGTCTGGCCGTCGGGCGAAATGGAGCCCTCTACGGCGCTCGGCAGCGGGAGCACGGTAGGCATGCCCTGGCCGTCGGCGGCCGTTTCGAAAAGCTGGAAGAAATCGGAGTAGCTCGAGCGCATTGAGTCGAAGAGTACATCTTTGCCGTCCGGGGTCCAGCCCACTGCGTAATTGCCTGACGCAAAGTGGCCGGAGTTGTTCCAGGTGAGCTGCCGCGGCACGCCACCGTCGGCGCCGACAATGTAGACGTTGGTAGCGCCGTGATCGTGCTTCGAGTAGGCGATCTCGGATCCGTCGGGCGAGTAGTAGGGACCGGCAACGACATCGTTCTGCGAAGTGAGGCGCTGCGCTGCGCCGCCGGCTCGGGGCACGGTCCAGATATCGTCGGCATAAAGGAAGGCGATCTTCGTCCGGTTGACCGAGGGATTGCGCAGCAGAAGTGGAGCAGCGGCCCAGGTCCGGCTGCTAGTGAGGGCAAGCGCGAAGAGAACGGCGGCGCAGGCAAGGATGGGAATGCGGCGCATAGGACGCGCGGCGAAAGGATAGAGCAATGTCATTTGCAATACCTCGAATGGGCTGTTGCGGGGAGCGGGCACGACTACCGGCCGTAGTGTTTTGCAGCAGCGGCAATCCCCGCGCGGAAGTGGGATAAACATATCACGCCAGTGAGGCGGCAATCTGCATCGTTTTAGTATTGACAGGTAGACTGGACTCGTTTTTTCGATTCATTTCGCGCATACGTTGCCGAAGTGGCAGCCTCGGAATCGATGGATTTTGAAGCAGTTCTTTTTGAGCAGCTTCGCCAAGCTTTGTCAGCAGGATAGACGGTGCTATGGGGCAGTCCTTTTTCAGCAAGAACCGCTGATTTCCTGTATCCGGCTGCCTGCAAAGGGCGTGGCGAAAGTCGATGTTCAACACCCCTTTTGAAGCGAGGCCCGCGAAACTTCTTCAGGGCTTCAAGATCCGAGAGTGTCGCCGGCTGCACCAAAGCTCCGGCCTCAACCGTTGACTCCGGGCCGATACTGTTCCGGCATCAGCCAACCCGGCCGCTTGATTGCTAGCTTCGCGATGTCGTGCGTCGGCTGGTGCGCGAAAAGTGTGCCAGGAAAATGTACGGCCCTGAGGCGGAAAGCGGGTTCAGAATCCGAACAGACCGGTGCCGGTGAGGGAAAAACCTGGGCACAGTCGGGGCGCAATTTTGGGCACAGAGGATTTCGATAACCTCTAAACCACTGATTCTGAAAATGGTTAGTTATGGTGCCGGGAGGGGGGGTCGAACCCCCATGACCGCAAGGGCCGGCGGATTTTGAGTCCTATTTCTAGCGACTTGCAGGAGAACGCACGGAGCTGCAATATGATCAATAACAAGTTTATTTTCATATATATAAATCTAAGGCTAGGATTGCGCTCTATTGCAGGGAGTCGCACAGAAGTCCGGTACAAAGTATCCCCATAAGTATCACCCGTTCTATCCACTCGCCATTCAATTTTCGCTCATACACTCACTAAGAACGAGTTCGAAAGTTGGGCGGCTGCGGCTGCCAGAGGAATTGGACTCCAGGAATACTGATGCATCAACGTTTGAGGTCTGTCACGCAGGAAAGCCAACTCGGAATGCGCCTGATCTCATTCTGTGCCGCTGCCGCAGCCTTTAGGCTTTAGCCCATTCCGCGTGAGTGTCGGTTCATCCATTCCGTTACTAAAGCTCCTGTAGCTTTTGGGAACGGATAGGACCGTTGTTCTCGTAAGCGAGAAGGCAAACGTCTTGTGGCAATTGCATCGGGGAACAGTGAGCCAGCCGCTTCCGCTGCCGTAGGTGATCGAGGTTGTCGGAGATGCCAGCGTTCCGCCGCCGGAGTTGCTCACGGTGACATTCTGAGAGGATGGATTCGATCCTCCCGCCGTTCCACTAAAACTGACGCTGGTTGATGAAAGCGAAATGGCCGGCGACCCAAAAATGAGCGAACACGACGTCAAGATCAACGGCGGGAGCAGGAGTGAAAGCCGGCGCGAAATTCTCATTGCGTGCCTTCCTTGAAGGAATCCTCAAAGTCGTATCTGATATAGCACGCATCTGATATACCTGCCAACCGTCTCGGCCGTTCCTCCTTATGCATGTGCTTGCTACTTGACGGTGGCGCTCTTCATTGATATATCATCCAAACGACCCTTGTAGATGGATTTGCGCCAAATTTCGGAATGCTCTTGCGTCTGCCCCCTTTCAGCCATCAACGAGGCATAGGGTTCTTTTTGTCTCGCGTACATTGATTTTTCATAGCCGGGATCAGGTGCTCGAAGATGGGGCATGATCATCGAGACCACGGAGGCCTCGTACAGAACCTGGGGAATACATCGCTCGGCGCGGGCAAGCGGAATCGCGAGATTGTTCCCAAAGGCGCTAACCGTCTACAGCGACGGTTGAACCGGCCGGGTGCGCGTTCGCCACAGCGGATGGATTGGTCGCAGCCGCGATCTGCCAGAGGGTGTGCCGAGAGGCGGCGCCACGAGCTGGATGTTTGTCGCTCGTGTAATGATTCAAATCGCTATTCCGTGAGGTAGGCAATGTCTCGAATTCGGGTTCTTCTCACGGCTGCAGCAGTTGTTGCGATCTGCGATTGCCTCGGGCACCCGCAGGCGCCCGCCTTCTCTCAGTCTGCGTTGCATGAGGAAATCACGGTCGATGCACATGGGGCCTCCACACCGTTCCCGCACGTCTGGGAAGAGATGTTCGGTTCTGGCCGCGCAAACCTCGTCATGCGCGCGGATTATCAGTCGGACATTCGCCTTGTGAAGGGCGTTACAGATTTTCGCTACGTCCGGTTCCATGGCATCTTCGACGATGAAAACGGCGTTTACAGTGAGGATGCGCAAGGCAGACCGGTTTACAACTGGTCCTACGTCGACCGCATTTACGACGCGTTGCTGGCCAACGGAATTCGCCCTTTCGTCGAAATCAGTTTCATGCCCAAACAACTTGCCGCCCGTCCCGACCTCATGGGCTTCTGGTATCTCCCCATCGTTTCGCCGCCCGGCGACTATGCGAAATGGGACGCGCTGGTCACAGCTTTTGCGCGTCACCTGGTCGATCGCTATGGAATTGATGAAGTGGCCGAGTGGTATTTCGAGGTCTGGAACGAGCCAAACGGCGGATTTTGGACCGGCAGGCCTGCCGAGAAGACTTATTTCGAACTGTATGATCACACTGCGCGCGCGTTGAAAGCCGTCAATACGCGCCTGCGCGTCGGCGGACCCGCGACCGCCGAGGCCGCCTGGGTGGGTGACATGATTGCTCACGCCGTCCGCGATAATGTGCCGCTCGACTTCGTGTCCACACACGTCTACAGCAACGATTCCGTCACCGGTGTCTTTCACGATCGCCGAACCATTGCCCCGCAGCAGATGGTCTGCGCGGCCGTCGACAAGGTTCATGACGAAATCTCCCGCTCCGCCCGTCCTCAAATACCGCTCATCTGGAGCGAGTACGGCCCCGGCGGCTACCATCAGTCTCACACCGACTCAATCTACATGGGCCCCTGGTTTGCCTATACCATCAGCAATTGCGCCACTGAAACCGCGATGATGTCTTACTGGACCTTCTCGGACGTCTTTGAGGAGGAGGGGGTCATCAAGGCTCCTTTTTATGGCGGCTTTGGCCTGGTCGCCGAAGACGGTATTCCGAAGCCGTCTTATGATGCCTTCATGATCTTGCACAAACTCGGCGACGAGAGACTGCCCGCGCCCGCCAATGAAGCCCTCGTCACGCGACGCGCCGACGGCACGCTGGTGATTGCCGCCTGGAATCTGGTAGAACCGGGCGCCGCGGGCGCCCCCAAAACGGTCACTTTCGAACTGAAGGGCGTGCCTGATGGCGCTAGCGCGGCGATTCGCCGCGTCGACGCAGAACATGGCGATACGCTTGCCGCATGGAAGGCGATGGGCAGTCCGAAGTATCCTACACGGCAGCAGGTTGAGGCGCTGCAACGTGCCGCGGAAATCGGGCCGGCCCAGGATGTGCCTGTGCGTAATCATCAGTTGACACTCGTGCTGCCACCAATGGGGTTGGCCATGGCTGAGATCCACTGATTCGTAGTTGTGCTGCTTCATGAGTAGCGTGGCAGGTTAGCATGCCGAACGCCGGTCAGTTGAACGCGATCCTGCAGCACGGGTGCGTCTGTCCTCAGGGAAATTCCCGTTAAGGCGTACACGGAAATGGCTCAAAATAGCGGAACATCTCAACAATGCGAGGAATTGCACCACATGGCAACTCGTTCGGTACCTTCGATAACTTCAAGCAATCCCAACTATTCCGGCCCGTTTTTTGCCATCACCGCATTGTTTTTTATCTTCGGGTTCATCACCACGTTGAATATGGCCCTTGTGCCCCACCTGCGATCAATCTTTAATCTCGATTACGCATGGGCGATGCTCGCGGATTCAGCATTCTTCCTGGCTTACTTCGTTTTCTCCGCGCCTACTTCCAGACTCATTGACACAATCGGCTACAAGCGGACAATGGTCGTTTCGCTGTTCATCCAGGTAATTGGCTGCCTGTTATTTATTCCTGCGGCAAAGTTCGTCATTTTCCCGGTCTTTCTTTCCGCGGTCTTCATCGTGGGCGCAGGTGTCACCGCATTGCAGACCTGCGCCAATCCATATGTCATTATCCTCGGCCCTGAACATAGCGCTCCAACGCGCCTAACTCTCGCACAGGCCTTCAACTCCATTGGCGCCACAATCGCGCCCCTCATCGCCGGAGCCTTCATCCTGACAGATCCTTCCAGGATGGCCTCGAAGGCACAGATCGCTGGCACAGTTCGCATTCCATACTTGCTCATCTCGGCCGCGCTCGTGCTGCTCGGCTTGACTGTGGCATTTATGCGCTTGCCGAACATTGGCCAGACGCAAGCGCTCCAATCTGGTGAGGACAGCGATCCGGTACTGCGCCGCAGTATCTGGAGTTGCCGGCACACCTTGTTGGGCGCCATAGGGATTTTCTTATATGTTGGGGTCGAAGTGGGGCTCGCTTCGATCGCTGTCAATTACTTCAAGTCCCAGGGAATGAGCAGTGAGAAGACCGCCTCGTTCTTGGTATCGCTTTATTGGTTTGGTGCGTTGGTAGGGCGACTCCTGGGCTCTTGGGTTCTAACCAAGATCAAGTCTGGCCAGTTGCTTGGATGTTTCGGAGTTGTTGCAGCGTTGCTCCTTGTGACTTCAATGGTTACTCACGGCCCCGTCGCGATTTGGACCCTGGTTCTGTGCGGATTCCTTAATTCCATTATGTTCCCCAATATTTTTGCGCTTGGTGTCGCCGGCCTGGGCCCCCTCACGAGCAAGGGTTCAGGCCTCATGATGACAGCCTGCGTCGGTGGCGCCGTGATCCCATTCCTGATTGGTGCACTCGCTGACATGATCGGAATCCAACATGCCTTTGTACTCCCAGTCTTTTGCTATCTCTTTATCGCTTACTACGGCCTCTGGGGCTCGAAGTTAAGCGAAAACATCTGATACATGAAAACGGTGAATGATCTAACCCGGTGTGAGAGGAGTTATGCAATGTGGTCGTCATGCACTGGAATGATGGTGGGGTTCTGCCCATGACACGCACTCTTGCAATTGACATTGGCGGAACGAATTCCAGCGTTGCCATCTTCGACGACGAAAAACTGGCAGCCAAGGCTACCAGACCCACTGACAGACTTGCGGGCCCTGTGGGGATGATGGACAACATACAAGAGATGGTGGGTAAAATCGCACCTTTAGGAAAGTTTGACGCATGCGGGATTGGATTTGGCGGACCGGTCGATTTCGAAAATCAGAGAGTATTCCTCAGCACACAAGTTCCCGGATGGGAAGGGTTTGATCTCGTTCGAGAAGTCGAGTCTCGCTTCCAAGTCCATGCCGTTGTCGATCGCGACACCATGGTTGGTGCGCTGGGGGAGGGATTTTACGGTGCAGGCAAAGGAATCCGGCCTCTTTTCTACATCACAGTCTCGACGGGTGTTGGCGGTGGCCTCCTAACCGAGCACGGACTTTACCGCGGAAAGAACTCTTATGCATGCGAAGTAGGACACCACACCGTACTGCCAGACGGCCCATTGTGCCTCTGCGGATCGCACGGATGCATGGAACGAATGTGTAGTGGTCTTTGGCTGCAGCGCGATTACGGGGACACTGCTGAGAACCTTCTTAAGTCCCCTGAGTTTGTTATGCAATACGTCGTTTATCTTGCTCAGGGGCTGAAGAACACGATCATGTTCTTTAATCCTGCCATGATCGTTCTTGGCGGCGGAATAAGCAAAGCCGGCGACGCCCTCTTCATCCCATTGCGGAAGGAACTAGGCAAGCAAATGACGAGTTGGTCCAAGACATCGATTGATGTCCAGCCTGCCAGCCTCCGAGATGAAAGCATTCTTTGGGGCGCGTTGAAGCTCGCTCAGCTGCATGTCCACGCCAACAAGCTCGATTCCTGGCGGCCCCGTTAAGAGGCAGAATTCTCCTCCATGAACGAATAGGCGAGCATATGACACACGAACATATGAACGTCCTCTATCCGTCCCATGTGCGGCTCGGGCGCGAGGATGTTCAACTGCACTTCCTGTCCCAGGCGTCCGCCGTCTCGTCCTGTCAGTCCGATTGTGCGGCATCCGGTTTGGTTGGCGTACTCCACTGCCCGCACGACGTTTGGCGAGTTGCCCGAGGCGCTGATGGCCATCACCAAATCACCCGCTGCCGCAAAGTTCTTCAGTTGCTCCTCGAACACTACGTCGTAGGCCACGTCGTTCGCGTATGCGGTGATGGTGCCGATGTTGTCGGTTAGGGCCAGGACGCGGAAGCGGCGCGCACGCTGATAACTGGCTCCCTTCACGAGATCGGTCGCGAAGTGCGACGCCGTGAAGGCGCTGCCGCCATTACCACAGACAAAAACCTGCCGGCCCTCATCGCGCGCCGCGCGCAGCCACTGCGCGGCAGTCTCGACGGCGTGCAGATCAAGCGCTGTCAGCGTCGATTCAAGGCATTGCCGGTAGGACGCAAAGTAGCTCATTGCTTCGTCTCCTGATTGCTTGCCCTCAATACGTCTCCTGGCGTGGCAGTGCCGGTGCCGCGCTGCATGATTGTGATGGAGGCGACCAGGTTGCCAAAGTGCGCCGCCTCAACCGGATCGCCGGTGAGCCGCAACACCATCGCTGCGCCCGCGCTAAAACTGTCTCCCGCGCCGCAAATATCTACAGGCGCCGGCACGCTCCTCGCCGGCACGAGCGTTATGCCGTTCGCACCGACGACCGAAACGCCGCGCGGTCCGTGTGTGACCATCAACGAGCCATAGCCGATCTGCCCGCGGAGCTTCTCGTAATCGGTCTCCACACGAAGGCGAGCACAGGCCTGTGCCGCCTCGTCCTCATTCAGCTTGACGAAAACATTGCGGAAGAGTTCGCCGCGCGCGCGCGAATCAACGAAGACCACCTTGTCCGGGTACCTGGCAGCGAAGCGGGAAATCGCGTCGCGCAACCGCGCGGTCACCACTCCGCCGGAACCAATCTCCATTTGATCCGAGACAAAGACGATGTCGAACATCGGCGCGAACCGCTCGAAACGTTCAACGACCAGCGATGTCACGTCTTCCGGCAAATCGCGAGGAGTTATGTAGTCCACACGCGCTAGATCCTCGACGCCGTTCGAACGATTAATGAGCTTCGTGTAAGTGAACGTCAAGGCTGCCGGATCACGGACCAATGCGGAATGCTCGATGCGGCGCGCGTCGAGAGCACGTTCCAGCTCAAATCCGTGCCCGTCTTCGCCAACGACACCCAGAACAGCGACGCGTCCCACGCCGAGCGCCGACAGGTTCCCCGCAACCGTCCCCGCGGCTCCCGGAGTCCGCTCGTATTCGACAACGGCCACTCGCGGGATGGATGTCTCCCGGGACGCCTCCGCCAGTTGCGGCTCGTAGTAGCACCAGCGGTCGAGACAGACATCGCCCACAACGAGCGCCGACAGCCTGGGCAGAGAGGCAAGGACTTCTTCGGTCGTCATGCCCGTTCTCCTAGCGCGCGCCAGAGGGCCGGAAACGTTGCCCGATGGTCGCCGCTGAAATAGTAGCTATGTCCGCCGTCGGCGACGGTGCGGATCAAAATCGTCTTGCGAGGGCGGAAATAGTAAGCGGGCTCGGTCTTCGGCAACTCACTGTGGAAGTCGCCGGCGATCGGCATCAGGTCGAAGACGGCCGTCGTGAAGTCGCGAATCTGCCGGCCTTCCTGGTGCGCCACATTGCGAGCCATAGCCAATGCTTTCAGGTAGACTTCCGGAGCCATCACCGCCGAGCCGAAACTCAGCATCACCCCGCCTTCCAGGCTTTCTACCGAATGGGCGAAGATCAGGAAGTCGCGATAACTGGCTGCGCCCAGTGCAGCGCCGTCGCAGTTCGGATGCTCGTGGACGATGTCGTAGCCGATGCCTACGTGCACGGTCGCCGGCACGCCACAGCGATACGCGGCCGCGAGCACGCTCAAGTCACGGTACGGGAAATCGCCGCTAAGAATTGCGCTCCCAACCGTCTCTCCAAAACCGCGGCCATCGCACTCACGCAGCAGGTCGTTCAGTCTTCCGGTCTCCTGCCACAGTCCGAATTCTCCGGAGCGGATGTAGCGCCCCACGCTCTCGGTGGTTTTTCCGATCAGGGCTAATTCGAAGTCGTGGATCGCGCCGGCTCCGTTCATCGCGATGTGCGAGATGAGCCCGCGTTCCATGAGATCGATCAAGTGGCGATTGACGCCTGCGCGGAGCAGGTGCGCGCCAAACATCAGGATGCGGGCGGCGCCCGTCTCTCGAGCGCGACCGAGCCGCTCCGCAAGGGTGGGCAAGTCTGCGTGCTGATATGGCGGTGCGGGGTCGTCCAGCTTGAGCCAATTGCCAAGCTCCAGATCGTGACGCCGTTCCGCAAGCGGCTTCACGATAAGCCGGCTGCGATCGAACATTTGATAGCGGGAACTCATGACGCGATGATCCTCTCCAGCAATCTCGTCTGATTCAGATAGTTCGGGACGATGTAGTCGGCGCCCGCTGCGGCTAACCGATTGCGCTTCCACTCGTCCACCACGAGGCAGTCGCCTTCGTCCGTGGCCACGCCGACCGCGATGCCGCCGACAGCCTTGAGGTTTTCAATTTCAACGAAGCCGTCGCCGAAGCCCAGAATCTCGGTGCCGTGACATTCGGAGCGCGAGAGAATCCGCTCGATCAGAATCCGTTTCGAGAAACTCTTGTAGTCGTCCTGCGCCCCATATACGCCGCCGTCGAAAAACTCCGTCACGCCGAGCAGGTCCGCCTCTTGCCGCATGTACTCTTCGTCCGTCCCGCTGGCCAAATACAGACGCATTCCTCGCTTGCGGAGCGCCTGGAGCAGCCCAATCGAACCCGGCACCAGATACTTCTCCGGCCTCGCCCGCCCGGAGCGCAGTTCATCCAGGCGGTGCGCAATCCGCCTGTGCAGGAGTCCCAGGTACTGGTGCTTGTATGCAAGCGGCGTCTCCGGTACACCGCCGCGCTGTTCCACCTGCGATGCAAGCTCGATCATTTGATAGATGGTCTGCTTGCCGGTCAGGCGATCCACAAACTCCCGCACGATCGAGTGCAATTCGGTGTCGCTCTCACCGCTTTTGAGCGCCGACAATTCGGAGACCATCATCGGCACCATCACGTCTGCCCATCCGGCGCGCAGAAGCGACAGGGTCCCGTCGAAATCGAAGAGCACGACTTTCGGAATGCCGCGCGCCTCGGGATGGAGCGTTTCCATGGTCGGTATGGGCAAGCTCATTTTTTTCACCAAGGCAGGGACATCCCGCGGCATGAACGACGCTTTCTCTCCGATTTCGCCGGCCAGCGCTTCAGCCACGGTCACCCTCCTTAAAAGCACTTACGCGAGTGCCATGTTTGGCGACGACGCCGGCACACTCATGACCGGGAACAACAGGATAATTGACCAGCCAGCTCTGCTTGCCGGCGTATTGATGCAGATCGCTCCCACAGATGACTGCTGCATGTACCCTCAGTAAAACATCCTCATCGCCGATGTCCGGGACCGGGACTTCACGCAGCTCCACCGAGCGGGGCGCCTTTGCATCGTTAACAAGACGAGGCATAGATAGAGTCCGCAAAACCCTCCAAGTCAAGTAGATTAGCGTTCATCAAACTGATATGTCAATGCTTATTTCCGATGTTGACGCAGGTCTGGCGCATATCAGATACCGAGTAGTTTCGGCAGGCAGGCATGATCCCATCCGGCCTTGAGGCGTTTGCCCATGATGCCTCGTTTTAAGTTGGTTTCGTGTCGCAGCAGGTTAAGGGCGATGCGTTTCAGCAGCGAGAAGAGCTGCCGGCTGGTTTGCGACTGAAGGTGTCGCGGATAGACTGGCTTGCATGAAAGAATTAGAAGGGGACAGGAAGATCGGCATGACCCGAAAGGGCGACGGCCCCCAAGGGAAGGCAATGACTACCCGGAACGACAAACAAGCAGGCCGCGTCGCTCGTATTCTGCGGGAATTGCGTGAATCGGCTTCGGTTTCGGTCGAAGAACTTCACAATAAACTTCATGTCTCGTTGGCCACGGTCCGCCGCGACCTGCAAGAACTCGAGGATCGAGGTCTTTTGCGGCGAACGCACGGTGGCGCGGTTCCCATCGAGCCGCTGTTCTATGAAGCATTCAAGGGTGACCGGTCGTTCCAGGATCAGATTGGCAGTTTCGCCGAGGAAAAGAGGCGCATTGCGCGAGCGGCGGCTGAGCTGGTTTCCCCCGGCGATACGATAGCCATCACTGCAGGAACGACCACCACTGAGGTTGTGCGCAGCTTGCAGGGATTGAGCGGCATCACAGTGATTACGAATACCGTGAATGTTGCAATGGAGTTGAGTAAACGCAAGGACATCGCTGTCTTCGTGACAGGCGGTCATCTGCGCGGCGATTGGTTCTCACTGGTAGGGCCGGCGGCCATCGCGACCATGAGTAAGCTTTTCGTAAATGTGCTTTTTGTCGGGGTGAATGGCATCGATGCGCAGCATGGGCTCACGTGCTTCAGCGCCGATGAAGCCGAAATCAACGCAAGCATGGTGCGGCAGTCGAAGCGCAAAATCGCCGTGGCCGACCATAGCAAGCTCGGTGTCGTTACCAAATGGCTGATCTGCCCGATCGACGCAATTGACATGCTGATCACTGACAAAGGCGCGACTACGAAAATGATTGCGCCATTTCTGAAGCGCGGGGTAAAGGTCCGCCTGGTGTAGGCGACCTGCGCTAATCAGATTCAGCGGGGTATATGGCGAAATGTTATCTCGATGAAATGTGCCAAAGCGAAATGTGCGATTGCGCTCACGGGGCAAAGCTCGGCCACAGATGGATGAAGCGTTTCGGATCGGACACAAACATAACCGAGTCCGGGTCGTCGATAAACTGCCGATACAAACTCCGCGAAGGATCCAGTCCGAGTTCCGGATAAGCGCGCGGTTTGCGTTGTTCGAGCGTCGATGCGCAGTAATTAGGATTCGGTTTCCAGTCGATGGTGGCAGCGGCGGTCAACGTAGGAAACCAGGCGAGACCATGATGAGCCCGCACCGCTGTGTAGTCGAAGCCGTACTGGCGGTCGCACCAGGCGCCGAAGGCCATCCTACGGCCCGGGTCGGCATTGATGACGCAGTGCGCCCAACCAGGCGGCGCCACCACTTGATCGCCGGGATGTGCCAGGGTGGCGACACAGCGGCCCGGGTCATCTTCCGCGCGCTCCTGGGCGTAGACGATTGCAGTCCCGCTCCAGATCTCGAAAATCTCAGGTGTGGACCATCCGCAATGCGGCGCGATGGCGTGAATATGGCCTTGCGAGCGAACCGGTTCGCTGCCCAGGCTGCCGCTCGCGTACATCACCGCGCCGAAAAGCAACATGCGCTCCTCAAGGAGGCTACGATCTGCTTCGCGGCCAATGTCCATGGCAATTCCGTAGACTGGGTCTGGTCCGCAGCAATCAGGATCAAGCAGGCTTGGCCGGATCGCGGCCAGACGGCGCATCTCGGGTTCAGGCCCAAATATGCCCGGTCCATACTCGAATGCCAGGCTGGTTTCGGAAAACCGAATTGTTAGGCCCGGATCAAACTCAATCTGTGCCGCCATTACTTATCTCCTCGAACATAAGCCTTGATAGTGGCAAGTCGCTGATGTGTCGTTTCCGCGGGGCGGATTGTGTATGGGCCGACGGAGGCAGGGACGATGAATGTTTCCGCGTAGTGGACCGTCATGGGCAGGAATGCGTCTGAAGGACTTTCCACAATCGCGGCGTCGCCTTCAACCAGATTGAGCACGTTAAGGTTGCCTTCCGTGTGATGATTCACGGGAACTGTGAACCAATGACGCCGCGTCTCGATGAATTCGAGCGGATGCAAGCCGGTACGCTCCTCGCGCCAGCCTTCTCCCTCTGCTACGGTCTTTTCCTGGTCGATAAGGTGCTCGCGTACCCAATTTGTAGTCCGGTCCCATTGGATATTCCTGAGACCGTGTTCCAGATGAATCGGGCGCGGTCGTCCATCGAGGCCTAGTCGTCCCCAGTCCCAGAGCTTGAAGGTGAAAATGTATGGCGTGGCGCTGATCTCGAGCACAAGCGAGTTACGTCCAGAGCAGTGAATCGTACCGGCGGGAATCAGGAAATGCGCATGCTTGCGCGCTGGCCATGCATTCACATACCGTTCGGCGGGAAAGGCAGGACCGCCCGCTTGGGCCGCGCGCAATTCCGAGGCCATGCGTTCCCTGTCGATTCCCTCGCGCAATCCGAGATACACCGTCGCGTCTGGCGCGGCGTCGAGCAGATAGTAGCTCTCGTCCTGCGTGTATGACATTCCGAACTGCTCTTGAATGTAACTGCGCTGCGGATGCACTTGCAGCGAGAGATTCCCGCCCTCGATGGTATCGAGAAAATCGAAACGAATCGGGAACTCGGCGCCGAACTTCCTTACTATTTGAGCGCCCAACAAACTTTGCGCCTGCTGGTGCACAAGCGTGAGCGCGGGAAGTTCGAATTCGCGCGCGCCGAAGCGGAGCACCAAGCTGTTTTCTTCAGGCACGCAGTCGAAACACCAGGCATAATTCGTGGGACCGTCGGGCAGGTCAAACTGGCGTCGCATCCACTGTCCGCCCCAGGGGCCGGGGTCGAAAAAGGGAACCACGCGGAAGGGCCGCCGGCTCACGGTGGCGAGCGCCTCGCGGAACAACGCGCCGCGGAGCATGGCAGGTTGGGCAGACAGATTGCCGTCGATCCAATAATCGACTTTGTCGTATAACTCATCCTTTCGGCTATCTGCGGCACGCCAATCCAGAAAAAAGGCGCGTTTATAAAACTGCCCGGGAGCCGCACCGGCATTGGCGAGCCCGAGATTAGCGATCTCTCCTCGGCGCTGCCGCATTTGAATCTCCCATCGTGCAACATCCACATAGAGCAGAATGTCCCAGTGCGGCAGGAGCAGCGTTGCACCGGGGCCGACAGCGATCACCCGGCCACGAGTCGCTCCTGCGGCGCAGCGGGCACGTTCGAGCTTCATGGGATCGAAGAACTCATCGAGCGAGTGCGGCTCCATGTGGGCAAACACAGGGTCGTCACCCAGAACAGACGCGAATTTTGCCTCGACCTCCAGCGGGGTCAGCATGGCATCGGTGCTGGCCAGCGCCAGTTCGGGCGCGAGTCGCGTAACAAGTTCGCGTTGCAGCGGCTCGATGCGCACGCCGGGGTAACACTCGATCGCGACGCGGCGCGCGTCCGCGTGTGCACGAAGTACATCGAGTATTTCGTCCCAGCCCTGGGCACAATCCTGCTCCGATTGCGAAATCGATACGGAAGGCCGCTTGTCGTAATTGGAATGGTGTGTCACCGGTTTGACTCGATCAGTGGAATGGCTCCGCGCAGCGCGGCCCGCGAGCCGAGAGCGGCAGGGCGGAGCTCAACTACGCGGCCAGGAGTCCAGGCATGGGCCGCAACGTATTCCTGCAGATGCGGCAAGATGTCTGCAGCACGCTTGAGCACCAAACCGCCAAAGACAACGACCTCTGGATCGTACGCATGAATGAGCGCGACTGTAAGCGCCGACCAGACATGCAGACAGTGTTCAAGAGCGGCGGTTGCAGCCTGGTCTCCCGCGTCGACGGCCTCGAAGAGCTCAAGGAAACCAAATGCCTTGCTCCCGCTCAGCGCGCCCTCTGTGCCGTCTGAGTGCCTCAGGTATATCTCGCTAAGAACCGCCGTCGAGGCTTCTGCCTCGGCGCATCCGAAGTTACCGCATGAGCAGAGTCGGCCTCCAAGAACAAGTGGAAGATGTCCGCCAATGGCGCCCGCGAGCCCATGTCTGCTCTCGAGCAGCCGCCCGCCCACCAGCGCTGCGCCGCCGATACCGCTGCCCAGGGTGACCATCACGGCATCCTGCGCGCCGCGAGCGGCGCCGTATGCGTGCTCTCCCAACAAGGCCAGCCGCGCATCGTTTTCAATCAGAAACGGCAAGCCAAATTCTCTTGCGCACCACCCTTCGAGGTCGAGCCCCGGCGCATCGTGAAACTTACCGTTGATTGTCAGAACCCGGCGCTCACGCGCGCTCACAATGCCGCAAAAGCCCAGCACCAGAGCCGCACAATCCGGGCAATCGATGTGAGTGCTCGACAGGAGTGCGTGCAGCGCATCGCTAAGTCCCGGAAGCAGGTTCGCGAGAGGTTGCGAGCCGTCGGCGGGAATGTTCTGGCTAGCAACAATCTCGCCGTCGCGCACCACGGCGCAGGCAGCGTGCGAGCCTCCAAGGTCAATCGCGAGCGCGCTTATACCAGACACGGTGCTCCGTCGCGCATCACCATGCGTTTGCTAAAGCCGGCGGCGCGAATGCGGGCATAATCGTGCCCGGCGTCGCTTGGCCAGCTCGCAAGGAAGACCAGCTGCTCGCTGCCTGTATTCACGACGCGGTGGGCGATGCAGCCTGGAATGTAATGTACGGTTCCCGGCTTCATGGCCTGGCTCCAGGTTGCACCGTCCTCCTGCATCAACAGCAGCGCCCCGTTACCGCTGACGGTCGCGTAGAATTCCGCGCGGTCGCGGACAGCGTGAAAATGCCCGTGAGTCATAAAGTACTCATCTCCCACCCGGCCCGGCTGCAGAATGGTTGCGCCCCAGAAGAGACCGCCGGTCGTTCCTTCGGGAACGGGTTTCCAGGAGCGGACTCGATATATCTCGGTCTCCGGATCCATACTGCGCCACGCCGCCTCGTCGTGAAACAAACCGGGAAGCTGGGCGAGAGTTTTTACGGACTCCTCAACGCCTTCACCGCGAATTGTGCCCGAAACCCAATCGACGAATGTCGGACCGGGGCTCTCCAGAAGTGTATCCATGGCGTAGATTATAGGGAGCATAATGCACGTTAACAAGTATAATGAGCATAGTCGATGCTTGAATTGTTATAACTCGTGCATGATAATGCGCGATTAAAGTAAAATGGTTGACAAGCTACGCCTGACAGCGTTTAGATGGGCGCGGAACCCGGAGCAGGTTTTGTTCGCAACGAAAACCGCGATACGCGGCGGGAATATCTCTTCGTATGTTGTAGTGGTGGCCGCCAGCGCAGCTATTGCTGGGTTGCTCTTCGGCTATGACACCGCCGTTATTAACGGCGCTCTTGTCTATCTGAGGCTTGACTTCAAGCTGAGTTCATTGGAGACGGAGCTTGTTGCCACAGTCTTGCTGTGGGGTTGCGCGGCCGGGGCTGCGCTGGCTGGGTACATGAGCGATCGTTATGGGCGGCGTGCGGTGCTGTTCGCGGCAGGGATCCTTTTCTGCCTCTCGGCATTGGGCGCGGCCTTTCCCACGGAGATCTGGCAACTGCTCGTGGCCCGCGCGCTGGGCGGGCTCGCCATCGGTTCGGCATCGCTGATTGCGCCGCTTTATATAGCGGAGATTGCTCCGGCCGAAGTGCGCGGACGGCTGGTTACGCTCAACCAGCTTGCAATCGTGATCGGCATCCTGGTTGCATTTGTCGGCAATTACCGGCTCGCGCAGCTCTCGCATGGCAATTGGCGCTGGATGTTTGGACTGGGAGCTTTGCCTGCCGTAATGTTGTGCGGCTCGCTGCTCTGGATTCCAGAAAGTCCGCGCTGGCTTTTACAACGCGGCGCCAGAGACCGGGCTGGCGCAGTGCTCATGCGCATCTCTCCCGGAGTTGTGGTCGAGCAGGCGCTTGCCGAGATCGAAAGAACCATATCCGAGGAGACTGGCACTTATCGCGAATTACTCAGCCGTCCACTGCGCAAGCCGATGATGCTGGCGATCATGTTGGCTGTCATTCAGCAAGTCACCGGGATTAATACCGTTCTCTATTACGGTGCGATCGTCTTTGCGGAGCATGCGGGTGCGAGTGCAGAACAGGCCATCGGAATGAACGTGCTGGTGGGTGCGGTCAACCTCATCTTCACGATCGCCGCGCTTTTCACAATCGACCGGCTGGGACGGCGGCCTTTATTGCTGACGGCAACCGGCGGCATGGGTCTATGCCTGCTGGCATTTTCCGTAATGCTGCGTTGGTATCCCCAACGCTCCGCACTGTTGCTTCTGCCCTTGCTGGGCTACGTGGCCTTCTTTGCCTTCGGACTTGGTTCGGGCGTGTGGGTGTGTCTGGCGGAATTCTTCCCGAACCGCATTCGCGGACGCGCCATGTCGGTTGCCACCGTGGCGCTGTGGCTTGCGGTTTCGCTGGTGACCGCGACGTTTCTGAGCTTGATTAAGCTCTTCTCCGCGCCGGGCGTATTCCTCGGATATTCGGTGGTGTGCGCCGCCTCATTCGTTTATATCTATCTCTGCTTACCAGAGACCAAACGCCGAACACTCGAGGAAATCGAGCTTTCCTGGACGAAAAAGGCGCATCGCGATGGATCCGAACCTGACAAAGAAGAGTTTTATCGATAGCGCCTGCTTGCTGGCTGCACATGCTCTCGTTATGTCGATTGCGCTGTGGTCCGCCTGAATCAGGCTGAAACCAGCCAGCGTCGTCTCGCTCCAACACTACCCCACATCCGCGATTCACGGACCACATTGCTGAAATACGCAGACAATACGCTCAGGCTCTACCGGTTAACTCAACGCGTCTTCTGCTAACCGTCGCTCTCTTTTCTCTTCCTGACAATGGATTGGCGATGGCCTTCAACCAGCATTTGCCAATCGACTCTGGAAATCGAAAATTGAAGCCATATGTTTGCTGACCGAGACCCGACAGCTGAAATGGAGCCTCCATTTTCGTCAGTTGCCGGCCGCCCTCATCTTCCAAGAGAATCGAAATCACCCCGGACGCCGGATCAGCATAGTCGTTAATCATCATGACCTCAAGTTCTTGTACCGCTCCCGCCTGGACAGTCGGATGCCAGAAATTGATGTATACACCGATTGGCCTGAACGCATTTGCCATATACTCTTCGAAATGCGGCTCAAGCTTGAGGCCCCTTACATCCTGGAAATTGTCACTGGTCGCTCCGTCGGGCTTCGAATAGGACAGAAAAACAAAATGCATCACTGCAGCAAAGTGACGGTAAGCTCGCCAGTACTCCGTCAGCCCGGAGATTAGATATGCATACTCTTCGAGGCGATCCTCAGGAGTTGCGCTCGAAGGAAGAATCTTCTCCCAAACCTTCTTCGTCAGCGTTGTAGGGCTCCCATCGCGGTTTACCCAAAGCCATCCATACTCATTCAAAATAAGGGCGTGTGCTATAGGCGGGCCGGTAATCGCTCGCTGGGCTCCCCCTTTGGATTCAAGATCCTCCATGGAAGAGATGCCAATCGGGTTCCCGCGAGAGGGTTCAAAGAGATATGCGTGCTGTTCCACCGGATCGTCTGGACCGGCCGGAGGGTTGTAACTGTTCTCCCAGGGGCGCTCTGACAAATCTAATGTCCTCACCTCAGGGATGATCTTCGTGGATAAGTCTGGAAACCAACTCTCATTGCTTGCATCCCAAATCGCGACGCTCGGGTGGTTCCAACTGTCCCGTACCCACTCCGTGAACTCCAGCTTCAACTGCTTTTCATCGTAAATTCTAAAAAGCTCAGGCTCTCTAATTGATTGTGGGCCAGTCCAAATGGGGTACTCATATTGGATCAACAGGCCTGCCTCATCGGCAATGTCCAACCATTTGTCCGGAACCGGCCCGATACAAAAGCGAAAGCAGTTCCAGCTCATTCGTTTCGGTATGTCCGTCAAAAGCTTTCTTACCCACAATTCGTCCCATGGCAACTTATCTGAAACCGGATCTTCAAAAAAGCGGTGCAGGGTAACATTGGACCCTCGAAGAAAATACGGCTGCCCGTTCAAGTAGGCGCGTTGCGTGGGCGTGTCAAAACGAAACTCTCGAATGCCAAACCTCGTCTTTACACTATCCGCGCCTGTATCCACTTCCAGGCGATATAGCTGAGGATCATCCGGCCACCATAGCCGCGCGCTCGGTAATGGAATCTTCACCTCGAATACCTTCTCGGCGCCAGCATCGAGAGATATCTGAAGTGCATGGCGTTCAATAGCCGGCTCCGAATTGGAAGGGCGTACAGCAAATCTCAGGACAGCCTGCACGGGTTCGAGACTGTAGTTCTTAACTCTTGTTTGCACCAATATCTCACGCGGCGAGATGCGCGGCGCCACCTGAACGCTTTCAATTGCAGGACTGTCGCTGAAGTGTACGCTCACCTCATCGTAAATTCCGGGGGTCCACTTTTCCTTCTCCCAATCGATGCCGGCGATGACCCCATGGGGCAGAACACCGGGATGTGCACCGGTCCGAATGACAAGTTCGTTTTCCTCGGACCAATGGATCTTTGCCGATAGATCGAAATGTCCTGCCGTAAAACAACCCCAATGTTCGCCAATTTTGCTTCCATTCAGCCATACAGCTGTCCCAAACTGGGCCTTATTTACCTTTAACCGGGCCAATTGGCGAATAGACGGCGCAACAAATGTTGTGCGATACCAGAAGTATCTCCTCTGCTGTTTGGTAAATCGGCTTAGATCGCTTGCCGGAACTTGACCAGCGTTACGCAACTCCCGAATCCACGAAGCCGCATCAAAATCGTCAACGTCCGGGAAAGGTGGGGTCGATGAATGGATAAGACCAGGCACGTCGACTCTATGGGTGAAGGAGCTCGGGATGACATCGGCCGAAATAGAGTCATCGATCTCCCATGTGCCATTTAACGATAAGATTGTTCTCCCGCTCCTCTCTCGGGGAACGAATGAGGCTTCACTCTCCGTCGCAGTCTGAATAGCCAACTGAGGCAAACATTTGTGGGAGATTCCAGTCCCCATCAGGAGGAGAAACTTACGCCGATCCATGGTTGAACCTTTTCCATTTGATCCCAACGGCGAGCCGTTATTCGCGACTGACCCTGCATCCTAGCATAACGCCATCCATGCAGAAGCTTCGAGATCCGAACAACCGGCACTGCTTATTTCAGGGAGTCGAGAAAAGTAGGGGAGACGACATGATCCGTCGTCTCCCCCTAATGAAACTCAATCCTGAATTTTAGAACGACAGGCGCCCTCCGAGTTGCACGGTGCGGCCGGAAAGTGCGCTGCTTGTGATTTGGTCGGTGGCAGGACCAGCGTAAGGTTCGCCAGCAACCGCGCCTCCGAGAGTAATCCCCCCGCCCCCCGGGACGTTCCAACTCGTGTGGTTGAGTGCGTTGTACGCGTCGATCCGAATCTGGAACTTGATGCCTTCCCAGGGCAAGGCGAAGAACTTGCTGCCGGAAAGGTTCACCTGACTCAATCCAGGTCCGTACAGGGCATTCCTTCTTACGTTCCCGAAGGTTCCGTCCTCGGGCTTCATGAAGGCTGCCGGGTTAAACCACTCGTTTGTGCCCTTGTTTGGCGACTTCCAACTGACTCCGGAATTCCAATTCGGAAATTGTGAACTGCCGTTGGCCAGTTCATAAGTGTTGCCATCGGCAAATACACTGAACGGATGGCCGGTAAAGATGTCCATCGAGCCGGTAAGCTGCCAGCCGCCAATCACTGCATCGGCCGCCGAGTTGTTGTTCAGGAACTGCATGCCTTTGCCAAAGGGCAGTTGATAGACCGCGTAGCCCTTGAACGCCTGGCGGACATCAAAGTTGGCGTTGCTGTAGTTGGCCGCGGAGTTGTTGGCGATCTGGTAGTTTGAATTTCCCGCCTGACAGCACCATCCCGCGCTGTCCTCATCGTCCAGGAAGTGCGACCAGACATAGTTAAAGCTGAAGCTCAGACCCGAGCTCACGCGCTGCGTAATCTCTGCCTGGAGCGAGTTGTAGTTGGAGACGCCGTCTTCGGCGGCGTTGTTTCCGCTAATGTTACCAAATAGCGTGTACGGACGATACATTGTGTCGTTGGACGAAAGTTTGGTCGCAGGTACCGCATTGATATCGTTCGAGACGATTTCGTTCCAGCCGTGGCTCCCCACGTAGGAAACTTGGGCCACCAAATTTGTGCGCAATTCCCGCTGGACGGACGCGTTCCATTCGTAAATCTTCTGGACCGGCGCGTGGTATGGGTTATAGCTTACGTTTTGGCCATTGTAGCCAGACGGACTTGTGGTAGCCGTTATGTAAGGAAGCGCCGGCTGCGTCGTGCCGCAATTCAGGCCGGTTGGAGTAGTAGTGCTGCAAACCGTGCCGGTCCCGTCCAGCTGCACGATTGGATAGATGCCGCTGGTCAGATCGCTCAGGTTGCCGGAGCTGGCGAAAGCAGAACCCAGACCTCCGCCGTACATGTCCATGGAGAACGCATGGTCGTAGACACCGAAGCCACCGCGAACGGTGGTATTGGCCCACGGCTGCCAGGAAAATCCCATGCGCGGAAGAAACGTGCTAAATACATTTGCCTGCATGGATCCCCGGCCATTGGCGTGCGTAGAGCCATACCACATGGCGCCCAAACCACCACCGACGTTGGGAACTGTCGGGTCAAAGCTAATTTCGTTGCCATGAACGTCATTCCAGCCATGGCTGATCTCATAGCGGAGCCCGATATTGATCGTGAGGTTGGGGCGCATCTTGTAATCGTCCTGAATGAACATCTCAGGGTACTTCATGCGCGCTCCGAACTCCGGTGAGTAGCCGGCGCCCCAGTTGTTCGAGAGACCAAGCAGGAAGTCGGCATAATCCAGACCGGAGGCCTCGTTGGGAGCTGCGCATGTACTCCCAGCCGGCGCGGTCGCCGGGCAATTGGCGCTCGAAAGGGTCCAATCCTCGGTGTACCTACCATCGAAATTCATGCTTCCGGCGTTGATGTTACCCCAATTTGTGTTGTCGTTACGATAGAACAAAAGCTCTCCGCCAAAATGAAGGATGTGCTTGCCGCGGATCATCGTCGCGACATCCGACGGATCGAAGACATGCTGTTTGTAGACTGAGTTGCTTGCCGGTGAGATCCCCTCGTAGGAACCACCCGGGAAACCGAGGCTGGGAAATTGGTCGGCCTTGGCAAACTGCCAACCGACCTTCGCGGCATAGCCTTTACCCAAGGCGTTGTCGGGGTAGGCGGAAATCCCCCAGGTGTAACCCATTCTGGCTTCATTGATTACGGAAGGGCTGATATTCCACACATCTGAAACCTGCGAGTTTTCAGCTTCTTGATCTCCGGACTGGCAACCCAGCGGGCAGGCCGTGATGTTGCTGGGGGAAAGAGCGGGATTGTCCAGATCCGACACGGACGCCGTAAACCTGTTGTGCGGCGTGATGTCATAATCCAGACGTCCGGTGTACTTTCTCCAAGGGTTGGAATTCGGAAAGCTTGAGTACCAGTTGTTCTGAAGCACACCGATCTCGTTTGGAGTTCCAGGCTCGAATGTTCCGAAGGATGGATGGGTCGAAGGAGTCGGATAGAAGGCCTGGGCGGCGCTAGCCACCGAATCGATCAAACCGGAGGGTATCGTGTTCACGTTCGCGCCGGTTTCGCCGTATTCAGACGTAAACGACTGCCTGACCGGGTAGGGATTGCCCAGCGAATCGTAGGCAATGGTTTGAGTCGTTGGATCGTAGATGGTGTAAGCAATCGATGAAAAGTTGCCGGCCATGATGTTCGCGCCCGGAACGGTTGCAAGGCCGGAGTTGGCCCCACCGTGGTCTACGGTCTGGTCGAAGTTGAAGAAAAAGAACATCTTCTTCTTCAGGATCGGGCCGCCGACAGAGCCGCCGAACTCGTCATAGCGAAGAAGCGGAATTGCCGGCCTCGCGCCGGTGCCGTAGTAGTGCGGGTTGGAATCGAAGGCGTCATTCTGAGCGTATTCGTAAGCGTCTCCGTGGAACTTGTCGGCCCCGCTCTTGGTGATCTTGCTCATGATCATGCCGCCCATACCGTATTGCGCCGAGAACGAGGACAGAGAGACCTGCAGCTCGGCTAACGCATCAATGCCGCCCTGACTAAATTCATTGTTGCTCTGGCCGAAGCTGGTCGAAGCGCCATCCTGAAGGACGTTGGTGTAGGGAAGGTTCCCGTTCGCGGCAGCCACCATCCCCGGATTCGCCGTGTTGTTCGAGCTCGAGCTCGAAGTGCCAGGGAGCAGGACCATGAAGTCTGTCCACCCCTGGCCGACCAGGGGCAACTGCATTATGCTTCTCTCTTCCAAGGTCACGGTCTGATCGCCCGTTTCGGTCTCCAGCAGGGGCACGTCGGCTGTGACTGTCATTTGCTCCGTGGTCGAACCAACCTTCAGATTCGCGTCGACGGTAATATAGCCGACTTGGAGCGTGACCGGACCACGCACCAGCGTTTGGAAACCTTGCTTGGTGAAGGTGACCTTGTAGTTTCCGGGCAAAATCGAGGACGTGTCGAACAGGCCATCCTGGTTGGTGGCGTAGTCTCTCGATACTCCGGTGTCGATATTCAGCACCGTGACCTTCACCTTTGGGATCAACGCTCCCGAATTGTCAGTAACGGTACCCCGTATGTCGCCGGAGTTTGTGTTCTGGGCATACGCTCCTCGAGTACAGCACGCCCCCATAATGAGCAGAACCACGATTCCGCTCCAATACGACAGAAACTTCATTCCCTTCATTTTTCCCTTCATTCCTTCCTCCTAATGGAGTTGGATTCCCTTTTTGGTATCCCCTTCGCTATTGAAGTAACTCGCGAAGGCATACGTCTTGCGCAGAGCCTGCCCCGCAATTCTTACGACTTCAGCCTGGCTGTAAACGGCGAGGCGCGAAAAGATCGGGTTTTCAACTTGCAAGTCATCCTAGGCTGGTCAATCGAAGGGTTGATAAGCCCCTTACGGCAAAATGGTGAGGGTCTTTACCGAAAGGATGAGTAAATTCTTATCCTGTCAGCGTCATAGCTCCCTTTCATTTCAATTATTTGCGTTCTGCGGCGTAAGAAAGCAGAAAATTTGCTGGGGAGGGGGTAAAATGGCTTCTTCGAGCCGGAGAGCGGTATGAACGTTCCATCACAGGCACGCAGCAAGGAATGTGTAAGCGAAACAGCCCAGAAAGCAATCGGCGAACAACTGGAGCGCCTTCTGGCAAGTCCGTATTTGAGCCACAGCAAGAGGTTTCCCAACTTCCTGCGCTTCGTTGTAGAACACACTCTGGCCGGGAAATTAGACGACATAAAGGAACGGACCCTGGGCATTGAGATATTCGGGAAGGATGCCAGCTACGACACCGCCCTTGACCCTATTGTGCGGGTGACGGCTGCGGAGATCCGCAAACGGGTGGCGCAGTACTATCAGGATTCCGCGCACGACGAGGAGCTACGCATCACTCTGCAGTCGGGATCGTATATTCCTCAGTTTCACAGCCCGAAGGGCAGAAGCATTCATGGGCTTCCGGAGATCGCTGCGGTTCCAGCGGGCATGCCGGAGCATGTGCCAGCGCCGGCTACGCAAGCTCGCCGCCGGTGGCTGCTGGCGGCAGTTGGGGTGGCCGCAGCCGGGCTGTTGGTGTGGGGCGCAGTCGTGTTTTGGCAGCGGACCAACCGCGCGGCGTTCGATTTCTTCTGGCAGCCGATATTAAGCTCCAACGAGCCGGTATTGCTATGCGTTGGCGATCAGCCCAATTCCTTCGCGGTCACTTTGTGGGACGCGGGCAATCCCTCCCATCAGGTTGTGCTAAAGAACAAAGGGACGCCGACGGGGACCGGCGACCTGAACGCAACCATCAAGGTGACCAGCATTCTGCAATCCACCGGGAAGCAGCTCACGCTGAAGGGCGAGGGAGCCACGGCCCTTGACGACCTTCTGCGCGGTCCTGCGGTCTTTGTGGGCGCCTACGACAACGCGTGGACACTGCGCCTGACCAATCCGCTGCATTACCACTTTGCAAACGACGCAGACATGGCGCACATGTGGATTGTGGACAGTACGGCGCCGGACAAGACACGCTGGATGGCCGACCGTGACGTGCAAATGGCTACCAACAACTTTCGGGACTATGCGATCCTGGCGCGATTTACCGACCCCAACACTGGCAAGCTGGCGGTGATATTGGCGGGAATCGGCCACGGCGGCACGCGCGCGGCCGCGGAGTTCGTCACCGATAGCGCCCATTTGACCCAGCTGATGCGCGCTGCGCAGGCGGCCGGCGACAAGAAGAACATGGAATTCGTTATAAGCACGCAGGTCATCGATGGCGAGCCGGGCGCTCCGAGAATGGAAGCCAGTTACTTCTGGTAATTCCGCTTTGAGCGCGAGCAAGGATGCCTTACACTCACAAGCAATCTTCGCGATCGTTATTTCAGCTTGTCAGGAGGGTGTCGTATGACTCCGCTCAAATCAATGACCAGGAGAGTTCTTATGGGCGCTTCTGCCCAAGAGCCTGTTATTAACTTTATCCCTTTGTAGTCAAAGGGGTACCCAATTTTCCCATAGTCTCCGACGATGGAAGGTTGGGAAACAAGGGCAGGTCGGCTATCCAAGCGATGTGACGGACGAGGAATGGGCTTTTGTAGCGCCGCTGGGTGGTGGAGAGAAGCTTTGCGTGGGCGGCTCGCTTTCGCCGCCTGGCTCGCGACTACGAAAGACTCGCCACCACACTCGGAGCCTTCCGCTTCCTCGCCTTCGCTTGCCTTATGATCGCTCAACTCTTCAGGATGCTCGCATGAAGTTAATAACAGGCTCTAGCAGAATCTCTGAGGATTAAGCAGAATTTTGTTGAATTATACGGTCCGCGCATTCAGCATTCCTGATCTGTGAGAGTATTAGAGCCCATACAGTCGATGCAGACCAACTGTATCTCAGTGCCATCTACCTGCTAGCGATAGACTTCGGGAACGGGCAGATATGTCATCCTACATTTCCGTTTTGAACTGCGCTTGCGAGTCTTTGAATGTTCGTTGGCATCAATATCCATAGGGGTTTGAACGCTATGGAAACCCTCCGAAGGACGACACCCAATGGGTGAGATACGAGACCAGCCGTTTCAGCTATCGTTCAACACCTCATTGAAAGTCCAGTTTCAGGGATCACGGGTCACTTCCGATGGTGGCCTGATTCTGGTTCGTGAATTGGACGAACGGTTGGGCTTCGGTGACCTCATCGCCCTGCACCTGACCGTCTCCCGGCGCGGGAAGAACACGCAGCTTCCGCTGGCGGACCTGTTGCGTCAGTCCGTCTACAGCCGGATCGCGGGCTATGAGGATGTCAACGATGCCGAGCGGCTCGCGCAAGACCCGACGTTCCGGCTGATCGGCTCGGAGAAGGTCTGGGAGCGCGGGGCGGCGCTGACCTCCCGGCTGCAATCTTTCGAGGCTGCGGTGCTGACCCAGGAAGAGAATCTCGCCGGGCTGGCCCTGGTCAATCGTAGTCTGATTGCCAAAGCGGAGGCCATCGACTCCTCGCAGCGCATCGTGCTGGACACGGACGCGACGGAGATTCCGGCGTAGGGCCAGCAGGAGAACAGCGCCCACAACGGCCACCTCGTGTCCACCTGCAACCACCCGATGCTGCTGTTCAATCGCGAGGGCGACTGTCTGGCAGCGAAGCTTCGGCCCGGCAACGTCCACAGCGCCGACGACTGGGAGGAACTACTGCTGCCGGAGATCGGGCGCCAGCAAAAGCTTGGTAAGGAGGTGGTCTTTCGTGGCGACGCTGCCTTTGCCAAGCCGGAGATCTACGAGGCGCTGGAAGAGCGGAACGTGAGGTACGCCATCCACATCCCCGCCAACGAGAGCCTGGAGCGGGACATCGCCGAACTGTTGGCGCGCCCTGCGGGGAGGCCCGGCCACGAGCCGGTGGTCTGGTACAAGAGTTTTTACCCCTCCTTTCCGTAAAGACCCTCTCCATCCTGCCGTAAAGAGCTTATCAACCCTTCGATTGAGCGGCCTAGAATGAGCCGTAATTTGAAAACCCGATCATGAGGGACTCTCTGAGCCATGCGCTGCATGATGCGCTGAAGTCCTGAACCGATCCCGCCTAAGATCGATCGGAGGTCTTGAAGTGTGATCTTGCCCGCGCAAAACGTATCCCTTTTAAGACAAACGCCGCGCACCTTGGGCCTAAAAAACGGCGCTGGGGAATCGCTATCCAATCGAGCCCACCAACAGATTCGGGATGAGATTCTCAGCGGAGAGCTGTCGATAGGCGACGTCCTGTCGCGGAGGCGGCTCGCTAAGCGGCTCAACATGAGCTTCGTGACCATCACCGAGGCTCTAAAATGCCTGGAGACGGAGGGACTGGTTGAAAGCCGCCCCCGGATTGGAACGCGAGTACGCATACCCAGCGAGCAGGACATCCGTGACAGTAACGTCATCCGCGAGGCTCTGGAACCGCAGGCTGCAAGGTTGTGCGCGCAGAACGTCACTGCCGAGGAGAAAGAGCAGCTTTGCACCAGCGCCCGGCATCTGGATGAACTGCACAAAATGTGCGCACTGGAACCGGAGGACTCGCGATTCCTGTTCTCTGTACACACCTGCCACATGCAATTTCATATGCGAATCGCAGAACTGGCTCGCTGCCCGGGTCTTCGCCGTGCTATCGAGAAAGAGCAGGTTCTTATCTTCAACTGGCTCTATGATATAGCCGCTTATCGGCGCACTGAACCGCAGGAATTTCACTCGACTCTAGCCGAAGCATTGTGTAGTGGTGATCCGCTGGTCGCGGACGCCGCCATGCGGGCACACGTACGCTATGGTCTGGACCAGGTGTTGGGGCGTCTCGCGAACTTCGATAATGGAGATTCTTGGCGGTTGAAAAGCAAAGACTTTGCGGAAAACGGCAAGAAGTCAGGGAATGGCTTTCGTGGGCAAGCAATCTAGTATCAAGACGCGGGAAAACGGCGTCCCTTCCCATATTTATTTGCCGAAGGTGCCATGGAGTTCTGGTGTCGCAGTTCCGGGGTAGATTTCACGCCACATTCAGAACGCAAGGACGATGCTGAATTGCTGCACCAGACGAGACGCCGCCGCTCCACTCGTTTTGCATTCGCGGCCGCCTCGTCCGGAATAGTGATTTGCTCATTTCCCTTTTCAAGAGAGACGCTTGTTCGCATGAGGCGAGGCAACTTTTCAACACTTTTCCGCCTCAATTCTTGAATTGTAACACTGATATATCACATATTGACCGCTGTCAAGAGCAAGACAACAATTATTTACACTGCTCACAACTGTCTTACGAGAAGTCCATAAGAATGTTGATTCTGCACGCTTTGAGAAAATGGCTCGCTGGCTGGCCAAAATGGCCCGAGGGGCGCTCATAATCCGGCAGCTTCACCACCCTGTTTCAGGAACGAAAGCGATGAAGCGCACGGTTTTCCGGACACGGCGGCCGCAGTTCCGCTCTGGCAGATCAGACGCTTCCTTTGGCTAACGCCGTTATTTCCGATGTCATGCTGCGCGCACAAAGCGGCAGACTCCCGACGAGTCGGGCAATCGGAATTACCGAAAAGCGTCTGAACAGTGGGGGAGGCGCCGAGCGAGCACGAAGAACGAATCGATGTGAACGCAAGTCGCCTCAACCGGGGAGGGGTCTGCGCGGTCTGATGCAGCTGGCGAGGATTGGAATCGGTCCGCACGACATCACACGCCAGATAAACAGACTGGTCCCACGCAATACGATTCGAAACCAATGCCCGTTAACTTATTGATCTGATTGATTCATGCCGCCAACAACAGCGGACCGTCCAATCGTCTACAAAGTGATTTTGTGCGTTCCCCGGTTCTTTCGAAGATTGGAGAAATGCCGTTGGAGTGCGAATCTCGAGCTCATTTGCCGCGTTTGCCGAAGCCGTTCCCGGACGTCTTCCTGTTTCTCCCAGAATCCCCGCTTTTCATCCGCCAGGCGTCCTCTCTATCGTAGTTGGCGAGACGCCCCAACACTTGGTCGAGACCATAGCGTACGTGTGCTCGCATGGCCATATCTGCGACAAGCGGATCCCCGCTGCACAACGCCTCGGCTAACGTCGAGTGGAATTCCTCCGGCTGGGTACGTCGATTGGCTGCTATATCATAGAGCCAGTTCAGGATCAGAACCTGCTCTTTCTCAATCGCACGGCACAGCCCCGGACATCGACCCAGTTCTGCGATTCGCATATGGAATTCCATGTGGTAGGTATGCACAGAGAATAGGAATCGTGAGTCGGCATGTTCCTGCGCGCACATCTTCTGCAGCTCATCCAGATGTCGGGCACTGGTTCGAAGCTGCTTCTTCTCTTCGACAGTGATATTCTGCGCACATAATCTTGCCGCCTGCGATTCAAGAGCCTCCCGGATGACATTACTGTCTCGGATGTCCTGCTCGTTGGGTACACGCACGCGCGTTCCGATTCTGGGGCGGCTTTCAACCAGCCCTTCCGTTTCCAGGCACTTTAGAGCCTCTGTGATGGGAAGGAAGCTCATATTGAGCCTCTTGGCAAGCCGCCTTCGCGAAAGAATGTCTCCTATCGAGAGATCTCCCCTCAGAATTTCATCTCGGATCTGCTGGTAAGCACGGCTGGAAAGGGATTCCCCGGCCCCATTCAGGCGGGCCGGCGTGCGCGCGGTTTTCCTCAGTTCGGATTTACTGATCATTCAAGCTTCTCGCGCCCCCAATAGCTCCGGACAGAAAAGACCTCGTTTTCAAGTTCATATATTATCACCGAATTTGGTTTTCCACTTCCCTGATCAGGGGTCAACTCTGATATATCATATCAAAGAAGTCGTTAATGAGCGGCTTCATCAATTCAGGGCTCGCTTCCGCGCGTCGTAGCCGAAAGGGTGCCCGATGAGAGATGGCGAAGACAATGGAACTGGCTGGCAAGGTGTGTCTGGTCACCGGGGGAACAAGTGGCATTGGCGCAAAAACGGCTCTGATGTTTGCTCGGCGTGGAGCGCAAATTGCAACCACAGGGCTAGGCCCACGAATCGATTCGCCCGAAACGCTGAGGGTCTCCGAGGCAGCGGATGTCCCTGAGGCTCTTTATATTCAGTCGGATGCAGGGATCGCCGAGGATTGTACTCGCGCCGTTGCCGAAACGGTTGCCCATTATGGGCGCCTCGATGTTCTGGTTCATGCCGCAGGTGGTCCCATCCCCGGCGGATTCTTCGAGGTCACTGAAGAAATCTGGCTCAAGGCCTTCGATGTTCATGTGCATGCCGTGCTGCGACTGGCTCGCGCCGCGGTGCCGCACATGATCGCGCATGGGGAAGGCGCAATCGTGCTCATCAGTTCGGCAGCCGGTCACCGCGGCTGCCTCGGCGCGCTGGCGTACGGAGTGGCTAAGGGGGCCCTGCCGCAGTTTACCCGCACACTGGCGCGGGAACTAGCGGACTACAACATTCGCGTGAATTGCGTCTCTCCAGGGATCATTCGCACCCCCTTCCAGGACATGCTCACGCCGGCACAGGTGGAGGACAATATCAAGAACCGGATTCCTCTCCATCGCGAAGGCAAACCGGAGGATGTAGCTCGCGCAATCCTGGATCTGGTCGAGAATGACTACATCACCGGAGAAGACTTGGCCATCGATGGTGGCATGGCCATGCGCATTGTCTAAGGTCCTGAGTCATTCGTTCGCCCACAGCAGCGAGTGATCGAATCCCGGATTTGGCGAACGGATTTGGTCTGGTGGCATGTCGCACAGTAAACGTTACTATCGCGATAGCGTCTAATCTTATGTGACCAGCGACTCCGTAGTGATCTCCGAAGACCAGCATTTGGAACTCAGCCGCATCTCCCAGTCCCGGTCTTTGCCTGCCGGGTACGTGTTTCGCGCCAGGCTGATCCTGATGTTGGCCGAAGGCGCCTCGTACAACTTCATCAAGCTGCGTCTGAGAACAAGCGCGCCGACCATCAGCCGCTGGAAGCAGCGATTTCTGGCTGCGGGGCTGGACGGGCTGGACACGTCTCATCCCGGACAGAAGCCCACGGTGCTGACAGCCAGGATGCGGGCACGGATTCTTGCCGCCACGCGCAAGCCACCCAGGGATGGCTCGCCGCACTGGAGTTGCCGCAAGCTGGCGACCGCTCTGGGCATCAGCAAGGACGCCGTGCACCGCGTCTGGCAGGAAGCTGGCTTGAAGCCGCACCGCCTGGAGCGTTACATGGCCAGCGATGATCCCGATTTTGAAACCAAGGCTGCCGACATCATCGGTCTTTATTTGAACCCACCCGAGCACGCCGCCGTCTTCTGCGTCGACGAAAAGACCGCGATTCAGGCCCTGGACCGGCTCGATCCCGTCTTACCGCTCTCGCCAGGACGGATCGAGCGCCACGGTTTCGAGTACTATCGCCACGGAACGCTGTCGCTGTACGCGGCGCTGGAAACAGCCACTGGCCGCGTGCACGGCAAAACCGCAGCGCGCCACACCAGCCAGGACTTCGTTGCCTTCCTCGAAGAAGTCATCGCGCACTGCCCGGCCAGGCAGCAGATCCACATCATCCTCGATAACCTCTCAGCCCACAAGACCCGCCTGGTCGACGAGTTCCTTCAAAAGCACAGCCGGGTTCACTTCCACTTCACTCCGACTTACTCTTCGTGGCTCAATCAGGTTGAGTTGTGGTTCGGCAAGATCGAGCGGGATCTGATCGTTCGCGGCGTCTTCACCTCAGTGAACGACCTGGCCCGCAAGATCCGCCGCTACATCAAGGCCTACTCCGCAAGCGCCAAACCCGTCCAGTGGAAGTACTCAGACTCGGCCCGCCGCATACGTAGTAACGAACTCACTGCGACAGGCCACTAGTTGGCGACATTAGGGGCCTTTTCAGGGTAGCGTGGCGCTCCGCGATTCCGCGCAGCGCCCTTCCTCAAAACACGGTCCGGTTCGCTTTTCACTCACCATCAGGCTGAGTGTGCCCCGGTTACGAGGACCTGCTCGGGTTGAAGTCTACTTCAATCTCCGTTATTGGTTCGCTGTGTTCAGATTGACGCGATGGCAGGTGAATCACGATCCGGTTGCTAGCTGAGTCGGTTGCCCAGCCACTCGGAGTTGATTCAAGATTAGCTGTCGCCACTCTTGGCAACACTTTGCCATTTACCGTTACGGAGAATGCGGAAACAGTGCCATAAACCAGCATGTAGCTCATTTCCGGAAGGTTCTCGATGATCCAGCCAGCGCCGCCAGCTTTGGATTGCGCGGCTACATTGGCAAGTTCGCCGCGCGCGTTGAGCAGAGAGGTTTTCTGATTTTCATTTGGAGAAGTAACAACCAGGGCATCCACGCGGCCACTTGTCATACTCCTGCCGAACTGCAGCTCTCGATTCAGTTGTACCGCTACGACGGCCCCTGGCCTTAAATAGACAGGTATTGTATCTAATGGTGCGTCAACTTTGACTGTGGCCGGCCCGGAGACTGTTTTGCCGTCCCATGAGCTCGTCCATACCCCGGATGGGAACACAATCATTCTAGAGCATTTTAGGAAACGCCGTAGACCACATTGCAGAGCCTGAACCACGCCTTGGCGTTGTCCGGAGTGATCCGTTTGAGAGCCTCGGCGATGGACTGTTCGAGAGCTTCCCGGGTTCGGGCCTGGGCGGCGCGGAGCAGTTCCTTGAGATTTGCCCTGGCCTTCTCGATGGGATTGAAGTCCGGCGAATAAGGCGGCAGATAGAGCAGCTCCGCACCGTCTTTCTCGATGCTGGCGCGCACCGCGGCAGCTTTATGCGAACTGAGATTATCCATCACCACCACGTCGCCAGGTTTTAAAGCCGGACACAGCACCTGCTGAACAAAAGCCAGGAAGATGTCGCCGTCGGTGGCTTCTTCGATGGTCATGGCGGCGACCATACCGTTCAGGCTCATGGCCCCCAAAATGGTCATGATTTTCCAGTGACCTCCGGGCGGCGCCTCATGAATGCGCCCGCCGCTGGCGCAGCGGGCGCGCAGCCGCGTCATCGAGGTGGTGACTCCGCTCTCGTCCAGAAAAATCAGCCGCTCCGGCGCGATCGTGCGTATCCGCGCGGCGAATTCCGCTCGCTGCTTGCGGTTGGCTTCGCTGTCGCGTTCGCTGGCGTGGAGCGACTTTTTTTAAGCCGCAAACCCAATTTGTGCAGCAGGTGCCAGATTTGCGGAATACTCAGCTTCACCGCTGCTTGGCTGAGCAGCTTGGCTTGAATCTCGGCCAGTGTCAGGTCCGGCTTGGTCTCAATCCAGACCAGCAGTTGCTGCTGTGCCTCGGCTCCGGCGTGCGGCTTGCGACCGGCGCGATGAGGCACCCGCTCGGCCTGCCCGGTACGGTTTCGCTGCGCGGAGATCTTCTTCGCCCAACCCACACTGACCAGAAAACGCTCAGCCAACTCTTCAAGCGTGGCCTCGCCTTCGTCGTAGGCAGAAAGAAGCTTACGGCGCAAATCATCGCCATAGGGTCGTCCCATGTCTTCTGCGTCGCGGAGTGTCGCCAACTACAGTCTATACTATTTCCTAAAATGCTCTAGTCCTGGTCCGGCGTAGACTTCGATACCGGTGGGAGGACTACGGCTCGGTGGTCATTATGGAGCGGTGGCCCGTCACGGTGGTCCAGTAATCCATCCAGCGCTCGCGAATGCCGTTCGTGCGCTCGATCAGTTCCGGGCTGGGCGTTTTGCCGTGCTCGACCACCATCACCATCCCAGTATTGAACTCACGCTGCGAGTGATCGACGTCGGGCAGGCGCGGGCCCTCTGCGGCAATCACATCCTGAATCGTAATCTTTGTGCGATCCGCTTTGAAGATGGGATGCCCGTTCGCATCTTTTCCCGCCGGCACAAGGTCTTTCAGAATGAAGAAGTCGGGAACTTCAGACGCCGAGATGAATCCCATCAGATAGAGGTCGAGATAGGAGTATCCCGTGGCCGGAACATAGTAGTTGTCATCAAGCTGCGTATATGTGCCATCGAAGTTATCCTGCCATACACCGCCTCCCATGGCCGAAGCCTCGGTTGGCCGCTGATAAGGGAAGGCTGCCGGCGCCTGGAGTCCCATGTCCCAGTGAACCGGTCCCAGTTCGATGGCTTCCCCGTTTACTTTGGCCGTGACAAACGCGGACCAGCGATGGCCCATTTCATGGCCAATTTGCGACAAAGCATAGTCGTAGGGAGGAATCTTGCCGTTGAAGGTGCGTTCCGCGAGCTGATGGAGATAGCCCCCGATATCGTGGGTGTTGTCGTCTTTCAGGTTCGCCGGAGGGTACTCCTGCATCTGGTTGGCGCCGGCATACACGGGCTGGATGAATTGCCACTGGAATCGGCCCTTGCTGCAGTAATCCGCTAGATTGCCCTGCTCGGCAGCGATGCCTGTGACTTTGCCGCCTGCCGGCCCGCCGCCCAGCGGTCCATCGCTCGAGGTCCCGGCTTCGGGGTTATCGATGCGAAAGTCGGAGTAATAGGCCAGCATGTCAAACTTATCGCCAAGCGCCTGAATCACTGAGCAGGTCAGGTCCTGCATGCGCGGCGGATTCACGTAGTGGAAGGCCTCAAAGACCACGGGGTACGGGCCGCTGTTCTTCTGAAGCGACGAGAAATGGACTTGCGGACTGGCGACACCGGCGAGTTTGACGGAATGCGGGGCGAGTTGTTCGAGCGAATGGCTTTGGGGAGCCTGCACCGCGGCGCTGACATAAATCGTGTCGCCGGATTTGTAGCCCTCGGGTAGCGTTCCCTGGATGGAAAGCGTGTTGCCGTCGACGCTGACGCCCGGCGCGACGCCGGTTCCGTGGGCGAAGTATCGCGGGCCCATGTGGAACGTGCCGCGCGTCTGCCCTCCAAAGCCGCGAACAGTCCAGGTGGCGTCATTGTGCCCGTCCGGCCGGCATCCGTCCTTGTGCGGATTCTTGTCGAGACAAACAAAGTAAGCGAGCCCATCGATTGCGGGATCGGTGCCGGCCAGCATTGCGCCGCGGCCTTCCAGAGCGACTTTGAGGTAGAGGTTGTCGACTGAACTGAGGTGGATGCTACGGATGTCCAGGTTGGGTGCGGCAGAGGGATTGCCGGGAATGGGAATGGTGGCGAGCACTTTTTCGGCGCCGTGGGAGACAAGGGGATAAACGCCCACGACAGCGTCGCGGGCCGCGACTTCTTCATACGACAGATCAATGGCGCCATCCTGGTGCAGGACAGCCTGAAAACGATTGACCGTCGGCGTCCAGGTCCAGTCCTGAATGCCTCCATATGGCTCGCTCAGGCTCCAGCTGATCACCACGCGATCGGCGAGTTCCTTCACATAGCGCGTGCCCGACATGCGCGCCTTGAAGAAGACGCTGATCGCCGGGACAGTGTTGACGAACTCCGGCGCCGCGTCCTCGAGTTCAGCAAAGCGCTCGACCGTTAAACCGCCGTCCCGCCCCACGCTGACGCCGCGCCGGGCCGGCGGTGCGTTCGAGCCTTCCGCTTCGCCAAAGACAATCGATCCCGTCATACCGACGGAGAAGGACGTCCAGCTCTTGCCGGAAAAGGGGAAAGCAAAGTTCTTCAGCGTCACGTGGGGTGAAGTCAGGGCCGCGCCGAAATCGCCCTCCCACGCGAACGGGATGTTCGCCACGCGGTAGCCGCCGCCGTCAGGCGTGAAGCGCAGCGTGTGGTGCGCAAGGTCGAAGAGGTTCGCATGCCCCAGTTCGCCCTCATTCAGGGTGAGCACGATAAGCTTCCCCTGAACCGTCACCTTTCCGATCGAATGACCCGGTTCATCGCCGAACTGCGCATGAGTGGGCAGAACAGCCAGCGCAAGTAAGCCAAGAATCGCGACTGCCCTGCGGAGTCCGCGCCCGGCGGACGTGGCGCAAAGAAATGCGGCACGGAATAGATGGGAAACACGAGAGCGAACTGCGCTCATTCTTCCTCCTCGTCGGACGAGCCGAATGGCCCGAGCGTCATTCTTGAAATCGCGTTGAGTCGGATCAGGCCCCGGTTAGTCATTCCAAGGAGCGCTCATCCATCGAACCGCGCAACGCTCCCGGCTGGCAGCATGAGCTTCGCAGCTGGATTCCAGGTCTGCACATTTCCGGCGGCTGATCTTCCGGCAGGCCGCCGCGAAAGACGCATACAGGAATGTATACATTATCAGGTGCCGATTCCATCTATTTAGTTTTTCTGCGTTTGTGTGTTTATTCCTGGATGGATCACCGCCGATGCGCTTTCAGGAACACGGTGCGATCGGCATCGGAGGGGATCTGCTTCCGCCAAGGAGGCTGAAGGTGCCGGAATTTCTTCACTTCCATCGGCAGCATCGTCTCAACAACTTTTGAGTTCGCGTCTCGCTTCTGCTGGGAGACAGCAAGGGTGCGACTAGTACCGAAATGTCGGTTAGTGTTCCCAAATGGATCAAAGTAGTTCGCTGGAGCAAGTGCATAGTGGTCCGAAAGATATACGCTTGCTTAAGTCGGACTCTACGAGTCGCTGAACTACGTTCGGGCGATGGAAGGGGCGACAACAGTGTCACAGATAATCCGCCAACGGCTAAACCCGAAAATCAGGCCGGTACGAGTGCTGATCGTATTGAGTTCTGAAGGAAATGAGGCTGCGGTTTGACCGCTCGTTCGGTGCGGTTCTTGGGGCCAACTTCTTACAGCCAAAAAGAACTGAGCGGGGTATGCCGTTTACTATCCGGATTTACTATCCATGGCGCTAAAATCTGCAAAAATGTGACAAATCTACTCTCAGATGGTCGCGAATGAAATCCCCAGTATTGTACTGATTTTATGCGATTTACTTGGAAAATCGACGGAAACCACGAAAATCCCCAAAACAGTTCCGGAGAAGCTGACATTCTGCCACTGAATTACTCCCGCCCTGGGGAAAGCTCGGCCTGGCCCGTGTAGGCGCGGGGGTTGCCGGACTCAATCAGTATCGGCCATCGCGGAGCAAATGGCAATGCGGGCAGCGCGCCGGCGCAGGTTATGGCCGGTACTTCGAGCCGCCGATCGATTCAGGCCGGTGGCCTCGGAAAACGGTCGGCGCCAACCGGAAAGCTGGCCCTGACAGAGCCGGCCAGGCACCCGATTGGGACCCGGCCTGGCGCCCGATTCGCAGCCCGATTTGGGCAAGTATTTCGTGGGAAGGCCCGATTACAGGTTGGAGCCAGAGGCGTACGCGCATTATTCTCGAATGAACGCCTTTATTCCGCATCAGCAAAACAGGCAATTCCCCGCTCAACAGGAACGGGCCAGGACGCCGATCGTTTTCGCCTGCACAAAGTTGAAGGAGCAAGAATGCTGTCGAACCGGTCGATTCCGAAGGCCACCGTCATTTCCGTGCTGTCATATCCCGATGTGATACAGGCGGCGAAGTGGCTGTGCGAGGCATTCGGATTCACGGTGCGCCTCACGGTCGGCAACCATCGTGTCCAGCTCAACATTGGCGATGGGGCGGTGATTCTGCGCGAAAGGCGTCCCGAGGAGGAGAACGCGCCGCTGGGCATCGGGCACGCGGTGATGGTTCGCGTTGAAGACGCCGACGCCCATTGCACCTGCGCCCGCGCCCACGGCGCCCGCGTTACCCAGGCGCCGGTTACCTATCCTTATGGCGAGCGGCAGTATACGGCGGTCGACATCGCCGGGCATCTGTGGACCTTCTCGCAGTCGGTGAAAGACGTGCATCCCGCGGTGTGGGGCGGGAGGCCGGATACGCTGTAGGTTCCGGCGCGGTCATCAATCTCTCAATTCAACCGGCCGAATCACTGAGTGCGTTGACGCGAGCCGGCAGCGGCACGCCTTCGAGCAGGTAAACCCGCTGCGGCGTGCAGCAGGCCCGGTTCAGCCTGGCGAGGTCGGCCTGCATTCCCTTGTCTTGCCGGAGCGTGAGCAGAGTTTCGCGAAGAATATTGGCTGCGCCGGAGCTGGGTGGCACCGCGATTCTATAGTGCATCCATTTGCCGTCGCGCCGGGCGGCGACAACGCGCGCGCGCCGCAGGTAAGCCAGGTGCCGCGAAATCTTGGGCTGGCTCTGGCCCAGAATCTCAACGAAATAGCAGACGCACACCTCCCTGCCATCCATCAGGTTGAGGAGCCTGAGCCGGGTACGGTCAGAGAGCGCGGCAAACAGCAGCGCCAGGTCGTAGCCTTTCGGAGAGCGGTCCACATCTCGATAATATACGCCTTGACAGATATGTCCAGCGGAGAATACATTTGCTTAAGCATATGTAATGCGGGGGGCGGGAATGGAATACGCAGTCAACGTGCAGGAGCAGGTGAAGGAAAAGTACGGAAGCGCGGCGCGCGCGGTTGCCCAGGCGGGCAGTGTGCAGGCCTGCTGCGATCCGGGCCTTCGCTGCTGCGACCCGATCACCACGAACCTTTACAGCTCCGATGAAAAAGGACTCATCCCGGAGGGTGCGGTGCGGGCTTCGCTCGGCTGCGGCAACCCTACGGCGCTTATCGACCTGAGGTTCGGAGAGACGGTTCTCGATTTGGGTTCAGGCGGCGGAATCGACGTGCTGCTCTCAGCGCAGCGCGTTGGGCCGACGGGCAAAGCATACGGCCTGGATATGACCGACGAGATGCTGGCGCTGGCGCGCGAAAACCAGAGGCAGGCGGGCGTGACGAACGTGGAATTCCTGAGAGGTGAAATTGAAAACATCCCGCTGCCCGAGAACTCGGTTGACGTCATCATCTCGAACTGCGTGATTAATCTCTCAGCCGATAAGGGCCGCGTGCTGCGCGAAGCATTCCGCGTGCTGAAGCCGGGTGGGCGATTCGCCGTTTCAGATGTGGTGGTGCGCGGCAGCGTGCCGGACGAGGTGCGCAAGAGCATGCTGTTGTGGGTGGGCTGCATTGCGGGAGCGCTGGATGAAGGCGAGTACCGGGCAAAATTGGCTGCGGCGGGCTTCGAGGATGTTTCAATTGAGCCGACGCGCGAGTACAACGTTGAAGATGCGCGGCATTTTCTTACCGAGGCCGGCATCGATGTGGACGCAATCGCTCCCCAGGTGAACGGAAAGTTCTTCAGCGGCTTCGTTCGCGCAAGCAAGCCGCGCGCCGCCTGCTGTCAGGCTGGTTGCTGCACACCGGTTCTGGCAGGAGCAAAGGAGTAAGCACATGGCCGATCACTACAACGTTCTGTTTCTGTGCACCGGCAACTCGGCGCGCTCGATCATGGCCGAGGCAATCCTGAACCGCAAAGGCAAGGGCAGGTTCACGGCGTTCAGCGCCGGGAGCCACCCCTCGGGGCAGCCGAGGACTGAAGCGCTCAAGCAGATCGAGTCGGCGGGACTCTCTACCGCGGGGCTGCGCAGCAAATCGTGGAATGAATTTGCTGCGCCGGGAGCGCCGAAGCTCGACTTCGTGTTTACGGTCTGCGACAACGCCGCCAGGGAAACATGCCCTTACTGGCCGGGCCAGCCGATGACCGCGCACTGGGGCATTCCCGATCCTGCAGCCGTGAGGGGAACACCCGAGGAGATTGCGCGAGCGTTCCGCGATGCGTTCACCGTGCTTGACCGCAGGATCGGGCTGTTTCTCTCGCTGCCCCTGAGCACGCTCGACGAACTCGCCATCAAGCGCGGCATCGACGAGATCGGCCGGTCGTAGGAGGCATTGGTGAAAAAGGGCCGGTTGTCTTTTCTGGATCGCTATCTGACCGGGTGGATCTTTGCCGCCATGGTGTTCGGCGTGGCTCTCGGCTGGGTTGCCCCCGGAGTCGTGCCGTTCTTAAACCGCTTTAGCATCGGTACAACGTCAGTGCCGATCGCGGTGGGGTTGATTCTGATGATGTACCCGCCGTTCACGCGGGTCCGCTATGAAGAGCTCCACGAGGTCTTCCGCAACAAGCGAGTGCTGGGGCTCTCACTCGTACAGAACTGGCTTATCGGACCAGTTCTCATGTTCGCGCTGGCTGTGGTGTTTCTGCGTGGTTACCCGGAGTACATGGCCGGCCTCATCATGATCGGACTTGCGCGCTGCATCGCCATGGTGATTGTGTGGAATGAACTGGCCAAGGGTGACACGCAATACGCAGCCGGGCTGGTCGCGTTCAACTCGTTGTTTCAGGTCTTCTTCTACTCGGTCTACTCCTGGGTATTCATCACAGTGCTGCCCGGCTGGTTTGGCTTGCGCGGGGCCGTGGTTAAAGTCTCCATCGGCGAGATCGCCAAAAGCGTTTTCATTTATCTGGGCATCCCGTTCATTGCCGGCTTTCTGACGCGCAAGGTGTTGGTCCGGGCCAAGGGACGCGAATGGTACGACCGGAGCTTCGTGCCACGCGTCTCCCCGATGACGCTCATCGCCCTGCTCTTCACCATCGTCGTGATGTTCTCTCTCAAGGGCAATTACATCGTGCGTCTGCCTTTGGACGTTCTCAGGATCGCTGTTCCGCTCCTGATCTACTTCGTGGCGATGTTCCTGGTGTCGTTCTACATGGGGCGCAAGCTTGGCGCGGACTATTCCAAAACGACCACCCTCTCATTCACTGCTGCTTCGAACAACTTCGAACTGGCGATCGCAGTCGCGGTCTCGGTATTCGGCATCAATTCGGGCGCGGCATTCGCAGCCGTAATCGGCCCGCTGGTTGAAGTGCCCGTGATGATCGGACTTGTGAGTCTGGCTCTGTACTTCCAACGGCGGTACTTCGCGACCGCTGTCCAGCTCAACTGAACAGCGCGTCGTCCCACGATTGCGCTTCGTCCCACTCCGGCGTGGGCGCAAAGTACTCGGTGCCGTGCCTCACGTGCTTTTTCAGCTCATCGTCGTTAAGCGCGACGCCGAGGCCGGGCGCGTCGGGAACCTTGATGAAGCCCTTGTTAATGATCGGTTTGTCGAGGCCGGTCGCCAGGTCCTGCCACCAGGGAACATCGAGCGAGTGATTCTCAAGCGCGAGAAAGTTGCGCGTGGCCGCGGCGCAATGGACGCTGGCCATGCAGGCCACGGGCGTGCCGGCAAAGTGCATGGCCATGGGCACGCCGTATTTGAAGGCCATGTCGCCGATGCGATGGGTCTGCAGAATGCCGCCCGAAGTGGCGAGATCGGGATGAATCTTGTCGACGGCGTGCTCGCTGCACAGCTTTTCGAAGTCCTCAATGCGGTAGATGTCTTCGCCGGTGAGCGTCGGCGTGGGGCTCTCCTGCGTGATCTCCTTGAGCAAGTCGGTGTAATACCAGGGAATCACGTCTTCGATCCACTCGAGATTGAACTTCTCGTATGCCTTGCCGAGGCGAATGACGGATTTGACGCCGATGTGGCCCAAGTGGTCCATGGAGAGCGGCATGTCGTAGCCGATGTTCTCGCGCACGGCGGCCACATACTCGCAAAGCCGGTCGATGCCCTTGCCGGTCACTTCGTTCGCGATGAACAGATTCGGCTGCACATGCTTCTCCCAGCCGCTCTGGTCCGAAGGCGCCATCACCGTGCCGGGAATGCCGCTCAGCACGTCGATGCCGAGGTCCATCTTCATCCAGGTCAGGCCCATAGCCTTGCGCTCTTTGGCACGGCGGCCGTACTCGGCGGGGTCTTCAGACTCCGTGGTGTCGGCGTAGATGCGAATCGAGTCGCGCCACTTGCCCCCGAGCATCTGGTAGACAGGAATGTTGTAGACTTTGCCGGCAATGTCCCACAGCGCCATCTCGGCGGCGCACACTCCGCCGGCCTGGCGCGCGTTGCCGCCGAACTGCTGAATCTTCTGGAAGAGGTAATCGATGCGCAGGGGATTCTCGCCGAGCAGCCGGCTCTTGAGCACCATGGCGTACTGCGGGCCGGCGATGTCGCGCACCTCGCCCAGGCCGAAGACGCCCTGGTTGGTGTCGATGCGGATGATGACGCACGGGCTCGGCCCCGGCTTCTCGATCACCGCGTAGCGCATGTCGGTGATCTTGAGCGTGGACGGGCTCGAGTTGGTGTTCACATTTTTGATGGCCGGCTCAGATTGCGCGGCGCGCGCTGCGGGCGAGAGCGCGGCGCCGGCGGCTACTGCGAGCGACGACTTGAGAAGGCTGCGGCGATTGAGGCGAGGCGTTTTGTCGGTCGGCATATGGGCTCCAAGGACTAATTGAAAGTGCAGGTGCGTCAAGGTTAGTGCGCCGCGAATGCTGGCTGGGCGCGAAATGAGTCGGCGTCAGCGGTCGCCTCGTTGCCGGGCCTTGGCAAGCAAGGCGTCGAACTCGCTGCGAGGCATTTTGAGTTTTTCAGGGTGGGCACTGATCCATTGCGCAAAGGCATCGTACTTGGCCGCGTTCCATCCGCCTTCGAACTGCGCGCCGTTTTTGCCCTGCTGGTTCAGCTCAAAATTGTAGTCGTCGGTGAGCGCGGTGAACTCGGCGTGGCTGATGGCGTCTTCAGCCAGCACCGCGGGGATGAACAGCACGCCCTCGGGCTTGGCGAGCACCAGGTCGCCGGGCAGCACAACAGCGCGCCCAATGCGGACGGGTGCGTTGATCGAGGTCAGCTCCATGTCGGCCCAGGCTGAAGGATCGTAGCCGCGATAGAAGCCGTTGAAGTTTGGGATCTCGCGATTCTCTTCCTGATCGCGAATGCCCGCGTCGAAGACGAATCCGGTGTGCGTGTGCGCGGCCACGGCGTTGCCGAGATTGGAGCCGATCAGCGTGCCCTCAATGATTTTTCCAAAGCCGTCGGCAACGTAAACATCGCCATTCTGAAGCTCGGCGATGGGCCAGCTGTTGGTGTCGCCGGTGCGGCCTTCGGCCTTGCCCTCGGCAAGAATGGCGCGGCGCATGTCGGGCCGGGTGGGCATGTATTGCGCGGTGAGGGCGCGCCCGGCGAACGGCTTGTCGATGTGGAGCGCCTGCCAGTTGCCCTCGTACTGGTTGCGATAGCCGTGGTCGCGCAGATACTCCCACACGTCTTCGATGGTCATATCGACTGCTCGCTTCAGCAGCGAGTCGGGCAGCTTGGGCCGGCCGTCAGGGAATCGATCACCCTTCCAATCCGATGTGTAGAAGAGGATCTGGTCGCGAGTCATCTTGACCTGGGCTCGCAAAGGCAACGTGGCAAAAAGCGCGCAGAACAGCAGCAAAATGTGAACGGCTTTCTTCATGCGGGACTCACCCTCCGGCAGGCGTAAGGAATATGAGAATGACTGCCGAGTTTCAGACGCGACTCGCGGCCGCGCAGAAAAGCAAAGCAATTGTAGACCGGAGCATCGGGAGGTGGGGAAGAGAGTTCGACATCGGGCCGTGTTGACCGGCGCCGGCCCGCTTACGCCTTGGTCTTGCGGTAACGGCGAATCAGGTTGTTGGTCGAGCTGTCATGGTTGAGTGTGGGCTCGGCCGCGCTCGCAAGCTCGGAGACGATGCGTTGCGCAAGCGCCTTGCCAAGTTCAACGCCCCACTGGTCAAACGAGTTCACCCGCCACACGGTTCCCTGCACAAAGACGCTGTGCTCGTAGAGCGCCACCAGCTTGCCCAGCGCCTCGGGAGTCAACTCGTCGGCTAGGATCACGTTCGACGGGCGGTTGCCCTCGAAGACGCGATGGGGCACCAACCACTCTGGTGTCCCATCGCTGCGCACCTGGTCGGCGGTCTTGCCAAAGGCAAGCGCCTCAGCCTGCGCAAACACATTGGCCAGCAGCATGTCGTGGTGGGGGCCGAGCGGGTTCAGCGATTTTGCAAAGGCGATAAAGTCGCACGGGATGAGCCGCGTGCCCTGGTGGATCAACTGGTAGAACGAGTGCTGGCCGTTGGTGCCGGGCTCGCCCCAGTAGATGGGACAAGTGTCGTAATTCACGCGCGCGCCCTCGAGCGTTACATGCTTGCCGTTGCTCTCCATCGTCAGTTGCTGCAGGTAAGCCGGGAAGCGCTTGAGGTACTGCTCGTAGGGCAGAATTGCAATCGTGTTCGCGCCAAAAAAGTTGATGTACCACACGGTGAGCAGGCCGAGCAGCACCGGCAAATTTTTCTCGAATGGCGTAGTGCGGAAGTGCTCGTCGATCTCGTGGAAGCCGGCCAGCATTGCGCTGAAATTGTCGGGGCCGACGGCAATCATCGTCGACAAACCGATCGCCGAGTCCATCGAGTAGCGGCCGCCAACCCAATCCCAGAAACCGAACATGTTGGCCGTGTCGATGCCGAATTTGCTCACCTCGCCGGCATTGGTCGACACCGCGACAAAATGCTTGGCGATGGATGATTCGTCGCCGCCCAGGCCTTTCAGCAGCCACTCGCGCGCGGTGTGCGCGTTGGTCATGGTCTCGAGCGTGGTGAAGGTTTTTGACGAAACAATGAGCAGCGTCTCCTCGGGATCGAGGCCCTCAATCGACTCGGCAAAGTCGGTGCTGTCGACGTTCGAGTCGAAGCGGAAGGTCATGGAACGGTCGGAGTAATGGCGCAGCGCTTCGTAGGACATCACGGGGCCAAGGTCGGAGCCGCCGATGCCGATGTTGATCACGTTGCGGATGCGCTTGCCGGTGTGGCCCTTCCACTCGCCGCTGCGCACCTTGTTGGCGAAGGCAGTCATCTTATCGAGCACTCCGTGAACCAGCGGCACAACATTTTCGCCGTCGACCAGGATGGTTGCGTCTTTGGGCGCGCGCAGGGCTGTGTGTAGCACGGCGCGATGCTCGGTAATGTTGATCTTGTCGCCGCGGAACATGGCCGCGATGCGCTCGGCGAGGCCGGACTCGGCGGCCAATTCGAGAAGTAGTTGAAGCGTCTCGGCCGTGATGCGGTTCTTGGAGTAGTCGAGGAAGAGCCCGGATGCCTCGAGCGTAAATCGCTCGCCGCGCGCGGGGTCGTCGGCAAAGAACGTGCGCAGGTGAACGTTGCGCATGGCTTCAGAGTGGGCCGTCAGCGCGGCCCACGCCTTGCGCTCGGTAAGCGGCTTAATCGGCTGGCTCGGGGTTCCCTCAGCAACGGGCGTTGACATCGTTGTATCTCCCTCTGTTGGGATGCGCATGGATGATTTCGGTTTCGAATGAGGTTCGTTTCCCGGGAGTTTGCCGCCCGGCCGATCCCCGGCTTCGACTGCTTTGTCATGGTAATTCAAGGCAGGCGCAGAGGGGATGAATGGCGGGTTGATTCTGGCGGGCGAGGTGCGGCGCTAAGCCCGGCCGGCGAGAGTCTCGGTGAGCCGGTCGAGGAACTGCTGCTGAGCGGCGAGGATGCGGGTGCGGGCCTCCAGTATGGGGAACCACGCGGCGCGATCAACCTCGGGGATGCAGATGCGGCGTCCGGAGCGGGGCGGCCACTCGATTTCGGTGAGGTTGCTGACGACCTGCGCGGGGTCGACGTCGAATTCGACGGCCCACGCTGTGACAACCTTGCCGCCATTCTGGCGGATCGAGCCGAGGGACAGGAATCTTTCAGGAGGCAGGGAACCGAGGGCGGAATATCCCGTCTCCTCTTCAAACTCGCGCAGCGCCGCAGCCAGCGGCTCTTCGTCCTCGCCGTATTCGCCTTTGGGTATCGACCAGGCGAGGAGATCTTTCTTCGCCCAGAACGGTCCGCCGGGATGAACGAGGAAGAACTCGATGCCGGAGTCTCGGCGCCGGAAGAGCAAGAGGCCTGCGCTTTGTTTAGGCATGAGCAGTTACCTCGGTTGATTGTAGGCGACCGGTGCGTCGGCTCGATTTCGTATCCAGATCGACGCCCCATGCCGCTGGCGTAGAATGGCAACGATTGCGGAATGCCCGGTTGTGCGGAGCTCAAAAACGATGCGCCTGCGAGCGGGGTTCCGGAAAAATCCAAAGACTCGACAAGAATCCGAAGAATCGACAGGGGAAGAGGTATATGACACGTTTCGTTCGCACTGTTGCGAGTATTGCCGCGTTGCCCGCTCTGGCAGCCGTCTGCCTGCTGCAGGCCGGCCGCGCCCAGAGCGCGCCCCAGAACGCGCTTGACATCGGGGGCGAGAAGCTCGTCACGCTGACCCGCCAGCCGGTAAGCACCGCCAAGCCCGAGTTCACCAGCGTGACCCTCATGCCGGGCCGCGGCATGGAGGTCCTCTCGATCACGGCGAACTTCCCCGGCAAGGGAAACGTCGACGTGCTGTATACGCATGATCTCGCCACGGCAGAGAACATGCTCGACCACCAGGACACGGCGTTCGGCGATCTCGGCTACCGGCTGGGCTCGGCGTTCCTGTTCCCCTATCCGAACCGCATAGTCGGTAAGCTTTCGGCGGATGGGAAAACGCTTACCACTTCGTGGAACGGCCACGAGATTACGCTACCGGCCAACAACTCCGGCCCTCCGCCCACGGGCGTGCGGCATGCCATGCACGGGCTCATTCTCAAATCCAAGGCCGACGATATTCGCGTGACCGATACGCCGGGCGGCCAGCAGGTGACGGGCGTGATCCATGGCGGCAACTTTAACGGGCACTGGCTTTCGAAGACCGACCTGGTGATTACGGTGACGCTCACGGCCGAAGCGGTGGACGCAACCGTGGTGGCGCACAACGTGGGCAGCGAGGATGAGCCGGTGGCGATCGGCTGGCACCCGTACTTCAACCTGCCCTCGGGCGACCGCACCCAGGCGCGGGTTCTCATTCCCGGATCGATGAGGGCGGTGGTGAACGACTACGGCAACGTCTTCCCCACCGGACAGCTTGTCCCTGCAAGCGGCCAGTACGATATGCAGGCGGCGGGCGGCGTGGCGCTGGGCAAGAACTTTTACGACGACAACTGGAGCCGCCTGACCTGGAAGGGCGGCGCCGTGACGGTGAAGGTGATTGACCCGGCCGCGCACTACGGCGTGGCGATTGAAGGCCTGTCGCCTGAGATCAAGACCCTCCAGTTGTACGCCCCGCCCACCCAGCAGTTTGTGGCCATCGAGCACCAGTACAACTTTGCCGATCCATTCGGCAAAGAGTGGAAGGGGATGGACACCGGCATGGTAACGCTCAAACCCGGCCAGAGCACCAAGTGGCACGTAAGGCTGCGGGTGTTTGTGCCGTAAGGCAGGGAACAGGGAACAGGGAACAGGGGTCAGGGATCAGAAGTTGAAGGGTACGGGTTTCAGCTTGAAGGGTACGGGCTTCAGCCCGTACATAAATCGAGCAAAATAATCGCGGGCTTCAGCCCCCGACGGACGTTTCCTGACCTAACCTTGGCGACAATTCGATTCGCCAGACACTGTCTAACCCATATTCGGGCGAGTTCACCGCCGCTTGTAAACCGTCCATGTCGGCCCGGAACCAAAACCCTCATCTGTCCCGCTCCAAATACGTGCAATCATTGAAGCTAACGTGCCTGCCGATTACACCGTCGTCCAGTACATCGCCGATCTCCGCGCCATCCGCTCCACAGGTTCGGCAACCGCCGAAACTTCCTTCTACCCTCCCATCGACCGTCTTTTCAACGCCACCGGCGAAACCCTCAAGCCAGCCGTCCTGTTTTCCACCCAACTCCGCAATAGCGGAGCCGGCCTCCCTGACGGCGGATTCTTCCCCCAGCCCAAACGCCAACGCCGCAATGCCGAACCCGAACCGCTCCAGAACCCCGAGCGCGGCGTCGTAGAAATCAAGCCAGCCGACTACAACCTCGATGCTCTCGCCGCAGAGCCGCAAACCATCCGCTATCTCCGCCAATACGGGCTAGTCCTCATCACCAATCTTCGTCAGTTCCGGCTTCTTGGGCTGAGCCCCGCTGATTCCGTCACAGTCCTGGAAAGCTACACGCTGGCAGCCACTGCCGCAGATCTCTGGTCCGCACCGCTCACCAGCTTCGCCAAACAAAAGGACCTGCTCCCAGATTTTCTCGCTCGCGTGATGCTTTACCGCGCGCCGCTCGTCCAGCCCAAAGACGTAGCCTGGCTCCTCGCGTCATACGCACGCGAAGCCCGCGCACGCGCCGAAGACCATCCCCTCGCCAGCTTCGACGCCGTCAAAAAGGCCCTCCAGGAATCGCTCGGCATGCGCTTCGAAGGCGAAAAAGGCGACCACTTCTTCCGCTCCACCCTCGTCCAAGCCCTCTTTTACGGCATCTTCTCCGCCTGGGTGCTCTGGCGGCGTTCTCCTGAGGGCCGAGCTCCGAACGCCCTCTTCAATTGGCAACTCGCAGCCCAATATCTTCGCGTTCCTGTCCTGCGCAAACTCTTCTGGGAGATGGCCGACCCCGGCGCGCTTAACTCCATTCAGCTTCAAGAAGTGCTCAACCGCGCCGGAGAAGCGCTCAATCGCGTCCAGCCAGCCTTCTTTGATACGTTCCGCGAAGACGAAGCAGTTGCCTACTTCTACGAGCCCTTTCTTGAAGCTTTCGATCCCCAACTTCGTAAAGACCTCGGCGTCTGGTACACGCCCAAGCCGATCGTCGAATACATGGTCGAGCGAGTCGATCAACTCCTGCGCACACAGCTCAATCAACCCCTCGGCCTCGCCAGCCCCGCCGTGCGCATCCTCGACCCCTGCTGCGGCACCGGAGCCTATCTAACCGCAGTCCTCCATCGCATCCACCGGACATTGCTTGAACAGGCAGGCGACGACACCGCGCTCGTCCCCGATTCTCTCCGCACCGCCGCCCTTACCCGCGTCTTCGGCTTCGAGATCATGCCCGCGCCCTTCGTAATCTCTCACCTCCAAATCGCATCGCTGCTGGAGACCGCGCGCGCTCCCCTCACCGATCAACACCGCGCAGGTGTCTACCTCACCAACGCCCTCACCGGTTGGGTTCCGGAGCGCCATCCTCAATCCGTCATCTTCGAGGAGTTCCGGCGCGAACGCGAAGACTCCGAACAGATCAAGCAACACGGCACAATCCTGGTCATTCTCGGCAATCCGCCTTACAACGGCTACGCAGGCAAAGCCGCCATCGAGGAAGAGCGCGATTTGGCAAAGCGCTACAAACAACGGACCCCTGATCTTCCAAAACCCGAAGGCAACGGGCTCAATGACTTGTATGTCAGGTTCTTTCGGGTTGCCGAGCGCCGCATCACTGGAGACGCACGAGTCTCAGGAAATGCCACCGGGACCGGGATCGTCTGCTTCATCTCGAATTCGTCCTGGCTTGAAGGTTTTTCCCACCCCACTATGCGACACCACATGAGATCAAACTTCAACGAGCTACTAATCGACAACCTAAATGGAGACAAATACCGGACTGGAAAGACCACGCCAGAAGGGCTGCCCGACCCAAGCGTGTTCTCTACGCAGACAAACAGGGAAGGCATCCAAACGGGAACGGCGATCGCATTTCTTGTGAAAGATGGCACCGCCGCCACGGGCCAGATTCATCTGCGCTCGTTGTGGGGCACCGGCAAACTCGCGCAACTTGAGCGGGAGAGCAGAGGCGAGATTGAGACTGCCTATGCTCAACTCACGACGGAACCTAAGCTCGGCATTCCATTCGCACGACTAACGTATACGCAACAATATCTTGACTGGCCACTGATGTCGGAACTCTATCTTGGAAATTATGTCGGCGTACAAACCGGCAGAGACTCGCTCCTCGTCGATATCGACGAAGAGGAACTCGAAAAAAGGATGAAGCGCTACCTTGCCGCCACGGTAACGAACGAGGAGATCTCGATCGAAGTACCCGGAATCATGAGACCCACGCCCCGGTACAAGAGCAGAGAGATACGCACGTACCTCCAGGGTAAGGGCTACCGCCCGTGGCAAATTATGAAGGTGGTGTACAGACCTTTCGACATGCGACATGTCTACTGGGAGCCCGAGACTAAACTCCTCGACGAGAAGCGTGAAGATTATGTGGGTGGTTACTATGGCACGTCCAGCCTCATCATGCCGAAACAAAACCGCTCATCCTACTCAGGGCCATTCATTATCAGGTCGCTCGCTGACAAGAATGTCGTGGACGGCGGAGCAAATGTGTTCGTGGATATCATCGTAAGTCACAATCCTCTTCACGGAATTACTTTCTCGCCGCAGTGGTCACCAAGGCTGATCAGTTGGCTGCGCGCGAACTGCTTCTGCGAAGACGACTTTGTTGCGCACATAGTGGCGACGACACATTCGCAGATATACGCCAGAGAGAACTCAGGCGCACTCCAGCGCGATTGGCCCCGCATCCCACTCCCTGCCACGGCCGACCTGTTGGCCAACTCAGCCAGCCTGGGCCGTCGCCTCGCCGAACTTCTCGACGCTGAATCCAGCATCAACCTCGCCTCAGAGTGGTCCTTCGTTGCCGCCCTCAAACTCCCTTCCGATCCCAACCTCGACGAAGCTCTCAAACTCGCTGCCGGCTGGGGCCACAAAGGCCAAGGCGGCACCGTCATGCCGGGGCGCGGCCTTGCCCCCGGGCGCCCATGGACCGAACCCGAACGCGAAAAACTCACCGCCCTCGCCGGCACACAAGCTCTCACTCTTGACAATGCGCTCACCCTCCTTGGCGAAACATGCGTCGATGTCCATCTCAACGGCAACGCCCATTGGTCCGCCGTCCCCATCAACGTTTGGAAATACACCCTCGGCGGCTACCAGGTCCTCAAAAAATGGCTCAGCTACCGCGAATTCACTTCGGAGCCCGCGTCGCCCCTCTTGCACCGTCCCCTTCGCCCCGAAGAGGCCGCATACTTCGCCCAGGTGGTCCGCCGCATCGCCGCCATTCTCCTCCTTGGCCCGGCGCTCGACGCCAGCTTCCGCGCCATCCTTCCCACCGCTACCGGACTCCCCGCCACTGCAAATCGCTGACTCCTAGCCACGCTAAACCCGCTAGCTCCCCAAAACGTCCACGTCGCCACACTCCGACCCGAACTTATTTCAACTCCAATTGCGTAGTATTTCGCACGCTTGCGCTACCGTGAGTTCAGCACTCACTCCAGGCTCCCTCGGTCCTCAGGGTCTTGCGGCGCCTCGGGTGTACAAATGGCCCAAAATATCGCCCGTAAGTCCTTATTTATGACGACTTTGATACATTAAGTGTATTGTTATCAGCAGCTTGCGCCAAAAGGTAAAAGGTCAAACCGCTGAATCTAAACCGCCCAAGGTCAAAGGGAGGGGTATATGGCGGCTGTAAATTTTGACAGAATGTTGCAGATAAATAAGGGCCTCCGGCGCACAATTCTAGATAAGAAAGAACCGGGTCAGGAACATGAACATCAGCAACCTCTCAATCACCCGAATGGCCCTCCATATGGACCAATCCCCCGCCGACGCTTGCATGCCGGGCCGTTTTTTCCCCGAGGCACGCAGAAACCGTGAAACTGTGAGTCCCTCTAATCGAATCAACAACTTGGCGCGCCAGACACCCCACAGCTTCACAGGACGGCTGTGAAGCTGTGACGAAAACGCACGCAGTTTCACAGTCAAGCTGTGAAGCCGTGTGGTTTTTTCCGCGAAGCTGCGAAGCCCGGCCGTGAAGCTGTGCTCCTGATCCCTGATCCCTAAGCCCTCTCAGGCTAGTCACCCAGTTTTGTCAGCCGCACTGCCTGCCCCGTCCGCGCCGATTCGCGGGCGGCGTCGAGAATCTGCATTACCGTCACATTAATGTCGAGCGAGCTCGGGTCGCCCTGGTCGTGGATCGTTCCGCGCAGCACGCCGGCCAGATAGCTAAGCGAGTCGCGTTCCGGCGCATCGAGCTGCGGCGCGGTGCTGGTGTTCTCGTCGCGCTCGTTCTGGAGGCGTACGCGCAGCTTGTCGGGTCCGACTGTAATCGCGTAGCCGGTTGAGCCGTAAACTTCCATGTCTTTGCGCCCGAAGGGCCAGTTCCACGAGGCCTGGATGACAGCCTGCGCGTGCGGATACCTGAGCACGATGGTTGCGTCGTCGTCGACGCGCGGGTAGATGGACGGCTTGTCCTGAGTGGTCACAGCGGTTACCGTGAGCGGCGCTTCGCCGTGCATCATCCATGTCATCAGGTCCGCGCCGTAGCAGCCAAAGTCGTAGAGCGCGCCGGCGCCGTTCTGCTCCGGGTCGGTGAGAAAGCTGAAGAACTCGGGCGGCACGCCGATCTCTTTCGGTCCCTGGTGGCCGTCGTTGATCAGGACGCGGCGCAGGTCGCCGAGCATGCCGCGGTTGAGCTCGTCGTAAGCGGCGCGGTTGCTTGCGTACCAGGTCGTCTCGTAATTCACCAGCACGTGGACGTGGTGGTAGTTTGCGATCTCGCGGATGGCAAGAGCGTCTTTGTACGAGATGGTGAGCGGCTTCTCCACCATCGAAGAGACGCCGTACTGCGCGGCGATGCCGATGGCGTGCCGGTGCTCGCTGATCGACGTGTAGACCAGCACCGCGTCGGGATGGACGCGCTCGATCATATTGGCCTCGCTTTTATAAAAGAGCGTGTTGTCGAGATGGAATTTCTGCTGGTATTTGGCGATCAGAGACGAGTCGGCGTCGGCAACGCCCACCAGCTCAACATCGTGGTGCGAAGGCAGCGCGCCCAGGAAGCCCTCCACGTGGCCATGCTCGAGGCCGACGATGGCAACGCGGAGTGGGTGCGGCTGATCCTGCGCGGCAAGAGTGCAAGTTGAGGCTAGAAGAGTTGCGGCGATGAAGAGGAGAGACGAGAGACGCGATCTTGAGAGAACCATTGGCCATCCTTCAATTCAACTGCGTTCCTGATTCTATGCGCAGCGCCGTTCCCAGGTCCCGGATGGCGACGGCCCCGGACTAGGGTATGGAAATTGCGCGCCCGGGATCCGTGCCCGGTGCATCTAACCACATAGGAGCAAGCGCTGATCAAGTTGCAGTACAGCGCCGATAAACATCCCGATGTTCGCTTTCCTCGAGCGCCGGCGAAGTAATCTGCTTTTCTCGCGGTTCCGTCAATCCAATGGGATGACCGCTGAGAATCGCTTTCGCTGCCCTTGCTGTGGATACAAGACGCTCCAGAACCCATGCGCGCTTGGCCTTTGCCCGGTTTGCTGGTGGGAGGACGACGGGCAGGACGATGAAGATGCTGAAGAGGTTCGGCTTACGGTCAACGGGCAACTGAGCCTGCGCGAGGCCCGCATCCACTACGCCGCCTGCGGCGCTTCCGATCCGCGTTTTCTTCCCTACGTGCGCAAGCCCCAATTGACTGAGCGGTAAACCCGTGATTCTTGCCTCTCGACCCCGGCGTTCGGGACGCGGCAAAGGGTGTCTTTCGCGGTCCCGCATAGCCCTTTCGGGCCCCTTCGCGGTTTGACCTGGTCCGCAATCCCACTTACCATGAAATGAGGAGTTTCCCCCGCCACAAGGTGCTTGATCCGGTTCGAACCGCGGCACGCGTCGGCGGTTGAAATTGAACCTGAGAACGGGGATTGGCCGGAAGGCGCAGCCAGCCCGTATCGAACCCCGCCCCAAGTGGCAATCAGTGGCGCAATCCGCGCCTGGAAGGCTAATACGTTGAGCAACACCGGCACCCTCGAAAACACCCCCAAAACAGATACGCCCGAGACGGCCCCAGGCTCTGAGGGTCACAGCCACGAAGGCCACGATCACGAACACTCTCATGGTCCTGTACTGAACCCCGATTGCACCCGCGAGCTGGCAATCGATGTGCCGGCCGATGAGGTCGCGAAGGCCTTCACGCGCGTGACCGCGAACTACCGCCGTTATGCGCGGATTCCCGGATTTCGTCCGGGGAAAGTGCCGGAGAGCGTGATTCGGCGCAAGTTTGCCGCTGACATTCGCAAGGAAGTGATCGACAGCCTGCTTCCGGAGCGGTTCAATCGCGGCATAGCCGAGATGAACGTACGCCCGGTGGGCCAGCCGCAGGTAACCGATCTGACCATGGAAGATGGTTCGCCCCTGCACGCCAAGGCGGTGTTTGAGGTGTTGCCCGAGTTCTCGATTGGAGGTTACCAGGAAGTAAAGGTCGAGAAGCCTTCGGTTGAGGTGACCGAAGACGAGTTCAAGCACGAGCTTGAGATGCTGCGCGATTCGCGAGCGACGATTGAGCCCGTGGAAGAGGACCGGCCGCTGAAGGATGGCGACTGGGCCGAGATCAGCTATAAGGGCCAAGTTGAGGGAGATGCCGAGGGCCCGACCGAGGCCGCCCCGCTCGTGGGCGAGAATTCGCTGGTTGAGATTGGCGGCAACGATACGGTTGCGGCGTTCAGTGACGCGCTGCGCGGGGCCAAACCCGGCCAGGAGCTGAAGGCCGAGGTAGTGTATCCAGCCGATTACTCTGAGGCCAGGCTGGCGGGCAAGACTGTAGCCTACGATGTACAGGTTAAGGCCATCAAGAAGCGCACCCTGCCCGGGCTGGACGACGATTTTGCCAAAGAACTTGGCTCCTACGAGAGCTACGCCGACCTGGAAAAGCGGGTGCGCGAGCACCTGGCCAACCGCAAGCGGCGCAGTGTGGAAAACGAGACCAAGGACCGGTTGTTTGCCGCGTTGAATGAGCGGTTCCAGTTCCCGGTACCCGAGTCGCTCGTTCAGGAACAAATAGATACGAGACTGGAGCGGGGATTGCGAGCGCTGGCCAGCCAGGGCATGTCGCCGGACCAGATGCGCAAGTTGGACTTCGATCGCCTGCGTGCGGCGCAGCGTGACAGCGCCATGGCCGAGACCAGGACCTCGATCCTGCTGGGAAGAATTGCTGATGCCGAGAAAGTTACGGTAACCGACGAGGAAGTGGACCACGAATTGCAACTAGCTTCTTATCAGTCGCGTGAGCCGCTTGAGACCCTGAAGGCTCGTTTGACGCAAGAGGGCGGGCTAGCTAGAATCCGTGAACAATTGCTGAAAGAAAAAACGGCAACGCTGCTGTATGATCGCCTGCCAGCGTAAGTCAGGTGAGGGGCTCGGGGTCTGACGATCGAGTCTTGATGAAAACAGCCGGTACAGGCACCAACAAAGCTGAAAGCTGAAAGCTGGAGGCTAGGAGCTGGCAGTTCATGGCATTGGTTCCCATGGTGGTTGAGCAGACGAGCCGGGGCGAGCGCGCCTACGACATCTTTAGCCGTCTGCTGCGCGACAACATTATCTTTCTGGGTACTCCCATCGACGATCAGATTGCCAACCTGGTGGTGGCGCAAATGCTTTTTTTGCAGGGAGAAGACCCGGAAAAGGACATCTCGCTCTACATCAATTCGCCGGGCGGTTCCATCACGGCGGGTCTGGCGATCTACGATACAATGCAATTCATCAAGAACAACGTTGTGACGTACTGCATTGGCCAGGCCGCAAGCATGGGCGCGTTTCTTCTGCTGGCCGGTACCAAGGGCAAGCGGTTTGCGTTGCCCAATTCGCGGATCCTGATTCATCAGCCCTCGATGGGCGGGCTGAGCGGTCAGGCGACGGATATCGACATTCATGCGCGGGAGATTCTGCGCATCCGCGAGATTACGAACAACTTGATTGCGAAGCACACGGGCCAACCGCTGGAACGGATCGAACGCGACGTCGAACGTGACTTCATCATGAACTCCGAGCAGGCCAAAGAGTACGGCATCGTGGACGAAATCATCGACCGGCCGCGCACCTAGGCCGCAAACGCCGCAAGGCGGAGTTCCAGCAAGTTGCAGAACGCCGCGCAAGCGGCTTGAATACCGGGGAACGAGCAAGACCGGAAGGAATATCGGGGGGAGTTGAACCATGAAAACGCGCACGGGACCTGAAGAAGCGCTGCGCTGCTCGTTCTGCCACAAATCGCAGGACGCCGTTGCCAAGCTGATCTCGTCGCCCAGCGACTATCCCCGGGCCTATATCTGCGATGAGTGCGTAGCGGTCTGCAACTCGATTCTTGAAGACGACCGGGGCGAGGCAGCGCCCACCACGGTTGCTGGCCACCTGCCCAAGCCGCAGGAAGTGAAGAGCTTTCTCGACGACTTTGTGATCGGCCAGGACCAGACCAAGAAGAAGCTCGCCGTGGCCGTCTACAACCACTACAAGCGCGTGCAGATGAACCGGCTGCGCAACAACGATGTTGAGCTGTCGAAGTCGAACATTCTGCTGATCGGTCCCACCGGCTCAGGCAAAACGCTGCTGGCGCACACGCTGGCCAAGATGCTCGACGTGCCTTTCGCCATTGTGGACGCGACCACGCTGACCGAAGCCGGCTACGTGGGCGAGGACGTTGAGAACATCATCCTCAAGCTGCTGCAGGCCGCCGATGGCGACGTGACCCGCGCGCAGCAGGGCATTATCTACATCGACGAGATCGACAAGATCGGGCGCAAGGACGAGAACCCCTCCATCACCCGCGATGTTTCAGGTGAGGGCGTGCAGCAGGCGCTATTGAAGATCCTCGAAGGCACGGTCGCCAATGTGCCCCCGCAGGGCGGGCGCAAGCATCCGCACCAGGAGTTTACCGCGGTCGACACCACCAATATTCTCTTCATCTGCGGCGGAGCCTTTGTGGGCCTGGAGCGCGTGGTTGGCCGGCGCGTGGGCAAGAAAGCGCTGGGCTTCAAGGCGGTGGATGCCGAGGCCGATGCAGCCACCACGCGCAGCCATCGCGACACCGAACTGCTGCGCCAGACCGAGCCGCAGGACCTGATCAAGTACGGGCTGATCCCTGAATTCGTCGGCCGTCTGCCGGTGATGGGCGTCCTCGACGAGCTCGACGAGTCGGCGCTGATCGAAATCCTCACCAAGCCGCGCAACGCCATCCTGAAGCAATACCAGCGGCTCTTTGAATACGAAAACGTGCGCCTGCACTTTACGCAGGAGGCCGTGGTCGCCGTTGCGCACGAGGCCCTGGCACGCAAGGTCGGCGCGCGCGGATTGCGCATGATCCTCGAAGAACTGATGCTCGACCTGATGTACCACCTGCCCAGTAACAAACGGGTGCGCGACGTTGAGATTACGCGCGAGATGGTGGAGCGCCGAGACCTGTCGCTGTGCCTGCTTGAAAAGGCCGGCTGACGCAGCCATAAGTCATTTGCACGAAGAGCCCCTCCGTCCGATCGGGAGGGGCTTTTTGCTGCTTGCATTCCGCAGTTTGCCGGCTCCAGCGCCGGCGCATATGCTTGGGACCATGCGCGCGCTCTGCCTGCTCATCTCTCTGGCTTTCCCCAGCGCAGTGATATGCGGCCAAGCCCCGGCGTCGGCGCCGGCATTTGATGTTGCCTCAGTCAAGCCGAGCCAGCACATTGTCGGACCGGACTACAACAATCAGCTAACGTATTCGCCTGACGGGCTCACGGCCAGGAACGTCACGCTGAAGCGTCTCATTGCTGAGGCCTATGGTCTGCAGTTGAGCCAGGTATCAGGGCCGAACTGGCTCGACCAGAACGAATACGATATCGGCGCCAAAGCGGGCGGGGTGGGCACCAGGGAGCAAATGGCCCCGATGCTTCGAAGTCTTCTTGCCCGACGATTCAATCTGGTGGAGCACAACGAAGTGCGAGAGATGCGCGTGTATGAGCTGGTCGTCGGCAAATCGGGCCCCAGAATTCACCCGCTGAAGGATGGTGAAACGCCCACGGCCCAGCCGGGTTTTCATTTCCACGGCGATATGCGTCAGTTCGCAGACTTGCTCGCAATCCAGTTTTCGATACCAGCCCCGCAGAATCCAAGCGAGCCCGTCCAGGCCGGCGGACCCCAGATTCCGGTGGTGGACAAAACGGGGCTAACAGGTGTCTTTGACTTCAGCGTGGATATGCGCCCTGAGCTGGGCACTGATATGTTCACCACGTGGCAGAGAGCCTTGCGAGACGAATTGGGACTGGGCATCGAAAGTCGAAAAGACAACGTGGCCATAGTGGTTGCGGACGAAGCGAAAAGAATTCCGACTGAAAACTGAGCTCAGAACCTGGACGTTTCCTCCCCTGGCCCCACTCTCCTCAAGACAACCGATTGTTTATGTGATTTTTCCTTGACGGACCGGGGCTCGCTCTGGCTGAATGTTGAGTTGCGCGGCTGGCGGTTGCTGCGCGCCACGAAGGCGAAGGGAAAAATCCATGAAAAAGATTGTTCTGCTTGCGTTGGCCGTGCTTTGGGTCGCGCCCTTGCTTCGGGCCGCGTCGTACTATCCCGTGCGGCTGGAGGATGCCAGGGCCGTGTATCTCACGCCCGACAGCTTTCCCGTCCATGGCGACGGCGTGGCCGATGATAGCGCCGCGATTCAGGCGGCCATTGACCGCGCGGATGAGCGCGGCGAGGGCCTTGTCTTTGTCCCGTCGGGGCGCTACCGGATTACGCGCACGATCTATGTGTGGCCTTCGGTACGGGTGATCGGCTATGGGGCGACGCGGCCGGTCTTCGCGCTGGCCGACAACACGCCGGGATACCAGCAGGGGTTGGGGTACATGTTTCTCTTTGCGGGAGGACGGCGCCGGCCTGAGCCCCGAATCGACTTTGCCACCGGCCGGCCGGCTGAGCCGATCGAAGGGACAGTCCCTCCGGATGCGTCTGTGCCGGATGCGAATCCAGGCACGTTTTATTCCGCGATGAGCAACGTGGATTTCGAGATTGGGAAGGGAAATCCGGCAGCGGTGGCGATCCGGTTTCATGTAGCGCAGCACTGCTACCTGGCGCACATGGACTTCTGGATTGGGTCGGGGCTGGCGGCGCTGAAGGATATTGGGAACGAGGCTGAAGACCTGCACTTTCACGGCGGCCAATACGGTATTGTGACGATCAGGCCCTCGCCGGGATGGCAGTTCACACTGATTGATTCGAGCTTCGAGGGGCAGACGCAGGCCGCGATCCAGGAGCACGACGCGGGACTGACGCTAATTCACGATACGTTTCGCAATGTGCCGCAGGCGATCTCGATCGATCCTGGGTATTCCGAAGAGTTGTGGGTGGCGCGGTCGCACTTTGAAGACATCTCCGGGCCGGCCATCACCTTTGGCAACGTAGACAATCGACGGACGGAGATCAATCTGGAAGACATTGCGTGCCGCAACGTGAAGGTCTTCGCGCTGCTGCGTGAGAGCGGACGAAAGATCGAAGGACCGGGCGAGAGTTACGTGGTGAAGTCGTTCTCGCATGGGCTGACGATGAAAAGCGCGGCGGACTGGGGAGGCATTGAAACGAAGTTCGACGCGCAGGCTGTGAAGCAGTTGCCGCCGTTGGAAGTGAACGAGATTGCCTCGTTGCCCCCAGCTGCGACGTGGGTGAATCTGCGGACGCTGGGCGTGAAGGGCGACGGGGTGACGGACGACACGGCGGCGATCCAGGAAGCGATCGACAAGCATGGGACACTGTACATTCCGGCGGGGAGGTATCTGGTCAGCGATACGATCCGCCTTCGTCCCGATACCGTGCTGATTGGGCTGCATCCCAGCATGACGCAGTTCGATCTGAAAGATGAAAGTCCAGGCTTTCAGGGGATCGGCGGGCCGCGCGCACTGCTGGAGACGCCCAGGGGCGGGCACAACATTGTGACCGGCATCGGCCTTTTCACGGGAGGCATCAACGACCGCGCAGTGGGCGCGCTGTGGCGGGCGGGGGCCGATTCGCTGATGGACGACGTGCGCTTTCTCGGCGGCCACGGAACCAACGCCGCGGACGGCTCGCGGATCAATCCTTACAACAACACGCACACGGGCGATCCGAATCCGCGCTACCACTGGGATTCGCAGTATCCGAGCTTGTGGATCACGCATGGTGGAGGGGGGACGTTCGCCGACATCTGGACTCCGGACACATTTGCCGCAGCCGGGCTCTTCATCTCGAATACCTCCACGCCGGGCCATGTATACGAGCTTTCGAGTGAACATCACGTGCGCAACGAGATTCGGCTCGACGGCGTGGAGAACTGGGAACTGGACGCGCTGCAGACCGAGGAGGAGCGCGGCGAGAGCCCCAATGCGCTGCCGCTCGAGATTGCGAGGTCACGGAACATCACCATTGCCAACTATCACGGGTATCGCGTGATCAGCACTTATGCGCCGTTTCCGTATGCGGTGAAGGTATCGGAGTCGAGCGGGATTCGCATCCGCAACATGCACGTGGATAGCAACAGCAAGGTCTCGTTCGACAATTCGGTGGTTGATTCCACGCATCACGCCGAGGTGCGGGCGCGCGAGTTTGCTTCGCTCGATGTGCCGGGGACGCAGACTGCGACTTCGGCCGCGCCGGTGGCGGAAGTAAAGAAACTCGCCGAAGGCTTCTTTTCGATCTCGGGCGGAGCGGTGGATGCGGCGGGCACGCTCTACTTTGTCGATACGCACTGGCAGCGTATCTATAGATGGTCCGAGGAAAACCGCGAAGCTGTGCTGGTGAGCAGCGATTCTCTGGAGCCGGAAAACCTGGCTTTCGATAAGGCGGGCGACATGCTGGTGATATCGAGAAGCGGCGCGGGCAAGGTGTACTTTTTCCGGCCTGATGCGGAGGGCGGTCAGATCGCGATGATCGATCCGCAGGCGGCTGCGGAGCACGCCGCTGCGACAGCCTTTCTGCCGGAAGGCGTCTTCAGCATGCTTGATTTCTCGAATGCGCGTCAGTCGCAGTACCTCGCGCCCGATGGCAGCACGTATATCCCGGCGGGCGACGATTTTGTGCAGGGCCGCACGGAGTGGGGAACGAAGATGGCCGATCTGCTGCGGACCTTCGGGCTGCAAAGAGCCGTTCCCGGTCATCCTCTCTATGTGACCTCAGAGGGCGATGAAAAGACCTATAAAGGCACGGTCACGCCGTCCGGATCGGTCACCGGCCTTGAATCATTTGCCGAGACAGGTGGAGAAGCGTTGGCGCAGGACGAACGCGGGTGCTTGTATTTAGCGGCCGGGCAGATCCTGGTTTACTCACCCGGGGGGAAGCTGATCGAGAGGATCGATGTGCCGGAAAGGCCGGTTGACCTAGTCTTTGGCGGTGCGGATCGGCGGACGCTGTATATCCTTACGCATCACGCGCTGTATGAGGTGAAGACGGAGACGGCCGGGTTGTGAGCGCACGAGTGACTACGGCATTTTCAGAGTTACTGTCTCCTTTATGTCCTGATTCGAAGGTCGGCGCTCCCTAATGCCCGCCGACTTGGCCTCGAGGCTTCGGGATACATCAACTCTGAAAATGCGATATCTCGTGCGCGTATTGAGTTACAGCCCCCCGTGCGTCCCATCGCAATACGGCTTGTCGCGGGTACGCTTGCATCCGCACAGCCACACGGTCTCTGAATCCCTGGCCTCGAACTTAACTGGCGTAAATCCCGTTCCGGCGTGGCTGCCGTCGCAGAAGGGCTGGGTTGCGCTGTGACCGCAGGCGCACCACAAGTAGGTCTTACGAGCTTCGACATCAACGGGATACGGCCCTTTTTGCGGCATTGCGCGTTCTTGCATGGCTGTTCCCCTCCATTCGCTCTTGACACAGTATCGCCCATGGAGCGCCGATATGGGTTTGCGCAATGCAAACATTGTAGATATCGAAGATTTGGCCCGGATTGGGAATCTGCGCTCAGGCGATTAAGCTGTACAATCCGACTATGACCCCGGAAAGCTCGTGCGTCGCCAGCGGGCTCCAGGGCGTCTAAGAATAAGGTGCCCGATGACGACTCCCCGAGAAAAACCCGAGCTGCGCAAGCTGCCCATGATGCCCATACGCGATATGGTCATCTTCCCCTACATGATGACTCCGTTTGTGGTGGGGCGCGAGTCGAGCGTGCGCGCGCTCGAGGAAGCGCTCACCGGCGACCGCAAGATTTTTCTGGCCACGCAGCACGACGCCGCCATCGACGAGCCCAAGGCCAAGGACATCTACCAGGTGGGCTCCATCTGCAACATCGTGCAGAGCGTGAAGATGCCCGACGGCAACATCAAGGTGCTGGTTGAGGGCGTGGAGCGCGCCAAGTCAGTCGAAGTGAACGACCGCGACGGATTCTTTGTGGCCACGGTGCGCACCGGCAAAACCAATTTTGAAATGACGCCGGCCGCCGAGCAGTTGATGCAGCGCGTCACCGGCCTCTTTGAGCAGTACGTCAAGCTGCAGCAATCGCTCAACTACGAAACCATTATCGCCACGGTGCGCATGGATGAGCCGGCCAAGCTCTCCGACACCATCGCCGCCAACCTGCAGCTGGGCATTGAAGAAAAGCAGGAACTGCTCGGAATCTTCGATCCGGCGGCGCGGCTGGCGCGCATCGCCGACGTGCTCGACATCGAAATCGAAAAACTCGATCTCGACCGCAACATCCAGTCGCGCGTGAAGCGGCAGATGGAGCGCGCGCAGAAAGAGTACTACCTCAACGAAAAGATCAAGGCCATACAGAAGGAGCTGGGCCGGGGCGAGAAGAGCGAGTTCGACGAGTTGCGCAAGAAGATTGAGGCAGCCGGCATGCCCAAGGATGTGCTCGACAAGGCCATCCAGGAGCTGAAAAAGCTCGAGGCCATGCCGCCCATGAGCGCCGAGTCCACGGTGAGCCGCAACTACATCGACTGGCTGCTGGCCGTGCCGTGGAAAAAGAAATCGAAAGAGACGCGTTCCATCGACTACGCCGAAAAGGTGCTCAACACCGACCATTACGGCCTTGAAAAAATCAAGGAGCGCATTCTCGAGTTCCTTGCCGTGCGGCAACTCGTCAAGAATCCCAAGGGCTCGATCCTGTGCTTCGTGGGCCCGCCGGGAGTAGGCAAGACCTCGCTGGGCATGTCGATTGCAAAATCGACGGGGCGCAAGTTCGTGCGGCTCTCGCTGGGCGGCGTGAGGGACGAGGCTGAGATTCGCGGCCACCGTCGCACTTATATCGGCGCCATGCCGGGCCAGATCATCCAGCACATGAAGCGCGCGGGCACCAAGAACCCCGTCTTCCTGCTCGATGAGGTTGACAAGATCTCGTCCGACTTCCGCGGCGATCCAGCCTCGGCGCTGCTCGAAGTGCTCGACCCCGAGCAGAACATAACTTTCCAGGATCACTACCTCGACGTGGACTATGATTTATCTCAAGTCCTCTTCGTCGCCACCGCCAACGTGCTGCACACCATTCCTCCGGCGCTGCAGGACCGCATGGAGATCCTCCGCCTGCAGGGCTACACTGAGCACGAAAAGCTGGAGATCGCCAAGCAGTACCTCATCAAGAAACAGCGCGAGCAGACCGGATTGAGCGAGAAGAACATCGTCTTCAAAGACGACGCAGTTCTCGAGATCATCCGCTACTACACGCGCGAAGCCGGCGTGCGCAACCTCGAGCGCGAAATCGGCAACGTGTGCCGCAAAGTGGCGCGCAAAGTGGTCAAGGGGGGCGCCAAGCACAAGGAAGAGATCGCCGCGGCCAACGTAAGCGAGTACCTCGGCGTGCCCCGGTTCCGCGACAGCGAGGTGCACGAGAAGAGCGAAGTGGGCCTGGTAACCGGCTTGGCGTGGACCGAGGTTGGCGGCAGCATTCTGTCAACCGAGGTGCAGGTGCTCGACGGCAAGGGCAAACTCACCATTACCGGGCAGCTCGGCGACGTAATGCAAGAGTCGGCACAAGCCGCGCTCAGCTACATTCGCGGGCGCGCGCTGGCGCTGGGCCTAAGCCGCGAGTTCTACCGCAACGTCGATGTGCATCTGCACGTGCCTGAGGGCGCGATTCCCAAGGATGGCCCCTCAGCCGGCATCACCATGGCCACGGCGCTGGCCAGCGCTCTCGCCAAAATTCCCGTCCGTCGCGACATCGCCATGACCGGCGAAATCACGCTGCGCGGCAAGGTGTTGCCCATCGGCGGATTGAAAGAGAAGCTTCTGGCCGCACTGCGCGCCGGAATCTTTGAGGTAATTCTGCCCAAGGCCAACGAGAAAGATGTTTCGGAACTGCCTGACAACATCAAGAACTCAGTGAAGCTGCACTTTGTCGACTCGATGGATGAGGTGCTGGCGCTGGCCCTCGAAGGGCCACTGCCGACGCCAGTTTCAGGCGCGACTGAAGTGCTGGCCGCAGTGCCGCCTGCTACGGCGGACATTACGGGCGGCGTGACGGCGAGGCAGTAAACGGATTGGATTCCTGAGGTCTCGAAAGCGGGGCCGGAGTGCCCCAATATTTGCCGTCAGTGTGATCCCCGCAAGTGGTTTGTGGCCCGCGGCTATGGGGCCTTTTTCTTACAGTAGTTCCACGTATAGGCTGTGAAGGTTATCAAGACAGAAAGAGTCATTCCCGCGGAACTAATAACCGACAGCCAGAAGAGAGCGCAAAGTTTCCAACGCTCGGCAACGCCCAAGGAAGCATAGCAAACAACCATCCCCCAAAGATTTTGATTTAGGTTGACATTGAATTTGTCTTCGATAGCCATCGCGTTCACCCCACTTCGCGCGGTTGGAACTGTGTTGGTCTTCCCGTTTAGTACTTCAATTCAATCACTGCTGCCTGGACTGATTAACGTCGCGGGTTATTCAGCTACACCGCGACATCAGGTCGATTCCTTGCGATGAATGCATCGACAATCAAGCGCATCTGTTGTCCAAATTCTGCAAGCGATATCGAATCGGGCATTATCGAAGGAATGTTCAATCCAGCCTCCCGCAATTTGATCATCCTGTATTTCGCGACAGGTTCCTCGTATTGATGGGACCAAAACTGCTCTGCAACATCGGGTATAGCTCCGCCCAGGCCAATTCCGAGGCTCATCACGGTTTGGAGATTGGTGAATGCGACAGCAACCGGAATGTTTAGCTTATCTGCAATCACGTCCATTGCTCTGTTTACCTTATCTAGCTTTTTGGGGAACTTCCATATTTCCTCCTCACTCATCGAGAAAATGTCGGTTCCGGGGAACGTTCGCGCTCGGATTTCTCCCATGACACGAGACTCTTCCGCAAACATCCCGAAATCGAATAGGCTGGCTGCGTTTGGCGATTCTGATAGGCGCTTCTTCGCGAGGTCGCTAAGAGCCTTAATGACTTCCGGCTCACGCCCTTTGTCGCTGAACAGTTGCGCTAACCAAAGCAAGTTCTCGCGGTGGGCATAGCCAACAGCAACGCCTATTTCAAGTGCCTCTTCGTATATTTCTAGGTATCGGCGAAATGGCACAACCCGTCCTGAAAACCATCTTCTCTTGATCGCGGGGCCAATCACTTGGTAAGTGAGGCTCTCTAACAACGTCTGCATGGTATTCCTCTGGCAAACACTTTTGCGGTCGCCCTCAAGTGTACATAAACCGGCGGCGGGCGGTCGGGTCGGTCGCATCTGCGGCACCGGATCGAGCAATTCCCAGTAGCCCGCCTCACCCCCCATCAGATAAAGTCTTTGAGAAAGTACCCACGCCCCGCACTGAGCTTTTCTCATAACTTCGGTATCTCCGCTTCATCGAGGCCTACACATCCATGAACTTTATTCCATCGAATCGTCGCCGTCTTGCCGGCACTGCAGCTGGCTTAACGCTCGCGTTGCTGCTGACGGTGAGCGCCAACGCGCAATCCACGCCGGCGTTTCCCCATCCATCGCAGCAATACATTGACTCGATGCGCGCTTCCGGCGAGGCCCGCCCAAAATCCCCGGCTGAAAGCCGCTGGATTGACGGCGGCAGCCGCTACACGGTGCTTGAGCCCTCAACTTTAGCGCCGGATGCGCAGGACATTGTCGTCTACGACACTGCCAGCGGGAAGCGCAGCACTCTGGTCTCGGCCAGTGTGCTTATTCCGCCAGGGCAGAAGACGCCGCTCGCGATCGACGACTACTCGTGGTCGGCAGATCACAGCATGTTGCTCATCTTTACGAATGCGAAGCGCGTGTGGCGTCAACGCACACGCGGCGACTACTGGGTGCTGCGCCTCTCTGACGGCAAGCTCACCAGGCTCGGCGGCGAAGCCCCTGAGGCCACCATGATGTTCGCCAAGTTCTCTCCTGACGCCACGCGGGTTGCCTTCGTTCGATCCAACAACATCTACGTGCAATCGCTCGCGGATCTATCCATCCTGCAACTCACCACCGATGGATCAACCGACATCATCAACGGCACTACGGACTGGGTGACGGAGGAGGAGTTCGAACTGCGCGACGCATTCCGCTGGAGTCCTGACTCGAAATCGATCGCCTACTGGCAGTTCGATCAATCGGGCGTTGAAGAGTACACGCTCATCGACGACACCGACTCCGAGTATCCGACGCTGCTGAAGTACAAGTATCCGCACCCGGGCGGGACCAACGCGGCGGTGCGCGCGGGCGTGATTCCGGCAACGGGCGGCGCGACCACGTGGATCAAGCTGGATGGCGACCCGCGCAACAATTACATTCCGCGCATGGACTGGGTGGGCTACTCGAACGAGATCGTCCTGCAGTATCTCAGCCGCCTGCAAAACGACGACAAGGTAATGCTCGTGAATGCGGCGACGGGTGTGGCACGGCTGCTCTTTGAAGATACCGACAAGGCGTGGGTCGACTTTATGCCGGAGTACGAGTGGGTCGCAGACAAGAGCGGCCGCAACGAACAACTGCTCTGGCTCAGCGAGCGCGACGGATGGCGGCATGCGTATCTTGTGTCTCGCGCAACCGGCCAGCCTCGCCTTATTACCAACTTCGCGGCCGACGTCATCGAGCCGGTGCTTTTTGACGCTGCCGGCGGCTACTTTTATTTTCTGGCGTCGCCTCACGATCTCATCCGCCAATATCTGTATCGCTCGCGGCTCGACGGCACAGGCTCTCCCGAGCGCGTGACGCCCGACGGCGAATCCGGCAACCACCGTTACGACGTTTCGCCTGACGGACGCTGGGCCATTCACTCGTTCCAGAGCGCGACGCAGCCTCCGCGCTACGAGATGGTCGAGATGGCGACGCAAAAAGCCGTGCGTACGCTGGTTTCGAATGACCAATTGATCGCCAAAGAGAACGCCATCGATCCCGAGCCGGTTGAGTTTGCCGAGACCACGGTGGGCGGCGGCGTAAAGCTGAGCACCTTTGTCGTCAAGCCGCCCAATTTCGATCCTTCAAAGAAGTATCCAATGCTGGTCTTCGTCTACGGCGAGCCGGCGGCGGCGACGGTGAGGGACAGCTGGAGCTTTCGGCAATACAAGGTGATCGCGCGCGAAGGCTACGTTGTGGTGAGCTTCGACAATGCCGGCACGCCGCAGCCGCGCGGCCGCGAGTGGCGCAAATCCATCTACGGCCAGATCGGCGTGCTCGGATCAAAGCAGCAATCCGAGGCGATCGACTCCTTTGCTCAAACGCACTCTTACATCGACACCACGCGCATGGGCATGTGGGGCCACTCGGGCGGCGGATCTTCCACTCTCAACGAGATGTTCCGCTATCCCGGCCAGCTGGTGGCCGCCGTGGCGCTCGCGCCGGTTCCCGATCAGGCGCTGTACGACTCCATTTACCAGGAGCGTTACATGGGCCTGCCGCAGGGAAATGCAAAGGGCTATCACGACGGCTCGCCCATCAGCTATGCAGAGGGATTGAAGGGCCACCTGCTCATCATTCACGGCTCGGGCGACGACAACGTACACTTCCAGGGAACCGAGCGGCTGGTGAATAAACTCATCGCGCTGGGCAAGCCGTTCGAATTTATGGATTACCCCAACCGGACCCACGCGTTGGTCGAAGGTCCCGGCACGCTGATTCACAGGCAGACGCTTCTCATGCGCTACTTTGAGGACTACATCCCACCGGGTCCGCGATGAGCGCCGCCGATAGAATCCGGGTTATGCATGTCGCCGCATGGATAGCCCGATGCTATTGGAGAGCGCGATTGGAATTCGTGGTATCCCACCTTTGGCGCAAGAATCCGCCGCGGCGGACGCCAAGGATGGGGCGCGCAGCGGCCCGATAATAAAAGCACGATGCCGCTGGATTGGGAGCATGGCGCGCTGGCCGAGGGGCTCAGGTGCTATCGAAACCGTGAGTTCTTTGAGGCGCATGAGCACTGGGAGAGCGCATGGCTGCGCGCCGCGCAGCCGGAGAAGACGTTTCTGCAGGCGCTGATCCAGATCGCGGCGGCGTTTCACCATTTCGAGCGCGGCAATCGCGTGGGCGCGGGTTCTCTGTTGCGAGCGGCCAAGCGCCGGCTCGATCCCTATCCTGACTCATTCGGCGGGCTCGATGTGGAAGCGATCCGGCAGAGCGTACGCGCGTGGTTAATCGCGCTCGACGCCGGGGAGGCGTCGCCGGAGCTTCCTTTCCCATTGATGCACTGAAGCGCGCGGCGGGCAAGAGCGATTCGCATAGGCTGCGCCAGCGGCTATCCTAGAAAGAATGCGCTATACCACTCAGTTTTTGCTTTCCGCCCTCAGCGCCGCTCAGTTTCCCCCTCCGGCGCTGCCTGAGGTTGCATTTCTCGGCCGGTCGAATGTGGGCAAATCGAGCCTGCTCAATGCGCTGGTGGGCGAGAAGGCGGCAAAGGTCTCGTCCACGCCGGGCCGCACCCGCGCCATCAACTTTTTCAAGCTGCAGGATGAGCGGCAACGCTCCAGGATGGTTTTTGCCGATCTGCCCGGATACGGATACGCGAAGATCTCAAAGTCAATCTCGGCTGAATGGCCCAAATTCATTGAGCCCTATCTCTCCGGCCGCCAGAACCTCGGGCTTTGCGTCTGCCTCATCGACTCGAACGTTGAGCCGCAGCCGAGCGATGCACAGTTGTTCGAGTGGCTGCGCGCGGCGGGAAGAGATTTTGTGGTTGTCGCCACCAAGGCCGATCGCCTGAGCGGCAACCAACGCACGCGCAACCTTGCCGCGCTCAAAAAGGCGCACCAACTCGATGAGATTCTCCCGGTGTCGGCAAAGACCGGCTACGGCATCAAAGAGCTGTGGGGAAAGATCGAAGAAGCAGGGAATAGGGAATAGGGATTGACTCGACGGCGTTTCCTGCTCCGCTAGCCAGGCTCCCGGCTCAACTGCGCAAGCTGCTCACTGAGCCCTCGAACCAAACCAGCCTCGCACACCACCGAAAGCACGCGCCGCGCTTGTGGCCCGAGGTAGCGCGGCGAGAGCCGCAGCCATCGGCGATTCACAAAGTCGCCTTCCGCAATCGATGCTGCCAGAATCTCTTCAATCCGCGCCGATTCGCGCGTGGATCCCAAGGGAATCTCGACGGTGAAAAGCGCTTGACCGGCCGCGAGCGGTTGCGGTTCGATGCGCCGCGCGCCCAGCGCGATGAATCGCGCAAACGAGTCCGGCAATGCGCCCTCAGTTGCACGCAGCAGATCGGGCTCTACGCCGCGCTCGAGCATCTCGCGCTCAACATTTTCAGGCGCTGCGCCCACGCACGCTGAGACCGGCTCGTGCTTGCGTACCTGGTTTTTGAGGATGCGCAGAGCCTCGTCGAGGGTGGTGACGGCGAAATCGACAGCGCCCTCGCGCATGGCCTGCTTGCTTGCGGCCCGATCGGCCGTCGCGGCCAGTGTCGCCGCGCCGGCGATGTTGCCTGCAATGGCCAGCGCGCTCCCGCGGGCATCGAGATCGCCGGCGTAAAGCAGTTTGCCGCCGAGGTGGTCCTGTCCATGCGCCGGCGCAACGCTCATCAGCGCCGCGTAATTCAGGTACACCTGCGCGATCAAGTCATTGAGTGCCGGAGGTGCGGGATCGAGACGCAAGTACAGATTCGCTCCTGTGGCTTCTGGTGGCGATTCGGGAGCAATCAGTCTGACAGTATGTCGCGCCAGCTGTGCGTCCGGACAAAGAACACAAATTCTCCGGGCTTGGCCGCGATGTTGAACTTGTGCTGGTACTTGCCCTTGTAACACAGGTCAGGGGCGACCACTCCGGTCTTTAGAATGTCTGCGATCGAGTACCACTTCAATACAGTGTTATCTTTTCCCGCATCGGCATCGCAGTTGATGTAGACATCCATCGATGCATTGTAGGCTCCCTGAACGGAAAGCAGCGTCGCGCTCGGAGGCAGCACGGCTGTAGCAGGGTCGGCGCCATTGAGTTTGAGCCCCTCGTTGTTAGGCTCGTCTTTGCGATCGACGCGAATGAGCAGATTCGAGGGATTGATGGGCTCGCCGGTTTTGCCATCGAGGATGCGAATGGTGATCGTGGGACCGGTCTGCGCGGCGGCCAGACCCGGAAGGAAGAGCGCACAGGCGAGGACAATTGCGCCGCGGGTTGCCTGAGCACCTGTCGCAAGCGAGAGGAACTTCTGCTGGATCATTCCATTACTTTATACGTTCGGTCTACCAGGAGGAATACGGCTGGTCGTCGGAGCCGGTCTCGTCGGAGCCGGAGTGGACGTCGTCGATTCCGGGTTCGGACTGGTCGATTGAGAACATGGCGTCGCTGGTGTCGGTGACCCATGAGTCTTTGGTGTGGGTCATCGGATCCATGGGAATCTCGCGCAGGTAGCCGTTCTGCACCAGGTCGTCGAGCGACTGCGGCGCCTTTTGCTTGTCCATGGTGTAGGAATCGATGGCGTCGCGCATAGTGTGCAGATCTTCGCGGAGAACAGCCTCGCGGGCGGCACGGATGGACGAGGTGAAGCGCGGGATGGCCACCACCGCGAGGATGCTGATGATGGTCATCACGATGAGCAGCTCAATGAGCGTAAAGCCCGCCGATTGTTGGCGACTGTGTTGCACGTAATCCTCAGTTTTTCCGCGTTACCAGGTGTTGTATTTGGTGCCGTCGAGGCCGGTGCCGTCCGACTTCGAATATACGTCGAAAACACTCTCCCCGCCATACGAGTCACTGTCGGGGTCGTCCTGCATCGAGCGCAGGCCCCACTCGGCGTTGCCGGTCATGGGGTCGACCGGGATGCGGCGGAGAAAACGAAGCTTCTTGCCCTGCACATCAACCCCGTCAACCAGCGTCTGCAGGTCGGGTGGATAGTTCTGGCTGTCGACCTTGGTCTGGAAGGCGCCTTTGTCGGCGGCATCCTTGTACTTGTCGATTGCGTCCCGTATCATCCACAGGTCGTAGTGCAGTTCGCGTTCTTTCTGGCGCTTGTACTGGAAGCGCGCGATGGGGTAAGCAGCGCCGGCAAGGATAGCCAGGATCGTGATGGTGACCATCAACTCGACCAGAGTGAGGCCGCGCTCGCCTGGTTTTACTCTCATTGCTGGCTGCCTGCGCATGTGCGTTTCCTACTTCACCACGATGGTGGTTTGCGCGCCCTGCCCCTGCACCTGCTGCTGAGCGCTGTTCATAAACGACGCGCTGGTGAAGACGAGGCCGGTGGTTCCGGGAGCCTTTGCCTGAAATGTGAGGACGCAGACGGTGCCGCTGCCGCTCACACCCGGCGTGTGCGGCGGACGCGACGCCACCACGGTCAGGCCCCCCTTGCCATCTTCGTTATGAATGACCGTGGCCGGTTGCCCATCGCGGTTGAGCAGGTTGCCAGAGGAAACATTGACCAGGGAAAGCACGGCTGGATCGAAGTGAATTTGCAGGGGGACGAGAGCGACGTCGACGCCGCCGTTGATCACCACCGGGACCTGGAAGCTGGCGCCGTTGTTGACCGTGCCCGGCGGTGGATTGAAAACGAAGGAAACGGATCCTCCGGGACCCGGTTGCATGGGTGCGCCGCCTTGTGCATCGGGAATTGGCCGGGATGCCTGAGGCGAAACAGCCGTTGGAGAGCCAGGTGGCACAACGGCTTGCTGCGCGGCCGGTTGAGCTGACGGTGGTGCAGCCGGTTGAGCGCCAGGCGGCTGAACAATCTGAGCGGTTTGCTGCGCGGCCGGTTGAGCCGGCGGCTGCGAAGGGGTCGCAGGAGCCGGAGGCGCGAGGCCCTGCTGCAGGTTCGAGCGCATCTGGGCGAGAGCGATGGGCGCGGCTACGTCGGCGCTCTGGCTGGGGACGGTTGCTGTAAACCCGGGACGCTGGCCCGGCTGCTGCTCAAGCGCCGTGGGCCTGACTGAAGGCGCCGGGGCCGGGGCGGCATTGTCCGTATCGAGATGGCGCAGGTCGATGGATTGGCCGGTGCCGGTGTCGATCATGCGCAGATTGCGCTGCTGGATGTCGGCTGAACGGACAATATGCGGCACAACGACGAACACAATCTCGTCTTGCTGGATGGTGTGGTCCTTTGAGCCGAAGAGATATTTGAGGATGGGGATGGAGCTGAGTCCGGGAACGCCGGTCCAGCTCTGCTGATCCTGATTGTCCTGGATTCCGCCGAGGATGCTGGCCTCGCCCTCGTGCAGGCGGATGACCTGGTCGACGACGCGCTGGCTGAGGATGGGCTCAGTGACGCCGCTGATGGTGACCGAGCCGCTCTGCGCGCTGACCGTGATTTTGACCTTGAGGGTGACGTCGTTGTCGTAGTGGACGCTGGGAGTCATCTCGACGTCGACGCCGACATCCTCATATTGGAACTGGGTATTGACCAGCGAGCTCACCAGCGCCGTGGCCGCGCCCGTTTGATAAGAACCCGTCGCGATGGGGATCTTGGAGCCGATCTTCATGCTGGCCTTCTGGCCGTCGGTGGCGCGGATGCGCGGGTCCTGCAGAATCTGCGTGTGAGCGTCGGTGAGAAGCAGATTCAGCGTGGCCCCACCGATGGTGACGGCGAAGTCAGAGGCCTTGAGGTGCGAGAGCGAGTAAAGCGTGGTGTTGTTGGTGGTGCTGGAGGTGGTGCCTGTAGTAGTGCCCGTAGACGTCGAGCTGGAGCACGAAGAGCCGCTGCACGGCGGCTGCAGCGCCACGCCCACGCTGCTGGGCCACTCGATGCCGAGGGTGCGTTCCCAGTTCTTGCTTACCTCGAGAACGGCCATGTCGACCACAACTTCAGGGCGCGGCTTGTCGAGGTCGCTCACCAGCTGTTGCGCAAGCAGCAGCTCGTCGGGCGTGCCGCGCATCACAATTGCATTCTGGCTCTGCACCGCGTAAACCTTGGCGCTGGGCATCAGGTTGCGGATCGCGGTGTTCACGTCGTTCAGGTCGTTCTGCTGCCAGGCGTTGGCCAGGTAGAAGGTTTGAACCGCCTGCTCGTCGAGCTCGGTGCGCTTGGCGCGGGAGTTGGTGGCCACAAAGATGGTGTTCGAGGTGACTGGGCGCCAGAAGGAGTTGGACATGGTGCCCACGATGCGCAGGGCATCGAGCAGCGAGACGTTATTGAGCTCAACCGAAATACGCTTGGAGTTGAAGTCGGGGTCGAAGAGAATGTTGATGCCGGCGGCTTTTCCCACGGCCTGGTAGATGACCTTGGTGTCTTCGGTCATGTGCAGGGTGAGGGGCTCGTTTGAGACGGGCTTGAGATGGGCCGGTGAGCCGATGGAATCGAGCTCGGCCTGTTCGCCCGCGAGCTCGGGGATGGCCGCCTCGGATGCAGGCGCCACTTCGCCCTGCTTTTCGCGGACGCGGGCGATCTCCTGCTGGGCGGCTTCGTTGCCGGGGTCAATTTCAGCGGCATGGAGAAATTCGGCCAGGGCGCCCTGCGTGTCGCCGGACTGATAGAGCTTGCGGCCCTGGGTGATGTGCGCCGCCGACGCTGAGATGCGAACGCGGTAGAAGGCGGTCTCGTAGCGCAGATCTTTGGGGTTTTTCTGATGGGCTTTCTGGTAATCCTCAAAGGCGGTGTCGTAGTCCTGGCGCGCCTCGGCTGCCTGGCCTTGCTTGTAGAGGGAGCTGGCCGCAGGTCCGGCGGCGAAAGCGGCCGCAACCGTCAGGCCTGCGAAGGCGACGAAAACCAGCGAGGCCAGACCGGCGGAGGGTTTTGAGGAGAGGCTTCGGGACAGGCGGGTTCCGGCGGCGGCCGAAGGTAGAGTGCGATCGATCATTCTGCTCCCAGGCGAAAGTGCGGCTGAAGGTTGCGGGGTCTTTGGGCCGCCCTGTCCACGGTTCCGTTGGCTGACGCAATTCAATTTGAGCCAGTAAGGGTTCATTTTACGGCGGCTCCGCATTGTGTGGGAAGGTTGGGGCAGGCCGAGGGGTGAAAATTCCCTATAAAGAGAACGGTTTGGCGGGCAGCGCTTCGGCTTTGAAAGGGCGCGACCGGGGAACACACCCAGTGGGTGGGTTGCGTGCCGATAAGATCCCGGAATTGAGGGGGCTTTAGAGGCTGCGGAAAAACTCGCTTTGCGTCCGTTTTGTAACAAGGGCACGACTTTAGCCGGGCCGCAAAACCCATCGAATGAATCCGGGGCTTTAGCCCCTGCTGATGCCTTATCGGGCCCTCCGCAGCTCCTGCGCATGATCCGGGCTCATCTTTATGAATGCTAGGATAAAAACCTGAGGATTGGTTCAAATGGCCCGCCAGACCAGCCACGCGATTGTTGCCAAAGATGCGCCCGGCCCGAGCAAGCCGGTGCGTCCGCGCGACCCCGTAGCCAGCGGCGAGCGGGACGCGGCCTTCAACCGGCAGGCGGGGCATAACTATTTTCTGCTTGAGAAGTTTGAGGCGGGGATTGCCCTGCGCGGCACCGAGGTCAAGTCGATCCGCCAGGGCAAGGCGAACCTGAAGGACGCCTACGGGCTGATCAAGGACGGTGAGGCCTTCCTTTTGAACATGCATATTGGACCGTACTCTCATGGAAACCTGGCCAATCACGACGAAACCCGCACACGAAAGCTGCTGATGCACCGGGGAGAAGTTCGTAAGCTGTTTCAAAAGACGCAGGTGAAGGGGCATACGCTCATTCCGGTGCGGCTGTATTTCCGCCATGGGCGGGTAAAGTGCGAGCTGGCGCTGGCCAAGGGCAAGCAGGACTGGGACAAGCGGGAGACGGAGCGCCGCCGCGAGGCCGACCGCGAGGCGACGGCAGCCATCAAGGCCAACAAACACAAAGGCAGCCGCTAGCTATTCCCTTCCAGCTATTAGCTCGTAGCCCACGGTGGGGCAAGGCTGGCCCGTTTTGGTACCACCCCATAGCGGACCCAATGATTATCTGGATTGCTACGCGTGGCCGGCGTGACCGGCGTGGCCAGCATGGGAATCGCTGCGCGAAGACACGATTGTGAGCGCGCCCCAGAAGCTGAGAGCCGCGGCAACGCCGTACAGGGTTGCCGGCATGGACTGGTCGTGAAACCAGGCGCTGGCGGCAGCGGACGTCCACAGGACACCGAGCAGCGCGTAGAACCGGGCTCTTGAGTTTCCGCGCCAGGGCCAGGAGGTTGCGAAGACGGCGCAGGCAAGAACCGCAACCGTGTATGCGGCGATCGTCGCCGCATCGATCTTCTTTCCAACGGCGAAGACAATGAGGCAGCCTGCCATCCCGAGGGTGATCAGGGCGCAGACGATTCGAACAAGTTTTTCACCTCTGTGTTGCACGGGTGGTCCTTTCCCGGCTCGATTCGCACAATTCGCCGATTTTCCTGATTTTGAGACGAAATTCGGGTCCGGTCAATAGCTCCTGCGTTGTACTTATCGGCACCCTGGGCTGAAGCCCGCACAAAATGAAAGAATGGATTCATGCTGACTGAACTGACTTTTTCCCCATTAGCTGAGATTGAGACTGAACTGCTGGCCGTTCTGGCCGCCGATAGCCAGGCTGCGAAAGGCTCTGAAGCAAAGCCGGCGCCGGTGCTGCTGACCGCGGATGAGGCGGTGAAGACGGCTGCCGCGGCGGTGCTCGGGAGCGGCGAGTACAAGGCCGCGGCGAACGAGGCGGTGCTGCTGCACGCTCCGGCGGGGTTGAAGGCTAGGCGCCTGCTGATTGTGGGGCTGGGCAAGTTGGCCAAAGTGAAGGCGCAGGGCGTGCGCAATGCGGCCGGGACGGCGGTGCGGTACACCAAGCCGCGTGGAATCAGAGAGTTGGCAGTTGCACTCCCCACGTCCGAAGAGCGGCCGCACGCAGTGCCGCTCCATGCAATGGGCAGGGCGGCGGTGGAGGGCGCAATTCTGGGCGACTTCGATGCCGACACCTACAAAAGTGACCGCAAGGATGTGAGTGTCGCGCGGTTCCGCCTGGTGGCGCCGGAGACGGCGGACAAGGCGGCCCTGGAGGCGGCATTTGGCGAGGGCGTGATCGTGGGCGAGAGCCAGAACCTTACGCGCTCGCTAGTGAACGAGCCGGGTAACAAGCTAACGCCGACGATCCTGGGCCAGCGTGCGGCGGAGATGGCGCAGGCGGTTGGGCTGGGCTGGGATGTGTCTTCGACTGAGAAACTGCACGAACTTAAGATGGGTGCGTTCTGGGCTGTTTCGCAGGGTTCGGCCGAGCCTCCGGCTTTGATTGTGCTGCGCTATGAGCCTGAGGGCGTAACCGATGGGCCGGTGCTCGGGCTCGTCGGCAAGGGCATTACCTTCGACACCGGCGGAATCTCGATTAAGCCGTCGGACAACATGGAGAAGATGAAGTACGACATGGCCGGCGGCGCCGCGATGATTGGCGCGATGCGGGCGATTGCGCTGTTGAAGCCGAAGGTGCGGGTGCTCGCGGTGGTATGCGCAGCCGAGAATATGCCCGGCGGCAAGGCATACAAGCCGGGCGACGTGCAGACGGCAATGCCGATAGCTCCTGACAAGCCTGGCAGAACGATTGAGATTATCAATACCGACGCCGAAGGGCGGCTGGTGCTGGCCGATGGGATCACCTATGCGAAGCAGCTGGGCGCGACGCACCTGATCGACGCGGCCACGCTCACGGCCGCTATTGGCGTGGCGCTGGGGGTGGTGAATGCGGGTGCGTTCTCAAACGACGATGCAATGTTCGCCAGATTCGAAGAGGCGCTCGCGGTCTCGGGTGAAAAGTTCTGGCGGATGCCGCTGGGCGAGGAGTACGCCGACCAGATCAAGTCGGATATTGGCGACATTAAGAACACGGGCGGGCGGCATGGCGGCGCCTGCACGGCGGCCGAGTTCCTGCATGTTTTTGCCGAAGACACGCCGTGGATTCATCTGGACATTGCCGGCACTGCGTGGATTGACGACGCGCGTCCGTACATTGCCAAGGGGCCGAGCGGGGTTGCGGTGCGATCGATTGTGGAGTGGGTGCGGAGCTACTGAGAGGTCGCGCGACCCATACATTCAATAAAATCAAGCTGCGGTTGGCGGCGCGCCGGCTCACGCGCCGCAGTTCTTTTTCTGCGCGCCCGCACCGGCCATTTCCACATTTGAAGTTTCCAATTATGGCAAAGCTCATGAAGTTATGCCCAGTTGCGCCGATTGATTCGGTGAGGGGCAAAGTGCGATGGCGGATCGTGTGGAATTGCTGGAAGCGGCGCTGGACAGCCGGCCGGACGGCATTGCGCTGCTTGATGAAGATGGCGCGGTCGTGTTCTGGAATCGCGCAGCGGAGGCGATCACCGGGTATGCGGGGGTGGAAGTGCTGGGGGGAGCGATTCCCGATCCGCTGGAGCCGCTGCTTGAGGATGCGGCTCAGCAGGAGGATCTGCCGCCCGGGCCGCAGCCGAGCCATGGCATGCTGGTGCACGCACGGCACAAGTTCGGGCACTGCTTTGATGCGATCGCGCGGCGGGTGATGCTGCGCGACCGATTAAGCGAGCGCATCGGCACGGCGGTGGTGTTTCATCCGGCGGCGAGCCTTGAGGCGCTGCCGCATGGCGAAATGCCCGAGGGCGAGCAGCTTGAAGAGAACCAGGCGGATTTCGAAGAGCGGATGCAGGGGGAGTTTGAAGATGCCGGGAACTGCGGCGCGCCTTTTGGCGTGTTGTGGATCAACGTGGACCAGGCGCGCGAGCTGCACCGGACGCATGGCGCCCCGGCTTGCCACGCCATGCTGGCCAAGGTGCGCCACGCGCTGGTGCAGGGACTGCGGGCGGCCGACGAAATGGGGCGGTGGGGCGCGGATGAGTTTTTGATTGTGTCGCACGAGCGCACGGCCGAGATGCTTGTGGCGCACGCGCAGACGCTTGCCGGGCTGGCGCGGACCGCGGACTTTCGCTGGTGGGGCGACAGAGTTTCAATCACGGTGAGTATTGGCGCGGCGCAGCGGCCCAAAGAATCGGGCGAGACGCTGGCCCAGTTGCTGGAGCGCGCGCGGCAGGCAATGGAGACGAGCACGTCAATGGGCGGAAACCGCGTGACGGAGTCGGCGCCGGTAGTGGATGCCGAGGGTGGGAACGCGCCCAATGAACAGGATTGCAATGGGCGGGATGGGAGCCGCAGAGCGGCGGGAGGCGAGTGATGTTCGCCATCATAGGCATTCTGGTGGTGTTTGGCGCAGTGATTGGCGGGTTCCTGATGGAGAAGGGGCACATGGCCGTGCTGGCGCAGCCTGCCGAACTGCTCATCATTGCCGGCGCCGCCACGGGAACGCTGCTGGTGGCCAATCCGCTGCGCGTACTGCAGGCGATTGCGAAGGGATTGCTGGGAATCCTGAAGGGATCGCCGTTTACCCAGGCGCGTTACCTGAGCACGCTGAAAATGATGTACCAGTTTCTGAATAAGGTGCGCAAAGAGGGCCTGCTGGCGGTCGAGATGGACGTGGAGACGCCGAAGGAGAGCGCAATCTTCAAGAATTATCCCGACTTTCTGGCCGATCACCATGCCATGGATTTTGTGTGCGACACATTGCGCACGGCGATCACCGGCGGCGTGGAGCCATTTGACATGGACCAGATGATGGAGCTGGACATTGAGGTGCATCACCAGTGCGCAGTGCAGGCGGTGGATTCGCTGACCACGGTGGCCGACTCGCTGCCCGGCCTGGGCATTGTGGCTGCGGTGCTGGGCGTGGTGATCACGATGGGCGCGCTGGGCGGGCCGCCGGAGGAGATCGGCAAGCACGTGGCGGCGGCGCTGGTGGGAACCTTCCTTGGCGTTCTGTTGTGCTACGGCCTGGTGGGTCCATTGGCGGCGAATATGCGCAAGACCGCCGACGACCACAACGATTATCTGCATGTGCTGCGCGTGTTGCTGCTGGCGTTTTTGAAAGGGGCTGCTCCGATGATTGCGATTGAGCTGGGCAGGCGCGCAATTCCTGCTCATGCGCGGCCGAGCTTCGACGAGATGGAGAAGGGTTGCAAGGGCCATGCAGCCGGGGTGCAGGCGGCAGCAGCGTAAAAGGCAGGGAACAAGGGAACCAGGGAACGAGGGAATCAGGGAACGAATGGCGGCGGCGAAGACACAACCGATCATCGTGATCAAGAAGAAGGGCGGCCACGGAGGCCATCACGGCGGTGCGTGGAAGGTGGCCTATGCTGACTTTGTGACGGCGATGATGGCGCTGTTCATTGTGCTGTGGCTGATGAACCAGAGCGAACAGGTGAAGAGGGCGGTGGCCGGGTACTTCAACGATCCCAGGGGGACGGCGAACCTGCTGGGAACCACGATGTTGGGCAACGGCGTTGCGGTGACGGCGCACGACGAGGCGTTGCAGAAGCTGAAGGAGAAACTGGAGCAGGAGATCCAGGCGAAGAAGGAGCTGGAGAAACTTTCAAAACAGATTGAAATCACGATTACGCCGGAGGGGCTGCGCATTGAGCTGCTGGAGGGGAAGAACGAGACGTTCTATGAGAGCGGCAGCGCGAAGCTGAGCGAGAACGGGCAGGAGTTGCTGGCGCTGCTGGCCGGGGAGTTGAAGACGTTGCCCAACGATCTGCTGATTGAGGGGCACACGGATGCAACCCAGTACTCGACCGATGCGAGCTACAGCAACTGGGAGCTTTCGGCGGATCGCGCCAACGCCGCGCGTCGTCTGATGCAGCAGGATGGCGTGCGCAGCGACCAGGTGACGCAGGTGCGCGGCTACGCCGATCAAATGCTGAGGGTGAAGAGCAATCCGTACGATCCGTCGAACCGGAGAATCTCGATACTGGTAAAGAACGCGGCGAATGGTTCGCCGCCACAGATCGAGGATGGGACGGTTGCGATGCTGCCGGGGAAGAAATAAGTTCCTTCCCCTTCCTAAAGCATTTTTGCTTTTACTGTAGACTTCCGTGCCCCATCCTTTCCGCGTTTTCCTGCGGAAAGGGTGGGACGCCAGGAAAAGTCCGGTCTACACTATTTCCGAAAATGCTCTAATAATCGATGCGCAGACCGAACTGCATTCGGCGATAGGTGCTTAACATGCCGCTGTAAGCGCCGAGCGTGCCGCTGGTGAGGCCGGGGTTCAGGTTCACGGGACTGTCGTCGAAGCGGACCTCATTGCCGACGTTGTAGACCTCGGCATCGAACTTGAGCTTCATGTTTTCATGCAGGTCCCAGGTTTTCGCGAGCGCCGAGTCGATGTCGAAGTACCCGTCGCCGCGGAAATTGTTGCGCTGGCCTGCTTCGCCTGGGTAAGGCAATCGAACGGGATAGCCGTTATAGATGCCGTTGTTGATGGTGCTTGCCGTGTTGCCCGCAAACACCTGTGGCGTTCCCTGGATGAGGTGTTTCTTGACTTGCGCGCTTCCGGTGGCGACGCCAAAACCTTCGAGCTGCCAGTTGGTCGACCACCCTGGCTCGAAAAGCGAAAACGGCAATCCACTGGCCCAGCGGCTCAGGCCCGAGAGCTGCCAGCCGCCGACGAGGACCTGCGCAATGCCGCGGGCATTACCCAGGGCAGCTTTTCCGCGGCCGATTGGCAACTGATAAACAGCATCGATGCTGACAAGCTGGCGCGAATCGAAGTCGGAGACGCCTTTGTTGAGCTTGGGATTCCAGGAATTCTGGATGCCGGATCCGCCAAATGAATCGGATGAAAACTCGTTGGAGCGCTCTGCTCCTGAGCCCATGTCGATGGATTTTGAGAGAGTATAGCCGACGTCGGTGGTGAGGCCGTGGCTGGCCGGGTGACGCAGAGAGACTTGCAGTGCGTTGTAAGAGCTGGTGCCGATGGATGACCACGCATAAAGCGAGGAGAACTGCGGCTGCCAGAAGTCGTACTGCGGGCCATTGGGGTTGTTGTAGAGATCGAGGTCGTAGAGAGCGGATGTTTCGCCGGCGCCGTAGCGGTAGTAAGTCCAGAGATCGGAGTAAATGGCCTGCGTGGCGCTCTCTCCGGGGTAATCGGTGCCGGCCATGAACGGGAAGATATCTTCAAAGTACTGGATGGGCGCGACGTTGACGCTGGGATTACCGCCATTCAGGTCGGTGATGTGAGAGAGCTGATCGGCCGCAGCGAAATAAGCGCCGCCGCCCCCGGGGTCGACGAGATCGACGGGCTCGGCAAGATCGAGTTGCTCGAGCAGATGGCGCCCGAGACGGCCGACGTAGTCTTCTTCAAAGATGAAGCCGCCGGGAAGCTCGGTCTGGAACGAGAGATCGAAAGCATAGGCGTAAGGAGTTTTAAGCCGGTTGTCGATGCCCCATGTGATGGCCAGGCCGCAATTGAGGTCGGTGGCCGGAGTATAGGGATAAGTAACGGTTGCAGCGGGACTCGGACAGCCTTGGAGCGGTGGAATGTTGTGCGGGCCGGTGAAGCGTGGCGAGTTTTCAACGTAGTAGTACGAAGCGGGACTCACGGTGGAGTTGGAAAGGCCGAAGGAACCTTCCTGATCGAAGGAGTTCACGATGCCTTCGCCGAAGTGGTCAAAGTATATACCTGCGCCTGCGCGAATGGAGGTGTGCACATTGGGGGCCCAGACGGCGGCAAGGCGCGGCGCGAAGTTGGTTTTTTGTTTGGCCCAATATCCTGGCTGGTGATTGGCCTTGCCGCTGGGCGCGAAGGTGAGAAGCTGCGCAGGCGTGAAGTTGCCCGCGGTGAGGTCGCCTGCGGCGGCTGCAGCGGCGCGGTTCATAAACCACTGGTGTGTATCGACGGTGGGCGAAATCTGCTGGCCGTTGCGCTCATACGGCGTCTGCAGGATGGAGTGGCGCACGCCGGCGGTGATAGTGAGATTCGACTTCACGCGCCAGGCGTCTTGCAGGTAATACTCGAACTCGTTGGCGCGAAAGTGACGGCTGATGATTGCGCCGTCGGGCTGGAGCGTTCCGCTGGTGGGGCTTGAGACGGAGTAGTTGTATTGCTCGGTGGTTTCGGGCACCAGGCCGACAAGCGTGTCATAAGCAATTTCGTAGGAGTTCTCAAAGCCGCTGCCGACCAGGGGGCTCGCGGAGTCGCAACTCGAGGATTCGGTCAAGACACAGGGATCGTTGGGCGCGTCGTAGAGCCAGTAGGGATTGGTGCTTGCGCTCGAATAGGAATTGGCATCGCCGGCGCGATTATTTGAGATGCCTCGCCAGTTGCCGCCGAAGCTGAGTGTGTGATTGCCCTTGGTCCAGGTAAGGTTGTCCACGATGTTGTTTACCGGCACGTTGATGATGGCTGTGAGCGCCTGGCCGGTGGGCTGGTCGATAAAGCGGAAGTCCACCCAGTCGCCCTGGCCGCTGCCGATTCCACGCGTGGAGTAGCCCTGGCGGATGAGGGCGTAACGGAGGTCGTTGACGATGTTGGCCGTCGGAGTCCAGGTGTATCCCGCCGCGATGCCTTTGGTGTTTTCCTCAGACCATGTGTTCTGCGGCTGGCCGGGAAGGTTCTCGACGCCGCAGGTATCGGTGTTCACCACGCCGGGGCAGCCAGCCGAACTGAAGCTGGACTCGAGATTGCCGGTATCTTTTTGCAGATTGCCGCGGAAGAAGAAGTGCTGCTTGTCGCTCAGGTTGTAATCGATTTTGACAATGCTGGTGTTAAGCGTCTTGGGTGCCGGCGCTGAAAATACGTAGCCCTCGTTGTTGACGCCGTCGCCCACTGTGTTGAGGAAACCGTATTCGCCGGCCCTGTTGAGCGCCGAATAGTAAGAGATCACTGCAGCGTCGGGTCCGCAACCAATGCTGGGCGTACACGGTATTCCGCTGGCAGGATTGGTGGTCTCGTCGATTTGCGTCACTTGAGAAGCGGTTAGCCACTGGGTGTTGCCGTTCTGATCCTGGTAGCCAAGCTCGCCCTTGTAGAAGTTGGCGGTGGGCAGGACCCGGGTGACGACCTCGTTGATGGCCTGTCGCTGGCCTTCGTAGTTGAAAAAGAAGAAAAGTTTGTCTTTCCTGATGGGCCCGCCGATGGCGCCGCCGAATGTGTTCATTACATATTTCTGCGGAATGTTTGGCTCGCCAAGGTAAAGCTGGGTGTACTTGTTGAACCACTCGTTGGCCACGGTGTTGGTGGGCCGGTAGTACTCGTAAAAGGCGCCGTGGAACGCGTTGGTGCCAGTCTTGGTGACCAGCGAAATTTGCGCGCCGGAACTGCGGCCGCTATCGGCGTCGCCGTTTGAAGTGGTGACGCGGAACTCTTCAGTGGAGTCGAGGGTCGAGCGCAGGACGCCGGTGAAGGCAGTGCCGTTGAGCTGATCGTTGTCGTCCATACCGTCGAGTGTGACGTTGCCCTGATCGGAACGGCCACCGCTCACCGAACCGGAGCGGCTGTCCATGGTGTTGTTTTCTTCAGGATTGCCGAGGTAAAGAACGCCCGGTTGCAAGGTGAGCAGAGCGAGCGGGTCGCGGCCTTCCATGGGCAGGGCCTGAATGGTGGAGTTATCGACCGAATCGCCGAGAGTTGCGTCAGTGGTGTTAAGCGTTTGCGCGGCTGCGCTCACGTCGATGGTGACGGTACTGGCCTGTACGGTGAGCGTGAAGTTGATGGTGGCAGGCTGATTGACGAGCAGTTCGGCGATCTTGGTTTGCACGCCGAATCCCGTGGCAGAAACAGTGATGGTGTATCGGGCAGGTGGAATCTGCGGGAAGACGTAACTGCCCATGTTGTCGGCCATTGCGGCGTAGGTAGAACCGCCGGCCGAATTCACCAGCGAGACTTTTGCGCCGGGCACCATGGCGCCGCTTGGATCCTTGACAACGCCGCGAAGCGAAGTGGCAGCGGTTTGTGCCGTGGCGAGTGCCGGGTAAAGCAGAATGCCGGCAAGCGCCAATGCGGGAAAGAAACGTCGCATGACTGGACCTCCAGTACCATCGGAATCGATCTTTCGAAAGACCTCTTCGTGCTGAATTCAATTGAGACGTGCCGCGGCGCACTGGTGATCGCAGTAGCGACCGCTCAACGCAACTGAGACATGACAAATCGCGCGAAAGATAGGGTCAACACGCGAATAGCGAAGGAAGTGCTCCGCAGCAGCCATCGGTCGAGCTTTTGCTTTCGAACTGGTTTTCTGTCGATCGAAGAACGGGAACAAGCCGAATGATCGGGAGCCGGCAATGAATAAGGTATCTACGAACGGGTCTTCAGCAGCGGAATGAAGGCGCTGCGCGTGAATCGAGAGAGAATAGCGGCTTAACCTGCCGGGGAACGCAGCATATACGTAAGTATCTTGAAGCAAAGCCCGTGAGTCTTCAACAGGTAAATTGCATCTTGATCAATCTGGAAATGGGTACACGGCAGCATTGCCGCATTATTGCTGCTGTTGCTGCTGCATCTGCTGCATGTCGAGGAATGGCGTTGGCGGGGCGGGCGGCTGCTGCGCGCGCTCGACGAGGACGCTCCAGTCCTCGGGGATGGCCAGCTTGCGATCGAGGGCCGGGGCGTGGTCGCTGGCGTCCACCTGGACGGCGACGAAGAGCTCGCTGTCGGTCTTCCCGCGGAAGATGCCGTGCGTGGGAGGAACATCGGCGTAATCGCGGCCCACTGCAGTACGGATGTGGCGATGATGCGCTACCAGATTGTTGGTGGGGTCGAAACCGACCCAGCCGAAATGGGGGATAAGAGCCTCAACCCAGGCGTGCGTTGCGTCGGGGGTTGAACGGTCGTGGTCCTCGCGGCTGCGATAGAGATAGCCGGAGACGTAGCGCGCCGGAATGCGCACGTGGCGCAATAGCGCGATCATGGTGTGTGTGAAATCCTGGCAGACGCCTTTACCGCTCACGATAGCCTCGTCGATGGGTGAGTCGACCCGGGTGTGGCGGGGCACGTACTCAAAGTAGTCGTAGAGGCGCTGGTTGAGCTCGTGCACCAGCATCAGCGGATCGTCGCGGCGCGTAACGCCCATCTGTGAAGCCAGCAGAGTGACGGCCGGAGTTTCAACGGCGAAGGTGCTGGGCAAAAGCATTTCCCAGTAGTCGCCTGAGGCGATGAGCGCGTCGAGCTCGTTCCATGCATCGGGCGCGAGAAAGCTGGGAACATCGGGGAACGGCTGCTGTTCGACGACGGATTCAGCGACGATGACGAGCTGGTTGTGCTCGCCGGGAATGTCGAAGTGCTGCACGTTGTTGCCGAGGTGGTCGCGATAGCTGAAGACGCGACAGCGCGGGCTGACGGAGAGCGAGAAGTTGAGGCAGTGCTGGCTCGAATCGGAGCGCGGGTGCATGCGCGTCTCCATGATGCTCTCGCTGATGGGGTTCGAGTAGCGGAAACGCGTGAGGTGACGGATGGAATAAAAGTTCATTGCGGTCGGTTATCAGTTGTCAGTCATCGGTTGTCGGTTCATACCGCCAGCGCGGATTGAATGGAATATTGCACGTAATAGCGGTACATGAGTTCGTGGATGCGGAGACACTGTTCGCGAATGTTGTGCAGAAAGCCGGCCGTATCGCCGGAGATGATTTCGCCGATGGATGTGTAGCCCAGCATGGCGCTGAGCTTGCCGATGCCGGCTTTGAGTTCCTCGGGCGGTCGGCGGCCGCCGGTTTGCTGGATGCCTTCAATGGCTTGGCGCGCGCCTTCGACGCAGTAGTGGATGGCGTGGGGAAAGTCTCGGTTGAGGAGCAGGAATTCGAGGATGCGATTGGGAGAGAGATCGGCGGTGTAAACCTGGCAGTAGGCCTCAAATGAAGTGCAGCAGCGCAACAGGCCGACGAGCTCGAGATAGAGATGGCCGGCGCTCTCTGAGCTGGAGGGCTGGAAGAGATCGGGCTGGTAGACCTCAAGCAGCGTGGCGGTGGAGTATGCGCGCTCAAGGTAGCGGCCGAGGCGGATGAACTGCCAGCCCTGGCCGTGGATCATGCTGGTATCGGTGGTGCCTTTGAAGAGATAGAAGCCGTCGATGACCGAGGCAAGCTGGTCGTTCATGTTGGCCGAGAACTGCGATTGCGCTTGCAGCGAATGCATCTGGTGGTAGAGGCGGTTGAGGCGTTGCCACATCTCGGTGGAGATTTCTTCGCGCACCTGGCGGGCGTTTTCGCGGGCGGCGTTGAGGCAATAGATGACGGAGGCCGGGCTGAGACTGTCGTAGACCAGCCTCTTCGCCATTGGCTCGATGCTGCTGTTCCAATCCATGCCGGCGGGCTTGCCGAGCGCGGCCATCATTCGCTGCCAGCGCACTTCGAGATCGACCTCGCCCGTGTCGAGCATGAGGCTGAGCGTTACGTCGAGCTGGCGCACGGTGTTCTCGGCGCGCTCAAGGTAGCGGCTCATCCAGTAAAGGCTGTCGGCAACACGCGAAAGCATTTTGGCGCCCTCCCGTACACGCTGACTCGAAACCGTCATTCCAGCACCCATGTGTCCTTGCTGCCGCCTCCCTGCGAGGAGTTGACCACCAGCGAGCCCTTCTCGAGTGCGACGCGGGTGAGCCCTCCGGGAACAATGTTGACTTTGTCTCCAAAGAGGATGTAGGGCCGCAGGTCCACGTGGCGCGGCTCAAGACGATCGCCCATAAGGCAGGGCGCGCGCGAAAAGTCGAGCGTGGGCTGGGCGATATAGTTGCGTGGGTCGGCTTCAATCTGGCGCGCAAACTCCTCGCGCTGGCGGGCGGTGGAGTGGGGACCGATCAACATGCCGTAGCCGCCGCTTTCACCCACGGCTTTCACCACCAGCTTGTCGAGATTGGCGAGCACGTGCCGGCGGTCTTTTTCTTCGCTCAGCAGGAAAGTCTCAACGTTGGGCAGGATGGGATCTTCGTTGAGGTAGTAGCGGATCATTCTTGGAACGTAGGCATAGACGGCCTTGTCGTCGGCCAGGCCGGTGCCGAAGGCGTTGGCGACGGTCACGTTGCCGGCGCGATAGGCATTGAACAGGCCGGCGCAGCCGAGCGAGGAGTCGGGGCGGAAGATCAGCGGATCGCTGAAGTCGTCGTCGACGCGGCGGTAGATGACATCGACGCGCTTGAGGCCGTCGGTGGTGCGCATGTAAACAATGTTGTCGTGAGTAACCAGGTCGCGGCCTTCAACCAAATCGATGCCCATCTGGCGGGCGAGATACGTGTGCTCGAAGTAGGCGGAGTTGAAGACGCCGGGCGTCAGCAGAACGATGTTGGGCTCGGGGCGGCCTTCCGGCGCGAGCGAGCGCAGCGTTGAGAGCAGCACCTGCGGGTAGTGTTCGATGGGCCGCACGCCGTAGCTCTGGAAGAGAGCAGGGAAGGTGCGCTTCATGACGCGGCGATTGGTGAGCATGTAGCTGACGCCGGAGGGAACGCGCAGGTTGTCTTCGAGCACCACGAATTCACCGTTGTTGAGGCGCAGAAGATCGGAGCCGACCACGGCGATGTAGATGTTGCGGGGCACCTGCAGGCCGCGCATCGGGCGGCGATAGTGCTTGCAACTGTAGACCAGCTCACGGGGAATGACGCGGTCGTTGAGGATCTTGCCGTCGGAGTATACGTCGCGCAGGAAGAGATTAAGAGCGGTGATGCGCTGGGTGAGTCCGCGCTCGATGCGGTCCCACTCCTGGGCGGTGACGATGCGGGGGAGCAGATCGTAGGGAAAGATGCGCTCGGTGCCTTCTTCGCGGCCATAGACCGTGAACGTAATGCCCTGGTTGAGGAAGGAGAGATCGGCCGACTGTTTGCGGCGTTGCAGTTCATCGGGCGGAAGGCTGGCCAGGGTTTCGGCAAGGGCGCGGTACTGCGGCCGAAGGTCGCCCGAGCCCTGGCGCATCTCGTCGAATGCCTGGTCGAGCGGGTAGTCGCCGAAAAGCGTTTCGAGTTCCACTGAATGGCCGGTGCTCATGAGCCCCTGGATGTCGTTCCCAAAAACTGAATCATAGCGGGAAAAAGAGACAGCACCGAACGCGGTGCGCGGGGATCCGTTTGCCTGTCACGATCTGGCCGGCTCGATTTTGAGCAAGCTCCGCCTGTACCCCGCTCTTTTGTTTCTAACACGACGGATATAAAGGGACCATCAGGAAATGGGGAAGGGGGTAAGGAACTCCTTAGTATGCCTGGCTCAGGCGGCCTTTTTCCGTTTTCTTGAGCGAATAGGGCGAATGAGCACTTCCGCCGGAATCTGCAGATGGTGATTGAGTTTGCGAATCATGGTCAATGACAAGGCGCGATCGCGGCGAAGTACTTCGTAGACACGGGTCCGATTACCAATGATTCCAATGAGCGCCTTCTTGTCCGTACCTTGTTGCTCCAACCGAAACTTGATTGCCTCGATCGGGTCAGGCATATCCATAGGGAAATGTGTCTCTTCGTACGCCTCCACCAAGGTCATGAGAATTTCCAGGCGGTCCCCGTCGGCGGTGCCTTCCTTGGCGCCCCATAGGCGCTCGATCTCAAGCAGGGCGGCTTCGTGATCTGCGTCTGTCTTGATGGGTTTCAGATGCATATTGAACTGTCCTCACATCGATCTTGTCATATTCCGTGTGTGTCCCAAGCCATTTGATAAAGAGGGCGCCGCGCCCATAATTCACAGCAACTACCAGACGGTAGGCGTTTCCCTTGATGTTGAAGACGACTCGATCTGCTCCAACGATGCTTGCGCGCGCATAGTTCGCTTTAATATCGGCAGAGTTTGTCCATTTGGCCTTCCGAGCCTCCTGAAACCATGAATCGAGCGCCGCCTTTACGGCGCGCTGATCCTTGTGTCCCACTAGCTTCTCGACAACCCGCGTAAGCGTGCTTCGAGCAATGATGCGCACATAAATACGATAGCATGTTCCCAAAATGGGCACAAGATGCGCGCGACAATATTCATTGACCCAACAAAATTCCGGCGCGGCCACTCGAGTGGCCGCGCCGGCTGTTGGTGGTCCCGATTACAACGGGTTCTAGAACAAATTCCACAGCGACTGGTTGTAAACCGCGTGATGGAATTGCACCTCGGAGCCTTTGACGATGCTTCCAAGTTCGCGCGGAGAGCGGTTGGCGGCGGCTTGCTTCAGGTCGGCATAACGGCCCTGCACGTCGGCCCCAAGAATATCGCCAATCCACTTGGAATTCTTGAAGTCGTCGATGGCCGTCTGAATATTGTCGGGCAGGTAACGGCCGCCGGCGCGCAGGTCCTTGCGCTTGGCGATGGTTCCGTCGACACCGGTCTTGAAGATGCTATAAAGCGACAGGTACGGGCTGGCGTCGGGAGCCACGGCGCGAACCTCGGTGCGCATGGAGCGGTGATTGCCGATGGGCACGCGGATCATGGCGCCGCGGTCGACGGCCGAGGCGCGGATCTGGTTCGGCGCTTCGAAGTGCGGATCGAGCCGGCGATACGCATTCACGCTCGAATTGAAGATCAGGCACAGATCGAGCGCGTGGCTCAGGATGCGATCGAGGAAGTCCCATCCGAACTTGGAAAGATTCTCCTCGCCCTTCTCATCCCAGAACAAGTTGGTCTTGCCCCTTGAGACCGAGACGTTGGTGTGCATGCCGCTGCCGTTCACGCCGACGATCGGCTTGGGCAGGAAGCATGCGGTGTAGCCCATGTTCGCGGCAATCTGGCGGCAGAGCAGCTTGTAGAGCTGGATCTGGTCGGCCGCGGCCACAACTTCGGCATAGCCAAAGTTGATCTCGAATTGGCTGGGCGCCACCTCAGGATGGTCCTTCTCGTTCTGGAAGCCCATGGCGCGCTGTACTTCGGCAGCAGTGTCGATGAACTGGCGCAGGGGATCGAGCGGCAGCACGTGATAATAGCCGCCGGTGTTGATGCACTCGAATTTTCCGGTTTCGTGGTAACGCTGTTCGGCGTCGCGACCGGCAAAAAGAAAGCCCTCGATCTCAGTGGCGGCGTTCAGGGTGTACTTCTTTTCCTTGAAAAGCGCCTCGGAGTAGCTCTTCAACACGCCGCGCATGTCGCCCGAGTACTGTGTGCCATCCTTGTCGATGACGTTGCCGAAGACCAGGACTTTGCCGTTTCCGAACACATCGGCGGGCACCCAGTAGAAGGCGCTCCAGTCGATGCCCAGGCGCAGGTCGCTTTCCTTCTGCGCGGTGAAGCCGCGGATGGACGATCCATCGAAGGTGAGGTTCTCATAGGCGCCCAGCAGGAATTTCTTGTCGTAGTCGAGCAGGTGCAGCCGCCCCTCAAGGTCAGAGAACAGCACAGTGACGGCCTTGATCCTTTTCTCGTCGGTGAGGTACTTCAAGCGCTTGTCACGGACTTCGTCGGCAGCGACGCGGCCGGCGCGATCAGCCTTGGCTGCCAGATTGAGTTCCTCCAGCTCCTCGTAGGGAAGAGCAAGGAAATTGCGATAGTCGGTAGACATGGATCTCCTTCGTAATCTTGTTGGTCTCGTAAAGATAGACTCCCGGTGCTTGAGGGCTCAGGAGGCTCTGTTGTGGAGTATTACAGCTAGCTTAACGCGTTCGCGCGGGGGAGCATAGCCCGAATCCCATTTTCAGGGTAGCGCCGGAGCGCGGAATTTGGTGTGGGAATTGGGGATGGATGCAGGCGGAGAAAGGAAAAAACCGCTGGTTTGCATCAATGCTGGTGCAGAATCGCGCCGCGCGGGACCAGCCGGCGATGAATGGCGAATGGACACGTCAGAGTGACAGAATATCGATCCCGCGGTCGGGACCTTGTCCAATGGGCGCGGCGATGAGCGGGTGAGCCGGAGCCGGAGTTTCGATTCGGACGTATGACGAGGTAAGCTTATCCATTGCGCGCAAGCGGAGCTCTGAGAGCTCTTCCATCTCCCCCGCGCCGGAGTGAAGAATCCTATGCAAATACGACTCTCCCGCTGCCTGCACTTGTTGCCGGCTGTTTTGCTTCTTTGTGCCGCAATGGCTGCCCCTGCCGAAGAGGGGATGTGGACATTCGACAATGTTCCGCTGAAACAGCTCCAAGCCAAGTACGGATTCAAAGCCACGCAGGAGTGGCTCGATCACGTACGGCTCTCGAGCGTGCGGCTCAACGACGGCGGATCGGGCTCGTTTGTGAGCCCCGACGGACTGTTGTTGACCAATCACCACGTAGCCCGGGCGCAGTTGCAGAAGAACTCGACGGCCGAGCACGACTACATTCGCGACGGGTTTTATGCGGCGACTGAGGACCAGGAGCTGAAATCGCCCGATCTTGAGATCAACGTGCTGGTGGGCATGAAGGACGTGACCGAGCGCGTTCAGAATGCAACCAAAGGGATTACGGATAAGGCCCAGGCGCTGAAGGCGCAGGAAGCTGAGATTGCGGCCATCGAGGAAGAGAACAAGAAGGCCACCGGTCTGCGCTCCGATGTGGTTTCGCTCTACAACGGCAGCGAGTACTGGCTGTATCAATATAAGGCGTACACCGATGTGCGGCTGGTGTTCGCGCCGGAGCAGCAGGCGGCGTTCTTTGGCGGCGATCCTGACAACTTTACCTATCCGCGCTACGACATCGACATGGCGCTGTATCGCGTGTACGAGAACGGCGAGCCGATCCACGCCGACAACTACCTGAAGTGGAATACCAAGGGCGCTGCGCCAGGGGACCTGATTTTTGTGTCAGGGCATCCGGGCTCGACCGAACGCCAGGACACGATGGCGCAATTATTGGTGGAGCGCGACACAGTTGAGCCGGCGGTGATTGCGTATTTACAGGCGCGCATTTCGGCCGCGCAAGATTTTGCGAAGCAGGGGCCGGACCAGGCGCGCGAAGTGGGCAGCACTGTCTTCTTCCTGCAAAACAGCCTGAAGGCTTACCAGGGGCGCTATGAGGCGCTGCTCGACAAATCCGTGATGCAAAAGAAACAGGATGACGAGAACGATCTGCGCTCAAAAGTGGATGCGAACTCCGAGTGGAAGGCCGAGTATGCCGATGCGTGGGCCACGATCGCGAGCGTGGAGGAAAAGGTAAAGCCGGAGATCAAGCACCAGCTCTTCAGGCGAACAGGGAGCCTGTTGTTCTCGCTGGCGCTCGAGCTTGTGCAATACGTGGCCGAAGTGAAAAAGCCCGACGGCGAGCGGCTGCCGCAGTATCACGAAGCGGGTCTTGAGTCGCTGCGCTACCAGTTGCTTTCGCCGGCGCCGATCTACCCCGATGTTGAGAAGATGTTCATGAAGACCGGCCTGAACCTGGCGGTGGAGCAGCTGGGCGCAAACGACGAGTTTGTGAAGGCTATCACGCAGGGCGGCGACGTGAACAAGACGGTGGATGCGATGGTGGATGGGACCAGGCTTGCCGATCCCAAGGTGCGCCAGGCGCTGATCGACGGCGGAGAGGCCGCGATTGCCGCGTCCACCGATCCAATGATCGTGGCGGCGCGGCGCTTCGATCCGATATGGCGCGCAAACTACAACCACATCCGCGACAGCGAAGAGAGCGTGCTGGTTCCGGCCGAGGAAAAGCTGGGTAAGGCGCGGTTCGCGGTATACGGCAAGAACGCGTATCCCGACGCGACGTTCACTTTGCGACTGAGCTACGGCACGGTTGATGGCTATCCCTACAACGGAACCGTTGCGCCGCCGTTCACAACGTACTACGGGCTCTTTGACCGCTCGGCCAGCTTCAGCAACAAGGAGCCGTTCAATTTGACCGGGAAGGAAGCCGCGGCGCTGAGCAAGCTGGATCTGGCGACGCCGCTCGATTTTGTGTGCACGGCCGACATTATCGGCGGTAACTCGGGCTCGCCGGTGATTGACCGCGAGGGCCAGATTGTGGGGCTGATCTTTGACGGAAATATTGAGTCGCTGGCGGGCGACTTTGTTTACGACGGAACAAAGAACCGCGCGGTTGCGGTGCACACGGCCGGCATGATTGAGGCGCTCAGGAAGATTTATAACGCGGGGCCGCTGGCCGATGAGTTGGAGGGCAGGAAGTAGTCGGGCTCAGGTAGGGAAGCGCTCGACAAACGCTGAAATCGCGGCGAAAACCACGTGCTTTGTCTCCTCGTCGCTCGCAGTGTCAGATGCTGCGAGCGCGAGGATGCGCGTAAGCTCCAGTTTCATCTCAGCGAATGCGTTGCGAGCTTCGGCCTCGTATGTGAAGAAGCGCGTGTGAAAGAATAGCCCGTAGATGTCGCAGGTGATGGCGAAGGGAATCGGCCTGGAGCTTGTTCCGCCACCGGACCGGGTCTCCGATTCGAGCGTGATGCGGGCTCCGAGCGGGTGTTCGTCGTCGAGGAGAATCAGCCCGCCTTCAGAGCCGCGAGTGCCCAGGGTTTCACCGTTCTCAAAGCTTCGCCACACGCGGGAATGATTGCGCGCGGGCGATGGCTGCGTCAACAAGCGCGCGCATCTGCTGTTCAAGAAAGGGCCGGGTTCACGATGAGAAGTTTAGAGAGAACAGTTGTGCGAGATTTGATACTGGCAGCATTGCTCGTCGCAGCGCTGCCTTTTTTGCGCGCGCAGGATCGATGGACCGAGGCGCAGGCGAATGCATGGTATGCGGCGCAGCCGTGGCCGGTCGGCGCGGACTTTCTGCCTTCGACGGCTATCAACGAGCTGGAAATGTGGCAAGCCGATACCTTCGACCCAACCACCATCGATCGCGAACTGGGCTGGGCCGAGGGAATCGGAATGAACACGATGCGCGTGTTCCTGCACAATCTGTTGTGGGAACAGGATCCGGAAGGCTTCAAGAAGCGCATCGATGCGTTCTTAGCGATTGCCGCCCGTCATCACATCCGGCCGATCTTTGTCCTATTCGATTCATGCTGGGAGCCGTTTCCAAAGCTCGGCCCGCAGCATCCGCCCATTCCCGGGGTGCACAACTCGGGATGGGTGCAGGCGCCGGGCGCCGCGGTGCTTGCCGATCCTGCACAGTACCCGAAGCTCCAGGAATACGTAGTGGGGGTGGTGGGAGCCTTTGCCTCCGATTCACGTATTTTGGCCTGGGATGTGTGGAATGAACCATCCGAGGAAAATCCGAGTGTGTATGGAAGCGACCAGCCTGCCAACATAAAGGATGTTGTTCTCAAGCTGGTTCCCCAGGCGTTTGCATGGGCGCGCAGCGCGCATCCAACGCAGCCGCTCACCAGCGGCGTGTTTGACGGCGACTGGAGTTCGCTTGACACGATGCCGCCCATGGCGCGCATGCAGATCGAGCAGTCCGATGTGATCAGCTTTCACAACTACAGCTGGCCTGAAGACTTCGAAAAGCGCGTGACGGAGTTGCAGCAGTTTCACCGGCCGTTGATTTGCACCGAGTACATGGCGCGCAGCAACGGAAGCACCATTGACACAATTCTTCCGATTGCATACAAGTACCGCGTCGGCGCCATTAATTGGGGATTCGTCTCGGGCAAGAGCCAGACAGTTTACCCATGGGATTCGTGGAAACGGCCTTACGTTTCCGACCAGCCGACCATCTGGTTCCACGACCTTTTTCATCCCGACGGTAAGCCCTATCGCGAACGCGAGGTGGAGATTATTCGCGATTTGACGTCGGGCAAGCAGCCGCAGCCCTAGATGTAGCAAACTCACGGTGACTATCGGTTTGGCCGTACAATCTTAAAGGCAGTGCATCTCGCGGAGGGATGGGTGAGCGGTTGAAACCGGCGGTCTTGAAAACCGTTGTGCTCGAAAGGGCACCGGGGGTTCGAATCCCTCTCCCTCCGCCATAAAACCAGTTGTAATCGGGATGGCGAGGTCCCTCGCATTCGCTCGGGATTTCGGCTGCGGGCTCAGACCCCCGCAAAACGCCTCAAGTTCGAATCCCTCTCCCTCCGCCAATAGACTTTCCTGCAATGTCCTATCGAATCCATCACTAACAGCCAATCAACTGAAAATAATAAACTTCCTGTCTTTCATGGTCTATCGCACTACTATGAAAGCCGAATTCTGCTGGGTCTGCGCGCCCGGCGGCCGTTACGGTCAATGTGCAGCTCTGGGGCTGCTGGTTGTCTGCCCCGTGCGGCTCCAGGCTACGGCGTTGCCGCCGCGGTGAAGGTGCAGTCGGCATACACCTCTGTGGAACCGTAGTAGGTATACAGACGGGCATAGATCGTTTCGCCATTAGTGGGCAGGTTGGTGGGTGTGGCGAAGGTGACTGTTGGCGGGCCGGTACCCCAAACGTCGTTCGCTCCCACTGAGGTTCCCAGCACAAGGCGGTAGTCTGTGGCCCCGGGAGCGGTCGTCCAGGTGAACGTCACCTTGGGGCCGGCCAGCACTGTACTTGGCGCGGGTGAGGTCAGCGCCGACTGGGTTGCCGCGGTGTAGACGTAGTCGGTATACACCTCTGTGAAGCCGTAGTAGGTATACAGGCGGGCATAGATGGTCTCGCCGTTGGTGGGCAGGTTCCAGAAGGTGAAGGAGGTGACTGTTGGCGGGCCGGTACCCCAAACGTTGTTCGCTTCCACTGAGGTTCCCAGCACAAGGCGGTAGTCTGTGGCCCCGGCCCCGCTGCTCCAGTTGAACGTCACCGTGGGGCCGGCCAGCACCGTATTCGGTGCGGGTGAGGTCAGCGAAGCTGGAGCCGCCGTCACTGTGCCGCTTACGCCCAGCGACTGCGCCGTGGTTGCGTTCAGGCTGTCGGTGGTCAGGTCTACGGACTCGCTAAGCGCCGTCGATGTGCCGATCAGGCTCGATGGCTGCGGCGTGAAGTCGATCGAGAGCGTGCAACTGGTCCCCTCGGCCACAACGCTGGATGCCGTGCAGTCTGTGTCCACGCCGCTTGCCTCGGGGAAATCCGTGGGATAGCTCAACGCCGAGAGCGCAAGCCTCGCATTGCCGATGTTCTGCACCGTCACCGTCTGCGGGCTGTCGATGCTCGTCAGCCCCAGCACCGTCGTCGCGAAGCCCAGCGTGGGCGGGGTGGCGCGGTCGATCTCCTTCACCGCGTCGCAGCCGTTATCCGCGATACAGTAAGCCGCGATATAGACGTTGCCGCTCCCGTCCACCGCCACGCCATAGAGGGAGTCGATTCCGCTGCCCAGGGTGTTGACGGTGACGTAGCCCCCCGCCGCCACGATCTCCTTCACCGCACTGCCGTCCCCGCTATCGACGACGAAGACGTTCCCGCCGGCGTCCACCGCCACGCTTAAGGGGAAGATGAATCCGCTGCCCAGGGTGCTCTGCGCGCTGGGCAGGTAATCGCCGGACGTGGTGTTGGCGAAGGTAGTCTGCGGTCCCACGCCGGCTCCCTGCACGTAGGCCATGGCCAGCAGGTTGGCGGAGCCGTCAAGAAGCCCCGCGGCGCCCTGGGTGAGCACGGCTATCGAGCCCACCGTGCCTGCGGTGTCAAGGGTGAGGGTAATCGACCTGCAGCATCCCGGCTCTCTTGTTCCGCAACTTTACGAAACCACACTGCTGCTTCTTTTCTATCCTTAAGCTAGTGTAGTGTCTCATAAAGAACTTTACATACGAGGAAAGATGTGTCATGGTTCACGTAGGATGTGGACCATGCCCGATGCCGTCGCATTAACCGAGGAGCAACGACGCACGTTGCGCAGTTGGATTGCTGCCTGCAACAGGGCGCAGAAGATTGTCTTCCGTGCGCGTATTGTGTTGCTGGCTGCCGAAGGCAAGGCCAATCGCAGAATTGCCCAGGAACTGGGAACCAGCCGGCCCAGCGTCATCTTGTGGCGGCGGCGTTTTCAGGAAGGTGGAACGGCAGCGCTGACCGAAGATGCGCCCGGACGTGGACGCAAGCCGAGCATCTCTCGAGCGCGCGTGAAGCAGATCGTGGAAGCAACCCTGCACACCAAGCCGCCGGCGGCCACGCATTGGAGCGTGCGCACCATGGCCCGGGCCCAGGGAGTGAGTCCGGCGACGGTACAGCGCATCTGGGATGCGCATGGGCTGGAGCCGCATCGTACGCGCACCTTCAAGCTGTCGCGCGACAAGCGGTTTGTGGAGAAGCTGACCGATGTGGTGGGCCTGTACCTGAACCCTCCCGATAAGGCCCTGGTTTTATGCGTGGACGAAAAGAGCCAGATTCAAGCCCTGAACCGCACCCAGCCCGGCCTGCCCATGAAGAAAGGCCGTTGCGGCACCATGACCCACGACTACAGGCGCAACGGGACCACCACCCTGTTTGCAGCTCTGAATGTGCTGGAAGGCAAGGTCATCGGCGAATGCATGGCCCGGCATCGCCATCAGGAGTTTCTCAAGTTTCTGCGCCGCCTGGATCGCGAGTTGCCTGCCCACCTCGATCTGCATCTGATCGTGGACAATTACGGAACCCACAACAGGCCGGAGGTCAAGGCGTGGCTAGCCACCCATCCTCGCTTCCGCTTCCACTTCATTCCAACCAGTTCCTCGTGGCTGAATCTGGTCGAGCGCTGGTTCCGGGAACTGACCGAAAAGCGTATTCGCCGCGGTAGCTTCTACAGCGTCGAAGAACTGGAGGCGGCCATCGAAGAATACATGCAGCAAAACAACCGCCAACCCAAACCCTTCATCTGGACAGCCAGCGTCGAAAAGATCCTTGAGAAAATCAGCCCCTGTAAAGTCATTTTAGAGACGGTACACTAGTTATGCAGTTCCGCAACTGAAAGACAAGCCTACCAAACGCATTCTCCCCATTCTCTCACTGCCTTGTTGCTGGCCCGGGGTCTGCTGTTTCCAGCTGCGTCAGGTGGAGGGGAACGGGGTCTAAGTGTTCATTAATTTCCTAGCTTGGCAGGCTTCGACCACTTCGCGGGGTACAAAGAGAGCCGAATTCTGTCACCGACGCCAAGAGGCAGCGAAACGTGGGTGCCTTGGCCATTCACACGGATCCTGCGCGGCCCCAGTGTCGTGGTGTGACTGAGAACTACTCTCGCTCCAGCCTCTGCTAGGCCAAGGCAGATAGCACGTCCTATATCGTGCTCACCGCCTTTAACAAGAGCTACTTTTTCAGCCAAAGCATCTTTACTGAACAGATGACTGGGATTCACTTGGTACTCCATTCTTTCGTCTAAGCTGAAATGCTACCGAGACGCGTTCTAAAATGACCTCCTGTGGAATACAAAGGCTGCAGAGAGGCGGTGGTTCCAGCATGGGCTCCCATCTATACTCATTCTTGTGTTTGAAATGTCTCCGCGCCGGGATGTGAGTGTTCCTCGAGGGGCCCCAACAGAGTCCACAAAACGAACGCGCAAATCAGAGGAATCAGACCGAAGAGCAGAAATACTGGAACATACGAATACCGGTCGACCACCCATCCCGTAAGGAGCATGAAGATCATGCCTCCGAAACCTGAGCCCATGCTGGCAATGCCGTAGACCGATGCGACCGATTCGGCCGGAAAGACGTCGGCGGGCATCGCCAGCATATTAGCCAATGCCGCCGTATAGCCTGCCATCGCGATCGATACGAATGCGATGGACAGCGCGGAACTTTCGGTCAAAACTGCGGGAATGGCCATTGTCATCATCAGCGCTGCGATCGTGACCGCCGATTTGCGCGCAGCCGTTACTGACATGCCGAGTTTCAAGAGAACCCTGGCAATAAAGCCGCCGCCAGCACTGCCCAGTCCAGCCACGAAGAACGGAATCCAGGCATACCGGCCGATGTTAGTCATGTCGAAGTGCCGGCCATGATGCAGGTACTCTGGAAACCAGGAGGTGTAAAAATACCACACCGGATCCATGAAAATCTTCGACAGAGTGAAAATCCAGACAAAGCGCGAATGCAGTAGTTGCCAGACTGGCGCTTTCGGCGGCAAGGCAGCCTCTTGAGCCATGCGAACGGGAACGCGATACCACCGCAGCCAGGCGGCCAGCCAAACAAAGCCCAGGCAGCCCACGGCAACAAATGTCGAGCGCCAGCCCCACTTCAGCAGAATGAGGACGATAATAGGTGGAGCAAGAATCGCGCCAGCCGATGATCCACTGTTGAAGATGCCCGAGGCAATTGAGCGCTCCTCGACAGGGAACCACTCCGCAACCACCTTCACAGCGGCGGGCCAGTTGCCCGATTCCCCAATGCCAAGTAGGAAGCGAAAGATCCCCAGCGACAGCGCACCTCGCGCAAAGGCGTGCAGCATCGAGCACAATGACCACCACGCGACGAACAGTGCATAACCGGTGCGCGTCCCCAACCGGTCGATCAGCAGGCCGGAGACACCGTTCATGATCGTGTAGGCGAGCATAAACGCGAACAGGATCCGCGCGTAGCCCTCGTTGCTTAAATGGAACTGCAAGCGCAAAACGGGAGCCGTGACTGAAAGCGCCTGACGATCGAGATAGTTGATCAGCGTGGCGAAGAACGCCAGCGCGATCATCCCCCATCGCATCCGGGAAGCTGCGGTACTGCCCATCATGCAAAACCCAGCCTCATTGCCCGTCCTTCATAACTCGCGGGACAATGAACTGTATCCTGTCGTCAATTCGATTCATCGTGCTGAAAGTCCTGAGCAAATCACAGACGCCGAGTTGACCTTGGCAGGCATGTGCAGCCGCAAGGTCACTTTCCACCGTAAGGGTCCTACTGGTTGACACCGTTTGCAAGAAGAACCCTCGTCCACAGCAATTGTCTGCATGATTATGAAGGACGCGCAATCGGAGGATAGGAAGACTGCGGATTCTACCAGCTCTTCGGTCTTGTCGAAGCGGCCCATGGGCGTCCGCATCAGCAGTTCCTTGCCACGTGGCGTACCGTCAAGCAGACTTTCAGTCAGAGCAGTGCAGAATACGCCGGGAGCGATGGCATTTACCGTAACGCCCAAAGTTCTGGCTAGAATCGGTTCGCATGTCCTGGCGCCGTTTCCTCGAGCGAATCGGCAGTATATTCCAACGGAACTTCGAGAAAGAAGGTGACGTGTAGATGCGGCCTATTTGAGTGGTACAGCCAATAATCTCGAAAAAGTACTGACACGAACCTCGATTCATTCATCGAGATGCTAGCCTTTTCCACGGGACAGACCGGGATGCTCCCTGACGGTTTTCCGCCCCTTTCCTCCACAAGATGAGACATCGGAGGCTATTCAATTGATCAGAGGAAAAGAGCACGTTCCGCTCGCCGCGACCATTTTGGAAAGGCAGAATCAGAACGCCATAGGGCAAAGCCTGAGGCCAGAATGAAACCCCCTTCTTCGAGAGCATTGAGAACAAATAAGTAGGAAATCAACGGATGAACCTGTTGCGATAATGCGATCTCGAAAGCGGTGGAACAACTGAGTCGCATTAGCGCCTGTTCAGCCTATTTTTTGGGGCGCATGCTTTGGGCTCCGGCTCTGCAGAGCGCGCTAAAGTCATTGATAAAAAGTGGGTTATATTCCGATATACACTTCACTTGATCGCAGACTGACAAAGCGCTTGACAGCAGCGGAAAGTGAGTGTTATCGTTCCTCGCAAAATGGATGGACCATTCCCTATTCGTTTTCTTCAATTTCAAGGAGAGGCCAATGAAAACAGGACCAGATAGACAACTGAGATTAGTGCGTCGTGCATTCTTGTGCATGGCGTTTGTCGGGTTCTTCTCGACCGCCCTGCTTGGCCAAGAATTCACCGGACACGTCACAGACAGCAGCGGCGCTTCCGTGCCAGGGGCAACCGTCACCGTTCACAATCAACTGACGGGCATCGACATCTCAACCAAAACCACGGGAACAGGGGACTACACCGTTCCTTACCTGAAGGTTGGTCTGTACTCCTTGAGCGCGGAGTCGACGGGATTTCAAAAACAAGTCAGGACCGACATCACCCTGGATGCGGACAGAACTCTGACCGTCAACTTCATCCTCAAGATCGGCTCTACGTCCGAAACCGTGACAGTCAGAGATGATGAAGCGTTTCTGGACGAGGCAAAGGCCGACATTGGCGAAACGATTGAAAACGATCGCGTCACGGAGTTGCCCCTGGACGGGCGCGATCCCCTCATGCTCGCAGCTCTAAGCCCAGGCATCATCAACAACTGTACGAATTGTCCGGCAACCCCTGATGCCCAAACTAGTACATTCTTAAGTTCCAATGGCGGACAGAATCAGGCTATGACAGACATGGGTTCCAACCTGTTGCTGCTTGACGGTCAGGACAACGGATCGGGTGCGGGAAGCGGCTGGCAGGCAGCCATTACGCCTCTGGATGCCGTTCAGCAGGTCAAGGTCATCACCAATCCCTACGATGCCCAGTATGGCAGGGCGATGGGAGCCGTTATAGACGAGGACATGAAGTCCGGCACCAACAGGCTGCATGGGGACGTGTATGAGTTCGCGCGACGCACTTGGTTGGATGCGAATTCCTGGCAAAACAATTACCAGGACCTACCTCGGCCGGAGCACAAGGAGAATCAGTTTGGAGGGGAATTGGATGGGCCTATCTTTGTTCCTCACCTTTACAACGGGAAGAACAAAGCGTTTTTTCTTCTTGATTATGAAGAGCTCAAGGAAGTTCTGCCAGCCACCCAAGTCGAATCCGTCCCGAATCCGAATTGGGCCAAAACCGGCGACTTCAGCGATTTGACCTATTTCGACGGCAACGGGCAGTCTCCCGTGACTATCTATGATCCACTTACCACCACTTGCGATGTAAACGGAAATTGCACTCGCCAGCCATTTCAGAACAATCAGATTCCACCCGGGCGGCTCAACCCGATTGCGCAGAAAGTTCTGTCGCTTTATCCCGCGCCAAACACCCCCACGCCCCCCGGGGAAGACGCTTTTACCAACAACTACGCGGCTCAGATACCCAATCAGAATTCGTATCGCAGCGTGGTCGGAAAGTTCGATTTCAACCTCTCCAACGCCGACCGTTTGAGCTTGCGTTATAGCTATTTTGACAATTTTATTAACTCGTCATTCAACGGCATGCCAGCACCAATTGGTGAGGGACAGTTACCCCAGGTGGACACGAGCAATACCCTCGCCGTGAACTGGATTCACACTTTTAGCCCAACCCTGCTGATCAACGTAATGGCCAGCGCGAACAGACATCACCAATGGGCGAATAATTCGTACAGTTACGATCAGTCGCAGCTTGGCCTTCCGGCATCGTTCCTTACGCAGGAAGGAGTAGATGCAGGCCTCTTCCCGCAGTTTTACACAGGCAATGCTTACACCGGGAATTATAACCAGGCAGGCGACAGTTATGCCCAGGAAGGCGGCAACGGTAACGGTGCGGCTTACTTTTACAACTATAACTTCAATCCGAGCGTGACCTGGATCAAAGGCAAGCACTCGGTTCATGCCGGAGCCAACTATACCTTTCTAGAGTACGGCGTCCACACCGGCGGTGAATGGTTTGGGGGAAGTAATATTACATTTTTTACAGGCACTGGCTTCACACAATTTAATATCGCAAACTGGACTCCTGCCAATGGAGGCAGCGCAATGGCCTCGCTTCTTCTGGGATCGGCGGATAGCGGCAGTATTACGCAGGCCACAAACACCTTCTATACTTGGCCCTACTTCGCTCCTTGGGTGCAGGACGACTGGAAGGTTACACCAAAGCTGACGCTCAACCTGGGGCTGCGCTACGACCTGCTTTGGGCGCCGCTGTCACGCAACAACGATGGCATATATGCCTTCAACACCACGTCGATCAACCCTGTAAATGCGCAGGCCCAGGCCAATGCTGAGTCTCTTGGCATAGCGATTCAGCCGATTGAAGGCGGCGTCACTTTTCTCGGCGTCGATGGAAATCCGCGGCGATTCTACAGCCTCCGCAAGGCAAACTTCCAACCTCGATTCGGGGTTGCTTATGCCCTCGATTCCAAAACCGTCTTGCGCGGCGGGGTTGGACTGATGTTTAGCGGAAACAACGTTACAAACGACGGGATGCAGCCGTTTCAGACCGGCTTTAACGCGACCAGCAACTATGCCGGGAACCAGTACAATGACGAGTACCCTACCTCCAGCACAATTGCAGGCAACGACCCCACAACCGGGCTCTACACCCTCTCGAATCCCTTCCCGAACGGCCTGCTCCAAAAATCAGGCTCCAAAAATGGATTGTTGACCGCCATGGGCCAGGGCGAAACCTATTTTGACCCCAACTTGAAGGTCCCGGATTATTGGAGCTATTCAATTGGAGTTGAGCGCCAGTTCTTCACTCACGACACGGTACAACTTTCGTACGTGGGAACACAGAGCCACAATGAATTTGACCCCGGTCACGGCACCAATCAAAATCTGGAAAGCAGGGGTTACTTGGATAACTGCAATGTCGAGCTGGGGGGCAACCCGAACATCTGCGCGAACGATTATAACAACCCAAGCCCGTTCTATGGGATAAGCGCCTTTGCGGGAAGCGGCTACGACACGGACCCAACGATCTGGGGCGGAGATCTTGCACGTCCTCTCCCCGCATTTGGTGACCTTTTCGAAATCCAAAATTTGGGCAGAACCTGGTACAACGCTCTCCAGGCAACAGCATTGCATCAAATGTCCAAGGCTCTAACCCTGCACGGGACATGGACGTGGTCGAAGACCATGGATGCGGGCTGGTGGCATGACCAGGTTCACGGCGTGACAGCAAGGTGGCTTGACTTAGCTGATCGGCCTCAGAGGATTACAGCTTCCGCCGTCTATCAATTGCCGGTGGGGCGCGGACGCACGTTGCTGGGGAGCGCCAATCGCATTGTGGATGGAGTGATAGGCGGTTGGGAGATTGCGCCCTTGTACATATTCGAAGTTGGTACTCCCTGGGGCGTGCCGGGCACTTCCGCCTTTCCTGGCGGTGTGGGAGGCGGGGGGGCCACCGTCGCCATTCTCCACAACCCAAAGATCAATAGATCCATCGACCCGGCCACTGGATTTATCCGCGGAGTTGCCCCGTGCACAGAGGAGTGGGTTGCGCCCGATACGCCCAGCAGCCCCGGCTTTACCGGAAACCCGACCTCAAATTGGGCTGTTGAGCCCATTTCTCCCAGTGCTTATAATTACTCCGGTGGCTGCACGCAAGCAGATTTCAAGGCTGCGCCTTCGCAAGGTTATGTAATAGAGCCCGACGTCGTTTTCACGGGCGTCCGTTTGCCTAATTCTCATCAGTTCGACGCGAACCTCTCGAAGAATTTCTCCGTCTTCGAGAACTTGAAGTTGCAGGTTCGCTTAGAGGCCTTCAACGTACTCAACCATCCATTGTGGCAGGATGGATATGACGGAGGCGTCACGGATCCGACCTTCGGTGAGATTCCAAGAGGACAATGGGGACAAAGCAATCTCCCGCGCCAGTTGCAACTCGCTGCCAAGATCAACTGGTGATTTTTAGCATTTTCTCTCTAACCCTATGGGACTGCCATGCCGGGAGCATGTGCAGTCCCATAGGGTATCCAACTTCACACACCGGTCATTGAGTGGCAAAATGGATGTTCTGCAGAATGCTCTGAATAAAGAGGGGCGAACGAGTGAAAGCCCGTCCGCAGTGCACGACTGGGTACCCCGACAGCCATACCACCTGCCCGTCCACGGCGTGATCCTCAACGAGATTCGCAATCTCAAGCCGGGCATGGTCATCCACAACAGTTACCGCATCGTCCGTAATAGGTTGGGCGCCCTGGACGACGGGCAAGTATCTCGTGTATTAGTGGGTCTAATACATTCGAGAATCTCGCAGGCGAATAGTCTCGCGCGATTTGAAGGATTCATCACAAGCAGCTCCGCAGAGGAGACCAGCCTGGTTGCACATCCGGTTGCACACTTCGGCGCCGAACTGCCATACGGCACCCGAAAACGCTGACCTCACATGATGCTAAGTGATTGATTCCGAAGGACAGGGCAAGTGGGAAACCGGTTTTCAAGACCGCCGGTTTCAACCGCTCACCCATCCCTCCGCGGGGTGGGAACTTCACCTGTTTCACCAGTTTACCGCAAACTCGGTTGACGGTGCTTTTTGCAGGAGTTGCACACTGGTTGCACACTCGCCTTGCCAGAAGTTCTCAGAAGAATCGGAGACACGCGAATTGAAGTTTGTGTAGGGTGCAAAATGCTTCCTTCGACGAAAGGTACGCCCTTCGGGAAATAAGGGGCGTGAAGGGCGTTTTCGAAGACTAATTGTGGTTTTGAAAACCCGGGGAGTGTCTACTTCCCGTAGTGCTCAACAGCCTGTGTAATCCAGACGCAATCGCGTATGCTTACCAGAATCCCAGGATGAGTAGGCTTGCGAAGAGAGAGGACAGCGCCAGCGCCCGCTGGCCAACTTTCGTGAGTGGAATCTGGAGGGCCGTAGTACTCCGCTGGCAACGGAGATCGTACCCGTAGCCTCCAACAGCCACCAGCAGCGCCAACGCGACGAGTCCACGCCTGAGGACGATGGCGGTAACCGCAGCGCAGGCCAGCACAATCAGCAAGATTTGAGCCGCGCGACGGAAATCTTCCCTGGCGGGTTCGGTTGTGCGCAACGCGACGCGCGCGGTAATGCGTGCGTCGAGCCGCGCGTGGACAACCAGGATTCCGGCTGTGGCCTGCAAAGCCAGCAGGAGCCACAGCCACCAGCACCAAGGTGCAATGGTGCCAGTTGCCGAAAGCGAAGTGGCCAGCGAGCTGGAAGTCAGAGCCGCCGCGCTGGCGATCTGAAAAAACGTTGAACGCTGACGGTTCTTCACGTTGACCGCAATTGCTAGAGCAGTTCTAATTTAAGTGTTTACATAACCACAAGACAGGAAGTAGTTCGAGCACTCTTCTGAAGAGATGGAGTCGAGCAGCGTTCCGATTTCCTGCCAGAGGGCGTCGACGTTCCGTCTGGCGGCTTTGCGGAGCAGGGCCTTGAGCTTGGAGAAGAGCTTTTCGATGGGGTTCAAGTCGGGGGAGTACGGTGGCAGATAGAGGAGTGTCGCCCCGGTGGCGAGGATGGCCTGTTCGACCCCGTCTACCTTATGACTGCCGAGGTTGTCGAGGATGACGATGTCTCCCGGCGTGAGTGTGGGACACAAGACCGAACGCACATATTCCACAAAGACCTCTCCGTCCATCGGCCCTTCGATTACCATCGGCGCGGAGATCTTCTGATGCCGCAACGCACCCACGAAGGTGGTTGTTTGCCAGTGACCGTACGGCGCCGAGCCGACACATCGGCGCCCCTTCGGAGATCGGCCGTAGGCGCGGGTCATATTAGTGGAAGTCCACGTTTCATCGATGAATACGAGCTTTTCTACGTTCATCGTGGGCAGCGCCTCCAGCCACGCCTTGCGTGCCAGTTGCACGTCCTGCCGATCTTGCTCGCTGGCGTGCAGCGTTTTTTTTGAAGGTTAGATTCCATTTGTTCAGCTGATGCCACAGCGCCCCGACTTTGATCGAAACCCCTCGTTCGGCCAGCCGGTCACAGATTTCCACCAGGGCCAGATCGGGCTCGGCTTCGATCCAGGAGCGCACTGCCGACTCCAGGCCGGCTATACGGGAGCGGCGATGGCCGCCGATCTGAAAACTGCTGCGCTCGCCCGTCTCCCGGACTCGATCGCGCACCTGGTACACCCAGCCCCGGCTGATCTCCAGCCGCCGAGCAATGTGCGTCGGTTTTTCTCCGCGCTCCAACGCCCAAAGCACACGATCCCGCAAATCTTGTGAATAGGATTGCATCTCCGCCGCCCCTCAGCCGGCGGAAATATTATCTCACGAAACTGTGTATACTTAAATTAGAACTGCTCTAACGCTGAAAAAACAGCAACTCCAAGGCCCATGAGCAGGAGGGCCCTGATCGGCCAGGCTGTCAGCAGAATAAGGCCGCTGAGGATGAGGATTGCCATCCAACCCACGAACCAACGCGCGGCCGCAGAGGTCTCAGGATGCCGCTGTTTCCACACGAAGCGTTGACGCGCCAGGATCACCATCGGGTCTTTGGCGGCCAACCCAGCGAAGGCGGCCGTCAGAGTCGCTAGTTCAGCCCAGCGCCATTCGCGGGCAAGAAAAGCGGCACAAACAATGGGGGTAAACAGCATGGCCGTCGCGCCATGCTCGCGCGGGAGGAACCAGACATTCTGATTTGGCTCCTTGGTTCTGGCAGTAGTTGCTTGTTCTGGCATCGTAGACCTCCGATCTGGATTTCAGGTTTGCACAGGCCAGTTCATAAGCGCTGTGACTTTAGTCCTTTGCGGGGCAGTTCAGACCGACTATTTTGATCAACAGAAGGATGCCATGTTGACCATGAACGGGTTCCCGAGCGAGGCGGCAACAACCTGGAGCGCTTCTCGAACGCAGAAGAAGCTTTTCGTGCGCAGATTGACGCCTGATCGCTCGCAGCAAGTTCGGCGCGCTGTGCAGTTTGCCTTTCTGCTGCTAAATGTTTGGATCGGAGTTCAGTTCATTCTGTGGGTCCGCCATTTTGAAACCCAGGGCAGTTCAGTTTATTTAGAGCGACCTGCGGGGGTGGACGGCTGGCTGCCGATCGCCGGACTGATGAACCTGAAGTTTTTCCTCTTGACCGGCACGATTCCGGCGATTCATCCGGCGGCCATGATTCTGCTCTGCATGTTTCTCGCGTCAAGCCTGCTGGTGAAAAAGTCGTTTTGCTCATGGTTCTGCCCGGTCGGCACAGTTTCAGAGTATCTATGGAAGATCGGCCGCAAGCTGATTCGGCGAAGTCTGATCCTGCCGCGATGGCTCGACTTCCCACTGCGCACCTTCAAGTACCTGCTGCTCGTCTTCTTCCTCTTCATTGTCTTCACCATGTCTGCCGAGGAGCTGGGCGGTTTTCTTGTGTCCCCGTTCGCCGTCATTGCAGACGTCAAGATGCTCAACTTCTTCCGCTACCTGGGCCTTGTCGGAATCACAGTCCTGGCCGTCCTCATTGTTCTGTCGATCTTCATCCAGAACTTCTGGTGTCGCTATCTCTGCCCCTATGGTGCACTGATGGGCATAGTCTCCGCCGCGAGCCCGATCAAGATTCGCCGCGATGCGCAAGCCTGCATCGACTGCGGCAAGTGCAACAAGGCCTGCCCCTCGCATCTGCCCGTCGACCGTCTGGTGCAAATCCGTTCCGTGGAGTGCACCGGCTGCATGGAGTGCGTTGCTGTTTGTCCAGCGCAAGATGCGCTGCAGCTCTCGCTGCCACCGCGCAATATCCGGACCTCTCAAAGTCTGGGGCCGGAGGACGCGGCTGCTCGCTGGCGGCATCGTGCGGTGAGGCCTCGCCTCGTCGTAGCAGTGCTGGCGCTAGTGTTTTTTGGATTGATTGGCGCGGCCCGCGCCACAGGACACTGGCAAACCAACATCTCGCGGGATATCTACATGAGGCTCGTTCCCGATGCGACCAACTATGACCACTGACGTTGCGCTATTGCGCTGCCGTAAGCAGAGCGCTCAGGCCGTCCTTGTCTTTGATCACAATCTGTCTCGCGTCTACATCGAGCAGTCCCTCGGCCTGCAGACGCATGAGGTTGCGTGAGATCAATTCGCGCACCGTTCCGAGCTGGCTGGCCAATTCCTGATGGCTTGCCGGCAATTGAATCTCAATTCCGCGCGCTGTCTGCTTGCCCTCGGTCTCCGCGAGCCGCAGCAGTACGGAGATGAGGCGCTGGCGAATGGTAGTGAATGACAACTCTTCGATGATGCCCACCAGCCTACGCAACCGCGCGCCCACCACCGCCAGCATCTTTAGCGCCACCTCGGGATGCTCCATGCAATAGGCGTGAAAATCCTGGCGTGAAATGAAAGCAATCTCAACGTCCTCAATCGCCATGGCGCTCGCTGGGTAACGGCCGCCGTCGAACACGGGTAGCTCGGCCACCGACTCACCCGCCTGGTTCACAGCCAGCACCTGCTCGCGCCCATTGGCCGAGGTTTTGAAGATGCGCACCTTGCCTCGCGCGATAATGTGCAATCCGTGGCAGGGATCGTCTTCGGAAAACAGCAGCTCTCTGCTCGTGAAGTGCCTGCAAACGGTCCGCGCTGCGAGCCATTGGAACTCCTCACGAGAGAGGCTTGAGAGCAGCGCTGTTTTCGCCAGGACGGCGGTTAGATCGATGCGTTCAGCACTCACCCGGTTAATTCTAGCAGTTTGGGATTTTGGTCACTGCATTCGGTGCTGGTCTTGTTCTGCAGGGAGCGTGAGGCGTTTTGGATTCAATCAAAGTTCAAGATCTGTGATTCAATTAATCTGAACAGGATTCTTTCGGATAGAAAAGAGCACAAGTCATGGCGATACAAATAGGGGCAAAGCCGGACAGTGGATTCGACGATCCAATTGGAATGCTCACGGACTGTCATCGCAGAATCGAAAGGTTTCTTGACATCCTCTGTAACGTTATTCATCGCGCCGTCGGCAGAGAATTGACGGCTGAAGAAGTCAGCGCCGCGCAGGCTGCTCTCCACTACTTTCGGCAAGGCGGGGAAACTCATAATAGTGACGAAGAAGAGTCGTTGTTCCCACGATTACGAGCCAAGTCCGCCCCTGTGGTTGAGTCGATAGCGCGGCTCGAATCGGAACACCGTGATGCGAATCGCCTGCACAAGTCGATCGAGCATTTCTATGTGACCTGGATCTCTGCCGGCAAGTTGTCTGCGGCGGATGAAATCCAGTTATCGTCGGAAACCAAACAACTCAAGGAACTCTATACAGCGCATATCCACGCAGAAGAGACCATCGTTTTTCCTTACGCGGCGCAAACCTTGGACACTCAGACGCTCGCGACCATCGGACGGGAATTCAGCCTGCGAAGAGAATAGGTTTTCCGTGACGGGGCGAAGCTCAGGTTCCGCGCTGCCCCCACTGAATCTTTCGTGGAGGGCGGGTGTCGAACAGGGCAATAGCAACAACAAAACGAAATTGATTTACAGATTGAGAGCACGTGTGCGGTGTTAATGGGACAGCGACATACGTTACAGGTCGGGTGGAATGGGCGCATTCCCTGATTGCGTCGGTTGCTGTGACTAAAGTCGCTGCCATCTCGCCTCCGGGCGTTCTAGGGTGTTCGCAGGAGATCAACATGTTTGACGCCAAGAAAACCGTTCGTGAGATTGCCCTTGAGGAACCCCATTCCATCCGCGTCTTCGAGAATTTCGGCATCGACTACTGCTGTGGCGGGCGCAAGCCTCTTGCCGAAGCCTGCATCGCCCGCAATGTTTCCGTCGACGAAGTCCTGACTGCGCTCGATTACGCGGCAAGCTCCGCCGCGCCTCAACCGATTGACTGGGCTCAAACCCCGTTGCGGGAGCTCATCGAGCAGATTGTCGCGAAACATCACTCTTATGTGAAGGCGGAACTTCCGCGTCTGGCGGCGCTGGCACAACGGGTCGTCAATCGTCATGGGGATACGCAGGCCCATTTGCCTGCGCTCCAGAAAGCAATTGCGCAACTCGACGACGAGTTGACCCATCATCTGGGAAAGGAAGAGAACGTCCTGTTTCCCTACATTGCCGCTCTCGAAGCTGCAATGGACGGTGGCGGCGCGATTCCGGATGCATGCTTCGGCACCGTGGCAAACCCCATCGCGATGATGACCACCGAGCACGATGCTGCAGGCGCGATCCTTGGGGAGATAGATCGCCTGAGCGATCACTTCACCACGCCGGCCGGCGCCTGTCCCACCTATCATGCCTTCTACGACGGCCTCAAGGAATTTGAGCGGGACCTGCACCAGCACATCCATCTGGAAAACAACATTCTGTTTCCCCGCGCCATCCTCTTAGAGGCTTCCACCATGAGCGCGACAACGTAGGAGAGCTATACTACTCCGTCTCAAACTGAAATGAATGTTGGAGAGGTGGAACGTAATCGACATGAGGACGAGATTTGCGTTAGTTGCCGGGCTTGCATTCTTGGGGTGTTTTGCAGCGGCAGGACAGGAACCTGCAGCCGTGAAACCGGGCGCGGCATCGACGACTGCCGTGGCGGCTGCTCCCAACATCAGCGCCGAAGGCGCAGCTTGCCTGAGTTGTCATGCTGAAACCACGCCGGTTTTGGTGCAGCAATGGCAAGCCAGCGAACACTCCAAGCAAAGCGTGGACTGCTACACCTGCCACAAGGCAAACGCCGACGACCCGGCGGCCTTTGATCATTACGGACAGAAGATCGCTGTGATTGTGACGCCGAAGTACTGCGCACGGTGCCACACTGCGGAAGTCGACCAGTATGAGCACAGCCGTCACGCCAAGGCCGCTCAATTCATTGGTTCGCTGGACAATGTGCTCGGGGAGGTTGTGGAGGGCGCGCCCGCAGTGCAAAGCGAATGCCGGCAATGCCATGGCAGTGAGGTGAAATCCTTGAGCCACGGCAAGTTCGCCTCTACCACCTGGCCCAACAGCGGAGCGGGACGCGTCAATCCAGACGGCAGTCTTGGATCTTGCTCAGCCTGCCACGGACGTCACACTTTCAGTGTGGCGCAGGCCCGCCAGCCGGAGACTTGCGGAAAATGCCACATGGGCCCGGACCATCCGCAGATTGAGATTTACAACGAGTCGATGCATGGGGTGATCTACAACGCCAGCGTCGACAAGATGAACCTGAACTCGAAATCCTGGATCGTAGGCAAGGATTACAGCGCCGCGCCCACCTGTGTCACTTGCCATATGGGCGGAACACCCAACCATCCTGAATCCACGCACGATACGGGTACACATCTGAGCTGGACCCTGCGGCCAGCGATCAGCATTCGCCAGCCGAACTGGGAGCAGAACCGAGCCGCCATGCAGGATGTGTGTCTCAACTGCCACGCCACTGGCCTGGTGGAGAACTTTTACAGGCAGTATGACGACACGGTCAACCTTTACAACAGCAAGTACGGCGAACCGGCCGCCGCGATTATGAAAAAGCTGACCGAGTCAAAGGCGATCTCCACTACTCCCTTTGACACTCAGATCAAGTGGGACTACTTCGAGCTCTGGCATCACGAAGGACGGGCGGCTCGCATGGGCACGGCCATGATGGGGCCCGACTTTACCCAGTGGCATGGCTTCTACGAGGTCGCCAAGGATTTCTACACGAAGTTCCTGCCGGAGGCAGAGAAGCTGTCTCCCGGAATCACGAAGGATGTTCAGCAGTCGTCGGACAACCTTTGGATGAAAGGGTTGACAAAGGAACAGATCCAACAGCAGCTTGACTACTACAGGAAGCGGTATAACCAGTAGTCGCGAGCCACGCCCGGCGCTGTGAAAAGATGCACGGCGCCGGGCGTAGTGTTCGGAAATTCATTGCGCTTACTGAGGTCAAGAAAGAGACGTCGCGATTTGCGGTTCGACGCGAAGGATGCCGCTGGTCAGAATTCGCGCGCGCAATCCGCCGCGACCTCGGAGTGCTCTCTCCGCGCCGGCGCCGATTGCCTGGTCCATCCAATAGCACGGCTTGCACTCGCATACGCCTTCGAAGTCGAGGCCCTGAACGGAAAAGGCTTGGCCAATCAGCAGGTTCAAGTCCACGCCGGATGTAATCACGTTGCGCCGCGTGAGCCCCGGACATTTGCCGGAGATGCCGAGCGTTAAACAGACGTCCTCAAAGACCTGAATCGAAAAGAACGTGATCTGTCCTTTGTAGTCTTCTTTGTAGTCGAAGAACCTGTCCCCGCGAATGCCACGACCCGCTACGCACTCAATTTCGAACATTTTCTGCAAGGGATTCATTCCTGCGAGCTGACCGTGATGGCCAAAGAAGTTGTGTCCCGGCGAGATAAATAACTGTTCAATTGAAATGGACTTCATGACGTTTGTACTCTGGAAATGACCGGTAACTCTTTTCCGCATGCGGAGATGCGCGATGCATTGTCCTTCCGGTGACATCTCGACGGCCGCCTGAAACAAGCACGGCGCCCGGACACATAGAAATCCCCCAGACCCACTACTTCCGAGAGCGAAGCTGGCGATCAAACCGGAAAACATACCTTAACAGGCCGGCATTGATGCAGAGCAGAATAGTAGAAGCCGATGCCGCCGGAACAAGAGTTCGCATGGTTCCACTCAGCAGGGCCTCCATCGAAACGGTCAGGAGCCACAGTTGAATAACTACTGTGGTCGCGACCAGGAAGAGTATTCCAGTGAAAAGAACTGTTCCCTGCTGTCGAGTGCTCATTATGCCTCCCGCCCAATAGCGTAGATTCGTCCATTGCGCTCCTCAAGTTTGATGCGTGGAAGAGCGCGGGTGGGCGGCCCGGCGATCGGTGCGCCCTGGTCAAGACTAAACTGTCCGTTATGACAAGGACAGAAGAGGCATTGTTCTGCCTTGTCGTAGACAACCGCGCAGGAGAGATGCGTGCATACCTGGGAGTAGGCCACGAGCTTCCCTTCTGCGGTGCGAACGGCGATGCATGGGTCCTTGGCGGTCGGGTACCGAAAGAGTGCGGTCCCGTTTGCCTTCAAGTCGCCGGATGAGCCAAGCAATTGTTCACCGTTCGAGCCCCTGCGAAGGAACCTCGAACTTACGACGGTGAACCAGTTGGCGACTGCGAGTACCATCGAACCGAGGGTTAAAAACTTCACCATCTCGCGGCGGCTAACGTAATTGTCGCCCTCCCATTCAATGGGGAAGTCACCTCGCCACTTCTCATCCTTCTGGCACGATATGCAAGCCCGCTGCTCGCTTTTCATTCGATTCCCTCCAGCATCAGCGCCACATCGTATGGATCATTCCGCAGGGTCGAAGGAGTGGATTGAATCTGCACCAATCCAATCTCCACTCGCGTCACTTCTCGCGGAACCATGACGTAAACCTTCGTTTTCACTTCCTCAGTCCCAAATTTCCAACTGTTGACAGGTATGCCCTGACGAGTTCTCTGGATATCTTCCATGGTCGTATAGGTGAGCGCGCCGGAAGGGCAGACCGTGGCGCACATGGGCTTCTTGCCGACACTGCTGCGGTCGTAGCACATGTCGCACTTCATCATCTGGTCAATGTCACTCATGTACTTTGGCACGCCGAATGGGCAGGAAAGAACGCAATTGGAGCAGCCGATGCATCGCGGTTTCAGCGAGCTCTGTACAACGCCATCGGGCGTCTTCTTGATCGCATCCGCAGGACAAACCTGCGCGCAGATCGGATCTTCACAATGCATGCAGATCTGCGGCGCCGTCTGCACACTGTCGCGCCGCTCGATCGTCTCCAGATGAATCATGCTCGTTCCGCGGTGCGTGTCGCACTCCGCGCAGGCTTTCACACAAGCCTCACAGCCGATGCATCGAGAGTAGTCGATGAAGAACGACGCCTCGCTCATCGCACTCCCCCGGCCTGGACTTCGAGCATGGCGATCGGGTCCGTCGGTCGATCGACCTTGCTCAGCCGGACCGCGCAAATCTTGAACTCAGGAATGTTCGAGACGGGGTCGATTGCTCGATTCGTGCAGTTGTTCGCGGACCGGTCGAGGGGCCAGTGGTAAGGGACAAAGACCGTGTCAGGGCGAATCGTCTTCACAACTTTCGCGTGAACGACAATGCTTCCACGACGGCTCTCGACCTTTACGAATTCGCCGTCTGCGATTCCGTACTTTTCAGCCAGTCGCGGGTGGATCTCGCAGAACGGCTGGGGGGCTTGATCGACAAGAGCGCCTATGCGCCGTGTCTGCGTTCCCGACAAGAAGTGCGACACTACCCGTCCCGTTGTAAGGATGACCGGATATTCCTCATCGGGCATCTCGGCGGAGGGTCTCCACTCCACAGACATGAAATGCGCTTTGCCGTCGGGATGACCGAATCTCCCGTTCTCGTACAAGCGCGGCGTTCCCGGATGGCCAATTTCAGGACACGGCCAAAATAACCCGTTGTTCTCATCCAGCCGATCCCAGGTCATGCCGTAGTAGTCGGAGACACCACCCTTCGACGCAACCCGAAGTTCCTCGAAGATTCTCTCGGGCGAGGCGTAGTTGAATTTGTCAGAGTAACCAAGGCGGCTCGCAATTTCGCAGATGATCTTCCAGTCCTCTCGCGCCTCGGCAGGAGGCGTAATCGCCCTGCGGTGGCGGATTACACGGCCCTCTACATTGGTAGTGGTCCCTTCATCTTCTTCCATGAGCGAGCCGGCAAGAACAACGTCAGCGTAGCGCGCGGTTTCAGAGAGGAAGAAGTCGATGCATGTATAGAACTCCAGCTTCTCCAGAGCCTCTCGCACGAAGTTTGCATCGGGCAGCGAGACCACCGGGTTAAAACAGATGGAAATGAGTCCCTTGATCTTGCCAGCGTGGATGGCTTCGACAAGCGGAATCGCCGACAAGCCTTTTTGTGGAAGAGACTCTTCAGGGACACCCCACACGCCCGCGATGTATTTGCGGTGCTCCCGGTTTGAAATGTCGCGGCTTCCGGGTAGCTGATCGCATTTCTGCCCTTGCTCGCGGCCTCCTTGGCCGTTGCCCTGGCCGGTAATCATGGCGTACCCGCAGCCCTCGCGCCCGATTCTTCCGGTGGCGACGACAAGGTTGATGGCCGCAATGCAGTTATCCACGCCCTTGGTATGATGTTCAATTCCACGGGCGTGCATCAGAAAACTGGTTGGCGCCGGTCCCCACAGATCCGCGGCCTTTAAAATCATCTCCGGCGGAACGCCGGCGATCTTGGCAGAGAACTCTGGGGTGTATTGCTTTACAGTTTCAGCGAGCTTATCGAAGCCAGTCGTATGTTCATCAATGAACTTGCGGTCAATCCAGCCGCGCTCGATGAGTATGTGCAACATACCGTTGAACAGGCCGATATCGCCGCCGGGCCGGACAGGAATGAACAGATCAGCATTGCGAGCAATGGGGGTCATGCGCGGATCGAGGATGATCAACTTGGCCCCATTCTCGCGCGCCTGCCAGAGGTAGTCGGTGGTGATTGGGGCGCACTCCGCGATGTTCGCGCCGGCGGCAAGAATGACCTTCGCCTTGGGGATGTCGCTCCACGGATTTGCGCTGCGATCTATGCCGAAGACCTTCTTCGATGCGGCCCCGGCAGAAACCATGCAGAGTCTTCCGTTGTAGTCAATGTTGGCGGTCTGCAAGGCGACCCGCGCAAACTTGCCCATGAGGTAGGCTTTTTCATTAGTGAGCGAAGCGCCCGTCAAAACTGCAAAGGCATCTTTTCCATACGCTGCCTGGATGCGTTGAATCTCACTGACCACACGCTGTATGGCAAAGTCCCATGAGATGGCTTCGAATCCCGCCCCTTCGACTCGCTGCAAGGGATGCTTCAGGCGATCGGGATGCTCGTCCTGCATGTAGCGCTTGACGCCTTTGGGGCAGAGCTTGCCGCGATTAAACGGGAAGTCTTCCCACGGCTCGAAGCCTACAACCTTATTGTTCTGCACACGCAATTGAATTCCGCATTGCTGCCCGCAGAAGCAGCAGTGCGTCTTCACGAGCTTTTCGTCTTCGGTTGTCCGTGCCCAGCCCCCGGCGGGGACGTGATGAAGCGTGGGGCCAAAAACGCGGACCAATTCTGGAACTTCAACGGGTGGTTTCGCCATTAGAGTAACCCCCTTGCCGACATGTCTGTCGATCTCCAAAGAGCGTCCTGAGTGAGCGCGAGGCTCTTTCGCCGGCACTGTGGACACACGTTCTGGTAGTGCGCCCCGTCTGCCATCTGGTATCGGATCTGCAGAGCAGCCTGCACTACCTTGAGGTCCTCGATTTGCAGCTCCGAACCAAACTCCTGGCGGCAACGCAGGCACTTTGCGTGTGCGCCTTCCGCTCCAGCTCTCTTATAGAAATCGAGTCCAAGTTGCGCTGGGCGTTGGAAGATATGGAAGAACTTCCCAAAGGGAAGATAGAGCAAAGTCAGAATGACGGTGATGGCGTGCAATTGCGACAGGAAGATGTAGTACAGCCCGTGCATCAGGTGAGTTGAAACAGTCAGAAAGAGCCCTGTAATGCAGATGGCAAAAAGCATAATGAGCGGAGTCAGGTCGTTCGAGAACTGCTGCACGCTCATGGCCCCATGGTCGCGACCGCGTCTCCACAGTGCAAAGAAGACACCGATCAACACCATGACGGCCGCAATATCGAGAATGTTGAATGTCAGCTCAGCAATCCATGTTCCGAGACGAAAGCTACCCAGCGGAATCCCGAACATGAAGGCACGATAAATCTGCTGGTTGTCCATGGCCGTCTCAAAGCGGACCCATCCGAATGACAGCGGGAACGTCACAGCTCCGGCCAGCAGGCATCCCCATGCAAGAAACCAGTGTGCCGTCCAGCGCATGTGGGAGCGCCGATCGATAAAGCGCTGCAAGACGATGTTGTTCCAGACGATCCGACCGAGGTGCATGAGATTGCGCAGGATGTGCCCGCGCTCCGTGAAGATGTGCCATCCACGATACCAATACAGGCGCGTGGGAGGGCGGCGCAGCCACATCGCGTAGCGATATCCCAAGCCAAATGCAGAAAAGACGCAGGCACCTGCATAGGAGATTAGCGCCGGGTCAAAGTCCCGCAGGCCGCGGCTGCCGACAACGATGCCTATTACGAGCGAGGACGCTGCAATGATGCCCCATGCAGCGGCATGGACGGAGTCGGAACCGGTGGTTGGAAATATGCGCTTCTGCATAGACGCCTAGTCAGCGTGCTCGGGGATGGCCTGCATGGGAAGGCTCTTCATAGCAGGACGAAGCAAAACGGCAAGGCACGCAAGGGAGAACAAGCCCAGGAGGACGAACCCCATTGTAAAACTTCCAGTCTGCTGCTTGATCAAGCCAAGGACAAGAGGAGGAAAGAATCCACCCAGTCCGCCTGCCGCACCCACGATTCCTGTCACGCTTCCAACCGATTCCGGGAAATACTCAGGCACCAATTTGAAGACCGCACCGTTGCCGAGGCCAATGAAGGCTGCAACACCCAACGCTCCAATCGTGAAGGTAACCATCATGGGACACGCCAGGAAGATGCTGAAGAGAGCGGTTGCCGGAAAGACCCACGTGAGGATTGCGCGGCCCCCAATCTTGTCAGCAAGAACCCCGCCCAGAGGTCTTGCTAACGTTGCCAGCACAACAAACCCTGCTGTCCGAAGGCCTGCTTGCTGGGGGCTCAGCTTAAAGGTTTCAGTAAGAAAAATGGGCAGATAGACTGCCATTGCCACAAAGCCCCCAAAGGTGAGGAAGTAGTAGAGGCTCAAGATCCAGCTTTGAGAGTTGCCGAGCGGCCGGAGCGTCGCAGCGAACGATTTGGCAGGAGCCGTTCGCGGAGCATTGCGCGCAAAGACAGAAAAGATTACAAACCACACCGAGAGCAGGGCGCCAAATGTCCAGAAACCCCATCTCATTCCAATTGCGGCAGCAATGAGCGGAGAACCAAACGCCGCGAGCGACTGGCCTATGTTCCCAGTTCCATAAATTCCCAGCGCGCCTCCCTGCTTCGCCGCTGAGTACCAACCGCTCACAAAGCCCACACCAACAGAGAAACTGGCCAGGCCGATACCAATGAAGAAACCGTAAACCAGCAGTTGAGAATAGCTATGGACCGTGCCCATGAGCAGAGCGGGCAGAATCGTCAGAAACATGACCGCACTGAAGACAATGCGCCCGCCGAAGCGGTCTGTCAGCATGCCTAGAGGAATGCGCCCCAGGCTGCCCAGCAACACCGGAACGGCCACCGCAGCGCTCTTTTGCATCGGGGTAAGATGCATCTGCTTGCTGAGGATGGGCATCATGGCTGAAAGCGAGCCAAAAACCGCAAAACAAAGGGCAAATGCGCCAGTACCGAGCGTCAACTGAGTTGTTGCTAAGGATTGAGATTTCCTATTCATGATTCTTCCCATGCACCTTCAGAGCAATTGGCCAGCCTTTAGGAAGCCTGTTCACTATAAAACCAGAAACATCTCGCGTATACAGTGACCAAAGTCGCTTCGATCAAGCCATTTGTGACGCGACCAATCCCACGGCTTTCCCTGTCCGGGGAGACCTTGCGACGCTCCAGTGGACACCGTCTGCGCACATCAGCACCGGTAGACTCCTCGAAGCGAGGCCAAAATCGAATTTGCATTGGCAATTGTATCGTGTCACGATGTATCTGTGACACTTGAATCCGACATTCCCAGTTCCGATTTGCTGCTAAGAGCTCTGGCCGACTTTCGCTTTGAGCTACGGGGCTTTCTGCACTTCAGCGAAAGCGCAGCTTTAAATGCGGGTTTGCAGCCGCAGCAACATCAGCTTCTACTACAGGTTGCGGGCGCACAGGAGTCGAAGGCGGTGACGATCGGATACGCGGCCGAACGGCTCGGCCTGAAACACAACAGCACCGTTGAGCTGGTCGATCGTTCGGAACGGGAAGGCCTGCTCTCTCGAACCGTTGACGAACATGACAAGCGGCGCGCCATTCTGCGCGTCACCCGCAAGGGCCGGCACGTTCTCACCAGATTATCTCGCGACCACGCATGCGAGCTGAACGAATTGGCACCACGGCTAGCGCATGCTTTGGAGGGCATAAAGACAAACGTGCTGGTTGTCGCTGACAAGGTGACTCGATGAAATCGCGGCCTTCGGTTTTGCGAGACTTTACCGTGGATCACCGCGTGTGGCTGCTGACCGGAGTATCGCTCTTAATCGGCACAGGCGCAGCCGCTCTTGCTGTGATTCTTTTGCGTGCGATTGCATTCGCAACAAACTTCTTCTACTACCACCGGTTGAGCCTGGCGATGGTTGGGCCAGCCGGATCACCACTCTCACCTGGTCTCTTGATATTGGTTCCAATCATGGGCGGCGTGCTGGTGGGGTTGATGGCCTACTTTGGGTCGGACAAGATCCGTGGCCATGGAATTCCCGAAGCCATTGAGGCAATTCTGTTGAATGGCGCACGCGTCGACCCCAAAGTAGCCGTGCTCAAACCGCTTTCGGCGGCGATCGCAATTGGCTCCGGTGGACCTTTCGGTGCGGAGGGACCGATCATCATGACCGGCGGAGCTTTCGGCTCGCTGGTCGCGCAGTGGCTTAAACTTTCGGACGCCGAACGGACAACACTGCTGGTGGCCGGCGCCGCTGCGGGAATGTCGGCAACGTTTGCGGCGCCGATTGCTGCAATTTTGCTTGCTGTGGAACTACTTCTCTTCGAGTGGCGTCCGCGTTCGCTCGTCCCGGTAGCGGTGGCGAGTGTACTGGCAGGCGCGTTGCGTGTGCGGTGGCTTGGATCGGGGCCACTCTTCCCCGTTGCGCTAGATTCCGCGATTCACCTCAAACAGACGCTCTTTGTAGCTGCCCCATTAGGGGTGCTCGTTGGCTTTGCCTCTGCAGGGCTAAGTCGATTGATGTATGGCTTCGAAGACGGGTTTGAGCACTTTTGCGGCCGCCTTCACATCCACTGGATGTGGTGGCCGGCCATTGGGGGCATCGGCATCGGAGTGGGCGGATTCTTCTTCCCGCGCGGACTAGGTGTTGGCTACGACAACATCGCGGAGGTTCTGCGCGGGAATGCTCCGGTGGCCCTTCTGCTGGGTCTCATTGTTGCCAAATCGCTGATGTGGGCGTTTTCACTGAGCTCCGGGACTTCAGGCGGCGTATTGGCTCCCATCTTGATGATTGGCGCAGCTTTGGGAGAGGCTGCGGCGCAGTTGGCACATATGCCAGGCGAAACACAGGCACTTTGGGCGCTGATGGCGATGGGGGCGATGCTCTCAGGTGCGCTCGGTGTGCCCCTCACCGCGATTCTCTTCTCTCTGGAGCTGACCCATGCTCTGCCGGCAATACTGCCTCTTGCATTGGCGTGTACTGCGTCCTATTTGGTGACCTCTTTGGTTATGCCGCGGTCGATCCTGACGGAGAAGCTGAGTCGCCGAGGGTACCACTTATCGCGTGAATATGGCGTTGACCCCCTCGAAATGGTCAGTGTAGCCGACGTGATGACGGAGTTGTTCGTACCGGATGGACGGGGAGGTAAAAGCGATGCGTTTGAGGCATTGCCGGATACTTTTGCCTACTCCGATGAAACCTGCCGGGCAGTCGCGGAGGAAATGGCGACCACGGGGGTGGTGAACATGCCGGTCGTGGATCGGCGAACAGGGCGTGTCTGCGGGACCATTGGGGCGCAAGAGTTGCTTTTGGGACGACGGCGAGCGGTGGTGCGGGAGTCAGAACGAAGCATATCCTTCCAGGTTTAGTCTCGACGAAATCTGGGCGGGCAGAGCCCTGAATGAAACTAATTTTCATTATCTGTAAGGAGTACCTTGGATTAGGAAACTCTTGATCGCAACCGTGTCGTTATGTTCAAGGTCATGAGAGGTGTAGAGCAGCGTGACATTCCCATTAGGTGCAGCTTCCAGTATCGGGCGCCATGAAGCTGGATTCTTGCGGAGTTCGGTAAAGTAATGCTGCCTGAACTCATCCCATCGCGCCAGATCGTGATGAAACCATTTCCGTAACTCGACGCTTGGGGCTGCCACGATGCATTAGCCGATCACGCGATCGAGGTCTGGCGACACGAGGAATGGGATCAATCAGCGGTGCTGTGCGGAACTTGCGGGCTTGAACTGAGCGTCTGGCAGTATTTTGAGTGTTCCGACTATTGCCCAACCTGCTCGGCGCTCCCAACTGTGAACTCCGAACTCCTGGCGATTGACCGGCAATTCGGAAGTAATGCCCAAATCACGCCAATAGGCCAAAGCATGTTTTGAGCACAGGCCTGTGAGGATCAGTCCCGGAAACGCCCCAAGGGCGTGGAATGTCATTGAGCGCATTTCGTCGCAACAATCCGCACGTGCGATTGGTCGCCATTTCGCACAAATGAACCCAAGCCAGTTGCGGACTTGCAACCTCACTTTCACCCAATGTGGCGTTCCCGCTGCCAGACTCTTTCGAAGGGAATTGCCTTTAAAATCATCAGGTTCCGTTAAACCGCCCAGTCATGGGAGTTCCCTTAAGATACGAGTCACAAAGGGAAATCGAAACAGAATGAAGTTTGGTTCGGAGCCGTCCCTGGATGCAATCGACCTGCTCCAAGCCTCTTCTCCGCAAAAGCAGGTTCAGTTTTCCTGGATACTTTGCGAAGCACGGCTGGGGTGCCACTCGGGGTGCCAATAACAAAATGAATGAAAAGGCTGCACAAGAATTAAAGGACTTAGCAACAATTTCATGGCTGAGCATCGCTGTTAGCTATTGATATTAAACAACTTAGATCACGCTTGCATATTCTGGACCAGGGGGTCGGAGGTTCAAATCCTCTCTCCAAGACCAATAGAATCAATAGTGTACAGTGGAATGGGCAGCTTGAACATGCACCACTTTTGGTGCAAGGGTGCCATTTGGGGTGCCAATTGCGGCCTCTTCTGGTTCCGGTTGAAACAGTAGTCGGCGTGCTCCAACTTCCTTCTGCCGTTGGTCGTCATCTTTCGGATCTGAATTCATCACCATCTCCACCACTGCAGACACAGCCGACTTGCGCTCATCCCACCATGTTCTGCTGTAGCCCTCGAGGGTCATCTGAATCTCAGAGTGACCCATGTTGTCGCGCGCCACCTCAGGTCGAGCACCTGAACGACGCATCAGGCTGGCATGCGTGGTGCGGAAGCTGCGAAAGTCGATGCTTTTGGGAATATCAAGTTCCTTCGCTGCGGCCTTAAGGTGCCGCAACACATTCCTGCGCTCAGTCGGCGTGCCTGATCGAGTCGCAAAGATGAAGTCATCATGCTTGCGATGCTTCGAGTCTTGCCAGATCCGGCCAATTGCCGACTTCATGACTCCCTGCCCGTCGAAGGGCACCTCGCGATTCCCGTGGAGCGTCTTGGGATCCTCGAGGTCGCCGTCGTAGAGCCGATCGTCAATCACGATGCAATCTTCGAGAATGTCATTCCACCGAAGCGCAAGGGCTTCCCCAACGCGCATCGATCCAAAGACGATCAGGGTCACAATCGTCTTCGTCGGTTCCGGAAGATGCTCGATTACCGCTTTGATCTGCGGGAATGAGAGCAACTGGTTCGGCTTCGAAGGCTTTTTCTTCAGGAGTTTCACGCCAATCGCCGTATTCCTTTCGATCAAGTCCCAGGTCTTTGCTTGGGTGAGTGCCGCTCGAAGAGCAGCATGCATATTGCAGATGGTGTATGGTGAAATCTTTCCGAGGAGCGAGTTGAAGAACGCCTGGAACTCCATTGTGCTCAACTCGCGGATCTTGCGATCTCCGAATTAATGTCTCCTGGCCTGCCAGTTTGATTGCTCAGGTCAAAGTTTGCGGCTTTCAATTGCCTTTTCGAGGTTTATAGTCTAGATATTCTCATTGCTTAATATTTTGCTTCAGCCGGCCAGTTTTTCAGAGAGGGGCCGCCGCTTGAAGCAGGGATGAAACTTCGATAAAGCGTTGGCGCTGTTGACAATGGATGCAGTGAAGATGAAGTAGGAGCTTTTAGTGGGGTCACCCGTAATGCATGACCCAACGCGGGTTTGGCGAGCTATCGTTTCCGTTTTGTTGATCGTGCTGGTATTGGCTACCACGATGGGAATGGTGTGTCACCATCATGATCAGTGCATGGCGGGCAACTGCACGCTTTGCCACATGGTCATCGCCCCGCCGTCGGCAGTGATCGAAGCGATCGGATTGGTCCCGGTTACCGCGGAATACACGGTCCTGGAGAATGGTTTTGTTTCGGTCTGCAGGGCCAATGAAAAGCCCTCCCGCGCTCCTCCTGCATAGCCCCTCCCTGCACTTGGTGCCCTTGGGCACATTCGTCGGCTATTTCTCTGGTTCAGGAGCTGCAGCGCCTATGCGTCTGTCAATTTTGCGTATTTCTATACTCGTGCTTTCGTTTTTGTTCGCGAGGTCAGCGGTGGCGCAAACGCCGCCCGCTCAGCCCCAGCCGCAGGGTAACCAGGGGCCGGCGCCGGCGGCGGACCAACTGGCGCAAACACCTGGCGCACAGTTAATCACGCTCGATCAGGCGATCCAGATGGCGGTCGAGCACAATCACAATCTGCTGGCAGCGCGGACCACGATTCAGCAGAACGAGGCGGAAGAGATAACCGCTAATCTGCGGCCGGACCCGGTACTGCTGGGCGACACGCAGTTTCTGCCGATCTTCCAGCCGAGCAATTTCAACTCCGACTACCTCGACAATACGGCGCAATTCGACCTGGGCGTAAGTTACCTGTTCGAGCGCGGTAAGAAGCGGCAGAACCGCCTGCAGGCGGCGCGGGACCAGACTGCCGTGACGCGTTGGCAGGTGGCCGACAACGAGCGCACGCTGACATTCAACGTTGCCACGGATTTCATCAACGTGGAGCTGGCCGAGTCGACACTGGAGCTGGCCAACCAGGACCTGAAGAGCTTTCAGCACACGGTGGACATTACCGAGGTGCGCTTCAAGGCGGGCGAGATCGGGATGGAAGATCTGCTGAAGATGAAGCTGCAATTGCTGCAGTTCCAGACCGACGTGTCGCAGGCCAAGCTGGCGCGTGTGCAGGGGTTGTCGGATCTGCGGCAGTTGCTGGGATACGAGCAAGTGAGCGCGGAATACGATGTGGCCGGATCGTTCGATTACCAGCCGATGAAGGGCGGGCTCGAAGATTTGCAGGCGGCGGCACTGAAGAGCAGGCCAGACCTGCAGGCGACGCAGCAGGGGGTAGCAGCGGCCAGCAGCGCGTTCAATCTGCAGAAGGCGATCGGAAAGCGGGATGTGACCGGGCAGATTAACTACACGCACCTGGGTTATCTGAATGACGTTTCGCTTTTCGGGTCGATGCAACTGCCGATCTTCGATCGTAACCAGGGCGAGATCAAGCGCGCCGGGTTCGCGATTACGCAGGCGCAGGAGCAGCAAATGTTTGCGAACGGGCAGGTGCTGACGGATGTGAGGGACGCATACGAAGGCTGGAAGGCGAACGACGAGGTTGTGGGGCTGTATCGCTCAGGCTATCTCGACGATGCGCAGGAGTCGCTGGACATTACGGATTATGCGTACAAACACGGCGCTGCCAGCCTGCTGGATTTTCTGGATGCAGAGCGGAGTTTTCGCGCAACGCAACTCGGCTACCGGCAGGCGCTGGCATCGTACCTGCAGGCGCTGGAGCAGCTTCGCGAGGCGGTAGGAACCAGGAGCTTGCCATGAGACAACCAAACTTGATGGAGGGGGCCTGCCGAATAGGGAGTGTATGGCCTCTACTTGCGCTGCTGGCAATGGCCGGGTGCCACTCGAAAGACAATGCGAACGGAATGACCTCGTTCTCGTCGAAGGCCTCGCCGTCGGCGACGCCGCAATTGTTCACGATTCCCGCGGACCAGATGAGCCACGTGCAGGTGGTGACGGTGCAGCCGGGCACTGTGGCGCACACGCTGCGGCTGACGGGCGCAGTGGCCTACAACGCGTTCAATACGACGCCCGTGATTACGCAGGTGGGCGGGCCGGTGAGCCGCATCCTGGTGGTTCCGGGCGATCATGTGCAGATGAATCAGCCGATGCTTGAGGTGAGCAGCCCGGACTACGCGCAGTTGCTGGACGGCTACTTGAAGGCCGCGGATTCATTCCGGCTGGCGGACAAGTTTTATGTGCGCGCGCAGGATCTGTATGCGCACCATGCCATCGCGTTACAGGACTTGGAGCAGGCGGAGAGCAATCGCACGCAGGCGCAGGCCGATTTGAACGCGGCTGAGCAGGGGATGCGGATTCTGGGCATCAAGAATCCTGAGGACCTGGCGAAGGCTCCTTCGTCAGCGCAGATCCCTGTGCTGGCGCCGATTGCCGGCGAGGTGGTGGAGCGGCTGGTTTCGCCAGGACAAGTGGTGCAGGCAGGGCAGACGCAGGCATTCACCATCTCGGACCTGAGCACGGTGTGGGTGCTGGCGAATGTATACCAGGCGGATCTGGAGTACGTGAAAAGCGGCGAAGACGTGGTGGTGCAGACGGATGCGTTTCCTGACAGTTTCCACGGCAGGATTTCGTATGTGTCGCCGGCGCTCGATCCGAACACTCGCACGCTCCAGGCGCGCATCGTAGTCGACAATCCCGGCGAAAAGCTGAAGCGCGATATGTATTGTACGGTGACGGTGACGGCAGGCGCGCTTAAGAACGCGCTGGCGGTGCCCAATGCGGCGGTGTTACGCGACGACAACAACCAGCCCTTTGTATATGCGCTGACGGGCGACAACCAGTTTGGGCGGCGTGACGTGGTGCTGGGCGAAATGCAGGGCAATGAAACGCAGATCGTGAAGGGCATTGCGCCGGGCGACAAGGTTGTAGGCAACGGTAGCCTGTTCCTGCAAGTCGTCAATTCGCTGCAGCACTGAGAGGACAGGCCGATATGATTCATCGCATCGTTCAATTCGCGCTTCGGCAGAAGCCGATCGTCCTGTTTATGGCGGCGTTTCTGGCGGTAGCCGGAGCGCTGGCGTTCCACAGCATGCCGGTAGACGCGTACCCGGATCTGTCGCCGCCCATGGTGGAAGTGATTACGCAATGGCCGGGCCACGATGCATTAGAGGTGGAACGGCTGGTGACCGTGCCCACCGAAGTGGAGATGAACGGCGTTCCCAAGTTGACGGTGATGCGTTCGATCTCTCTCTACGGGCTATCGGACGTGATCATGACGTTCGACGAAAGTACGGACGATTACTTTGCGCGCGAGGTGGTATTTCAGCGGCTAAGCGAAGTGACATATCCGCAGGGCGTGACGCCAACGCTGGCTCCGCTGGCGAGTCCTTCCGGGCTTGTCTATCGGTACGTGATCGAAAGTCCCGACCGCACGCCGCAGGAACTCAAGACGATTGAAGACTGGGTGCTGGAGCGGCAGTACAAGCAGGTGCCCGGCGTGGCCGACGACTCCGGCTTTGGCGGCACCGTGATGCAGTACCAGGTGCTGCTCGATCCGGCCCGGCTCTACGCGTATCACGTGACCGTGCCGACGGTCATTCAGCAGCTCTCGGTAAACAACTCGAATGCCGGCGGCGGATTCTACGAGCAGGGGCAGCAGTTCGATTACGTAACTGGCGTGGGCCTGGTGCGCGACACCTCGGACATTGCCAATATCCTGGTGGGCTCGCAGAACGGAGTGCCCACGCGCATTGGCGACATCGGGCAGGTAGTGATCGGGAACGCGCCGCGGCTGGGCGAGTTCGGCTTCAACAAGACAGACGACGCGGTGGAAGGCGTCATCATGATGCGGACCGGCGAGCAGACGCAGAACGTGCTCAAGGGCGTGGAAGCCAAGACGCAGGAGCTGAACGAGCATATTCTGCCGCCGGACGTGAAGGTGCGCGCCTACTACGACCGCAGCGACCTGGTGCAACTGACCATCGACACGGTGGAGCACAACCTGCTGGTGGGCATGACGCTGGTGCTCGTGGTGCTGCTGGCGTTCCTGGTGAGCTTTCGCGCGGCGATCATTGTCGCGCTCACCATTCCGCTGTCGCTGCTGTTCTCGTTCATCTTTCTGCACGCGGAGGGGATTCCGGCGAACCTGCTTTCGATCGGGGCCATTGACTTCGGCATTCTCATCGACGGCACGCTGGTGATGGTGGAAAACATCTTCCGCGAGCTGGGCGCGCGCGAGGGGCAGGAGTACGACCTGGAAGATGTGATTCTGAAGGCAGCGAAGGACGTGGACCGGCCCATCTTCTATTCGGTTGCGGTGATCATCGCCGGTTATCTGCCCATTTACGCGCTCACTGGCCCTTCGGGCAAGCTGTTCAAGCCGATGGCGGACACGGTGGCCATTGCGCTGGTGGGCGCAATGATTCTGACGCTCACCCTGGTGCCCGTGCTGTGCGCCATGTGGTTCAAGAAGGGCGTGCACGAGAGGGAAAACAAGCCGTTCGAGTGGGTGAAAAGAAAATATGCGGTGTGGCTGGACTGGTGCCTGGACCGGCCCGGGACAACGATGGCTTTGTCGATGGTGATCTTCGCGGCCTCGCTGCTGCTGATTCCGTTTATCGGCGGTGAGTTCATGCCGCACCTGGACGAGGGGGCGCTGTGGATTCGCGCCACCATGCCGTACACGGTTTCGTTCGAGACGTCGAGCAGATTTTCGCCGCAGGTGCGGGACATCCTTATGAAGTACCCGATGGTAACGGATGTGGGCTCGGAGCTGGGGCGGCCGGACGACGGGACGGACCCGACGGGGTTCTACAACGATGAGTTTTACGTTGGGCTGAAGCCGTATGACGATGCGGTGTGGAAGACGGGCGCCATTCACAACAAGGCGGAGCTGACGGCCGACATTCAGCGCCAGCTCGATGTCTTTCCGGGCGTGGTTTTCAACTACACGCAGCCGGCCGAAGACGCGGTGGACGAGGCACTCACGGGGCTTAAGAGCGCGCTGGCGGTGAAGATCTACGGGCCTGACCTGAATGTGCTGCAGAATACGGCGCAAGTGGTCAAGCAGCGACTCAGCCAAGTTCCGGGATTCACGGAACTGACCGTGGTGCGCCAGCTGGGGCAGCCGACGCTGACCATCAACGTGGATCGCGGCAAAATTGCGCGCTACGGCATCAACGTAGCCGACGTGGAGGCGATTGTACAGGCGGCCGTGGGCGGGCAGGCGGCCACGCAGGTGGTGCAGGGCGAAAAGCTCTTCGACCTGGTGGTGCGTATGAAGCCGGAGTTCCGCCAGAGCGCGCAGCAGATCGGGAATCTGCTGGTGGGAACGCCGGCGGGGCAGCAGATTCCACTGAGCGCGCTGGCCGATATTCGCGAGTCGGGCGGGGCGGCACTCATCTATCGCGAAAACAACTCTCGGTATATCGGCGTGCAGTACAGCGTGGAGGGCCGCGACCTGGCGAGCGCGGTGAATGCAGGCCAGCAGGCGATTGCCGACATTCAGAAATCGCTGCCCACGGGATACCGGATGACGTGGGGCGGCGAGTACGACGAGTTCATAGCCGCCGAACACCAGTTGGCTATCATCGGTCCATTGGCATTGCTAATTATCTTCATGATCCTGTTCGCGCTCTACGACAATTTCAAATACCCGATGGTCATCCTGGTGGGCGTAGTCCTGACGGTTCCGGTGGGTGCGTTGCTGGCGCTTAAGCTGACAAATACCGCGTTCAGCGCTTCGTCGGCGCTGGGCCTGCTGGCGCTGATCGGCGTCTCGGTGGAAACCGCCGTGATTCTCGTCTCCTACATCAACAAGCTGCGCATCGAGCAGAAGATGGACATCCGGACGGCCACGCGCGAGGCTTCGCTGTTGCGCCTGCGGCCCATTATGATGACGGCGCTGGTGGCATGCCTGGGACTGCTGCCGGCGGCGCTCTCGACGGGCATCGGCTCCGATACGCAGAAGCCGTTTGCCATCGTGATCGTGGCAGGGTTGGTGTCGCGGCTATTTCTGGGTTTCTTTGTGAACCCAGTGCTCTATCAGATTGTGGCGCGGGAGGGCGACGTTCTGAAAGTGTAGGCGGCCCGGGTTTCCAGACCTTGAGCCGCAACAGATCGCCGCGCCATCAAGCCTCGTCATCGATCTTTGGCGATCAAGGCCCTGCACCGGAGGGCGCATGGACATTTCGACTTTGCTCAACTTCCCGATCGCGCACGCCAATTGATTCAAAGGCGCAACGGGACTGGTGGACGCACTGCGGCGCGGCTTCAACAGCGCATACGATTCCTTGAAGCCAGAGGAGTCAGTCACCTGTTCAACGCGGATTATATCCTCGTGCCTTGAAGTGTCTGCTGAGAGCATTACGATGCGCCGGTCAACAGATTCGACTTCATCTGCATCGGGTGTCTAAACTCAAGACGCTGCATAACAAAGCGTGTAAGTTTCTTATCTTTCATTATGTTAGGAATTCGATTCCGGATCCATCCCGATAAGTCTTAGTGCTGTATCTGGAGCGCCCCGGCACACGACATTGCGCAGTTACATGCTCCTGGGTGGGGCGCTTCTGATACAGCGACTTGAAGGAAGCCGCCCTCATGGAAGGCTATGCACTTTGAATCGGTCTGAGCGGGTGCAGAGGGATCAGGAACCGACTGAGTTGGGTAGGATCCGATGGCCTGAAGGCCGGATGGAACGGCGGCGTGGCTCGCCGAGGTCTGATGTGGAGGCTGGAGAGACTGTCGTCCGCGAGGTTTTGGCCGAATGAAAAGAAGGATCCGCGTAGGCGCCGAAGCACGTTCAAAGGCCGAGGATGTGGATAAAGCTTCATGCTGCGTACCGGTCTGGTTGAGGTGGCGAGCGAAGCAAGAGTTGCGCGGCAGAGTGAAGACCGCGTGGACATAGCGGGTGGGCAGCAGTTCCCGTTCGCGCGCCTGGAGCCAGCGCTGGCGCGCGTTGCCCTGGCACCGCGTGCAGTGCCTGTTTCTGCACGAGTTGTAGGAGATCCTGGTCGTATGTCCGCAGCCGGTGCAGCGGTCGCGATGCCCGCCCAGCGCGGCGGTGCGGCAGCGCGCGATGGCCAGCAACACCTTCTGGTGCTGCCAGTTCATCCACTTGCGGCTGTGTTCAAGGAAAGACTGTCCCGCACAGCGAACAATGTCGGCCATCTCCAGGAGAGGCCGGTTTTTCAACTGTGCTTGTGTCCTCCCTGGGAAGAGAACGTGAGCGCATCAAGCGGGCTGGCGGTCGCGCTGAGATGGCGTTGGGACAGATGCAGGTAGACGGTGGTGACCTCGAGGTCGCGATGGCCGAGCAGGATCTGGATGGTGCGCAGATCGGCGCCGGCTTCGAGAAGATGTGTGGCGAAGCAGTGTCGAAGCGTGTGCGGGTGGATGTGTCTGTGCTCAAGGCCGGCGCGCTCGGCGGCGATCTGGCAGGCAGACCATAGGACCTTGGTGGTCACAGGGTGGCTGGATGTATGCCATCGGTTGCCGGGGAAAAGCCACTCCTTCGGCTCGCGTCGCAGGCCGCGCCAGTAAGTGCGTATTGCTTCGAGCAGCTTCGGACTGAGCATGACATCGCGGTCCTTGCCGCCCTTGCCCTCGCGGATATGAACCACCATCCGCTGGCTGTCGATGTCGCCGACCTTCAAGTGGGCCGCTTCTGCACGGCGTGCGCCGGTGGCATAGAGCGTCATCACCAGGATGCGATGAAAGGGTGTATCCGCGGCTCCAATCAGCCACGCGACTTCTTCCTGACTGAGTACCCCTGGAAGGAGACGCACCTTCTTCGGATAGGGCGTCTCGGCGATGCTCCAGCCACGCTTCAACACATGAATATAGAAGAAGCGCAGAGCCGCCAGCCGCAGGATGACGGCGTTGGGACTGTACTTCAACTTGGTGAACAGCATCGCCTGGTACTTGCGAATGTCCTCAGGGACAAGCTGATCGGGCGAGCGACGAAAGTAGCGGCTGAAATGCGCCACACCGTGCAGATAGGAGCGAACGGTTGTATCGGCGAAGTTGCGGCGGCGCAACTCCTCAAGCATGAGCTGACGTAGTTGGTTCACAGAGAATCCTCCTTCTCTGCGTCCCAAGCTATCCCGGCAGCCACAAATACCGGTTCAGCCGCACGCGAATGCGTCCGCCGCCGCAGCGGCTTCGTTCAAGTCGGCTTTGCGACTGGAATCCCGTGCCTGGGATCCCGGTGAGGTTTCCCCGAAGCTCCCAGACCCTGCGGCGTTTACCGATACCAATTGGAACCGACTCACCAGTGGCCGGTGGAAGGTCACCGAGACCTTTGGGGCATGTGCGTCTCAGAAGAATTTGGTGAAGTTGTAACCGAATGTAGGGCCGTGACCTGCGCCAAATGCGAGGTATCCCTGAGCTGCGATACGGCCCTGGAGCGACAAGGCTACGCCGAAGCCTGCATCCTGGCGAAGGCGTGCAAAGGAAAGGCTGGAGACGGTGGGCCCGACAGTTCCGGCGTCGTAGAAGACCAGAATGTTGTAGAAGGGCAGGATGTAGTTGGTCTGAACGAAGAGAGCGTCGGGGGCGCGGAAGCGGTAGTTGGGCCACGCGCGCAAGCTAAGCCTGGAGTCAATATCTGAGCCGCCGATGGTGGACTGGAGGTAAAACGGGACTGTGGAGCCAGGTCCTTCTCTGGAGGCCACGATATGGGAAATTAAGTCGAGGTCGCCGAAGCCGCAGGGCTGGCGGACTTTGAGCACCTAGTTGGCTGGTTTTGGCCTGTCGATGTTTTTGTCGCTGCAAGTCTTGGCGAGCATGGAGTTCCAGAAGTGCTCGGCGCCTGTTTTTGCGTCGCCAACTTGCACGAAGTGGCGGACCCGGGTGCCAAGCTGAATGTTTTCGTCGGAGTCCTCGACAAACTGCTGGAACGAGGAGGCTGAATGCCCCGGCGCGGAGTACCAGTGGTATTCCACGCTGTTGTTGAAGGTGAACTTGACGTACGGCTTCATCAGGGGTCCGGCTTGGTTATCGTCCTGGTCGTCGGTCCGGGGCGACAGGATAGCGATGGGATTGGTGCGGAGCGCGAAATGATAGTGACCAAAGCCAGGTTGGGAAGAGAGACCGGGAGCTGCTGTATCGGTGAAGTTTGCGCTTACGGAGTTGGGCGCAGTGATGTGAGGAAGATCGGTCAGGCGGAACTCCGCACCCGACTCCAAGGTGAACCAATCGGCGAGAGGAAGCGCAGCGCGGAAGGATGCGAACGTGTCGTTCTCGTGAAAGACGTACTTGACCAAGGGCGAGTCAGGACCGATGCCGTAGAACGATATGGTCTGGAGACTGCGATGCGAGGCTTCGAAGTGCAGGCCAAGGATCTGTTTGGTACACAGGGGGCCGAGCTTGTTGCAACTAATCTGGACGCCTGCGTGGCCGGTACGGTGGCTGTCCTGGTATCCCTTGGGCATTACGGTCAGTGTGCCGCTGGTGTCCCAACTCCCGTTTGTTGAGAAGACCGCGGCGAGACTGCCATCGGCGCTCCACAGCGAGCCGCCCGCGACCGAAGGAAGTTTGCCGGTAGTGAAGTCGGGCTGCTGAGGATTGGTCAGGCCTGGAACTAACCCCGGGCCGGCGGGCAATGAGAACGGCGAAACATAGTGGTTGTTCTGTTCGAGCACTCCGCCAAAGGCCATGCCGTTACCGGGAGCCCTTGCACAAAAAGGTTCTGCAAACCCGGCTAAGCGCGGACTGGCTGACTTGCGGACGTTAGAAAACGCAGAGAGCCTATTTAAGCAAGCCGTGATGTACCTGAGAAGGAAACAATTCGACCAAAGCGTTCAGCTACTTAAGCGCGCATTGTCTTTGGACGCACAACATCTTGAAGCAAAGACTTGGCTCGGACTTGCATATATTAGTAGGCGCGGAGTAGAGCCCGACGAAATGAAGGCCGTCCAATACTTCCGCGAGGCTGCCGAACTGGGGCATGCACATGCGCAATTCTGTTTAGAGCGTGTTTCATAAACATCCTCGCGCCCAGTAAATCATTGATTCCAAAAGAGAGGAATCGGCTTCGAGGCATTTATGAAACACGCTCTAGGTATGTGTTATCAAAGGGGCGATGGCGTCAACAAAGATTTAGTCCAAGCTGCATCATTGTTTCGCATGGCCGCCCAACAAGGCGACCGTTCCGCACAGTGGGAATTAGCCTTGCTTTGTTATCACGGCACGGACGGCTATGAGGAGGAACAATCTAGTGTACCGTCTCTAAAATGACTTTACAGGGGCTGATTTTCTCAAGGATCTTTTCGACGCTGGCTGTCCAGATGAAGGGTTTGGGTTGGCGGTTGTTTTGCTGCATGTATTCTTCGATGGCCGCCTCCAGTTCTTCGACGCTGTAGAAGCTACCGCGGCGAATACGCTTTTCGGTCAGTTCCCGGAACCAGCGCTCGACCAGATTCAGCCACGAGGAACTGGTTGGAATGAAGTGGAAGCGGAAGCGAGGATGGGTGGCTAGCCACGCCTTGACCTCCGGCCTGTTGTGGGTTCCGTAATTGTCCACGATCAGATGCAGATCGAGGTGGGCAGGCAACTCGCGATCCAGGCGGCGCAGAAACTTGAGAAACTCCTGATGGCGATGCCGGGCCATGCATTCGCCGATGACCTTGCCTTCCAGCACATTCAGAGCTGCAAACAGGGTGGTGGTCCCGTTGCGCCTGTAGTCGTGGGTCATGGTGCCGCAACGGCCTTTCTTCATGGGCAGGCCGGGCTGGGTGCGGTTCAGGGCTTGAATCTGGCTCTTTTCGTCCACGCATAAAACCAGGGCCTTATCGGGAGGGTTCAGGTACAGGCCCACCACATCGGTCAGCTTCTCCACAAACCGCTTGTCGCGCGACAGCTTGAAGGTGCGCGTACGATGCGGCTCCAGCCCATGCGCATCCCAGATGCGCTGTACCGTCGCCGGACTCACTCCCTGGGCCCGGGCCATGGTGCGCACGCTCCAATGCGTGGCCGCCGGCGGCTTGGTGTGCAGGGTTGCTTCCACGATCTGCTTCACGCGCGCTCGAGAGATGCTCGGCTTGCGTCCACGTCCGGGCGCATCTTCGGTCAGCGCTGCCGTTCCACCTTCCTGAAAACGCCGCCGCCACAAGATGACGCTGGGCCGGCTGGTTCCCAGTTCCTGGGCAATTCTGCGATTGGCCTTGCCTTCGGCAGCCAGCAACACAATACGCGCACGGAAGACAATCTTCTGCGCCCTGTTGCAGGCAGCAATCCAACTGCGCAACGTGCGTCGTTGCTCCTCGGTTAATGCGACGGCATCGGGCATGGTCCACATCCTACGTGAACCATGACACATCTTTCCTCGTATGTAAAGTTCTTTATGAGACACTACACTAGCTGAGGCCGTTGACATCCACAATAGCCTTGATAAGCGTCTGTCGAGTGAGTAGAAGCTGAAATTGCGAAGAAACTTCAGAGAGCCTCAGGCGATCGGTTACCCAATGCGAGGTGTCGATTTTGCTTTCCTCAATGAGTTGAATGATCCGCGGAAATTGGCGGTGACTGTTACGACTGGCGAGTAGCGTCACCTCCTTACGGTGAAATAGGCTATCGTCGATGCAAACAGGGTCGCGCGTGAGGCCTACATAGACAAGGCGCCCTCCCGTCGCCACCTGTGCGAGGCTTTTGCCCATCGCGACGGCGCTTCCGGTTGCATCGAACACGGCGTCGGCCTGCCGGTCCTCCGGTGTCAGCGATGCCGAATACCCCATGCTTTCCACGAAAGCTCTGCGCCACTCGCTCTTCTCCACCAAGTGAACCTTCGCACCTATTGCGGCAGCGAACTGGGCCACGGCGATTCCGATCGGTCCCGCACCCACGATGAGAGCCTCTTCCCCTTGCTTTAGACCGCTGCGCATGACGGCATGCGCGCCAATGCCGAGCGTCTCCACCAGCGCCAGCTGATCGAGCGACAATCGATTCGATTTGTGTAGCAGAACAAGGGGCACGGAAAGGAATTCCTGCATACCCCCATCCACGTGGATTCCGAGAATCCGAATACGCTCGCAGCAATTGTTCCTCCCCATTGCACAGGCCCGGCATTTCCCGCAACTCATGTAAGGTTCAATGGCACAGCGATCTCCGGATTGAATGCCCTTTTCATTGGCCGGCGCTTCCACGACGACTCCGGACAGTTCATGGCCAATGATTCGTGGATATGTGTAGATCGGATGGCTCCCCGCAAACGCATGAAAGTCGCTCCCACAGACGCCTACTTTCTCCATCCGGACTAGAGCCTGCCCTGCAGCTGCAATCGGAGCCTGCACTTCCCGCTCGGTAAAGCTCCCCGGCGCTTCCAATACGATTTGTTTCATTCGGTCCCACCTACATTGCGATGAATTGGTCCAGCCATAATGAAGCGTGAGTTTACCAGACCCGCCCAGGGCCGTCAAGATGTATGGCTTTATCCTGCTGTCCTTGCCCAATTTTGGTTTCGGTTAAATGCTGTGCCAATCGAACCTCAACCCCAGCCGCCTTTTCGCTGTAAAATTAACACAATATTCTGGCCATGCGTTACCAGAGGAAGATTCTATGCCACGCACTACTGCCGAGACACGTAAACAGCCGGATACCCGGATCACGGCTAAGCTCATTGGCCGCATCAAGAGTCTCATTTCCACAGGGGCGGTTTCGCCGGGTTCTAAGTTCCCCCCGGAGCGCGAGTTAGCCAAAGAGTTTGGTGCCAATCGCGCCTCCGTCCGGCAGGCGCTGAAGGTGCTCGAGATCATGGGCGTCCTCTCGCAACGTGTTGGAGATGGTACGTATTTGAGCGAGAGCGCTGAAACCATTCTCAATGAGCCGATTGATTTTCTGGTGCTCCTCGATGACCTTTCGCAGCATGAACTGTTTGAGACGCGCCTCATGATGGAACCTGAACTCACGGCGCGTGCGGCCGAACGCGCCACCGCAGAAGACTTGTCCGCGCTACGCAATGCCATCTTTTCGATGGAGCGCAGCAAGAACGTGCGTGAGCGCCTGAATGCGGATATGGCCTTTCATGAAGCGATCTTTCGGGCCAGTGGTAACCGAATCTGCCACCTACTTTTTAAAAGCATCCATCGTACCCTGTTGAAGAGCATGAGCCAGCTTTCGGATCGTGTTTCTCTGGACCGTCCATTGATGTTCCACCGTAAAATCTACGACGCGATACGGGGGCGAAACCCGGAAGACGCAAGGCGCTGCATGCATGAGCACATTACCGACGCCCGAGACCTCCTGGGGAAATCGCACCCCTCCAATTGAGATCACCCGACATCAACTCTTTCTTATCTTTGACTTACAAATCAATGACGAGAGAACGGAAGCTACCTGCTGAGCCCCGACCATTTATGGCCCGTCAATCCTGTTTAGGTCCCGACAGAGAGCGTCAGCCGGCCGGCGTGAAATTGATCCAAGTCCGACGCGGGCCTGCATTTCTAAACGTCACACCGGATTCTCTCGCCCCTCTGCGGGAATGGCAGAAGAGCCGCTCTCAGAATGGCTTCTTGAGCTTGATCCTGTAGACGAAAGCATTGTCACAGGGTTTCACCGTCGGTGTCGTCAGCACCAGGGCTTCCTTGGTGAACTCCCATTTGATGGGTTCGTCACTCCCAAGCATTTTGATCGATTCGATCTCCGACGGATACAATCCCGCCCAAGTTTCCCCCTTCGGGACCAGGCTGGTGATTGCGGCTTTTTCTTCCGGCCATGCCAGAAACGTCGCATACAAATATTCGTCTTTGCAAGTGAACCGAATATCCTGTGGCGTGTATCGGATGTCGTTGTCTTCATTGAATGAGCCGCTCTTCTTGAATTCGGTCGGTCCTTCACCGGCTACCAGCCATGGACTCGTGCCATAGATCGACTCTCCATTAATGCGCAACCACTCTCCCATGGCAAGCAGGCGCTCCTTTGCGGGCTCGGGAATTGTGCCGTCAGGCTTTGGTCCGACATTCAACAGGAGAAATCCATTCTTGCTAACGCGGTCCACTAGCCCGGTTACCAGCTGATCCACGGACTTGAACCCAAGGCTTTCAACATATCCCCACCCACTTCCATCGTCGATGGTGGTGTCGGTAATCCATTCGTAGTAAGTCATGCTCGTTTCACGGCCCAGTTCCAGATCGTCAATGCCGACACCAGGTGTAAGATCGTGGTTCTTGTAGGTGACTGCAACTTCCTTGCCCTCTGCCCCTGCCTTGTTGAAGTAATAAGCCAGGAAATCCGTTTTATATGACTGCTGAATGAGCCGAAGTCCGTAATCGAACCACACGACATCCGGGCCGTAAGTGTCCACAACCTCTTTCAGTTTCCCAATCCAGACATCGAGGAATTCTTTCGTCGGGAGGACGCTTGGCTCGTGACTAACCCCGTAAAGCCCGGCGTAGCGCGGATCCGATACGTCATAGCGTGTATCCCAAGTCGGAAAGTAGAACCAGTGTTCGGCATGGTGAAATGCGGTAAGGAACTTGAGGCCCTGCGCCTTGTAGGCCTTGGAGAGCTCTCCCACAACGTCACGCTTCGGTCCCATCTTTGCAGCATTCCACTCGGAAAACTTCGTGTTCCACATGGCGAAGCCGTCATGATGTTCGGCGACTGGACCGGCGAAGCGAGCGCCGGCTTTCTTGAATAGGTCTGCCCACTCATCTGGATCGAAGTGGCTGCCCGTAAACTTGGGAATGAAGTCCTTGTACCCGAACTTCTCCAATGGACCGTAGGTGGCTTCCTGGTGCTCTCTTTCATCCGAATCCGGCTTAGTGTACATGTTGTGGGCATACCAGGTTCCGTTTTTTCCGTACGCGGGGACAGCGTAGATTCCCCAATGGGTGTAAATCCCAAACTTGCCATCCCTGAGCCACTGTGGAACAGGGATATTCCGCAGCGAGTTCCATGATGGCTGAAACGGGCCGCTCCCGGACGCGGCATGAGTATGCTTCTGATCCAAGGCCATTCCCTGAGGGTTGATCAATGAGGCTGCGGAAAGAGCGGCGCCGCCCTTCAGTAGATCGCGTCTGTTGAAGTTCATAGCCATCGTGTCTCCCTTGCGCAACTTGTACTGGTGCTCTGCCTCCAAACTGGCATCGCACAATGTCAATGCGGTCTTGACGGATGTGGAACCGCTGCCTTCCGAACTCGACTTGTCACTCAAATGTCGCCGATATCGCTCCCGTAGCGATCTCACGGGTTGTGGTATACCTCGCGCATGATCGACCACGAACGCTCGCCCTGCAATGGAATCTGCATTGGATCGGTCATAAGCAACCACTCCTGATTGCGAGGCTCGGCGGCAAGCTTCTCCATGTCGGCCTCGTAGTCGTTTCCGGTGTACTCGTAGTACCCGAACAGGTAGTAACGATCTTCCTGAAGCTTCTGGATGAAGATGGAGAAGTTGTGCATGTTGTACTTGGTCAGCAAATCACGTACGCCCGGATTCGATGCCGCATGCACCGACTCATAGGCACTTATGCGATCTGGTCTGATGCCTATCACCATTCCAATTCGTTGAGAGATATGATTCACTTTTGACTCCTTCTGCGCGGTGCAACGCCGGGACCTTCCGAGAGCCATTTCTCAGGAAATTCTTCGGTCAATCCCCATTTCCCCATTTCGAAATTCGTAAAGCCCAGTTTTAATGCCGGCGACTCCGGACGAACACGGAAGTCGTGATTCGCTGGATCGACGAAGAGCGGATCGGCGAACAGCGAATTCTTATCCCAGCCAAGCGCCTGCCATTCGGTCAACTCATAGCGACGCGGATTTCGCTTCCCGCCTTCGGAACGCAGTTGGTCCACGACGACTTGGAATTCGCCGTTTTCCGCATAAAAGACGTTACGATCCACCTCATCGAACCAAGGACCTACTGCGGGCGGAGCAATCACCGAGAGAAACATCTGGGGCCACCATGGTCCGCCGGCAGGCCATTGCATGTCGCTGGAATCCATGACCGTGATGTTGTTGTAGTAGCGGTCATGATTGTAGTTATTGCCCACGTGGAAGCACGGAGCGACGCGCGACGTGTACCAGATATTGTTGTGAACCTCGCGGTACGCTCCCTCGCGCCATTTGAAACTCACTCCTCCAATGGAAATGTTGTTGTATATCTTGTAATTCGAAGCTCCATCGTCCAGATCGAGACCCCAACCGGATTTTTCATCGAAAAAGTTGTTGCGCACGACGACCGGCTCCATGGCATCTACCAGAACATCGTAGGCATCGATGCCGCGGTCAGCCGTGTAAGGACCGTGCGATTGTGCGAGGCTCCAGGCACGATCCCGACCCCATGCATTGAATGGGCCATGGTCGCTGGTTTCGAGAACTGTGTCGTGGGTGTGATTGAATTCGATGACATGGCCGCCCCATGTGCTGTCTCCTATGCAGATGGCGGCGCGTGGCATGTTGTAGATCAGGTTGTGGCTGGCTGTGATCCGCTTTGCTCGCGAGATGTAAACGCCGGCAATCTGTTTTCCAAAAACGCCACAATCGTGAACAAGATTATTGCTGGCCTGGCATTCATACGGAAACGCCCGCTGCGCTCCGTTCGTTTGCGCGAGGTCCCCGACGAAGCACATAGCACTATCGCCGGTCTCAGTGAACTTGCATCCCTTTACAGAAAACTCCCTGTTGTAGTTATTGACGAAGATGCCATTCCCGCCAACCGCATCGAACCAGCAATCTTCAACGGAACACTGCCTTGTCCCTTCGGCAAAGACGGTGCCACCCCGGTGTATGGACCAATCGCTAAGCGATGGCACATCGTATTGGCACATGTAGGTGCTTAGGGTATGGGCAAAGCGGAGGCCTTTGAGAGTGATGTTCTTAACCGGCTGCGCCTGAGTCCCAGCGAAATGAATTATGTGCTCAAGGCGTGGGACCTCAACCAGCGAAGTCTTTAGGTCAATTCCCGGTTCCGGATAGTAATAAAGGATGTTCGTCCGCTTATCGAGGAACCATTCTCCCGGAGAGTCTAATTCTTCAAACACATTTTCAATGAAGTACCGCGATCGGCTGCCTACCCTGGCTGGATTCTTATCCCATTTCGCTCCAATCTGTTGGCCGCCTTCGCCAAACCAGATGGAATGCGTCTCGTGATCGATGCCTTTCAACCGCCATTGCAGATTTCCCCAATATGCTTCCTGGAAGATGTGGATTTCAGCCTCTTCCGGATGGACCCAGCGCTTGTTCGTAAACGTGGCTGGGTCGAACTGCACTCCACGGGGCGCCTCACCGGAGAAGGTCATGTCCGCATCCGGTCCGGCAAAGGGATCCTGCGCATCCTGGGGAATGGGACCGGCTGCCTGCAGGTATCCTGACTTGCCGGGTTGGGATGGATCGTAATTTGGGTAGCGCGCGCGTATCTTCCGTTTGCCGTTTACAAAGAGCTGCGAAAAGTCCAACTTTTCCGTCACGGCGCTCTTCAAAATGCCGTTGGCATGTGGCGTCCACTGGCAGTTAAGCCGCAGCCCTCCGCTTAAAATGACGATTTCATCCTGCCAGGCCGACCACTTTACGGGAACTTCGGGTGTGCCCGAGTCCTGGGGTTCGAACGTAATCGGCGAGTCGAGGTAATAGGTGCCCTGATGAAGCCAAACCTGGATCGGGTCGCGGCGGTCAACCATGCGCACCGCTCGCTGCGCGCGCTCTGGCGTGGCAAAAGGACGCGAAGCCGTCCCGGGATTGCGGTCGTTACCCTGAGGCGAGACATGGAACACGTTTGTATTCGGAGCCGGCGCCTCTTCCGAGTAGGCCGAAGCCAAGCCGACTTCCGGCAGGCTCACGCCCGCAGCGACGGCTGCGCCGCTCGTTAGCATGAGAAAGTCTCGTCGTTGCATAGTCTCTGGTGGTCTCCTGATTTACCTGTTGCGGGTTCATAGACTGTATACAGTCTTGGCCGTTCTACTGCAGATTCTCTCCTGCTCGTCTGGGGAGAGCTCCGCGATGAACGATCGGAACGTGTTTACCCAACGGTTGTAGTCGCCGGCCAGAGTTAAGACAGGCCAGTCGGAGCCGAACATCAGCCGATGTGCACCGAATGCCGAAAGCACCACATCGAAGTAGGGCTTCAGTTGGCCCGCGTTCCAGTTCTTCCAGTCCGCTTCCGTCGCCATTCCCGAGACTTTGCAGTAGACGTTCTGCCTGCGGGCTAGCTCTCGCAGGTTCTCCTTCCATGGAGAAAGAGCGCCTTCCTTAATCAGTGGCTTGGCAATGTGGTCGACAACAAAAACCTGCCGCGGATGGCGATCTACAAATTCGATCGTTTGCGGGAGGTGCCGCTCGAAGATGAGAATGTCGTAAGCCAGGTGGCGATCTCTCAGCAGCGCAACTCCCCGGTTGAAGTCATCCCGCAGCAAGTAGAGGTCATCGGGCTCGTCGTGCAAGACGTGCCGCACGGCTTTGAGCTGCGGGCGAAGGGCGAACCGGTCAAGCTCTCTAACTACTTCGGAGGCGCACAGTGGAACCCACCCGACCACACCCAGGATGAATGGATTGCGCTCGGCAAGTCCAAGTAGCCACTCCGTCTCCTGGGTGCTTTGACGCGCCTGCACTACGACAGTTCCGTCGACACCCGCATCACGCATCACGGCCTCGAGCTCTGGAACGAGGAAGTTGCAGCGGAGTGAAGTCATCTCTCCGCTCATCCATACGTAGTCGCGGTGATTGTACTCCCAGAGGTGATGGTGTGCGTCGATCAGCACGTTAGTAGCTCCACTCCTTGTTCAGGATCGGCTGGAGAATCTTCTGAACTTCCGCTAATAGCGCTTTATCATAGGGCTGTTCGTAGTCGGCCATATTCCGGCGCACGCTCTCGGGGTTAGCTGTACTGAACAGGGTCGTCGGGATATCGGGGTTTTGACTGGAGAATTGAAGAGCCAGTCGGCTGATCGATATTCCCTGCGTGCTGCAGAACTCCGCAGCGTTGCGGAAAAGAGCGCGATCTTCCGGTTTGGCCGGATGCCAGTCGGCGGGTCCCCGATCTGTCAGCAGTCCGGAGGCAAAGGGCGAGCCATTCACAATGCCGATGCCTTTCTCCTTAGCCACGGGCAGCAAATCCAGCAACTGCGTATCGTTGAGGCAATAATGATTGTGAACCAGGGCGGCATCGATATCGAGCGACGCGAAGATCCGCTTCCACAGATCCATGGGGTAGATGCCAAAGCTGACGTTCCCTATCCTGCCCTCCCGCTTCAGCTCTTGCAACGCTTCGTAGCCTTCAGTCAGAGCCCACTCAGTATGTTTTCGATTCTGGTACTCAATGTCGTGAATATGAATGATGTCGAAGTAGTCCACGCCCAACCGTCCCGCGCTCTCATCTAGCGAAGCCCGAATGCGCGCACGCGAGTAATCCAGCGTGTCGTTGCCATAACCGTTTGGATCTGTGTATTTGCCCACCTTGGTGGACAGGAAGTATCTGTCACGGGCAGTACCACGCAGGGCCTTTCCGAGAACTGTTTCAGATCGAGTGCCTCCGTAGGCCGGCGCAACGTCGAAATAGTTGATGCCGCAATCGAGCGCGGCATGCACTGCTGCAATGGCCTCCGCTTCGTCCACGGCATGAAAAACGCCTCCGAGCGACGAGGCTCCAAAGCTGAGCCGGGAAACCTTCAATCCCGTCTTGCCGAGCAAATTGTACTGCATGGCGAAGTACGACCTTTCTTGAATGTCTAATGCCCTGTCATTGAATTGCCGACAGCCAGCACGACGATAGCGGCGACCAGAACCGATAGGCCGGTGTAGAGCGTTCTCAGTGCTCTTGGCGGCGCGCCCGTCCACTCGCGGGTCATAAAGCCGAAGATGTTGGCAACGAGGAGCGTGAAGGCCATGTACACGGCCCATCCGACAGAGGTGCCGAGGCGACCCAAGTAGTATGCACCCATGCCATAGGGGATCGTGGCAACAAACCAGATGACCCCCATCAACACACCCATCAGCCAGTCGTGCGCGGCGTCCGGGCCGAGATTCTTCCGCCATGTGCCTCTCTTAATCTGCAGGCAGCCGAACCAAAAAAGAAGCGAGACAGTCGCTCCCCAGAAGACGGGCATCCAACTGGCCAGAGTGGAGAAGACCGGACTCACCCCGAGTTTCTGGGCCTCCTCGCCGACTCGGCTGGTAAAGGCAAAACCAAGATTCGCGCAGGCACTCAGCACCCCGGAGGCCGCGCAGACCAGCAAGGCTCTGCCGAATCCATGTCGTTGACCGCTGGCGCCTGTCTGACGTTCCCGCAGAAAGCCCCCCCTGCCGCAGACCACCACCCCGGCGACGCATCCTGCGATACCAAATAGAATCACCAGTCCGCCTGACGTAAGAAGATCGGCGGGAGACTTCACCAGGAACGGAAGAAGGGACCCGACTGCGGTGTTGATCCCCATGATGGTCGCAAAGCCGACCGACATTCCCGCCATGGTGACACCATAGCCAAACAGGAGGGAGCCAACGCCCCATCCGAACCCGAATGCGGCGCCTCTCCATACAGCTCCTGCGCCCGCCGCATGCACGGCCTGCTGCCAGTTCGGCATCACGAACGCGGCCATGGTAAACGGCAGGATGAGCATCATGACGAGCGTGGATGGAATGTAGATGTTTTCGAGCTCAAATTGTCGTCTTCTCTTCAAAGGAACCGCAAGCGCACCGCCAGAGAGCGCTGCGATGAAGACAAGTGCAAATCCCAGAACAGTCGAACGCATACGAATGGGCCTTCCTTCCTTTACTGCCAGCGGCGGGGCGGATGTCGATCCCAAAACTCGGAAGCTCGATAAATTGGTTCAGCCATATTTACATGCGGATTCTAAGCACTGCGTTCCTCCGCCGTCAAGCCTACCTACCAGGCATGCAGCGTGCCTCTTTGATCCTGGGGGCAAGCCAGCCTACGCCTCCGCGAGCTTTGGACGAAGGTGCCCTGCTCGCGCCGAGCCCCGGCCGCCACTTCTCTATCTGGAGACACTTCCGCGCAGCAAATCGGCCCTGATTTGAGTGGGCTGGCTTGATCTTCATCACACGTTACGGCGTTCTGCGCTTTTCACGAGAAAACAGGAACCCCGGCGATGCCCATGCTTCCAGATCACCGACAGGTCAACTCGCTGCGCCCTGTCGGGGAGACGTTGCTGCCGCAAAATGCCTGTTATATTTCCTCACCTTCAATTTTGAAAGCCCAGGCAGTCTTGCATGGCCTTTTCACTTCATCTTGCAGTGCGGAAGGAATTTCGATCACCAATCCGTCACCATGATCATCGTGCCAATTGAGTTGCTGCTTTACACCCAGCAGGGTGATCTTGGCACTTTTTTCCATTCGAATTGTCTGCAATTTGAGCGCAGTACCGGGCCATTGCAAGCAGATGGCATAGAGCAATCGACCATCTTTGCTGCGAGTAAACCGGATCGGGCCATTTTCGCCTGCTGCAGGAGGTAGTTCGCCAGTCTGATCCGAAGGTTCGGCAAAGGAAACTTGTGCGCCCTCTTTCCACAAATCACCCTGACGCGGGCGCGTTCCGTATATCGCTTCTCCATTCACTTTCAGCCATTGGCCAACCTCTTCCAGTTGGTTCAATGCCGTAGGGCTGAACCTGCCGTCGCGATCCGGACCAATGCCGACCATGAAATTGCCGCCCTTTGCTACCGTGTCAGCCAGATTTTGGATAACCCACTCACTTCCCTTGAAATGATCATCAGGACCGCCATAGGAAAAGCCGCTCCCTAATGGATAGATCACAAACCAGGGCATATCCGTTGTTCCCTTGCTCCCTGGCACATACCTCTCCGGCGTGTAGTAGTCGCCGTAATTCCCGATGCCGCGGGCGCGAAACATCACGTCAGGCTGGATCTTTCGAAGTGCGACCATGGTCTCTTGCAGCTCAGGCCACACCTCTTTCCCCAGCCACATGTCGAGGCAGACCATGTCGATCTTGCCGTAATTTGTGAGAAGTTCGGTGAGTTGCTGGCGATGGCTGGCCATCATCCGCTGGACTTCAGTAAGTGAAGGATCCGGAACCGTGATGGGAGAATCGCCGTAAGCTCGACGAGTCTGCTCAAAATCGAGCGTAGCCAGAAGATTCTGCGAGGATGGAACTTGAGCAGGATGCCGTACGTAAGGCCGGAAATCGGCGTCGTACCAGTTGGGATGTGAAAAATACAGATCCACCTTAAGGCCATTCCGTCTCCCCGCCTCTACAACCTCCCGCACTACATCTCGTCCAGACGGCGTTTCCATGATGCTGTAGGCTAGATCGCAGTCCTGCAACACAGGCCCCGTGGAATTGGTCCAGTCAATTCGGCGCCGAATGCGGCGCTTGGTGTCATACATCGAGAATCCTTCGTGATGATTGGGTGTGAACGTGAACATTTTCATCCCGTTCTCCCGGAAAAAGGTCATCCATGATTCCGGCTCAAACCCTTGTGGATTCCAAGTCTTGTATTGCAGATTGTAGCGGGCTTTCTCTGCAGGAGACAGCTTCAGGAATGGCCAGCTCGTGTTCCACCACTCCTGAAGCGAGTACAGCCCCCAATGAATGCGCACGCCGTACTTGATGTCGCGAAACGCTTCGAACGCGGATTCGGACGCATGCCGGTATTCCGGCCCAGGTTCGGTAACGAATTCCCTGACCACCTTCCAGTTCTCGTCTGTTTCTGGCACTCGGATGTTCCCTATCGGCGGAACGTATCCATCAACGGACATTGATGACCATGAATCACTTGCAAAACCTCGATTGATGCCGCCTGCTGCAATGACGGAGGCGATCCCCATCTTCTTCAGAAAGATTCTTCTCGTGTCGTCACACATTTGGATCCTCCCGATTGCGGATTCACACTCTGACACTTTCAGCAACATGGCGGCGTTCGGTTTCCCTTGCGAACGAGACGCTCCACCGTCGGTGTTTGTCCGGTGATCAATGAAGAGTGCTTTGCGATAAGGAACGCACAGATACCGCCCGTCATCTGACCTCAAAACAGCCGACCCAGGATGCGGAACACTTAGCTCGCGCCCGGTGCCGTCATCCTCTCCCGTGATTCCGCCTCCGAGCGGAATTGAACCTAACCTGGGTGTTTGTCTTTGCGGTCCAGCCAATAGCGCTGTGCCCTAAATTTCATGGCGAGACTCTAAATGCCAATGTTCTAATTTGTCAACAAGCCATTCCTCGCTCTTCAACGATCAATTCAAGACCATATCCACATTTCTGACTGCAACGGCCGCCGGTCCGGATAGTCCGGAATGCGATAATCCCGTCTGTCAGTTTGGATGAGCCAATAGAGGAGCAGTTGCTATGCCGATGCAACGGATGGTACAAGAAATACCCAGATCCGATAACGGTCTGAAAGCAAGGTACTGTGTGCTGCCGATTGCGGGAGAGTGAGTTCAATTCAGGAGGTCTATTGGTGCGAGTTCGTCCCGGCAGTCCGTAGCCGCTTCAATTCAGCCTGAGCTGCGGTATAGTGCATCTCTCGGATTGCTCCGGTATCGAGCGCCTTTTGGAGCAGGCTACTGGCTGTTTCTCGGTCACCTTCCAGCAGGGCTTTTTCGGCTAGGAAGAAGTAGGCTTCGCAATGCTGGCTCTTGTTTAAATCCGGGTCTCCAGCCGCAGACAGGACCGCAGCGGGGCCAGCCGATCCCAGATAAAATTCGATGGCTTGCCCCGGCCATGCCGTCAGATTGATCTGTTTCGAGTTCTGCGCCAATACACTGCGCCCGTCCCTCCCGGCGCGGGCTTGCGCCAGGTATAACCACAGGGCTGAATAGGCGTCGTTTGGATTTGCTTGGAGAACTTCCGCAAAGTCCGATTCGGCAGCCCCGAACTCGCCCATGAAAAAGTGGGCCGCGCTCCGGGCGCGGAGCGCGTAACTATCGTTTGGTTTCAGTTTGATCGCCTGATCGTAGTCTTGGATTGCGAGATCGTATTCGCCCTTGTCACGGTACGCGTTGCCCCGGTTGCTGAACGCCAGGGCATAGTTGGGATTGAGCCGGATCGCTTGATCGAAGTCCTCGATGGCGAGATCATATTCTCCCTTGTCGTCGAAGGCGATACCCCGGTTGTTGAACGCTTCAGCAAAACTGGGATTGAACCGGATCGCCTGGCCGTAGTCATCGATGGCGCGGTCGTACTCGCCCCTATCTAAGTAGGAGTTTCCCCGGAGGCTGAACGCATCCGCATCATCGGGATTGAGCCGGATCGCTTCGTCACAATCGTGGATGGCGTGGTCGAAATCGTCCTTGCCTAGGTAAGCGCGTCCCCGAGATTTGAACGCTATCACAAGGCTGGGATTGAGCCGGATCGCCTGATCGTAGTCTTGGATGGCCCGGTCGTATTCGCTCTTTCCGTTGTAGGCCATTCCCCGGTTGTAGAAGGCTGCCATATAGCTGGGATTGAGCCGGATCGCCTCGTCATAGTCCTGAATTGCGCGGTCATAGTCGCCTTTCTCATCGTAGGCAGTTCCCCGGTTGTTGAACGCAGACGCATAACTGGGATTCAGCCGGATCGTCTCGTCATAATCCTTGATGGCGCGGTCGTATTCTCCCTTGTCAGCGTGCGCGATGCCCCGGTTGTTGAACGCAGAGTCATAGCTTGGATTCAGCCGGATCGCCTCGTCATAGTCCTGGATGGCGCGATCGTATTCTCCCTTGTCCTTGTAGGCAATTCCCCGGCTGTTGAACGCAAGGGCATAGCTGGGATTGAGCCGGATCGCTTCGTCCTCGTCCTGGATGGCGCGGTCATATTCGCCCCCCTTGCGTAGGTACGCATTGCCCCGGTTGTAAAACGCTTTGGCAAGTTTGGCATCCGTCTCCTGGCTGGACTGGATCAAGGCCGTGCATCCGGCAATGCTCAGGTCGGGGTTATGGCCCACACAGTGCTTCCAGTTTTCTTCACGCGTCTGAGCTAACAGTCTTACGGCGCAGGCACTAAGTAGCGCCATCATCACGATGATTGGCAAAACACGCATTGTTGTACTCAGCAAACGGAAAGGCTATCCACCAGAGTTCCCTGAGATTATGGGTCATTAGAGAAACGGCCTGCAACTATAAACCAGCCGAAATTGCGCCGCGCCCGAAGTGTGTGCGAGATTGGAATTGCAGGCAAATGCCGGCGGCGAAGGGAAGTATGAAAAAACGGCATCAGCTTGATTTTGAGCAGACTGAGTACATCATCACCAGTCGCAGTTCGCAGTCGATTGCTAAAGAAAGGCAGCGAGTGTTCATTGATCTCTCTCTAGGCGCGCTCCCCGATTTAGCAAAACCGGCTGTGGCACGTTTACAGTCTTGCCACAGCGCCAGTTTGCGGATTGCGGGGATTTGGTCGCAGATCGTCAGTTATATCGAGGTTAATAACTTGTGGTTAAATAGATGCCTTGAAGAAGGAGCACTCTACCTGGCGCCCCGGACGGCCACAGGAGGAGCCTTATCGCCCCAATAGGACAGAACAACCAATGTTTAGCCGGGCTCGCTGAATAGATGACGGGAAACACCGTTCACGCCCGTTTGTTTCCCGAAGGGCGTACCTTTCGTCGAAGGAAGCATTTTGCACCCTTCAGAAACTTCCAGTCGCGTGTCTCCGAGTCTTCTGAGAACTCCTGCGGAGGCTAGTGTGCAACCAGTGTGCAACTCCTGCAAAAAGCACCGTCAAACGAGTTTGCGGTAAACTGGTGAAACAGGTGAAGTTCCCACTCCGCGGAGGGATGGGTGAGCGGTTGAAACCGGCGGTCTTGAAAACCCTTGTGCTCGAAAGGGCACCGGGGGTTCGAATCCCTCTCCCCCATAAAACCAGTTGTAATCGGGATGGCGAAGTCCCTCGCATTCGCTCGCGTCAGAGCCGCCCTGCCATCCACCAGCAACATGGTTTGCGGTCCGTCAGTGGCCTCGCACACTTTCGAAATCGAATTCGCTCAATTTTTTCTTGACATCTTTTCCCCGCAGGAACTTAGTCTCCGTAAAGCAAAAGCGACTCCCGACTTCCCCTGTATTCCCTTGCCTTTGCGATTCCTCCCCAAATCCTGCCATTCCGATTAAGCGGACTTCCTCGATATGGATAGCATGACCAATGCAAGGGACCTCCCTGCAGATGGGTCGAATATCCCTGTGGTTTTTCTGCACGATGCGGCAGTCGATGAGTTCATCTCTTCGATATTGCTCACGGTCATGCCGGGTATCGACCTGCTCGGCCTCATCGTCATCAATGCCGACTGCATCGCCGACCCGGCGATGGAGGCCGCTTCGCGTCTGCTCCAGTTCATGGGCCGAACCGAGATTCCCGTGGCGCTTAGCCGCGCCCGCGGCTGGAATGCCTTTCCATGGCCTTACCGGGGAGATTGTGTCAGCTTCAACAACCTTCCGATTCTGCAGCAGTACCAGCCGCAGGTCTCCACGCCTCCGCCCGATGGGGAACAACCGCTGACCAGACTTTTGCAGGAAGCCATTGCGAAAGATGCGCCGCTCACGTTGTTGATGACGGGTCCGATGACGCCGCTTATCGATGTGCTTCTGCGCGACGGATCTTTGGCTAGCGGAGTCGGGCGAATTGTCTGGATGGGCGGGGCCATCAATGTCCCCGGCAATTTCGATCCCGGCACCATCAATCCCGTCGTCGCCAACACGCATGCGGAGTGGAATGCCTTTTGGGATCCTTATTCCGTGCACGACGTCTTCCGGCGATTCAGCGACATCGACATCTTCCCGCTCGACATCAGCAACAGCGCGCCTGTAAGCGCTGAATTCATTGCGTCGCTCAAACAGCAGGGCCAGACCTTCCGCTATTCCCAACTTGCCTTTGAGGCCTACAGCCTGGTTGTGAGCGAGCTTTTCTACCGCCTGTGGGACGTTACGGCCACCTGTTGGCTGACGCGGCCCGACCTCTACGCCCCAGCCCAGCCGATGCCCCTGACGATTGAACAGTGGGGTTTTGAGCAGGGATGGATTCACAAGCCGCTCCCGCCGGAAGAGGAAAAATCTCAGAACGTCTTTTCGAGCTTCGCCGATCTAGCCGGCTTTTATCAGTACGTTTTAGCTCTTCTCGCTACGAACGGCAGCTGACCGATTCGTCCCCCGGTCCCGCGCAGCGGGATGTCACGCACACCAACAGGAGCGCACCCAATGTCGAACAAGAACAGCCTCACCGCCTTGGTTATCACGTTGATGTTTGCCCCATTCCTCCAGGGCCAGACGCCTCCATCACAGCCGGCGGGTCCCGCCGCCATCGCCTTCCGCGACGCGGTGAGGCCCAAGCCCAAGGGCATGCCTGGTGGCTTCAAGCTGAGCCACAACTACCCGAGCAGTATTCCTGCGAAGTGCCCCGAGTGTACCTGGCTGAACATTCCGGTCAACTTCAAACCCCAGTTTCCTTCAGGCTCCGATCAGATTGAGTCGCCCAAATGGCACGGACAGCATTGGGACGAGTACATGACCGCGATTCTCGAATACGTAAAAGAAGATCAGGACCCCAACCTGAGCAACGACGTGGGGTGGAAGACGACCGTCAATGGAGAGACGCGGTGGTTCAACGTGCCGTGGATGGCCTACGACCCGACGGCCGGCCGCGAGTGGGTGCATGGCACCACCAACGAGCGCACGGCAACCCTGGGCGAATTCGTCAAGTCACCAATGTTCAGCGGGCCCCATGCGGAGTTCTTCCTGCGCGATGAGTCGGAGGCCTGCAAGGCTGAGTACCCGTGGGGATTCGAGTCGTGGTCGGTGGGCTACTACAACGAGTATGGCGGTTACGCAATGGGGCAGGCGATTCCGCCGACGGGGGTCCCGCAGGAGGCCCAGTATCTCGGCGTCCCGATTGCCGCGGGCCTGCCATTCCCCACAGGCACGATTGTCGTCAAGATTCTTACCTCGAATATTCCTCCGGACTGCGTCCCGTTTTTGAAGGGCTCGCCTGAGTGGATGGTCGATCGCCACAAATACACCAAGGAGAAAGGCTACCAATGCGACCGCGAAGTGCAACCGGACCACGTTGTGCAAGTGGATGTTGCCGTGGTCGACCCGCGTTCACCCACGCGCTGGGTCTACGGCACGTTTGCTTATGACGGAGACGAACTCGGCACAACCTTCTGGGATCATCTGGTTCCGGTAGGCCTGCAATGGGGCTCCGATCCTTGGACCTGCCCCGCCGTTCCGATGGCCGACAGCCTTCCCCTGCAGCAGAGTGTCATCAACACCGACATTGGCACTTTTCAGCATCTCGGCTGCAAAGACCGTCTTGCCGGTCCCGTGGACAATCCGCAGTCCTCATGCACCTCCTGCCATGCCAGCGCATACGCCGCGTCAGGGGGAGCCCCCGGCATTATGGGCAGCAATGTTCCTCCAAGCTTCGGTTTTGAAGGGATGTGCATGGTGTATTCGCTGGAGAACTCGGCCTACTTCCAGAATCAGGCGGCGCCGCAACGCTTTCCCGGAGCGCAATTCTCAGACGCTTTCAGCCTCGATACTTCGCTGCAGTTGGCGGTCGCATTCCAGCAGTATGGCGAATACAACACCAACCACGCGCCTACGGCCTGCAAAAATCCCAACCAGATTCAGCCTCCCACTCTTCCCATGAGAACTTTGAGGCCCGCTGCAAAAAAGAAGGTGACCCAATGAAAAAAGTGTCGCGTCGCAACTTTTTTGCGCTGGCGGCCGGAGCGGCCGCCGGTGCTGCAGTGCGGGGCAGTGCTGCGCAGCAGCAACCTGCCCACAACATGCCGATGCCAATGGACGAGGCTCCGCCGCTTCCCCTCCAGCCTGGCGAACAGAATTTTGTTCCAGATATTACGCTCGAAACGAAGTGGATGATTATGGAACTCGACGGCAAGAAGGTCAAAGTCCGTGCCTACAATGGACAGATTCCCGGCCCGCTCATCACGTCCAAGGCCGGCGTAACGTTGAAAATCCGCGTCGAGAACAAGCTTACCCCGTATGACTCCAGTGCCTGGGGCGGCAATATGAACGTGCCGCACATGCTGGACCACACCAACCTCCACCTCCATGGCCTCGACATTGCGCCGCACATCTTCGAGCCGCTCGGCACCAGCGAGGTAACGGCGCCAATGATCTCCATCGGACCGGGGGAATACAAAGACTATCCATTCGTAATCCCCGACAATCAATCTCCCGGCCTCAACTGGTATCACCCTCATGGGCACGGCGCAACCGCCGTCCAGGGCGTCTCCGGCATGGCTGGAGGGCTCATTATTGAGGGCGCAATCGATGAGGTGCCAGAGATTAAAGCGGCGGCCGATCACATCCTGGTCCTCCAGGACATCGGACTTTTCGAGACCGATGAGCCCCATGCGGACTACACAGAGAGCTACGATCCCAAGCAAAACGCCATCTGGCAGACATTCGCCAAGAATCCATCGGAATCCGTAACGATTGACGGCCAGCCAACCGTGCCGCCGCAGACTTGCGGCTTCACCACCGGCGACTACCATCTCCGCTATTACCTGGTGAAGGGCCAGCCGCACTTCAAGGAAGAGCACAGTTTTACAACGCCCACCTCCCCAACTCCCACGCAGCTTTCCACGCCGATTATTAAAATGCGTCCCGGCGAAGTAGCCCGCTTTCGCATCTTGAATGGCTGTTCTGACCTGATGATGCCCATCCAGGTTGTAGGTCACACGATGCATCTGATTGCCATGGACGGCAACAACTTTGATTTCCCGTGCGACAGGGAATACGTGCAAAATGCGCATCAGGTGATTCTTGGCCCCGCCAACCGCGCGGAGTTCCTCATCAAGGCGATCAAGACTCCGGGAAAATACAACATCCTCCAGCTCGAGCAAAGCGCCCAGTTCCTCGCTGCCCCGCAGAAAATTATTGCGGTCATTCAAATCGAAGGCGAACCGATAGACATGGGGATTCCAGAATCTCTGCCGCCGATTACGCGCGACCCTCCGATCAAGGATGACGAAATTGTGCGCAGGCGAAAGTTCGTCTTCAGCGGCCTGTTTCCCGGCGTGCAGAATCCCGTGGTCGGAATCGACTTCCGCATCAATAACCAGCTCTACGATGAGTTCGCGGTTCCCACTACGGTCTTTCTCGATACGTGTGAGGAGTGGACGATTGAAGTACCCGATGCCGCGCGCGGAGGGACTGAAGGACACCCCTTCCACATTCACGTCAACGATTTTGAAGTGGTTGCAGTCGCCGGAATCGTACCGCCCCACCGGTTAATCCAGGACACCATCTGGGTGGCGCAGGAGACTGCTTCAGTGATTCGCATGCGGTTCAAGGAATGGACCGGAAAGTCTGTCTTTCACTGTCACATCCTGCCCCATGAGGACACCGGCATGATGCAAAACTTCCTGATCTTGCCGCAAAAGCCGCAACACCACCACGAGCGAACCATCGAATCGCTGGAAAAGAAGAATGGGTGAGCCGATCGATGCATGCGGCAGATTCAACCCTGCCGCAGGCGTCTGATCGTTGGTCGGATTGTGCTCAATTACGGCTGAAATTCTTTCGGCTTGTACTCGCCGCCCTTCACCAACTGATCGAGAATCCCATTTGATGTCGCATGGCACGGATCCATCTTCGAGTACATGTAGTTATCGTGCTCGGAGTCAATGACGGGCAACGGTTCGTTGAAGACTCTCTCCGATCGCTTGACCGCTTAGAGATGAATGAGGCCGCGCTGAAGGGCGGTGACGACCGCCTGGGTGCGGTCGCTTACGTTGAGGCGCATGAGAATGACGCTGACGTGACACTTGACCGTCGACTCGGTGATGCCGAGGTCCGAAGCGATCTCCTTGTTGCTTTTTCCGTGAACGATGAGATCGAGAACCTCGCGCTCGCGGGTGCTCAGGTCGGAATTGGGGATGCGCGAATTGAGCGCGCGCGAAACCGGCTGCGGCAGAAAACGCCCGCCGGAGTGGACACGGCGCAGCGCGTTGACCAGGGCATCGTGCGGCATACCCTTGATGATGTAGCTGCGGGCGCCGGCCTGCAGAGCCTGGTGGATGTCTTCGTCGCCCTCGTAGGTTGTAAGCACAACGAACTTGGCGTTGCGGTGGCGGGCCATGATGGTGCGGATGGCGTCGACGCCGCTCATGCCCGGCAGGCGCAGGTCCATCAGGGTAATGTCGGGCAGGTGTTTCTCAAAGAGCTCGACGGCTTCTTCGCCGCTGCCAGCCTGCGCGACAGCGGTCATATCGGGCGTGGCCTCGATGATTGCCGCGATGCCCACGCGCATGATGGGGTGGTCATCGACGATAAGGACCTTGATCCTGGCCTGTTCCTTCATCTCTTCGAACTCTTCCACCTTGTCCCCCTTAAGCTTGCGCGATTTTTGGGTTGAGTGCAAACGCCGGGTCAGGGCGCTGCGGGTTTGTCGAAGGCGGAGATGACAGGGAGAACATCGCCGCTGCTCGAGAAGAAGCTGCGGCCGGCGATGGGGCCCTCGGCTGCGGGTTCCCACCAGAAGACGCCCTGGCCAAGATGATCGGGGATGGCGCGCACCGCCGCATCCACGGCGCGAAGAAACTCAAGCTGTCCCTCAGGAGTCTCGGGGAAGTGGGCATTCTTTGATGCTTCGCCACTGGGAGTCCAGTTCTGGGCGGCTTCAACAACGATGATGGGACGGCGATAGCGCAGGGCCAGGTCGTGGAGATTGCCGCGCAGGTTCGCGATGTTGCCGTGCCACATGGGGTAGTAGGAGAGCCCGATGACGTCGAAGGAAACATGATGGGCGATGAGATTGTCAAAGAACCACACGGCCGCATCGTAGTTACCGCTGCGCTCAATGTGGATCATGATGCGCGGACGTGGAGCAGAGCCGCGGCCCTCATCGACGCCTGCGATTCCGGCCTTGAGAAGGTCGGTAAAGTTGTCCCAGTTATCGGGCAGTTTGCCGTCGGGCCAGAGCATGCCGTTGGTTACTTCGTTGCCGATCTGCACCATATCGGGCATCAGTCCTTGCGCGGCAAACTCTGCGGCGGTGTCGCGGGTATAGCTGAAGACCTGATTGACGAGTTGCTTGTGCTTGAGCTTGCACCACGCGGCGGGCGTGGGCTGCTTGCCTGGGTCGGCCCAGCTGTCGGCGTAGTGCAGGTCGAGCAGGAAGTGGAAGCCAAGAGCGTGAGCGCGCCTGGCGAGGGCAAGCGTGTAGGGAAGGTCGTTGGGCAGTTTGTCCGCGCTGGCGGCGGGATCGACGAAGAGGCGCAGGCGGATCCAGTTGTAGTGGTGCTCGCGCAGCAGGGCCAGCACGTCGATGGGCTGGCCATTTTCCTTGAAGACAATCCCGTCCTGCTCGCACTTGGCAAGGAATGAAACGTCGGCTCCGATGGCGTATTCCTGCGCGGGGGCAGGATGCGCGATCGCCAGCGTGCCGAGAGATGCGAGGACGGAGAGGACGAGCTTACGCATAACGAGGAGGGTAAGTGATGCGAGTCTGGCGGCGGAAACGGCTGGTGCTATTTCCGCCGCAGAAGACGCGATGGCGGTTAATGACGAGTTAGAAGTAGAACTTTGCGGCCAATGAAACCTCGCGGTGACCGGTCTTGTTGTCGATGGTGCCGGCCGAAGTGGAACTGGTCGGGCCTCCCGCGGCCGAGAATCCCATATACATGTTCGCGTCGTACGGGATGAACTCGTTCCACGGATGGTTGAAGAGGTTAAAGGCCTCGCCGCGGACCTCAAGACTGCGTTGTTCGCTGAACGCAATTGACTTGAAGATGCCGATCGAGTCGTTGATGTAGGCGGGCCCGTGGATGTAGGGCAGACGATAGGTTCCGTTCTGCAGGTACGACGGCGCTGCGAAGCAGGAGGGGTTGAAGTACTGGTTTTTGGCCAGTCCCTTCCGAGGATCGCAGGTCACCTTGGCTACGGCGATCTCATCCGGAGTGCCATCTGAAAACGCTCCGTTCGAGAGCGAGACACCGGTGTTCGTGGTGCCGCCTACCGTATTCGAGACCGTTCCCCAGATGCCGATGGTGTTCTGGTTGACCGAGTACTCTGAGCCGAAGTTGTCGCCGATCGGGCCGCCCTCCATCGCCTGGAAGATGCCCGAAACCTGCCAGCCATTCAAAGCCGCGTGAGCAACCTTGTTATCGCGCGACAGCCTGTCGCCGAATGCCGGCAGCTTCAAATAGTAGGAGAAGCTGAGAATCTGCGAGCGGTCGAAGGGAGCAGGGCCGTACCAGCGCTTCATATCGAACGCATCTTCAGCGTTGTAGGCCAGGGTTTTGCCGAATGTGTAGCTGCCCCAGTAGTTGAGCCAGCCCTTTTGCCTCGTCACCATCAACTGCAGCGCGTTGTAGTTGGAATTGAGGTTATGGAAATGGGTTGAGATATCGCCAAATAGCTCGTACGGGCGTTCCATTTGATCGTAATAGGTTCCATACCACGGACCGGTCTCGCTGCCCTCGGGCACGGCGTTCTGGATTCCGTAGCCGACCAGATTGTGAGAGGAGTTGCCGACGTAATTGGCCTCGATCTTGTTGGCGCCCCAGAACAGATGCGAAGCGGCGACGTTCCACGAGTAAGTGACCGGCCCCAGGTGGTCTTTGGGATAGGCGGTGCCCCAAACCGTTGGCACTGTCGACGAGATGTCGAGCTGCGACACACCCTTGAGCGTGAACGGTGTGGAACCGGCCCACTCGCTGATAACTTGGAAGTTTGGTGGCGCCATGATTCCCGAGAAGGCGTTGATGCCCGGATCGGAGTAGTCGTTGACGCCGAAGCCGCCGCGGATCACGGATTTGCCGTTGGCAGCCGGGGAGTAAGCGAAGCCGACTCCGGGCGCCAATTGGAAGCCGAGCGGCTTGGATCCCGAAAGCGGCACCGAAGGCGTGTTAGCGTGCGTCTCCATGCCGGAGTAGGTCGTATAGGTCGAGTTCGGATTGTAGGCTGCCGGATTGAAGATGGCGATGTTGCCGCCCCGGTCGTACCACCAGCCGATGTGATCCACGCGCAGGCCGTAGTTCACGGTCAGGTGGCTGTTCACCTTCCATGTGTCCTGGCCATAGAAGTCGAAGCGCTTCAAAGCCATGTCGGCGTGAATGTTGGCGCTGGTCTGGCTGAAGTTCGAGGTGTCGCCGATCAGCAGTTCGGCCCAGTCGTTTCCGGTAACCGCGTCGTAGTTCTCTGTGTCCACCGAACCGTTGTCGCTGCCCGTCGTCAGCAGGTTGTAGCGCGCGTACTGGGCGTAGAAACCGGCGCGGAACAGGTGGGTCGACTTCAGGAATGTGACCCCGTCGTTGAAGGTGTAGTTGTCCTGCGCTCCCAGGTACGGTGGCAACTCGCCGCCGCCCACGTACAACTCGCCCACGCTCTTTTCAAAGCTCACATTGGGGAGAACGGGGTTCGACGTCTTGAACAGGTTGGCGTATGGATAATCCAGCTCGGTGGAGGAGACAGCGCTGAGGCCGGTAACGTCAGTGAGCAGCGAGAACCGCGTCCAGGCCAGCGACGCCTCGTTGGTGAGACGCGAAGAGATGGCGTTGGTCAGATTCATCTCAAGCGAGTTGGATGCGTTCTTCTGCGTTTGCGGCGCCGGATACGGCGTCATGTTCCATTGGTTCCACGGGCCGTATGGCGACGGAACGCTCTCGTTCTCGTGGTTGAAGCGGAGTGAGGCGTGGGTATTGTCGGTGGCCGCGTAGTCGAGCTTGAGTGTATCCTGGTTGCGCGGCATTGAAACCGTGTAGTCGGAGATCAGGTTGTAGCCGCCGTGCGTTGACGGATCGACATTGGGCAGCGGAAAAGCATTCAGCAGGATCTGGCCGCCGGGGTCGATGACGCTGGAGCTGATCTGTCCCCAGTTGCCCGACGCGTCGTTGCCGCAATACTGCCAGAACGGCTCGCCGTTGTAAGAATTGCTGCTGCTGCAGGGGTTGTTCGCCACCGGCCACATGAGCCAGTTGTTGCCCGCGTTCGAGAGCGCGCTCAAGTAAGCCGAATCGCCAAAGTCACCGCCGCGCATGGCCTGGGTTGGCACCGCGGACTTGCGCGGCAGCAGATCGACGTGCTGCTGAGAGAGCTCAGTAGCGGCAAAGAAGAAGAGCTTGTCGTGATCGCGGCTCGCGCCTGGCCACGCCGCCGGCCCGCCCAACTGCAGGGCTGGATAGAAGAGCGAGGTCTGCGGAGCGGGCAACCCGTTGGCCTTTTGCTGCCAGTCGCTGGCGTTGAAGATATGGTCGCGCGCCGTCAGCTCAGCCAGGCCGTGAAACTGGCGCCCGCCGGACTTGGTCTGGGTGGAAACAACAATCGGTCCATTGGGTTCGGTGACCGAGTAAGCCGCGGACTCGACCTTGAGTTCCGCGATCATGTCGACGTTGGGCGTGACGGCAGCCGAGCCGGCAGTGTTGAGATCGGAGACCGGCGCCCCATCGCTCACCAGATTCACCAGGTCGAAGCGGTTGCCGTTGACCGTAAAGGAGCTCGAGTTTTGCGTAAAGCCGGCTGAGGCGCTGTTGTAGGTTCCATTGAAGTTGCCGGTGTTGCCCGAGCCCGGTATCAACCCCAGCAGCTCAATGGCGCTGCGGCCCTCGATGTCGATGTTGTGGAGTTGGGTATCGCTCAGCGTGTAGCTCAACTCGCCCGAGGTTGTCGGCGTCATCTCCTCGGCAGTCGCCGTAACCGTGACACTCGCATTGGCTCCCGCTACGGCGAGAGTAATGCCCTTCAATTCGATCTGATCGTCGATGTGAACGGCAACGCCCTTGCGCACCAGGCTGTTGAATCCCTGCGCGGAGACTTTAACGTCGTAGGCGCCTACCGGCACGCCGACGAGCGAGAAGAATCCGGCCTCATCGCTCGCGGTGGTGCGTACCACACCCGAAGCTTCATCGGTGACGGCGATGGTCGCTTTGGGAATGACAGCGCCGGTGGGATCGTTTACGGTGCCGGTGAGCGTTGCCGCGTTGCTCTGCGCGGCGGCCGTGGTGCTGCCCAGCATTAGAGACAATGCAAAGACTGCGAGCGCCCCGATAATGAGGCTGATTTTTTTTGTCATGGTTTCCCCCTGGCCTTCCTCGATAGCGGGCTGCCGGAGCGGAACCGCGAACCAGGTTGATGGCGCGAGGCACACAACCCCGAAAACACGCAAGTAGGGATGATAGCCCTTTGAGGAAACAACGCGAATCCGACGAAAGTCGGATCGGGAGAATTTGACGGGATCGGGTAAAAATGCTTTGAAAAGAGCAGCTTATGCCTCGCCCCTCATCCTTTCGCCTTCTTCCTGGCCAAAGGATGGGAAGGTGCGAACGTCAAGGATCGGAAATACGCGGTCAGAGACCTAGCGCGTAGGCGTGTCAATTTCGAGCTGATATTCGGGGACGGGAGTCACTCCTTCGAGACTGACGGCCTGACCGTTTGGCGCGAACGCAGGCGGGGTTGCCGTCTCAAGATAAATCGGTGCGTCTTTCCGCAGGGGGAGAATGCTGAGTTCGAAAGAGGACGGGCCTTGCGGCGCGAGAAAGCGCTTGAGGCCGATGGTCCAGGGTTGTCCGTTGTAGAAGTTGTCGTCGAGAAGCCGGCCGCCGGAAGACAGCCGGGCAATGTCGCCGGTGTAATTGATTTTCAGATAAAGATCGCTCAGGCCGTTCATTGCGCCCGCGGGCACGGTGATGGACCAATGGGCCGCATTGACCAGTGGACCGGCGTCCGGCGCCTGGGCTATGCCATGCGGGCGCCAGTCGAGCGCGGGACCGGTCTTTACCGGAGGCGCTATTCCAGCGGCCTCGGTCTGTACGCATTCAAGAGGATCGGTCCACGCCGCGGCCTCGGAACTGAAGGTCACGGACTTCGAGGTGGCAGCAGAAGCAGCGAGCGGGAGATTCGCTTTCAAAGGGGCAGCGGGCGGTGGAACCAGAGTGAAGGATATCTGCGATGTAGTGCGGGAGCGCAGCCAGATGCGACCCAGCGGCGCATCTGGGTCAGCAGAGAAATCGGCGCTGGTAATCAGCAGGTGATCGGCGCCGCCGATACGCACCTTCCATGCATCCTCGGCCTGCTGCTGGGTGAGGACGGCGAGACGAATGTGATGACCATCGGTTGAAAGAACGTCTAAAGAAGCGTCGAGGCCGGGCGCGACGCTGCTTACATAGATTGCATTTTGCTCGCGAGTGACCTGGCCGCTCGATGCGGTGATGCCTTGGACAGTGGCGGCGTCGAGGGCGAATTCGACGGGGATACCGGGCAGTGCCTCGAAGTAGAAAGTAGGCACGCCGGCATTCTCAATGCGCGTGAAAAGCTGCGCCGTGCTGTAACGCAGAGTGACACACCCCAGTTGAAAATTGAAAGGCCAGATGAAGTAAGAGCCGGAAGGAAGATCGATGGGAAGGCGCGGCACGGTGAGCGTTCCCGAGGGCAGGCGAATCTCGAATTGAGACGCGGGACGATCGCGCATGGCATATCCGCGCACGTAGTTGTTGAAGAAGATAAATCCCGAGTCGCCGTTTGAACGCATGGAAGCGCGCGGAATGGAGAAGTCGGAAGGATCGCCAGGGGTTAAATCGGGAGCGTGAACCTGCATGGGCGCGAGGCGGGAGCCGAAGTCATTCATGAAGTAGTTGAAGACCTTGAGCTTGCGCAGAGAGGCGCGCTCCTGGCCGAATTCGCCGAGCGGGGCCTGAAAATCGTAAGACTTGATTGGCAGATCGTTGGGGTAGCCGGTTTCCTGCGACTCCTGCAAGGTAGAGAGCGCTCCATCGGGATTCTCGCCGCCCTGGAACATGTAGGTTCCGTAGAGATTGACTCCGGAGCCGAGCATGACCGGAACCTGCGCACCGATATCGTCGGCAGCAATCGCGGGGCGGCGATGATAGGTGTCTTCAATGCCGCCGCCGATCTCGATGGTGAGATAAGGCAGCGAGCCTGGATCTGCCGCAGATGAGCTCGGCGGATCGCCGGCGCTGGCGGTCCTGGTGTCGCTGTTGACGCGGCTGTGAAAGCGAAACGCATAAACCTGGGCGGGCTGCAACTTGACGATGGAGCTGTCCCAGGGCTCATCGGGATATCCGCCGCCGTAAACGGGAATGACGGCGTGGGGCGGAATGACGGCGTTGTCCCAGCCGGTGACGAGATAAAGCGGAACGTTAAGACCGCTCGACTGCGCGATCTGCTTGAGGGTGAGAATATGTTCCTCGCCGGCGCCGGGGCCGCGCTTTGAGTATTCGTTCTCAAGCTGGATGCCGATGACCGGTCCGCCATCTTTCCACAAAAGGCCGTTGAGCTGAGCGCCGACCTGGCCGTACCACTCGCGGACTGAAGCGAGATAGGCGGGATCGTTGATGCGCGTGGGGCTTTGTTTGATAACCCAGTCGGGCAGACCGCCATTGCGAACCTCGGCGTGGTCCCAGGGGCCGATGCGCGCCACCATGTACAGGCCATGATTGGCGCAAAGTTGCGCAAATGCGCGCAGATCGCGCTGGTCCTGCCAGTCGAAGCGGCCCTTGATCTCCTCGTGATGGATCCAGATGACGTAGGCGGAGACGACGTTGACTCCGGCAGCCTTCATCTTGAGGAGTTCGTCTTCCCACAGCGCGCGCGGGAAACGGGAGAAGTGAAACTCGCCGGCGACAGGAAGCCAGGGTTTGCCGTTGAGCGTAAGGTTACGGGCATTGAGGCCGAGGGCGTCTCCGTTCGGCGCAGTCGCGAATTCCAGGTTGTAGTCCGCGGGGCCGGGCTCGCGCCAGGGTTGGCTGGCGTCGGCACGGATAAGCGTGGACGCCGCCTGGGCCGACGCGGGAGCGGCTGCGAAGACGAGAACGAGCAACAACGCAGCGGGAAAGATTAGGCGCGCGACGCGTGAAACCGGAGAGTGTTTCAATGAACGAACAATAAAGAAAGACATTGCGATACGTACCGTGGCCGGGAGCTTTTCTCTATCGCGGCTTAAGGCCGCGCAATTCGAGAAAGTCAACTGTATTCCCGTGCGCGTTTGTTTTGATCCGTCCAAAGTCTGATCGGGACGAGATTTTATTCGCCGTCAACTTTCGCCGGTTGGAATTCGTTCGCGGTATACTGAGCGCCGCAATGGAAAGACGCTGCAGGTTGCAAGCTGGACTGGTTTTAGGCGCGACGATGCTCGCGGGCACGACGATATGCGCCACCGCGCAGACCAGCGCGCTGGCCGGATACACGCGGCACACCTGGCAGGCTTCGGATGGACTGCCCGAGTCGACCGTGCAGGCCTTTGCGCAAACGCCCGACCGTTATCTCTGGATCGGTACGAGCGGCGCTCTTCTTCGCTTTGATGGCGTACACTTCACGGTCTTTGACCGCCAGAACACTCCCGCGATTCATCAGAACAGCGTTTTCTGCCTGCTGGTTGCGCGCAACGGCGACCTGTGGATCGGGATGGAAGGCGGCGGGCTGGCGAGGTATGCAAAGGGCCAGTTCACTTCGTGGACCACGCGCGAGGGCCTGAGCGACGACTTTGTACGTGCTCTGGCCCAGGATTCACAGGGCAGAATCTGGGTGGGCACCGACAATGGGCTGTTGAGCTTCGATGGCAACCGCTTTGTTCGCGTCGATGGAGCCAACGGCATTCCTTCGCTGGCCGTACACGCCATCTATGCCGACCGCGAAGGCAATTTGTGGGTGGGCGGGTCAAGGCTGATTCGCATTGGCATCGGCGGCGTGACCGAGTTCACCATGAGCGGCGAAGCAAGCCAGAATCGCGTCAAGTCGATCATCGAGACCACCGACGGCGCCATCTGGGTGGGCACGGTCTCGGGACTGAACCGGTTGGTAGTGGGCCAAAAAAAACTTGAGCGAGTCAGCGGAATTGTGGGGACGGTACGCGTCTTGCGGCAGACGTCCGACGGCACGCTGTGGATCGGGACCATCGGCCAGGGCGCATGGCAATTCAGAAATGGGGAACTGACGCAGATCGCAGCGCCGGCATCGCTGCCCAGCAATACAGTGCTGAATTTTTTCGAGGATGGGGAGAGGAACTTCTGGATCGGGACGCAATCGGGAATGCTGCGGCTGACGCGGGCGCAGGCCAGCATCGTTCCGCTGCCCAAGGCCAACGACTCTGACTTTGGAACCATCTACCAGGACCGCGACGGCAGCTTCTGGATCGGCTCCACGCGCCTCTTCCACCTGAAAAATGGAGTGGTGACCGAGGAGGATCTGCCGGGGCTCGAGAACGCGCACGTGAGGAGTGTTTATCGCGACCGCTCGGGAGCGCTGTGGGTGGGGACTGACGGCGACGGGTTGTACCGCATCGCGCAGGGACGCACCACGCACCTGACCACGCGAAATGGCCTCTCGAACAACTTTGTGCGCGTGATGATGCAGGACCGCAACGGGACCATGTGGGTTGGCGCCGATGAGGGCGTGAATCGAATCGACTGGGATGAGGGCCGGCCGAAAATCAAGAGCTTCCAGATGAAAGACGGGCTGGCGTATTTCAGCACGCGCGCGCTCGCTGAAGACCGCAACGGCGATCTGTGGATCGGCACCGAACGCGGCGTGAGCCATATGCGCAATGGCGCATTCGTGAGCGATGCCGCGACCATGGGACTGGCGCAGTTGAAGGTGTGGGCCATTCACCCGGACGCGGACGGGGGGCTGTGGTTCGGGACGCGCGACAATGGACTCTTCCGCTATCGCGACGGCATGCTCGCGCATTACACGCAGGCCGATGGGCTGCCGGGGAATGCGGTGTATCAACTTCTTGAGGATGGAGCCGGACACTTGTGGATCAGCGGACCGAACGGTGTTGCGCTGGTGAATCGCAAGGAGCTCGATGCGGAGGCCGGCGAATTCCCAAGGCATCTGGCGCTCACTTTTTATCCAACCACCGACATTGCGCCAAACACTGAGATTTATGGCGGGACGCAACCTTCGGGATGCATCACCGCAGCCGGCGAAGCCTGGTTCCCGAGCAATCTCGGGCCAATCCACATTCCGCTCTCGCAACAACCCCCGCTGCCTCCTCCGCCGTTGTTGATCGAAAGCGTTCTGGCCGATGGACGGGCGCTGCCCACCAACGTGCCGATCGTGTTGAAGCCGGGCACCAGCAGGTTGGAGTTTGACTTTACGCCCATCAGGCTGCGTTCGCAGGACGGCCTCCGCTTCCGCTACATGCTTGAAGGTTTTGAGAAGGACTGGAGCGCGCCGAGTTCATCGCGCCGGGCCGACTATACCAACCTTCCGTCTGGCCCTTACATCTTCCGCGTGCAGGTCTTCGAGGCAGGCAGTCCCGCGGCGGTTACCGAGGCGGATATCGGCTTTGGGCAACAGCCTTTCTTTTACCGGACGTGGTGGTTCACCGCGGTGTGCCTTGTGTTGGTGGCGCTGGTGATCTACGCCATCTACCGTTACCGGGTTAAGCACGTTCGTGAGCGCTTTGAGGCGGTGCTGGAAGAACGCAGCCGGCTGGCTCGCGAGATGCACGACACGGTCATCCAGGGATGCACAGGAGTTTCGGCGCTGCTTGAGGCCCTGTCGATGGAGAGCGTGGATAACAAAACAGATACAAGCCTGATGGATTTCGCGCGCCTGCAGTTGCGCGCAACCATCAACGAGGCTCGCGAAGCTATCTGGAACATGAGGCAGCCGGGCAATGCCGACAGCCTGGGAAAAAAGCTTGAGAGCATGACGCAGCAGGTGAGCAGCGAGTTCCAGGTGCCGGTGGCCTGGTCGATGAGCGGAACGCCGTTTACCGTTACCGAGCCGGTGGCGCACGATCTGCTGATGGTGGCGCGCGAGGCCGTCTACAACTCCATGCTGCACGGCCACCCGGAGCAAGTGAATGTGGAGCTTGCCTACAACAACCGCGACCTGACGCTGGATTTGAGCGACGATGGATGCGGCTTCGATCCGCTTGAGATCGACAGCATGAACGGGCACCACTTTGGCCTGCGCGGAATGCGGGAGAGGATCGAGCGTTCCGGAGGGAAGTTCAGGCTGACCAGCGCGCCTGGAAAAGGCGTGCAGATTGAAGTCAGCCTGCCGCGCTACCGGTGAGAAAGACAGCGGAGTCAGCGGGGTTAGCGGCGTTGGCGGAGTCAGCCGCGCTTCGCGCGTTCTCGCGCCAAAAAAGTCCGGGCCATTTCGGCCCGGACTGCATCGAGGAAATGCTGCGTTAGAAGGTGAGCTTGAGCGCGCCTTGCATCACGCGCGGCGGATAGTTGCCGGTTTGCACGATGGTGTTGTTGGCATTCCACTGCGGACCGACCACGCTGGCCCAGCCGGTGAACGATCCCCATGGAGCGGCGGGGTTGGCGAAGTTGGGATGATTGGTGGCGTTGAACGCCTCCCAGCGGAACTGCAGATTGGTGTGCTCGGCGAGGGACCAGTTCTTGGTGATTCCGGCATCGGTGTTGAACTGGCGCGGCCCGAACATGAGGTTGCGTCCGCTGTCGCCAAAGGTGCCCATGGCGTTGTTGTTGAATGCGGCCTGGTTGAAGTAGCCGGTCTTCGTCCAATCCCAGTGGCTGCCTTTGCCGGCATTGAGCGGCTGGCCGGAAACGTGATCGGCGCGGTCGAGATACTGCTCTGAGCCGGAGTCGTCGCTGTTCCAGCTGTAACCGGCCGACATGACCGAGAACGGATTTCCGGATTGCCAGGTGATGATGCTGCTCAACTGCCAGCCGCCGAGGACCTCGCGCATGAGCAGGCTCTGGCCGTGCAGATCGGGCGTTTGGTAGATGAAGTTGGTGACCCAGTTGAAGGGCACGCTGAGGTTGGAGTTTCCGCGGCTCCAGTTGAGGTCGAACGGGTCGCCCAGGTAGGGCTTGCCGAAGGAAACGTCGCCGGAGCTTGCGATGTCGATGGCCTTTGACCAGGTGAAGCTGGACTGCGCCTGGAGGCCGCGCGCCATGCGGCGGTCCACGCCGACCTGCAGTGCGTTATAGCTGGATGTTGCGCCGCTGAAATCGGTGAGGATCTGCGCGAAGCTGGAGTAAGGCCGCACATCGGCGGTGGCGGCGTTCTCGTCGATGGCATCGGTCATGTGATACGACTCGCTGCCCACGTAGGCCATGCGAACCGCCATGCTGGCATTGATCTGCTGCTCGATCGAGAGGTTCCAGCTTTCCGTGACGGGCAGCTTGAAGCTGCGCGCGAACGACTGATCGACGGTGATGGGAGTGGTAAAGGTATAGCTCGACGCCGGCTTGTACGACACCGACGTGAACGGCGGGAAGGGGCTCTTGCCGCCCGTGCCGGCGAATGTCGACCACGGGTTGTCGAACACCAGGTTGCCCGAGATGGTCTGGTCGGCGCCCGAAGCGCACTTTGCCGCTTCGCCTCCGGTCTCGCAACTGGATGAAGAGCCGTAGACGTTATAGAGCGGGCTGGACGGCGCAATATCGGCTGCGTGGTTGTAGTCGGAGTACGGCAAGGGCCCGGTGAAGAGGCCGAATCCGGCATGAATCACAGTGTGGGGCAGTTGTTTCGGCTGCCAGGCCATGCCCAGACGCGGCTCCCAGTAGCCGTAGCTGTCGGGCATCAGCGTGGAACTCATGCCGCTGTCGCCCGGGAAGATGAGGCCCACGGGAGAATTGGGGAACATCGAGCTCTGCTGGCCTGCAACAAAGGCCGCGCCGCGGCCGCCCGCCGATGTAGGCGCGGTGTTCGGATCCCAGCGCAGCCCCAGGTTCACGGTCAGGTTGTTGCGCAAGCGCCAGTCGTCCTGAACGAAAGGCGCAACCTGCCATCCGGCCACATCGGCGATCTCGCCTGCGCCCTGCTCGTACTCATCCAGATAACCGAGCAAAAAGTCGGCAATGCCGTTGCCGGTGTACGAGCCGTTGAAGGTGACGATGGGCGTGGTTGGATACTGCGTGAACTCCTCGGCGAACTGGTGCATCGCGTCGACGCCTGCCGACAGAGAGTGTTTGCCGAGAGACTTGCCCAACATATCCTGGAGGCCGTAAGTGTTGCGGACCTCCTGCGAGGGCTCGGTCCATCCGCCGTTGAAGCCGCCCGCACCGCCTGTCACCGTGAAGCCTTCCATGTAGCACTGGCCGGGGAGCTCGTTGACGTTGATGTACTTTGAGAAGCACATGGGCTGGCCGTCTTTGCCCAAAACCGCGGCAGCGTTGTGTGCGCTCTGCTCGTTCCAGAAGGCTGACACAGTGTTCACCGTAGTGGGATTGATGGTCCAGGTGTGCGTGAGCACATCGTTGAAGTAGTACATCTGCTCCTGGAAGCCGTAAGTCCAGTTGTTGATGTTGATGACGGAAAGAATGTTGCCGGGTACATCGCCGGACGGCTCGTAGAGATGGTTTGTATACGAACGCAGGGTGAGCCGCTGCTTTGCGTTCAAGTCGTAATCGAGCCGCGCCGTGCCTTCATCGAAAACGTTCTTGATGGGAGCGGTTTCGTAGAGCTCGTGGCCGTTGGCCGACTGGCCTGACGCGCCAATGAGGTTGGCGAGGCCGTCTTGCGCAATCGAGACGGCGGCCGAGTCAAATTGCGCGAGCGACGTATCCAGTTGGTTGGCTTTGCCATTCACCGTTTGGAACGGCCCCGTGAGGTTGGTGACCCCTGCCGTGGTGGCTAGACCGCTGAAGTCGCCCTGCAACATGGCCGGCGTGGGCACATAAGTATTGTTGCTGGTGCTGGCTGCGATTTGCCGCGTGCCCTGGTAATTGGCGAAGAAGAAGAGCTTGTCTTTGATGACCGGCCCGCCCGCGAAGCCGCCGAACTGATTGCGTTTGAGCGGGTCGACTTCATGGCTGAACCAGTCAGCGGCGTTCAGGTCATAGTTGCGAACAAACCAGAAAACGCCGCCATGGTACTGGTTGGTGCCGCCCCTGGTGGCGATGCTGACCACCGCGCCGGGAGCGAATCCATACTGGGCGCTGAAGTTGTTGGTGAGCACCGTGAACTCCTGCGTGGCGTCGGCGTTCGGGAAGGGCGCAGTGAGCAGGTTGTAGTTGTCCATGTTCGAAACGCCATCGAGCTGATAGAAGGTGCTGCCCTGGCGGCCGCCGTTTGACGAGGCGCCGGTCTCGGTTGGAAAGGAGAATCCGGTCTGGATGCCTTCTCCGCCGTGTTCGATCACGTTGGCCGTGCCGGGCGTCAGCAGTACCAGGCTCGAGGGATCGCGGCCATTGAGCGGCAGCCCGGTCACTGAAGCTTCGTTAACGGTCATGCCGAGCTCAGCCGACGTGGTGTTCACCAGCTCGGCGTCGGCGGTCACGCTCACCGTTTGCCCTACCGCGCCAACCTTGAGCGTCACGTTCTGCGTGACGTCCTGGCTGACGTGAATCACAATGCCCTTTTGCACGTATTTGGCAAATCCCGAGGCGTCGATCTGCAGCACATATGCGCCTGGATCGACAGGCCGGATCAAGTAGATGCCCGAGCCGTCGGTTTTTGCAGTTTGCTGAAAGTTAGTGCCTAAGTTGACCAGGGTAACCGTGGCGCCGGCGACGGCCGCGCCTGTAGGATCGGAAACCTGCCCGGTCAAACTGCCGCTGACGCCCTGCGCAAATGCAAGGGACGAGACAGCAAGAACAAAGGCGAATAGCGTCAAAGTCCGCAGGCACCTTGTGCCGATCGAGTGCATAACTACCTCCTGAAATGAGTACGAAAGGGCAACAGAGATCGTCATGGCGCCGAAGCGTCCGGCAGGCATGAAATCGCTTACATCCCGACATCCACAACCCGCGCGGTATCAGAAACCCGATGTGCCGCGGACTCGAACCTTCGCTTGAGCCCAAGAAAGATGACGTTGGTGAGTCGAAAGGAACTCTACGCCCGCCGAAAGAGCCCATGTATCCGCCAAAAGTACGATCATGCCGAGATTTTTGCGAAGCGGGCCAGTGGACCGGCAGGAAGGCTGGCCCGACTAACGCGCCGTCTCCGGAGGCTGTAGAGCGATCAGGGTGCGCTTTGTCCGTGGCCGATTGCAGAGGTATTCGATGCGGCGACGGTCAACTTGACTGTTTTCGTGTCGACGGAACTGGGGCCAACCATCAGGTCGAAGTCGCCGGGTTCAACCACACGCTTCATGTCGAGGTTGAAGATGGACAACATCTGCGACGTGATTGTGAATTCGACCGTCCGCCGTTCTCCGGGCTTAAGCGTAATGCGCTCAAAGCCTTTCAACTGCATCACCGGCTGCGTGACCGAAGCCACCTCCTGATGCAGATAAAGTTGCGGCGCTTCATCTCCCTCGCGCGCGCCGGTATTGGTTACCTCGACGCTTACTTTGGCTCTTCCGCCGGCCGCAATCTGCGCCGGCTCTACGCGCAGATTGTCAAACTTGAATGTCGTGTAACTGAGGCCGTAACCGAAAGCAAACAGCGGCTCGCGGTGGCCGAATTCATAGCCTCGGTTTGCTGAAGGTTTGTGATTGTAGTAATCGGGCAGATCGCCCACCGAATGCGGAAATGTGATGGGCAGCTTTCCGCCTGGATTCACATCGCCAAACAGCACTTCGGCCGCAGCCGCGCCACCCTCTTCGCCGGGAAACCATCCCTCCAGAATCGCGGGAACGCTCTGCGCTATGTAGTCAATCGAAAGAGGGCGTCCGTTGCTGAGAATCACAACCGTCGGAGTGCCGGTTGCGACCACCGCCTTTACCAGGTCGTCCTGCGCGCCGAGCAAGTCAAGCGAATCCCGATCGCCAAGGTGACCTTCGCTCCAGGCTTCGCGATCGGTGCTCTCGTCTTCGCCCACAACCAGGATCGCGACATCGGCCTTGCGCGCGGCTTCAGCCGCTTCCTGAATTGAAGCAGTTTGAGTGGCAGGATCGACGAGCTTGACGCCGTCAGCCCAAAAGCCGCGATATCCCGGCGGCGCCGTGGTTACCTTGCAGCCTTGTGAATAAAGGACCGTCGCCTTGTCGCCCGCGCGCGCGCGAATGCCGTCCAGAATGCTGATGCCGAAGCCGGGGTCGCGGCTATACCCGCCGAGATGAACGTCGGCGGCATTCGGCCCGATCACTGCGATGCGGTTCAGTTTGCTCAGGTCAAGCGGCAGCAGGTTTTTCTCATTCTTGAGAAGCACGAACGCTTTGCGCGCAGCTTCAAGCGCCAGCTGGCGGTGTTCCGGACTATTGTTGACGCGCTCGGCATAGTCGGGATCGACGTAGGGATGATCGAACAGCCCGAGCCGGAACTTCGCAGCCAGCACGCGTGCGACGGCCTGGTCGAGCTTGCTTTCGGGCACGAGATTTTGCTTCACTTGCGCAATCAGGGTGCGATACACCGGGTAATCCGCAAGATCGAAGTCCACTCCCGCATCGAGCGCCAGCCGCGCGGCTTCGGCAGAATCATGCGCCACGTGATGGGTAAAGATCAGCCCATTCAGGGCCGCGTCGTCTGAGATCGCATAGCCATCGAATCCCCAATCGTGGCGCAGGTTCTGCCCAATCAGCCAGTGATTGATGGACGATGGAACGCCGTCGATTTCGTTATACGAAACCATCACGCTGCCCACGTGAGCTTCTTTGACCGCAGCCTCAAACGGAACCAGGAAGTTCTCGCGAATGATACGTTCGGAGTAATTGCCGGGCGCCGTATTCGTTCCGCCTTCGGGCTGCCCATGGACCGCGAAATGCTTGGCTGTGGCCATCACATGATGCCGGTCGATTGCAAAGGAATCGCCCTGCAGACCCTCCACCATCGCCACGCCCATACGCGAAACCAGATACGGATCTTCGCCGTAGGTTTCCTCGGTTCGGCCCCATCGCGGGTCGCGCGCAATATCCAGGTCCGGCGCGAACAATTGGTCTGCGCCGCGCGAAGACGCTTCGTCGGCAATCGCCGTATAAACGCGCTTTACCAACTCCGGGTCCCACGTACTTGCCATCCCCATCGTCTCCGGAAAGCTGGTGCTCCCGTACTCCATGTATCCGTGCAGGCCTTCGCCGAAGAACAACGCTGGAATTCCAAGCCGGGTTTTTTCGCGCAGATACCTTTGAACGCCGTTGCGCAGAATTGCGGCGTTACGCGGAGTCAATTTGATCTCCGGGCCCCATTCGGCCGCGAGAGCCTGCCGCGCGGTCTTATCGGTATAGGTTTGGGTGGGATCGATCACCTGAACCTTGTTTTCCGCGCTATCCGCCGTCCATACAAGTTCATTGACTTTTTCATCGAGCGTCATGCGCTGCAACAGGTCAGTGACCCGCGCCTGAATGGGAAGAGATGCATCCTGGTACGGAAGCTTGCCGGGCTTCGTGCCCTGACTTGTCTTGTCCGGTATTGTCTGGCCTGCAGCGGCACTGAGCAGCAAAAAGGCGATGCCGAGAGCGCCGGCCAGCCTGCAATAAGAGCGAAGATTGCAATTCCCATTCGTGAACATGGCCTTCTTCCATCCTTCCTGTCAGTCAACCTCGAGCCTGATGATTCCCAAGCCGAGCGGCCGCACTCCCGGCGGCACAATTTGCCTGCGATTCCACACATTTCAGGCGCGGATAACTTGATTCGGGTTGCAATCCAACACGATACCACCGGCCATTCGCTCGCACCATGAAGGTGTCGGTCAAAGCGGAATATGACTGCTCCTCACAACCGTGGGGACGTTCACTGTCGCACCCTGAGATCGCGGCCGTTTTTCGCCCGCCAGTCGCATTCCCGTCCTATCTTTAAAGGCCGCATCAAGAACGATTTGTCGTCCTGAGCGACGAGGAGTCGAAGCCGAAGGATCGCTGTGGAGAGGATCTGCGGTTGCTCTTCTGACCGCATGCGAGGTCCACTTTGCCTGAGTCATTCGCCCGCGTCGCGCAGCGCCGCAACCCGGTTGCGCGTCGCCGAAACGAACTCCGCGTCCTCCGGCATCGACGGCTTCGGCCCATCCTCCTCGAGCGACTCGAGGTTGACCGCGACATTGGCCAGCGCGCCGGCGAGAGCAGCCTTGGCGAGTGCGACCGATGTCGTGAGGTCGGAGCTCATTCTCGGATTGGTAATGGGCCTGAGGCTGGTTGCAATTTGGGCGAGCTCAACGGCACTCTCGGCCACGCCTAGTGGAACTCCGGCTGCGAGCCGCAAACCCGCTGTTATCGCTGCGCCGCCGTCGGGTGAAGTCTTGGCGGACTTGTACGCAGCCATCACGGAGTTGTACGACTCAGCATCGGCGTCAATGGCAGCCTTCAACTCTTCGCGCAGCACAGTCAGGCGCGCGATGGCTTCGCCCAGCGCCGCGTCGTGCTGCAGGTAAGCCTTCTTGCCGCGCGACATGGATGCAACCATTGCCGCAAGTCCCGCAGCCATGGCCGCGCTTGCGGCCGCGGCGCTGCCTCCGCCGGGAGTAGCCGTGGGCGCGGCGAGCTGCTCAATGAACGGCTCAATTCCCCCGCGCAGCGTGGTGTTGCGGCTGCCGGAGGCGGCTTTGCCGCTCAAACCATCGGCGAGACGGTTCTCGAGAATCAGCGACGAATCGAAGTTTTCAACCTGCAGGTACCACTCGGCCGCCCGCTCCAGCGCCAGCTTGGGGATGAGCCCCACAACCTCGCTCGATACGGGCGCCACGCCGTAGCGCGCGGCTTCGCGGCGCACAAACTCGAAGACGCGATGGATGGGCGTCTGCTCAAAGTCAGTGAGGTTCATTGAGACCTGCGCCAGGCCGCGCACCAGGAATCCCGCGCCCTTTACGTAACGCAAACCGCCTGACGAGAAACGCACCGCCTTGGCGATCTGCTTCGCGATCTCGATATCGGTGGTGTTGAGAAAGATGTTGTAGGCGATGAGGAATTTGCGCGCGCCAACAATGGTTGCGCCGGCGGTGGGATGCAGGCTGGCTTCGCCGAAGTCGGGCAGGCGCGCGGGGTTGGTGGCGATCTCGTCGCGAATGCCCTCGAACTGGCCGCGGCGAACGTTCTCGAGATTGGTGCGTTCGGGCCGCGTGGCTGCGGCTTCGTAGAGATAAACGGGAACGCCGAAGCGCTTCCAGATTTCGGCGCCCACGCGGCGCGCCATGGCAGCGCAGTCGTCGAGCGTGACGCCGCTGATGGGAATGAACGGCACCACGTCTGCCGCGCCCAGGCGAGGATGCGCGCCCTGGTGATGATTCAGGTCGATGAGCTCGGCCGCCTTGCCCACCCCGCGAATCGCTGCTTCCTCAATGGCTTCGCGCTCGCCGGCGATGGTGATCACCGAGCGATTGTGGTCGGCGTCCATCTCGCGGTCCAGCAGGACCACGCCGGGCAGCTTCATGGCTTCAACAATGGCGTCGACTTTGGCCGCATCGCGGCCCTCAGAGAAATTCGGTACGCATTCAACAATCGTGTTAGGCACGCAAAAAGGATAATGACCCTCGGGCAAGGGCTGCAACCTCGTACAGCCACCTAGGCGCGACCGGTAGTATGCTTTTTAACAGTTTTCGCGGGCCGCTGCGGGCGGGATTCTTCGCCACAAGATGAGGCTCGGAAGGCCGGGAGGGGAGCATGGCGACGATGACAGCTCCATTGATTCGCGCGCCGCGCGGCACTGAGCTGCGCTGCAAAGGA
>CAWEHF010000008.1:0-46541 GCA_963808695.1 uncultured Acidobacteriaceae bacterium
CGCACTCATTGAGGTGCGGTGGAGAAGTCCCGAGGTTCCGTATTGCGGACACGTTGCCGGGAAACAGGGTATTCGCACCGCTTAGGCGCAGAACGTTCTAGAAAAGCCCCGCCGGAACGGTTTGCGGGCCACCGCGAAAATCCGACGCTGCCAAGGCAAACTTACACATTTACTTGCACAGTTTCACAGACATATAAATTAACTGGCTTTAATTGCAGTAGGTTACGGACACACGCAGAGCACCTAAAATCCGCAGACCCTAACGGGTCGTGGGGGTTCAAGTCCCCCTCCGGGCACCATAGAATCAATAATTTAGGTAGAGTTATGTCTCTCAGATGGGATGGCTGTTCTGATGGCTGTTGGTCCTTCCAGTGGCTCCGGCTCTTTTTCTGGCTGGTCCAGTGGGTGCTCTTGTGGCCGTGGCCGCGATTCGATCAATCACCGAGAGTTTGTGATTTGGTGATGGGCGGTAGATTCACCGGCATTCTGTAACGATGTGCAGTCAACGCACGGGAAGCGGTAATCGTTAGGCGTTGGGATCGGTAAACACTGGCCGACTTCGCGGTACTAATCGTCGATAGGCCAAATTAAAGGATAGATTTGGGCCTGATTCGACAATTCTGCAAATAACCTCGCGCCCGATCCGCAGGAAATCATTCAGTGCGACGATCCGAATTCGGGGGATGCAATTGAACTCGGATGACCGGAACAATGTATCCCGCACCGAAAAGGAATAGCTGAGCTATTTTGCGCTTGGGCCAGTTTGAAGAATGATCGCCGCTTTCCGAGAGATCAGCACAAAACCTCTCTCGGAGGCTTCTTTTACCAACGCCGAAAGATCAGCGCGGCCGGTGTGAGCGTTGCCCAAGGCGATCTCAGTCTGCGCGAGCGCAAGTCGAGCCTCCAATTCGTACAGGACAAATTCAGCCTTCCTGGTTTCAGCAATCACCAATTGCAGGCTCCTGGCTGCTTCGACTTTATCTTCGCGATCAACCGACGCGGCGCGCACTCTGGCATCGGTAATTGCCCAAATGAACTCGCTCTCCCGGCTCATTCTTTGCCCGGCAATTCGAGTCGTCCGTTCAATGATTTTCCTGGCATCGGAATACTTTCCCTCCGCGAGAAGAACTCGCGCCAGCGCCGCTTCCGAGTCCGTCCGGTAGAGATCAGGGGATTTTAGCTTTGCCACGCGATCGATCGCCATGCGGGCAGCAGTCGCCGCATCTTCGTAATTGCCCATGTCAAGCAAGACACCCGACAAGCTCGTATACGCATCGATGACCTGCGTCTGCCCACTTTCTGCAAAAACCGTGATGGCTTTGTTCTCATCCTGCCGGGCTTCCTCTAATCGTCCCTGGGCCTGAAGATCGCGGCCAAGACCCTGGAAATCGTGAGCTGTCATATCCGTGTTATTGGTTGCCTGGCTGATATCGAGGGACTGCCTGTAACTCTGTTCCGCACCTTTCAGATCGCCAAGCGCCAGCAATATTTCTCCGATGTTGGCTTTTTCAAAAGCAACACCCTCCTGGCTCTGGAGTTCGGAACAGATTGCCAAAGACTCTTCGAAGTTCATGAGCGAACCCTTCAGATCGCCGAGTTGCTGAAGTTCAACGGCAATGTTGTTCAGCTCGCGCTCTACCCCGTCACGGTCTCCAATTTTGCGAAAAGTCGCTAGAACTGGTTGCATAAATGCCTCAAGGCGATGATCAGGCAAGCGCAATGAAAAAAGCCCTGAAACACGGTGAGAATGCGGTCATATCGGACCTGGATGCGACGGAAATTCTGCAGCCAGGCGTTGGTGCGTTCGATTTTCCAGCGTTTCCGGTAGCGTCGCAGCTTGCGCTTATCCTCAAAGCGTCGGTTGCGGATGTTCTTGCGGTAGGGGACAATCAACTCTGTTCCCCGCGCCTTGAAGCGCTTGCGCAAGGCGTCGGAGTCGTAGCCGCGATCGGCAATGATCCGCTTCATGTGGGAACGCGGTCGTCCGCGGCCTTGACGCGGAACCTTCACCGCCGCGAGCGTGCTTTCGGCCAGCCGGCACTCGGCCAGTTGCGCGGACGCAAGTTGCGCTCCGACAGGTATGCCGTTGCCGTCGACCACCACCATGCACTTCGTACCTTTCCCGCGACGGGTTTTGCCGACTGCGGAGCCCCCTTTTTGGCAGTGACAAAAGTGGCGTCCAGAAAGGCCTCTTCCCAATCCAGCAGACGGCGCTGGTCCAACATCGACAACAGCTTTCGCCACCCCTTTTGCCATACGCCTTGTTCCTCCCAGCTACGCAATCGACGCCAACAGGTCGAGCCATCCGGGTATGGCTCGGGCATGTCACGCCATCGTGCTCCAGTACGCAGAACCCACAGAATGCCTTCTAAGCATTCGCGGTTGGCTGCCCAGGGACGACCACGGCCGTCCCTGCGACGCTTGGGCTCAGGAAACAACGGCTCCAAAATCTTCCATTGCTCTTCACTTAGCAACTCTTGCCGCTTCTTCATAGAAGCAGTTCAACAATCAACCTGCCTCAGGCATAAGTCCCTACCTTGAGGCCGAACCATTTATGCAACCAGTTCTAGAGCTTCTTCATATGTGTTCCTGGCGCCCTCAAAATCCTGGTGAAGATCGAGTAAGTGCGCGCTGATGGCCTGAGCGTTGGCAAACTCGTCCTTATCGCCAACCGCTGCAAAAATCTGCATTGCCTCTTTCAGCGCGGCCGCGGCCTCATCCAGCCTGTCCAAATTACGCAGTTCATCGGCGCGCAGTGTCAAAGCATGCGCCAGAGCCAGAGATGCCCCCAGCGAGCGCGCCTTTCCCGCCGCCTGGTCGGCTAATCCCAAAGCGCGCTTCAAATCTCCCAACGAGTCAGCCGCATTCGCTTCGGCCAAATCGATGCTCGGGTCATTTGAGAGATATGGCGGAAGCTTTCGCAGAGCTGCGATCGTTTCTTCCGCATCCCTTCCTTTTCCTCCGCTGATCTGTGTGCGCGCCATGGCCAGCCCGTAATCGATCCGATCCGGGAAGAAGTCAAAGAGCAGCCGATAGGTTTCGATTGCTTGCGGCCAGTTTCGGGAGACTTCGAAGTAGCGCGCCTGCACCAGCGACCTTTGCGCACGTGGCAAGCGAGAAGAAAGCTCCATGGCTCGTTTCGCTTCCGCCGCGGCAGCGGCATCGTAGCCTAATCTCGAAAGTGCGGTTGCAAGAGCAGAGTGCGACAAAGCATTGGCGGGTTCAACAGCGATTGCCTGCTGTAACAAGTCGCGCGCACCCAATGCATCAAAGGCTCTCAGCCTTGAAAGCCCTTCCGCATAGAGACGCGCAGTCTCTGGATTCGACGGCAGCGAGACGGCGACCTCGGCCGCCTGGTCCGGCGTAGCCGGCTCAACGCTGAGTCTGGCTCGCAAATTCTCACCCGCTCGCGAAACCAACTCAAGCAAATGCGCATCCGTGCCCTCTTCCGATATTGTCGCTAACGTTTCACCGCTGGCCGTATCCTGCATGCGAATGTCCACGCGAAGCTCGCCATCTGGCTTGTTTCCGAATCGGGCGAAGGAGCCGATCACGACAAGATCTGTGCCGAGATTTCCCCGGATCCGCGTCAGACTCTCGTGGCCGAGGCTTTCCCCTTCAGGCAAGGCAAGTTCGACCCTGGCTTGAGCGACCTCCTCCGCAGGAACCGCACGGAGCTGCTCACCGGCCGTCAGTTCCGCGCTCAACCAATCGGACAATGCGGTCGAAAGCCAAGCCGACTTCGGATCTCCGGTGAGGTTCCTGAATCCGAAAACGGCAACGGATTTGCGAAGGGTGACGGGAGCGGAGTGGCCCGTATTTGGGGTCAGAATCGGCTGTACCCGGAAATGGCGAAGCAGCAAAAGGCTTCCGACGATCACTCCCGCAAAGAGAGCAGCGGCGTACCAACGGGATTTGCCGGCAGCCAGCCAGTGCGGCCCCGTCGGAGCTGGTAGCAGCGGATCGGCAGAGAGCGCTTCTGCCGGTTGCTGGCCGCTATTTTCGGTTCCCGCCACCTGTGACTTCAACGGGCCTTCTTCGACGCTCCCGATGAAGCGATAGCCAAATTTAGGAATGGTGGCAATGAAGCGAGGCTGGCGCGGGTTGTCTCCAAGTGCATCCCGAATGTCCCCGATGCACTGGACGAGGCTGTCATCCGTCACCGCAGCCCCCTCCCAGATTTCACGAATCAGCTCTTCTCTGCTGACCAGCCTTTGCCGCTGCTCGATCAAATAAACAAGAACCCGAAAAGCCTGCTGGCGCAAAAATCTCTGTTGGCCCTCCCTCCGAATCCGCAACATGGAGAGATCAACCTCTATGTTTTCAAGATGATAGATCCGTTGGGCTGTCTGAGTCATCGGCCTCTCATTCGCCCGCTGGGGGATGCGGCTCGGCAGTATTTCGGCAGGATTTCGTCTTTTTTCGTGACTTTTTTTGCACTTTGGTGCAATAAACGGGAGCAGTTCCGGTCGGGTCCGGGTCCGGCAGGCGTATCCGATGTGGATTATAGCAAGCCTGCAGGATGCAGTTGCGGAGTTTCAGCGGCTGGATCATTTGGAGTGCACGAGCAGATCGGGATCGTTTGGACGGGAAGATTGAAATCGTTTACAGGGCAGTCGTTCCCCAGAGATTAGCTGCGGAATGGCGCATGGAGACCTCGTGAAGAAGCTCTGCAGGCCGGCAGTGACACGAGTCGTAGGCTCATCCCTGTTGTTCCTGCATGGCGCGATCGGCCAGGAGGGCGCCTCTGCCTTGCGTGGAACGGTGATCGATCCATCGGGAGACGTCATTGTTCGCGCGGCGGTCACCCTCACTGAGCCGGCCACCGGCACCCGGGTTCGTACGGTCGTCACCGATAAGCAAGGGGATTTCGAGATCCCTTCACTCAAGCAACCGAGGTGGTGGTGGTCAAGGAGGGCGCACAGGTCATCGATGCCGAGGGAGGAACCCTTCACGCGGAGTTCGAAGCGGAAGAGTTCAAGGACGCGCCGCTGGTACAGTTTTATCCCAATCCACTGGCCATGTTTCAGATTCTTCCTGGCATCCAGGGCTACGACCGGGACATAATGATCAACGGATTTGGGGTTGACCAGCAGCACATCGAGTTTGACGGCAACACCAGCGACCGGTATGGCGAGCAGAAGAATAACATCGACTTTTATCTGCAGGCGACGGTGACCGAGATGAACCCGTGGCTGGCAGCGCACGACACAGATGGTGGAGGCGAATCATGACAAAGAGAACGTCGAGTAATCAGTTTCTGCGGGCGTTGCTACTGTTCCTTGCAATTGTGCTGGCTGCACCTGCCGCATCGGCACAGGGGTTAGGCCTCGCCACTTTGCGCGGCACCGTCTTTGACCAGACCGGCGCCGTGGTGCCATCCGTAACGATCAAAGTAACGGACCCAGCTACGGGTGTGCTGGTTCGCTCGCTGACCAGCAACAGCGACGGTGTCTATGAGATTCCGGATCTCACACCTGGCACGTACAAAGTGCAAGCCTCCCTTCGAGGCTTCGCGACAGTCGTATTCAGTGATGTGGTGCTCGACTCCGGGCACATTGAACGCCTGGACGTGAAGCTCACTCCCGCGACCGTCAACGAGACGATCAACGTAGTAGCCGGCGCTCCGGTGATTGAGACCCAAAGTGGAACCATTACTGATGAACTCACGAGCAAACAAGTCGTGAATGCGCCGCTCGTGGAGTATTACCCTGAACCGTTTGCGATGTTTCAGACGCTGCCAGGAGTTCAAACTTACGGCTGGAGCCTCGAGGTCAATGGCATGCTTTTCGACCAGGTAGCCCAGGAGTTCGACGGCGTTTCCAGCGATCGCTATGGGGAGCAGAGGAACAACATGTACTTCTATCAGGAGGCGAGCATCACGCTAGTGGATGCGCCGGCCAGCAGCGCGCGCCCGGTCTCCTACAACCTGACCTCGAAGCGCGGCGCGAACGCCTTTCACGGGTCAGTGCACTACCAGCGTATGGACGAGGCGTTTTTCTCGCAAGCCCCCCCTCAGACTGCTCCTCCCCTGGCTCCGCTGGCCAAGCCGCACGGCATGGAAAACGACGGCCAGGGGGAAGTGGGTGGGCCGATATGGAAAGACAAGACCTTTTTCTACACCTCCTATTATCTGACACGAACTCCGGCTAGCACGTGGGAGGCGGGCGTAGTCCCCACAGCGGCCATGATGCAGGGGAATTTTGGTGTGCTGTGTCCGGCGGGATTCAATTCCAGCGGTCTGTGCAACAGCCAGGCGCTCCCGAACCACCAACTTTACAACCCTTTTAACGGGCAGCCTTTCGCAAACAACGTCATTCCCCAAACCATGCTGAGCTCGGTTTCTCTTGGCCTGCAGGGGTTCTATCCATCCCTGGCACAAGGCGTTGGTTACAGCGGTTCAAACAATTATTTGTGGCTGCACCCCTATACTACGGGTGGCAATTTTTCCGACTACTACAGCGGGAATTGGCTGTTCCTTCGTCTCGATCAAAACCTGACCTCGAAGAATTCGCTGTTCTTCACGGGACAGCTGCGGAGCACTCCTTACGACTGGCCGGGCGGTGTACCCTCCCTTCCCCAGACCCATATCAGAGATGAAGGGATGCTAACCCTGCAAGACATTCATACGTTCTCGTCTCGGCTGGTCAATCATTTCGCCGCCGGTGTATCGCACGACCTTCAGGATTTTGGGAAGCCGAACAATGGCCTTAACCTGCCCCACGGTGAGACTCTGATCCAGAAGATTGGGCTGCAGGGAGTGGACCCCAGCGGATACAACGGAGTGGGAATGCCCAGCATCGGTTTCAGCGGGCAAAGCGCTCCCACCGGTTTGAGCGAACTTGGCTATCTCCAGGACAACGCGACCGACTGGTCTTTGTCGGATGATGTGACGTGGTCCAAAGGCCGGCACGTATTGTCGTTCGGCGAGTCGTTTCAGCACTTCGCGAATGGGAAGGACGCCGACGCCGGAGGCACGCCGGATTACGGCAGTTTTAGTTTCGACGGCCGATACACGACGGGCTGGCAGTACAGTAGTCCCAGTTCTCAATGGTCCGCTATCTCCAACTCCGGCTTTAGCTATGCCGATTTCTTACTGGGTTTGCCGGAGTATTCAGAGAGGTCGTCCCCGATGCTCGACCGCACTCTGAGCACCGAGGTACTCGGAGTCTATGCCGCCGATACCTTCAAGATGACGCCGAAACTCACGCTGGATTATGGCTTTCGGTGGGACTATGAGGGACTCAACAACTACGCCGATGGCCTGATGTACAACTTCAACCCAGCTTTGAACGAAATCATTGTTCCCGCCACTCACTTCAATCAGGTAACCCCCAATTATCTATCCGGGCTCGCTTGTCCACCAGGGGCGGCGCCAACCTGCGCGGACCCGACAATCGTTACGGGAAACGAGCGCCCGACTCCCGATCTGGGCAATTGGGGACCGCGCATCGGCGTAGCCTATAGTTTGCCCGGTAAAGCGGTTATTCGCGGCGGATACGGACTCTATTGGCAGCGTTACACCCGCTCCTACACCGGAACGCAAATCGGATACTACGACGGTCCTTTCTGGCCTCTGTCGCAGAATTATTACGCCCCGACCTTCATGCCGCCGCAAGTTCCTGGTTCAACCCCGCCACCATTGCAGTTTCCGGATCCCTACGCGACCTCAACTTTGGCGGGACCGTCGCTTGCCAGCGAGGGTTTAACCGACCTGGGAACACAGTGGCATCAGGGCTCGATTCACAACTTCAATGTAACGCTGGAAAAGGAGATAAAGAAAGCAATAGGCTTGCGCGCCTCCTACGTCGGGTCGCGCTCGGAAAATCTAATTTATTTCTTAAATACCGATCAGAAGCCAGCGAATATGACTCCCTATGTGAATGCCAATGGCGTGCCCCTCGTGCCGAATCCCAATCTCAGCTACGTTTGGGAGGCCCTAAATGGAGGCAAAGCGCACTACGATGCCTTCGAGTTCGAGGCAAAACGCCGACAAGGCTCAGTCACTTTCGACGCTTCCTATACTCTCGCTTCCGACATCGGCAATATAGGAAACGTTGATGGCGCAAACGTAGCGCAATACCTGAGCCGCTGGGCGGCCAATGGCGGTGACACGCGCAATCGCGTCGTACTGACTGCCATGTGGAATCTTCCCTTCGGCAAGGGGCAGCGATTTCTTTCCGATGTCCGGGGATTCGTCAATCAGGTCGTTGAAGGATGGACGGTGGAACCGATGATCTATTTGGCCTCAGGATGGTTGTTTGGTCCGTATTTTTGCGGCTCTCTGGATTACCCAAACACCAACACATACTGCGGTCTGCCGGACGTAATTCCGGGTACCAATGGCAATCTTTCCCGTGGCAAGCGCAGTTATTCCCGCTGGTTCAACACGCCTGTTGTCAATTGTTCCGATCCGAATGGCTGTGGGCTGGGTAGCCCGGACAATACGCCTTATGTCTACTCCCAGCTTGGCGCCTTCATGATTCCCGGTTGCCCGCTAAGCGATCCTCTCTGTCTCAATACCGGACAGGTAGCGGTGGGCCGATACGGGAACGCGGGCGTAAGCGGCCTGCACGGCGATCCTCTGGACGTAACGCACCTGGGCGTTGCGAAGAATTTCCCCATTCGCGAGCAGATGGCTCTGAGATATTCGCTCCTGATCTCCGACCTCTTTAACCATCCCCATTACTACAATCCGGACGGCTCGATAACTGACCTCTTTAGTAACGGCAGCGGAGGACCATGCGTTGGTGTCCTCAACAACTATAACTGCGACAGCTCCGAAGGTGTTTTTGAGGGCAACCATGCCGGCTTTCGCACCATGGAAATGAAAGTGCAATTTGACTTCTAGTAAACCTGAACTACCCTTTGCGTGGGGATGGCGGCGTTCCAGCGTCATCTCCGCTCGCAGGAGCGAGCACCCGATCGGTCATAAGCGGATTGACCGTTTCCCTCTCACTATCGACACAAAGATCCGTTTGAATATCTTGTCCACCGCCGGGCAAGCGCATATGCGGGAGTTTTCAGCTCTTCAGGAATTGACAGTAAACACGCTGGTTTACACAGCATAGCCATGAAACTGTGGATCGAGCTCTAAGCTTCACACGCCGGGTTCTGCTTTTCGCAAGTTATCTCTGTAATGGGTTCGGCAGGACAGGCTTTGGCTCGGCCTGACATACGGCCGCGGCCCCCTACCGGGGTCAGCGGGTGGAGCTGATCAACTCGATGACACAGTTCAAAATCATACTCGCTGTCGTGGCTGATTCAACGTACGAGCTGCGGTTCTCGAATTGAATTCCGGCCGCCGCACAGTGAGCGCCGCCGAGTGTATGATTCCGCTTTTCGCCGCGTGAGATTGCTAACGCGCCCACGGCGAGACTTTATCCCAAGGAGGAGTACTATGACTGGCATCTCTCGTCGCGACCTGCTTTGTTCCGGGCTCGCGATTTCCGCATCTTCTCTGCTGGCTCGATCGGCCTGGGGACGCACGGCTGCGCTCGTTGCCTCTTATCCAGGCGTTGCTTCCGCCGAGGCGCTGGCGGCCGTTGCGCCCCGTGAACAATTGCTCTTCGACTTTGGCTGGAAGTTCCAGTTTGGCCACGGCACCGACCCAGCCAAGGATCTGGGCTTTGGCAACGACCAGGGCGACTTTGCCAAGACCGGGGACTTCGAGTTCTCAACGGCCAAGTTCGACGACTCGAAGTGGCGCACACTGAACCTGCCGCACGATTGGGCGGTTGAGTTGCCCTTTGTGCGCGATGAGGATCTTGATTCGCACGGCTACAAGCCGCTTGGCCGCCGTTATCCGGAGACCAGTGTAGGCTGGTACCGGCGCGAGTTCGAGATTCCGGCCAGCGACCTGGGCCGCCGAATCACGGTCGAGTTCGACGGCGCCTTCCGCATCGTGCTGATTTTTGTGAACGGCTGCTTCGTCGGACGCAACGATAACGGCTACGCACCCTTTCGCTTCGACCTGACGGATTTTCTGAGTTACGGCCATAACAACTACATTGTGGCGCGCGTGGACGCCAGCTTCGGCGACGGGTGGTTCTATGAAGGCGCCGGCATCTACCGCCATGTGTGGTTGACCAAGACTGATGCGCTGCACCTGGGCAAATGGGAGAGCACGGTCCGCACCGCGGTCAGCGGCAATGCTGCCACATTGACGCTGGGCACCGTGGTCGAGAACCAGGGCAAGCAGGCGGAGAGCGCCAAAGTGAGCTGGCAGATTCTCGACGCGGCGGGCAACACTGTGGCTGCTGCTGAAGCGCCGATGCAATCGATCGCCGTTGACGGAGCCGCGACCTTCACCGCGACTGCAAGGCTGGCCAATGCGGCGCTGTGGTCGGTAGACGCGCCGAATCTCTATTCGGCGATTGTGAGTGTCAAAGTGGAAGACAAAGTGCGCGATGCTGAGCGGGTGAGCTTTGGCGTGCGCACCGCCGCTTTCGACGCGGACAAAGGCTTCTTCCTCAACGGCAAGCCGCTGAAGATCCAGGGGACCTGCAATCACCAGGACCATGCCGGCGTGGGCGCGGCGGTGCCGGACCGGCTGCAATGGTTCCGGCTGGGCGTGCTGCGCGAGATGGGCTGCAACGCGGTAAGAACTTCGCACAACATGCCAACGCCCGAGTGGGTTGAAGGCTGCGACCGCATGGGTCTAATGATGATGTGCGAGACGCGGCAGATGAGTTCGAGTCCCGAGGGTCTGGCGCAAATGGAAGCGATGGTGAAGCGCTATCGCAACTCACCGTCGATCATCCTGTGGTCTATTGGCAACGAGGAGTGGCATCTACAGGACGATGAGGCCGAACAAGGCGCGAAGATCGGAGCCACCATGGTGCGGCGGGTCCACGAACTCGACCCCACGCGCGTCGTCTCGGCTGCCGTAAACGGCAACAACCAGGGAGGCGTCTCCGATGCGTTGGACGTTATCGGTTTCAACTATGACCTGCAATACCCGGACGAATATCACAAAAAGAATCCGAAGCGACCCCTCTATGGCTCGGAGACGGCCAGCGCGGTCTCTACGCGTGGGGTTTATTCGACAGATCCGCTCCGCAACACGATGAGCGCGTACGACACCACGGAAGGCCGATGGCAGGATTATGAGACAGCCGAGATGTGGTGGAAGTTTTACGGGACACGGGACTGGGAGGCGGGCGGTTTTGCCTGGACAGGCTTCGACTATCGCGGCGAACCATCACCCTATGGCTGGCCCTCAATCAGTTCGCAGTACGGAATCGTGGACACATGCGGCTTTCCCAAAGACACTTTCTATTACTACAAATCCTGGTGGGGCCGCGAACCTGTGTTGCACCTGTTACCGCACTGGAACTGGGCGGGAAAAGAGGGTGAGCCGATCAGGATATGGGCCTATTCCAACCTTGACGAGGTCGAGCTTTTCGTCAACGGGGTGAGCGCCGGAAGCCAGAAAGTGCCGCATCTCGGCCATTTGGAATGGAGCGCAAAGTACCAGCCTGGCATGATCGAAGCCCGCGGAAGCAAGGACGGGAAGGTGGTTCTCACAGAAAAGCGCGAGACCACCGGAGAACCCGCAAGCATCCAGCTCACCACAAACCGCACCGAGATCGATGCCGACGGTGAAGACATCGCCGTCCTCCAAGTGCAAGTGCTCGACAAGGAAGGACGCCCTGTCCCAACAGCGAACAACTTGATTGGATTTCATGTGTCGGGCGACGGCAAGTTGATTGGCGTTGGCAACGGCGACCCAAACTGCCAGGAATCGGACAAAGAATCCCGGCGTTCACTCTTCAATGGCCTCGCTCAGGTCATTCTTCAATCGACGAATGACGCGGGCGAGATCCATATCGAAGCCGTAAAAGATGGCTGGGACGGCCCGGAGCTAATGCCCTGCAAACTCACCATCGCCACTAGACAAGTCCAGCCTCGCCCACGTGTGAGCTAGTTCGTCTCTCAGCCGTATGCAAGAGTGAATCGGTTACCCCTACGTGAATCCCACGATGATCCTGACTCGCTTCAGAACCACCGCGCGGAAAGACAAAGAATGCGATCGGTGTCCGCCATGATCAAACAGCGAGATTGAGCATGCCCTGGTTAGAGGATTGCTGGAGAAATCCTGCGCACGATAGCGGCTGTCAAGGGAACATCTTGGCGCGGAAAGGAGCGATGCGATTCGCCTGGATCTGATCAGCCGAGATTCGCAGCTGCCGTGAATGCAGAAACCAGGGATGAATATGTTCCGGAAAAATGCCCCAGGGTGCGCTATGCCGAGATCGCGATCGGGATCATGCTTTTTGCCACGGCGAATAGAGGGCCGTACCCATGGCAAAGAGCAGGGCAAAGCGCAAACGGACACCCAAGCATGTTCTGAAGCTCCCGGACCTTGAGCAATCAAAGTCAGCCGTATTGCACAGCCTGACGTCTCAAAGCTCACAACGAACCTACGATCATGCGATCAGAGAATTCATCGAATGGCATTGCTCGGAACCCAGGCTCGGTTTCAACAAGACGGTGGTCACTCGGTACCGAATATCTCTGGAACAGCACAACTACGCGTCAACCACTATCAACCTGGGGCTGGCGGCAGTTCGGAGGCTGGCCTACGAGGCTGCCGATTGTGGCCTGCTCAGTGCAGACTTGGCTGCCGGCATCCGCCGGGTGAAGGGTGCAAAGCGCTTGGGGGCGCCTGTTGGCAATTGGCTCAGGGCGGAACCATACGCGTCGTCGAACGGCTCTCCGCCGCGCAACTCTTGCTTCGCTCGCCACCTCAACCAGACCGGTACGCAGCATGAAGATCTATCCACATCCCCGTCCTCTGCCCGTGCTTTGGCGCGTTCGCAGATTCCTTGTCTCAACTATCCCGGACTGCTCGGCCGGCTATCTCTTGGAGCCTCGATTGACATCTCATCGCGGTATTTCACCGCACCATCCCACAGTCAAAGCGGCACATCCCGACCCAATTAATCAGTGCCTGATCCCTCCATACTCGCTCAGACCGATTCAAAGTACATAGCCTTCCATGGGGGCGGCTTCCTTCAAGTCGCTGAATCTGAAGCGCCCCTCGAAGACCCTCCAGCCCAACGGTTGCGAGGCGGGCGCTCCAGATACAGCACTAAGACTTGTGAGAACCGATTTTGTCCTCGATAAGCGCATTGGGAATGACACACCTGCCCCGGTTGAGTCTGCAATTCACGATCTATCGACTGAAAGCCACCGAGAGCGGCTGACGCGTACTCCTGAAGCGGCCTGGGGTGAAGCCTGTCCGTTCCAAGAATACCGTCGTGAAATGACTTTGATTAGAGAACCCAACCGCCTGCGCAATCTCCGCTAGTGGCAGGTCGGAGTTGACAAGCAACTCTCGCGATTGACGCACTCGCCGAGACACCACAAAATTGTGAAGCGTCATCCCCGTACTCGTGTTGAATGCCTTTCCGAGGTGGTACTTACTCAGGCCAGCGACGCGGGCTATCTCGCCTGTTGTCAAGTTAAGGTCGAGATGAGCATCTATGGAACCTCTGCGCAGGTGCGTGGTTTTGTAGTGACGGCGCGGCTGCAGGTGGTTCTCTGGTTTTTGAAGCGGCTTTCTGCCGGAAAGTGTGGGTTGCGGGTTGATTGTTTGGCTTCTGGAGGCCGATTTCCGGCCCCCAGAGACACTACGCCCCTTGCGGGGCCAGCCGCTTGCGGTGCTGGTACAGGTTCACCAGCGCGAAGGCTGCGCACAGCCACTGGTGGTTCTTCCAGATACCCCGGTAGCGCACCTTGGTGAATCCGAAGACACGCTTGAGGATGCGGAAAGGATGCTCGACTTTGGCTCTCACACGGGCCTTGGTGGTGTTCTTGCGCCTGGCTTCCTCATCCACGTAGTTTTTGTATTTGGTCCGGCGCGAAGTCATGTCTTGCGCTTTCGGCGCGGCGGCATGGATGGCCTCGGTCTGGCCCTGATAGCCGCCATCGCCCCACACCTTGCGTTCCTCGCCGTGCAATAAGTCGGGAAGCATATGTTTATCCGCCACGCTGGCCGCCGAGGTGATCACCGTATGCACCACCGTTTCCTTGCTGTCCACGCCGATGTGCGCCTTGGCCCCGAAGTACCACTGCTTCCCCTTCTTGGTCTGATGCATCTCGGGGTCGCGCTGACCGCTGGAGTTCTTCGTCGACGAGGGCGCGTGGATGATCGTCGCGTCCACAATCGTGCCGGTCGAAATGCGGATGCCCCTGCTTTCCAGATAGCGGTTCACCGTCATCAGCATTTCGCCGCACAGATCGTGCTGCTCCAGCAAATGGCGGAAGCGAAGAATCGTGGTCTCGTCCGGCGCCGCAGCCGCGCCCAGATCCACTCCGGCGAAGCGCCGCAGCACCGCCGACTCGTAGAATGCCTCTTCCATACCGGGGTCCGACAGGCCGAACCACTGCTGCAAGAAATACGTCCGCAGCATGATCGGCAAACCCACCGGCTGCCGGCCCTTGCCCGCCTTGGGATAATGAGGCTCAACCAACGACAATAACTCAGACCACGGAACCACCTGGTTCATCTGGTCGAGAAACAGCTCACGCTTGCTCTTGCGGCCGAACTTCTCAAAACTCCCCTGGGATGCAAACGTCTGCTGAATCCGCGCCATTCGCTTCATGCTTCCAGTTTATTCAAATACGACGCCGATTGCAGACTTGTGCAGAGGTTCCCTATGTAATCACTAACTTGTTTCACTTTCGTTCCTGGAAGGCCACCTTTGTACTGGTCCAGCTTCAATTTTCCGATCGAATACCGCTGGATAAGCTCTCCAGCCAACTGTGTGCATATATCTTCCGCAAGGAGCGGCCCAGTCGGTTGACCGCTTTGAACCTCGGAGCGGAGTTTTATCAGGAGATCTCTCAGGATAGGGTCCGTACCGTGCCATAGCCGAATCAACTCAAAGGCATTCCTGTCGCGCGGGCTGGAAATCATCGATTGCAAGACTTCGGGCTCAATTGACAAGATGATTGACCTGGCCTCGCCTTCGAACCTGAAATTCCTCACCTCCTGTGGCGCCAGAACGTCGCAACTCCCACCTTCAAGAACGGTTTCCCGCTCTCTGCCGGTTTTGAAAAGAAATCGTTTGGCAAGTTGAGGAGCGAGCGCTAATGTGACCAAATAACAGGGAATCCAATGATCCGGTAACTCGAACGACCTCATGTCGTTCTCTTCCATAAAGAGGCCATTGTCCAGGATGGCGGGGCCAGCCAGGCGCGGCGTGGTACTCAAAGCCGTTTGACGCTGGCCTTTTACCACCATTTCGAGTCGGGCGCTTGACATTGGCTTTCGCTCCGATCGTTGCGAGCAGTTACCGCTGAATCAGATAAACATGAATACAAAGGGCTTCTCCGATTCAGTTCAGCGGACACGCTGCCGACGCCCTCATCATCCGGCCCCCAGGCACCTTAATAGAATACCGCTCGTTTTTGAAAGACCTGGACTGGCGCGGCCTCGTACGGTCGCATTGATAGTCGATCATTTCCGCAGCGGAGGATGCCGGGCAAATCAAGAGGACAGATGAAGAACTTCCCCGGAAGCGAGACCCTGGCGATTTGCAGAGGAAAGGTAGCGGCGGTGCAGCACCCATCAGGGCCACCCGCATGAGGAGAATAGCACGATTTCGAATTTCTCCTGACGAAAGTTTCTGGCCATAACGCTTCGTGTGGCCGTTGCCACACCCGCGAACGCCCAGAGGGGTAGGGCGTTGCGCCATGGCAGTCGTAACTGTTGTGGTCATTCATATTCCAGAAAACAAACACGCTTACTCCCTGAGAGGCTCATTCCCTCGGCCGTCTGGCGTTTCGCAAAACGGCAGTCGAGTTGCCTTTTGTCTTCTCGGATGCGGCGACGATTCATTCCCCGGAGGAAAACACAATGAAATACAGTTTCTTCGCCAAGGCCATGGTTTGCGTCTTGCTCGTAACCGCAACCGCAACGGCCAGCGCCCAGTTTCCGAGCGGCCCCTACGGTCCTGTTACCAAATCCGACGCGGTATGGATCGGCGTTGCCATAGCCGCCATAGGCGCGGGAGTCGGCATCGGCGTCTTTTACGCCGTTCACCATGGGCACTCCCTCAACGGATGCGCTGTCTCAGGCCCAAATGGCCTGCAGTTGCAGAACAGGGGCGACAGCCAAACGTACGCTCTCACCGGAGAAGTAGCTGAAATCAAGCCTGGAGATCGCGTCCGCGTCTCGGGCAAAAAGGAAAAGAAGAACGGTGGCGGAGCTCAGCAGTTCGTGGTGGAGAAGCTGACCAAGGACTACGGCGCCTGCCCGGCAGCGCCGTAGACCGAGACGTTGTTCTTCTGGGCCCTGATTCAGCAGCAACCAAGGTTCCATTCACGTTCCCCCACCTGTATTTCGCGGACGGCCGGCCAAGCCGGATGACGTCCACCGGAGGTCGCCCCGATGAAAATCGCCCGTTTGACGTTGAAATCATTCGTTCCCACGCTTGTAGGGTTGCCTGTCCTCGGTCTTGTGGTGACGGTCCTGCTCTTGAGCGGCAATGCGCCGCGGACAGCGACCGCGGGCAGCAGCGCATCGGGCTTTACGACGATCGATGCCCCCGGCGCAGGCACGACAGCGAACCAGCTGCAGGGGACCTCCGCTGTCAGCATCAATGATGCGGGAGAGATCGCGGGCTTCGAGACGGACGCGAACGGCGTGCATCACGGCTTTGTGCGCGCGGCGGACGGCACAATCAGCGAATTCGATCCCTCGGGTGTTGGCACGGGCAAAGGGCAGGGGACGCTCGCGCTCAGCATCGACGCCGGCGGGGACACGGCCGGAGCCTACATAGACAGCAACATCGTCTATCACGGCTTCGTCCGCGCTGCCGATGGCACGATCACAAACTTTGATGTTTCAGGTGCGGGAACGGGCAGAAACCAGGGAACCAATCCCTTCGGCATCAATGCGGGCGGAGAAATCACGGGCTACTATACCGACACGAACGGCGTGTTGCATGGCTTTCTGCGCGATTCAAGCGGCAATGTGACCACATTCGACGCGACCGGCGCAGGCACCAGCCGGAGCCAGGGCACGAGACCCTTCGCCATCGACACCGGCGGGGACGTCACCGGTTTCTACGTGGACACGAACGGCGCGTATCACGGCTTTGTGCGCGCAGCGGATGGTACGTTCACCAGCTTCGACGCGCCCGGCGCGGCTGGTGTCTTATACTTCGGAACTTTCCCCTTCGCTATCGATTCGGGAGGCGATGTCGCGGGGCTCTACTTCGACACGAACGGCGCGGCGCACGGTTTCGTACGCGTCGCCGACGGCACAATCACCGATTTCAATGCTCCTAACGCAGGCACAGCTATGTTTCAAGGGACCTACCCCCTGGGCATCAACACCTCAGGCGAAATCGTTGGTCTGTATCTCGACACGAATACAGTGCTGCATGGCTTCACGCGGACCGCTGGCGGCGCCATCACATCCTTCGATGTGCCTGGCGCAGGCGGAAGCCTGGGCACGGGCGGAGGATACGGGGCTCTTGAAGGAAGCGGCGCCTTCAGCATCAACGATTCAGGGGTGATCGCGGGGTCCTATCTTGACGCTAACTCGGTAAGTCACGGCTTTGTTGAGACACCCGCTCCGTTGACTCCGAACGTCGCCGTAACTCCATCCTCCTCCAGCATCACTACAGCGCAGGCCTTGACCGTGACTGTCGCTGTAAGCGGAGGCAATGGCGATCCAACTCCGACCGGAACGGTCACTCTTGCCAGCGGCAGTTACACATCTGCTTCGACGGCACTCACCGGCGGGAGCGCGACCATCGACATCGCCGCGGGGGCGCTGGCAACCGGCACGGACACACTCACCGCCAGTTACTCTGGCGACGCCAACTACAGCGCGACTACCGGTACAAGTACCGTTACCGTCACGGCCCCGGCCCCTCCCAGCTTCGCCATCACCGGAACGGCTGTATCGGTCAGTCCCGGCGCGTCAACCGGCAACACTTCCACAATTACCGTCACGCCGAGCGGCGGCTTCACCGGCAATGTAACGCTCACGGCCGCCGTAACCACCAGTCCATCGGGCGGTCAGGACCCGCCCACTCTCAGCTTCGGTTCAACCAGCACGGTCGATATCACCAACGCCACTGCGGGCACAGCGACTCTCACCGTCTCCAGCACGGCTGCGACTTCGAGTCGGCTCGATCGTCAGGTGAGACCCGGGACTAACTGGTACAGCGCCGCCGGTGCGACTCTGGCCTGCGTGCTTCTCATATGTATGCCCGTGCGGCGGCGCAGCTGGCGAGCGATGATCGGCCTGCTCGTTTTGTTCGTGGTCTTTGCCGGCGGTGTGATCGCCTGCGGCGGCAGCAGCGGGACAGGCAATCCTGGCACAACAGCGGGCACTTACACCGTAACTGTAACCGGTGTCTCAGGAGCGACAACGGAGACGGGAACGGTCACGCTTACAGTTCAGTAGCGCACGCCGGATTTGCAGCACCGTGAAAGGTAAGAGAAGAGCTCATGCAAAGACTTTCATTTTTAACGTGCATTTTGGCAGTTTCGTGCACCTTGCCGGCGCAGGGCCAACAAGGGTCCTGGGAGAATCTGAATACGCTCAAGCCGGGCGAGCAAATCCAGGTACGTCTGATGAAGGCGGCGAAAGTAACAGGCACATTCCTGAATGTCACGGACACGGCGATCTCGGTGCAGGCGGAAGCAGGGCCGCAAACCATCCTGAGACAGGACGTGCGCAGCGTGAAACGGATGAAATCCAAACATCGATTGCGGAACACGCTGATCCTTGCGGGAGTCGGTGCTGGTATCGGAGCGGGAATCGGCGCCGCGGAGCATCACTCGTGCTCGTCGACACAAACTTTCTGCTTCGATATTGGCGGTCGAAGCCTGCCGGCCGGTATCGGGGCTGTTGCCGGATTATTTGGAGGCGGGGCCATAGGAGCCCTGTTGCCTGCCCACGAAACGATCTACAGCGTGAGTTCGCATTGACCTGATTCGACGGCCAATCCTGGCACAGCAACGGGCAACTACACCGTGACTTCAACAGGCGTCGCGGGGGACCACAACGGAAACTGGAACGGTCGCTCACACGGTGCAATAGCGACTCCCTGTGCTCTCTAAATGAGAGTGTGGGGTGCAAGCGCCCCGCAATGGCAACGGCAACGAGGGTGAATTCGGCGGCGAGAGCGTAACCGCAGTGCTGGAAGCGCAGGGCGACCAGACGCGGATTCGAATCACAACAGGCAAGGGATTCTATGGGCGCCTGGGAAAACAAAGCTGGTCGATGCCTATTTTTCATGAAATGATGAAACGTCTGCAGCAAGCCCATCCATAAACCAGGGCCCTTTTCGCGACAATGACACGATGCCTCTGACGACCTTTCACTTTTGAACGAGCCATTTGAAGCGCGCCGACATCAGTGATCGCGGATAGTTGACGGCGCACCCAGGAACCTGAAACCGATAACACCTGAAACAGGAGAATGGAGAGCAGCAATGCGCAAGAGCACTTGGATTCTGACGACCGCCTTGTTTGGCCTGGCATCGATCGCCGCACAGGCTGCGACGCTGACTTACGACAACCTTATTGTTTTTGGCGACAGCTACTGTGACGTTGGCAATCTCTTCATCGCAACCGGCGGCGCGGAACCGGCGGCGCCGTACTACGACATGCGATTTTCGAACGGGCCGCTTTGGGTGGACCATGTGGCCGGCTTTCTGGGTGTGCCGCTAACCGCGTATTTGGCGGGAGGCACAGACTATGCTTTCGGAGGCGCCTGGGTAACACAACCGCAGTCCGTCACCGGTGTTCCCAGCGTGCCGGAGCAGGTTGAGATTTATCTGAGCCAGCACGACGGAAAAGCCGACCCGAATGCTCTCTATATTCTGGAGGGCGGCGGGAACGACATTCTGGACACAACCACCGGCACACCGGAGGAACTGGGATATCAGATTGCTCTTGGCATTGCAGAGAGCGAGCGCCTGCTGCGGCAGGCCGGCGCCAGGCATTTCGTCATTCCCGATCTCTTCAATGTAGGTCTGCTGCCGGCGGCGGCGGGGAATGTAAGTTTCGCCGCGGCAGCAAGTACGGCTACGAACCAGGCGGAGGACGAACTGCTGGGCTTCGAGGGATTTCTACAAGGAGTCTATATTCTCCGATTGAACGTATTCAGCCTCCTCAATGCGGTGGAGACGGATCCAACGCACTTTGGATTTACGGACGTTACGGATCCGTGCTTGACAACAACCGTTTGTGCCGACCCCGACCATACGTTCTTCTGGGATACGCACCACCCGACAGAGTTTGGGCACGCGTTCTTTGCGGTCACGCTCGAAAATGCGCTGGCAACGCAACGCCATTAAGCGATCGCTTACCGGGCTCACAGATTGAATCATCGCGCAATGGAGCGGATTGTTCGCTGGAACAGTCCGCCCGCCAAAACTCCCGCATTGGAATTGAGGCACTGAAATGAAAGCGAAACTTCGCAGTTCACTGTGCAGGACGGCGATTTGCGCCTTGATCATCGCCGCGACCGCATCAAGGCCGGTAATCGCCAAGACGATTTCTGTCCAAGGCAAAGTTGCCTAGGTCGCAGTTGCCGTAGTCGCAACCGGAGTGGGAATCGGGATCGGCATCTATTACGCCGTTCACCATGGCAACTCTCTCAACGGATGCACTGTCTCAGGCTCCGACGGCCTGCAGTTGCAGAACCGGGGCGACGGGCAAACCTACGCTCTCTCTGGCGAGGTAGCTGCAATCAAGCCCGGAGATCGCGTCCGCGTCTCGGGCAAAAAGGCAAAGAAGAGCGGCGATGCCGCTCAGCGGTTCGTGGTGGAGAAGTTAAGCAAGGACTATGGCGCCTGCAAGGTCCAACCGGCTGGGGGTAGAACGGCACCTGACACTGGCGGAAAGAGCACTCCTAGCCAAACTTCGGCTCTCCAAATCGGCGGTGCGGCTCAAGCAGTTCACCGTGCTACTGCACGCAACCATAACCGGAACAACGAGTAGACTTTCATGACAAAGACTCTGCAACACCGGTACCCCTCATTCTCGTTGCAGACCATCTCTCGGTGGGCACGCGCGCACGGACGGACAGCGCTCGCGGCGGAACAGTTGGATCGCTTTCGGAATGCTAAAGCTGCTTGGGAGGGCCTTGTTATGTTTTGCAGTCTCAGCCGCAACCTGATAGTTCGATTCCTCTCCTCGGCTGCGTTTCTGACTATGGCAAACCTGTGCCTGGGACAAGTGGTCACTCCACCGCAAAGCATCTTCTTCTCGACCGCGGCTGAAGAGGCCTATTCGACCTATCAGTTGCCTGGCGATGGCGACCTGTGGCCATCCTGCTGGGCGGACGACGGCAACCTCTACGCCGCCAACGGGGATGGAGTGGCATTCACGGGTGGATCGAACAGATTCGATATGGCTGTGAGCATGATTGCGGGAATGCCGCCCAATTTAGCCGGAACCACCGTGGCTACTGACGTAGGCACCAACAGGAGCGGACCCGGCCACGCATGGTATAGCCCCCTGCAAAGTGCCCTTGCCTGCAGGCGACGCGCCCGGTCAGTTTGGCGTCTTCGGTGACTTTGAGCACCTGACTCTCAATTTCGACGAGCCTCCGTTGCGAAGGAAAGTCGTCTCCCAGGATTTGGCCGGGAATGATCCGATCGATATCTCTGGCTTGGTGGAAATCCATAGTTCAAGCACTCACATGCCCGGAAAGGTGTCGCGGCGCATAGGGCTTCACGAGGCGGCTCGAGGAGACGAGTCCTCGCCCGGAGCCGTTCCGGCTCTCATGTGAACTTACAGGGAGCTGTCAGCACTTCCGTTCCGACTTGGTTAATCGGTTTCTTCACGGGCGACAACCCCAAGCCACTTGCCAAAAATCCGCGGGCAGCATCAGGGATGCGTGGGGTGGTCGCCGTAGAATTTCCAGCTGGTCTTGAAGTCGCGCGTCACTCTTGTTCCCTCCAGGTCGGCGCGGAGCAATTCGATGGGCATGGAGTTCTCGTGCAAAATCGCGTCGTGAAACTCACGATCGGTCATCTTCTTTGAGTCCACCAGCTCTGTGTGCATGGCGCGAAACTGCAGCGCTCCAAGCAGGTACGCACTTTGATAGAGAGGCCCCACTGAACCGTCGAACGAACGCCGCACCTCGGCCGTCGCATTGTCCGGCTCGAAGCCGACGTTGTCGATAAGGTATTGCACGCACTGCTGGGGTGTCCAGCGTCCGAGGTGAAAGTTCATGGTGAAGACGACGCGTGCGGAGCGGTGCATACGCCACACCAGCGCGCCCACGCGCTCTTCGGGGGTCTTGTCGAAGCCCTTGTCCCAGAACAGCATCTCCCACCAGAATGCGTTGCCTTCGGTCCAGAACGGGGTTTCAAACGCACGCCGATAGGGACGGTATCGCGCGGACATGTAGAACTGCAGGAAGTGGCCGGGAATCATCTCGTGAAAGGCGGTGGCGTGCGCAAACGGAATGTTGTTTCCGCGCATGCTCATCTCGCGCTGATCGATGGTCATGGTGTCGGTTGGGTAGGAGACGCTGATCTCGTTGCCTCCGGTGAAGAACGGGTTCACCAGTTGCCGCTCCGGCGTCATCATGATCATTCGCCAGGTTTCATCGGCAAGGGGAGGCACAGTGACAAGGTCATTCTTCTTGGCGAAGTCGCTGCCTTCGATCACCAGCTTGCGAATCAGCTCAGGCTGTTCGCCCGGCGGCACGTGCATCTGCTTCACCTTCTCCACCGCCGCGTGCCAGTCGTCGCCAAAGCCCATCTCGCGCGAGGCCTTCAGCATTTCGTGCATGCACCAGTCGTATTCGGTCTGGGCAATCGCGATCAGTTCTTCCGGCGTATACGGGATCATACTGTCGGCAAGCTCGTTCAAAAGCGCCTCGCGGCCCACCGGGTCCCCGATGATCGTGGTCTTATCGTCGGGAGCAATGCCGATCAGTTTCTCTTTGAGAAAGGCAATGTAATCGGTAAGCGCCTTGTTAGCGTCCTTATACGGCAGGCCGACCCACCATGTGAATGCCGGATCGTAGCCGTTGTACTGGTCAAACCAATCTTTCAGGTTTGAACTAAGCTCCTGCGTAGCGAGGACGGCGCGGTTGGCGACGACGGGGTCAATCTTTGGTTTATTTCCGGTGTCGCCCTTCGGCTTCTTGCCGGCATCGCCGGGCGCCGCTCCGTGCGGGTTGGGATCGAGCAGGGCGCGAGTGGCCAGGATCTGCTTCACTATTTCGTTCAATGCGGCCGCGTCCTTCTCACCATCCGGCTGCTGCATCAGCCGCTTGGCCTCCATCGGGTCTTCAATCGTCTTGGCAAAGGGCAGAAGCGGCAGCATTTCTTCAACCCGCTTCTTCTGGATTGCAAGCTGATGCAGATCTGAGGTCACGCGGTTCTCAAGCAGCAGGTAGTCGATCTGGTCTTCGTGGGAGAGCGCATCGAAGTTCATCGCGTTGAGCATGGCCTGCGTATCGGCGTAGAACTTTTCAAAGCGCGCAATCCGCACCGGAGAGATGGAAACCTGGTAGGTGCGGTCCAGCGACCTGGAGTCAGCGGAGAATTGTTCAATGACCGCAAGCATCCGTGGCTCGGAAGGCTGAGATGCAGCGGGCGCGGTCGAGGCGACGGCCCGTACTGTTCCAGTTGCAACGATCAAGCCGCAGAACGCGAGACCAACTCGCTTCGACATCCGCATCGATATATTCTCCGTGTGTTGGCAGGCCCGGTTCGCGCACGAAAAAGCTGGCAGCTGAAAGCCAGGATCTGCCTCTCTACTAGTCCGAGACGGGCTTCGCGGCTTCGGCGTTCCAATCCGGCAGGTTGAGCGTCGGTTTTGAGTATTTTTCCTGAAGGCCCAGCGCGCGTTCAAAATCCACCCGCGTTACCTGCGCCGCCGCTGTGATCGAGCAAGCCCCCATCCAGATGACCAGGAGTGGCCAGGCCTCCCACCGTCTCATTCGCTTCCCCCTGTCGGCAACCGCTGAGAACAGCCGCTGTGAACCGGCGATTGTGCCATGGCCTATAGCGGCAATTCTCGTTCAAATTGAATATCGCTATCGTAAAGCAAGAGCCCGGCACATGATGCACCGGTCGCGGACTGGACTTTGCGCCGTGCAAGCGAAGGCCGATGGTTACAGCGGTTCCAGAATTGCTGCACCCTGGAACCACGACTGCGGAATGGCATTCGCCTTTCCGGGGTCCCCGCAGACAGGTCTTAGTCTGGGGGGTGGAAGTAAATGCCACTTTTTACGGTTCTCAAAACCGCACATGAATTCTGGAACTGCTCTAAAAGACAAGCTGCGCACGAAACTGAATGTCCCGTGAGCCACCGGAACCGAGCCCCTCAGGATCGGTCTGTGTTCCCGGCACCGTCGGGTAGTTCTGCAGATTGACGTACTGCGCCGGATTGTTGGTTCCATACGAATATCCGTCCACAACCGCCCAATCAGGATGGTTAAAGAGGTTAAGCATCTCTGCCTGCATATTCAGCTTGAGATGCTCGAAAATTGGAAACACCTTAGTCACGGCAAAGTCGGTGTTGATGAACTGCGGCCCGGTGAGATAAATGAACTGGCCGAGTTTTCCGGGTGTCGCTTCGGCTGTTACCTCGCCGTTGTTGAATACGGCAGGATTCATCAGCAGGCGCGGCGTGCTGGAATTGGGGCCTGCGTAGTAGCCGACATCCTTCTGAAGCTGCTTGACAGTAACTCCGTTCAGTACGACTCCCGAATCGCTCACGTCGGGCTGGTTGGCGTAATTGTCGTAGTAGTTATACGTATTTGTCCCACCCAGTAGTTTGAGATTCCGGCCCTTTTGCCAGATGAAAATAGGCGAAAGGCTCCATCCACCTGCCACTTCCCTCGTGAGGAGGTTGCTGCCCCGGAAGGGCAGGTTGTAGATGCCGTAGGTACGGAAAGTTTGGCGCTGGTCGTAGGGCGAGGGCGCGCGGCTAAGCGCCCGGCTGCGCAGCGTGGTGAAGTTGCCAATGGCTTCATCGGCCGTGTAGTAGTCGCCGATATAGCGGTTGGTGAAGGCGTGGCTGTAAGCGTAATTCGAATACAGCATGAGCCCGTTCCCGGCCGGATGTTTTACCTGCGCCTGCAAGCCGTTGTAGGACTCGCTTCCCGGGTCGGAAAGCAGCAAGATCGGTTCGCCGGTGGCGTAGGGATTCGCCTGGAAATAGTTGATCGGATACGCGGTAGGAGACGAGCCTGCGCACGGAGAGAACTGGCCGCCGCCGTTGCCAACCATATTGCAGAAGTATGTCGAGTTGGAGGCGATGGCGTTCGCCAGCGCGCCGGCCTGGCCCGAAGTCACCAACCCGAGAAGAGTGGGATTGCTGAACGGCGAACCGCCTACGCCAAACGCCTGCTCCATGGCGGGCAGCGTGCCCGTAGCCCCTTCGAAGGTGCACGTCCCGCTCGCCTGGCAGCCGGGATTCGCCTGAACGTAACTGTTCAGGTTCGCCTGCGCCCCCTGGAACTCGCTCAAGAAGCCGTTCTCGAAGATGCTTACTTCGTTCAGGTCGTAGTTCATCCACATGTGATACGAGTGGTTCCCGACGTAATTGACTTCGAGGACCGTGTTGCCGCGAAACTTCCGCTGCACTCCGAAATACCAGTTCTCGATGGTGGGTGATTTGATGTTGGGATCGACTGTGGCAAACGGCTGATACCCGAAGGTGAAGTTCGACTCCGGAGTGGGGAAACTGAACGCCGAGGGAAATGCGCCGAGCGCTGGCGGCGTCTGACCCAGACTCAGCGATCCGGGAGCAAAATCTCCCGGTTGCGACCCGGCATTCAAAAATACATCCTGAGTATCCCCGGGATTCGAGTACTCGGTGGCCTGTTCGAACGTCGTCCAGCCTTCGTCGTAGTGGGTGATGGCAGCGCCGCCGCGGATAACCAGGTTCGATCCGCCGGCAAGCCGGCCGAGAAATCCGTCTCCGTCAAAGGACGGGTTCCAGGCAAATCCGACGTTCGGCGACGGCTGAATCATGTCGCCTTTGTAGGGAGCAGGGCGGAGAGATACCTGCGGATTCTGGACGCCGTTCAGTGTGCCGGGCTGAAACAGCGTCGCCGAGGGGCCCAATAAGTTGGTATACGTGGGATTGGTGTACGTGTCGTTGGTGTTATGAATGGCTCCGGAGAACTGCCAGCGGAATCCATAATTCAACGCCAGGTGGGGCGACACACGCCACGAATCCTGCATGTAAAACCCGCCCACCGTCTGGGCCTCGGGCTGCTTCATTATGCCAAGGACCTGGTACTGGTGATTCGAGGAGTTTACATAGTTATATCCGTAGATGCTGTTCACGCGCCCGGTAAGTGTCGCATAGAGGTTCTCGGCATTGGTCAGGTCCTGTTCATTCGTTTCGTTGAAGTTCATCGCCGGGAAGTTAGTCGAGTTAAACATACCAGCCGCCGGATCCAGGGTGTTAATGCCCAGATAATAACCTGGGGGATCGTCTTCGCCTGTATCAAAGTCGGTCGACATCCGCAAATCGCCGCCGAAGCTGAACGTGTGGCTGCGATGCGTCCAGGTCAAGACATCGGTGAAATCCCGCACCGGGTTGTTGCGCGGCTCGGGGAGGTAGTAATTGGGAATGTAGGGTGACAGGCTTGTGCTGCCATTCACGAAGCCGGGCGCGTCGATGATCAGATTACCTTCCGAGCCGAATGGATTCGTCGAGTTGCCGACGTTAAATTCTTCCTGCGTGTTGAGCAGTCCGGCGTTGAACTCGTCGACCAAGTGCGGTGAAATTGTCCAATCCAATCCTGTAGTGAAGGTCGAGTAGCTGGAATTGAAGCTGGAGTTGGTGTAGGGGTCAGTCGGATAATTCTGATAGCCGGGGTAGGTTCGCCACTCCAGGTCATAAGCAACATGCCAGCGGATTGTCGGCCGGATCTGATAATCGATGCGGACGGTGGGATAAATCTGGTCGTAATTCCACGGGTATTGCCACACCAGCTCGTTCTGATACGGCAACGCCGTTGCGATCTGTACAGCTCCGAGTTTCGAAAACGTGGGATTGATTTGGCCCAGCTGGCCTGCCACGAGGGAATTGACTGCGGAAGGGAACCCGCTGCTGGCCGCAACGCTAAGCACGTTCACCGTGTGTTGCGCATTGTCGGTTCCCGTGTAGGTGAAGTTGCCGGCCTGGGCTGAGGCAGTAAGAACAGATTGGTACCCCGTAGTGCTTCCCGGCACGTACTCCTGCTCATAATTCCCGAAGAAAAAGAGCTTGTTTTTCCAGATCGGCCCCCCTATGCTTCCGCCAAAATCGCTGATGTGGTAAGGAGCTTTGGCAATGACCGGCGATTGGGCGTTGTTGAAGAAGGTGTTGGCATTGAAGGCGCTGTTCTGGGTCTGCCAGAAGGCGTTGCCGTGAAACTGATTAGAGCCGCTCTTAATCTGAAAGCGCAGTGCGTTAGCTCCTTCAGCGCCCGCATCGGCCGTCAAGTCTGTGGTGGAAACGGAAATCTCGTCCACGGCGCCAATGCGCACCGGCGCCGCATCGAAAAAGCCCGTCGACGAGGTGCGATAGCGCTGGAAGTTGTCGTTCATTCCATCGACGGTGATGTTGATCGATGCCTCGGGCTCGGCGTTGTACGTGGTGAAACGCGTATCGCCGCCGCTCTGCGCACCCGCAACAAGCCCTGCGAAGGGTAGCGCGTCGCGGCCGTTGAGGGGAAGATCCTGCACGGCATCCGCGGTAATGGTGGTAGCCAGCGTGTTGGTGGTGGTTTCCAGCACCTCGCCCTGGCCCGAAACTTCGACGGTCTGCGTGGAGGTGCCGACTTTCACGCGGACATTGAGATTCAGCACCCGGCCGGTCAGGACGGTGACGTCGTTGTAGATCACGTCGGCAAAACTCTTGGCCTTCACAGTGAGCACATACTGCCCGGCGCTGAGGTCGGCGAAGGTGTAGGATCCATCGGGTCCCGACACGATCATGCGGCTGAAACCGGTGGAGGGCTGGCTGAGCGTGAGGGTGGCGCCGGGCACGACGGCGCCGGAGGCGTCCGCCACAGTCCCGGACAAGGTTCCCGCGGTGGTAGCTTGCCCATAGGCAATCTGGATTGGGATCGGGAGCAACAGAACTGACAGAAGGAAAAGGTTGGCCCAACTTTTCTGCGTCATATGACCTCCAGAAGGATTGCCTGAATTCTCAACAACTTATTTGCGAAATTCGACCTTGTGCCGGGCTGAAGGCCTCAGGAACAGGAAATCGGGAAATGAGGCATCCACTATGCCGGCGAGCGCCGTACGGGAAGGCCGATGGGAGTTTGTATACAATATTGAATTCTGAGTGTCAAGGCAAATCCGACGCGCCCCGGCGCTCCCGCTACATTCTCAACTGACAGGGCAAATAGGTGAAGGTCGGGGCATTCTCGCAAAACAGTATTCAGCTCAGAATTGAGGCAGAGGGGGGAAGGATTCTGTTTGCGCGGCATCCGAGGTAGCGACCAGGGATGGGGACGAGGCTGGCGTCACCAGCTTCCGCGTTCGCCGAAAACATCGATCACGTGGGCGAGACGTTGACAGCCGTTATCCCAGTTGGTCTGGAGGCCGCGCTCGACCCGGTCCGGGTTACCCGCAGCGATGGCTGCGATGATTTCATCGTGTTCTGCAATGGAGAGATGCAGGTCGTTGATGATGGAGCTGGCATAGAGGCGCCAATAGCGTTCGGCCTGCGGTTCAATGGCCTTATGCAATGCGAGTAAACGGGGTCCTGCGCCCGACTCGACAATGGTTCGATGAAAACTACGATCAATATCAAAGATACCGCCGGCCCCCGCGGGCTTGGTCTTCAGGATGGCGCGCAACTGGTCGTTGATGGTCTCCAGTTTGCCGGTGATTGCCGCCCGTTCGCGCTTGGAGAGCAGTGCGGTGCGCCGTCCTATGAGACCCTCAACCCTGCCAATGATCGCGTAGAGTTCGCCGGCATCGTCCTTGGTCAGCGGCGCGACCACCATCCGCGACTTGCTGACGTTCTTGTGCTCAATGACATAACCCTCGCGCTGCAGCCATTGAATGGCGCTGCGGACCGGAGTGCGGCTCATATGAAGGTGCCGGGCGATGTCGGCTTCCACAATCCACGAACCCGGCGAAAGCCTTCCATGCACTATCAATTCGCGGATTTCATGGAACGCTGTGCGCAGCCGGTTGCCGTCTGCGCGATTTGCTTTTGAGCGAGCTTTACTGACTAAGAATCGTGGCATTGGTTAAGTGCTCTGGTGGCGATTGCAATCTTCAAATTCTGCCTTGAAGGCTGCGGGAGAATGCTATTGTACAGCATACCTCATTTGTTTCGAATGACCGGTGTGCAGCGATTGGAGCGGCAGTAACTTGATTGTAGATGACATGTTAGGCGGCAGGCGACGGCTTTTCGATCCTGTGGCTGCTCTCATGGAGCCCGGATTATGGTCGCTTGTTTGACGGGCCAGAGTGGATGTTTATGGCGGTCATTTGGTATTCATTTTTGTAGACATAATATGGTAGATATTGCTGTGCTCAATTCCTCGGTACAAGTCGTCGACTCGCACACGGCCGGTGAGCCGACGCGCGTGGTTGTTGGCGGCGGACCGGAACTGGGCGAGGATGCGCTTGGGGCACGCTTGCGGCGATTTGCCGCGGAGCATGACGATTTCAGGTCGGCGGTGGTGAACGAACCGCGGGGCTCGGATGTTCTGGTCGGCGCCCTGCTCTGCGAGCCAGTGGATCGCAGTTGCGCCGCCGGGGTCATTTTCTTTAACAACGTTGGTTATCTGGGCATGTGGTGGTTGCGGGGGCAGGCATTGCGGGTGCGGCCTACGCGCTGGAGTGCGTCGGCCGCGGGTTGCGGACCGTGGTCGTGGAAAGCAGCGGAATTGGCGGCGGGGCCACGGGCAGTGAAAGCCGGCAGATGAACCATCCAGGCTCTCCCGAGCATACTCGTTTGGGCATCCGATGCAAAGCAGCGGCAAGGAGAAGCAATGAGAGAACGCAGGCGGAAAATCGTTCGCCAGGTAATGATGACAGTGCTGATAGCCGGCATCTTGTGTACTAACAATCTTGGGGCGCAGACCATAAGTAGACTTGTTGCGATCCCTCCACCGCCGATGGGCTGGTCCTCCTGGAACAGTTTCTCCAATACGGTGGATTCTCAAATCGTGATGGATCAGGCCCGCGCCATGATCTCTTCGGGAATGCACAAGGCCGGATACCAGTACATCAACATTGACGAGGGCTGGTGGCTGGGTACGCGTGACGCGCAGGGAAACATAGTGGTCGACGCCAAGGCCTGGCCCGCATTGGCGGCCGGCGAACGCCCAGGGGACATGGCAAACATCGTACGGTTCATTCACGGCCTCGGCCTGAAGGCCGGCATTTACACCGACGCCGGCGAGAGCGGCTGCAGCATGTATCCGGACCTCGGCCCGAAATACTTCCATACAGGAAGCGAAGGACACTACGAGCAGGATTTCCTCCAATTTGCTAAGTGGGGCTTCGATTATGTGAAGGTGGACTGGTGCGGCGGCGACAAGGAGAATCTCGATCCCGCCGTGCAGTATGCTGAGATCGCCCGCGCCATCGCCCGCGCTGAAACCATCACCGGCCACCGGCTCTACTTTTCGCTTTGCGAGTGGGGGAAGAACAGTCCGTGGACCTGGGCGCCCAATGTTGGCGGCTCGCCGGCCGACATCTGGCGCACCAGCGGCGACATCGTGGCGCCGGTCGTAGCGGGCCACGAGCATGCCGACCGCAAGGCCGGTTTTGATGCGATGCTGTCGAACTTCGATCAGGGCGTGCATCCTGAGGCGGAGCACAGCGGCTACTACAACGATCCCGACATGATGGTGCTGGGAATGCCGGGGCTGAACGATGAGCAGAATCGCCTGCACATGGCGCTGTGGGCAATGTCGGGCGCGCCGCTGCTCGTGGGCGCGGACCTTACCAGGCTCAGCCCTGAGACGCTGGCCACGCTGACGAATCCAGCGCTTCTGGCCGTGGATCAGGATGCCGCCGGGCTGCAGGCGGTAATGGTTGCCGAGCCTGCGCAAGGGGTGCAGGTGTGGTCAAAAGCACTGGCGGCGCCCGGCAGCCGCGCCGTTCTGCTGCTGAACCGGACGGCGTCCGAGCAGCCAATCACCGTGACTTGGGCGAGCCTCGGGCTTGACGGCTCCGCGCCTCGCGTCACCGATGCATGGACAGGAAAACAGCTTGAGGCCGCATTGGACTCCTTTACGGCGACGGTGGGGACGAAGGATGGAGTGCTGCTGCTGATCGCGGGCCGTGAAGGGCCGATGGCGGTGTACCATGCAACCTCTGCAAATGGGGCGGCCGATAGTCCCATTCCACGAGCTTCGGCGCAGCAACACGCGGTCAGGTTCGACCATGTGCTGGGGCGGGGAGCGGTGGCGCGTATTCTTATCGCGTACACCAACCCCGACTCCGTTCCCCGTTATGCGGAGCTGCGGGTAAACGACGAGGACGTTACACGAATAGCATTTCCCTCCACCGGAAAGAGCAGCGCCGGTCAGATCTGGATCCAGTCAGTACTTGCCCGCAAAGGACCGGAAAACGTCGCGACTTTTTCCGATGTCTGCGCGCCAGGCCCCATCATTCATTCCATAGTCGTGCAGTAAACGGTGCAGGCGCCGGAGCCAAAAAAACTGGGCCCTTCCCGCCGGGAAGGGCCCAGTTGTTTGAGTGCAAGTGAAGGTTAGTTGACCGTCAAAGTGAACGTTACAGTCGCCGTCGTACTCGCCGGATCGTTGCCGGTGCCAGTTACCTGCTTTCTTGCTCACAAGCGGTGGTTTAGGAGTTGGTGACTTAGCGCCTCTCGGCTCTTTGGGAATCCTCTCCATTTCAAAGGTGCTGATCAATGCCGAATCAGCCGACCCTGGGGCGCTTTCCGGGAGTAATCCGTAGCTGGGAGGGGTTCGTGCGCTCCCATGTCTCAAAAGCGAGATCTCCACCCCACGGACGACGACCTGTCCGTGGTGACCCCGGCCTGGGGCGCCCTTGATCGTGGTTGGGTGAGGTTCCCGGGGTGCGGGCCACCCGCCCTTTGCCGCGCAAGGGCAGGAGTTCCAGTCCAGCGAGGATCGTAACGAGGACAGGGGCGGTGATCAGCCCCTGCCCTCATCCGCTTCAAACCGGATCGCCAGCCGAACTCAGCGACCCGTGGCGGCTCCAGGCTACGGCGTTGCCGCCGCGGTGTAGGTGTAATCGGTATACGCCTGGCTGGAACTGTAGTAGGTATACAGACGGGCATAGATCTTCTCGCCGTTGGTGGGCAGGTTGGCAGGTGTGACGGAGGTGGCTGTTGTCGCGCCGGAGCCGTACAGGTTGTTCGCTCCCACCGAGGTTCCGAGCCGGAAGTAGTAGACGATGGCCCCGGGAGCGGTGCTCCAGGTGAACGTCACCTTGGGACCGGCCAGCACCGTATTCGGCGCGGGTGAGGTGAGTGCCGCCTGGGTCGCCGCCGTGAAGACGTAGTCGGTATACACCTGGATGGAACCGTAGTCGGTATACAGACGAGCATAGATCGTCTCGCCGTTGGTGGGCAGGTTGTAGACCGTTGCGGAGGTGGTTGTTATCTCACCGGAGCCGTACAGGTTGTTCGCTCCCACCGAGGTTCCGAGCCGGAAGTAGTAGTTGGTGGCCCCGGGTGCAGTCGTCCACTTAAACGTCACGGTGAGGCCGGTCAGCTCCGTACTCGGCGCGGGTGAGGTGAGCGCCGCCTGGGTTGCCGCCGTGAAGGTGTAGTCGGTATAAATCGAGACGGAACCGTAGTAGGTATACAGACGGGCATAGATGGTTTCGCCGTTAGTGGGCAGGTTGTTGGGTGTGGCGGAGGCGGCTGTTATCGCGCCGGAGCTGTACAGGTTGTTCGCTCCCACCGAGGTTCCGAGCCGGAAGTAGTAGTTGGTGGCCCCGGGTGCAGTCGTCCAGGTGAACGTTACCTTGGGGCCGGTAAGAACCGTACCCGGCGTGGGTGAGGTGAGCGCCGCCGCCTGCGTCGCCGCGGTGTAGGTGTAGTCGGTATACGCCTGGCTGGAACTGTAGTAGGTATACAGACGGGCATAGATCTTCTCGCCGTTGGTGGGCAGGTTGGCAGGTGTGACGGAGGTGGCTGTTATCGCGCCGGAGCTGTACAGGTTGTTCGCTCCCACCGAGGTTCCGAGCCGGAAGTAGTAGTTGGTGGTCCCGGGTGCAGTCGTCCAGGTGAACGTTACCTTGGGGCCGGTAAGAACCGTACCCGGCGTGGGTGAGGTGAGCGCCGCCGCCTGGGTCGCAGCGGTGTAGACGTAGTCGGTATACACCTCTGTGGAACTGTAGTAGGTATACAGGCGGGCATAGATGGTCTCGCCATTGGTCGGCAGTCCGGTGGGCGTTGCGGAGGTGGTTGTTATCTCACCGGAGCCGTACAGGTTGTTCGCTCCCACCGAGGTTCCGAGCCGGAAGTAGTAGTTGGTGGCCCCGGGTGCAGTCGTCCAGGTGAACGTTACCTTGGGGCCGGTAAGAACCGTACCCGGCGTGGGTGAGGTGAGCGCCGCCGCCAGGGTCGCCGCCGTGAAGGTGTAGTCGGTATAAACCGAGACGGAACCGTAGTCGGTATACAGGCGGGCATAGATGGTCTCGCCGTTGGTGGGCAGGTTGGCGGGTGTTGCGGAGGTGGCTGTGATCTCGCCGGAACTGTAAATGTCGTCGGCTCCTACCGTCGTTCCCAGCCAGAGGTTGTAGCCGGTGGCCCCCGCAGCGGTCGTCCAGTCGAATGTCACCTTGGGGCCGGTCAGCACCGTACTCGGCGCGGGCGAGGTCAGCGCCGCCGTCGCGGTGCCCGTTTCTGAGACCCATTTGTTCACCACGTTGTAGACGTTCAGCGAGCCGAGTCCGGTGGCCATGTTGAAGCCGGCCGTTGCATTGTAAGCCGGTGTGGCGCCACTGCTCACCAACGTGCCGATCGTATCGCCTGAATTGAGCGCGTCGCAATTGGGAGAGACCAGGCCTGTGTAGGGCTGGGCCGTGTCATCCCACTGCCCGCCGCCCAGATAAATTGCGCCTCCCTCTCCGCCTGCAGTTCCCAGGCTGCAGGCCATGGCGTTGGTGCCTTCGTCGATGCTCTGGCAGTAGCAGCTTGTACTCGTGTTTTTCACGGTTTCGGCGCTGCACTCCGAGTAGTTCTCTTTTGCCGCGAGCTCGTAAAGCTGATTGTTGGGCAGGCCCTGCGGAGCTCCGGCCTTCTGGTTGATCAGGGCCATTACGCCCGCCATCTCTGGCGTCGCCACTGAGGTTCCACCCACCTCCTGTGCGGTCGGCTCCACGGTTACCGGGTTGGCGCCGACGGTCGACGAGGTCACGCAGGCGCCCAGATCCGAAACGCAGATCAGCGTGGCGCTGCCGAGCGAACCGTCGCCGGAAAAGAAGCTGACGTCGGGAATGGCTCGGGCGGTCAGGCCGCTGGTTCCGGTCACGCCCGAGTTCGCCTGCCACGAAGGTGACGGCCAGCCATCGTTTGTAAGAGCAATCGAGCCTGTGCCGTTGGTCACCGAGTTTGCGGAGCTCGAGCAAGTTGGCGTGCCCGTCGTGGTGGTATCAGTGTCGTTGACGATGCAGTTGCTTTCGCCGCCGCTGCCGCCGATGGTATCTACATATGGAGCAAGAACCTCCTGGAAGCCGTAATAAGTCTGGAAATAATAGTCGACGTTGTACCAGTTGTTCTCGACCCAGTTGCATACGGCATCGGGACTCGCCGAAGAAGAAATACCGTAGGGTGTCAGGTTGTTTGCAAAGCTTATTAGGTAGTTTGCCCAGATCGGATTTTCGCAAGTGTCGTTCCAGGGAGTTTCAGGGACATACCCAGTGGCGCTCTCGCCGGTCGTGGTGTTGTTGGTCGAGTTCCAATAGGGCGATGCTGACGAGCTGGTTGTCGGGCAGCCATGAATGTTGCCATTGGAATCGATGGTCGGTTGGCACCACGAAAAATCCGTGCCGCCGACGGCGGTGTTGAACGGTGTTGAAGCGAGGCCGTTGACCGAGAGCCCAAATTGCGCCGAATACGGGTTGCCGTTCGAATCTCCGCCATCGTCGCAGGTCGGCGATCCGGAGTCGCCCGTGGCCACAAACACTGAGATGCCTTCTGCCGCGGCCGATTGCCACAGGTTGTAATAGGCCACGTTGCTTGACTCGCCCATGCCCAGTTCGCATTCGCCGTAGCTCAGGCTCAGGATGCTGGCACGGGCCACTGCCTGCTCGCTGGCGGTTGCGCTCGAGGACGTGTTGTTATGGTTCTCGACGACAAACTGCGCGCCCTCGAAGATGGGGTCGTTGGTGGGGGTAGTCTGGTTGTTGTAGCCCGAAGTGACCAGCACGATCTGCGCGCCGGTGGCTACCCCCCCAGACACTTCGACGTCGAGCGAATTTTCTTCAAGATCGCCGAGTCCGCAGGCGTCGACGCCGGTGGTGTCGGTACAGATTCCAGGGTCGTATCCGTTGACGCCCTTCTCCTCTTCTACCGCCAGGCCCGCGGGCAACCCAAAGGTGCTGCGGTAGGTGGTTACGTCGCTGAGAGTAATGTCGCTGGTTCCGTCAATCGCAATCGTCTGCCCTGAGCCGGTGATCGGAGTGCTGGCGGTCCACAACGGCAGCACGTTATAGATGGTTGCAAAGTCGTAAGGCGTTACATCCTCTTCGAGGTATGCGTTGCTCGTACTGCTCGACGGCACATTAATGCCGAACTCAGGATGAAGACGCGTCGCCAGGGTGGGCTTGCCGGCTTTGCCCGTCGCGGAATTTGTTGAAGCAACAACCGGCAACTGCCACTTGCCCGCTTGCTGGTTCAAGTCGACCAGAGCGCCATCGCGGTGCAACGGATGGGGCAGGAAATTGTGCAGTCCCTTGATGCCTGAAACCACAGGCGAGATGGCCGCGGGAACCTGCGGATCGTTCATGTTGGCAATGTGCGCCTTACCGTTCACTGAGAGGTTGTGGATCTCAGTATGGAAGGCATTCGTCACCTGGCCGGCCGTGCCGCTGAAGCTGACGGTCATGCGGTCCAGGGCCACATGGGTGACGGTGAACCCTTTGCCGGTGAGCCAGGCAGAGATGGCCGCAATGTCAGACTGGGCGGGGCCGTAGAGCTGGCCGATCTGGGCGGGCGTGAGCCAATGGTGATAGTTGGGCGAGCCGGTCTCGTACTCGCTCTGGACGTAGGCGTCAAAGGCGGCTTGCTGCTCAGGCGTGCGGCTCAGCAGCAGCGTGAGATCGGCCATGGGCAGGGAGTCGCTCACCGGCCCGCGGTCGTTCTGCGCGTTGGCGTGCGGATTGACATTGCCTTTCAGCGTCACAATCTGGTTTTCGTCGATGGGGTTGACGATGCGGGCGGCGGTTGTAGCTTGCTGTGCCGGCGAAATGGCTGAAATCAGCAGTGCACTGGCAAGTGCAACGAGGGGGAGCGGACGCAGAGTTGCCATCATGTTGGATCCTGGGACCTTTCTTCGGTGAGATCTCCCGATTCGAGCGATTTGAGAATCAAATGATTGCGCCTTGATTCTAGTTGAATCGGCGGCGGCTGAATTGAGTCGAGCAGGCAGACAGGACAACATGAATGCAAACGGGCGGCGCCAGAAAAAGTAGCGCGGCCGGCGGTGATTTTTTGCGGCAGAACGCACGCGATACAAAAGACTGCTTCAAATTGTTTAGACGGAAGGAAACGAGTTGCGCTGACCGGGTGAATGTCAGTGCTTGGTCGTCAACTGCGCGCGTATCGAAGGTCTCCATCCGGGCTCGACCGATGCATCTGCTGATTTGACTCGAAGTTGCATGCAAAGGTTGGCCTTCTCCAGAAAGTATTGGCAGCGAGAGCAGATGCAGGCTCTCGGCGACGCGCGGACCGCTGCCGGGGGCCATTCTCAGCCGGTACTTGATCGAACTCCGGCGCAATTCAGGCACTGAGGCAGAGCGTTCAGGCCTTCTGGTTGCAATAGACAATTCTTTTCGCATCGTATATTATGCGGCTTGAATCGTACAGGTGAATTTGCGTGCGCGCTTCCTTATTCATTACCTGTTATAACGATACGCTGTTTCCTGAGACCGGGCGGGCGGTGGTTGCCCTATTGGAACGACTGGGCGTGGAGCTCGATTTTCACCCCCGGCAGACCTGCTGCGGCCAGATGCACGCCAACACCGGTTTCCGCGCCGAAGCCTTCTCCCAGGCCAGGCGATTTGTACGGCTCTACCAGGACGCAGAGAACGTGGTCATTCCCTCGTCTTCGTGCGTCGCCATGATTCGCGATCAGTATCCCGGCCTCTTTGACGAATCAGGCAACGAGCAATTGCGGCGCGAGTTTCGGGCGCTGCTTCCGCGCGTGTACGAGTTGAGCGAGTTTCTCATCGACCGGCTGGGTGTGGAGGACGTAGGCGCATATTTTCCGCACCGCGTGACCTACCACGCCAGCTGCCACGGGCTGCGCGGGCTCCAGCTCGGCGACCGGCCGTTCAGATTACTCTCGAAGGTGCGCGGAATGGATCTGGTTCCGCTGCCCAACCTTGAACGCTGCTGCGGCTTCGGGGGAACATTCAGCGTGAAGAACGGCGACGTGTCGTCGGCCATGCTGGCGGTGAAGCTTGAAGATGTGATGTCGACCGGCGCCGAATTCTGCACGGCGCTCGACAACAGTTGCCTGATGCACCTGGGCGGCGCCATGCATCGGCAGTTCGCGGGCATGAAGACCATTCACATGGCCCAGATCCTGGCCAGCACCGAGCAGACACCGGCCGAGGTGCTGGGATGAGCCACGCGCCGCAACCGATTCTCGATCCGGCCCTCGCGCCGCCCTTTCCGCAAGCGGCGCTGCCCATGCTGCGCGATCCGCAGTTGCGCAAGAATGTTGCTCACGCCACCGATGTCATTCAGGCCAAGCGCGCCCGCCTGGTCGCCGAAAAATCCGACTGGCAGGAACTGCGTTCAGCAGCGTCTTGGATTAGAGATGAGGCACTCGAGAATCTGGCCGCATATCTCGAACAGTTCGAGGAGCAGTGCAGGTCGCGCGGAGGAGTGGTTCACTGGGCCGCCGATGCTGCCGAAGCGCGCGCGATTATCCTCGGCCTCCTGCACGAGGAGAATACCTCGGAAGTCATCAAGATCAAGACCATGACCTCGGCAGAGATCCAGCTGAACCCGCATCTCCAGGCTGCGGGCGTGAAGGTCTTTGAAACCGACCTGGCCGAGATCATTCTGCAACTGGGCGAGCTCGAACCCTCGCACATCGTGGTTCCGGCGCTGCACGTGAATCGGAGCCAGGTGCGGGAGATCTTTGCTCGTACCATGGGACTGAGCGATCTGTCGGACGATCCCCAGGCTCTGACGGCTGCAGCGCGAAACTACCTGCGGCGCAAGTTTCTTGAAGTTCCGACCGCAATCAGTGGCGCGAATTTCCTGATCGCCGAGACCGGCGCAGTTGCCGTGGTTGAGAGCGAGGGCAACGGGCGCATGTGCCTCACGCTGCCGCGTACGCTCATCACGCTTGCCGGCATTGAGAAAGTGCTGCCTCGATACAGCGATCTTGAAGTGATGCTGCAGGTGCTGGCGCGCTCGGCCACCGGCGAACGCATGAATCCCTACACCTCGTTGTGGACGGGCGTGACGCCGGGCGACGGACCGCAACGTTTTCATGTTGTGCTGCTCGATAACGGCCGCTCGGCAATCCGCGCGCGAGAGAGGGAGCGGCAGACGCTGCGCTGCATTCGCTGCGGAGCGTGCATGAATGCCTGCCCGGTTTACCGTCAGACCGGCGGCCACGCCTACGGCTCGGTATACCCGGGTCCCATCGGAGCAATTCTTACCCCCCAGCTCACCGGGATGAAGCACGCGCAATCGCTCCCCTTTGCTTCGTCGCTGTGCGGCGTCTGCTACGAGGTTTGCCCGGTCAAAATCAATATTCCCGAGATTCTGATCGACCTGCGGGCGCAGGTGACGGATCAGGAGCGCGGGAAGGCGGCGCGGTTCCTCGATCCCATGTACGTTGGAATGCGCGCGGCGAACGTTCTGTTTTCGTGGGCCTGGCTCTTCCATGCGGCGCAGGGGATGGGCCGCATCGGCCTCAAAGCCTTCACTCGCAAGGATGGATGGATTCACTCGCTGCCGAGCATTGGCGCCAGGTGGACGCAGACCCGCGACTTGCGAGGCCTGCCGAAGCAAACGTTCCACGCATGGTGGAAACAAAGAAAGCAGGCTTCGCGATGAGTCCAACGCTAACGGCGCGCGCGGCAATTCTCAGCAAGCTCGGCGCAAGCCGTGCGGCGAAGGTCGGCCCAACGCCGTCCGAGTCGATCCCGCGTGAGTACATTCGCCGCGGCTCGCTTGACGCCGATGCCCGCGTGGCCTGGATGGTTGAGCGGCTGCGCGAATACGATGCCGAAGTTGCCGAGTGCGCGCCCGATGGCCTCGCGTCAGAGATCGCAGCCCAGCTTGCTCGCAGTGGCCGCCACAGGTTCGTCGCGCCGGCCGGAATCCCAGCCGAATGGTATGTTGACGCCGCCTGGAAGATCGAAGGATTCGAATGCACTTTCGACCATGGACTGGAAACGCGCGAGATCGAGCAGGCTGAAGGCGTGATGACGGGGTGCTTTTGCGGCGTGGCCGACTCGGGCACCATTGTGTTGCATCACGGACCGGAAGAAGGCCGGCGCCTCATCACGCTGTTGCCCGACTGGCATCTATGCATTCTTCGCGCCAGCCAGATTGTTGAAACGCTGCCGGAGTATTTCGACCGCTGCACCGAGATTCCGGCGCTTGTCACCTGGATCTCAGGTCCGAGCGCAACGGCCGACATCGAAATGACCCGCATCAAGGGCGTGCATGGACCGAGATTTCTGAACGTGATTGTGGTGAGGGACGAAGAAGCAAGGGACTTGGGACTTGGGACTAGGGAATAGGCAATAGGGAATAGGGAATAAGGAACACAGGCCGACCTACCCGCTTGAAAGGTGAAAGTGATGACGACTTCAGATTCTGCGATCCGCGAGAGAGCATTCAAGACGCTTGATTCTTTTCTAATCGAGATTCCTTCGTGGGGCTTTGCCAATACCGGCACGCGCTTTGGAAAGTTTGCGCAGGCTGCGGCTGCCTCAACCATCGAAGAGAAGTTTGCCGACGCAGCCGAAGTTAACCTTCTCACTGGCGTTACGCCTACGCTTGCTCTGCATGTATTGTGGGATCTGCCCAAGGGGCTAGAGGACGTGGACGCGGTCCGCGAACTCGAGCGCCGCTACGGCATCCGTTCCGGTTCCATCAATCCCAATCTCTTTCAGGATCAGGAATACAAGTTTGGTTCGCTGTGCAATCCCGACGCGTCCATCCGCGAGCGCGCTCTCCAACACGTCTTCGACTGCGTCGAGATCGGCAAGGCGCTGGCTTCGCGTGACATCTCGCTGTGGATGGCCGATGGATCGAATTATCCCGGCACGCAGAGCATTCGCAAACGCATCGCATGGCTTGAGGAGGCGCTGCGCGCGGCTCATGATCGGCTGGCGCCCAATCAGCGGCTGCTGATCGAGTACAAGCCCTTCGAGCCGGCCTTCTATCACACCGATATCGCCGACTGGGGCATGTCGAGCCATCTTGCGCGCCACGCCGGCCCGCAGGCGTGTGTGCTGGTCGACACCGGCCATCACTACCAGGCGCAAAACATCGAACAGATTGTGGCGTGGCTGCTGCATACGGGGTTGCTGGGTGGATTCCACTTCAACGACCGGCGTTATGCCGACGACGATCTCACGCTCGGGTCGATCGATCCCTATCAGATCTTCCGCATCTTCCACGAGATTCATTGCGCCCAGTCCGAAGGGCTGCCCCACACAGTGGCTTACATGATTGACCAGAGCCACAATTTGAAGGGCAAGGTGGAGGCGATGGTGCAGACCGTGATGACGGCGCAGGAGCTATACCTGAAAGCTGCGCTCGTCGATCGCGAGCAAGTTGCGGTCCATCAGCAGAAGTGCAGCCTGGTGGCGGCCGAGGAGATGTATCGCGGCGCATTCTGGACCGATGTTCGTCCGCTGGTGAGGGAGTGGCGCGAGGCCCGCGGCCTTCCCGCCGATCCGCTGGCGGCGCTGGCAGCGAGCGGTTACGTTGAGCGCATTGCGCGGGAACGCGAAAAACGCAGCTCGGCGGTGAGCAGCTACGCGTGAAAATGCATTAAAATAGAGGGCTTAATGGGGTGCGCCCTGGAGCGGCGCGAAGCGAGGAGAGCACGGATGCCCAAGGCCAAAATCAAGCGGCTGTACCTGATTCCGATCCTCTCCAAGGCGCTCGACGTAATCGAGTTGTTCGAGCGCGATCATGCGCCTTTGACTCTCGAGGATGTCTATCAGCAAACCAACATCTCCAAGACGAGCGTCTATCGGATCCTGAAAACTTTGGTACACCGCGGCTACCTGGCGCAAACGCAGAACGGCCAGTACCGGCTGGTCTCGCGGCCGCGACGGCTGCACTTCGGGTTCGCCGTGCAGAGCGCCGATCTTCCCTTCTCGGTAGCCCTGTCGAGGAGCGTGAATGCAGCCGCGGCCGCGGCGGGTGTTGAGTTGTTGATGCTCGACAACCGCTTCGATCCCGATGTTGCCGTGCGCAACGCCGAGGAATTTGTGACCGGGCGTGTTGACCTGGTGCTCGAATTCCAGGTTGAAGAGGCGGTCGCTCCGCGCGTGGCCCATATCTTGAAGAAGGCAGATATACCGCTGGTGGCAATCGACGTGCCCCACCCCAATGCGACTTATTTCGGAGTCGACAACTTTGAAGTCGGCTACGAGGCGGGCGCCATGCTGGCGCAGTATGCACTACGTTACTGGAAAGGAAAGGCGGACCGGGTCCTGGGGGTTGGATTCAGTGAAGCAGGCAGCTTTGTGCAGAGCCGCATTTCGGGAGCATTCGACAGCCTTCGCGAACGCCTGCCCGGCCTGACCGCCGCGCAGTTTGTGCAGATTGATGGCCGTGGCATGCGTGAGGCCAGCCGTATGGCGATGCTGGAGTTTCTGCGCAGCTCAGCTCCGGCAGAGCGGACGCTTGTGGCCGCGGCAACTGACTCAAGCGCGCTGGGTGTGCTGGATGCAATTCGTGAGACGGACAAAGAAGAGAACTTCGCGATTGTCGGCCAGGATTGCATCCCCGAGGTGCTCGACGAGCTTCGCAAGGGCACGAGCGCCATCATTGGTTCAATCTCCCACGAGGCCGAGAGCTACGGTCCCCGTCTCATCCAGCTGGGCATTGCAATTCTGCGCGGCTACACCGTGCCTCCGTATAACTACGTGCATCACCGCGCCGTGACGGCCGAAAGTTTGAACGCCCCGCCGGATGCCGCTGACGGTTCGCCTGTTGAAATTGACGCGAATGCGCCAGCCGTCGAATCTCTCGAATAGCGGGAATTGGCGAAGGTTTGCGGCTGTATGATTGAAGACAGCGACTATCTGAATTCCCCTGAGAATGGCCGACTATGACACTGGCAACACCCGCTTCCCCTGCACTGAAATTCCTCGAGGATCGTTGGGACTCGAGCCTTGCCGCCACGCTCGACGAGCCGGAGCTGTTGCGGTACCGTTCAAACCTGCTCGGCTCTGACTTGCGCATCACCAATTTTGCCGGCGGCAACACCAGCTCGAAGGTTACTGAGACTGATCCGCTGAGCGGCGAGCTGGTCGAAGTGCTGTGGGTGAAGGGCTCGGGCGGCGATCTGGGCAGCATCAAGCGCACTGGCTTCGCCACGCTCTACCAGGAGAAGCTGCTCGCGCTCGAACGCAGCTACAAGGGCGCGGAGACCGAAGACGACATGGCGGCCATGTACCCGCTGTGCGCATTTCGCAACAACCCTGTTGCGGCCTCCATCGATACGCCTCTGCACGGTTTTCTGCCGTTCAAGCATGTCGACCACCTGCACCCGGACTGGGGAATTGCACTGGCCGCAAGCGCCAACGGCAAAGAGCGCATGGAGGAATTCAACCGCGCATTCGGCCACCAGCTCGTATGGATTCCCTGGCAGCGCCCGGGTTTTGAGCTGGCCATGATGATGAAGCGCGCCGTTGAGCAGAATCCCGGCTGCGACGGAATCGTGCTTGGCGGCCACGGCCTGTTTACGTGGGGCGAAACGCAGCGTGAGTGCTATCTGAATACGCTCAGCGTGATCGATAGCATCGGCCAGTTCATTCAGAAGCACGGCCAGGGCAAGGTGCATTTTGGCGGAGAGGCCGTTCCCGCGCGCGACGACCGCCGAGAACTCGCCATCAGGATCGCACCGTTCCTTCGCGGCCGCATCTGCGCCCAGAACCGCTGGATCGCAAACTTCACCGACGCGCCGGATGTGCTGCAATTCGTAAATTCCGCTCACGCCCGGGAACTGGCCTACCTGGGCACAAGCTGCCCCGATCACTTCATCCGCACCAAGATTCGCCCCTTGTTTGTGCCCTGGGCCGCAGATGAAGGCATGGACGAGTTGAAGCAGCACATCGACCGCTCGCTCGCCGAGTATCGCAAGCAGTACCGCGCTTACTATCGCGCCTTTGCCACGGCCGGCTCGCCGGCAATTCGCGATGCCAGCCCAACGGTTGTGCTCATTCCCGGCCTGGGCATGTTCAGCTTCGGCAAAAACAAGACCGAGGCGCGCATCACCGGCGAGTTTTACTCCAATGCCATTCACGTGATGGATGGAGCAAGCCAGCTGGCCGATGGGAACGCTGCTCCGCCCAGTGTTGTCCCGCAGTGCCAACTCGGCATGGATCCGGCGAGCTTCAAGGTGTTCGCAAATTATGTCGCGCTTCCGGCGCTTGAAGCCTTCCGCATCGAGTATTGGGTGCTTGAAGAAGCCAAGATTCGCCGCCAGCCTCCTGAGAAGGAGCTGAGCCGGCGCGTGGCTTTGGTGGTTGGCGCGGCCAGCGGAATCGGCCGCGAGGTTGCCCGGCTGGCCGCGGCACGCGGCGCCCACGTGGTGGTTGCCGATCGGGATTTTGAGGGTGCCATTCGCGTGCAGGCTGAGCTGGCCGGGCTCACCGCGACGGAGTTTACCTGCGCCACGGCGATCGACATTCGCAACCGCGAGGCGATTCGCGCCGCGCTCGACACTGCTGTGGCGGCATTCGGCGGTGTGGACATTCTGGTGAACACTGCTGCATTGTTCGCGTCCTCGCCCGACGGCGCAATCACTGACGCGCAGTGGGCAATGACCCTCGAAGTGAATGTGACGGCTAATTATCTGCTGGCCAATGAAGTTGCAAAGATCTTTGAGGAACAGGGTCTCCACGGCCAGGTGGTATTTACCAGCTCGGCCAACGCAGTGGTGGCCAAGCAGGGAAGCGAGGCCTATGACGTGAGCAAGGCTGCGCTCTCGCACCTGGTGCGCGAACTGGCCGTCTCGCTCGCGCCCAACGTGCGCGTGAATGCAATTGCTCCGGCCACGGTCGTCAAAGGATCGACGATGTTTCCGCGCGACCGCGTGCGCGCTTCGCTCAAGAAGTACAACATATCTTTTCAGGAATCGTTCAGCGACGAAGAGCTGCGCAGCCGCCTGGCTCAGTACTATGCCGAGCGTACGCTGACCCACAAGGCGATCGACCCGGCGGACTGCGCCGAGGCGATTCTCTTTCTGGCCAGCCCACGGGCTCGCTGCACCACGGGACACGTGATCCCTGTGGACGGCGGCTTGGCGGACGCATTCCTGCGATAAGTTTTAGGGGCTGCCATGCAAGAACGGGCACGCATCGCAATTGACCTGGGCGCAGAAAGCTGCAGGGTTTCGCTTCTGCGCTGGCAGGGCTCAAAGCCGGCCATCCAAGTCATTCATCGCATTCCCAACGGGCCCGTCCATCGCGCGGACGGGTTGCACTGGCCCATCGAATCCATTCTCGCCGGACTTGAAGAGGGCATGCGCAAGGCCGCGGCAGCGGCGCCTGAGGGCATTGCCTCCATCGCCGTCGATTGCTGGTCGGTGGACTACGTGCGCCTTGCGCCCGACGGCAGCTTTCTCCGCGAGCCGTTCTGCTATCGTGACGAGCGAACCGTCGTAACCAAAGCAAAAGCTGACGGCATCATTGCGCCGCTCGATCTTTACGCGCGCACGGGAACGCATCCGCAGCGCATCAATACTGTGTACCAGTTAATGGCCGATCCGGCTGCCGGCATCGATCCGGCCGCGCCGTGGGTCATGCTGCCTGAGTACGTGCTCTATTGGCTGAGCGGGCAGCGCGTGGCTGAATACACCAACGCGTCGCACACCGGCCTGGTGAATTTGAAGACGGGCGGCTGGGACGCGGAGGTCTTCCGTCTTCTCGGTCTTCCGCTCTCTGCCGCGCCCAAGATGGTGCGCGCAGGCACCGTGCTTGGTCCGCTGCGCGGGCCGCTCGCTGAGCTCGAGGCGTTTCGTCATACCCAGATCATTGCGCCGGCCACGCACGATACGGCCTCGGCCATTGCCGGTATCGCTGCAAGCCTCGATGCGGGCGCCTATATCAGCTCGGGAACATGGTCGCTGGTGGGCACGTTGACTCGCGTACCGGTCACGACGAAGCGTGCATTCGATGCGGGATATACGAACCTAGGCGCGGCCACTGGCGAACTGCTGTTTCACGCTCTCATCAACAGTATGTGGGTGCTGAAGCAGTGCATGAATGCATGGCATGCGCAAGGCCGCAAATGGGAGATTGAAGAGCTGGTGTTGCGTGCTGCGGATTGCGATCGAGATCCGTCGGCAGTGCTCGATATGGACGCGCCCACGCTGATGCTCGACACCGGCATGCCCGGGCGCATCAACGTCGAGCTGGCGCGACTCGGATTCGAACCCATCGCCGATATGGCCGGAAATGAACCCGTGTTTGCGCGCCTGATCTTCGAGAGCCTGGCGGCACGTTACGCGTCGGCAATCGCGAATCTCGAAGAGAATCTTGGACGCAGGATCGAGCGCATAGCCATGATTGGCGGCGCCACGCGCAACAAACTGCTGATCAAGCTTACCGAGCAGCGCACCGGCTTGCCGGTTGAGATCGGCGAGTGCGAGAGCGCGACGGTGGGTAATTTTGCAATTCAGCTGGCGGCGAGCGATACCGGCGGCGCGGCAATTACGCCCGAGGCCATTCGCGAACAGGCGAAGCGGCTTTGCGGCTGCAGCTGAAGTCTTAAAAACCAAGTTTCGAGGCCTCCCAGGTCTCAAAATCCAGACCTGGGGCACCCGCGTCCAATGGTTTCCCACCCTAACGGCAAAAGGCGCCGTTAAGATGGGGCACCCCCGTTCCGCGGTTGATTTGCTAAAGCAACGCAATCATCGCTGGGCTTCCAACACCCGCGTACTTCCCCGTAAAGCTCAGTTTTCCGGTCATGCGATCGATGCGGAACGAAGTAATGCTGTCGCTGTGCTGATTGCACGCGAACAGGAAGCTCCCACTTGCATCGATTGCGAAGTTGCGTGGATAATCGCCCAGCGTCGACGCCTCGCCGATGTACGTTGGGCTGCCGTCGGCCCCGATTGCGAAGATTGAGATAGTGTCGTGCAGACGGTTCGCCGAATAAAGGAACTTTCTATCGGGCGAAAC
>CAWEHF010000009.1:0-211979 GCA_963808695.1 uncultured Acidobacteriaceae bacterium
GGTGACGTAAATTCGATTGTGTAAAAGGCAGGAGGGTGTAAGTTGGCTTTGGCCTGACGAGCTAAAGCCGATTCCGAAAAGGAGACTTACACCCCATGGCGAAGATTATCTCGATTGACGAGCATTTCCAACACTTTCTCAGTGATTTGAAGGAGAGCTTCTGGGGCGACCTGGAAGCCAAGACGCGGCTGGCCTGGAAGCATTTTCTGGAGGCGGAGTCGGAGCGGATGCGCAATCTGTACATGGGCTACGAGTCGTACGAACGCGGCCCCAGGGTGGCGGCGGGCTATCGCAACGGCTATTACGAGCGGGACTTTGTGACCCGCTTCGGCACCCTGCGGCTGCGCATAGCGCGCACCCGGGACAAGGGTTTCCTTCCCGCCGGATTGGACAAGTTCCAGCGCCGGGCGCCGGAGGTGGCGCTGCTGATTCGCGAGGCCTTTCTGCGCGGCATTTCCACGCGTCAGGTGGGCCGTGTGGTGGCCACGCTGACGGGCGAGACGGTCAGCGCGCAGACGGTCTCCAACCTGGCTCGCGATCTGGACCATGCCGTCCGGCAGTTTCATCAGGCCAAGCTGAACGACGAGTGGGCCTATCTATTCCTGGACGGGGTAAATCTCAAGGTGCGCCGGCCCGCAGGACGGCAGTGCGTGCAGATGCTGGTGGCCTACGGTGTGCGCCAGGACGGCACTCGGCAACTGCTCGGCTTTCTGCGCACCAAAGGTGAGGGCCAGGCCCACTGGGAGGCGCTGCTCAACGATCTCTACCGGCGCGGCCTGAGGGGCGACAAGCTGCTGCTGGTCGTCACCGACGGATGTCCCGGGTTGGCGGCGGCCATCCAAACCGTGTACCCGCGCGCGACCCACCAGCGCTGCTGGGTGCACAAGATGCGCAACATCCTGGAGAAGGTGCGCAAGCGCGACTACGACGCCGTCAAGGTCGACGCCCAGGCCATTTATCTGGCCAAGGGCGTGGAAGTCCCGGGTTGGCGGCGGCCATCCAAACCGTGTACCCGCGCGCGACCCACCAGCGCTGCTGGGTGCACAAGATGCGCAACATCCTGGAGAAGGTGCGCAAGCGCGACTACGACGCCGTCAAGGTCGACGCCCAGGCCATTTATCTGGCCAAAGGCCGCCGTCAGGCAGAGGCTGCCGCGCGCGCCTTCTGCCGTCGCTGGCGGAGCGAATATTCCTCCGTGGTCAGGCAACTGGAGCGCGATCTGCCCGAGCTGCTCGCTTTCTTCGCTTTTCCCAAGCATCTCTGGCGCAAGCTGCGCACCACCAACATCATCGAACGTTGCTTCGTCGAAGTTCGCCGAAGAACCCGGCCCATGGTCTGCTTCGTCAACGTGCAATCCGTGGACCGCATCATCTACTCCATCTTCCAGAGATTCAACCTGGAATGGAAAAATCGCACCCTCCGCGTTTTTACACAAGCGGCTTGACGTCACCTCTTTCAACCCGCTGTTTGCAACCCGGACGGATTTGGTCGTATACTTAACTACGACCAAACAGGTCGGGTTTTCGGACGTGCGCCCCTCAGGCGGCACATGGGAGCCAGGAAGGTGAACGTGTTAAGCGAATTGAGCGTCGGTGAAAGTGCTGTCCTGGTTGCTCTCGATTTGCCGGAAACGGTTCAGAACCACCTGATGCACATGGGATTTGTGCCCGACGCCGAAGTGACGGCGGTGCGCCGCGCGCCGGCCGGCGACCCTACGGTTTACTCGATTGACGGCCTTGAGATTGCGCTGCGCCACGAGACCGCGGAGGCAATCAGGATTCGCCCGGTGCCGAACAGACAGACGCAGCCCGAAACCCAAGAAAGACTGGAGCTGGCTGAGGTTGCCAGATGAGCAGTTGCTGCGCGACCCCGGCCTTTGAGCCGCCCGCCGGGCCCGTTGCGCCCGGCCAATTGCGCACGGTAGTTCTGATTGGCCCGCCGAACTCGGGCAAATCCACTCTTTTCAATCGGCTGACGGGTTTGCGCCAGAAGGTGGCCAACTATCCCGGCGTAACCGTGGAACAGCGCATGGGGTTGATGGCGGGCGTGGGCCGCGACGACCTGACGCTGATCGATCTGCCTGGAATTTATTCGCTTACTCCCTACTCAGAAGACGCGCGGGTGGCCGTGGAAGTGCTGGCCGGGAAGATGCGCGGAACTCCCAAGCCGGATGCGATTTTGCTGGTGCTTGACTCGCAGCACCTTACGCGCCAGTTGATGCTGGCCGCGCCAGTGCTGGCCACGGGTTTGCCCACGCTGGTGCTACTGAACATGAGCGACCTGATGGAGCAGCGCGGCGGCGAGGTTGACGCGCTGAAGCTGGCGCGGGAGCTGAACGCTCCGGTGGCGCAGATCAGCGCTGTGCATGGCACCGGCCTTGACGCGATCAAACTGTTTTTGAATCAACCCGGCAACGGCACCGGCTCGCATCCTCCGCTTACGCTGCCGGTGATTGGCAACGCGGCCAGCGCGCATACGTGGGCCGCGCAGGTGAGCCGCAGAACCGGGTATCGCGCGCCGCTTTCGGTTGAAGGCACGCGCAAGATTGACGCCGTGCTGCTGCACCGGATTTGGGGACCGCTGCTGTTTCTGGCGGTGGTGATCGGCGTCTTCGAGGTAGTTTTCTCCATCGGCCAGCCGCTCTCTGACGGTTTCGGCGACATTCTGGCGCGACTGGGCAATCTGGCGCGGCCGCTTTTGCCGGTGGGATGGCTGCAGTCGCTGGTGCTGGACGGCGTGTGGAAGGGCATCTCGTCGGTGCTGGTGTTTCTGCCGCAGATTCTGCTGCTGTTTTTGTTCATCGGAATACTCGAGGATTCAGGCTACCTGTCCCGCGCGGCGCTGATTGCCGACCGCGTGATGCGCACGATCGGGCTCAATGGGAAGGCATTCATCCCGCTGCTTTCGGCCTATGCCTGCGCGGTGCCGGCCATTATGGCCACGCGCACCATTGAGAACAAGCGCGACCGGCTGGCGACAATCCTGGTGACGCCGTTCATGACCTGCTCGGCGCGGCTGCCGGTGTACCTGCTGCTGATTGCGGCGTTTGTGCCCAACATTCTTTATCTGCACGGATTCCTGGGGCTGCGCACGATTGTGATGCTGGGGCTTTACGTGGCCGGATTTGTGGCTGCGTTTACCACGGCGCGGCTGCTGAAAAGCTCAGTCTTGAAATCGAGCGAAACTCCGTTCATCCTGGAGCTGCCGCAGTATCGCATGCCCACTCTGCAATCGCTGACGCTGCGCGTGATCGACCGCGGACGCATCTTTATGAAGAACGCGGGCACGGTGATTGTGGGCGTGACCATGGCTTTGTGGGTGCTGGCGCACCTGCCGGTGATCCACACGGCCGCGGGCACGCTCGCCGCGCCGGAGCTGGCCAACAGCGCGATCGGGCGGCTGGGCCACTTTATTGAGCCGGTGATTGCGCCGCTCGGCTTCAACTGGAAGATCGGCATCGGGCTGCTCTCGAGCGTGCTGGCGCGCGAGGTGATGGTGAGCACGATGGGCACGCTGTACGGCGCCGACCCCAGCACACAGGCGCTGAACCTGCAGACGGCGCTGCACCACGATATGACGCTGGGCGGCGCGCTGGCGCTGATGATCTTCTTTGCCTTCGCCATGCAATGCACGTCGACCATGGCGGTGGTCAAGCGCGAGACCAATAGCTGGCGCTGGCCTGCGATCCAGTTCATCTACATGCTGGCGCTGGCCTACGGCGCGGCCTTCGTGGTGAATCACCTGACTATGGCGCTGCTTGGGTAAGTCGGCTCTTTCCCCCTCCAGAGCATTTTCATGACGCGTTGCCACCCGCAGCGTCTATTCTCACTAAACGGCCCCTACATCCCCTGAGGAGCGCCATGACAACCGCATACATCAATCGCATAGCAACGGCCACGCCTCCGCACGATGTGCATCAGGCATTTATTTCCTTTGCCGAGACGCTGGTGCCCGAAGGAACGGTGCGCAGCCTGTACAAGCGCATGGTGCGCATGTCGCAAATCGAGCATCGCTATTCGTTCCTTCAGCCTGTGGCTGCGGACGATGGCACCTGGCACGACGCCGAAGGACTCTACGTGCCGGGCAGCTTTCCTGGAACCGCGCGGCGCATGGAGGCCTTTGAGCGCTTTGCGCCGCAACTGGCGCGATGCGCACTGAAGAAGCTCGGGCTCGGCGAAGCTGAACGGCGAAGCATTACGCACGTAATCGTGACCAGTTGCACGGGGCTGTATGCGCCGGGGCTGGACTTCGACGTGGTCGACGCGCTGGAGCTGAAGCAGCCGGTGGAGCGCACGATGATCGGGTTCATGGGCTGTTACGCAGCCATCAATGCGCTCAAATCGGCGCGGCACATTGTGCGCAGTGAGCCGGAGGCGTGCGTGCTGATTATGAATCTTGAGTTGTGCACGCTGCACATGCAGGAGACGCCGGATCTCGAACAGGTTCTTTCGTTCTTGCTGTTCGCCGATGGATGCGCCGCGTGCCTGGTGAGCGGACGCGCCACGGGACTGGCGATGGATAGCTTTCTTGCCTTGCGGCTGCCGGAGACCGCGCACCTGATTACCTGGAAGATTCGCGAGATGGGCTTCGATATGCAGCTTTCGGGGCAGGTTCCGGCGGAGATTCGGCGGACGCTGAACGAACTGGGCGTGGAAATCACACAGGGGCGCGACGTGAATGCGATTGAATTGTGGGCTGTGCATCCGGGCGGGCGCACGATTCTGGATGCGGTTGAGAAGGGGCTGGCGCTGGCGGCCGATGCTCTCACAGAATCAAGACGTGTACTGGCCAACTATGGAAATATGTCGTCGGCGTCGGTGATGTTTGTGTTACGCGAGTTGATGCTGAGAGCGCGCAAGGAGCAGCAGGGTTGCGCGATGAGTTTTGGCCCGGGAGTGACGGCGGAGACGATGCTGTTTCATGCGGCGTAACGTGCCCTACATGAGCCGGCGCGCACCGCGTTCCAGCGGAACTCACCGGTCTTGATATTCGCCGGGACACCAATTTGATAACCGTTGAAGCTACACCTGCATCGATGCCGATCAATTGGAGTAATGAATGATTTTCACTTCGCTCCACGCTCCGTCAGACGCAGCGCGGCCCAACAATAAGCAAAGAATTGCCGCGCACTACGACCTCATCACTTCTTACTACCGGTCCTTTTGGGGCGAGCACCTCCACCACGGATATTGGATTCGCGGGAATGAGTCCAAAGAGGAGGCGCAAGAACAACTCATCGATCATCTGGCCGGCCTGGCGAATTTCGAGGAGGGTTGGCGTGTGCTCGATATCGGTTGCGGCATCGGCGCCAGCAGCCTTTACCTGGCGCGGAAGTACCGCGTCCGGCCGACCGGCATCACCATTTCACCCGCGCAAGTAGAAATGGCGCGAAACGCCGCCGCCGATGCAAAGGTGGATGCCGAGTTTTTGTTGATGGACGCCGAAGCCATGCATTTCGTGCGGCCATTCGACGTCCTCTGGTCGATTGAATCGATCTCCCACTATTACGACCGGAAGGAGTTTTTCTCTCATGCGGCGCTGTGCCTAAAACCCGGCGGAGTCTTCGCGTTTACCGATTGGTTCAAGCGGCCCGGCCTTTCCGCCGCCCAAACGCGCAAACTCATCGCTCCCATCGAGCGCGGAATGCTTTGCGAACTCGAAACCATGGACGATTACGAATCCTACCTTGCCGCGGGCGGGTTCACCATCGAGCATCGCGAGCAATTAACGCAACAATGCGCGAAGACCTGGGATCTGGGCTTGAGCATCATTGCCGACAAAGCCCTTTGGGCCCTTGCCGCGAAACATGGCAAGGAGTTTTTAACCTATCTCAAGGCATTCCGTTTCCTGCGCGCAGGGTTTCGCTCCGGCAACTTTGTCTATGGGCTGTTCGTGGCGCGCAAAGCCAATCCTTTATAAGCTAGCGGATCGCTGAAGTAGCGGGCGCGCTTGCCGAAAAGTGCGCTGGTCCGGCCGAACTCTACCGCGGAATGCGTTCATTCCGCATAGCGATGATTTCGGCACGAGTCTCTTCTGCGGCGGTGCGGCGATCGGAGTAGATGCGGGGCCGGCCGAAGCGAACATGCGCGGAGAAGCCGCTCACTCCCAGCACCTTCCAGAGATGAGGAAGAAAGCCGGCGTCGCCAAACCAGCAGAGTTCGCGTTCCTGTGTATTGCCGCCGGGCACGTAGCGGATGGCTGCGGCCGTGATTGGCGCGCCAACTTCGGTGGCCGGATGAATGAGCCGGCTGTGGAAGCGCAACACCTGGCTGCCATCTGTGCTGGTGCCCTCAGGAAACAAGAGCACCGGAATGGAATAAGCGAGCCGTTCGCTGATGAGAGCGGCGACGGTGTTGGCGCTGGCCAGGCTGGAGCGATCGAGAAATAAAGTGCCTCCGACGCGCGCGGCTTTGCCGAAGAAGGGCCAGCGATTGACCTCTCTTTTGGAGACAAAACAGCAGGGCATGATGGCCGCGAAGATGGCGATGTCGAGATAGCTGAGGTGGTTGGCCACCACGAGACCGCGCGCTGGAGGCTGGCCCTCAACGGTGAACCGCACTCCCACGCTGGCCAGTATGCCACGGCACGCCGACTGCAGCCAGACGGCGCGGCGCTCAACCGTGAGCGGGCCGCGCAGGCGCACCAGCCAGTAGCGGGCGATGCAAGCCAGGAGCGCGATTGCCAGCGCCACAGCGCGCCGGCAGCGGCGCAACATCACGGAGCGAGAGGCGCCAGAAAGCGATTGCGCGCAGCCGGCGAAAGCATCTCAAGATCGAGCAGGGTAAGAAAATCGATGGTACGGAACTCGCGATCGAAGGCCGGCGGCGCGGCGATGCGCGCACCGATGGCCAGGTAGGTCCTGAGCAGCTTGGGAGCCTTCACCTGGGGCGCAAGCGGCGATGTATGCTCTTGCGCCGACGATTCCGAAGTTCCAATGCAGGCGAAGGTCTGTGCGCTTGCGGCCTGCGGCTCGTTGGGGCAGGCATAGGCAGCGGTTGGTATGGTCTCAAACTCGGGACTGACCCTGAAATTCTGGAGCTGGCGGTACATCTGCCAGCCCTCGGCCGGATCGGCGGAGTTGAGTGAAGAGCAACCGAGCAGATAACGAAGCCCCATGCCGTGAGCATACTGCGCGATGCCACGCCATAACAACGTGAGCACCTCAGGAGTGCGATGGGCGCGGTCGATGGCGGCGCGGCCGAGCTCAAGAATGCCGGCACGCAGCGGCTCGTAAGGCCCGAGTTCGAACTCCTGCGCTGAGTAATAGCCGAGACTAGCAGCAGCGGTTGCGCCTGACTGCATGCGGTAGGTGCCGACGATGCGGCCCGATGCCTTCTCTTCGACCACCAGATGCTCGCAAACGGCATCGAAGCGATCGGTGTCAAGGCCGGTTTCGTAGGAGCTGTCGAGTCCCTCGCCGAGCTCGATGTTGAAGACGCGGAAGCGCAGACGGCAGGCGGCTTCGCGGTCATCGCGGGTGCGGGCCGCGTGCAGGCAATACGCGCCGACCTCGGCGTGGATATCAAGTGCGGCTGGAATGTGAAACGGAGATGAAGAAGCTGCGGGGGGTGGAATTTGAGTGAGTTCGGTACTGCGCAGATCCAGATTTAACGTGCTTTCAAAATGAGGGCCGGAGATCATGCCAGCAGTATTGGGGGAGAGCGATGAAAGGACGGTCAATCTGCCGCGAATACGATGCAAATATTTCAGCGGGAATGCAGTGCGGCAACTATGAACGTGGCCGGAGGGGATTGTTTGATTGAGGAAATGTGAGGAGGCTCACAAAAGAAAAAACGAACGGCCGGGAGCGCAGCGCGGTAAATCCGCAGCGTAGCCCCGGCCGTTCGAGGAGGCCCACCATGCTTTCTGTTTTCGCCTTAAGAACAATGTGGCATAGACGGGAATAATTCCACGCAAACGCGGAAAAGATCTTTCGCAGGGAGTCCCATTTCTGAATCGGGGGCGGCTGGGCACTTGAATGGGGTCGGGGAAACCCTGAGGGCCAGGAGGCCCTCAGTACAGCCGGTCAGCCACCCCAGCGAATACAAATCATTCGCTGGGGACCCCGGGCAGGAGACCGGCGGTACGATTTTCGGCTTGCGAGAAAAACGCGAACTACGACTTCGACGGCTCGTAGTTCAGGTTCTGTCCCAGCCAGCGCTCAACCTCAACGATGCTCATCTGCTTACGCGCGGCGTAGTCGGCCACCTGGTCGCGATCGATTTTGCCGATGGAGAAATAGCGTGACTCGGGATGAGCGAAGTAAAGTCCGCTCACGCTCGAGCCCGGCCACATGGCGTAGGACTCGGTAAGAGTGATTCCCGTTCTTGCTTCAACGTCAAGCAGGCGCCACAGCGTTCCCTTCTCAGTGTGATCGGGGCAGGCGGGATAGCCTGCAGCTGGGCGGATACCGCGATATTTCTCGTGGATAAGCTCGTCGGTGGTGAGCTTTTCCGCGCAGCCGTAGCCCCACTCCTGGCGCACGCGCTTGTGCAGGCACTCGGCAAAGGCTTCGGCGAGCCGATCGGCGAGAGCCTCAGCCATGATGGCGTTGTAGTCGTCGTGCTTCGAGCGGAAGCTGTCGCACAGTTCCTTAAGGCCGATGCCGCTGGTGACGGCGAATGCGCCGATGTGGTCGGTGCCCTCCGGGCCGGAACTTCTTGGAGAAATGAAGTCAGATAACGATCGGCACGGCTCGTTTGCGCCCTTATCGAGTTGCTGGCGCAGAAAATGAAAGCGCGTGAGAACGGCGGAGCGGGCTTCGTCAGTGTAGAGATCGATGTCGTCGCCTGTGGCGTTGGCGGGAAAGAATCCGTAGACGCCGCGCGCGGTAATCAGCTTCTTCTCAATGATTGTGTCGAGGAGCGCGTTGGCTTCAGCAAAGAGCTGGCGCGCCTGCTCGCCTTGGCGGGCATCGTCGAGGATGCGAGGATAGACACCCTTCAGCTCCCAGGTGTGGAAGAACGGAGTCCAATCGATGAACTCGCGCAGGGTAGCGAGCGGAAAGTTGTCGAGCACGCGAACGCCGGTGAATGCAGGCGTGGGAATGTCTTCAGCGCGCCATTCGATGGGCGTGCGTCGGGAACGGGCAACCTTGATTGAAACAAGCGGCTGGCGCGGAGCAGCGACGGTCTTGCGCAGGGCTTCGTACTCGGCGCGATGCTGCGCAACGAAGGCCGGCTTTGATTCTTCGCTTAGAAGGCTAGTGGTGACCGGCACGGCGCGGCTGGCGTCGAGCACGTGCACCACGGGCTCGGAGTAATGCGGCGCGATTTTGACGGCCGTGTGCGCGCGGCTGGTGGTTGCGCCACCGATGAGCAGCGGCAGTTTAAACCCCTGGCGCTCCATCTCGCGGGCAACATGGACCATCTCATCGAGCGAAGGAGTGATGAGCCCGCTCAACCCGATTACGTCGGCGTTTTCAGTGCGGGCGCGTTCGAGAATTTTGTCTGCGGGCACCATGACGCCAAGGTCGATGACCTCGTAGTTGTTGCAGGCCAGCACCACTCCCACAATGTTCTTGCCGATATCGTGCACGTCGCCTTTGACCGTGGCGAGAACGATCTTGCCCTGCGTCCTGACCGCCTGGCCGGCCGCGGCCATCAAGGCTTTTTCCGCCTCCATGAATGGCGTGAGGTAGGCGACAGCCTTCTTCATCACGCGGGCCGATTTGACCACCTGGGGCAGAAACATTTTGCCTGCGCCAAAAAGATCGCCGACCACGCCCATGCCGTCCATGAGCGGCCCCTCGATGACGGCGAGCGGGCGGCCGAGCTTGGCGCGCGCTTCTTCAGTGTCGGCCTCGATGTACTGATCGATTCCCTTCACCAGAGCGTGCGACAGGCGTTCTTCCACCGCGGCGTTGCGCCACTCTTCGGTTTTCTGCTCCGCTTCGGAATCGGCTCCGCCCGCGGCCTTGAGCCTCTCGCCAAACTCGACCAGCCGCTCGGTGGCATCTGCGCGGCGGTTGAGCAGAACATCTTCAACCAGATCGCGAAGTTCTGGTTCGATCTCCTCATATACCTCGAGCATGCCGGGATTCACAATGCCCATGTCCATGCCGGCGGCGATGGCGTGAAAGAGGAACGCGGAGTGCATGGCCTCGCGGACCTTGTTGTTGCCGCGAAAGCTGAATGAGATGTTCGAGACGCCGCCTGAGACCTTTGCGTAGGGCAGGTTCTGCTTGATCCAGCGCGTGGCGCGGATGAAGTCGACCGCGTAGTTGTTGTGCTCCTCCATCCCCGTGGCAACAGTGAGTATGTTGGGGTCGAAGATGAGATCTTCCGGTGGGAAGCCGACCTCGTCTACGAGGATGCGATAAGCGCGCTCGCAGATGCGAATCCGGTCAGCGTAGGTGGCGGCCTGTCCCTGCTCGTCAAAGGCCATCACCACAACCGCGGCGCCGTAACGGAGCACGGTTTCGGCATTGGCGCGGAACTTGTCTTCGCCCTCCTTGAGCGAGATGGAGTTGACGATGCCTTTGCCCTGAAGGCACTTCAACCCGGCTTCGATCACTTCCCACTTTGAGGAGTCGACCATGAAGGGGATCTTGGCGACTTCAGGCTCGCTGCCCAGCATGTGGAGAAATCGCGTCATGGCCGGGACGCCGTCGATCATGCCCTCGTCCATGCAGATATCGATGACGTTGGCGCCGTTTTCAACCTGCTGGCGGGCGATGGATACGGCTTCTTCAAATTTGCCGTCCTTGATGAGTCTGGCAAATTTGGGCGAGCCGGCCACGTTGGTGCGCTCGCCAATCATGATGTAGACGCCCTGCTGCTGCGTGAAGGGCTGCGAGCCGGAGAGATGCAGCGGCTTGAACGAAGGAGTGTTCATGCCGCTGTCCCGATCTCGTCGGCGACTGGAATCTGCCGCGGCGGCAGCCCCTCGAGCGCTTTGGCGATGGCGGCAATGTGCTCGGGCGTGTTGCCGCAACATCCGCCGGCGATGTTGATGAGGCCAGCGCGCGCGAATTCGCCGAGATAGCGGGCCATGTCGGCAGGGCCGAGGTCGAAGCCGGTCTCAGAGAGCGGATTGGGCAGGCCGGCGTTTGGATAGCAGGAGACTGCGGTGTCGGATTTGGCCGACAGCTCTTCAAGGAACGGATACATGAGGTCAGGGCCGAGCGAGCAGTTGAGCCCCACCGAAAACGGCTTGACGTGTTGCACCGCGTACCAGAAAGCCTCGATGGTTTGCGCCGAGATCATGGTCTCTCCGCCACGGCCGACGGCGGCAGAGATCATGATGGGCAGCTTCTTGCCGCTCTCTCGAAACACTTCCTGAATGGCTACCAGCGCGGCCTTGGCGTTGAGCGAGTCGAAGATGGTTTCAACCAGCAGCAGGTCGACGTTGCCGGCTATAAGCGCGCGCGTCTGCTCCGCGTAGGCCGTCTTCACCTGGTCAAAAATAACCACGCGAAAGCCGGGATCGTCGGCATCGGGCGAGTTTGAAAGCGAGACGGTAAGCGGCCCGATGGCGCCGGCGACAAAGCGCGGTCGGCCGGTCTCGTTGGCTACGCGGTCGGCCCACTCGCGGCACTGCCGCGCCGATTGCTCGTTGATCTCCCAGGCAAGGTTTCTCAGGCTCTGATCGTCGATGATTTTCTGATAGAACTCGGGATCTTTGCGGCCGCCGTGCTCGCGCGGATCGTCGACGAAGAACTCGCTTTGCGCAATGCTGGTTGCGCCGAAGGTGTTGGTCTCGATGATGTCTGCGCCCGCCGTGAGGAAGCGATGGTGAATGTCGCCGACCATGGCCGGCTGCGTCAGCGAGAAGAGATCGCCGTTGTTCAACAGGTCTTTCTTCGCGTCCTTGAACCGCTCGCCGCGAATATCGCGCTCCTTCATCCCGTAGGTGCGCAGGGTGGTGCCCATCGCGCCGTCGATGATGGCGATGCGCGATTCGAGGATCTTTGAAAGCGGATGGACATCGGGGGAAGTCATAGGGGGAGTCCTCAAGCCCAAGCGGCCTTATTTCAAGGATATCGGATTCGTCAACAGGCCGGGATGGATTCGCGGCGAATGCATCCTGACGGGCACTGGACTGCCGCAACCACCGGTTGAACGGAACCTGGCGGGCTCGCTACCGCCCAGGCAGAGCTCGAATACATTCCGTTGTGCACCATATTCGCGCTCGGATACAATCGCTCAACTCCCTTTCGCTTCCCCGCAATCCGGAGGTCGTCCGCATGCTATCCACCATGTCTGATTTTCCGCTCACCGTTGCCTCCATCCTTGAGCACGGTGTGAAGGTTCATGGCGGAAGCGAAATCGCCACCTGGACAGGAGATGGCCTCAAGCGCATCGCCTTCCGCGCCTTCGGCGACCGCGTCCGCCAGTTGGCAGGCGCGCTTCGCGATCTGGGCATCCACCCCGGCGATCGCGTTGGCACGCTTTGCTGGAACACGCAGGAACACCTGGAGGCCTACTATGCGGTTTCGTCGATGGGCGCGGTGGTGCACACGCTTAATCTAAGGCTCTTTCCTGAGCAGCTTGCCTACGTGATCAACCACGGAGGCTCCCGCATCGTCATTGCCGACGCTTCGCTGGTGCCGCAGCTCAAGAGCATTGCAAGCCAGTTGCATACGCTGGAGCGCATCATCGTTGTCGGCGATGCGGCCGGCCTGCCCCAAGATCTGCTGCGCTACGAAGATCTGCTCGCGGCCCAGCCGCCGGAGTTCGAATGGCCCCTGATCGACGAGCGTTCTGCCGCGGCCATGTGCTACACCACCGGCACCACCGGCGATCCAAAGGGCGTTGTTTACAGTCATCGCTCCATTTACCTGCACGCGCTCTCAATCTGTGCGCCGTGGTGCGTCGACGTCAGCGAAAGCGACCGCACCCTGGTGATCGTACCCATGTTTCACGCCAATGCATGGGGCGTCCCGTACGCAGCCTTCTTCGCCGGCTGCGACTTGCTGATGCCCGGCCAGTATCTGCAGCCCGAACCGCTCTGCCGCATGATTCGCGAGTACCGCCCCACCATGGCCTCGGGTGTGCCCACGGTGCTTTCGGCCATGTTTCATTACGCAGCGGCAAACAACATCGACCTTTCGTTTTTCCGCATGCTGCTGAGCGGTGGCGCTGCCCTGCCGCGCAGCCTGGCCGAGGGCTATCTCACCCGCTTCAACATCCCCGTCATCCAGGGCTGGGGCTTGACTGAAACCAGCCCGGTTGCCGCCGTCGCCCAGCCTCCGCGCAACTGCCCGCCCGACGAAGCCATCGAATGGACGACCAAGACCGGCCGCATCATCCCCGGCGTTGAGCTGCGCATCTGCGATGGCGAAACCGTTCTCCCCTGGGATGGCAAGTCAGTCGGTGAGATCGAGGTTCGCGGGCCGTGGATCACCTCGTCGTACTACGGGGTCGAGTCAAAAGACCGCTTTCACGACGGTTGGCTGCGCACCGGCGACGTGGGCGTCGTGGATGACGACGGTTATATCCAGATCACCGACCGCGCCAAGGACGTGATCAAGTCGGGCGGCGAATGGATTTCGTCGGTGGAGCTCGAAAATGCCATCATTGACCACCCCGAGGTGCTGGAGGCTGCGGTCATCGGCGTTCCCGACGAGAAATGGGGTGAGCGCCCGCTGGCCTGCGTCGTGACGAAGAACGGCGTGGCCCTCGGCACTGCCTCGCTGCGCGCGCACCTCGTCTCGCGCGTGGCCCGCTGGTGGATTCCCGAACGCTGGGCCTTCATCCGCGAGGTTCCCAAGACCAGCGTGGGCAAGTTCGACAAGAAGGTGCTGCGCGCACAATATGCCGGCGGCCAGCTTGAAGAGATTATCGACAGCGGCGAACGCGACGCAACCGAGCCTGCCTCGGCCCGCAGCCTGAATTCCTGAGGGTTGCGGTTGTGCGGACCATGAGGGTGCAGAGCCCGATGCCGGCCGGCGCCCCCATCCACTATCCTGAAGACAGGATATGTCGTTTACTACGCTATTTGGCAGCATTCCGGAGCCTGAGAAGCCGGAACCGGACGAGCAGGGCGAGAAGAAGAGCGGCTTTTTCAGCCGCATGCGCCAGGCGGTCACGCGGACGCGCGAGTCCTTCTCAGCCAAGATCGCCGACCTGGCCGCGATGACGCGCGTCGTTGACGAGGCGGCGCTCGAGGAGTTGGAGGCGGCGCTCTTGACCAGCGACATCGGCGTGTCCACGACGACGGCGATTCTGGATGCGCTGCGCGATCGAGCGCGTCACGAAGCCATTGAGGGCGGAGCCGAGTTGCGCGAGTTGCTCAAGGAGCAGCTTGTGGCGATTCTTGAGGCTCCGCGGCGGCCGATTCCCTCACCCGATGCGCCCCCTAAGGTCACATTCCTTGTCGGCGTGAACGGGACGGGCAAGACCACCAGCAGCGGCAAACTTGCCGCATGGAGCCGCTCGCAGGGGCGCAGCGCATTGCTGTGCGCGGCCGATACGTTTCGCGCGGCGGCCATCGAGCAGCTTGAGATATGGGCCTCGCGCTCGGGCGTGGAGATAATCAAGACCCGTCAGGGCGGCGATCCGTCGGCAGTGCTTTACGATTCGGTTGCGGCGGCCAAGGCAAGGCAGATTGACGACCTCTTTGTGGATACGGCCGGCCGGCTGCATACCAAGAGCGGCCTGATGGACGAGCTCGACAAGATGCGGCGCATCGCCGCCAAGCTGATTCCCGGCGCACCGCACGAGGTGCTGCTGGTGATGGACGCGACCACCGGCCAGAACGGCCTGGAACAGGCGCGGCAGTTCACCGGCGCCGCCGGAGTGACAGGGATTGTGCTCACCAAGCTCGATGGCACGGCCAAGGGCGGCATCGCCGTGGCCATTGCGCGCGAGCTCGACCTGCCGGTCCGATTTGTAGGCGTGGGGGAAAAGATGGGTGACCTATTGGAGTTTTCGGCAGTCGAATTTGTAGATTCGCTGCTGGAGTAGGCCCATATGCGTAGCCTTGGGCGCAGCCTCGTCGCGACTGGATTGACCCTTGCGACAGGCGCGTGCGCACCACCGGCGCTGGTTTTATCGAGCAATGGGCCCCCGGGACTGACGGTGGTGCAGGCGACAGACCTGGGTGCGATCCCGACCAATCCTGAAATTCTGGGCCGCGACGGAGGTTACAGCGCTCTGTTCGATGGGAATTCGGTGTGGCTCTATGGCGATACATTCCTGACAAAACCAAATGCGCAGGACTTTACGCTGATCAGCGATTCCTGGTCGTACACTACGGACCTGAATGCGCAGGGCGGCATCACCGGATTCAAGGAGCCGACTGACCAGTCCGGCGCGCCGAAGATGATCCTGCCGGAGACCGCGGCTGAGCAGGCGTTTAACAACGCGCACAACGCAAACAACTGCCGGGCGCAGCCGTGCGGTGCAAGGTGGGCGTTGTGGCCCATGTCCATCACCGTCGATCCGGCTGCCAATCAGGCATTGATTTTTTATCAGGTGGTGAGCGCGCTGCCGGGGAACTTCAATTTTCAGGGGATCGGCGAATCGGCGGCGACGTGGCAGAGCCTGAACGCCGTGCCCGTGCGTCCGAATCTTAACCCGCCCATCGTTAGCGGCCATCCGGACCTGTTGTTCGGCGTAAGCGACCCAAGCTTTGGATCGGCATCGTTGATCGCGAACGGCAAGCTGTACGTTTATGGCTGCGGAGTGGCGAATAACGGTTTCGACAAGGGCTGCCGACTGGCGAAGGTCGATCCTGCGCAGGCGCAGAATCGAAGCGCGTGGTCGTTCTATACAGGGAGCGGCAATTGGTCGCCGCAGGATTCGAATGCCGTTCCGGTGTTTGAGGGCGACAGTATTCTGAGCGTGGACTGGAACAGCTATCTCGGCCTCTACGTGGCAGTGTACAGCGCGCCGTTCTCGCAAAACGTGATGATTCGAACAGCGAAGGCGCCCGAGGGTCCATGGTCGAGGGAGACGGTTGCGTTTGTGGCGATGCAGCCGGCTTCAGGAAATGTCTACGACGCTCATGCGCACGCGGAGTACGACCTGAACGGCGGACAGACCATTTTTGTGAGCTACTCGCGGGGGTTGCCCGCGCCGTTTACCAGCGAGGTGCGGCTGGTTGAAGTGCAATTGAAGGCGAATACGGCGCATTGAGATGGGTACGGTTGGGGCTCCAGGATGCGTTCCGGCAAGAACGGTGGTACGTTTACACTGCTTGAAGGCGACGGAGGTAGGGGAGTTGATGCTGGAGTAACTCAGGCTAAGTTCCTCCACACGTGCCGAATTGCGGGGACCGATCCGCGTCGGCAAACGCCTTGACGATTTAGCACTCAGCGAGAAACACTCCCGCTTCCCGCTTCACCGGAGCTGTTGACCAGCAGCTAACTTCCGGATAGGTATCAATCCGCCCGGAACGCTGCAATTGCCAACCCCAAGAATGTAACAAGCGCCAGAACAGGCAGGCGGATTCGACTTTACCGGCAACGCCGTCTTCAAGGAACAATGGTCTGGAGTTCTATCAAACAGCGAGCGACATTAAGGATCGATCAGCCGCCAGCAGCGACCAAAGCATAATCGTTATGCTAGACTCCTCGACAACACCGCAGCTGAGAATTCTCCGAAAATACTTCCCTGGGAGCGACAATGAAAGCCACATCAGTTTTGCTTCTGTGCCTTACCCTGCCCTTCGCGCCCCATCTCTCCTCAGGCCAGACCCAGGATGCCAAGGGCTGCAAGGACTCGCCACTCATCAGCCGTTTTCCGGGCAGCGTCATCTCCTCTTGTAAACAGGCCGATGACGATGTCTTCAGCTTCGAAATGGGCCCGGGGAAACCTGACAAGAAGGTCGAAGGCAAATACCTCGAAGTCAATTACAACTACCCCAGGACCGCGTCCAAGGCTCAGGTGCTGCGCAACCTCAAAACCGCGATCAAGACCGCGGGATACATCATGGATTACGACACCGGCGATTATGGCGACTTTTACGTGCACCTTGGCAAAACCTGGATATACGTGGGAGTAAGCGTGAGTTACAGGTACGAAGAGGACATAGTTGTCGAGACCACGCTGACCCAGGATGTGGTCGCGACTGCTGCCGCGCTTTCCAGCGGTTTGATTGGCGCCGGTCACATTGTGGTGAACGGTATTCTCTTCGACACCGCAAAGGCCGACGTCAAGCCCGAATCCGACCCCGCGTTGCGGGAGGTCTCGAAACTACTCAAAGGGAGCCCGGCCCTGAAGGTTTATGTTGTCGGGCATACTGACAACGTTGGCGCCTTCGCCGGCAACATGGATTTATCCAAGCGACGCGCGGCCGCTGTGGTGCTGTTACTAACAACAAAGTATGGCGTCTCTGCCGCTCAACTCCAGGCCGTAGGCGACGGACCCACCGCGCCCGTTGCCTCCAACGACTCCGAAGACGGCCGCGCCCTCAACCGCCGCGTAGAGTTGGTCAAGCAGTAAACAGAAGATTACCTTTCCCGGGTTGTTAATTGTAGAAAATCGCCCAAGCGCTCACTGAGCACATGGGGAGCGCAATCCTGTGCTTCGGGAGGATTACAGGCAATCCCGAAGCAATTCTCAATTGACGCGGTCAGGCCAATGCGCTTATCCATGTCAGGTTTGCAGGTCGAAGAGCCCGCTCCACGGATTGGAAACGAAAATCGCCCTTCTCGTGTCTCGTCCCCGCCCCGCCCGCACCCGCGTGTACACTTGATTGTTCCCGTTCGTAATTGAGGACCGGGTATGAGCGACCAATCGACAAAAGACCTTTACTGGATGCGCCGCGCACTGGAGCTGGCCCAACGCGGCACCGGGCTGTGTTCGCCGAATCCTGTGGTCGGCTGCGTGGTACTGGACCGCGCCGGCCAGGTGGTGGGCGAAGGGTGGCACGAGTACGATCTCGTCAACCACGCCGAAGTGGTAGCCCTGCGCGAGGCCAGAGAGCACGCGGGCGAGCGGCTGCACGGAGGCACGGCGTATGTGACGCTCGAGCCCTGCAACCACCAGGGACGCACGCCTCCCTGCACCGCGGCGTTCATCGAGGCCGGATTGAAGCGCGTGGTAGCGGCGACCATCGATCCGAATCCAAACGTGGCCGGTCATGGAGCCGATGCGTTGCGAGCCGCCGGAATTGAAGCGACCTTGGGTGTTTGCCAGGCTGAGGCGCGGCGGCTCAACGAAGGCTTCGCGCGCTGGAGCCAGCATAAGCGGCCCTTTGTGCTGATGAAGGTGGCCATGTCGTTGGACGGGCGCATTGCGCCGCCGCCGGGGCACCACAGCGGGCCAGCAGCGCCGTATTGGATTACGAGTGAACTTGCGCGCGCGGCCGTGCAGCCGCTGCGCTGGCAGGCCGATGCGGCGATGGTGGGCGTGGATACGGTGGTTGCCGACGATCCGTGGCTCACCGATCGCAGCGGACTGAGGCGCCGTCGGCCGCTGCTGCGCATCGTGCTGGATTCGGCTCTGCGGATGCCGCTCGACGCAAAGATGGTCGCGAGCGCGCAGAACGACGTGGCGATCTTTACCGTGTCGGCCGACCAGGCCCGCGCCGACGAACTGCGCCAGCGCGGCGTGCGCGTGGAAGTGCTGCCGGCCGAAGCCGGGCGCGTGCCGCTGGGAAGAGTGCTGGACGTGCTGGGCGAGGAAGGCATTTTGACCCTGCTCACCGAAACCGGCACGCGGCTGAACACGGCAATGCTTTCGGCGGGGCTGGTGGATCGCGTGCATCTGTTTGTTGCGCCGCAGATCATGGGCTCCGACGCGGTTCCGGCATTTCGCGGCATGGCGCGCTTTGTGCACATGGAAGCCGTGGAGGTGGAGCGCTACGGCAACGATCTGGGCTTGTGCTCCCTGCTCAGGGATCCGTGGCCGAAAGACGGTGGACGGTGATCAGTGGACGGTGATCACACGGGTCGCGCTAGGCGCCACTTGGTCCTGGTGTAGGCGATGCGGAAGCCTTCACGTTCGGCATTGCGCTGCGAGCCGCTGCCCGGCTCGGTGGCAATCATGGCAACGTCACATCCGCGATCGAGCGCGTAATTCAAGCGGTACTGAAGAAGCGCGCCCTGCAGGCCGAGGCGGCGCAACTCAGGGACGGTCGCCGCACCGCCCAGCAGCGCCACTCCCTGGTGGATGCAGACGATGCCCGCAGCGCCGGGCGTGCCGTTGACCTCAGCGATAAAACAGATACTTCCCTCCCGGTTCGCTGAGATGGCTCCGGCATCGAGCAGGAATTGGTGAAGCTCGGGGTGCTCGTGCGACCATCCACGCGCGCCGATGCTGGTCCAGAGCGGAGCTTCTTCAGGCGAGATTGCGCGGACGGTAATCGCGCTGTTCGAACGCGCGGCGGGCACGCCGGCGCTTCGCGGGATTGGCTGATAGAGAACGTTGGTGAGCTCGAGCGGCCGGTAGCCGCGGGCGCATAGAAGCCCAACGGCCGCGACGCCGGCAAATGGGCTCACCTCATGATGAACGTCAGCGCCGCGATCGAAGAAGAACTTCTCGAGAGTGTCGAGCGTGGATGGAGTCAACTCTTCGAGAAGCCCCAATGAAAATGTCTGCGTGATGGGCGAGTCGACTCCGTCGAAGGCCGCATAGGTTCCGGCGCACTCCATCCACTCTGCGCCGCTGGGTGGAAAGAGGCGGCCGCGAGCGGCGGCGAACTGGACACAGGCAAAACCTTCAGCACGCTCGAGGCGGCGCGAGAGAGAAAGATCGGAGCAGAGCATAGCTATGAATTATGCCAGAGGCGAGACGGTTCTTGCCGTGGGGACAATCGTAGGGTTTGAGGCGGAAGAAAAAACGAGGACGCATCGGGTTCGACGCGTCCTCAAGTCGCCATTGGGCTGGGGGAGTCTTTGAGGATGGGCGCCGCGGTTACCTGCCGAGAACGATCTCGGAACGATTTCCCTGGCTGAGTGACTTTTTGTCGAGCCGGGAAGTGGTGAGCGAGCCGTACTGGATTGCGCTGAGCGCATGGGCCGATCCGATGTCGTCGAACTTGAGCACCACGCGACTGTCGCCGGGAGCCGGATCGCCGGGATGAATGGCCCAGGTAAAGCTCTGCGTTGCGCCGACTAGCTTGACTGAGTTGCCATTGGAGTCGCGGTCAACCAGGTAATGGCCAGCGGGGCAGGTCTGATTACCGACCGTGAATGCGAAGGGGACGTTGAGGGTGGTGGCCGCCATCGCGGTCTTAACGGTGAAGGCTGCAGTCGCCAAAAAAGCTGACGCCAGGACGAGGGAGCGAAGCGTGTTTTTCATTGGGGTGGACCTCCTGACTGCAAATGACCTTAGTCCGCCTCGAAAACGAAAGTCGTCAAGTTCCTGTCCAGAATTTGTCAAGTTTTGTGAAGGTGCTTTTGACGGCAAGCGTGATGCCCGCGACTCGACTCGACGGAAGATTGTCGCGCAGCAACCCTTCAATGCGGTCAGAAAGACAACTGCAGATCCTTCGCTCCGCTTACCCCGTCACGCCTACCAGGCGCGCCGGGGCCCCAAGCGTGCTCCGTTCAGGATGACAGCGCACTGGTAGTGGATTCATCAACCAGGCTGCAATCCAAATGTGGATGCAACCTTACACCCGCGCTTCAATTTGCGCGGCGCGGTCGTTGAGTTCGGCGGCCTCAAGATGCGCGTTGCGGTCGGCAGCATGCGTGGCGGCGGCGCGCAGAGCCTGGGCCGCTCGTTTCATCTCGCCGGCAGCTTCAAAGTGCATGGCCATCTCGCGGGCAACATCGGCTTCGCGGCCTTTGAAGAGCTGCGCCAGCCGTTCGGCGATGCGCACATGCCTTTGCGCGCGGCGCGCAGCCGATTGCCTTTGATAGAGAACATCGCGGTAGACCTCGTGAGCGAAGACGTAGAAGGCCGAGCGTGCGCCACCGGGCAGCTCATCTTCGCCGGCACGCTCGACAAAGTGAAGGTCGCGAGCCATGGCATCGCAGCGCTCCTCCACCTCGGCGGGATCGCAACCGACCGCAGCGGCGACGGCCCATGCAGGGAAAGCGACGTTAAGCAGGCTGCCCGCTTCAAGCAACTCTTTCACGCCGGGCGCGAGGCGTTCGATCTCAAGCTCGACCATCTCGGCAAGTTTGCCGGGGACTTCGGAAGAGAGGTTGTGGAGAGGCGAGCGGATCTCATAACAAGCGGCGCCATTTTGCGCTGAGTTGACCAGAATCTGCTGCGCGATAAGGTGCTCGACGATGGCGATGGCGAAGAGCGGGTTGCCCTCGGAGTGGTGGTGCACGAATTCGCTCAGCCCCGGCGGCAATGCGGATTGATGCAGTTCTTCCATGATGAGGCTGGCGACGGCCGACTTGGGGAATGGCGCGAGCGCAGCCTCGATGCATAGTTTGCGGACCAGCAAGTCGTGCTTGAGGGCGCGCAGCGGTGCCCCAAGCGCGATGCTGCGCGGGCGGAATGTTACCAGAACGAGAAGATGGGCCGGGGCGCGGCGGCGAGCCAGTGCGGCGAGCAGGTTCAGCGTGGCTGCATCGGCCCAGTGAAGGTCCTCAAAAACCAGAACCAGCGGCGTGGTGCGGGAGATCTCTTCGAGAGCGGCGCAGAGGTCGCCGGGCATGCGCGCCTGGGCGGGCGGCTGGACGACTGAGGGTTGTGGAGGCTCGGGCTGGCCGCCGATGGGTACGAGCCAGGCCGGCGCCATGCGCGCCAGGATACGGCAAATCTCCTCGGCAGCAGCAGAGGTGCACAAATGACCCAGCGCTTCATTCACCGGGTAATACTCTTCCCTGGCGCCCACGCCGGGAACGCACTCGCCGCGGGCGACGACGGTTCCGGACGGAAGCTGGCGGCAGAAGAAGTCGACCAGGGCGGTTTTGCCGATGCCGGCTTCGCCGGTGATAAAGACGACGCGGCGTTTGCCTTGTGCGACGCGGTCGAACTCGGCGCCAAGGAACGCGAGCTCCCTGGTGCGGTTTACGAATCCGGGCGTTGCGGCGCTCGCGGCCGGCGCGGAGGAATGGGAAGCTCCCCCAGAGGAAGCGGTGACGGGCTCCTGCGCCTCGGTAACCGTGGCAACAAAGCGATAGCCACGTTTGGGCAGGGTCCGAATGAAACGGGGATTGCCGGCTTGGTCGCCGAGGACCTTGCGCAGCTCAAGAACATAGGTGCGAAGCACCTGGGGCTGGACAAAGGTCTCGGGCCAGAGCTTGTCGAGGAGTTCGTCGTGGGTGATGAGGCGGCCGGGGTTCTCGACCAGGAAGTTCAATATAGCAAAAGGCTTGGGAGGCAAATCGATCTGTACGCCGTCGCGCCACAGACAGCCGTTGGCCGAGTCGAGCCGGAAAGCATCAAATTGCTTCATCACGTCCGGTAAGCGGGGGAAGATACCGCTCCTCTCCTCTTGTATCAGGTGCGTGCGCGTTCGAGGATTGGACGGATAACGAATTATTTAGTTGCAGGGAATTTGATGAAGAGTGTGTGCATTTTGAGTGAGCAGGGATCAGGGATCGGGGGTCAAGGGCCGGCGCGACGATTCCGCGTGACCTTACCGATTACCTGTGAGACAATCGGGCGAAAATATCCCCGTTCCACCTCCCGTCAAGGAAAAACAAGATGGCGAATGTAACCCCAATGAAACTGCTCACGCTGGATATTGAACAGAAGGGCAGCGTCTACCTGGTCCGCTGCCACGGGCGGCTGGTATGGGGCCAGTGCGACGTGCTCTACGACCGCGTCCATGTGCTCATTCCGGGGAGCAAGCGCATTGTGCTGGATTTGTCGGATCTGACCTTTCTCGACAGCCTGGGGCTCGGCACTTTGGTTCGCCTCTACGTCTCGGCCAAGAGGGCGGGCAGCGGCGTGGAACTCATCAACTATGGCAAGCAGGTCCGGGAACTGCTGGGCCTTACCCATCTCTTGTCAGTCTTCGGCGATATGTGCGAGAAGGGCGTCACAATAAGGTTCTGATGGCCTGCCCCCAGGCCCGCGCGCCCCGGCTACCGCGCCGTCACTTTGTCCGGCGTGGTCACACACCGGTAGGCCAGGTACCCCGGCCGGATCCGCTTGGGCACCACCTGCACGTACCCATTGTTGGTGATATAGTCCGCACGCTCTCGATCCGCTTCTGTGCTCGTCCACCAATAAATCACCTGCGAGCGCACCTTCCATAGTGGCGAATCCTTGTCCGGCGTCGTTTGGTATTGCGCTTGGCGCCTCGCCCCATCCCACGTTCCGCCTGCATTCTTCCCGCGAAACACCAGAGACCGGACGGCTTCGTCGACCGTCGGCAATCGCCACACGTCCTGCGGAGAATCTGCCAGCGTCCGTCCATCCGCAGTCAGATGCGCGCAGTTTTGCATTGCCTGATACCAGGAAACTCCGGTCTCCGGCCAACCCGGTCCTTGCGGCGCCCAAACCAGCCTCACGCCGTTGCCTTCCACTATCCGCATTCCGTAGTTGCCGTCGTCGAACCGATGCGCCGCCATCCAGCCGGGATAAGCGCCACTCGCTATCGCCGTCACGAGCGGCAATCCGATCAAACATCTCCACGCCCATTTGCGCGGCTGGGGACGGCCGAAATGGTAGAGCACGCCAAGGAGCACCAGCGGAGTTGCGATGAGCAGGACAGCGGCGGAGAAAATACGGAAATTTCCGAAAAACCATGCCGCGGCAATTGCTGCTGTCCCCATCAAAGGCAGCGCCAGCCGCGCCCAAGATAACGCAAGTGCTGAGATAAAAATGACGATCAGCATGGGGCTCAGATACTGCACGAACATCAGGCCGATGTTTCGCCAGATACTCGGGTAATACCAGCCTTCATGAAAGTTTTCGTTGCTTCCCCACCACGCCCACATGCACGCGAGTCCCGTCGAAACGGAAACCCCTGCCCAACCTGCAATCTGGCGCCAGACAACACTTGCGTTGGTCATTTGGGCAGCAAGTGTATCACCGCCTCAATCCCGGCGCTTGGCTTACACTGGACGCATGTTTACCGGCATCATTGAGCAGACCGGAACCCTGGTCAGCCTCACCGATCGCGGCGGCGTTCGGCGCATCACGGTTGAGGCGCCGGGGATTGCCGGAAGACTGCGCGAGGGCGATTCGCTGGCGGTTTCAGGAGTGTGTTTGACGGCGCTGGACGTCGATCCGAAGTATTTTCATGCCGACCTGGCGCAGGAGACGCTGGACCGGACTTCGCTGGGCAATCTGAAACCGGGGGCGAAGGTGAACCTGGAGCTGCCGACGGCCGCGGGCAGCCCGCTGGGCGGGCACGTGGTGCAGGGACACGTGGACGGCGCGGGGGAACTCCGTTCCCTTGAACCACTGGTCCCGCGTTCCAATCCTGTCTTTGACGAGAAGACAACCGACTGGACGCTGAAGGTGCGCGTGCCTGAGAACGTGCGGCAGTGGATGGTGCACAAGGGGTCGGTGGCCGTAGAGGGCATCAGCCTGACGATTGCCGGGTTCGATGGCGAGGAGATCACGATTGCCATTCTGCCGCTGACGTACTGGCGGACGAATCTGCACGCGCTGAAGGTGGGCGACCCGGTCAACGTGGAGGCCGATGTGCTGGTAAAGCTGGCCGCCATGAAGATGCAGGCGAAGCCGGAGATGAACCTGACGGCGGAGTGGCTGGTGGCGAACGGGTATTGAGAAGCAGCCAATAGTAAATAGCCAGTAGCCAATAGGAAATCAGCCAACACCGACACCGGCTATTGGCTAGTCCCTATTGGCTACTCACTACTGGCTACTGGCTGTTTGTTACTGGGCAGAATCTCAGGCGGCGCGACCTCGACCCAGCGGGCAGGGCCTGACTGGGAGCGGCACTCGGCCCAGATAGCGTAGATCTCGCGGCGGGGAACGAAGGCGGCGTCGACCAGGACTGCTACGCCGGTGTCCGCGTTGGTGTAGCGCTCGCGGCACCAGCGGACAAAGGATTCCCCCCGGCGTCCCTTGCGCATCGTGAACCAATCGATGATCTCGTGCGGCGATTCGCTGTAGACGTTCTCTGGGGTCCACCAGAAGCGAACCGGACCCTTGGGCGAAAACTTTTCTTCTATGCAGGTGCCGCCACTGTCGCGCATGGAGCGCAGAAACTCCTGCCAGTTGATGAGGCGGCCGCGCGACTTGAGCAGCGCGCGGAACGAGACCTCGCGATGCTTCTGCAGCCAGCGCGGGATGAAGCTGAGCGGAATGGCGACCGCGGCCACTCCGACAGCAACGGGGATGAGCGCGAGCTCAAGCAGAACCGTGAGGCTGCTGCGGCCCTTTGACTTCAGTTCGGGTTCGGCGGACTGGGTTGGCATCGTCGCGTCTCAATCCATTATGGCGTGGCAGTCAAGGGGTGCGGGGCCGTCAAACATTAAGGTTTGGCCGGCAATTTGGGCGGAGCGGTCACGTATTCGTCGCCGGTGCGGGCCAGGATCTGGGCGAGGCGGTCGGTGAGGAGCTTGAGGCGGCTGGTGAGCTCGATGAATTCCTTTTTTTGGTCGGGAGTGAGGCCGGAAGTTGCGGAAGGCGGTTGAGGCGGCTGCGTTGCCGCAGAAGGTGCTGTGCCTTCAGGCGGCGCAGGCGGCACAGCAAGTTTGTTCAATTCGTCCAGACGAGCTTGGACGAGGGGAATCTCGCGGTCAATCAGAACGGGACGGATTATTTCCGTTTTGGCGCGGCCGGCAGCGAGGTCGTTGCGGTTGTTTTCTTCCCACACGGGCAGGATGCCGGCGTGGCCGAGCTCGACGCGGATTCCTGCCGGCCCGTAGTCGCGGCGCACGGCTGAAAAGAGGCCGATGAGTTCGTCGCGCGGTTCGCCGTTGGAGTCGGGGTTGAGGCCGTCGACATAGCTGCGCGACTGGTTGGAGAGGAAGTTGCCGAGCGAGTAAAAGATGACGGCGTTGCGGCCGTCCTGAGTCTTGTAGGTCTCAACAGGCTGTAGCACATGGGGGTGGGCGCCGACGATAACCGAAGCTCCGGCATCGAGCATCTTGTGGGCGATGTCGATGTCCTCAGGCCGCGGTGCGGTAGCGTATTCCACTCCCCAGTGGATGGAGACGACGAGCAGGTCGCACTGGGCGCGGGCAGCCTTCACATCCTCGATAAGCTGGGCCTCGTCGGCGCCCGTCGCGCCGCCCGAATCGTTGGGATAGGGGAAGAAGTTGACGTGGGGCTGAGCGGGGTCTTCGGGGTTGCGGTTGCCGTTGAGCCAGCGCGTGAGGCCGAGCCAGCCCACCTTGATGCCGTTGGCCTCAGTAATGACTGGCTGCCAAGCGGTGGCGGCGTTGTCGCTGGTTCCGGCGATGAGCAGGCCCGTTTCACGCAGGTGGTCGCGGGACTCGGCAAAGCCCGCCCAGCCCTGATCGAAGACGTGGTTGTTGGCGAAGGAGACGATTTTGATGCCGGAAGCCTTGAGGGCCTGGGGCAGCTCGACAGGTGCATTGAAGAGGAACGCCTTGGTTGCGTGGGAGTGGTTGGGCGCGACCGGGGTTTCGAGGTTGACGAACCCAAAGTCGGCGGATTGAAAGACGTCTGCGACATTCGAGAAGAGTGCGGCCCAGCCGCCCTCGCCCTCGCCTGCAGCGGCGGCCGCGGCTCTTACCGGCTCGTGGGGAATGACGTCGCCTGCGACCGCGAAGGAGACTTGGCCGAGATCGTGCGGGTAGGGGACGACCACGGCGGCGTGGCGGGGATGAAGACGGACCGCGAATGTGGCCCCAAGGGCGGCCAGGACGAGGAGAGCCACGGGCAGCCGCCAGGAGATGCCCGGAAGCGCCAGAAAACGCGCGCGCGATATGGAGCGGCTGGCTGAGGCCGAGTGCATGAAGTTCTCCGGAATCAGCATACAGCGTAAGTGCGCCAGCCTGAACAGGCTGCGAGCGGTGAACCGCCGAGCGGCGTCTATAGTGTGAAGTTACTGATACCCTTAGGCTAGAGCAGATAGAAACGGGCGGTGAGCGCCGTTTCGACCGGGGGTCATCCGCAGATCACTTATGGCAGAGTTCGTCATCAAGCTGGCCGATGAGCGCGGCCGGGTGCAGGAACAGGTGCATACCGCGGCCTCAGCCGAGGAGCTGCGCTCGCGATTTGCTCACGCCGGCTACCACGTTTACTCGATAAAGGCGCGCGGAGGGCTGGGCTCGCGGCGCCGGAAGGTGAAGCTCGAGCCATTCCTGATCTTCAACCAGCAGTTTTTGACGCTGATCCGCGCGGGCCTGCCGATCCTCAGCTCGCTCGAGATGCTGGGGAGGATCCAGAAAAACGCGAATTTTGCCGGGCAACTCGATAACGTGTCGGCGCGGGTAAAAACGGGCGAATCGCTTTCGACGGCCTTCGACGCGCAGGGCGGATTCCCGGTGATGTACACCACCACGCTGCTGGCCGGCGAGCGCTCGGGCAATCTTCAGGAAGTTCTTGAGCGGTACGTGAGCTTCCAGCGTGTGTCGCTCACGCTCAGGAAGAAGCTGGTGGGGTCGCTCATCTACCCCGGCGTGCTGCTGACGCTGGTAAGCGGGCTCATGACGTTCATGTTTACGGTGGTGGTGCCGCAGTTTGCCTCGCTTTACGACCAGATGGGTTCAAAGCTGCCGGCCATGACCATGGGGCTGCTGGCGTTTGGAAAGTGGATGCAGCACAACATTGTTTATCTGCTGCTGGGGCTGGCGGCAACTCTGACGGCTTTCTACCGGTTCTCAATCACCGAGCGCGGACGCGATTTTGTCGACGGGTTCCGCGTGGGCATGCCGGTCTTCGGCAAGATATGGCTCAAGTACCAGGTGGCGCTTTTCTCGCGCACGCTTTCAACGCTGCTCACGGGCGGATTGCCGCTGGTGCCGTCGCTTGAAACGGCGGCGCGGTCGATCTCGTCGCGGAGGGTTTCAAAGGCGGTCACTTCGTCGGTAACCACGGTGCGCGAAGGCAAGAGCCTGGCCGATTCGCTGGCCAAGACCGGGGTCTTTCCGCAACTCGCCACAGACATGATCACGGTGGGCGAGCAGACGGGTGCGCTTCCGGCGATGCTGAATTCGGTGGCCGAATTCTTTGAGGAAGACGTGGCCACGGCGCTGGCCGCGGCGCTGGCGCTGATTGAGCCGGCGATTCTGATCGTCATGGGCGTGGTCGTAGTCTTTATTCTGATCTCGCTGTACCTGCCCATCTTCTCGCTGGGTCAGACCGGAGGAGGATAAACAAGCGATGGCCGATGCAAATGTGATCGCACTTCCGGTTCCGCTGGCTATGGACGAGCGCGGCCAGGCTGAGATGCTGGCGCGGCGCTATCATGCCGAATTTGTCGACCTGAAAAACTTCAAGATCCAGCACGAACTGCTGCGCACGGTGCCGGTGGAACTGATGTTCCGCTACAACTTTGTGCCCATTGAGCAGCAGGCCGACACGCTGGTGATTGCGGTCAGCGATCCCTCGAGGCTGATGGTGCTGGATGAGATCGCGGGCCTGCTGGGCCAGCGGATTGCGGCGCGCGTGGCCACGCTCTCGCAGATCACCGATCTGCTGAAAAAGACCGAGCAGAGCCAGCGCGTGCTGGACGAGGCCAGCGAGGGCCTGACCTTCGACGTCTTGAACGGCGAAGAGAGCTCCGACGAAAATATCTCGATTGAAAAGCTGACCAGCGAAGAAGACATCAGCCCCATCATCCGGCTGGTGGATACCACCATCTTCACCGCGCTGGAGCGGCGCGCTTCAGACATCCACATTGAGACCAACGACGACTCGGTGATTGTGAAGTACCGCATCGACGGCGTGTTGCAGGCGGCCATGGCGCCGATTGCGCGCGAGCACCACTCCACGATTCTGAGCCGCATCAAGATCATGAGCGAGCTGGACATTGCCGAGCGCCGCGTGCCGCAGGACGGGCGCTTCCGCGTGCGCTACAAGGGCAGGCTGATCGACTTCCGCGTTTCGATTATGCCCACGGTGCATGGCGAGAATGCCGTGCTGCGCGTGCTCGACAAAGAGTCGATGAGCGAGAAGTTCAAGAACCTGACCCTCGACGTGGTGGGATTCGCTGAAGAAGATCTGCGCAAGTTCAGAAGATACATTCGCGAGCCGTACGGCATGGTGCTGGTAACCGGGCCGACAGGTTCGGGCAAGACCACGACTCTCTACGCGGCGCTCAACGAGATCAAGAGCGACGAAGATAAGATCATCACCATTGAGGACCCGGTTGAGTACCAGATTCGCGGCATCACGCAGATTCCCGTGAACGAAAAGAAAGGCCTCACATTTGCGCGCGGACTGCGCTCCATTCTGCGCCACGATCCCGACAAGATCCTGGTCGGCGAGATTCGCGACCAGGAGACCGCGCAGATTGCCATCAACTCCGCGCTCACCGGCCACCTGGTGTTCACCACCGTGCACGCCAACAACGTGGTCGACGTGCTGGGGCGCTTTTTGAACATGGGCGTTGAGGCGTACAACTTTGTTTCGGCGCTTAACTGCATTTTGGCGCAGCGGCTGGTAAGAACCATCTGCGATTACTGCGCGCGGACGGTTCACTACAGCGATGACGAGCTGGTGACAAGCGGCCTCGATCCGGAGGAGTGGCGCAGTTTCGGCTTCCGCGAGGGCGCGGGCTGCATGGAATGCGGCGGAACTGGATACCGGGGAAGAACGGCGATCCACGAGCTGCTGGATTTGACCGATCCCATTCGCGAGATCATTCTCGCCAAGAAGCCCACGTCGGAGATTCGCAGAGAAGCCCAGAAAGAAGGCATGACGTTTTTGCGCGAGTCGGCAATTGACCGCGTGCAGCGCGGGCTGACGACGTTGAAGGAGATCAACAAGGTGACGTTCATTGAGGCGTCGAGATAAAGCAGGGACCAAGGGAACAAGGGAACGAGAGACGGATGAGTTCGATTCTGGAAGCGGCGAAGATAAAGAGCGAGACGGGCGGGCGGCCGCCTGCGGCGGTGGAGATTTCGCCGGAGGGCGTGCTGGCCGCGGCTTTGCCGGCGGCGGGCGAAAAGCCGGAATACGCCTTCGAAGCTCTGCCTGAGGGTTTCGTTGTGCCGGGCATCGAGGAGACGAACCTTCGCGCGCCTGAGGCTGTCGCGGGCGCCATTCGCTCAGCGCTCGACCGGGTTACGCCGCGGTCGCGCGTGACGACGCTGGTGGTGCCCGACGCGTTGGTGAGAGTGTTCATGCTCGACTTTGATACCTTGCCCACGAAAAAGGCCGACGTACTTCCCATGATGCGATTCAGGCTGCGCAAGATGGTGCCCTTCGACGTGGAGCAGGCGGGAATGAGCTACCAGATCCTGAGCCAGACCAAGGAGCAGTGCAAGGTGCTGGCCGCGATTGTCCCGGGGCCGGTGCTGGCCGAATATGAAGCGGTGGTGAGGTCTGCGGGGTATGAACCGGGCGCGGTGCTGCCCTCGAGCCTGGCGGCGATTGAGACGGTGGACGCGATGGAGGCGGTGCTGGCGGCAAACCTGAGCGCACGTGGCATCACCACGCTGATCGCGAACGGGCAGGAGCTGCTGCTCTACCGGCACCTGGAGCTGCCGGAAGATGCCGGCGAGCGGGCGCGGGAGATTGAACGCACGGTTGCCGTGGCCACTGCCTACTACGAAGACAGGCTGGGAGCGCGGCCGGCGAAGCTCTACTACGCAGGCAATCGCGATGCGGCAGAGTTTGCCCAATGGATTGGCGAAACGGAGCTGCCGGTGGTGGAGCTGGCGCCGAAGCCGGATTCCGGTGCGATGACCTCACTTGGGAGTAGCAGCATTGCGGGAGTGACCGGCGCGCTGGCGGGAGTGAGAGCGTGAGAATCACACTGAATCTCGCCACGCGGCCGTTTGTCGACGTTGGACCGGCGATGAAGCGGCTGCGCATCGGCATGATTGTGCTGGCTGTGTTTTCGCTGGCTGCGCTCGGAGCTCTGCACCTGGTGCACAGCCAGGCCGAGGCAGCGCGGGCGCGCGAGCACTCTCTCGACGGAGCGATTGCCAAGATCAACGCCGAGCGCCAGGGCTACGAGGCGATGATGGCCCAGACGAAGAATGCGCAGTTCATGACCGAAGTGGACGAGCTGAACGATCTGTTCGAAGAAAAGGCATTCAGCTGGACGATGGCAATGGAGAGCCTTGAGACCGAGTTGCCGGGCGGCGTGCAGGTGACGCAGATTGAGCCGCAACGATCCAAGACCGGCCAGATCACGCTGCATTTGCGCGTGGCGGGGCCGCACGACCTGGCCGATGAACTGGTAAAGAACCTGGAGCACTCGAAGCGATTCCAGTCGCCGCGCATCGTGGGTGAGGAAGCAGAGTCAGCCAACACCCCCAACTCGAAGAACATAGAGCCGGTAAGCGTATCGAACCGGTTCAACTTCGACTTGCAGGCTGAATACGTTCCGCCAACTGAAGGTGAGCTGGCGGCTGAGAAGAAGAAACAGAAGGCGGTGGAGGCGGAGAGCGAAACCGAGGAGACTGCGCCAGTTGTTGCTCCGCAGCCAGCGGCGCCAGGCCGGGTTGTGCCGTTGGGGCAAGGGCCAGTAAGAGCTCCGGCGCGGGGCCCGTATCCGGGCGTGGGCGCGCCGATGCCTCCCGATCAGCAGGGCCAGCGCAGACCCTACACGGGAGGCCCGCAATGAACAGCGAACGCATGTATACGTGGCGTGAGCGGCTGACTTCGATGCTGACCTGGCACTATGTGGGCTTCGCGGTGCTGCTGGTGGTGGCGATTGGGCTGGCGGTGCGCGTGGGTTTGGACTGGGCGGCGATCGATACGCACGCATCCGACGTGCTGCGCGACAAGCAGGTGCAGCAGCGCGAGCTCGATATCAAGACCGCTCCGTTGCGCGGGCTCGACAAGCGCGTGGAGGCTTCGCGGGAACAGAAGACTGAGTTCATGGAGAAGCGCATCTCTCCCGATTACTCGTCGATCTCAGACCGCGTGCTGGCGCTGGGCGTGGCTTCGGGGGTGCGGCTGACGCGGCTTGAATATTCGCAAGGCGCGCCGGGAACGGAACTGACCGAGATCCAGATGGATGCGGGAATCACCGGACAGTATCCGCAGATCATGAAGTTCATCAACAGCCTGGAGCGCGACCAGATCTTCTTTCTCATCCGCGCCATGTCGCTGACCGGGCAGCAGGGCGGGATGGTGAGCTTGCGGCTGCAGTTGTCAACGTGGCTGCGTCCGGCGGATGTGCCCGCGGGACTGCCTGCAGCGGGATCGGGAACGGCGCCAGCTCAGCAGCCGGCAGCAAGGGAGGGTGAATAGCGATGGCCCTCCAGATGGGAAACACGAGCAAAGGGAAAGTCGCGCTGGTTGGAGCGCTGATTGTTGTGGCCCTGGGCGGCGTGGGTTATGAGATGTACAACCAGTTTTCAACGCCGTCAGCGCCACCGGTCAGACCTGCGGCGGCGACTGCGAGGCCTAATGCAGCGGGGCAGAACGCACCGGGCGCGCGTCCGGCGGCAAGGCAGGGCGTGCAGAGTCAGGCTGCGGCAGGCGAGGAAGCAAAGAAGCTGACCAATCCGGGAATCGATCCGACGATTCACTTCGGCCTGCTGGCGCAGAGCGAAGAAGTGGAGTATGCGGGGACGGGAAGGAATATTTTTTCGGCGGAGTCGGCGCCGGTAGTCATTGAGAAGACGATCGCACCGGCGCGGCCGGGTCCGGGTGCACCGGCCGCCACCGCAGCAGCTGGGCCGCCTCCTCCCCCCAAGCCTCCGGCAATCGATTTGAAGTACTTCGGATACAGCGAGGGCAAAGACAAGTCGATGGTGGCGTTTTTTGTGCATGGCGACGATATCTTTATGGCGGCGACGGGCCAGATCGTCGATCATCGCTACAAGGTGGGCGCCATCAAGCCAACCACCGTTGAAGTCACCGATATGAGCTACAACAATACGCAAACGCTGAACCTGATCGCGCAGTAAGCAAGGCGCGGGGAGCTGAAAACTCTCGTCCATACCAACATCGATGCAAAACGGAAATCACAATCCGGGGCGAGTTGCGATTGCGCCGATTGCGGCTGCGCGGAGCAGTAACGGCGTTGATTCGCCGCGCGTGCCGCGGCGCAAATCGTCAGAGGATGGGTACACGCTGCTGGCGGTTATTTTTCTGCTGGCGATTCTCACGGTTGCCATGTCGGTTGCGGTGCCCAGGATGACGCGGTCGATCCAGCGGGACCGCGAGGTAGAGACCATGCACCGCGGCAAGCAGTACATCCGCGCGGTGCAGCTTTATTACCGGAAGTTTCATGCCTATCCGCCGTCCATGGACGCGCTGGTGAAGACCAACGAGATCCGGTTCCTGAGGAAGAAGTACATTGACCCCATGACCGGCAAGGATGACTGGAAGCCGCTGATGTTCGGGCAGAACAAGCAGCCGATCGTGTTCGGGTTCTTCGGGCAGCCGATGGCGACGGGCAGTACGCTGGCCGGCATCGGCGCGAGCGGCGGCAACGGGATCAGCGGGCTGAGTGGTGGTAGCAACTGCCCGCCGAGTACAAGCGGAACGCTGGGGTCGATCTTCGGCAGCCAGCAGTGTCAGAGCACCCCCACAACACCTAGTTCAACCTCGGGGCAGGGCGCGACGACGGATTCGAACGGGAACCCTATCTCCGGATCAGGAAGCGGCGCAGCCGGCGCGACGACGGATTCGAACGGGAACCCTATCTCCGGATCAGGAAGCGGCACAGCCAGCGCGACGACGGATGCGAACGGAAATCCGATCCAGGGAGCCGGAACCAACGGCTTGAGCAGCACAGGGATTACAGCGGGACAGACGTTTGGCGGGGCGGGGATTATCGGCGTAACGCCGGTGAGCGCAAAGGCGTCACTGCTGATCTACAAAAAGAAGAATCATTACAACGAGTGGGAGTTTGATTATGACCCCATGATGGAGCAGATGATGATGCAGGGCGGAAATACCGGGATGATCGGAACGCCTGCCAGCAACATGTCGAACCCTATCGGAAACTCGGGTTTCGGATCGACGAACAACACGTTCGGCGGCGGACAGACCGGCAACCCGCCGTTCGGCTCGGGTCCCGGCTCGCCACCGACGACGCCGACGAGCCCGCAACAATAATTTGCCTGAGCGGGACCCGAAGCGGACGCGGCACTGAGTTTGAATGTGAAGATCTGCAGGAACACAAAAGCCTGCCCGATGAGGGCAGGCTTTTCATCTTGAGATCGAATGCCGAAAACGGATTATACGCTGAACGATGATCCGCAGCCGCAGGTGGACTTCACCTGGGGATTCTCGAACTTGAAGCCCGCGGCCTCGAGGGTTTCAACGTAGTCGACGATGCATCCATTCAGGTACATGAGCGATGTGGCGTCAATGAAGACCTTGAGGTCGTCGAAGTTGAAGATCTTGTCCATCATGCCGCCCTGGTTCTCAAAGGCCATGGAGTACTGGAAGCCTGAGCAGCCTCCGCCAACCACGCCGATGCGCAGACCTGCGGGAAGCGGATCCTGCGTGGCCATGATCTCGCGCACCTTGGCGACAGCCTGAGGCGTGAGGGTGATCGGTGGTTTCTTCTGGGTTTCCTGCTGTGGCGTGACGGTTGCGGTTGCCATGGTTTCTCCCGGGGAATGATGTGAATGCCGTTCCTTCAAGAGTATCTGTGTGCAGACTCGCGATGCAAGCCCCGAAGGCGCATTCTTACCCCTATTGGATGCTCTCAGGCACTCCGGGGTCGCAGAATCGAGACCGGCCAAAGCACTGAAAATGCACCGGCGGAAGGGCCGTTTATCTGAAAAGGGGCCTGAGAAGCCAACTTTTACAGGGACAATGGAATCAAAACGGGGCTATGATGTTCAACCGGATGGCTCCGTGACCGCGGGTCCGGGATGAAAAGCCAACCGCGGACCCAGCGGCACTCGGGGCCTTCGCAAGGTTCGGGGAGGTGGGTTATGACGTTTGTTCCAGTCATGTGGACGGTCTGGGCGGCGCTCGTTGTGGTAACGGCCGGGCTCTATATTTACCGGTCGAGCCTGACCCGCGATGAAGAGGACCAGATCTTTCTGGATGACTCATTCGAGCAAGAGAAGGCTGAGCAGGCCATGATCGTAGCAAAGGTGCATAAGGTTGAGCCGCTGCTCAAGCTGGCGCAGTGGCTGGTGGTGGCGATGACCGCGGTGGTGCTCATTTACTACGTGCGCGACATTATGGTGCACTTGAACATTATCAGCTAAAACGGCTTTTGAGCAGCTGGAACGGCCTTTGAGCCGAAGCATGCGTGAAACCCGGCCCTGATGCAGCGACTGCGCCACGAAGGAGTGCGCAGGGTCGCGCAATTTGTCTATTGGACGCGGAGCCCGGGGCTCCAGAAAGAACACGAGGTTTGATTAACGCCGCGCAGCGGCCGCGAGGGCCGGGGCGCCTGCAGCTTAAACCAGGCAGCGACAGTTGCCTGCAGCGGGTTAAAGCGCAGGCTGGACCGGCGAGCTCAGCGGCCGCCTTATGTTGCGCAAATTGCGAATGAGCCGGTTATTTGAACTGGCTGACCATGTCGTGGACGTAATACACAGCCACGAAAAGGGTCATGGCGGCGAGCGCCCAGGATGCGGCCAACTGGACCGGCTTGAACTTGTTGATTTTGCCCATGATGGCAGCCTGCTCGGCCTTCAGCTGGGAGAACGAGTCATCGAGAATCAGCTGATCGTCTTCGTCGCGGCTGAGGCGCGATGAATATACTCTCGCAGCAATGAAAAGCAGAAGGACAAGCCCCCAAATAGTCCACATAGCCAGAACGAATCCCATTCTCCACCTCGAAACAGCATTTGGGTCCCAGATACCGGCGGGTCCGTGAGGGGAACCGCGGGCCTATACAGCGGTTCCGGAGTTGCAATACCCAGAAAGCAATGCTGCCAAGTGGTATTTTCTTAAGAAAATGCCACCATGCACGATTATCGAGAGGGTACGGAAACTCCGGAACCGCTCCAGTAGAGGGGCCTTACGATTCAAGATGATAGCGCCGGGGTAATGACTGGAGAGGTGATGACAGTCACGGGGTGAAGGCGCGGTTCCACATGGGGGAACGGGAAAGCAAGCCGGCGAGTCAGCGAGTCACCGAGCCGGCTCGCTCTATTCCACTTCCTGCTTGGCGCGATAGCCGTCGCGGGCGATGATGTCGTATTTCAGCGGCTTGTGTTTCTCATCCTGCATGCGCAGGGGCTGCCCCTCATCGTCCACTAGTTTCACCTGGAGTTTGCGGTAGCTCCCGTCCTGCTTGGCATTGCTGGGACGGTAGATGAGCTCATACTTGGCGCGGATGTTGGCGTTGATGTTGCGCACCATATCGGGTAATTCACCCTGGAAGACGGGCCTGAACCACTGGCCTCCGGTGGTCTGGGCGAAGGTCCTCATCTCGTTGTCGGCCTGCAGATAGTCCATCTCGCGCATGCTAGCGCCCATGCCCCCGCGTCCACCGCTCATCTCCTCCACCAGGCCGTCAGTTGAAACGGAGTAGATGGTGATGTCCCGCGACTCTTTGACATGCTTGTAGATTTTGTCGAAGGTGAGCTTCGACAAGGTGTCGATGCCGGTGGCGATGAGGATGATGTACTTCTGCCCCTGGATGCGGTCGAGGCGATCCATGGCGTCGTACAGCGCATCAAAAACATCGGTCTCGCTGAAGGTCGCCGGCGCGTAGGATTCCATGGCCAGTTGCTGGATGGCCTGCTGGATCTCGCGATGATCCTGGGTAAAGTCCACGTCGATGTGAGTCCTGAGATCGAAGGTCTCCAGTGCAATGTAATCCTGGGGACGCAACTGCTGCGTGAACGCCCAGGCGGCGTTGAGCATGTCCATGCGGAAAACCCAGCCGCGGGCAGCATATTCGCATAGCATGAGCGCGGTGATGGGCGCTTCGATGCGCTTGAAGCCTTCCACCTTCTGCTCCACTCCGTCTTCGTAGACGCGGAAGTTCGATGGCTTGAGTCCGGGAACGAACTGGCCGGTTTTCTCGATCAATATGCCCACATCGACCGTGACTTCGGGGACATCAACATGAAGGGTGATGTTGCCCATTCCTTCGGGATTCGTGACCTTGGGCGCAGGCGGCGCCGGAGCGGGCGGGGGCGTATCGTCTGGGTTCTTTTTGGGGATGGCGATAACGCCGTTGTCGGCTGCCGGACCGCCGGCATCGGGCGTGGCAGTCTGGTCAGGCTGTTGCGTGGGCTGCTGCGGCTGCTGCGCGGGCTGCTGCGGTTGCTGCGGCTGCTGCGGCTGCTGCGGTTGCTGCGGCTGCTGCTGATTCTGCGAGGGGTCGGGGGTCTGGCTCCATGCGGGGCGCAGGGGCGCGAGAGCAAAAACAGCGAACCCCAGGAACGGGAGGCAGGTACGGAGCAGATGAGTTGCCGATGGGGATTGGCGTGCGTTTGTCATGACCACCTCAGTGTTGAGAAGAATAGTCCTTCGGGCGGCCCGGTGTCAGCTTCGGGGCGATTCCTTAGCGGCTCGTTCCTGACCGGCCTGGTCCGGAGCGGCTCGGGATGAGGCCGCCACTGTACTCTATAGACGTGGAAAACGGTGTTATGGAAACTCGGAAACGGTCCGGCAGCGAGCTCAGCGCGAAGTGGAGGGGGTGGGCCGCAGCAGCCCTGATTCTGTGGGCGATCGCGGCGCCTGTACGGGGACTGGGCGCGGCGGCAAAGAACGAGGACGCACCGCCTCCAAGCACCGGAGGGTTTTTCCCGCTGAGCCAGGTGCACCGCGGCCTGATGGCTACGGCGTGGACGGTGTTTGAAGGCGCCAAGCCGGAGCCGATGCAGGTGGAGATTCTGGGGATTCTGCGCGGAGCGCGAGGGCCGGGACAGGACCTGATTCTGGCGCGATTGCACGGAGCAAAACCGGAATACACCGGCGTGGTGGAAGGGATGAGCGGCAGCCCGGTGTACGTCGGCGACAAATTGCTGGGATCGCTTTCGTACCGGATCGGTCAATTCAGCAAGGAGCCGATTGCGGGCATTACGCCGATTGCGCAGATGCTTGAGGTAAGGGGCCTGCCTATACAGGGATCAGGGATCAGGGATCAGGGATCGGAAGGCGGGGATCAGGCCGAAGGCTCGCCGTGGCGAGGGCCGGAAGACAGGGATCAGGGAACGGGGATCGGGGAGCAGGCTGCTCTTGCCAATGCGGGAATGCAGATGCAGCCGATGGAGACGCCGCTGGTGATGAGTGGATTCAGCCCTGCGGCGATTGAGTTCTGGCGGAGCCATGTGCAATTGCCGGGGCTCGAGACCGTGGCAGCGGGAGGGATGGGCGAGAGCGAATCGGGCGACGCGCCGGATACGAAGGCAGAGAAGACGCTGGAGCCGGGGTCGGCGATCAGCGCCCTGCTGGTGCGCGGCGACCTGGAGATTTCAGCCACCTGCACGGTGACCTATATTGATCCGAAGCAACTGCTGGCGTGCGGGCATCCGGTTCTGCAGTCAGGACCGATTTCACTGCCGATGACCACGGCCGAAGTGGTGGCCACGCTGGCTTCGCCGCTGAATGCCTTCAAGATCATCAATACCGGCGCCACCGTGGGCGCCTTCACCGAGGATCGCGAATCGGCCATCGGGGGCGTGCTGGGTGCAACGGCGCGCATGATTCCAATGCATATCACCCTGGAGGGTGCAGGGGCGCCGGGCAAAGTGAATGTGGAGATTCTCGATCAGCCCAGCCTGACCCCGCAGGCAGTGGAAGTGGTGCTGTACGAGTCGCTGCTCGAACGCAACGAAAGCACGTCGGAGATGAGTTACCACGTGACGGGAACGATCGAGCTCGAGGATTTTCCGCCGCTGCCGGTGGATTCCTGGGCCTCGGGGGGCGAGGTGAGTTCGGCTCAACTGCTGGTGGCAGCCGAGGCGGCCGCGCGCTTCAATGCGATTTACACCAACGGCGAGCGGCGCGGACTGGTGCGCGCGATTGATCTGCACGTGGATGCGATTCCGCGACGGCTTTCCGTGGCGCTGCAGTCGGCAAGGCTGGTTTCAAGCGACCTGGTTCACGCCGGCGACACGGTAGAGGTTGAAGCAACGCTGCGGCCATGGCAGCAGGCTGAGCGGAACGTAAGGATCAGCGTCAAGCTGCCGGAACGGCTGGAGAGCGGCAACGTAAGGCTGCTGGTTTCAGACGCGGCAACGCTTGACCGGACCCTGAACCAGCCCAAGCTCGCGCCCAGGGCGGCGACCATGGCGAGCGTGCTGGCGCGCGCGCGGCGGGAGCATGCGGCGGACCGGATCTACGTATCGATCCTGGCGCCCGAAACACAAGCGGGTTGGGACGGCGAAACGCTGGCGGCAATGCCGCTTTCGATGGCGAATGCACTGGAGCCGGTGCGAAATACAGACGACATCAGCCTCAACGGGGAATCGGCGGAAGAAGCGGGCGATGTGCCGGCAGGGGGATTGCTAAGCGGGTTTCAGATTCTGAATGTGCACATCGACGCGGGCGGGGGGTTAAACTAGTAACGGCAGCGCACTCATACGTTTATTAGAATCGAACCGGGCTTCATTGGCTCTGGTGCCGGCATGTTTATGGAAATTCGGTTCCGGGAGGGCAACAAGTACGAAGGGTAACTGAGCGAACACCCCCTGGTATGAAAGACGGGCCCGAACCCGGGGAACAACGAGCGGCGGTTTGAGCGCATGGCGCACCTGACGCACCGGGAAATATGGGAATGCATGCGAACCAATCGCTGCCAGTAAGGACTCCAAACGAGTATGGCTCAAATTCAAGGACTTGCGGCGCATGCAGCGGGCGCTGAACTTTTGCCTTATCACTACGACCCCGGCAAGCTGGGCGCGCAGGAGGTGGAAATTGCCATCACCCACTGCGGCATTTGCCACAGCGACCTGCACCTGATCTCGAACGACTGGGCCATCAGCCAGTATCCGTTCATCCCCGGGCACGAGATTGTGGGAACGGTTGCGGCCGTGGGCAGCGACGTAAAGTCGCTGCAGACGGGCCAGCGCGTGGGGCTGGGCTGGCAGTCGAACTCCTGCGGCACCTGCGAGTGGTGCGTAAAGGGACTGGAGAACCTTTGCGCCGAGTCGGAGGCGACCTGCGTGCACCGCAACGGCGGCTACGCAGACCGGGTGCGGGCCAATGCGCGGTTTGTGTTTCCCATTCCCGACGCGCTGAAGAGCGAGAACGCCGCGCCTCTCCTGTGCGGCGGCATTACGGTCTACAATCCGCTGCGGACCTACGGCATCAATCCCACTTCGCGCGTAGGCGTAGTAGGCATCGGCGGGCTAGGACACATCGCCATCCAGTTTGCGCGCGTATTCGGCGCTGAAGTGACGGCCTTTTCATCGTCGGCGGGCAAAGAAGAAGAAGTGCGGGCGCTGGGCGCGCACCACTTTGTGAACTCGCGCGAAAGCAAGGCGATGAAAGAAGTGGCCGGCAAGCTGGACTTTATTGTGACCACGGTGAATGCAGACCAGGACTGGGGCGTGTATGTATCGGCGCTCAGGCCCATGGGAACGCTGTGCTTTGTGGGCGTGCCTCCGTCGCCGGTTGCGGTGCATGCGTTTCCGCTCATCTCGGGGCTAAGGTCGATCAGCGGCAACCCGACCGGTCCGCCGCACATGATACGCGAGATGCTCGACGTAGCCGCGCGGCATGGCGTGAAGGCCACCACCGAGCTCTTCCCCATGAACAAGGCCAACGAGGCCATCGAGAAGGTGAAGAAGAACAAGGTGCGGTATAGAGCCGTGCTCGCGAATTAGGTTGCTTAAAGCATTTTTGCTATTACTGTAGACTTCCGTGCCCCATCCTTTCCGCGTTTTCCTGCGGAAAGGGTGGGACGCCAGGAAAAGTCCGGTCTACACTATTTCCGAAAATGCTCTAACTCCGCTGCCTTTCACTTAATTTCCGCTCGTTCCTGCACACTGGAAATGCATGACCTCCATCCCAGCCGGCGCCATATTACTCTGTAGTAAACAATCCCTGATCCCTCATAACCAGAAATATAATCCCCCACCCCCCTCCCCACCAGCCGCTGGGAAACTGGGAAACCGTGAATAGAGAGTTATATAAATCAACGCTTTACGGAATGTAACGCGCAAAAAGCTGTTACATTCACGCCCGTCTTTGGTGCAGAAACGCCCTTCTTGAGCCTGATTCAGCTCCTTTTCAATGTATTTTTGAGTGCTGAAAATCATCAGCCCGCGACGACCGCACCGCTCGCAATCTCGCGCTCCGCGGCGGCGATGCTCTCGGGGTTTCCAAGATCGCGCCAGTAATACTCATCTGCGCGGAAGGCCGCAATCTTCTCGCCCCCGGCGGCAAGGCGCAGATACGCGTCAATGATCGAGAAGGCGCCCGACTCGTCGAGCTGCGCAAAGATGCGCGGCGAGATGACGTGAATGCCTGAGAACGCCAGCGGCTGCGCCTCAGCTACGGTGCGCACGAGTTCCGGTTGCGCATCGCGGCCGCCGCGGCGGCCGCACAGAAGGCCATCTGCATCGAAAATGAGTTGGCGTGAGGATTCGCGCGCGGCGACGGCGAGCGTGGCCAGAGCATTGCTTTCATTGTGAGCGCGGATCATACGCGTGAGATCGATCGCACTGATCACGTCGACGTTGTGAACGATAAAGGGCGCATCGCGATCCGGACCGGATTCGAGAAAGAACCACGCAGCGTGTTTGAGTCCGCCGCCGGTGTCGAGCAACTCCGCTTCGTGCGAGACTTCGATGCGCATGCCGAAGTCTTCCCTGCCCTTCAGGAATTGCTCGACCTTCACGAACTCCTCGATCTGATCGGCAAAATGGTGCGCGTTGACGATGACCTCAGTGACGCCGGCAGCGCGCACACGGGCAAGCACGATCTCGAGCAGGCTGCGGCCGGCGACGGTGACGAGCGCCTTGGGCCGGTCGTCGGTGAGCGGACGCAGGCGCGTACCGAGGCCCGCGGCCAGCACCATCGCTTTCATTTATGCAGCCTCGCCGGCGCGGCCCATCTTCTCAAGCTCGATGTGGCGCACCACAACGCGAACGCCGCTGCGCGCGCGTAGATGTGCGGCAAGATGTTCGGCGAGATAGACCGAGCGGTGCTGGCCGCCGGTGCATCCAAACGAAACCATGAGGCTGCGAAAGCCGCGGCGCTGATAACTGCCCACGCTGGTGTCGACCAGCGACTCGACGGCTGAGAGGAACTGCTGAACGGACTCCTGCGCATCGAGATGCTCGATCACGGGCGCGTCCTGGCCGGTGAGCTGGCGGAAGCGGTCCTCGCGGCCGGGGTTGGGCAGGCTGCGGCCGTCGAAGACGAAGCCGCCGCCGTGGCCCTCTTCATCGATTGGCGGCTCGCGATGGAACGAGAAGCTGAAGATGCGCACGGTGAGGCCCTCAGCCGGTGCGGCCAGAGCCAGCAGCTTCTCAGAGCCGAGCATGGAGTGGAAGGCATCGAGCAGCGCGGGGATGGCGATGGGCAGTTGCACGTTGTGATGCAGCCAGCGCAGGCTCTTGAGCGCATAGGGCACAGACTGCAGGAAGTGAGTCTTGCGCTCGTAGAAGCCGCGGAAGCCGTAGGCGCCGAGGGCCTGCATCAGGCGCACATAGACGTATGCGTAGTAGTGCTCCATGAACCGCTCGCGATTGAGCGGGATGTGCGTGGCGAGGCAGTCGAGATACTCGTCGAGGAGCTGCTGGCGCAGCGCGGGCGAGAGATCGGCCTTGCCGTCGTAAAGCAGTGAGGCGATGTCGTACTGGAGAGCGCCGCGTCTGCCGCCCTGGTAATCGATGAAGAAGGGCCGGCTCGAGCGCAGCATGATGTTGCGCGACTGGAAATCGCGGTAGAGAAAGTAGTCGTGATCGGCGGCGAGCAGGAATTTGGTGAGCCGCGCGAAGTCGTTCTCGAGGTCCTGCTCGTTAAAAGCAATTCCGGCCAGGCGCAGGAAATAGTACTTGAAGTAGTTCAGGTCCCAGTTGATCGATTGGCGATCGAAGCTGGCGCGCGGGTAGCAGACCTTGTAGTTGAGATCGCGGCCGGCCTCGACCTGGAAGCGCGGCAGCACCGAAACCACGCTGCGATAGGCGGCCAGAACCTCGGGCGCGATGGATTCGCCGCTGCGGTTAGCGATGAGCAAGTCGAAGAGCGTGGTGTCGCCGAGATCCTCTTCAAGGTAGGCGCCGCGGTCTAGGTCCTGGATATAGATCTCAGGAACAGGAAGGCCGAGACGGCGGAAGTGGCGCGAGAACTCGAGGAAAGCGGTGTTCTCTTCGCGCACCGAGTAAAGAATGCCGATGGCGGTCGTGTCCCGGCCGGCCACGCGGACGATGACTCGGCCCGAGCCGCCGAGCGCGCCCTGCAAAGGCTTGACGGTCTCGGCGGGAAATCCGAAGCGCTTTTCAAACTGCTCTTTCAAAACGTCCATAGAATGCTTGCCGCGAACATGTTGGGCTGTTCCAACGATATTGGCCGCGGGGATGGGCGCGCAAGGACAGGGATCGGGGATCGGGGAGCAGGGAACAGGGAACAGCCCCAGTTTCCAAAATCGTAACCTGGGTCGCCCAAACATTCTCTTTTGCCACTACTCCTCGCGCAGGGCTTCGATGGGGTCGACGTGGAGGGCGCGGCGGGCCGGGGCAGCTAAGGCGACGAACGAGACCGATAGAAGCAACGCCGAAACCGCGACGAAGGCCAATGGATCGAGGGCCGAGACCCCAAAGAGCATGGATCTCATGGCGCGGCCGAGCAGGACTGCCAGTCCCGCGCCAACAACCAGGCCGGCCAAAGCCAGCTTGAGTCCGTCGCGCAGCACGCCCAGGAAGATGGTCGAGCGCTGCGCGCCCACCGCGACACGGATGCCGATCTCGCGGGTTCGGCGGGAGACGGTGAAGGCAGTAACGCCATAGAGCCCGACCGCTGTGAGTAGCAGCGCCAGCCCGCCCAGCGAGGCTGTGAGCCAGGCGGCCATGCGATTCGGGTAGGTTGCAAGGCGCATGTGATCGGTAAGAGTTTCTGTGGACATGATCAGCGTCGAGGGATCCACTTCCCGCACCGCTTTGCGCGCGGCGTTGACCAGGACGCCAGGATTGCCGGCGGTGGAGACGATCACCACTACTTCGCCCCGAGGAATCTGAAGAATCGGCAGATAGAGGTAGGGCTGCGGCGTTTCAGTGACGCCGCCGTAACGGCCGTCGCGGGCAACGCCGACGACTTCCACGTCGACGGGTTGCTGGTTGCCGAGACGGAAGTGGCGGCCGACGACATCCTCGGTGCCGAACAGTTTTTTGGCCAGGGTCTGGTTGAGGATTGCGACGCGCTGGCCTGCGGCTGCATCGCGTGTATCGAACGAGCGGCCGCGCATGAGCGGAATGCCAATCACGCGGAAGTAGGCGTCATCGACCGCGTTGTACCAGACCGGTGTTCCTGCGGTAGGAGAAGAGGCCTCGCCCGGTGCAAGGACGGTCTGGGTGGCGCCGCCTCCGTTCAAGGGGAATGGCACAACACGCGCCACACTGGCATCGCGGACGCCGGGCAGCGCCCGCATGCGATCGGCTAACGCCTGGTAGATAGCTTGCCTTTGCGGTCCCTGGCCGTTGACGGCCACCTCAAGCAGCAGGGCATTCTGTGCGTGGTTGAAGCCGAGATCCATGCTCTCAATGTGGATGAGGTTGCGGACCAGCAGAGCCGTGGCCATCATGAGCGCCATGGAGACCGAAAGCTGCGCAACAACAAGGATCTTGCGCATGGGCATCCTGAGGCGGCCGGTTGGCGCAACGCGCGCGCGGGCCGCTTCAAGCGGAGAGACCTGGCTGGATCGGATGGCAGGCAGCAGACCGCAGAGAAGAACCGAGAGGAGACCCGCGGCGACCGTGAAAGCGAGCACGCGAAGGTCGATGCGGAAATCGAAGCCGATGGGGTAACCGATGTCGGGGATGAGCGCCGGGATGAGGGCGATGAGTCTCTGTGCCAGAAAAACAGCACCCGCAATTCCAACGGCCGCGAGGAGACAGTACTCGGTGATGAGCTGCCGCAGCAGTTGCGCGCGCGAGGCGCCGAGGGCCACGCGCGTGGCGATCTCGTGGCGCCGGGCATCGTTGAGCGCGAGCAGCAGGTTCGCGATGTTGGTGCAGGCGATGAGCAGGACGGCCAGAGCGATGGCGAGCAGCAGTGAGCTGAGCACCTTGATACTGCGCTCGATGGTCTCGGATTCCCACTCGACGTTGAAGGTGCGGCCGTTGTTGGATTCGGGCCAGGTTGCCGCGAGCTGGAGGCCGGCTGCACGAAGTTGCTCGCGCGCCTGATCGAGGGTGGCGCCGGAGCGGAGTCGAGCGTAGAGATCGAATTCACGAATCGTGCGCGGCGAGTTCTGTTCGTCCGGATCCCAGGCGACCCAGCCGGAGCGTGAAACATAGACCTGGGGGTCGATCATGCGATCGGTGCCGCGAAAACCGGGAGGCAGAACTCCGATAATGTGCGCGAATCCGTGGGAGAGCTTGACCGTGGAGCCGACGACGGCGGGATTGCCGGCAAAGACGCTCTTCCACGCTGCATAGCCCAGCACCATCACCGGAGTTTCAGCGTGCAGCATCTCCTGCTGGCTGGGCAGCCGGCCCAGTTGGGCATGCGCGCCCATGAAGTCAAAGTAGTTTTCGCTGACCACACGGGCCAACAGCAGCTTGAGACCGTCGCCCTGATCGATGACGACGCCGCGACCGCTCGTGGCTGCGACGTCGGAGAATGCCGGGACGCGCTGGCGGAGGTCTTCGAATTCTGCAAAAGATGAGCCGGAGTCCCGTTCGGAGTCGGCGGCGGCGTGCTCCTTGACGCTCCGGATAACGACCAGGTGCGATGGATCGGCGATGTCGAGGGGCCGGAGCCAGACGCCGTCGACCAAGCTGAAGATGGCGGTGTTGGCTCCGATGCCGAGAGTCAGCGTGACGATGGCGGCCAGGGTGAGGCCGGGGGCACGAAGGAACTTGCGGAGTCCAAATCGAATATCGCGCAACAACATCAGCATCGCACTGCCTCTTTCTACGCCGTGAGCGCTCGCGCGGCTTGTGCTGTGAATCACCAGAATACAGAGCGCTAAAGCACAGGCAGCGAGTTCCCCTGCCGCCCGGCTCGCAAGGAACCGGATGGCAGGATCACGAACCAGGAGGGTTACTGAGCTTGGGAATTGCAGGTAAAGAGCCAAATACGAAGATTGAAAAGAAAGAGATTAGGGGTCGGCGCCGGAGACGGAATGTTCGCGCGCGAGACGGGCTGTGCGGATTCGGACAGGGACCGGGGACAGGGATCAGGGTACAAACGAGAAGGGCGAGCTGTTGAGCTCGCCCTTGCTGGTGGGGATTGCCGCGTGCAGAAAAAACTGGGAGAGGGCCGAATCAGATGCTCGTGGTTCGTGATTCGTGGCTCGTATGAGTGCGAACAACTAAAGAGTAACCGGCAGCGGACGATAAGTACAATCGATTGTTACTACCGTGACGATTGTCTGGGACTATGATAAAGACGGGCGGCGCGGACGCTGCCTGGACGGCTGGCCTACCACCCCAACGATCAACAACGATCGTTGGGGGCCCCGGGGCTGGAGTCCGGCGGCAGGATGTATCGACCGATACAATTCAGGAAATTGAGCTATGAATCTGCAGGAATTGCGGTATCTGGTTGCGGTTGCCGAGCACCGGCATTTTGGGCGCGCGGCCGAGACGTGCAACGTGAGCCAGCCGACGCTCTCAAGCCAGATTAAGAAGCTTGAGGACGAGCTGGGCGTAACTCTGCTGGAGCGGACCAACAAGCGCGTGGATCTGACACCGGTGGGCGCGCAGATATTGGCGCATGCGCAGCGGGCGCTGGCCGAGGCCGGGCAGATGGAAGCAGTAGCACGAGCGGCGCGCGACCCACTGGTCGGGCCGCTGAAGCTGGGCGTGATTCCCACGCTGGCGCCGTACCTGATGCCGATGATTCTGAAGCCGCTGAAGCAGGCGTATCCGGGCCTGATGCTGGAGCTGTGGGAGGACCAGACGCGTTGGCTGATTGACGGACTGCGCAATCATCGGCTGGATGCGGCGCTGCTGGCGACGCCGCCGGATGCGCCCGAGATCACGGAATTGACGCTGTTCAAAGAACCGCTGCTGGCGGTGCTGCCGCAGAAGCACAGGCTAGCGAAAGCGGCGATGGTGGATGAGGAAGCGCTGGCCGATGAGTTGCTGGTGCTGGCCGACGGGAACTGCCTGGCAAGCCAGGCGCTGGAGGCCTGCGGAGCGCGAGTGCGCAGGGTGGGGATGGCTGCAGCGATGCAGGCCTCGACTCTGGACACACTGGTGAACCTGGTGGCAGCGGGGTACGGAGCAACGTTGCTGCCGTCACTCGCGGCCGATTCGTTTCGCAAGCGGGAGATTGTGTTGCGGCCGCTGGTTGGCGGGTCGAGCCGGACGATACGGCTGGCGAGCCGGCCGGGGTTCCCAAGGCCGCAAGCGCTAAGGGCGCTGGAGAAAGTGATCCGGAAAGCCGTTGGGACTAAGTTGGCATAGGCTCGCCAGAATCTAGGCCGGCGACAGGATGGGAGCGGTGCGTTGCGGGAAAACTGCGTGTTCGCCTTTCAGACGAATCACGGTCAGTACCGTGATGTCGTCATCCTGTCCGAATTGCTGAGCAGTAGCGGCGACGGTTTCTGCGGGTTGGTCACTGATGGCTGCGGTGCGCTCAAAGCCGAACAGCGATCCACTCGTGTCCCGCGCTTCCACCACTCCATCGGTGATCAAGGTGAGCTGTCCTCCTGGAGCCAACTGGAAAGTAGATTCGGAATAAGTTGTATTCGCGGCAAGACCCAGCGGCAAGCCATTTTCGAGCGTTAGTTCCCTGCCTTCGACGTAAGGCGCAATGTGCCCGGCATTGGCGACGGTCATTGCCCCGCTCGAATCCACGCTCATCACCAGGCAGGTCGTAAACCCGCCCTGGCTGCGTCCCAGCATGCGCTGGTTCATGGCTGCAAGTATCTCGCCGGGGCTTTCGACAAAGTGCGCCAGCGTGCGCACGGTGCCCACCAGTAGAGATACGGTCATCGCTGCCGGCATCCCCTTCCCGCTCACGTCGCCAATCACCGCCAGCAGTCCACCGTTTCTTAGCGGCAGTATCTGAAAGAAATCGCCTCCCACTTCGCCGAAAGGTTTGTATACGGACTGGATTTTGAATCCCGGGATCTCCGGTATTTCGTCTGGAATGAGCACCTGCTGCACGGCGCGCGCGTTGCGGTATTCCAGCTCGAGCGAGGTCTGGCGCTGGCCCTGCTCGATCATGTAGCGATAGACGGCGTAGACGATGGCGCAGACCAGAAGCAACGATAGGATGGCCGGCATCGAGACCTCGACTCCGTCCACGGTGAAGAGTGGCTGCGTCATGGTGTTGTAGAGCGTCCATCGGGTGAACCGTTCACCCTGTTCGGCTGTGTGCGCAACAACGAAGTACATGTCAGAGAGGAAGGCCGTGATGGCGACGAGGCGGCGCGAGGGGTCCATGCGGTTTCGGAATGCGAGAACGATGAGGACCAGGGGAAGATCTCCGGCAACGAGAATCCAACTGTTAATACGGCATCGAGAACCTGGAAGAGCAGTGCATGTGCGTCGATGGAGGGCATGTAGAACACAAAAGAGTCGAGAACGGAAGAGAGCATTGTGAACCAGGCCAGAATGCGCGTCCACCGCACAAGAGCGGGATAGCGATCGAGATCGAGGAGATAGAGCAGAAAGTACCAGAGGGCGACGTCCTCGAAAGAGTGCGTGGAACCCCCCGTCATAAATGTCGCCAGAATGTTCGTCTGCGTCCACGGGTATAGTATTGGGTCCTGGAAAGCCCAGAAGGCCGCGGAAAAGAGAAACACAGACATCCAGAAGAGCAGCTTGTGGTTTCGATTGCGCAGCCAGACCACGGCTCCGAGCAGGAACAGTTGCCCATAGATGAGAATCTGCGCGATGGTAAGGAGCCTGCTCCTCACTACGACTGAGCGCTCCCTGGCCGCGAGATCGGTAATTGCCTCAAAGTTGCCGAGGCGCGGCACTGCCATCAGTCCCTGCCCGTCTCCAGTTGAGACGGTATCCATAGGAGTGGAGTACGCACGGAAGGCGAGGACGCCGCTTCCTGGCTTTCCCAGTTGGTAAATCGCCGCCGGCGGATATGCTTCCGCCCCTTGCCCCGGCATGGGGTCGGCGCGGCCGATGAGGCGGCCATTCCAATAGACCTCGTATGTGCAGGAAGCGATCGGGACGTACAGTGCAACGTCCACTGCGCCGTTCGGCTCATCTTTGATCTCGATGTGGCGGCGGTACCAGGCGTGTCCCGCGAATGCCCAGTGGCCCTGATCGCCCCACGGCTTGCTGACGTCGATCTGCTGCCAATGGGAGTCGTCGAATGCGGGGTCGGCCCAGGCAGAGTCGTCGCCGGTGTGGAACTGCCATGGGCCGTCTATTGCGACAGTGCCGCGACCGAGTCCTTCGGCGACGAAAGGCGGCTCGGACGAGGGGAATCTGGTTTGCGCGTGGAGCGCAGCACATGAGACCAGGAGTGCAATGGAACCCATTGCGCGAAACAATCGACCGCCGGGGAGCATGCGGCAAGCATAACGTGGCCCACGGGGTTTAAACAGCCGAATTCTCAGGTCAAACCCTTAAAATGCAAAGGATGGGCCGCTATCGCCTCCGAAAGACAGATCTCTGGGGGTTTTGCCGCCAATCCGGAGATTGCCTCGCCGCTGGGTATCTGCACGAAATCTGCCAACCTCGCGCACTCGCGGAGCCCCAAAACAGAACTTGGTCAGAATCCCAGAAATAACCCTGCATATTGGCGGATTACAAAGTGACGCGAATTCCGGACCCCCTTATCCACAAAGGCACGTTTTTCAGGCGTTGACCCCGCGTTTCGGGGTCCGTAGAGTCAGTAATCGAAGGGAATTTTGCGCGCCTGCGAAGCTGCGGGCAGGGGTTTTTGCAGCCTGGGGTGCGCGGCCCGGATGAGCCCCATCGAACTGGAGTAAAGATGCTGAAACTAAAGAAGATTCATATCCTCGGCTTCAAGAGTTTCTGTGACCGCACAGACTTAACGGTCGCGGGCACGGGGATTGCCGTGGTGGTGGGGCCGAACGGATGCGGCAAGTCGAACATCTTCGACGGGGTGAGCTGGGTACTGGGCGAGCAGAGCGCCAAAACCCTGCGCGGCACGCACATGCAGGACGTGATCTTTTCCGGAACACGGGACCGCAAGCCGCTGGGCATGGCCGAGGTGAGCCTGACGATGGTGGATCCCGAGGCCTATGAGGGGCCGATTCCGGTTGAGCCGGAAGTGGAGATTGATCACAACGGGCCGGCGGATTGGGACGAGGAGGTGCTGAGGAAGCAGCGCGCGGCGGAGGCTGAGGAGATTGTGGCGGCCGAGCAGCCGGGCCAGGTGATTGAGGATGATGGCTCGGAGGCAAGCGCGGCAGAGGCTTCTCAAGCCGCCGACCCAATCCAAGAGGCTGCCCCACCGCAGGGGTCGCAGGCGGCAGAGGCGGCGCACTGGCAGCCGGCGGTGGTGCTAAAGATCCGCCGCAGGAAGTTCCACTCGACGCCGCGCAAGGGCGAGGTGGTGATTACGCGGCGGCTGTTTAGGACGGGCGAGAGCGAGTATCTGCTCAACGGCAAGCTGTGCCGGCTGCGCGATATCCAGGACATCTTCATGGGCACGGGCCTGGGGCCGGAGAGCTACGCGATCATCGGGCAGGAGCGGATTGGTCAACTGCTGAGCTCAAAGCCGCTCGACCGGCGCACGATTATCGAAGAGGCCGCGGGCGTGACGCGCTTCAAGACCAAGAAGCGTTTGGCTGAGCTGCGGCTCGAGAGCGCGAAGCAGAACCTGGCGCGCGTGGACGACATTTTTGAAGAAGTCACGCGGCAGATGAACTCGCTGAAGCGGCAGGCCGCAAAGGCGGAGCGGTTTGCGGCGGTGCGCGAGGAATTGCGTGGAAAACTGCGCGTGGTGCTGGCCAGCCGCATGGCGATGATGGATGCCGAGCAGCAGGCGATGGAACGCGAGATCGCAGCGCTCACCGAAAAGATCCATACATCGGCAGAGGAGATTGCGGGGCTGGAGACGAGCCAGCACGCATTGACCGAGCACGGTTACGAACTGGACAGCGAGGGACAGAGCGCGCAAACGCGAGCCGGCGATGCGGCGGTTGAGCTGGAGCGGGCGATTGAGCGGGAGCGCAGCAACACTGAGCGCGTGGCCGAGCTGGAGGCGCGGATAGCAGCCGCAGGAGCGGAGCTGGAACAGACTCGCGGGCAGTTGGGCGGGATTGCCGAAGAGCGGTCGCAGCAGAGGCAGTTCCTGGAGACGGCGGCAGGCGAAGCAAGGGACTTCAGGCAGAAGGTTGAAGGGCGTCAGCAGGAGGCAAGGGCCGCGGCAGATGAGGTGTTTACCGCGGAACGAACGCTGGAGACGAACCGCAGGCACGCAATGCATTTGCTCACGATGGCCGGCAACGCCCGCAACCACACGGCGCAGGGCGAAGAGAGCCTGGCGGCGCTGGAGCGCGAAGCTGAGAGGCTGCGGACCGAGATGGCGCAGGCGCGCACAGAGATCGAAAGCCTGGGCGTGGAAACGGGACAGGCGCGTTTCAAGTTTGAGGGCGCGGGCGACGCGCTGAAGCGGCTCGAGAGCGAGATTACCGCGGTGCGCGATGAGCTGAACACCAGGCGCACGGAGGAAAACACGAAGCGGTCGCTGGCCAACCAGTTGCGCAGCGAACAGGCGGCAGCGGCGGGACGTCGCGACAGCCTGCAGGCGCTGATCAGGAATCATGGCTACTCAACGGATACGGTGCGCAAGCTGCTGAAGCCGGGAACGCTGGGGCAGAACCTGGCGCCGGTGGGTACGCTGGCCGATTTTCTTGAAGTCAGCGGCGAGCACGAGGGCGTGGTGGACGAGTTCCTGCGCGAAGAGCTCAACTACGTCGTGGTGGAGAGCTGGGGTGCGGCCGAACAGGGCGTGGAGCTGCTTAAGACGAGCGATGGGCGCGCGACATTCCTGATCCACAACGACGCGCAGGGATTGCTGTTTGAAGAACAGAAGAGCGTGATTCACGAGCCGGGGCTGACGCCGCTGCGCGATGCGATCAAAGTGCTGAACGGGTTCGGCAAGTCGCTGGAGTTGATTCTGCCGAAGATCAAGCACGGATACCTGGTGGACATGGGCGTGGATGCGCAGCGGCTGGCAGCGCAGTACGGGCACGCGTATTTTCTGACGCGCGAGGGCGAGTGCTTCCACAACTCGACGGTGACCGGCGGCAAGCCGGCGAGCGAGGGTCCGCTGGCTCTGAAGCGCGATTTGCGCGAGACCGAGAGCCGGCTCGACCGTCTGGGAACGGCGTTGGCGCAGGCTGAGACTGAGGCGATCGCGTTGACCCGCGAGATGGAGCGGCTGATCGCACAGCTTGAGAGCCTGAACGCGGAGCGGCGGCAGGTGGAGAGCGAGACCGCGAACCTGGGCGCCGCGCTGAAGCAGATGGAGAGCGAGGCGCAGCGGATCGAGCGGCGGCGCGAGGACTGGACGGTGCAGTCCTCGCGCAACAAGGATGCATGCGAGTTGAAACGGAAGTCGATCGAGATCAACCGCGTCGAGATGACGCGGCTGGAGAGTGAGCACGCGCAGGCTGAGGCGGGATTGGATGCTCTGCAGGCGCAACTGGACACGCTGCGGCAGAAGCGCGAGGTGGTGCAGCAGGAAGCGGCGCAACTGACGGCGGAGCTGGCTGGGCTTGAGGAGCGGCGGCGCGGGGCTGAAGCGGCGTTCCAGCGCATTGACCGGCTGCACGCCGATCTGGAGCGGCGGGTGCTGGCGATTGAGCAGCAGCGGGCCGGTGCGATTGCCGAGCGCGAACAGCGGACGAACGAGAATGCGGGGCTGGCGACACGGAAGAAGGACTTGGCCGATGCGCGGGCCGAGGCACTGGCCACAGCGCAGCAGGTGGCGGCGCAGGCGCAGACGCTGAGGCAGCAACTGGCCGAGATGGAGACGCAGCTGAAGACCGGGCGCACGGCTTTGGATGAGTTGCGCGAGGGTCGTGCGGCGAGGTCGGCGGAGCTGGCCAAGTTGCAGTCGGACCTTGAGCATCTTGAGGCGAGCTGCCTGGCCGAGGTGAACGTTGAGGCGCAGGTGCTGCGCGGCGACGAGGAGATGGTGCGGCTGGCCGGCGACGAGCTGACTGCAGAGGACGAGAACTGCCGCAGATTGAAGCAGCGGCTGGAGCAGATGGGCCCGGTGAACATGATGGCGCTGGACGAGTACAAGGAGACGGCCGAGAGGCACTCGTTCCTTGAGACGCAGCGCCGCGATCTGATCGAGTCGATCGAGAACACGCAGGAGACGATCAGGGAGATCGATCAGATTTCGCGCACCAAGTTCGACGAGGCATTTGCGCGGATCAACGAGAACTTTGCGCACGTATTCTCGCGGCTGTTCCACGGCGGGCAGGCGTTTTTGCGGCTCACCGACGAGGCCAACCAGGCCGAGAGCGGGCTGGAGATTGTGGCGTCGCCGCCGGGCAAGAAATTGCAGAATGTGCTGCTGCTTTCAGGCGGCGAGAAGGCGCTCACGGCGCTGGCGCTGCTGATGGCCATCTTCCAGTTCCGGCCGAGCCCGTTCTGCGCCCTGGACGAAGTAGACGCGGCGCTGGATGAAACCAACGTCGGTCGGCTGACAGAACTGCTGCAATCGCTGAGCGGCGACACGCAGTTCATGCTGGTGACGCACTCCAAGCGCATGATGCAGTGCGCCGATATGATCTACGGCGTGACCATGCAGGAGCCGGGCGTGTCGAAGATTGTGAGCGTGCGCCTAGGCGGGCACGAGCGGCAGCGGGCGACGGCGTAGGAGCGGCTCTTAGCTCTTAGCTAGCTCGTGCGCGGCAATTAAACCGAGATCACCGGGCAGGGGGCGTCGCGGACCATGGCGTAGGTAAGGTCTCGCAGGCGGCCTTGCAGGCCGGAGCGCGGGCTGCGGCCGATGATGAGGCCATCGGCGCCGAGGCGGCGCACGGCTTCAACGAGCGCGTCCTTCACGGGACCGGTGACGATGTGAACTGGAAGGCTGGAGCCGGCACGCTTTTGCAATTCTGCGATGCGCTCGAGGGCTTGGCGGGACTCGGCCGATTGGATATCCTCCTCGAGACCGAGCCCGACGGGCAGCTTGCGATCGAGACCCGGAACGGCATGGACGATGCTGAGGCGCGCTTTGGCTTGAGCTGCGATCGCATGCGCGTAACGGAGCACCCGTTCGGAGTCCTTGCTGAGTCCGATGGCGATGACCCACTCGCGATGGCCGGCGTGTCGGGGCCGGATGTTCTCGGCGTGCAGGCTGGTCTCGACAGGGCAATCGGCTGCATCCAGTACTTTCGCGGTTGTGGAACCGAGCAAAGTGCGGCGGAAGACGCCGGCATGGGTGGGCATCATGATGAGGTCGAAGCCGTGGCGGGCGGTTTCGGCGATGGTGTTGGCTACGTCGCCGGACTTGAGGACACGGGGGAAATCGGAGACTGGAAACTCCTCGGCGAGGAACGCGTTGAGGCGTTTGCAGGCGATGTCGCGATGTTCTTCGGCAACTTCAACGGGGCCGCGGAGGTAGACTTCAGTGCCGGAGTAGCTGTTTGGGTCGTAGACATGGATAAGCGAGACCCGGGCGCCTAAGAGGACCGCGGAGCGCTTGACGAAAGGCGCCATGGCAACGCAGGACGGCGAGAAGTCGACCGGGAAGAGAATGTTGGAGATGAGGCCCACAGGCACCTCCGCGTCCAAGCTAAGAAGCTACGTATTCTTTGATTCCCGGTAGGGCTGAAGGACTCGGAAAGCGTAGGTCGTGGGTCGTGGGCCGCGGGCCGTGCGACGTCAGTGATGTGGCAGGTCTGCGGGCAAAGAAATCGCCTCCGAAGGAAGACTTCGCTTCGGAGGCGCTTGTAGTATCACAAGATAATAACGGGAACCAGTAGCCGGCACTGGAGGTCGGTAGCACGCGGCTACTGGTGATCCCTGCACAAAACGAAGCTAGCCGCGGCTTCCCCTTTCCACTGCTGCCTCGTGTCGCCCGGCTCAAAGAAGGCTTTATTACGCGCCTTCCGAACCATGTTGACAATTGGAGTTTCTCCGATGTGCAAACAAGGGTCCGTGACGACGGTCACACACGTTTTTCACACCGGAATAAATCCCAAATGGCGGTCAACCTGGGCAGTCAGCGTGTCCGAATCCTATGCATCTCCGGGCTTACGGGGCGGGCCGATTGGGACTGATTGACAAAGACCGGCTGCGGCTCGACAATCGGAGTTTCAGCTTGTTCATCAAAGAGAGAATCCCCTTGTCTGCCGTATTGAATTCCCATCTCGGCGCGATCCCACTGCTGGGACGCGGCAAAGTTCGCGATTTATACGCGGTGGACGGCGCCCTCCTGCTGGTGGCGACCGACAGAATCTCGGCATTCGATCACGTCCTGGCCACGGGAATCCCGGGCAAGGGCAAGGTACTGACGCAGATTTCCCTGTTCTGGTTTGAGCTGCTGGCCGACCTTGTTCCGAATCACCTGATCACGGCGGAAGTAGGCGAGTATCCGGCCGAGTTGAAGCCCTATGCCGACCAGCTCGAAGGCCGGTCGATGCTGGTGAAGAGGGCCGAGATGTTCCCGGTGGAGTGCGTGGCGCGCGGCTACCTGGCCGGCTCGGGCTGGAAGGAATACTGCGCCTTCGGGACGGTCTGCGGGATACGCCTGCCCCAGGGGCTGGAGGATGGCTCGCGGCTGCCGGAAACCGTGTTTACGCCGGCAACCAAGAGCAAGGACGGGATGCACGACCTGAACATTTCGTTTGAGGAAACCGAGGCGATTGTGGGGGCCGAAGACGCGACCGAGCTGCGGCGGCTGACCCTGGCGATCTACCAGAAAGCGGCCGGTCATGCCGAATCGCGGGGCCTGATCCTGGCCGACACAAAATTTGAGTTTGGAAGAGCGGGCCAAGGCATTATCCTTGCCGATGAGGTATTGACGCCGGACTCTTCGCGGTTCTGGGAGGGCGCAGCCTGGAAACCAGGTGGCCCCCAGCCTTCCTTTGACAAGCAATACGTACGCGATTACCTGGAATCAATCCAATGGAACAAGCAGGCGCCCGCTCCCAGCCTACCCCCGGAGGTGGTGGAGCGGACGCAGCAAAAGTACGTTGAGGCGTACCGCCGCTTGACGGGACACAGCATCGAACTTTAGTGCGGAAAGAGACTGACACATGACGTGGATCGACTGGGCCATTCTCGTGATTTTACTGGGGGCAATGATAGGAGGACTGGTGCAGGGATTCCTGCGCACGGCCAGCTCATTGTTTGGGTTAGTTCTCGGGCTCGCAGTTGCTTCATGGAATTACAAGGTTGTAGCGAGTACACTGCTGCCGCTGGTTCACAGTGAAGCAACGTCGAACATCCTGGGCTTCATACTGATCGCCGTGCTGGTGATGGCGGTATGCAACGTGCTGGGAAACATGCTGGCCAAGACAATGGAGTGGATGGGTCTTGGCTGCCTGGATATGGTTTTGGGCGGGTTGGCTGGATTTGTGCAGGGCTTTGTGCTCATCACGCTATTGCTTGTCGGGATCGTGGCGTTTTTCCCGAAAACCGATTGGCTGGCCGGGGCCAGGTTGCCCCCATTGTTCTTCGGGGCCTGCCATTTAAGCACCCACATTACGCCTTCGGAGCTGGGCGATAAGGTGACCGAAGGCATCAGGACGCTGGAACTTGAAACGAAATCGTTGCTTCAACAGCGGAACGGTGTATCTTGATTGAATGTGATTTTTTCGGTTCCCGAAGGGCCAACTAACTTTGCGGGACGGGCAAGAGGTCGATGTGAGAAAAGAACTGGATAGCCTGGTGACTCAAATGCACTCCAGCGGCGTCCGCTACGAGGAAGCCGTGCGCGAATTCAAGAGGCAGTATCTGCGCGAAGTTCTGGTGGCGCATCGGGGGAACCAGTGCAAAGCGGCCGAAGAGCTTGGGATGCACCGCAATACACTGAGCCGCGCCATGGCCGACCTGGGCCTGGAGCTGGCCGAGGTGCGTGCCGGGCTCAAGCGCCCGCCGCGGTCGGAGCGTCCTTTATTCAGCGCATTCCGGCAGGGCTACCGCTGAGCCTGAAGCGAGCACGGCAAAACCCGCGAAACCTGTTGCAATTGATATCGAGCCTGTGCGGCGGCGTGCGTCCTTCATTGAGGAGCGCCGTCCCTGCGGGACTGCTGCTCTTGCTTGCTCCATTCAGCGCCGGGCTAACTACCATTGCGCCTAGGACGCGATATTTGCGCCATTTGCGAGGGTGTCTACACATTCATGCTGAACGCAACGGGAAAGCGAGAAGCGCGGGTTTATATCGAGCCCGGCTTCGAATGGGATGGGCAGGACGCCTATCTCTTCGACATTGACGGCACGCTGCTGCGGAGCCGCGATCGCGTGCACTTTGAATCGTTCACGTCGAGCGTGGCGCGGGTGACGGGATTTGAAGTGACGCTGGCCGGGATTCTGCTGCACGGCGCCACCGACACGGCGATTCTGCGCGAGGCATGCCGGCAGGCGGGAGTGCCGGCCGAAGTGCTGGAGGCGCGGCTCGACGCCGTTCTTGAAGCCATGCGCATGACGGTTGCGGAACGCCGTCACGAACTGGATCTGATCCGCATGCCGGGCGTGGAAGAGGCGCTGAAGCATTTGGCGCGCAAGGGTGCGGTGCTGGGCGTGGCTACCGGCAATCTCGAAATGATTGGCTGGATCAAGATTGAACAGGCCGGATTGCGCGAATGGTTCCGGTTCGGCGGATTCAGCGATCACTTCCCTATCCGCGCGGAGCTGATCGGTCAGGCGGCGGCGAAGGCGCGCGAGCTGACGGGCAAAACCAATATCTGCGTGGTGGGCGATACGCCGCGCGACATTGAAGCGGCGCGAGCGAATTTTCTCAGCGTGATTGCGGTGGCGACCGGGCATTACAGCTTCGATGAGCTGGTGAAGCATCAGCCTGAAGCGTGCGCTACCTCGCTGACCGATTTACTCAATGACACGCGGAGCGAGCCGTGAGATTCGCTTTCAGTGGAAGCGATAACCAGCCACAGCGCGCGAAGCGGCTGGCTTTGGCCTGCGCGTTGATTGCGCTGCGGCCATGCGCGGCTATGACGCAAACGAGCCTCGCGCCTGGCCAGAACGCGGCAAATGGACAAGTTGCCGCGCCAGCGCAAAGCGCGCCGGCGGGTGTGACGAACGCTGCCTGGAATGCGCAGGGGCAAAGCGCTTCGGCGGAGAACACAAAGGAGCCGACGAACAGCGACAAGCGCCGCGCTGCGAAGATCTTTCTCAAAGCGGGCCAGCTTTTCGTCGACGGACGATTTGAAGAGGCGATGCAGCGGTACAGACTGGCCGCCGAAGTCGATCCGACCAACAACGACTACAGGCTGTCGATTGAAGTGGCGCAAAGCCACTGGGTGACGGCGCTGATCCAGGCGGCGGCCAAGGCACGACTGGTGGGCGACGAGGGAACGGCGCGCGCGGACCTCGAGCAGGCGCTCAAGCTCGATCCGAAGAATGCCGAGGTGACGCAGCATCTGTACGAATTGGGCGACGATGCGCTGCGCGGAGAGACGAAGCCGCTCTACGGCGATACCGGGAACGATCTGGGGGCCGTGCCAACGCTTGCACCGCTGCCAACGGCACTCAGTTTTCATCTGCACTCCGACCAGCAGCAGGTCATCCGGCAGGTATTCAAGTCGTTTGGCATTGAGCCGATGTTTGACAGCAGCGTAACCGACGTGCCGGTGCGGTTCGATTCCGACGATGCATCCTTTGCCGAGGCGGCGCGGCTGGTGGGCATGGCGACCAAAACGTTCTATGTACCGCTGGATCCGCACCGTGTGCTGGTGGCCAAGGACACGCGCGAGAACCGGCGCCAGTTTGAGCGTGAAGAGGCAGAGACGCTGTATGTGCCGGGGCTGAGCGAAGCCCAACTGACCGAAGTGTCCAGCGTGGCCAAGAGTGTTTTCAGCGTGCAGACGGTTTCGACCGATCGGGCGGCCGGCACAGTTACCCTGCGCGCGACGCCGACGACGCTGACCGCATTCAATGCAACCATGCAGTCGCTCCTGGACGGACGCAACCAGGTGGTGCTGGATGTGCGGATGATCCAGGTGGCGCACACATTGACGCGTAATACGGGAGTCTCGCCGCCGCAGTCGATCCAGGGCTTCAACCTGTATGCCGAAGAACAATCGATCCTGAACGCGAACCAGAGCCTGATACAGCAGATCATTTCGTCGGGACTGGCGAGCGCGAACGACATCCCCGCAATTCTGGCCATATTGCTGGCGTCGGGCCAGATTTCGAGTTCGCTGTTCTCGAATGGCCTTGCGACCTTTGGCGGGGGACAGTTGGCTTCGGCAATCGCGCCGGGATCGGTCACGATGAATCTCGCCCTGAACACGTCGGATTCGCGGGAGCTCGATCACATTCAGTTGCGGCTGGGCGACGGCGAGGATGGAACGCTCAAGGAGGGGGAACGATACCCGATACAGACGGCGTCGTATTCGAGTCTGTCCTCAGGGCTTGGGAAAATTCCGGGGCTGACAGGCGCGGGCAGTTCCAGCAGCCTCTCTTCCCTGCTTGCTTCGGCAAGTGCGGTACCGAATATCCCCATGGTGCAGTACCAGGACCTGGGGCTGACGCTGAAGGCCAATCCCAAGGTGATGCGCGACGGCACGGTTGCGCTGACTCTCGATATGAAGCTGGACTCGCTGTCGGGCGCGTCGGTGAATGGAAATCCGATCCTGAATAGCCAGGCATTCAGCGGCGTGACGACGCTGAAAGAGGGTGAATCGTCGGTGATTGCGGCGGAGCTCAGCCGGTCGCAGAGCCTGGCAGTGAGCGGCACGCCGGGCCTGAGCGAGATTCCGGGGATGAACAACCTGACCAGCAAGGACAATCAGTACAACTACGCCACGCTGGTGATTGTGATGACTCCGCACGTGGTGCGAGGCACGCAGGCAGCCGGACACACCCCGATGATGGTGGTGGAAAAAACGCAGTAGAACAAGGGACAAGGGAACAGGGATCAGGGATCAGTGGTCAGTGAGGATCAGATAGAGCGCTAGAACCTGATACTTGCCAATAGGGTCCAAGACAGCCACGCGGAGGTCAAAGGCGCGAGCACCGCAAATAGCCATCGACGCGATCCCAGCGTCGCTGCGACAACGGCAAATAAAGTAGCCAGCAGCCAGACTGGCAGCCAGACAAAGGCAAGTGCGTTCAGGCCCTGCATAAAAAACTCTCTATCTAGCGGCCTTCTTGCGCTTCCAAGGAGCAGGAACAACCAGAAAGCAAAAGAAAGGACCAGGCTCAGGCTCCCGATCCAATTCGCTAACTTGCGGCGCTTGGTCATTGTGGGAGCCGGCTCCTGGCCTCGTTACTACTAGTCGTGTGGCTACTGCGTGATGCCGTCGAGTTTCTCCTGGTACTCGATAATCTTCTTGAGAATGTCGTAGGGAGCGTTGGCGGGAACGGGACGGCCGTTGACGTCGAGCGTGGGGGTCTGGTTGATGTGCAGATCCTTGGCAAGCTCGACCGAGGACTGGACGTTCTTCGCCGTTACGGGGTCCTTTACGCAGGGCTCGATCTTGGCGGGATCGAGGCCGGCTTTGGTGACGGCGCTGTTGAGGGTGAGGGTGGCGCCGTCGGGGGTGGCCAGCCCATCCTGCCCGTCGAACACGGCCGCCGCGAACGTGTAGAACGCGTTGCTGCCGCCCAGCTTGGCAACGCAAACTCCGTAGGCCGCCGCGTTGGCGGCTGCCGGGTGCTGCGGCAGCGGATAGTTCTGGAAGACGAAGCGGGCATTGGGGAAGTCGGTGGCGAGCTTGTCCATGTTTGCCTGCGCCTCTTTGCAGTGCGGGCACTGGAAGTCGGCAAATTCGACCAGCTCGAGCTTCTTGTCGGCGGAGCCGCGATAGGGACCGTCAGCGCGCTGCTCAAGGATGGCGCGGTTCTCAGCGAAGGGATTCGCGCCGAAGGGAATGACATCGTCGCCGGAGACTAAGTATTTGCCGCCGGGAAGAACGAAGAAGGCAAAGGCCCCGGGCTTGTCCTTGCCGGATTTATCGGCAACGAAGACGATGACTTTGCTCACACTGTCAACGGGAGTCTTGAGGATGGCCTGAACCTGCCAGATGCGGCTGTCGTCATAGCCCCAGCTGGCCTGCAAAAAGGCATCGACCGTTTCTTTGGTGGGCGTGGCGGCGGTAAAGTCGGCCGGATCGGGCTTGGGAAACGTGGGCGCCGCTGCAGGAGCCGGAGCAGACGGCTCAACCGCGGGGGTCGAGGGCGTAGCAGGCGTGTTGGCCGGAGCGGGCGGGACCTGGGTTTGTGCCGATGCCTGAAAGAGAGGAAAGACAAACGAGAGGAGCGCAGCAGCGCTCAGCAACCGGAGGGACGGGCGAATCAAGCGGTTCTCCTTAAGCGTTTCTCTCCACTTTCGGGAGAAACGATTGATGATGACGGGAAAAACTCCCAGACTCCAGCTTACACCTGCACCTTAGAGCCTGCTATTGACTTTCCCGCAAGCAGCGTTGCGAGCGAAAATCGCGCCAGACACGGCGGAGCCCGCAGGCTTTGGCGGCCCCAAGGTCAAGGGCGACAACAAAGTACGGCGCGATTTGCGCCGCAATCCTCCGGGCTGGGGCCAGTTTTCTCGATTTCGTTGTCGCTCGTCGCTAGCAGACACTCGGTATGCGTTACTCCTCACTCCTAGAACTCGGAAAAACTGGCTCCCAGCGCTGCCTACGCGAAAATCAATAGCAGGCTCTAACGGCAATCGGAAATCTGCGCCCGGTACCGAAGGACTTAGCCGTGACCTTGAGAACCGGAGCGGCTTGCTGGCGCTTGTATTCCGCGCGCTCGACAAGGTGCACCACCTGTTGGACGAGATCGACAGGGATCGAGTTAGCGCGGGCAATGCACTCGGGAGTCTCGTAGCGCTCGACGTAGGCCTCGATGATGGGATCGAGGACGTCGTAGGGCGGAAGCGAGTCAGTATCTTTCTGATCGGGACGGAGTTCGGCTGAGGGAGGCTTTTCGAGGATGGCCGGCGGGATGATTTCGCGATCGCGGTTGAGCCAATGGCAGACCGCGTAGACGCGGGTCTTGACGAGGTCTCCGATGACGGCCAGCGCGCCGACCATATCGCCGTAGAGAGTGCAGTAACCCACGGCCATCTCGCTTTTGTTGCCGGTGCTGAGCACGAGAGCGCCGAACTTGTTCGAAAGGGCCATCCACAGGGTGCCGCGAATGCGCGCCTGCAGGTTCTCTTCGGTGATGTCGGGCTTCATGCCGGTGAAGAGCGGTTCGAGCGCCTTTGTGTACTCGTGAAAGAGACCTGCGATGGGGATGATCTCGTACCGGATTCCAAGGTTCGCGGCCAGCCTTCGGCTGTCGTCGATGGATCCCTGGGAGGAATACTGGCTGGGGTTTCCGATGCCGATGATATTCTCCGCGCCCAGGGCTTCAGTGGCGATGGCGGCGACGAGCGCCGAATCGATGCCGCCGCTCAAGCCCACAATGACTTTGCTGAAGCCGCATTTGCGGACGTAGTCGCGGGTACCGAGGACCAGGGCGCGCCAGGCGGCTTCTGTGTCGTCGTCAGGGGGTGCGGGGATGGGATCGGCGTTGAAGGGGTCGAGAACTACGAGGTCTTCCTGGAAAGACGCGGCCTGCGCGATGATTTCGCCGCGGGGGTTGAGGGCGAGCGAGGAGCCATCGAAGATGAGGCTGTCGTTGCCGCCAACCTGGTTGCACATGAGCACAGGTATGCCGTCGCGGCGGGCGATGGCGGCGAGCATCTCGCGGCGTACGTCGCGCTTGGAGTGCCAGAAGGGCGAAGAAGAGAGATTGATGTGGAGGCCGGGGTTCTGGCGCATCAACTCTTCCATGGGATCGACCGTGTAGAGGCGATGGCGCCAGAAGTTTTTGTCGTTCCACGCGTCCTCGCAGATGCTGATGGCCAGGCGCAGGCCGTCGAGCTCGACTACCTGCTGGCCGCGGGAAGAAGCGAAGTAGCGCTGCTCATCGAAGACGTCGTAAAAGGGCAGCAGACGCTTGTGCTGCTCGAGGAGGAGTTGGCCGCGATCGAGAAGAACAGCGGCGTTGACGGCGGGTTTGCCGCTGCCCTCGGGAGATTTGAGCGCGACGCCGGCGAGAACGGCGGTAGGCAGCGATGCGGTTGCCCGGGCGAGTTCGTCGACGGCGGTACGGCAGCGATCGAGGAAGTTGGGCTTCTCAACGAAGTCGGCCGGAGGGTAGCCGCAGATGGCCAATTCGGAGAAGACGGTGAGACGGGCGCCCATTTCTGCGGCGCGTCGGCTGGCGGCAACGATTCTCTCCAGATTTCCGGTGAAGTCCCCAACCGTGGGGTCGATCTGGGCGAGCGCGATCCTCACAGTTCCAGTTTATCGCGTCTCTCAATTCGTGGTTAAAAAGCAACGGCCGCTCCATGTATGAGCGGCCAATGCGGAGATCCCGGGGCGGATGAGGCTTGGATTAGCTGCCGGTACCGGCGAAAACGACGCCGATTGTGCGCATGATGATCTTGAAGTCGAGCAACAGGCTCCAGTTTTCGATGTAATGGACGTCGAGGGAAATGTAGCTGGCGAAGGAGGGGTCCTGACGGGCCTGCACCTGCCAAAGGCCGGTAATCCCGGGCATAACGTCGAGGCGGCGGAGGTGGTTGAGGTTGTATTGCTTGACTTCAGAGCCAATGGGCGGGCGGGGACCGACAACGCTCATGTCGCCTTTGAAAACGTTGATGAACTGGGGCAACTCATCGAGGGAGTACTTGCGGAGAAAGCGGCCGAGGCGGGTGACGCGTGGGTCGTTGGTGACCTTGAAGAGCACGCCGTCGCGCTCATTCATGTGCATGAGTTCCGCGCGGCGATTGTCGGCATCCCGAACCATGGTGCGGAATTTGATACAGCGGAAGACCACGCCCTTTTTGCCGATGCGCTCAGAAAGATAGAAGATGGGGCCGGGCGAGTCGAGTTTGATGAGAACCGCGACTGCGATGAGGACGGGCGACAAAAGGACGAGCGACAGACTCGAAAAGACGATGTCGAAGAGGCGCTTGAAGAGGAGCCCGAGTTCCGGAACCTCGCCGCAATGCAAAGGAATGGTCGGGAACTGGCCAATGTACTCGATGGGGGTGTTCCAGGCAAGGCCGTCGTACATATCGGGGATCACGCGCAGGTCGATGCCCTTGACGCGCGCTTCTGCAACGGCCTCCTGGATGATGCCGCGCTCGCAGGGAGTGGTAAAGAAGATCTCGTCAACAAATTGCTTGCGCGCCGTCTGGAAGAGATCCTCGAGGGTTCCGGCAATGTCAGTTGAAGGCGTTGCAAAACGCGATGAGCAGTTGGGAAGCTCGATGAAGCCCTTGAAGGTGTAACCGAGGTGTCGAATGCTCTCGAGATGATGGCGGAGCGCATGGGCTTCAGAACCTGTGCCAACGATGAGCACATTGCGGGTGCTCACGCCGCGATCGAAGCGCCTATAGAGCAACGCACGGTAGAACAATCTGCGCATGCCCAGAGAAACGGTGACAAGAGCCACGGTAATGAGAACAATGCTGCGCGGAATGTCGTCGGCGTGGAACAGATAGAGTGCGCCGGTGAGCAAAAGGCCCGAAGTGAAACAGGCTTGCAAGCTCAGCCTTTGCTCATGAAGAAAGCTGGCAAGGCGAGTCGGGGCGTAGAGGTTGAGACGCCTGCTGGTGATAACGAGAGCGAAGATGAATCCGCAAAGAAGCCCCAGCAGGATCCACCTGGAACTGCCGCGAAAGAGCGTCCCGTGCCAGAGGCCCCTCGCACCGGCTAGAGGGCCAGTGTGGCGCTCGTACATCGTGGCGAGTGTAGCGGCGCCAATGACAGTGAGAATATCAAGGGCCATCCACAGCTTGACTGTGCCGCGTGTGCCGCGGGCAGAGTTTCCGGCCAAACCCGCTTCCCAATTGGCGGAGGAAGCGACTGAATCTGAAAGTCTCTGCCAGAAATCGGAACTCGCCATAGACGCTTATGAACCTCAAAAAACTGGGTAGGAAACAACGAAAGACGAGTGTCGGGAACCAGTCCGCTTCTGAAAAGCCCTTCACGGGCCAAGCGCCCTAATCAATTAGGAATCATGGGCTTAGATGATGACGAAGGAACCAAGGTTGCCTCATCAATCACAACCCCAGACTGTCGTTCAATCTCCAGGCGATTTGAGAATCATTAGACATTCGCAGCAGATTCAGGCTCTGCAGCAATAGTTGTTTTACAGACCCGTCGGCCCCGGTTCTATCGATGATTGAAGTGCCAGCCACTGCCCAACAGCAGAAGAGCAGAGGGTCGAATTCGAAGTTATTTCAGTCTGCTGAGCGGGTGTGCGACCCGTGGCTCCGTCACCTGTGATGAAAAGCAACTTCACCAAACAGCGATGAAGTCAAATGCTGCCGCACAAATGCAAACCTATGAACTCAAGGCAATTATAAACAGCTCAACCTATCGCTCAACAGCGGATCAGCACCCATTTTGGCCTCTCAAGTACTCCGGATGAATGAGCCTTTACGGGGCAACTGACCCCTCAAGCATGGCTCGTCGACGGGATTTAGGCAAGCAAAAATTTGTGAATTTGTATTACGAGCTGGCATTGGCTTTAAGCCGAAGGTAATACATATGCATCTAACGAAAGGAATTGCTGGACATCGTTATCAGGAGTGGCCACGAACTCACTCAGAGGGCCAAAGAAGCGTGCCTGTCCCTGGTGAAGAAAGAGAACCGTGTCGGCGAGGCGCTCAGCGAAGCGCATGTCGTGCGTGACGACGATGCTGGTAAAACCAAGCTGGTACTTGAGCCGCTGGATGAGATTGCCCAGGCGGCGGGCGATGATGGGATCGACCATGGTGGTGGGCTCGTCGTAGAGGACGACGTCAGGCTGTGCGGCGAGAGCCCGTGCGATGGCCACGGCCCGTTTGCGGCCGGTGGAGAGGCTGGCCGGGAGAGCGTCGACGACGTCATCGGCGCCGACCAGGTCGATGAGCCGGTCGGCAAGTTGGAGAATCTGGTCCTCGTCAAGGCCGCCGCGCTCGCGGAGGGCGAAGGAGACGTTCTCGCGCACGCTGAGCGAGTCAAAGAGCGCGCCGTTTTGAAAGACCATGGTGACGCGCTTGCGGATGGCGCGCATTCCCTCTTCGCCAATGCCCACGATCTCCTTGCCTTCAACGCAGATGGAGCCTGAATCAGGCTGGAGGAAGCCCATGAGCAGGCGCAGAGAGACCGATTTGCCCACGCCGCTTCGGCCGAGGATGCAAAGAGTCTGGCCGCGCTCGACATAGAAGCTGACGTCTTCAAGGACCGGCCGGCCGTTGAACGAAATGGAGACGTGGTCGAAGGAAATGATGGGTTCAGGCGGGCCGGAAGAGGGCGTTGCAGGTTGCTCGAGTGGCTGCTGAGGCTCGGCCTCCGCGATTTCAGCCATGGTCATGCTGAGCTCGAGATTGAATTCTTCGGGACGATCGGATTCGGGCAAAAGTCGATCGGTGGCTGGGGCGGGGCTTTCCCCGTGGTTTTGATCGTCGATGGGATGGGGCGAGTCCACTTGAGTTCAAGCTTACGCGATTTGCGATGGGAAATGCCGGTCGACGCGGCCAAGATCGGCAGGCGTATTCACGTTGAGAAACCATGCGGCCGCGGGAAGGCTGCGGGGATGGGCGACGTGGCCGGATTGGGTAAGGAGTTCGACGGGGATGACGGAGATGGGCTGGCCGAGGGCTCGAGCGGCAGCGTGGAAGGCGGCCAGGCAGGCTCGGCGGCCGGCAGCGAGCTCTGATTTCAGCGCGGGGAGAAGCGAACGATCAAGGACAGCGGGAAATGTGTTGGCGACGCCGCGGATGGAGGGGAGGGTGACGGCGGCTGAGGTAATTTGCGCGTGGTAAACGAGATAAGTAATGAGGGACGAGGGAAGAAGAGGCAGGTCGACGGGGAGGAAGACCGCGGATCGGGCAGAGCTGGATTCGAGGGCCGCGCAGATGCCCGAGAGCGGGCCGAGATCGGAATTGGGATCGGGGATGACGGAAGCAAAGCGAGAAAGATCGGAACGGGCGCCGGCGATGACGGGCGAAAGGCCGGCGGCCCGCAGAGCGGAGAGGGCGTGAGCGATGAGGGGATGGCCGGCGAGCGTGAGCAGGGCCTTGTCCTGGCCCATGCGGCGGGACTGGCCGCCGGCGAGAACGAAGGCGGAGACTGTGAGTTCGGGGGTTGAATCGAGATCGTGGTCTCCCATCCTTTCGCCGCTTGCGCTGCGAAAGGATGGGGCACGGGAGGATCGCGGAGGATCCGGCACTAGCTGCCAGCCTCTTCAAGGAAGCGGATGAGCGATTGAATGCCCAGCTCGAAGTTCTTCAGGTTGAACTTCTCGTTGGGCGCGTGAATCTGGTCGTCGGGCAGGCCGAAGCCCATCATGACGCTGGGCAGGCCGAGGTGACGGTCAAAATCGCCGACGATGGGGATGGAGCCGCCGGAGCGGATGAAGACCGTATCCTTGCCCCAGACCTCGTGCAGCGCACGCGTGGCGGCCTGAATATAGCGATTGTCGACGGGAATGAGACAGGGGTCGCCGGAGTGGATGAGGCGGACATCGACGTCAACGCCATCGGGGGCGATCTTCTCGACATAGTTCTTGTAGAGTTGAAACGCCTTTGCAGGGACCATGGCGGGAACGAGGCGCATGGAGACCTTGGCGAGGGCTTTGGCCGGGATGACCGTCTTTGCGCCGGCGCCGATGAATCCACCAGGCATGCCGTGGACCTCGAGCGTGGGACGGGCCCAGGTGCGCTCAAGTACGGAATAGCCGGGCTCGCCGACCAGCTTGCGTGCGCCGACTTCGTTGATGCGGTACTCCTCCTCATCGAAGGGAAGGCTGCGCCAGGCAGCGAGTTCTTCGGGGCTGGGCGGGATGATGTCGTCGTAGAAGCCGGGAATCAGAATGTGGCCCTCTTCGTCCTTGAGGCGGGCGATGATCTGCGCCAGAGCAAAGAACGGGTTGGGAGCAGCGCCGCCGTACATGCCGGAGTGCAGGTCGGACTTTGCGCCGCGGACTTCAATCTCGGTATAGATCATGCCGCGCAGGCCGACACAGAGCGTGGGAAGGCCGGGAGCAAAGAGTTCGGTGTCGCTGACGAGAGCAAAGTTGGCCTTGAGATTATCTGGTTTGGACGCAACGTACTCTGCGATTGCCTCCCCTCCCACTTCTTCTTCACCCTCGAAGAGGACGCGGACATTCAGCGGAAGCTTGCCGCCCGAGGCGAGCAGCGATTCGAGAGCCTTGACCTGGGCCCACACCTGGCCTTTGTCGTCGACGGCGCCGCGGGCGTAGATGTTGCCGTTGCGCTCGGTGGGCTCAAAGGGCGGCGAAAGCCACTCGTCGATGGGGTCGACCGGCTGAACGTCGTAGTGGCCGTAGACGAGGACGGTGGGCTTGCCCTCGGCGTGCAGCCAGTCGGCATAGACGAGGGGATGGCCCTCGGTCTCGATGAGGCGCGCGTTCTCCATGCCGATGCGGGTGAGCTCGGCCTCGAGGGTTCCGGCGGCCGTGCGGCAATCACCTTTGTGCTCGGGCAGCGTGGATATGGAGGGGATGCGGAGAAAGTCCTTCAGTTCGTTGAGAAATCTCGGGTGGTTCTGGCGGGCAAAATCGACAGCGGTAGAGGACATGAAGCACGTTCCTTTCTGGAAATCAGACATAGGAAGTATAGACCGCTGCCGTAGCGTCACAATCGCGGCCGGCAATGCAGGTTGCCGGCGCATTTCTCAGTGAGTGCGCCCGAATAACCCCAGGAGCTGACTCCTTCGGCTTCACAGTTTCACTGGGGCTGTGAGGGGAGGGGGGTGGGGGCGATTGTTCTCAATCACCTAAGCTATTGAGTCATTGACGGTTGCGATCGAACAAAGGGTACAAAAGCGCCCCAAAACACGGCATTTTACCCTCTTTTTGAAGCCAAATGCGGCATTTCAGACGCTAAGTCCATGGTCGAGGTCACCTCGTTGAAGCCTCCTATGGAGTCGCAGCGCCCTGAATCGAGGGACTGGGCGGCTTGCTGGCTCAGCTGCTCGAGGAACCCCCGGACGAGCTGGGTGACGGTGGTTTTGTGCAGGGCGGCGGCGATGCGGGCATTGGTGTAGACGGATTCGTCGACGGTAACGGTGATGTTAGGCATATGGGTTGGCGCAATGCTCCTTGATTGTGATTGTGCGCCGGGGCGGGGTAATTCCCTGCAAAAGACGGAGACAGCTCGCACCTCTCGCATCGGGCGGTTCCGGGAGAGAGCTTGCTGATTTTCTATTTTGTGACCGCACTGTGGCGTGGATTCACCGATTTGCGAAACTTACCGACATAGGACTGCTGGTTGGGCGAGGATAGACCCGGAACTCCCGATTGCGCTTCAAATCGGTCGCGGAAATGCGATAAGGGCTGTTAGCGCCGGCTGAGGCGTATTCGGAAAACGCAAGCGGACTGAGCGGTACTAAAGTAGCCTAAGAAGAGTAGGACAGTAGGACGCATTCGATTCTCCCGCGAGAGTCAAGCGTGCCTGGAGGACGATCCTAGGTGAAGGATACAACGCAAGAGATGATACTTCCGTGGCTTGACATCAAGAGCGATGTCTTGGGTCGCATTTACGAACAGATCGAGCACAGCGCGTCGCTCCGCTCACCCTGCCTCGATGGGGTGCTGACCCCTAGCTTCGAAGAACTGAGGAACCTCACCGAAGTTGCGTTCTGGGCCAGTTTAAGGAGCGACGAAGAGCGGCCAACTCGCGTTCGTATCGTTCTTGCGTCCCCCCGTCTCAGACTGGCCGGGACGGATCCAATTGCCTTTCAAGAGCCGGTCGATTTTAACCAGCAGTTTGTCGCAAAGCTCGCGCATGTGGTGCCTGCCTTTGGATCATTGCTCGTCTGTCGTGAAAACGATCGTGAAGATGGCCGACTAAAAATCTGGGGCTTCGCAAATCTGCCTTACAGCCTCGGAATCTCAGCGGAAATCATCGCGCCTGGAGTTGTCCGGATGGACATTGATTGCTTGCGGCATTATGTCGTGTTGAGGGAGAGCTCCGCCTATTTCTTGGATGGAGGAGGCCCAGTGACCCTTCCTGACTTTCTCAGGAGGAGGATGCGCAAAAGCTTGCCCACAGATGATTTCGTTGCCACGCAACAGGCGTGGCGGGAGTGCTTGGTGCTTGGAGCGCTGGCACGGGTAATTCTGGAACATGGGCACGGGGGCACGATTCTTGTCGTCCCGGAAGTAAACGGAAAGTGGGAACAATCTCTCGATCCCTTCCTCTTCAAGTTCGCTAGGCCAGATACTGCTGCTCAGGAGTGGATAAGCCAGGACCTCAAATACGGTCTCGCTTGCGGCAGAGCAATTGAATGCATATCATCGGCGAGCCTGAGTGAAGAAGAGAAGAACGAAATCACCGCCGCGTTGGCTCGTCCAAATCGCCAATGGCAACCCCAGCTGGCTGTTCATCATATCGCACCCCTAGCAAACTACGACGGAGCGATTGTATTAACAAACAAACTGGAGATATTGGGATTCGGCGCCAAAATCGCGTCATCCTCAACCGATCCGCTGCAAGTATGTCGATTTAACCCCGTTCCCGGCCCGCAGAAGTTATGTCCGTGTAAGCTTGAAGAACTAGGAGGAACTCGCCACCAGTCGGCAGCGAGGTTTGTGGCAGAGAACCGAGAGGCCGTCTCCGTCGTGGTCTCTCAAGACGGACACATAACGATTCTCTATTGGAACGATGAACACGAGTGCATTTTCGCCGCTCAAAACGCCGAGTGGTGGGTCTAGAAGTTGCGCCGTCGAATCCCGGCTCTTCCCGCGAATGAAGAACGGAACTTGAGGTAACTGGACGAATCCGGATTTCTGCTCCCATTTGTAGACGCCGTTCCCATCAATGGCACGTCTAGATTGGCGCCAGATCGCCGAGGTGCGAATCCATCGTCAGTGAGCCGAATTGTGGAGTTCCTGTCGAGTGACCGCCCAACCGGACAGTGGCGGGATGGAATGTGTGAGGAGCAACCGCAGATCCTCGCCACGGCGAGCCTTCGGCCTCACCGCGTTCGGGATGACAGCAGTTATGCGCTCGGGATGACAACAGTTATAGGCTGATGGGTGGGAATTGCCCGCTAGTAGCGCGGAACCTTGGGATCAACTTCAGCGCTCCATGCGTCGATGCCGCCGCGAACGGACTGCGCATTCTCAAAGCCCTGGTTGCGCAGCCAGACGGTCACGTTCATTGAGCGCACGCCGTGATGGCAGAGGACGAGCAGACGCTCTTCGGGATCGAGCTCCTGGTGAGCACGAACGGGCACGTCGCCCATGGGCATGAGGACGCTGCCTTCTACGTGAGCGGTCGAGTACTCCCAGGGCTCGCGCACGTCGATGAGGCGGGCCTGCTTTTCCTTGAGCAGGGTTGCGGTGTCCGCCGGGGAGATTTCGAAATCGAACATAGGGTTCAGTAGGCCTTTAACGCGACCAGCGCGTCGAGGATGTTCTGCGGCTGGGGAAGAATCGCGTCTTCGAGAATAGGTTGATAGGCGACAAAAGTGTCCATGGCGCCGATGCGCTTGACGGGCGCATCGAGCGAGTCGAAGAGCTCATCGGCGATGCGGGCGGCGATCTCAGCGCCGTAGCCCCAGCTGATCATGTCTTCATGAGCGACGATGACGCGGCTGGTCTTGCGAACCGATTCGGCGATGGCTTCCCAGTCATAGGGGCTCAGAGTGCGCAGGTCGATGATCTCGGTATCGATGCCATGGTCGCGCTCAGCCTGGTGCGCAGCCTGCAGGGCGCGCGGAACAAGCGCGCCGTAAGTGACCAGCGTGATGTGCTTGCCGGGGCGGACGATCTTGGCCTTGCCGAAGGGGATGGCGAAGTCGGGGCCCGGGTAAGGCGCGCGGCCGTAGGGCTCGCGATAGAGACGCTTGTGCTCGAGGAAGAGCACGGGATCGTCGCAGCGGATAGCGGTGCGGAGCAGGCCGTTGGCATCGAGTGAGTTCGAAGGCATGACGACGCGCAGGCCGGGGATGTGGGTGAAGATGCTCTCGCCCGATTGCGAGTGATACACAGCGCCGCCGGTAAGGTAGCCGCCGATAGGCACGCGAACGACGGCAGGCGCGGCCCAGGCGCCGTTGGAGCGCCAGCGCATGAGACTGAGCTCGTTGTGGATCTGGTGCATGGCCGGCCAGATGTAGTCGAAGAACTGGATCTCGACGACGGGCTTCAAGCCACGGACCGCGTAACCGACGGCGCGGCCGACGATGTTGGCTTCGGCCAGAACGGAGTTGAAGACGCGCTCGGAGCCGAACTCGGTTTGCAGGCCGGCGGTGAGCTTGAAGACGCCTCCCTTCCCTTTCACTTCGGCCAGAGCCTGCTCGCGGCTGGCGTCGGCCACGTCTTCGCCATAGACCACGATGCGCGGATCGCGGCGCATCTCGTCGTGGAGGCAGGCGTTGATGAGGTCAGCCATTGTGCGCGGTGCTGAAGCACCCGCGCGAGCGGAGCTAGCGGCGCTCCGCGCTTTGGCGTTTTGGTCGGGGTCTGTGGCAGGGGGAGCGGACCGCTCGCTGGCGAAGGAAGCTGAGGTGGGGTCGAGGTAGGGCGAGTAGACGTGCTCGGGAATGGTGGATATATCGGGAAGCGGGGCGAGGAGTGCGCGCTCGGCGGCTTCAGCGGCTTCATGTTCGAGGACCTTCTCAAGCTCGATAATCTCGGGCTCGGTGAGAATGCCCTCGCGAATAAGCCGCTCGCGCATGCGGGCAATGGGGTCGCGCAGGGCGTCGCTCTCGCGCTCGGCGGCGGAGCGGTAGTTCTTGTCGTCGTCAGAGAAGGAGTGAGAGTAGTGGCGGACGACGTGGCCGTGAACGAAGGCCGGGCCCAGTCCCGCGCGGCAATGCGCGGCGGCGGCCTGAAATGCAGCCAGGCTGGCCACTGGGTCGGTGCCGTCGACCTCGGCAAAGTGGAAGTTGGGGAAGTTGGCGACGATGCGCGAGATGTTGCCGCCCGGCGTGTTCACCTCGACAGGAACGCTGATGGCGTAGCCGTTGTCTTCAACCAGGAAGATGACAGGGAGTTTCTGGTTTGAGGCGGTGTTCATGGCCTCCCAGAACTCGCCCTGCGATGTTGAACCCTCGCCGATGCAGGCGAGAGCCACTTCGTCGCCGTGGAACTCGAGATCGTGGAAGGCGCGGTAGTCGCCCTGCGCGCGCTCCGCAGCCTCGGGATGGCGGCTCAGGTAGCGGCCCGCTTCAGCGCAGCCGACGGCGTGAAGCAGCTGGGTTGCGGTGGAAGACGAGGTGCTGACGATGTGCAGCTCGCGGCTGCTCCAGTGCGTGGGCATCTGCCGGCCGCCGCTGGCGGGGTCAGAGGCGGCGCCCACTGCCTGGAGGAACATATCGTAAGGGGTGACGCCGAGGGCCAGGCAGAGAGCGCGGTCGCGATAGTAGGGGAAAAACCAATCGTAGCCGGGCCTGAGAGCCAGAGCGGCGCCAACCTGGAGGGCTTCATGGCCGGCGGCGGAGATCTGGAAGAAGACCTTCTGCTGGCGCTTGAGGAGGATCTCCCGATCGTCGACGCGGCGGGAAAGCGCCATGAGCCGGTAGATTCGAACCAATTGCTGTGCGCTCAAACTCTCAGAGGCACCCGCCGGCTGAGGCGCCCGAGTGCTGGAAATAGCCACTTCCATTACGACCGACCCCCTGGAGGCTGCCATGACCCTCCCCGCGGCGTGCGGCTGCGGAAAGGTCAATAACAGACTCGCCTACTCAAGCAAATTGTAACAATCCTTTGGGCGCGGCAAAACGGGGTTCTTGGGACCGGATTTTCACATTCCTGGAGAAGGGCGTTCTGCCAGCTCCGCGGAGGCGCTGTAACTACTGACTGAATGGCGGTCCGTAAGTGGGGAAGTAATTGACCGAAGGCGAAGGCGCGGTCATGGTCATTTTGTCGCGAACGCTGTGGGCGAGTTTTTCAATCTCTGCCACCTTGCGCAACTGGTCGGGAGTGAGCGAGCCGGAATTGGAATGAGCGATCTCGTTGTTGAGCTCGGTGGCCAGCTTGAAAAGCTTGTCGGAGTCGGAAATGAGGGATTTGCGGCGCTCGTTGTTCAGCATCTTCATGCGGCGCTCAGCCAGGACTGAGTCGAACGCTCCGCTTCCGGGGTCGGTGGCGTCGTCGAGTGTCTGGCGCTGCGCTAAGACTGAGCCTTCGCCACTTAAAACGGGGCCCTTGCTTGACAGGCTCGTCTGCGGCAAACCGACTCTGACGGGAACCATGAGGAGAAGCGCAAGAAGCAATGGCGAGCCAAAGCGCTGCCGCGAGGTTGCGATGGCGTTTGCGGCTTTTGGATTCAGATTGCTCATGGTGCTATCCATCCCCTGGCGCTGCAGGGCTTACTCGTTGCTGGTTGAGAGCGCGGCTCCGCTCCTGACTTTGTGGGCCATCTGTTCGAGTTCGGCAGCCTTGCGGACCACGGTGACTGAGAGTTCGTCTTTGCGGGTTTTGTCCACCTGGGCCTTCAGGTCGGTGGCGAGTTTGAGCAGGTCGGCGCACTCCTGGGCTACCTGCTGCTTGCGCATCTCTCCAGGGGGCATGCCCGGATAAGGCGGGCGCGGCGGGGTTGGAGCAGCGGCAGTAGCGGACTGGGTTGCAGGCTGAACGGGAGCAGGGGATGCGGCTTGCGCCGGCGCCGGAGGGGCTTGCTGAGGGGGCGCAGATTGGGCACCGGAGCGACTGCCGGCCAACGCGGCCAGCGCCAGCAACACACACATTCCCAGCGCTCCCACCAGAAGCCGGCGGGAGATAGGCCCGAAGCAATTGTTCTTCGCTGCCATGGGAACCTCAGCACCTTGCCTGGGAAGTTGCTGGTAACGAGGGTCCTGAATCTCGGAACGAGTGCGGATCGCAAGGCCTCTCAAAGGGGCCTGCCAAGAGTCTAGTCTAGAACCAGAGGTTTTGGCATGGGTGTTTTGATGATTGCCGCAGATTTTTGGTGGGCCGCCCGGTGGGGATGGTTTGCCGAGGGCCGTTTTTGGGGAAAAGTGCTGGACGAATGGGCTGTGGACAGCCAGGAGTTCATTCACACCAAACTGCCGCACCTGGTAGTGATTGCCGCGATCGCGTTTCTCCTGAACAAGTTGCTGCAAATCGTCACCCACCGCATGGTGCGAGTGGCCGAGATGCACGCGACTGATCGCGGCCGGATCGCCGAGATCAAGACTCTTTCGGGCGTGATTCGCGCAGCCGGGCTGGCGATCATCGGGGCGATTGCGGGAATGCAGATTCTGGACGCGTTTGGAGTGAACCTGGCGCCGCTGCTGGCCTCGGCGGGAATTGCAGGCGTGGCCATCGGCCTGGCGGCGCAGACGATTGTGAAAGACATGTTCAACGGAGTCCTGATCCTGGTGGAGGGCCAGTTCAACGTGGGCGACACGGTGAGGCTGGCCGGGCTTTCGGGGACCGTGGAGAGCATGACGCTGCGCAAGACCACGGTGCGCGACGGGGACGGAACGCTGTACGTGATTCCCAACTCGCAGATCACATCCGTAGCGAACTTGAGCGCGGGCTACTCGGTGGCGACCGTCAACGTGAGCGCGGATTTCTCGGCGAATCCCGATCAAGTGATTGCGCTGTTGAACAAGATCGCGATGGAGGTGCGGGAGAACGGCGCGTTCAAGGACCTTTTCATCAGCGACCCGCAGGTGCTGGGCGTCGATTCCGTGAAGGGATCGCAGCTGATCATTCCGGTGGTATTCAAGACGATTGCAACCAGGCAATACGGACCGATCCGGGAGTTCCAGCGGAGAGTGCGGCTGGCGTTTGAGGAGAATCATCTGCTGCCCGGCGATCCGAACCGCGTGTTTATGCCCTCGGGCAGTGGCTTGGCTCCAGGCGCGGCAGCGCACGAAGAGACGTCTGCGATGACGCACGACCCGACAACGCTCAAGCCGCAGGAGACGAATCCGTTCAACGGCGAATGAGCGCTGGGACCTGATGCCTGCAACGATGCTGCAAGCAGGTACCGCCGGCTTCCTAGCCGGCTGTAGTGCGGGTCTCCTGGCCCGCACATTGCCGCTGGCGGCGCGGAAGCCGCCAGTACAGCCGGTCGGGAGACCGGCGGTACACGGCAAGCCGCGTCTACGTCGCGGACCCGATTGCGGCGGCTAGGGCTTGGGGATCGGCGATGGGCGGGAGGCAGGTGCGGCCCTTGCAGACGAGAGCCCAGGCGTCGGCGCCGGCGGGCGGCGGAACGAGGAGCAGCGTCTCCGCAAGCCCTTCGGGAATGCCGCCGGGGATGAGGCGCGTGGAATCGATGCGCATCACGGTTTTGTTGGGCGCATAACCGGCATGGGCCACGACTTCAAATTCGGATGCGCGGAAGCCGGAGCCGACAATGACAATCTGCACGGGATCGAGGAGCAGACGCGCGAGAGCCAGGCCGTAGCTGCCCGCGTAGAGGCCGAAGTGTTCCACGATGCCTGCAAAGCACTCGAGCGTGTCTTCGGCAATCTCACGGTATTTGGCGCAACCGCTGAGCGGCTCGAGACGAAGCAGCGCCGAAGCTGCTGTCGGATTGCCGGCCGGCGTGGGCGTGTCCTGCAGAGGCTTGCGGCGGGCTGAGAGCGCACCGAGGGGCGTGCCGGTTGCGGGCGCGGGTGAGTCATAAAAAGCTCCGGCAGTTGAATCGTAGAAGCCGGCGATCATGGCGTCGGCCAGCGTGACGGCCGAGGAGTAGTAGCGCATCTCGCCGGATGCGAGCCAGGCATCGATGCAGGCGAGGATGGTGAAGGCGTAGTCGTCGAGCGTGCCGGGAGCGGGCTCGGAGGACGCGACTCCATCGGGATACGCGATGACGTGGCGCAGAGACTCGACGCCGTTCCAGGCTTCAGCGAGCAGCCGGTTGAGTGTGCGCAGCGCGAACTCGCGGGTTGGCAGGCCGAGGACGCTTGCGCTCTCCAGATACGCAGTGACGGCCATCGCGTTCCAACCGGTGTAGAGGGTGCGATCGATAAAAGGTGCGGGGCGGAGGGCGCGCGCGGCGAGAAGTTTGGTTCGAGCGGAGTCGAGAAGCTGCTTAAGTTGTTCCTCCCTGGAGTTGAGTTGCTTTGCAAGTTCTCCAGTCGAGAACTTGACGTGGAGAACGTTTTTGGCTGGGTTGTGGTGCATGTCGCCGAGCTCGCCGATGTCCCAGTATTTCGAGGCGGCGTCGAGTTCATCCCCGCTGAGCACGGCGCGGGCTTCGTCGAGGGTCCAGGTAAAGTAGTCGCCGTCGTCGTCGAGGCCGACGTCGGCATCCTGGGAAGCATAAAAGCCGCCGCGCTCGCGGTCGGTCATCGTGGAGTCGAGCCAGGCGACGATCTCGCGCGCGGTGCGCGAAAAATCTTCGCGGACGAGAGTTTGAAATCCGTGTACATAATTGCGCAGGAGCTCGGTGTTGTCGTAGAGCATCTTCTCGAAGTGCGGCACGACCCAGCGCTCGTCGACCGAATAGCGATGGAAGCCGCCGGCGAGCTGGTCGTAGACGCCGCCGCGAGACATCTTTTCAAGCGTGACGGTGAAAGCCTCGCCGACCTGGTGATCGCCGGAGACGGTGGCGACGTGGAGCAGCAGGTCGAGCGCGGCGGGATGGGGAAATTTGGGCTGCGAGCCAAAGCCGCCGTTGCGCGGATCGAACTGGCGGACGATTGCGCCGGCGATTTTTTCAATGAGCGCGGGCGAGAGATCGGCGGAGCGGCCGCTGAAGCTCTCGTTGTGCTCGATCGCTGCCATGACGCTTGAGGCAGTTTCGAGAGCCTCGTCGCGGCGCTCGCGCCACGCCTGGGCCATGGCAAGCAGCACGCGGCCAAAGCCGGGGCGGCCGTAGCGATCGTCGCGCGGAAAATATGTCCCGCCGTAGTAGGGGCGGCCGTCGGGTGTGAGAAATGCGGTGAGCGGCCAGCCTCCCTGGCCGCTGATGGCGGAGACCGCAGCCTGGTAACGCGAGTCGATGTCAGGGCGTTCGTCGCGATCGACCTTCACGGCGACGAAGTGCTCGTTGATGACGGCGGCGATCTCGGGGTCCTCGTAGGACTCGCCGTCCATGACGTGGCACCAGTGGCACCAGACAGCGCCGATGTCGAGGAGGATGGGCCGGTTGAGGCTCTGCGCGCGGGCAAAGACCGCCTCGCCCCAGGGATGCCACTCCACGGGCTGATGACGCGCCGAGCGCAGGTAGGAGGAAGCGGAATTTTCAAGCTGATTGGCGGGAGTGGGGACGCCCGTGTGCATGGGCTGAGAATACATTGCCCTGAGCGCACGGCGCCAGCCGGCAACAACTGATCAGGTTTCCAGGATTACCATCGCCGATCCGGGAGCCAGCTCGAATTCCTTTACCGATCCGGCGGGACATCGCTTTGGATCGGGATGCTCAACAGAGACGAATTGCACCTCGGCCGAACGTGGAGAATCGAAGGCATACTCGCAAACAATCTTGCCGGTATGGCTCATATTGGCCGCCACAATGGCGCAGCGCCCATCGCTGCACCTAAACACCGAGTAGGCGTTATGCGGCTCGTTGGCTACGGTAACCCCTGCGCCGAGGGTGTCGCGGAATTCCGCGTCCCACAGCCATTCACGATAGCGGCGCCTCAGGTCGTCGACGGCACGACCGTACTTCAACGTTTCCGGCATTTCGCCGAGTTCGCCGTGAAAGTCGCGCGGCTCATAGCTCATGGAGAAGCGATAGAGCAGGCACGCGTTGATCGTCTGCCGGTCGTTCCATCCGGTGATCGCAACCGACATGGGCGCGAACGGATCGATATACCGGCCGAAGGGCACGAATCCGGCGCCTATGCGGAAGTAGGACATGTCGTAGGTACGAAGCTCGATATCGTAGGGCGATTCGCCGGCGAAGAGAAATTGCTCGGGATCGACGATCGCGCGGAAGCCCTCGATCAGCGGCACATCTCCCGAAAAAACCGCACCGGGAACGCCGTGCCCATGATCTCTCGCGAAGCAATAGGGACTCAAATGCCACTGGCACTCGTCGAACAGGATTCCGCTGGCGCCGAGGTCGACGCTCTTGCGGAATTCCTGAAGCGCGCGTTCGCGCCATAGGGGACTGGCCTGGCACATGCCGACGCCGTGGCGCGCGTTGATGCCACTGATCTGTGTTGGCGTGTCGTAGTTGTAGCCGTTGAACTGGTATGGATTGCCGTACGGATCCTGGATGGCGTATTTGCGGAACTCGGGGTAATCGGGTGCAGTAACGTCAGCCCAAGCGTACTTGTTGAAGAGCACGATCTCCACGCCCATCGCCCTGCTCGCCGCGATAGCGTCTTTGAACTCCTGCGCGGTGCCGAGGCGAGGGTCGATATCGTGCAGTGGAAAATCGCGATCCTGTCCGCCCTTCTGCCAGCCGGTGAGTTGAATCGCTTGCACGCCCCATCGTTTGCAGGCCTCCGCATGTCTGACCAGATCCTTGTACGGAAACTCGAGACGGTCTTCAGATGAGTTGATCTGAATCTGCTGCCAGGAGTGAATATCTCTAACCCACGTGGGGCTTTTGGGCGCGGTGAACCAGGTGCGCCGCCAGGCTTTGTAAATGTCGGCGCCCGCGTGCCAGTCGCCTGCGAATGTCTCGAATACCAGCGGCTCGGAGCGCTGCGTGCCGCCAGGCTGGATGAAGCAGAGATGGTTGGGATCGATTGAAATGGTGGAATCGGAGACTTTTCCCGCGGCATCGGTTGCATTCGAGCTAAACGAGTCGACATAGGCCGGCGCGAGCGCAAAGCAAACCTGCACTGTTTGCTTCTGTCCGGGGTCGTGGTAGCCGAGGTAGAGGCCGCGTGTATCGCCGACGATCAGGCAAAACTGGATGTCTGTGCCAAGGTGCTGCAGTTGGGCCGGCGTGTCGGAGCCCCAGTAGCCGACCTCATTGCCGAATATCGGCCACAGCCCGATGGAGCTTATCCCACTGTAGCTCCATGCCGCATGGCGCAGATGCCTGTCATTACCAGCGGGCCTGAGGCCGGCAAGGCGTGGATACGTGTAGCTCTCGATGACCGCCTGGCTGCTGTTATATATCTCATAGTTGAAATGGATGCCCGCGCCTTCGAGGCGGATCGACTGGCGAACTTCGATGTCGAGGCTGCCTAGCCGATCGCTTTCGAATCCGTTCCAGGTGATGGAGGCATGCCGGGCATCGAATTCGACGCGCGGCATAGCGGCGTGATGCTCGGTGAGGTAGTGGAAGCGATGGTCGGGCGCGGGAACGTGCAGACGCATCCCGGCGCCCTTCAGTTTCCAGCCTTGGCCGCGGCTCTCCAGCGACGCGATGCATCCGGTGGCGCGATCGATAGAGGCGTCCCAGAACTCGCTGCTGAGATTGACAAGGCCGGGTTGGGCGGCTGCCGGCGAAACCGGAGCGGCGATAAATCCTGCTGCGCCGGCGCCAAGCGCCGTACCAAGGAATTTGCGGCGCGATACAGCCATCGCGAATCGCTCCTTTAGCACGCGATCATTCCGGGAAGGAACAAGTCTAAACCCGGGCTGGCCGCGGCGCAAATCATCGTTTGGGCAACCGTCCTGATTCCGGCCGGGCAGCAGGCTCGCACAAGTGCGGCGCAGTCAAGGAGCGGGGCCGCGCTTGCTGCGCGGCTCAATTTCCTGCTGGCGCTACTCCTTGGCTAGTTCGGCTTCGATCGCGGCGACGAGCTGCGGCGCATCGGGCTGCGTGTCGGGCGAAAAGCGCGCAACGACTTCGCCGTTGCGGCTGACCAGGAATTTCTCGAAGTTCCACAGAATCTCGGGTTCGGGGAGAGTTTCGATTCCGTAGCCCTTGAGCTTTTCGCGGAATGGAACCTCATTGACGCTGATGGCCTTGGGTTGGGCGGCGGTGAGAGAGGAGTAGAGCGGATGCTTCGAGGGTCCAAGGACGGCGATCTTGCTGAAGAGCGGAAACTGAACTCCGTAGTTGAGCGAGCAGAAGGACTGAATCTCGTCGTTGGCGCCCGGCTCCTGCTGTTTGAAGTCGTTGGCCGGGAAGCCGGCGACGACGAGTCCCTGGCCGCGATAGAGCTCGTAGAGTTTCTCCAGGCCCTCGTACTGCGGGGTGAGGCCGCACTTTGAAGCTACGTTGACGACGAGAAGGACTTTGCCTTTGAAGTCGGCGAGCGATGCGGGCTCGCCCGTGATTTTTTCCAGCGGAATCGAGTAGATATCTGCGCTCATGGATGAATCTCTCCGCAGGGGAATGAATATAGCAGCGTATGTGCGAGCTATATCGCCCACGGGCAGCATATCAGACGAAAACTCGCCAGCCTGGCGAAAAACACAAGGGAAACGCGTCAGGAAAGCAATTGCTTGCCCACCTTGATGTAGAGTTCCACAGCTTCTAGCAGCTCCTTCTTGGCCAGCTTCTCGAATGGCGTATGGGCTACGTGGATCGAACCCGGCCCGATGAGCAGCGGCTCGCCCCAGTTGCTGAGCTGGGGAATATCGGTGGTGAACTTGGCGATCATGGTGGGCAGGCCTTCGACGGCGCGCAGGCGAACGAAGGGAATCTCGAGGGTGAAGTCGACCTCGGCCTGGTTGCCACAGGCCTCGATGAGAGCGGCGCGAATGGGCGCCGAATCGCCGACAAGGCGAACCAGAACCTGGGCCTCGGCGTGATCGGCGATGACGTTGGGTGCGTGGCCGCCTTGAATCTGGCCGATGTTAAGCGTGCTTGGGCCCACGTCTTCAAGCGATGGCAGAGGAAGCGCAAGCAGGCGGCCGAGGACTTCAACGAGCTTGTGGACAGCGGAATCGCCGAGCTCGGGATAGGCGGAGTGGGCCATCTTGCCCGTGGCCTTGAAGAACGCGCGCAGAGAGCCTTTTGACGCCAGCGCGAGGCGATTGCCGGTGGGTTCGCCGTTGATGAGGAAGCGGCTGCCCCTGGGGGTGGCATTGGCGACCTTGGCGCCGGCCGAATCGCGCTCTTCTCCGCTCACGAACAACATTCCAGCGCGGAAACCTGCCTGGCGGAGGGCGGTTGCCGCGGCCACCTGCGCGGCAATGATGCCTTTCGCGTCTGAGACGCCGCGTCCGTACATGAATTCCTGGTCTTCGCTGAAGGGGATGTAGGGCGGGACGGTGTCAATGTGGGTGGAAAAGACCAGTTCCGGGGTCTGGCCGGGGATACCGGCATAGACATTCCAACGCGGGCCGGCAAAGGCGCTCTCAACCGGTTGAGGGACAGGGGTTTTCTCTACTTCCCAACCGTGAGCGGAGAGGAATTCGGCGAGAAAATCGCCGGCTTGGCCCTCCTGGTAGGTGGTGGATTCGATCTCGCACAACTGGCGGGTAAGCCCAATGGGGTCAATTGTTGCAGGCGGAGTAGAGCTGTTCATGATGCAGCAAGGATACAGGAGGAGGGGTGAGAGGCCGCGCAGACGAGTGATGAGCGGAGGCCGCGGGGGGAGCGGGTTCGAAAGCAAGTCCGCGATGCGGTACTAAACCGATTTAAACCGTGCATGATAAAGCATCAGGCGTAAAATTATTTGTGGCATGATCTGCGCAAGTGTAAGCGCCGAGGTTCATATTAATCCGGCCGGGCTGGGGGTTTTGCAGAATCCAGAACCGTTGGAGAGAGCCAAAGTGAGCCAGGAGGCGCATTCAACGAAAGACCACTCTCAGGCGCGCAAACTGCGCAGCGTGACGATTGCCGGACCCGCAGGCAGACTGGAAGGATTGCTGAACGAGGGCGCGAGCGACGCGCCGTTTTCAGCACTCGTGTGCCATCCCCACCCGCTGCGCGGGGGCACAATGCACAACAAGGTTGTGTACCACGCGATGCAGGTGATGAATCGCCGGCATTGGGGCTTTGAGCTGCCGGTTTTGCGGTTCGACTTTCGCGGCGTGGGATTGAGCGAAGGACAGCACGACGGCAAGGCGGAGTTTGAAGACGTGCGGGCGGCGCTCGACTGGCTGGAGCACGAGTTTGCGCGGCCGATCGTGGTGGCGGGATTCAGCTTTGGAGCGGCAATGGCGCTGAAGGCCTGCTGCGCGGCGAAGGGTCTTGATTCGACAGAGCCAGACCCGCGTGTAAAAGCCGTTGCGGCGCTCGGACTTCCCACAGAAGCCGACGGACGCACCCATCGCTACTCCTTCCTTGAAAAAGCAATCCTCCCAAAACTGTTTTTGAGTGGCATGCGTGATGAATTCACGCAGCCGGGGCAGTTGGAATCGGTTGTGGCCCACGCGGCCGAACCGTCGCGGTTGATTTTTGTCCCGGGAGCAGACCACTTCTTTACTCACAAACTTTCTGCCATGCAACGGGCCTTTGCCGGCTGGTTGAAGGAGCAATTGGCATGACCCCGGTCAGCGACTCAGTCCTCGATACCCTGCACGATTCGGCCACTCATATCTTCACGGGCGCACTGGAAGCCTGCGACATCGCATCGGCATTTGACAGGCGGACTCGCTTTGAGGGCAGCCGCATGCACAGGCTGCTGCCCGATGGAAGCGGACCGGCAACCATCGACCTCTCGAATTACAGGCGGGTGTTCGTGATCGCGCTGGGCAAGGTTGCCGGTCCAATGCTTGAAATCCTGCTGGAGCGGATGAAGCGGCGCAAGGGGTTGCGGGGAATCTGTTGCACGAATCAGCAGCCGAGGAGCCGGAACTGGCGGTTCCGCTACTTCGAGGGCGGGCACCCGCTGCCCAACGAGGATTCATTTGCCGCGGCGCGGGCGGCGCTGGCAATGTTGCGCAAGGCAAAGAAGGACACGCTGATTTTCTTCCTGATCTCGGGGGGAGGGTCGGCCCTGTTCGATCTGCCAATTGATCCGCAGATCACGCTTGACGACACGATCGAGTTTCATCGGTTGCTGCTGGCGTCGGGCGCGCCGATCAACGAGGTAAATACGCTGCGCAAGCATTTTTCCGCGGTCAAAGGCGGGCGGCTTGCGATGGCCGCGCCGGAAGCGCTGAAGGTGAGCCTGCTTTTGCCCGATGTGCCGCTGAGAACGCTGGATGCGCTGTCGTCGGGGCCGACCTCACCCGATCACTCGACAGTGGCGGAAGTGCGCGACCTGATTGCGAAGTACTGCCTGGCGGAAAAGCTTCCGGTCCCGGTGCGGGAGTTCTTCGAGCGCACCGATCTTCCGGAGTCGCCGGGGAACAAGGGCTGGCGGCCGACCTTCATGCCCAAGCTGCCGCGGCGGATGACTTCAGCCGTAACCATGAGTGGCGAAGATGAGGCGTTTCGCGACTCGGTTTTTGAGATTCTGCTTTCGAGCCACGACCTGGTGGAAAACGCGCGGTTGCTGGCGCAGAAGGCCGGCTACCACACCGTGGTGGATAACAGTTGCGACGACTGGGATTACGCGGACGCGGCAAAGTATCTGCTGGAACGGTTTCATGAGTTGCGTGGAGGTCATGAACGGGTGTGCCTGATCTCAGTGGGCGAAGTGACGGTGACGATGGACCGGACGCCGGGCGCGGGTGGTCGCAATCAGCAATTCGTGCTGGCGTGCGCGCTGGAGTTACAGAAGTATCCCGGCGAGCACCTGACGGTGTTGAGCGCAGGTTCAGACGGCATCGACGGAAATACCCGGTCGGCGGGCGCGATTGCCGATCCGACGACGGTGGCGCGGGCGCGATCGTTCGGATTCGATCCCGAGGAGTCGCTGGCCGAGTTCAACGCCTGCCCGCTATTCACGGCGCTGGGCGACTCGGTTGTGACCGGACCGACGGGGCACAACCTCCGCGACCTGCGGCTGCTGATTGCCGAGCGGGTGTAGGGCCTTCAGAGGCGGAGCCTTCCGGCGAAGGGCGGATACCAGCAACCTGAAGAAAATGCACAGACTTCTCTTTAATCGGCCGTTCATCTGAATTAGGATTGGTTCGTGACTCGCAAGACCAATCAAAAGCCCACGGGCAAAATGCCCGATATTCGCACGGTGGCCGCAATGGCCAAGGTGTCGATTGCCACGGTTTCGCGGACCATCAATGGCTCGCCCCTGGTAAGCGAACGGCTGTCAAAGCGCGTTTGGCAGGCGATCAAACAGCTCAACTACTTCCCCAACACTCATGCGCGCACGCTGGTTTCAGGCCGCAGCCGGCTGCTTGGAATCATTGTTGAAAACATCACCAACCCATTCTTCCCTGAGCTGATCCAAAGCTTCGAGCAGATCGCCGTTGCGCATGGGTACGAGATCCTGGTGAGCTCGTCGAACAGCGACCCGGCGCTGCTGACCACCTGCGTGCGCCGCATGCTTGAGCGCAAAGTGGAAGGCGTTGCGGTAATGACCTTCGGCGAAGAAGAGCCGGTGCTCGACCAGCTCACACATCGCAACGTGCCGATTGTGCTGGCCGAATTCAAGCTGGACGATCCCAAGGCGAGCACGATTCTGCTGGATTACTCGACGGGAATGCGCGCGGCGGTAAATCACCTGGCGGAGCTTGGGCACAAGCAGATTGCCTTCCTGGCCGGGCCGCACAGTTTGCACTCGGCGCTGACGCGCGAGAACGATTTTCGCGACGCCATGCAGTTGGCCGGATTACCGCTCGCGATGAAACATGTGATCGAGTGCGACCACTCGCTGAAAGGCGGCATGGCCGGATTTGAAAAGCTGTGGGAACTCGAAACCCGGCCGACAGCGATCGTATGTTCCAACGACCTGACGGCTATTGGCGTCCTGCGCGCGGCATACGCCAGGCGGCTGCGCCTGCCCGAGGATCTGTCGGTGATCGGGCTCGACGACATTGCTTTCGACGAATTCACGCTGCCGCCGCTGACCACCATCCGGCTCTCGCGCACCGATCTTGCACGGGCGGCGTTTGAGGCGCTGCGCGCGCAGGCCGAAGACGGGGCAAACCCGAAACTACAGCGCGAGTACCTGGTATCGACGAGCCTGGCGGTGCGGGAATCGACCGCGAAGCCAAGTCAAAGAGGCTGACTGACCGCGACCATTGAATACCGATCAATTCGAGTGCCAGGTCATGTCGACGCGCACGGGAATCTCATTTTTGATGGGCACGGTGAGAAACGATGGGCGGTCGATTTTGAAATCGGAACAAGTGAGGGGGATGGCGCCGGTAATGCGCACCGCGCCGCCCTGCTGTGTGCGCTCAAACGGCACCTGGGAGTAGTGCGCGGTTTGTCCGGCCAACTGCACTTCGAGGTCGGCATGAATCCACTGCTGGGTTGTTTCAGCCTGAGCAAAGTGCGCGCGAACCTGAATCAATGGGAATGCCGCGCCGCGCGTGGCCTCAATTATGTGCAGGTCGCGGTTGGTGTCGCCTGAATCAAAGGACTTGACCGGGACGGCGATGAGGAAGTCGCACCAGCTTGCGTGGCAAACGCCCTTGCCTCGTGCTGCGCGGCTGATGCCATCGACCTCATGCATGGGATGCGACATGTGGTAAGTGAGCGTGGACTGATCGGCGGTCCATTGAGAGTCAGCCTGCGCGAAGGCCGCGACAGGTGCGATTAAGAGGACGAGGAGAAGGACACGCTTCATCATCTTTCCCAGAATTTAAGGTGAATGGGCCACGAGACAGCAATGATCGAAGCGCCGTAGGCGATGACGGTGGTGTAAGCGACGGCGCCGTGGGCCGACGCGATGCCGTGGACCTTCTGGCCATTCTGTTCCTGCGAAAAAGCCATGGAGCCGAGGATGGGCGTAAGGAGCATGCCGGGGCCGTGAACCCAGGCCAGCGCCTCATGAAAGCGTATGGCGCCTTTCTTGGGAGTGCCGGGAATTTTGGGCGCGAAGATGGCCAGGCAAGCTGTAGCGTCATAGAGCGAGGCTGTGGTGGCGCCCATCGCGGCATGGAAATCGATGCTGCCCTGGGTTGGTTCGGTGATTGTTTGCCCGTTGCGGCCTTTGGCTTTGACCATGGGACCGGTGATGAGATCGGCCACCATGGGCGCGAGGGTGATGACGCCGAGCCGCTGATGGATCTTGAGCATCTCGGTGCGTTTTTCGAGCCGTGCCTGCAGCTTTGGGTCACCCTTCGTCTGCTGCTCACTGAAGCCGAGATCGGAGAGCGAAGGCTGCTGGGAAGAGGATGATGATGGCGCGGGCGTAGGAGCGTTGGGTGGTTGCTGGGGGGCAGTTTGCTGTGGGGGCGGAGACGGTTGCTGCGGAGGCGCGGCTTGCGCCCGCAACAGAACAGAAAATGAAAGGACTGCAGGAACAACGGCGGCCCGGAGGGCAAGCCGTACCGATTGCAGCATTTAGAGGTCTCCTTAAAAGCACGGGCGCAGAGATTCAGACGCAGTCGAGTATAGCGATGTGAGCCGGGTGGTGAGATGACGTTTTCGTCATGAGCGGTGCGGAGGAAAGGGCCCTGGTGTCAGGCCGGTGGACTGGCCGGACCACGATTGGTTGGGCTCCGGGTTCGCCAGCGCCTCAAGTTTCACCGTTTGCCTCAACTTCGCGATGCGCGACCCGGGCTTGTCATGTTTGCGTTCGACCTTTGCCCCCTGCTTTCGACTCTGGAGCTTGAATTGTAGTGCTATTGTGACTACAATTGGATTGGAGGGTTTTATGGCGACGGCGGACACCTATGTACGCGCGCGCATCGATACCGGGACGAAGGAGCGAGCGGCAGATGCGCTGGAGGCGATGGGGCTGTCGATCTCGGACGCGATCCGGCTGCTGATGCTGCGCGTGGCCGATGAGCAGCGGCTTCCATTCGAGGTGCGGGTTCCCAATGCGACGACGCGCAAGGCGATTGCTGAATTGGAAGCAGGCAAGGCAAAGCGGTTCAAGGGCGTTAAGGGGCTGATGGACGATTTGCATGCGGACGATTGAACGCTCATCAATTTTCAAACGGGACTACAAGCGAGAGTCAAAAGGGCAGCATCGAGCGACCCTGGATGGTGATCTTGTGCCGGTTTTGGTGGCGCTCGCTGACGACAAGCCGCTCGATGCAAGATATCGCGACCACGATCTGGGCAGCGATTGGAAAGGCTACCGAGAGTGCCACATCAAACCCGACCTGCTGTTGATTTATAAAAAGGCTGATAAGGATCTGCTGCGACTGGCGAGGATTGGCTCGCATAGCGAGTTGTTTGGGTAATTGGTTATTCGTGACCGCAGACATTTCCTCGTAACACGTAGCGCTACCGGCTGGCGGCAATCATCTGCGATGCGTGCTGCAGGCTGGTGTCGGTGACTTTGGCGCCGCTCAACATGCGGGCGACCTCGTGGGTGCGTGCGCGTGCTTGCTGATGCGGGAATGCGTGCCGCCTCAAGCGCGTTTGCGGCGCCGCTCGACGTACTCGCGCAAAGCCAGGTTCATGCGGGTTTGATAGCCCTGCCCCTGGCGTTGGAACCAGTCGATGATGTCGGCATCCACGCGCAGCGACAGAGGACGTTTGACGGGACGGTAAAACGGCCCGCGCACGGCGTGGCTCCAATCGGTAATGGGAGGCATTTCGGCGATGTCAATTTCGCGTTCCGGCATGGCGGCCAAAGCTTTAAGCTCGGCACGAAGCTTTGAGGTTAACGGCTTAGGATTGCCTTTCTTCATACTCCTGCCTCTCATGGCTGGTTGCCTTCCGCGCGCTGATGATCCTGCCAGCCCCCGATTCGTCCTCGGGCCAAGTGTGGACGACATATAAAACCAGGATTCCGTCGGTGCTCGGCGAGCCCAGGGTTCTCCACCGTTCCTCATTTGGATACGGATCGGGAACCGAAATACACAACGGATCGCCCAGGGCGCGTTCGGCGAGTTCAAAGCTGACCTTGTGTTTCTCAAAGTTCTTCTTCGCCTTTTTGGGGTCCCACGTCCAGCGCAAACTGGGCCTCCGTATATACGGTATTGTATCTACATTCGAAATTGGCGTCAATCGCCGCCTACCGGCTCGCGGCAATCATCTGCGAGGCGTGCTGCAGGCTGGTGTCGGTGACTTTGGCGCCGCTCAACATGCGGGCGACCTCGTGGGTGCGGGCGCGGTCGTCGAGGACGCGGATGCGGGTCTGCGTGCGGCCATCTTTCTCGCGCTTTTCGACGGCGAGGTGCTGATCGGCGAAGGCGGCGATCTGGGGCAGATGCGTTACGCACAAGACCTGCTGGCCGCGGCCGAGCGCCTTGAGTTTGTGGCCCACGGCCTCGGCAGCGCGGCCTCCGATGCCGATATCGATTTCGTCGAAGACGAGAGTGCGCGGAGTAACGTGTTTCCTTGCCTTGGACGAGGACTCTTCCACTGCGACTTTGAGGGCCAGCATGACACGGCTGAGCTCGCCGCCCGAGGCGATCTCGATGAGCAGCTTGAGAGGCTCGCCGGGGTTGGTGGCGATGCGGTATTCGACGGTGTCCCAGCCCTGCGCGGTCCAGTGGGGATTTCCCTCAGGGGCTAAAGCCCCGGAGTCTTTCATCGACGGCGCAACGTACGGGCTGAAGCCCGTACCCTTCAATGCAACTGACTCACCGGCCGAAACGACCGCAACCTCAAAGCGGACCTTCATGGCCAGTGAGTTGATCTGGGCTTCAGCAAGTTTGGCGAGGCGCACGGCGGCGGCTTTGCGCTCGGCGGTGAGAGCCGAGGCGGCTTTGATGTAAGCCTCTGCGGCCCCATTGGCTGCTGCATGCAATGCCTTGATGAGTTCGTCGCGGTCTTCGACCTCAGAGAGCTTGCGGGCGGCTTCTTCGCCGAAGGCGATGACCTCGGCGACGGTCTTTCCGTATTTGCGCTTGAGCCGGTCGATGAGGGCCAGGCGGTCTTCGATTTCTGCGAGGCGCTCGGGGCTGGCGTTGATGCCCTCTGCGTAGTCGCGAAGGGCGGAGCCGATGTCGCCGACGATGGCGCGGGCCGAGGCGAGCTGCTGCACCGGCTCAGTGAATCGCGCATCGTAGCGGGCCAGCTCCTCAACATTGCGCAGTGCGGCGCGCAGGGCGGCTTCAGCCGAGGCTCCGCCTTCATACAACTGCTCGAATGCGCCCATGGCCGCAGCGTAGAGTTTTTCGGCGTTGGCGAGGACGCGTTTCTCGGTTTCGAGAGCCTCGTCTTCACCGGCCTCGAGGCGGGCCGACTCAATTTCCTTTTTCTGATAGGTCCACAGGTCGACCATGCGCAGGCGGTCCTGCTCGCCCTGGAGCAGATCGTTGAGCTTTTCCTGGGCCTGACGCCAGCGAGCGTGGGCTTCGGCCACCGCATCGGTGGAGATTCCGGCGAAGCGGTCGAGGAGGATGCGCTGCTGCGCTTCGTCGAAGCTGGAGAGTGTTTCAGTCTGGGCGTGAACGAGAGCGAGCTCGGGAGCGAGCTGCTTGAGCACGGCGACGGTGGCCGGCTGGTTGTTGACGAAGACGCGGCCCTTGCCGGAGTTCAGGATTTCGCGGCGGAGGATGATCTCGGGGCCTTCGGCGTCGATGCCGTTTTCTTCAAGGACGGCTTCAGCGCCGGGGGTGGACTCGAAGACGCAGGAGACGACCGCCTTGTCGGCGCCGTGGCGGACGACGTCTACCGAGGATTTGCCGCCCATCAAGAGGGCGAGCGCGTCGACGAGGATGGATTTGCCCGCGCCGGTTTCGCCGGTGAGCAGATTCAGGCCAGGGCCGAAGGAGGCGATGGCGTGATCGATGACGGCATAGTTTTCAGCGCGCAGTTCGACGAGCATGGGTTTTCGTTGCTTCCGAAAAGTTCGTTGGTTAAATGACGCGGTCTCCTATCCTAATCTGTCGGCGCGATGCGCACCCAGATTAGGATGGGGCGCCCGGACACCCCAATAAGAATCCGAGCGCAGCATAGCATGAATGGGCTGTTGGAGATGCGATGAAGCAGCGGCGGGGCGGCAGGGGAGGCACCCAATCGATAACTTGGAGCGGGTCATCGCGTCTGATACCGTGGATATTAAGGAGAAATTCCGATTCTTACCGCAGCATTAGCGTTGTTTTTGCAGGCTGACGGAGGCGCGGCCGCGAGCGCTCCGCTGCCGACACAGGGTTTCGGCGCGCTGGGAGAGATGATCGGCAACATTGGCGGGATCGCGGTGGGCGTACTGGTGCTGCTGGTGATTGCCAGCCTTTACTCGTGGACGGTGATCCTGGGCAAAATGGGGACCTTCAGGAAGGCGACGAGCCAGAGCCGGCGGTTTGTGAAGATGTTCCGGAATGCGTCGCGGCTGCAGGAGATCGTGACCATGGCCAGCGATTGTCCGGCGAGCCCGCTGGCGCAGGTGTTTGAAGACGTCTACGAGACTTACAAGCGCCAGACCGGCGGATCGGGACCGCCCCGGAGCATTACGCCGCTGGAGCGCTCGGCGCAGACGGCTGCAAGCGAAGCCATCACCATGCTGGAGCGGCGCATGACGTGGCTGGCGACAATTGCCACCACCAGCCCGTTTGTTGGCTTGTTCGGCACGGTGATGGGCGTGGTGGATGCGTTTCAGGGGATTGCGTCGGCGGGCGCCGGGTCGCTCAAGGCTGTTGCTCCGGGCATCGCCGAGGCGCTGATCACCACGGCAGCGGGTTTATTTGTGGCTGTGCCGGCGCTGGTGGCCTACAACCAATTCAGCGCGCGCATCAGGGTGTTTGCCTCGGCGGTGGATGATTTTTGCCGCGAACTGCTCAACTCGATCGAAGAGATCCCGGTGCGGACGCAGGCGCAGCAGGTGGAGGACGATCGTCCGCGGGAAGCCAGGCGTGGCGCACTGCAGTAACGGCTGGGGACGGGGCACAAGTTCGTTGGGTTTGCTTTTCTGGTCTCCTATCCTGACCGGCTCGCGCGATGCGCCCACCGGTCAGGATAGGGCACCCGGCAGGTCGAGAAATCGCTCTCCCCGGCCAGGCGCAAAAACAAAAACGCGCCGAACCTGGGGCACCCGGCAGAAAGGTGAAGAGGCGCAGCATGGCCTTCACAACTGGTAACGGAAAAACGCGGTCGTCGCTGGCCGAGATCAACGTGACGCCGCTGGTGGACGTGGTTCTGGTGCTGCTGGTGATCTTCATGATCACCGAGCCGGTGCTGCAATCGGGCATTGAAGTGAACGTGCCCAAGACGCGCACGGTGAAACAGATTACCGAGCAGCGGATGGTAGTGACGATCGACCGCGATCAGCAGGTCTTTTTGAACGACCAGCTGATCAACATTCACGAGCTGACGCAGAAACTGCACGACTCGAGCGCCGATCCAGCGCACCAGGCGATTTATTTGCGCAGCGACGAACGCGTGCCGTTTGGCGCGTTCGCCAGCGTGATGGATGCGGTGAAGCAGGCCGGCATTACCAACGTGTCGATTGTGACCCAGCCGCTCGACACGAAAGGGATTGCGGGGGGGCAGGCCGGCAAAGGCGGCGAGTGACGGGATGAATGGCGCGATTGAGGGCGGAGGACATCTGGTTGAGCGGCAGCTCACAGGAGAGCCGCTGGCCGGGCCTGCGGCTGGATCGCTGGTGCTGCACGCGGCCCTGGTTGGATTGCTGGTTTATTACGGTTGGATCCTGGGGCTGTTCCATCACAATCTGTGGGGCAGCCAGGGCGCGGGCGGAGCAATGCAGGTGAGCCTGGTAAGCAACGCGATTCCCCTGCCGAGCACGCAGCCGTTGAACAAGAATGTGCTGACGACAGAGACGCCCAGCCAGGCCCCGGCGCTGCCCAGCCCGAAGGAAACGCATAAGGTGGATGAGACTGCGATACCGATTGCGGGGAAACAGGCGAAGACGGAGAAGCAAACCGCTCCAAAGACGCAGATGCATCAGCCGCCACCGAAGGACGAGGACCTGGCGCGCTATGGCGAGCAGACCGGGACGTCGATTCCGCACGCGATGCAGCCACAGAACTTTACCAGCGGGCAGACTTCAGTGAGCGACGTGAGCTTCGGCAGCATGTTCAGCTGGTATGTGGGGCAAATTGACCGCAAGATGGACTCGAGCAGCTATCGTGCGATGGCCGATCCGCATACCCCCAAAGGAGCCCGCGCTTACATTGAGTTCGCGATTAACCGGGACGGGTCGCACGGGGCGGTGAAGCTCGACACCCCAAGCGGAAGCCCTTCGTGGGACAATGTTTGCGTGCGTGCGGCCCAGCGCGTGGATACTTTTGGGCCGCTGCCGGGTCAATACACCAAGAGCTCGCTGCTGGTTTCGTATTACTGTGAGTATTAGGCAGTGTCCGCCAGGTCGAGGCGGGCCAAATTCTCGGGAAAGTGGCATCTGGCACGGGCTAAAGCCCCGGACTCATTTTGGGAGCTTTATCGGCACGAGTAAACTCGTGCCCTGTTACAAGGCGCTTGTCCCTGGACCTTTTTTCCGCCGGCAAGCAGCACTCGAACAACTATTGCGCATCGAAGTAGAATGGATTCGGAACAAGGCTTGATCCTTCAAGCCCGTTGAGAAGCAACCGGCAAGAGAGCGAAATCAGGATATTCACTCTGATGCTGCTGTCGCCCGGCAGCCCGCTGAGTCCGACAATTAACTTTTACGACTCGACCGAGGAAGGATTGCATACCGCATGATTTTTCGTTCCCGGTGTTTGCTTTCTGCATTTGTCTTTCTGGCAAGCCTGATCGGCCTACGTTGCGAGGCGCAGGACTGGGTGCACACCGGCTCCCACCTGGACAGCCGTCCTATACGGTTGGCAGCGGCGGACTTCAAGCCTGTGGGAAGCGACCCTCAGACGCCAGCTCTCAAGACAATCTTCGACACGGTTCTGTTCAACGACCTGAACAGCGCCGGCATCTTCGACATGGTGTCAAAAAGCCTGGCTCCGCAGGCGGCTCCCGGCTCGCAGCAGGAGATCGTGCTGTCGCAGTGGTCGGTGGCTCCCGCGAATGCGGCCATGGTGGCGTTCGGCGCCTTCAGCGCGACCAGCGGACGGCTGGTGGTTTATGGATGGCTCGACGACGCCAGCAACGCCGCCAATCCCCAGGTGCTGGGCAAGCAATACAACGAAGCAGCCAGTGAAGACATGGCGCGCACCATTGCGCACCGGTTTGCCGATGAGATCATCACGCGGCTGGGCGGCGGCATCAACGGCATTGCCGAGACCAAGATTTACTTTGTGAGCAACCGCACCGGGTCAAAAGAGATCTGGGTGATGGATTACGACGGCGAGAACCAGCACCCGGTGACGCACGTGGGAAACATCTCGCTTTCGCCGCGTATTTCTCCTGACAATTCGCGGCTGGCGTTTGCATCCATGGGCAATCAGGGATGGGCAATCAGGATGTTCTCGTTCGACCTGGGCCGCCCCGTTGCCTTCCCGACGGGAACGGTGGGGGGAAGCAACCTGACTCCGGCGTGGACCAGCGACGGAACCATGATCGCACTCTCCTCGTCGCGGTCGGGAGACTCGGAGATATGGGTCGCGGACGCCAACGGCGGCAACGCCCGCAGGATCACGTCGTTGAAGGGCCCCAATGTGTCGCCGACATGGAATCCGCGAACCAATGCGGAGATTGCGTTTACCGGGGGCCGCACCGGAGAGCCGCAGATCTACACCATGGAGCAGGACGGATCGAACATCCAGCGCATCACCGACCAGGGCTATGCGGTGTCGCCTTCGTGGCACCCGGGCGGCGGAATGCTGGCCTTCGCATGGAATCGCAAGTACGGGCCGGGCGATCCGGGCGCACAGGATATTTACGTCCTCGAGATCGCCAGCAAGAACTGGCTGCAGATAACCCATGAATCGGGTAACAACGATTGCCCGTCGTGGTCTCCGGATGGACGGCACATCGTGTTCCAGCGGACGATCGGCGGGCGGACGGAGATATGGACCATGCTTGCCGACGGAACCCAGCAGCGGCAACTGACGCACTCAGGCAACAACACCATGCCCAACTGGAGTTGGCAGTGAGCGGGTTCGCGGATGTGAGCAACATCACGGTCGATGACACGCCCGCGTGTGGGCGCGGGACAGATGGTCTATCATTTTTACGACATAGAATCCGGACGCCGATCACGGTTGCCCGATCGGCCGGAAAACAGTTCGAAACAGAGAAGGAGCACACCCTTGAATCTACGGAAATCAGTCTTTGTTCCCTTTATGCTGCTTGCCTTGACAACACTGCCGGGCTGCAAGAAGAAGGAAGCGCCGCTGCCCGAAGAGACTGCGCCACCGTCCACCACAGCCCCCGCGCCAACGGCGGTACTGAAAGCCACGCCGGCCGTGATTTCGGCTGGAGACCAGGTGCAGCTTAGCTGGCGCACAATGGATGCGACGTCGGTTTCGATCGACGGCATCGGCAACGTGCCCACAGCCGGAGTGAAGACGGTGACGCCGGCCGAGTCGACAACCTATCACCTTACCGCGACAGGCCCGGGCGGCACGGTAGATGCGTCAGCAGATGTGACGGTGAATGCGCCGCCGGCTGTGAGTGTGCCCACCAGCTCTATGAGCGCGGAAGAGGAGTTCAAGTCGCGCGTGCAGGACATCTTCTACGACTACGACACTTACGACATTCGCAGTGACGCGCAGGCCACGCTGGCCAAGGACGCCGACTACCTGACCCAGCATCCGAACATCAAGATCGTGATTGGCGGATACTGCGACGAGCGCGGATCGGATGAGTACAACCTGGCGCTGGGCCAGAATCGTGCCGACGCGGCGAAGAATGCCCTGGTGACGGCGGGCGTTGCGGCAAGCCGGATCCGGGTAGTGAGCTTCGGCAAGGAGAAGCCGTTCTGCACCGAGTCGAACGAGCAGTGCTGGCAGTTGAACCGCCGCGCGGGCTTTACCATGGACAAGCCGTAAGAGCGGTCTGAGATCGACAGCAAGGGACGGCGCCGAAGCGGGGTGTGCGGCGCCGGGTCAACAACTCGATTCAAGAGCGAGCGGCAGCCCGGAACCATCCAAAAGGCTGCCGCTTGTTATGATGGACTCAACATGCAAAGACCACGCACATTTCGCAATCGTCTGGTAACGGCGGCCGTTTTTGTGCTGATGCTGGCGCCAGCCGGAATTCCCGCGCACGCAGTTTCAAAAGAGATTGTCGAACTGCAGACGCAGGTGCAACAGCTTTTGGACATGGTGCAGCGCCTGCAGTCGACGATGGACTCGAAGTTCGGCGTTTTGCAGAACCTGACGCAGCAGACGGCCGACGCGGCCAGCCAGATGCAGTCGACGGTGAAAGACCTGCAGCAAAAGCTGAATACGCAGAACGAAACGGTGAACGGCAAGCTGGACACGACGTCAGGGCAGATGCAGTCGATCAACGATTCGATCGACGAGCTGAAGGCGCGGGTGGATAAGCTGCAGCAGACGGTGAAGGATCTGCAGGGGCAGATTCAGACGCTGCAGGCTGCTCTGCCGACGGCAACGCAGCCGGGGACGCAGCCGGGACAGCCCGGCGACAACACGCAACCGGGCACGCAGCCGGGACCAACCGCCAACGCGGCTCCCGCGGCTCCTCCGCTGCAACAGACCTTTCAAGCCGGCCTGCGCGACTTCAACGCCGCCAAGTACGACGTGGCGACCGCCGAGTTCCAGGATGTAGTGCATTACTACCCGCTCGACGACCTGGCCGGGACCGCGCAGTTTTATCTGGGCGAGATCGCCTACCAGCAGAAGGATTATCCCAGTGCGATCAGCGCCTACAACGCCGTGCTGGAGGGATTCAGCGGCAACGAAAAAGCGGCGGCGGCGCAGTTGCACAAGGGACTGGCGCTGATTGAAGACGGCAAAAAGGATGCGGGGATTCGCGAACTGCGGCAGTTGATCCAACGGCATCCGCAGACGCCCGAGGCGCGCGTAGCGCGAAGCAAGCTGAACGGGATGGGCGTAAGAATCAACCCGCGCGGATGAGCAGGACTGCAACGCTCTGCTCGATAGCGTCTTTCGAATCGATGGAGCATTAAAAGCACCTGCAGGTCCCTCGACTTTGCTGGCCGCGCAACTCGTTGAGTTGCGCGGCCAGCTTCGCTCGGGATGACAAATTCAGAGTAGAAGCGCTCCATCGGAACGACTGAAGTCGAGCCCTGACACGAATCCAACCACAGCAAAGAGCCCCGCAAACGCGGGGCTTTTTGCGGCCTGAATCATGACTATTGCACTTGCGACTTTGCCTCGGCCTTGGCCAGGCTCTTGTGGTGGCGCACATCGGTGCCCTGCACCCAGAAGATGACATCTTCAGCAATATTGGTTGCGTGGTCCGCGACGCGTTCGAGGGCGCGGCAGATCATGAGCGCGTTCAGCGCCTGAGGAGCAAGGTGGCTCTGCTCCTCCATCACCTTGGTGAGCGCTTTGTAGGCGGCGCGATTCATCGCGTCGACGGCATCGTCCATGGTGAGCACGCCGCGGGCCAACTCGGCATCGGCCTCGATGAACGATTGCAGGCTCTTGCGCACCATATCGGCGGCCAGCGTGGCCATCCGCGGAATGTCGACAGGAAGATCCACGGCGGCCATCTGCTCCATGCTGCGGACGCGGTCGCTGATGCTCTTGGCGGAGTCGCCCACGCGTTCCAGATCGGCATTGATCTTGATGACGGAGAGGATGAAGCGCAGGTCGATGGCCATGGGCTGTTCCATGGCCAGCAGGTCCAGCGCCGCCTGATCGATATCGCGCTCCATGCGGTTGATGGCGATCTCGCTGCGATTGACCAGGTCGCAAATAGAGAGGTCGCGGACGCGATAGGCCTCAATGGCGCGCTGGATGGCCTGCTCGGCCAGGCCGGCCATCACCAGCAGATTCTCCTTCAGGTCCTCAAGGCTTTGTTGAAAGCGTATGCGTGTCATCCGAACCTGCCTGTAATGTAATCCTCCGTGCGCTTGTCAGAAGGATTGGTAAAGATCTTGTGCGTGGAGTCGAATTCGACCATGCGGCCGTTCAAAAAGAAGCCGGCCTTTTCAGCCACGCGCGCCGCCTGCTGCATATTATGCGTCACAATCACGATGGTGTACTGCGATTTCAGTTGAAAAATCAGGTCCTCGATCTTCGATGTGGAGACGGGATCGAGGGCCGAGGCGGGTTCGTCCATGAGCAGGACTTCAGGATCGACGGCCAGGGCGCGCGCGATGCACAAGCGCTGCTGCTGGCCGCCGGAGAGGCTGGCGCCGGATTTCTTCTTCAGATCGTCTTTCACTTCATCCCATAGGGCTGAGTTCTTCAGGGATTTCTCGACGATTTCGTCGAGCTCGCGGCGATTCGAATAGCCGTTGAGCTTGAGGCCGGCGGCAACGTTGTCGTAGATGGACATGGTGGGGAACGGGTTGGGGCGCTGGAAGACCATGCCGACGCGGCGGCGAATCTCCACCGGTGTGGCGTCCTGGTAGATGTCGAGGTCGCCGATGCGCACCGAGCCGGTGACGCGGGCGATGGGATTGGTTTCATGCATGCGGTTGAGGCAGCGCACAAAGGTGCTCTTGCCGCAGCCGGAGGGACCGATGAGCGCGGTAACGTGGTTCGCAGGAATATTCAGATTGATGTCCTGCAGCGTGTGATTGGTTGCATACCACGCGTTCAGGTTCGAGACTTCAATGCCGACACCCACTTAGCTAGCCCCTTTCAACACGCCCCGGCTGGTGACGTAACGGACCAGCGAGACAGCAAGAACAATCAAGACAATCAGCACCAGCGCGCCCGCCCATGCCAGACGATGCCAGTCGTCGTAAGGCGAGAGCGCGTACACGTAAATCTGCAGGGGAAGCGCGGCGATAGGTTCATTGAGGCTGGTGCTCCAGAACTGGTTGCCCAGCGCGGTAAAGAGCAGAGGCGCGGTTTCACCGGCCACGCGGGCAAAAGCGAGCATGCAGCCGGTGATGATGCCGGGCGAGGCCGTCTTCACGGTGATTGAAAGCACCGAACGCCAGTTGGGAACTCCTAGGCCGAGAGCTGCTTCGCGCACCGCATGCGGCACCATGAGCAGCATCTCTTCACTGGAGCGGCAGATGGTGGGAACCATCATGATGCCCAGAGCCACGCCGCCGGCGAGGGCCGAAAAATGCCCCTGCGGGATCACCACCAGCGAAAAAGCCGCCAGGCCCATCACGATGGAGGGCACACCGTTGAGAACGTCGGCCGTGAAGCGGATAGCGTAAGCCAACTTTGTGCCGCGTCCGAACTCGGCAAGATAGATGCCGGCGCCAATGCCCATGGGTACGCCGATTACGCTGGCCAGACCAAGCAGCACGGCTGAACCGACGATGGCGTTGGCCATGCCGCCGCCGGTCTCGCCAACCGGCACGGGCACCTTGGTGAAGAAGGCGAGATTGAGCGAACCGAATCCGCGAATGAGCAGGTAGGCGAAGATGACAACGAGCGGCGTGACCACCAGAATGGTTGAGAGAACGGCTACCGCCGTCGCCGCGTGATCGGTCAACGCTCGAAAACTTGCTCGCAGCTTATGCTCAGTCCGCACTCTATCCTTCCCGCACAATTCCAGATTGCATGATTCCGTAAACGCTTTGTTAGTGGACCTGCGCCGGCGCTCCTCGAGTCACAGCCCAGACCAGCAGTCGAGCCAGGGCATTGACGATCACAGTGACGATAAAGAGCGCCAGGCCGATTTCGATGAGAGCGCTGCGATGCATGTCGCTGGTGGCTTCGGCAAATTCATTGGCGATCACAGCGGCCATGGAGCTGCCGTTCGACAGCAGCGACCGGTGTATCTCAGGGCTGTTGCCGATGACCATGGTGACGGCCATGGTTTCTCCCAGCGCGCGGCCCAGGCCGAGAATGATGGCGCCGACGATACCGATGCGCGCGTTGCGCAGAACGCCCATGCGAATCATCTCCCACCGGGTTGCTCCCAGGGCGAGCACAGCTTCGCGCTGCGAATGGGGAACGGCGGTCATGACCTCGCGGGTGAGCGAGGAGATGATGGGCAGGATCATGATGGCGAGGATGATGGCGGCGGCGACGAATCCAAGACCGGTGGGATTGTCGTCGCTGAAGAGGCCGGTCCAGCCCAGGGTACTAATGAGGAACGGATTCACGTGCTCGCGCAGCAGCGGAACCAGCACATACATGGCCCACAGGCCATAGACGATGCTGGGAATGGCGGCCAGCAGCTCAGTGAGAAAGGCAAGCGGGCCGCGCAAAAGCCCGGGGCACATCTCGGTGAGGAAGACGGCCACGCCGAGAGCGAGAGGAACGGCCAACAGCAGCGCAAGAAACGAAGACACGAGCGTGCCGTAGACGAACGGCAGGGCGCTGAAGTGGCTGTTGACGGGGTCCCAGTACATGACCATGTTGGTGGTGGACTCAATGAAGACTTTGTAGAAGAACTCAAAGTGGAATTCGTTCCAGGCCATTTGGGAACGCCCGATGAGTTCGACAAAGATAAGCACAACGATGCCGAAGATGCTGAAGGCGCAGAGCGACATCAGATAGTGAAAGCCCCGGTCCGCCACCGCGGAATTGCCCCGCGAAAGAAGGAACTTGCGAACCGCCGAAGGTGCTTCTCCCGATGCCTCGGCCGCTCTCTTTCCTGTGGGAGGAAAGGATTCAGGTGGGATCTTGGGTTGGGAGATGCGAATCTCAGGCACGTTGACTTCCACCTAGACAGGCTAACGGCGCAATGTGAATGTGAGGTTACAAGTGCGCAAAATCAAGCGCATACAAGCACGGGCGCCGCCGGCGGAGTTAAGCTTATTGTTCGGGTTTTTGGGGACCACGCTATGCGTACTGCCATTGTTTTCATCGCCGCTGCACTTGCCGCGACCGCGCTTCCCTCACAAACCAACCTGCCAGCCGACCCCGCAAGCCGGGAGTGGAAGGCGCAATGGGTGACCCACCCCACGGCGCCGCTGCGGGAGCCGCTGGTGCTGCACTTCCGCCGATTTCTCTCGCTGGAGAGGGTTCCGGCCACGTATCCGGTGCGCGTGAGCGCCGATAACCGCTTTATTTTGTGTGTGAACGGCGTCCGGGTGGGTGACGGGCCGGCGCGCGGCGACCTGGCTCACTGGCGGTACGAGCAGTTTGATCTGGCGCCGATGCTCAAGCCGGGACAGAACCTGATCACCGCAACGGTATGGAACTGGGGCGTGTACGCGGCGCTTGCGCAGATTTCTGACCGGACGGCATTCCTGCTGGAGAGCGATGCGACAGGCGACGACGACATCAGCACACCCAAGGGTTGGCAGGTGGAAACCGAACTGGGACACACGGCGCTCGACCGCAAATCTGTGGATATGTGGACCTACTTTGCCTCGGGACCTGGCGAGGAGATTGATGCGGCCAGGTACGACTGGAGCTGGAACTCGCCGGACGACAAGAACCCGGCGTGGGTTCAAGTGGGTTCGCCGATGCGGGACAGCATGTTTGCGAGCACGGCGCGCGCGCACTCCGCCGACACGACCCAGGACAACAACTGGTGGCTGGTGCCTGACCGGCTGCCGCACATGGAGTACCGGCCGGAGAGCGCAGGTGAGGTAGTGCGGCTCGACGCCATTGGCGAAGAACAACCCGGATTGAGCAAGTTTCCGGACTCGCCGGCAACCTTGCCGCCGGGGATTCACGCGCACATCCTCCTCGACCGCAAAACGCTGACCACGGCCTACCCCATCCTCACCGTCTCGGGCGGCAAAGGCGCGAAGATCTGGATCACCTACTCCGAGGCGCTCTACGACAAGCAGATGCACAAGGGCGACCGCGACGCGATTGAGGGCCGCGAGGCGCATGGGCTCAAGGATGAGTTCATGCCCGACGGCGGAGACAGTCGCGTGTTTCAGCCGCTCTGGTGGCGGACATGGCGCTACCTTGACCTGGACATCCAGACTGGAGACCAGCCGCTGACGCTCGATTCGATGACGGCGGAGTTTACGGCGTATCCCTTTCAGGAGCGGGCCAGCTTTGAATCGCCCGACCCGCAGCTGAAACAGATTTGGGACATCAGTTGGCGGACGGCGCGGCTGGACGCGCACGAGACCTACATGGATACGGCGTACTACGAGCAACTGCAGTACATCGGCGATACGCGCATCCAGGCGCTGATTTCGTACGCGGTTGCCGGCGATGGAAGGTTGGCGCGGCAGGCGCTCGAAGCATTCGACAATTCGCGCATTCCCGAGGGGATTACACTGAGCCGCTATCCAAGCTCGCTGAATCAGCACATTCCCACGTTCTCGCTGCTTTGGATCGGGATGGTTCACGACTGGTGGATGTATCAGCCGGACACCGAGCCGGTAAAGGCGTCGCTGGAGGGAACTCGGAGCGTTCTGGCGTGGTTTCGTCAATATCGCGAACCCCATGGCCTGCTGACCAAATTTCCATGGTGGAGTTTTGTCGATTGGGTTTCAAAGGGCGACATCCCCACTTACGACGCGCAGGGCCGGTCGTGCACCATATCGCTTGAATATCTGGGAGCGCTTGAGGACGCGTCCGATCTTGAGCACGCTGTGGGCGACCCTGTCTTTGCGCAGCGCGAAAGAAGCGAGGCAGAGAGCCTGCGCTCCAGCCTTTACGAGTCCTGCTGGAGCGAGGAACGGGGTCTGATGGCCGAAACGCCCGACAAGAAAGGATTCAGCCAGCAGGCGAACATCCTGGCCGTGCTGTACGATGTGATTCCCAAAGACCGGCAACAGGCGGTCATGCGCAAGATTCTCAAAATTGAGCCCGGAACCACGCCGGACGGGGTTCTGAGCGCGTCGTACTACTTCAGGTTTTACCTGGCGCGGGCCCTCGATCATGCGGGGATGGCCGACGACTACCTGGCCTCGATTGAGCCGTGGCGCCAGCTGCTGGCGCTGCACTTCAGCACCTGGCCGGAGACGCCGGGAGAGACGCGGTCTGATTCGCATGCTTGGAGCGCGCACCCCATCTACGACCTGCTGACGCTGGTGGCTGGAGTTGAGCCAGCCAGCCCGGGATTCAGGACGGTGAGGATTGCGCCGCACCTGGGGGATTTGAAGGAACTGAAGGCCTCGTTTCCGCACTCGGATGGGGAGATCATGGTGGAATATCACGTGAAGGCAGATCATCCTCTTCCGGGCGTGAAAGGAGGCGTAAGCTTCTTCGCTACCTTGGAGTTACCCGGCACATTGACGGGCACATTCGAGTTTGGCGGACGGAGCTGGCCGCTCAAGCCCGGAACCAACCGGATTGAGGCCCCGGAGAAGTGAAGACGGGGGGGACGGCCGATTTTCGGCGTTCCACGCAGATACAGGCAAAAGCGGCGGGAGATCCTGTGGGGATTGCGTGAAAGGCATTGCGCCGGATGCGGCACGCCTGCTTCAAGCTTCCTTAATTAAGTCGGTCAAAACAAGTGATAAGTGCCGTTCCCCCGTCAACGGGAAACGTGGTACAACTCCAGCATGGCAAAGGGACAAATTGCAAATCCACCAGGACACGTGAACCTGAAGATGCTCGCCGAACATCTTGAGCTCTCGCAGACGACCGTTTCCCTGGTGCTGAACGATTCCCCCTCTGCAAAGTCCATACCGCAAGAGACGCGCAACCGCGTGATTGAAGCGGCGCGCCAGCTGAATTATCGCCCGAATTACTTTGCCCGTTCACTGCGGCAAAGGCGTTCGATGAGCGTAGGCGTGCTGGCGTCGGACCTGAGCGAGGGCTATTTTACCCGAGTGATGAGCGGCGTTATGCAGGAGTTGCACCAAGCTCACTATTTCTTCTTCACCGCCTGCCATTACTGGAACAAAGAGCTGATGGAGCGCTATCCGCGCATGTTGCTTGAGCGCGCCGTGGATGGCTTTCTGCTGCTGAATACAACCCTCGACGATGTGCTTGTGCCGGTGCCGATCGTAGCTATCTCGGCCCACTCCGCGGCGCGGAGTGAGTTGACCAATATCGTCCTGGACCACTACATCGCCGCCAAGCTCGCTCTGCAGCATTTGTATGATATGGGGCACCGGCGGATTGCCCTCATGCGTGGTCCAAAGGCGATTCCGGACTCGGAATACCGCTGGGCCGGGATTCAAAAGGTTGTCCGGGAGTTCGACCTGAAAACCGATCCATTGCTTGAGGTCCGCCTGGATGCAAGTGGCTGGCCGTTGAAGACCGGCCATCATCCGATGGACCCGCAGATCGCATACGGTCCAACGCGCGCCATGCTCGAAAAGACTCGCGATCTCACTGCTCTGTTCTGCTTCAATGACACGGCGGCGATGGGAGCCATTCGGGCCATTAAAGACTGCGGACTCGACGTGCCGGGCGATATTTCGGTGGTGGGCTTTGACGATACCACCTCGGCCGCCTTCTCAACACCCTCGCTCACTACCGTGCATCAGCCACTGTTCGAGATGGGAAAACGGGGCGCGCAGATACTGCTGGAAAGAATTGCGAATCGAGAAAGGGAGTACCCCTCCGAGGTGGTAATGCGCCCCGAACTTGTAATTCGTGAGTCAACCGGGCTGGCGCCGAAGCAGGGACTGAGGGACCGAGGGAATAGGGAATAGGGACCAAGGGCCGACCGAGCAGCTCCTTAGCTGTCGCATGTCCACTGTTCACTGTTCTTCAGGAGCAGGCAGCCTCAAGCCAGCGGCTGACATAGACCTGGGCGTGCGCTTCGCCGCAGTAGTGGCGCGCGCCGGGCGCGTCGGCGGCTTCTTTAGTCCACTTGTAAATGGTGAGTTGCGAACTGTTGCAGTTGATGACGATCCAGCGCTGCGGGTTGTCGCTCTCTTCCCCGCAAATTTCACATCGATAGATTGTGCCGATCACAGGTGACCTCCGGAGTAATACTACCGTTGTATTTGCCGGTTTTGGAATAGAGCGGCAATGGCCCGGGCCTGAAGGCCCTGTGTCTTTGCGCCTATTTCAGGGGGCTGAAGCCCCCTGCTTCCTCCGCAACTGCTTTCTTAAACTGCCTTGCTAATGGCTTGGGGAAGCCCGCACTCTTTCACTCTTTCACTGCTTAACTGTTTCTTTGTTCACTGATCTCTGAACTCTGATCTCTGTCCTCACTCCAGTATCTGCATGTCGAGCGGGGAAACCAGCATGCAATCCATGGTGCGCACCGAGTCAAGCGCGCGCTTGAGGGCCGAGGATTTGCAGGGCTCGACGGTGACCACGAACGGCAACGCGTGGGCCGGGTAACCGGGCTTTTGCAGGATGGCGCGAATGTTGATCTGCTCGTTGGCCAAGGCAGTGGTAATGGCGGCGACGATGCCGGGGCGATCCATAACTAAGAAGCGGATGTAGTGGGGGACCTCGAACTCGGCGCCGACGTGCGCGGGCGCGGAGGGAATCTCGACGCGGCGCGAACCGTGAGCGAGCGCGAGCAGATCGCTGACCACTGCGACCGCGGTGGGATGGCCGCCGGCTCCGTGGCCTGAAAAGACCACGTCGCCTCCGTATTGCCCGCTGGCGATGACCATATTCTCAGTGCCCTGCGACCAGGCCAGCGGCGAACGCAGAGCAACCAGCATGGGACCGACGGTGGCGGCGAGGCGGCCTTCGATCTGCTCGGCGCGGGCCACCTGGCGGATGGTGCAGCCGAGATCTCGGGCATAACTGAAGTCGACGGCGCTGACCTCGGTAATGGGCCGGGGAACAATCTCCTCGGGATGAATCTGCACGCGCAGCGCAAGGCGCATGAGGATGGCGAGCTTGGCGCGGGCGTCGAAACCGCCAACATCTTCAGTGGGGTCGGCCTCGGCGTAGCCTTTGGCCTGGGCCTCAGCCAGCACCGGCGCGTATTCCGCGCCGCCCTCCATCTTGCTCAGGATGAAATTGCAGGTGCCGTTGAGAATGCCCTGGATACGCTCGATGCGATCGCCGGCCAGGCCCTGCTCAAGACCGGGAATGACGGGGATTCCGCCGGCCACGGCCGCGCCGTACTTGAGATGTCCGCCTTTTTCCTGGGCGAGCCGCTCCAAATCGATGCCGTGAAAGGCAATGAGTTTCTTGTTGGCGGTGACAACGCTCTTACCGGATGCGAGAGCTTTGCGAACCCAGGCTCCCGCGGGGTCGAGTCCGCCGGCCAGCTCCACGATCACGTCCACATCCGAGGCAAGCACCGCATCAACGTCTTCGCTCCACACCACGCCGGCCGGCGCCCAGTCAACGCGCTTGCGGGCAACATTGCGATTGAAGACATGCGTGAGCTCGAGGCCGCGTGGCTTTGATTCCACCAGAATCCGCGCCACCGAGCTGCCCACCGTGCCAAAACCGAAGATGGCGATGCGCAGCGGATGCTGCGCGGGCGCAATGGACACTTCGACCGGCGATGCAGAAATATCTGCCTGGGACACCTGACTTTTCCTCGTGACTGATATAAGTTGCCGAGAAATCTGGCGATGATTCGATGATACGCGAGAGCAGGGACTAAGGGACTAAGGGACTAAGGGACTGAGGGACTAAGGGACTAAGGGACTAAGGGACTAAGGGACTAAGGGACTGAGGGACTGAGAGCTGAACCCTATTCCCTATTCCCTGTTCCCTGTTCCCTGTTCCCTATTCCCTGTTCCCTGTTCCCTGTTCCCTTTCCTCTGGTAGCATGACTTGCAGATGCGGCGCGGCTTCTCCATATTCCTGATCCTGATGTTCGGGCTCGGGCCGCTATCGTCGTTGATCGACGGCAGCGAGGATGCGAACCTGCCTGCGTGCTGCAGGCGGCACGGAGCGCACCATTGCGCCTTCGAAGCGCGGATTGCGGCGTCGGCCGAACAGGCACAATCGGGAAAGACACCGGTTGTTTCGGCGCCGATGACTTGCCCCAGCTATCCGGGCGCGATTGCATTGCTGTCAGCGCCGTCACAGGCGCTCGCGGCGGCATCGCGACACGCAGGAGCTCTGCAGCCGTTTGAATATGTGCAGGTTGCCACGCTCACTGCTCCGCTTTCGAAGCCCGCGCAAACGCACGCCGGCCGCGGCCCCCCGGCAACGAACCTCAGCTAATCCTGCGGAAAAATTCACCCAGCGGAGCGAGCTTCCTCGAAAAATTCCCTCAGGGGCTAAAGCCCTCATTCATTTGGGGGCCGTATCGGCACGACTAAAGTCGTGCCCTGATACAAAACTTCCTTCCGCAGGCTTTTTCACTGAGATCTAAACTCGTGCCCTGATACGAAGCCCCTATTCGTGGGTGCTTTTCCGTGATGACGTGCCTCGATTCGCGTTCGAACCTGTTCGGAGGTCTAAATGCGACGTCTTTATCTTCTGGCTGCGCTGCTGGCAGCCGCTTCCCTTCCCGTTTATGCAACCGTGTTTGCCACGGTGCACGGCATTGTGCACGATCAACAACACAGGCCCATTGCCGGGGCTCAAGTCACGCTGAAGGCAGCGGACACAAGCTTTACGATCCAGGCCAAAACCAATAACGAGGGCGCGTTCGAGCTGCCGCAGACGCCGATCGGGGTCTACAAGCTCACGGTCGCTGCCAGCGGCTTTGCGACCTCAACCCAGGACCTGACGATTGCTTCCGGAACGAATCCCGTAGTGCACATTCCGCTGGCGGTTGGCGCTGAGGCGCAGTCGATTGTGGTGGAGGGAGGGCCTGCAGCGACCGATACTGTGACCCCCGCCACGCTGGTGACGAGCGCGGCCATTGCCGAAACACCGGGCGCGGACCGCACGCTGGGCACGGAGATGATTACCGACTTTGTGCCCGGCGCGTACATGACGCACGACATGCTGCACATGCGCGGCGGCCACCAGACAAGCTGGCTGATCGACGGCGTTGCGATCCCCAATACCAAGATCGCGTCGAACGTGGGTCCGCAAATCGATCCCAAGGATATCGATTCAATGGAGGGGTTGCGGGGCAGCTATGCAGCCGACCTGGGCGACCGAACTTACGGCATGTTCAACGTGCTGCCGCGAAATGGATTTGAGTTCAACCGCAATGGCGAACTGCTGATCTACGGCGGGAACCTGGGTACAGGCGAGGCGCAGGTATCGCTGGGCGACCACTCAGAGAAGACGGCGTGGTACACAAGCGTGGCCGGCCAGCGCTCAAACTACGGGCTGGCAACGCCGGTAGCGCAGATCTATCACGACGCAACCAACTCGCAGAGCGGGTTTGCGTCGGTGATTCGCAACCAGACCGCGGCGGACCAGTTGCGCGTGGATGCGCAGTTGCGCGAAGACCATTTCCAGGTTCCGTACGACCCCGATTCGACGGACTACGAATGCGCCGGACCGCACCCGTATTACTGCTCGTGGGGATTGCGCGATGGGCAGACGGAGCGAGACGCGTTTGTGATTGCCAACTGGGTGCATACCTTCTCGCCCAGGGCGCTGGTCGCAGTGGCGCCTTTCTACCACTTCAATTTGTCTGACTACGATTCGCAGCCGGCGGACCTGCCGGTGTCGACGACGTGGCACCAGAACTCGAATTATGGCGGCGCGCAGGCCGATGCGAAATTCGACGTGGGATGGAACAGCTTCTCAGGAGGGTTGTACTCATTCATGCAGAAAGAGAACGATCTCTTCGGCGTGCAGGTGAACAATGGCAGCGCGCCCTCGCAGCCGAATACGCCGGCCAATGCCAATGCCGGGCTGGTGGAATTCTACGTGGCCGATCATCTGCGGCTGGGCCAGTATGTGACGCTGCTTGGCGGTGAGCGGTTCTCGATTTACCGCGCGTGGCTCGATGAATCGGCGATTTATCCGCGCATCGGCGCGACGGTGCGGATTCCCCATCTGAACTGGGTACTGAAGGGCTTCTACGGGCACTTCTTCCAGCCCGCGCCGATACTTACGGTTTCGACTTCGGTCCTGAATTATGCAAGCAGTCTGCCGGGCGGCGAGAACGCGTTTACGCCCATTCCTTCGGAGCGCGATGAGGAGCATCAGTTCGGCATCGAGATTCCCTACAAGGGCTGGATGCTGGATGTGGATACATTCAAAGATCGGGTGAACAATTTCCTCGATCACTCGAACCTGGGCGAGTCGAACATGTACTTCCCGATTGCCGTGGATGGAGCGCTGATCCGCGCGTGGGAGATGACGCTGCACTCGCCACCGGTATGGCGGTACGGGCGCTTCTACGTGACGTACTCAAACCAGATTGCGAAGCAGCGCGGCAACATCATCGGAGGATTCACGTGCAGTATTGCCACCGATCCTGCCTGCGACCTGGGACCGCAGTACATCTCGCTCGACCACGACCAGCGCGAAACCTTGAACACGGGATTTACGGCGAACCTGCCGATGCACACGTGGTTTTCAACCAACGTGTACTACGGTTCGGGATTCTCGAACGGTCTGGCCGGGGCGAATGAGGGCCCGTACGACGGACCCTACCTGCCGGTGCACACAACGTTTGATTCCTCGATTGGCCGTGCGATCGGCGAGCGATGGAGGGTTGCGGTAAACGCGATCAACGTGACCAATCACCGCGTGCTGCTCGATAATTCCGTCACCATCGGAGGGTTCCACTGGAACGATCCGCGAATAATCTCGGGCGAGGTGAAGTACCGGTTCAATTTTTAGCTCTGGGATTTGCAGATTAATTCGCGGAAGCGGGTAAAATGGGATTCCATGGCGACAGTTTTTGAAAAACTCAACCTTGGCGACCGGCAGGAGATCGTGGTGCTGAACGCGCCGGAGAGCTTTAAGCCTGAATTGGCGCGGCTGCCGGTGATTACCATCCACCATCATCTTGAGTCGGTGGCCGAGTGCGGCTTCTGGCTGGCGTTTGTCACGCGCAAGGCCGAGGTGGACAAACTGACCCCGCAGATAGTGAAGCGCGCCAGGGGCGACGCGATTGTGTGGTTCGCATATCCCAAGGGCACTTCGAAGAAGTACAAGTGCGACTTTAACCGCGATACCGGCTGGGACAAGCTGAAGGCGGCGGGATTCGACACGGTGCGTGCGGTTGCGATCGACGAGGACTGGAGCGGGCTCCGGTTTCGGCGGGTGGAGTATATCAAGGCGAAGTAGCGGCAAGTCAGCAAGTCAGCAAGTCGGCGAGTCAGCTTGGCTGACAGCGCATCCAAACAATATTTACTGAAACTTGAACGGATCGAGGAATCGACCGGAAAGGAGAGTTATGCAATCGAAGGTCACAGCGTTGAAACCGGCAGAGAAAGAGGTGCATCGCACCGCGCACAGCCAGGATATGGTTGCAGTTCCCAGGCGTGCGCGGCTTGACCGCGAGGCCGAAGGAAAGCGGCTTGAATTGCCGGTGGTAGAGCCGGTGGGGCAGGGCTAGTAGCGCGGACCGGGACGAGGATCAGCCTTCAATCTGAAACAGTCCCGGCAAAACCTCGCCCGCTTTGCCTTCCACAACCTGCGTAAAGGCTGAGGCGTTGAGCGGTGATTCGGGGCCGATGTAAACCGTGCGTGCGCCGCCCTGGCGCGCCCAGTGAACAAAATTGGCCGCAGGGTAGACGGAACCTGAAGTGCCGATGACCAGCATCAGCGTGCAGCGGGCGATCTCGCGCTGAATGCGATCCATCTCAAGCGGAATCTCGCCGAAGAAGACAATGTGCGGGCGCAGGCGGGCTCCGCACTTGCAGCGGCCGATCTCGCTCAGCGACGCGTAGACGCGGCGATCCTCAACGGGTGGCTCGCCGCACTCGTCGTCGCAGCGGGACTTGGCCAGTTCGCCGTGCATGTGGACGAGGTTGCGCGAGCCGGCGCGCTCGTGCAGATCGTCGACGTTCTGCGTACATAGGAAAAACCGGCCGGGAATCCCGGCTTCAAGTTCGGCAAGCGCGATGTGCGCGGGATTGGGCGCGGCCTTCTCGCAGTCGGCGCGGCGCTTCGAGTAGAACTCCCATACCAGTGCCGGATTGCGACGCAATGCCTCAGGCGTGCAGATCTCTTCAACGTTGTATCCGGCCCACAAACCGTCTGACGCGCGAAAGGTAGGCAGGCCGCTTTCGGCGCTGATGCCCGCGCCGGTGAGAACGAAGACGCGGTCGGTGGGAGAGATGGAGACGGTCATTGCAGTTGTCAGTTGTCAGTGATCAGTTGTCAGCCAGTAGGATAAAGCTGCTGTCTATTGGCTACTGCTATTGGCTGCTTCTACGGCACCAGCAACACCTTCCCCGTGGTTTTGCGCGCTTCGAGGTCGATGTGGGCCTGGGCGGCTTCAGCGAGTTGGTAGGTGTGCTCCATGCGCAGCTTGAGCTCGCCCTTCGCGGCCCAGTTGAGCACATCGCCGGAGCGCCACTCAAGCTCGGCACGCGTAGCCACGTAATGCCACATGGAGGGGCGCGTAATAAAGAGCGAGCCCTTGCTGTTGAGTTGCGCGAGATCGAAGGGCGGGACGGGGCCGCTGGATGCGCCGAAGAGCACCATCATGCCGCGCGGGCGCAGGCAGTTCAGGCTTTTCTCGAAGGTTGTCTTGCCAACCGAGTCGTAGACGACGTCGACGCCCCTGCTACCGGTGAAGCGCTTCACTTCGGCCTCGAAGTCCTGCTCGGTATAGAGGATCGCGCCAGAGGCGCCGGCCTCGCGCGAGAGCTCAGCCTTGGCCTTGGTTGAAACCGTGGTGATGACGCGGGCACCTATCCGCCTGGCGATTTGCGTGAGCAGCAGGCCGACGCCACCGGCGCCGGCATGAACCAGAGCTGTATCGCCGGGCTTGAGGGGAAAAGTCGAGTAGGCAAGATAGTGCGCGGTCATGCCCTGCAGCAAGGCTGCTGCCGCACATTCAAGGCTCAGGCCATCGGGAACTTTGACCAATTGCGCCGCGGGAACCAGCGCATACTCGGCGTAGCTGCCTATTACGCTGGTCGAGGCCACGGCATCCCCGGCTGCAAAGCCAGTCACGCCGGGGCCGAGTTCTTCAATGGTGCCTGCGGCCTCGCTGCCCGGAATGAGCGGCAGAGCGGCTTTGTAGACCCCCTTGCGAAAGTAAACCTCGACGAAGTTCACTCCCGTGGCTTCGATGCGGATGAGCGCCTGTCCGGGGCCCGGCTCGGGGATTGGCAGTTCGACGAGCTTGAGAACTTCTGGCCCGCCCGCTTCACTAATCTGGATGGCCTTCATGACAAGGTCAAGAATGAACCTTGAGGGCGGGGAACTGCAAGTCATTAGTGATTAGCCAGCAGCCAGCAGCCAATTGACGAGCCAATAGTGATTAGCCAGTAGCCAATAGAGAAAAACCGGCAGGCGATCAGCTATTGGCTATTCGGCTACTGGCTGACCACTGCTTTTAGAAGCTGTCTTCGCGGCGCTCGGGCAGCAGGTTATGCTCGTCGGCTGCGGCAAGCCGCACCACGCGATCGACTATGTAGGATGCTGGTTGCTGGCCGGTGTAATACTGGCGCACCTGCAACTCGCCGAGTAGGCCAAGAGCAAGTAACTGCACTCCCGCTACGATGAGGACCGATCCGACCACAAACCAGGGACCGTGATGGTCGAGCATGTTCATGTGCGGATTGAAAAGTTTGAACAACAGCAGGTAAGCCGCCATGCCGCTGCCGCTCAATATGCTCAGCAGCCCCAGCCCTCCGAAAAAGTGCAGCGGACGGTTGAGGTACCTGAGCAGAAAGCGGATGGTCAGGAGATCGAAGAACACGCCCAAGGTGCGGCCAATGCCGTAATGGCTCTTGCCGCGTTCGCGGTTCACGTTCCGGATGGGTATCTCGCAGATGGAGGCGCCATACCAGCTCGCCAGCGCGGGAATGAAGCGGTGCATCTGGCCGTAGAGCGGGATGTTCTGAATGACCTCGCGGCGATAGGCCTTGAAAGTGGTGCCGAAGTCGTGAATGTCGACGCCCGACAGCTTGGCCATGAGCCAGTTGGCGCAATGCGAGGGAATGCGGCGCATGATGAAGTTATCAATGCGCTCCTTGCGCCAGCCCGAAACCACGTCATAGCCCTCGTCGAGCTTTTCGAGGAAGGCGGGAATGTCGTTGGGGTCATGCTGCAGGTCGCCGTCCATGGCAAGGATGAACTCGCCCGAGGCATGATCGAAGCCGGCGGCGAGGGCAGAGGTCTGGCCGAAGTTGCGGCGTAGCTTGACGACAAGAACCCGGCTGTCGACGGCGGCGATCTCTTCAAGGAGCTTGTAGGTGCGGTCGCTGGAGCCATCGTCGACCAGGACGAGCTCAAAGCTTTCCCCTACCTGCTCCATCACCTGCTTGAGGCGGGCGTAGAGAACAGTGACGTTCTCTTCTTCGTTGTGAAATGGCACAACAATCGAGTATTTCGCCATATGTACTTTGATGCAGAGAAGATGCGCCAAGATTACACAGTAACGATCAAAATCTTAACCGTAAAGTCAAGAATACCGCAGCTTGAACTTCAAGGGACGCCTGATCGAGATATTTATCGGTCGAGCTCATCGAGCATCGCCTGCATCTCGCTGAGAGCATGACGATTACCGGCCCGAGCAGCGCAGGAGATTCCAGCCTTGAGCCTCTCAATCGCCTGGGCAGTGCGGCCGGCGCCGGCCAGCGTCTGTGCCGACATAAAGTAGCCGGCCGTGTAGTCGGGATCGTTGACGAGCAAAGTTTCGAATTCAGCCAGCGCGGCATCGGTCTCGCCGCGGCTGGCCAGATCCATGGCGATGCCGTAACGGGCAAAACTGTTCTTCGGATCCAGTGCGAGAATCTCTTTCAGTCCTGCAAGCTTGTCCATCGTTCCTTTTCTTGCGTGGCCGGGGATTCGGCCGGTGGGGAATTTGCGAAAACAGGCTGGATTGCCGAAACTGAGACAGGCGCCTGGTTCAGGGCGAGGCGGTAAACCAAGCCGCCCACTCTCATTGTAGCCGGAGCGGAATAAACGCGCCTCAGGGTCTGTTAACGCCAGGAACGGAGCAAGCGGAAGATGAGTGATCCAATGAGTAGTCCCGCGGAGCGGACAGTAGCGAGTACGCAGTCGGAGATGACCGAGGTCATCCTGCCCAACGACACCAACACTCTGGGCAACCTGCTGGGCGGGCGGCTGATGCACTTTATCGACTTGACGGGCGCGATGGCGGCCTTCAGGCACTCGCGCACCTATGTGGTGACGGCCGCAATGGACCACATCGACTTTATCCGGCCTGTACACCTGGGCGATCTGCTGACGCTGAAATCGAGCGTGAATCGGGCTTTCGCAACTTCAATGGAACTGGGAGTGAAGGTGTGGGCTGAGAACACGCGGACCGGCGAGGTGTCGCACGTGGCAAGCGCATACCTGGTGTTTGTTGCGGTCGACGAGCATGGGCGGCGAGTGAAGGTTCCCGTGCTCAAACCTGAGACGCCGAATGAGATCAGGCGCTACGACGATGCCCTGCGCCGCCGCGAGCATCGCGAGGCCGAGGGAGCAAGGCGCAAGGAAGCGAGAAAGGCTCTGAAGGCGCAAGAGGCAACTCAGACTGCTTCCTCCTGATGGAGCAATTGCACTCCTGTAAAATTTGAATTGAGGAATTGAGAAGATAAGGAGCCATTGATGGCACATGGACATGCCATGCCTGCGCCGGTAGCATTGCCAGGCGTGAAGAAGATTGTTGCAATTGGATCGGGCAAGGGCGGCGTAGGAAAAACCACCGTGGCCGTGAACCTGGCGGTTGCGCTCAGCAAACTGGGCCAGCGCGTGGGGCTCATCGACGCCGACATCTACGGACCGAACGTTCCGCTGATGATGGGCTCTACCAAGCAGCCGGCCGTGGGCCCGGGCAACATGATTGAGCCCAATATCACGCACGGCATCAAGACGATTTCGATCGGATACATTTCGCCGGGCGACAAGCCGCTGGTGATGCGCGGGCCGATGCTGCATCAGATCATCCGGCAGTTTTTGCAACAGGTGAACTGGGGCGAGCTCGATTACCTGATCGTCGATCTGCCTCCAGGCACGGGCGACGTGGTGATCTCGCTGGTGCAGACGGTGCCGCTGACCGGCGCGGTCGTTGTTTCGACTCCGAGCGACGTGAGCCTTGAGGATGCGCGCAAGGCGCTGGAGATGTTCGGCCAGGTGAATGTGGAAGTTCTCGGCATTGTTGAGAACATGAGTCACTTTACCTGCCCGCATTGCCACAACGAGATCGACATCTTCTCGCGCGGCGGAGCCGAGCGCACGGCCAGGCAGTTCAATGTTCCGTTCCTGGGATCGATTGAGCTGTTGCCCGCGATCCGCGAAGGCGGCGACCGCGGATTGCCGGTAACGCTGGCCGGGCCGAAGAGCCCGCAGGCAGCGGAGTTCTACGAGGTGGCGCAGAAGCTGATCGAGCGCGCCGAGGAAGCGGCGGCAAGAGCGAGAGACGTGATCGAGATCAGCTAAAACAGAAAACAAGGGAAAAAGGGAACGAGGGAACAAGAAAGAGGCGGGGCTATGATGCCCCGCCTTTTCATCTTCGCGGTGCCGATTTACGATTTCCGGTAATGCGTCAATCTCTGACGCGAATTATTACGCCGCTCTCGGCGGAAAGAGATTGCCCAACCTCTGAATCTGGGCTCCCACACCGCGCAGCTTCTCATCGATGTGCTCATAGCCGCGATCCATGTGGTAGACGCGGTCGATGATGGTCTCGCCCTCGGCAACCAGCGCGGCCAGCACCAGCGATGCCGAGGCGCGCAGATCGCTGCACATCACGGCTGCGGCCGAGAGGCGCGAAGGACCGTGCACGGTGGCCGTGTTGCCTTCCACCTTGATGCCGGCGCCCATGCGCACCAGTTCCTGCACATGCATAAAACGGTTTTCGAAGATGTTTTCGCGCACCAAGCTCACGCCTTCGGCCTGCGTGGCCAGTGCCATGTATTGCGCCTGCATGTCGGTGGGGAAACCCGGATACTCCTCGGTGGAGATGTCGGCCGCGGCCAGCTTGCCGTGGCTGCGCACGCGCACGGTGTCGGGGCCAAGAATATCGACGCGCGCGCCGGCCTCGCGCAGCTTGGCAATCACAGCGCCAAGATGCGAGGTGTTGCAGTTTGAAACGATCAGGTCACCGGCGGTAATGGCGCCGGCAATCAGGAACGTCCCCGCCTCAATGCGATCGGGATTGATGCGGTAACGCGCTCCGCGCAGTTTGTTCACGCCGCTCACGCGAATGGTGGCTGTTCCCGCTCCCTCGATGTTTGCGCCCATGGTGACCAGCAGCGCGGCAAGATCGACAACCTCGGGCTCGCGCGCGCAATTCTCCATCACGGTTTCGCCGTCGGCGAGCACAGCGGCCATCAGCAGATCTTCAGTGCCGGTGACGGTGATCTTGTCGAAGACGAGATGTGCGCCGCGCAGGCGCTCGGCGCGCGCCTCAATGTAGCCGTGCTCCTGCGCGATGGTGGCGCCCATCTGCTCCAGTCCCTTGATGTGCAGATCGATCGGACGGCCGCCGATGGCGCATCCGCCGGGCATGGCCACGCGCGCCATGCCGGTGCGCGCAATCAAGGGCCCGAGCACCAGCGAGCTGGCGCGCATGGTTTTCACAATCTCGTACTTGGCCACGGGATCGGAGAGAGTGCCGCAACTGATGGTGGTGCTATGCGCCGCTTCGCCCGAGCCGATCTCTACCTCAGCGCCCATGGACTGAAGCAGCCTGCGCTCGGTTGAGATGTCGCGCACCTGCGGGATGTTCTCGAGCGTGACCGGTTCTTCAGTGAGAATGGCGGCGGCCATGCAGGACAGGGCCGAGTTCTTTGCGCCCGACACGCGAATGGTTCCGACCAGCGGATTGCCGCCCTGAACGACGAATGTATCCATAATGAAAAAGCCAAAAGCCGCGAACAAATGCGAAGCGGGCCGAAGGGACCAGGCGCGGATTCCCGGCTGTTCCGGTGGTTCAAGTCTAAATGGCGGGAACAGGCGGGACTCCGCGCAGAGAATCACGGGGATTAACCGGGTGGGCGCGTTTGAAAATGCAAGGAGCCGGCGGGTGTTGGCAATAGGCGCCGGACCCGCGACTGCGTGTCGCGGGACCGGAGGGGAGGCCTACTGATTCTGCGTCGCCTGCGGGTTAGGCACGGGCGCAGCTGCAGGCTGATCGCCGGATTGATCCTCAGCCTGTGGCTGTGCTTGGGCCGGTGGCTGCCTCTGAGGCTGCGCTACGGGCTGCATCTGCTGCTGCGGCTGCATGGCCGAAACCAGGTTCAACGGCTCGGTCAGCGTGAAGACGAGCGTCGCGCCTTCATCGAGCTTCGCCTGGGGACGATCCATGAGCAGGTGGACCGTGACGGCGCCGGCGCCGATGAGGCCGCCGGCAAGCGCTCCGGCAGGACCGCCGACGATTGCGCCTGTGACGACGCCAGCGCCGGTTGCGCCGCCGTATTCAATACTGTCTCTCTTCATGCGCGAGCCGGGAGCCACCGTGCCCTCGCTGCCCACGCGCGTGTTCGAGTCGGGAGCTCCGCTGAGCTGCGCATACATCTTGAACTGCGCGCCGTTGGGCAGGATTACGGTTTCAGGGTGCAGGACCATCGATCCATGGCCGCCGACGCGGCCACTGGAAGCATGCATCACCTGGCCGTCGATCTCAGATCCGACGGGAATCAGCACCTGGTCGTTCTGGTAAACATCGCTCATCACACGGGTATGGAAGGCATCGCCGTCACGGCTCTCAGCGGTTGAGAGGCGATCGACCAGGCGCGCGCGGATGGTGGTTCCGTAGCCCAGCGTTCCCGGCGGTGGCGGCGCAGGATGCACGATGTCGCCGTCGGGGTCGTCAACGGGCGCGCGCTGGTTCAGCATCGGCTGCGCGTTGTCGGGAGCTACCTGCACCGTGCCGCTGTCAGTTCCGTCCGCGCTATTTGCAGGCGCGAACGAGTTTGCTGCGGGAGGAGCTGGCGCCGGAGCAGCCTGAGCCGGCTGTGCGGGCGCGGCCTGTTGCGGATACTGTGCCGGGGAGGGCTTGGGCGGCGGCGCGGGCGCGGGGGGTCGGCTGTCCTGGATGGTCGAGTCCGGCGGGGGACTCGAAGTTCCCGCGTAGGGATTCGGCTGCTGCTGGTCCTGCGCTGCAAGCGTAGCGGCGGCGGCAACGAGCATGGCGAACACGAGAATCGGCCGATTCATGTATGACTCCTGTTGGCGGGCATTTGCTGCCTTTGGGATACAACATTCCCTTCCCCATTTCAGACCCGTACTGAAGGAAAAGGTTGCGATGCGCGGCGCTAAGGCGCGTCCTTCAGACAACTCACCCATTTTCAGGCTAGCTTCTTTGCTGGTTCTGCGGGGGCGCAGAACGCCCGCGAGGCTCAGGCTGGGCACGAATCGAGATGGTTAATCCGCACCCCATGCCTGAGGACGCCCCGTAGTGTGACCGCTGCCACACCGGGCCGTGAAGGCGGATTTGCTAGAATCCGAACGGAACCGAAACATTTCGGACTGATCTACATCCAGGAGATTCCACGCGTGCAGGGGCTTCTAAACACCATACAAAGCGCTGCCGGAGAAGTACTTGCCGTGGATCGCCGTCCCAAATTGAATGACCGGCTGCTGCACCGCATTGTGAGGAGCGAAATGACTGAGATTGTTGCCATCCGTGCCCGCGAAGTACTTGATTCCCGCGGAAACCCGACCGTGGAAGCGGACGTGATTCTGGAGAGCGGCGCACAGGGCCGCGCCATTGTGCCTTCGGGCGCCTCCACCGGCGAGCATGAGGCTGTGGAGCTGCGCGACGGCGACAAGACACACTACATGGGCAAGGGCGTACTGCAAGCCGTTGACAACGTTGAGACGGTGATTGGGCCCGAGCTGGAAGGAATGGACGCGGCCAACCAGCGGCTGATTGACCAGACGATGATTGCGCTGGACGGAACGGCTAACAAGAGCAAGCTGGGCGCGAATGCCATTCTTGCTGTTTCAATGGCCTGCACGCGCGCCGTGGCGCAGACGCTCGAAATTCCTCTCTACCGCTATCTCGGCGGCGTGAACGCCAGCATTCTGCCTACGCCCATGTTGAACGTGCTGAATGGCGGCGCGCATGCCGATTCGAACGTGGACTTCCAGGAGTTCATGATCATGCCGGTTGGCGCTTCGGCGTTCAGCGAGGCGCTGCGCTGGTCGGCAGAGACGTTTCACACGCTGAAGAGCGTGCTGAAGAAGAAGGGCTACAACACGGCCGTGGGCGATGAGGGCGGATTTGCTCCTTCGCTCAAGTCGAACGCCGAAGCCATCGAGCTGATCCTCGAGGCCATTGAAGCCGCCGGCTACAAGCCCGGCGAACAGATCGCCATCGCCCTCGATCCCGCATCCAGCGAGTTCTACGACAAGGAAAAGAACAAATACGTCTTCAAGAAGGGCGACGGGCGCGAGCTGTCGAGCGAAGAGATGGTTCACTTCTACGACAACTGGATCCGGCAATATCCGATCATCTCGCTTGAGGACGGCCTGGCTGAGGACGACTGGGAAGGCTGGCGCATCCTGACCGACAAGCTGGGCAGCAAGATTCAGCTTGTGGGCGACGACAACTTCGTCACCAACGTCAAGCTGTTGCAGCGCGGCATTGAAGAGGGCGTGGCAAATTCGATCCTCATCAAGCTTAACCAGATCGGAAGCGTCACGGAAACGCTGGAAGCGATCGACCTTGCTCGCCGCTACGGTTACACCTCGGTCATTTCTCACCGTTCGGGCGAGACTGAAGACACATTCATCGCGGATCTCGCAGTGGCAACCGGCGTGGGCCAGATCAAGACCGGCTCGTGCAGCCGCACCGACCGCATCGCGAAGTACAACCAGTTGCTGCGAATAGAAGAAGAGCTGGGCTCAGGCGCTGTTTACCTCGGCCTCGAGAGCCTGAACTACGGCGAGTAGTTGCTTCGTCTCAACACCGCAGAGTGGTCAAAGCGGGGCGCGAGATTCGCGCCCCGCGCTATTGGGAATGCTGTTTTCCCTTCGATCACTGCATTCTGCGTGCATCAGGCCTGCATATTCAGCCTGTGCGATGAACGCAAAAGGCCTCCCGCTTGGAGGCCTTTGCTTTCGTGACCGATTCAGCCGGTTGTTACCGGATGCGCAGCGACTTGATCGACTCGGGAAGATGTTCTTCAATCGACTTGGCGCGCTCGGCGGCGATTCCGCCCAGGTAAGAAGGGGCGGGCGTGGCCATCAGCACAAGGGCCAGGGCGATGACTGAGAAGATCAGCCCCGCGATTCCGGCCGAGATGAGCATGTGGTACACGTCGAAGATGTCGAGGCCGAGGATCTTGAAGGCGACATGCTCCAGCGGCTTGATGTGCTTGAGCACTGCCAGCGCGAAGAGAAAGAAGATTGCGGCAAGCGTGGTTAGAATCGCCAGAGTTGCATCGAGGCTGCGATGGAATTTTTGGCGGGAGCTGCAGTGAGCGCACTCGGCAAAGTGGCTTACGTAGTCGCGGCGCATCTCAGGTGAGATGCCTGAGATGTCATATCGCCAGCTTGCCAGGATGGCGCCTACAACCCGGTCACTGCATTCAGTTCTTGCCATAGCCATTAAGACTCACTTTGCTAAAAATTGGCTCAATCAATCTTCGGAACGGCAGCTGAAACAACGCCTGCTCGACCCTGATACGCCATCTGCCCCGAGGGGCGACGGCGCTGTATATTTGATTCTCCTTCGCCTGCAAAGGTTCCGATTAGGCCGTTCAGCGTGCCAATTCGCACTTTGGGGAGGGATGCGAGTGTCTTACCATTGTAACCTTTTTCGCTAAAAGTCAATAGAAGAAAGGGGTTCGTGCTGCGAGGCGAGGATAAGGCGATTGCCCAGAAGACTGGCCCTTGGCGCGAGGGCGCGCTCAGCCGCAACCCTTGCCAAATCAGGTAGATTGTTGCTCTCAGAGAGATGCCCGAGGATGACGTAGGCAGCCTGGCCGTCGTAATCATTGGCAAGAAACCCGGCCGCGGCATCGTTGGAGAGATGGCCGACGCGCGAGAGAACCCTCTGCTTGACCTGCCAGGGATAAGGCCCGTCGCGAAGCATCTCAAGATCATGATTCGATTCGAGAAGCAGAAGATCGAGCCGCTTGAGCTGAGCCCTGACGTTGGGGGTGACGTAGCCAAGATCGGTGGCAAAACCCAGCCGAATGCCCTCTGTGGAAAAAACAAATCCAACCGGGTCGGCGGCGTCGTGCGGAATGGTGAAAGGGCTCAGGTCGATGTCGCCAATTGAGAAAGGCTCGCCGGCTTCGAAATACTCAACCGCCGGCAGCCAGGTTGGCTCGTCGCGAAGGGCCGGCAATTGACCCTCAGCCGGTTCTTCCGCGGGTTTGGCCATCGTGCCTGCCGGCTTTGCCGAGACATCAACTTCAGGATTGGCGGGTTCGGCATCCAGGCTGGAACCTTCCTGGCCGGGATCTTCGCCATCGCCGGGCTCCGCTGCTGCATCGATCTCGGCCTGGCGCTCGGCCTGCTGGCGCCTGCACTGTTCAAGCCACTGCGCATATGTCATCTGGCGGCGCGGGGTCAACCAGCGCATCCAGGCCCGGTGAGTGGCCTCAGTGAAGTAAACCGGGATGCCAAGTTTGCGGGCGGTTACTGCCAGGCCATTGATGTGGTCCTGATGTTCGTGGGTAATCACGATCGCGTCGAGGGTTTGCGGATCTTCACCGGCCAGATTCATGCGGCGAAAAAGCTCGCGGCAGCTCAGGCCGGCATCGACAAGGATGCGCGTGCGCCTTCCTGAAACCACCGCGCTGTTGCCCTTGGACCCGGAGGCCAGCACCGTGAAACGAACCATTTCTTGAGCATACAGCGAACGGCAAAAACTGAGCTGAGGAACACTCGCCTAAGTTATAGTGGAGGCTGGTTAACTGAACGGGTTCCCCCTCATCGATTGCGGCTTCGGTTTCATGGCGCGATTTCCCCGGATCTTAAAACCAGGCAATCGATTCCCGACAGTAGATCGATCTCGCATTGCCCGAGGGCCTCCGCGAGGCTGTCGAGGAAACGGAGTGAGAGCGCATGAAGTATATTGCCCTGATCGTCGCCATTCTGTCGTGCTGGGTTATCAGCAACTATCTGCTTGAGGGCGCGACCGGCGCGTACGTTTCTGTCCTCTTTGCTTACCACTTGTTTCTCGCCTTCCTGATTGCCTACATGGATTGGAGCGGTGGTTTCAAGTTGCCCGTGCAGCAGGCGGTGACGATCCACGCAGCGGTTCTCATCCTCCTCCTCGGCTTTATAGCCGCCCGGTCTTATATTCCCGCGTTCGGCCTGGTTTCTGCCTTTGCGCCGGCAATCGCTTTTCTCGAGGTGGAGTTGATTTTCGGGAAGCAGAAAAAGCAGCACGAGAGCGAGATTATCCCGGTGCTTCCATACGCAGCGAGCGCGAATGATTACAGCGAGTTCCTGCATTATCTGAAGCAGCCGGGCCGGCAGTTTGCCAAGGCTGGCCGGCCGGTGCAGGAGGAATACGGCTTCTGGCTGGCGGAACGGAATAAGATACGGGCGGCCAATCAGGCTCAGGTCGACGCAGCGCCCGACACCCGGCAGGACCCGCAGACGCATTGATTCCCGAATTCCGTGGCGGGAATCAGGCCGCCTGGCCCGTCGCAGCGGGAGCGCTTCTCATGCGGCTGAGAGCGGCATTTCGCACATCAACTCAATGGGGTGGCCGTCGGGATCGTTGAGGACGGCCAGCCAGAGTTCGTGGTCGGGCATCCTGGCAACAAGCTGCGGCTGTTGCACGATTTCAACCCCGCGGGCGCTCAGTGCTGCGCAGGCCTTGCTGATATCTGCCACGCGGAAGTAGAGGATGACGCCGCCCGTGGCAACCGGCTTGTCGCTCGCGCCGATCAAAAGTCTCACTTCGCCACACTGGAAGAAAGACATGTTCCCGGCATCGAAGAGATGGGTGAGCCCAAGCTTCTGGCCGTAGAACTCTTTTGAGCGCGCGAGATCGGTGACATAGATGGCGATCTGGCCGATGCCCTCAAGGCTCGCACCAGATTCGATGAATTGACCGTCGCTCATGCTGCTTCCTTACCCTCCGCCGAATTGCATCTACCCCGCGCCGTTCAGGCTCACCGGAATTTCGATCGAAACCATCGTGCCGCGGCCGGGGTTGCTGACCACGTTAAAGTGTGCCTGATCGCCGTAGAGCACGTCGAGGCGTTCTTTGACGTTTTTCATGCCGATACCCGCTCCGGTGTGGCGCAGCGCACTTGCGGGACGGTTGCCCATGCCCACGCCGTCGTCGGTCACTTCAATCAGAACGCGGTCGCCGTTGAGCCGGCTGCGCAGTGTGACCGTACCGCCGCTGATGCGCGGCTCCAGGCCGTGCTTGATGCTGTTTTCAATGAGCGGCTGCAGCAGGATGCTGGGGACCATGACCGGAAGCGTCCGCGGGTCGATCTCTTTCTTCACCTTGAGCTTGTCGGCCCCGAAGCGGACCACCTCGATATCGAGATAGTCGTCGGTGAAACTCAACTCCTGGCTGAGCGGCACGTAGGTGTCGTGATCCTTGAGCAGGGCGCGCAGAATGTTGGCGAGTTTCACGGTCATTTCGCGCGCCAGCTCAGGCTGGCTGCGTACCAGCGAGGCGATTGAATTAAGCGTGTTGAACAGAAAGTGCGGATTGATCTGCCGCTGCAGGGCGTCGAGACGCGCCTCGAGCACCAGGCGCTTCTGTTCTTCAAGCGAGAGCTCGACGCGCAGCGCGTTCCACACCTTCAACGCGATGCCCACGACGATGGGCGCGCTTATCCACACCAGCGGCTGCAGCCAGATTTGGTTGGCCAGCAGCGCGAAGAGCCGGTGCGGGAATTCGTGGGCGACCCAGTCGCGCGCCATCTCCATGAGGACGATGATGACCAGCAGCAAAATCTGGCGGTCGACGCGCGGCTTGCGCAGGTTGCGCCGCACCCAGCGGTAAATGCTCAGATCGATGAAAGGCGTGAACGACCAGATGTCCTCGGCCCCGACAAACCGGCCCAGCATTCCCGCGGCCAGCCCGAGCGCGACATTGAATGGCAGCGCGATGTACTCATGATGCAAGACCGCGGGAACTGAAAGCACCGCGCCGCTGAACATGGCCCAGCCTGGACCGACGAGCAGACCGAGAAGGATGACCGCCTCAAACGAAATATCGGCGGCCTTGAAATTCGGCACAATAAACCGGAAATAAACCCCCAAAGTGAGAGGAACGAGGAAGAACGCCAGCAGGGCGAGGGTCTGGCGATGCCGGCGGCGTTCGGCGAACAGCAGCCGGCGGAAGGTGCTGGCGCGCGCCAGTACGCTGGCCACCGAGGCCACCACCCCCAGCTTTACCAGGAGCGTAATGAACAGGATGCGGTCATCCATCCCACAACTGTATCGCGCCGTGCGAGTGAGGTGCTAGATGAATGGTGCGAGGCTTTGTATCAGGGCGCGACTTCACAGCCTGCCCTGAGCGAAGCCGAAGGGTGCCGATAAAGCCCGCAGAATGACTTCGGGCTTTAGCCCCTGAGGGATGCTTTGGGGAGTTCTGCTGCTTTCAATGACTTTTTCCGCAACCTGTTCAGCCCTTTGGGCTCATGGTGGTTATCCTCTGCCCGCCGTCACAAATCGGCCACGCAGGCATCAAGTAAAATTGACCTATGGCAAACCAGGGCGCAATCAAGGTTGCGGAGGCGGATTTCCCCACGCGATGGGGGAATTTCCGGATTCTTGGCTTTGAGGGCATGCCGGATGTTGAGCCCGATTGCGGCCCCACGACGCCTGCCAATGCGGCGCCGGAGGGGCTGGTAGCGCTGGTGATGGGCGACATCCACGCGGCTCCGCCGCTGGTGCGCATTCACTCCCAATGCCTGACCGGCGACGTGTTCGGCTCGCTGCGTTGCGACTGCCGGTTGCAGCTCGAGATGGCTCTGACCATGATTGGCGAGGCTGGCGCGGGGATCCTGCTGTATGAGCAGCAGGAGGGCCGCGGCATCGGCCTCATGGCCAAGCTGAAGGCGTACGAGTTGCAGGACCAGGGACTGGACACGGTTGAAGCCAACGAGGAGCTCGGCTATGCCGCCGACTGCCGCGCCTACAACATGCCTGCCGCGGTGCTCAAACTGCTTGGCGTGAGCCAGGTCCGGCTGATTACCAACAATCCCGAGAAAGTCGCGGCTCTTGAGTCCGCCGGCATCGAGGTAGTAGAGCGCGTTTCAGCCGAGGTTGAGCTGCTGGATAGCTTTGCCGGGTACCTCAAGACCAAGCACGAGAAGATGGGGCACATTCTCGAGTCGGCGGAGTGAGCGGGGCGGCGAAGAAGTCGCTTTGCGGTAGAGAATCTTCCCTCAGGGGCTTAAGCCCGAATCGTATTAAAGCGCTAATTGGCACGACTAAAGTCGTGCCCTTTCAAGACATATCCTTTCCACGATCCTGCAGCGCCAAGGCGCGCCACAATCGCCACAACACAATCGCCAGCGCTGCCAGCGCAGTCCACCACAACCCCAGCGTGAGGTTGCAGACCCACGCAGGCGCTTCTCCCACGCGGCGCAACAGAAACGGAAGAAAATTCCAGCAGGTGATGTGGACGTAGTCCCACGGGTCGCGGTGCATGGGCGCATTGGCCAGGCCCCACGCATACCTTTTGCCCAGCGCGAAGGCCGCAACATTTTTGAGGCGCAGCCAGACCACCAAGGTCGGATGGCCGAGCGTCTCTTCCTGATAGAGCTCGAGCGAGAGCCAGAAGGCAACCGACGCGGCTTGAACGATTGCGCTTGCAGCGATGAGCGCTGCGCCGAGCGCGCGGACCGCGCGGCCCAGCCAGCGCCAGAGCTGCAACAGAAGCGGAGCAGCCAACAGCGCCGCTAGTTCGGCTGTGGTTGCAACGTAACGGTCGCCCCATGCCGAGTCGCCTGCAAAGGTAAAGTAACGCGCGTAGAAGCTGATGGATGCGAGCACCATTGCGGCCGTCGCAATCAAGTACGCCCTCATAGCGGGCGTAAAGCGACGCCACGCAACGGCAACCACGAGCAGCATGAGAATGAGCAGCGGGTCGAAGAGAAAGATGGATTTTTCAGGCGTGAAGAGCGCGCCGAAAAAGCCGGAATGAAATGACGCGCTGAAGGGGAAACTTGCGGGCAGATTCGGATTCTGGGCGCGCCACTGGCGGGCGGCGATGCCCGCGTAAGTATTGGTGAACGAGCCGAAGCGGTAGAACTGGTAGAGCCGGTCGAGCAGGATGAAGAATGCGTAGACGGGCAGCGTGACGGCAGCGTAGTTCTTGGCGCGGGCGCGCAGCGCAGCCCCGCGCATGCCACTGAGCCAGAGCGCGAGCACAACAAAAAGCGCACAGCCCAGCAGATCCAGGCCCGTGGTGAGCCGCGTGAGCAGGTTGAGGCCCAGCGCAACCGAGCCGATCAACAATGCGCGACGGCTGCCGGTCTGCGCCCACTCCAGTTGCCAGCGGAAGCCGGCCAGCGTAAGCAGGCAGATATAGTTGTTCTCCATCATGTTCTGCGTGTAATGCAGATGCGTGGTGAGCAGCAGCAGAGCCAGCACGCCGGCCGCGGACTGGCCCGTTGAGAAATTGAATCGTCGCAGAAATCGGAAGCAAACCAGCGCCGTGAGCACGTTGAGCAGAATGTTCACGCCGTAGCTGACCACGATGTTGCGCACGCTGGGATCGTTGCCGTTGTAGTCGGCGAAGACGGGCAGGCGTTCGATATAGGTTCCCGCAACGTCAAACGGCAGCATCAGCAGCGACTGGCCGATGCCGTACCAGGTTTGCAGGGTGCCGTTGCGGCCGTGGATGCCGAACTCGGGATATTCGTAAGGAAAGACGGGAGGGTCGCTGGTCCAGAGCGCGTGCGCCGCGTTTTCGCGATGCTGCGTGTCTGCCGATCCAAGCTCGCCGGACTGGACCACGATTGCGATGAGCGCGGCGGCCAGGGCAAGGAGAACGAGCGGGTTGCGCAGCCAGCGCGTGGATCGAGAGTTGCCCGGCATACTTCGATTCTAGCTTCGGCGGGAGTATAGCTTTGAAGGGTAGCTCCTTGAACAGGCTGCGGTAAACCTCCTCCCTCGGCCGTTTTGTAATAAGGGCACGACTTCAGTCGGGCCGACGACGCTTGAGTGGGTTTTGGGCTTCAGCCCCTGCGGTAGCCGAATTCCGCTACCCTCGCAGGGCCTCGAGCACCTTCGCCGTTGTGACCACCTGGCCCACGTGGCGCTGGGCGTGGTCGGCAACGTGGATGAGCGCGCCGCCGATTGATGTGGGCAACTGCTTGCGGCCCACGAAGCGCGGGACATTGAGATCGGCCGTGGCCAGCACGCGAATGCGCTCAGCGGAGTTCGAGAAACAGATCTCAACCTCGGCCAGCAGTTCGGCGAGAGACTCTTCTCCGGCTGACTCGGCCTTGAGCGCAGCCAGCTGCTCGGCGGTGAGCTGGTTCCCTTCAGCGTAGGTCAGGATGCGATCGGTGGAGCGGGCAATATGCCGCAGATGATACGAGATCGGCGTCAGGCCCAGCGGTTGTGACTGGATTTCGGCGTCGGTCAGGCTGGCGCTCCATTTGGTCAGGTCGTCGAGGGCAAGATCGAGCGCGTGCAGAACGGCGCGGCCGGCTGCGGGAACGTCGGCGTAGGTGCCGCGCAGCCAGGGTTCGGTATGGGGGGTGGGTGCGGGGGAAGAATGCATAGTCAAATCCTCAACCGCAGCTCGCGGGCCAATTCAGGTGCCAAACTCAGCAAGAAACTGCGCCGGCGTCAGGATCGCGATTCCCCGCCACGGGTGTAGTACCAGAAGATCCTGATCGCTGCTGACAATGACGCCGGCCTGCGCTGCGACGGCTAATGCCAGGAACCGATCATCCTTGGCATCGCGACAAAGGGGCGTCAAATCCAATGAGCTGGACGCATTCACCTCAATCGCCGTGGCCTCGGCGCGGATAACTTCGACAAACGCGAGCCGCGCTTCCGTCGAAGCGTATCTTGCGAAGTGCCGCCTTGCCAATACGTTTTCCAATTCGGCAAGCGTATCTGCACTCACGCAGAGCTCGCAGGAATTGAGCGCCACCGACAGGGCTTGATATGGCACCGAACCCGCGCGGAGTATTGCGCCGACCAACGTGCTGGTATCAAAGACTGCGCGCGGCCTCACCGCAGCTCATGCACCATGCGGTTGATCTGCTCATCGGTCAGTTTTGACGCTTCAGGAGAGATCTGGTCCTTGTACTTCTCGCGCCACGCCTCCAGCGCGGCAACTGCACGGCTGCGCTTACCGCGGACAGCCATGAGTTCCTCCATGTCGCGCGGCGACACGATGAATGCGGCGGGCCGCCCATGGCGCGTAATGGCCACAGGCTCCCGCTGGACGCTATCGAGCAACTGCCCAAACTGGTTCTGCGCTTCGGCAGATGTTTTGGTAATCATGGGGTGGCCTCCGTTGTAGCTATTATAGCTAATTTAGCTAAAATAGCTAGTTTTTGAGACACGCGCAGCCAGGGTTCGGTGTAGGGGGTGGGGGAAGTGCTCATGGCCGTAGTTTAAAGCCCCGAATCAGCCATTCCGCCGACCTCCCACCTCTGTCATCCCGAGGAGCGGAGCGACGAAGGATCTGCGGCTGCTTCTGCAGCACTTCACTGAGACCCAAAACTCGAATTACTTCCCAATTGGCGACAGACCGCCCAAAACCCCGTAAGCAATCACAAAGCGAGAACGGACTCGGGGCGCGACGAATCTCACTTGCTACTTCAGTGAGGGATGAAGCTCAAAGAGTTCGCAACCATTCTCACTTGCCATCTTCGGTTGATTTGTTTGGCAACAGTGTGAGCGGTTGTTTGTGCATGCCCCGTAACTGGTTGGATCAACATTAACGCTCGGCAAGGAATCAAACGAGCGATATCCACCCCAGAATACACATGTTCCACAAAGTTTCGAATCAGCTCGCAAAATAACTCCCATATCCTACCTCCTGACCTCATACCATCGTGAAGATGAAGAATCGACCACGTGAAATGCTACGTCATCGCACGGAAAACTCACCTCGGATTCAATGCCGCTCACGTCTTTAATCCACTGCTCCGCGCCGGGGTGAACAAATATCATCGCAATCCCGGTGAAAGGGCATCCGTTATCATTGCACACTCCCCGATATAATCGAAGCTTTTCGAAATCATCGAAGCGCGACACGCCTGTACCGTCTGTTTGCCAGAGCTTTAACTCAATGCCAATGCGACAGAATTGATTCCAAATCCTAAACGCGGGGTCTTGTTTTTCTGACAGAACAGCTACATCAAACCGCTCCTTCGATCCGCTCGGAGTAAGCGGATATTCGGTTTTTACTGGATTGACGCTACGCACGGACTTGAAGAGTAGCTCTACGTCTTTGGCCTCCGATTTATATCTGACTTCGCGCATTTCGTGACGAAGATTTGCAAAAAGAAGCGATTGAATGTCGGATTCGTAGAGGAAATCTACGGGATTAGCCATAAACTCCGACACTGTTCCGCTTATCGCTTGTTTTAGTTGATTGATGAGCATTGCGTCCGTATCGACCATCTTCCCCGCATTCTCCTTTTAGCCATCGACAACTACCGAATCAATATAGTCGAACAAAACTTAAGATTGCAAACTGCCGATACTGTATCAACAAAGCCTGCTTGTCCTGCACCGGCGAAAAATGACTGCAGCAAAACCAGCAAACCGGACATAACGACGAAATACAAACGCAGATCCTTCGGCTGCGCCTCAGGATGACTGAGCGTTTGAATTTGCCTAAATCGGATTCGGAAGCCTGCGGTTCCCTACCCCGCGCTCTTCACCCGCACCACGGTGATCTTCTCAAAGCCTTCTTCGAAGAGGGGCGGTTTGAGCTTATCGGCCATGCGGCGCATCACGTCTTCGCTCACCGAGCGGTCGCGCTGGCGGTTGCGCTCCAGGCAGACTTCAAGCGGCACGTCGAAGAAAACCGCCTGCACCTCGTAGCCGAAGCTCTTGGCCATCTTGATCCACTGGCGGCGCTCGTGGATGGAGAGATTCGTTGCGTCAACGTAGTTCCACGGCATGCGCGCAATGAGGCGGGCGCGCAAGAGCGAGCGCAATGTGGAGAAGACCAGCCCCTGGTAGCGCTGCTCCTCAACGTCGTCGAAGAGGATGTTGCGCAGCAGGTCCGACGAGAGCGGCGTGACGCCGCGGCGGCCGAACCAGGTGGTTTTGCCGGAGCCGGGCAGTCCGATGGCCAGAACAACGTAGCCCTTGGGAGCCTGCGGCGTGCGTTCCGACTGGATGGGCTCGGCGAGCGTAGGTGTCTCGGGCTGGGTCTCGACCTCGAGGCGGCCTGATTTGGCCTGCTCGTTCCAGTCGGGCCGCGGCTGCGGGTGCCGTTGCTGGCGCAAAGCGGACGCGTGACGCTGCTCGTTAGACCGTGGTTCAGACTGGCCAGACTGACGGTCTGGGCCGGGCTCACGGTCGCGACCGGGCTGACGCTCGCGCGCCCCCTCATACGGATACTGCGGCACCAGCGGAGCCGGTTGATTCTGTGGGAGTTCCTGGCCGATTTTGCCGGTCGATTCCGATGTATTGGGAGCCCGTCTCGAACGTCTTCTCATTCCGCCTTCAACCCTGGCCTCTCAGTTTCAATTTTTGAGGCCATCCCTGCAGCGATGCATTGCTACCCGAATACCACACTTGGCGATGAGGCTGCAAATTCTGTGCATTCCGTCACATACAGTCCCATGGTGGAACGGGCATCCTAGCGGTGGGGAAATCTGTGCCTGCATCCCAGGCTGTGTGAGCCTTTTCACTTCGCCGCGAACGGCCCGGATGTTACGATCAAGGGTTTGGTAGAAATGCTTTTTGCTGCACTCCAGACACGCACTTTACTCGATATTTGACCCATCGACCCACTGGAAATCAAGGAGAAATCACGCATGGCAGTTAAGGTTGGAATCAATGGTTTTGGCCGCATTGGGCGCAATGTTTTGCGCGCCGCGCTTGGCAACAACGACATCGAATTTGTGGCCGTTAACGACTTGACGAGCCCGGCAACGCTGGCTCACCTGCTCAAGTACGATTCGATTCTGGGCAATCTTAAGAACGAAATCTCGCACACAGACGATTCAATTACGGTCGACGGCAAGAAGATCAAGGTGTGGGCCGAGCGCGACCCCGCCAAGCTGCCCTGGGCCGATGTGGGCGCACAGATCGTCGTCGAGTCCACCGGCCACTTTACCGATGCGACCAAAGCCAAGGCCCACCTCGGCTTGACCGTCAAGAAAGTCATCATCAGCGCTCCGGCCACCAACGAAGACGTCACCATTGTGATGGGCGTGAACGACGACAAGTACGATGCGGCCAAGCACAACGTGATCTCGAACGCCAGCTGCACCACCAACTGCCTAGCGCCGGTAGTGAAGGTTCTGCTGAAAGAGACGGGCATCGTCAGCGGCATCATGACCACCATTCACAGCTACACCAACGACCAGGTCATCCTCGATTTCCCGCACAAGGACCTGCGCCGCGCCCGCGCTGCCGCACTGAACATGATTCCCAGTTCGACCGGCGCCGCCAAGGCACTCAAGCTGGTCATTCCTGAGACCGCCGGCAAGCTCGACGGGTTCGCCATTCGCGTCCCAACGCCGAACGTTTCCATCGTCGACCTCACCTACATTGCCGAGAAGCCGACCGACGCCAAGGCCGTGAACGCAGCGCTCAAGGCCGCCAGCGAAGGCGAGCTGAAGGGCATCCTGGGCTACGACGAGAACCTGCTGGTGAGCTCGGACTTCAAGGGCAACCCGCTCTCTTCCATCGTTGACGCTCCGCTGACCAAGGTTGTGGGCCAGAGCGTGAAGGTGCTGAGCTGGTACGACAACGAGTGGGGCTACTCAAACCGCGTCGTCGATCTGATCGGCTTCCTCAAGAAGAAGGGGCTGTAAAGAACAGTCGTCAGTGGTCGGTTGTCAGTGGTCAGTTCAGGCCCCGCTGCTTTCGTCGAACGATTCTCGATCGCGAATTGAAGCGCTGTGCGCGCCCGAACTGGTCGCTGATAACTGACAACTGAGAACTGTCAACTTAAGGAAGACTCTCATGGCTAAACTTTCCATCCGCGATATCGAACTTGCCAACAAGCGTGTGTTTATCCGCGTCGATTTCAACGTTCCGCTGACCGAAGACGGCTCGACCATCACCGACGACACGCGCATTGTGGCCACGCTGCCCACCATTGAATACGCGCTGCGCCACAGGGCCAAGGTGATTCTGGCTTCGCACCTCGGCCGCCCCAAGGGCAAACCGAACCCGAAGTACTCGCTCCGGCCCGTGGCAATCAGGCTGCGCGAGCTGCTCGACAAGAAATTCAGCGAGAGCGTCAACGTGGCCTTTGCGCCCGATTGCGTGGGCGAGATTGCCACCGAACTGGCCCATCAGCTTGAGTCCAGCCAGGTGCTGCTGCTTGAGAATCTGCGCTACCACGCCGAGGAAGAAGCCAACGATCCGGAGTTCAGCAAGGCTCTGGCGTCGCTGGCCGACGTCTACGTCAACGACGCCTTCGGTTCCGCCCATCGCGCGCACGCCTCAACCGAGGGCATTACACATTTCCTCAAGCCCGCCGTTGCCGGCCTGCTGATGGAAAAGGAAATCACTTACCTGGGCAAAGCGCTGGAATCGCCCGAGAAGCCGTTTGTGGCCATCATCGGCGGCTCGAAGATCTCTGGCAAAATCGACGTGATCCAGAACCTGCTCGACAAGGTAGACACGCTGGTGATTGTGGGCGGCATGGCCTACACGTTTTATCGCGCGAAGGGTGTGACCACGGGCAAGTCGCTGGTTGAAGAAGACAAGATCGACTTGGCCAAGCTGACGATTGAGAAGGCGGCGGCCAAGCGTGTGAGCCTGCTGCTGCCGGTTGATAACGTACTGGCCGACAAATTTGCTGACGACGCCCAGACGCAAATTTGGGACACCTCGGTCGACTTCCCTGCCGACTGGCAGGGACTCGACATCGGACCCAAGTCAATTGGAGCGATTGAAGACGTTATTTCGACGGCCAAGACGATCGTGTGGAACGGGCCTGCCGGCGTATTCGAGTTCCCGCATTTCGCGGTGGGCACCAACGCCATTGCCGAAGCAGTTGCAGCCAATCGCACGGCCACCTCGATCATCGGCGGCGGCGACAGCGTGAGCGCTATCAACCAGGCCGGCGTAGCCGACCAGATCACCCACATCTCCACCGGCGGCGGCGCTTCGCTCGAGTTCCTTGAAGGCAAGAAGCTGCCCGGCGTAGAGGCGCTGACAGAAAAACAGTGATCAGTGGTCGGTGATCAGCGGTCAGTTGAAATCGCATCCGGCGGATAAGCGCCGGGTGCGATTTTTGTTGCCGCGTGCTTCCTGGAAAATGAACATATTGAAAGCCGAAAGGAATAACCATGGGCTACTACACGCGGGTCTTATCGAAGGACGAGGAGTTTCCTCCCTTTGACGAACTCGCGCAGTTCATTCGGGCAGAGCACCCTGAGTTTCGGCTAACCATCGAAGAAGGAAATGAAGAAGGATGGGAAACTCTCCTGCTCGCGGGAATTGATGAAGTTGAAGTTGCGCTGATCGAGCGCAACTCGGTCTTCGACGGTTCGATCGGCCAGGATGAAATTGCGGACTTTCTCGAGGAGCTTCAGGATTGCAGGCCGAAAAGCGGAGTTCAATGGCTCGAGGATTACCTTGACTCAGTCAAAACGATCTACGCGTTTCAGCACATGCAGGGTTCTGAAACGGTGGAAGGCAGTAATGCTCTCCACGCGCTGCGCGCGAAGCTGTGGGAGCGCGGAGACGCTATTTTGCAGGCCGACGGCGAGGGGTTCACAAATGAGGAGGGTTACCACATCGTCTGGCAATTCTCTGATTCGGTCTCAGGCCCCTGGAACATGGGCCTGCTTCAGGACGGCGTCTGGCGCCACTTCTCCATGGATCTCGGCGACCCGGATCACCGGGCTGCTTTCCTGAAAGGCTCAGTTCCCGGCGATTTGGCCTAGGCGCTCGGATCGGACTCGAAAGCAAGCATGAACTCTACGCGCCCGCATCCATCCCCCGAAAGTTGCCTTTCTTCGCCAGTTCCAGCAGCGCCCGATCCGCCGTAACCAGCGTTGCTCCCAAGTGCCGCGCCGTCGCCACAATGATCCTGTCGGCGGGGTCGGCATGCATCTCGAAAGGCAGGCGCGTGCTGGCGACGGCGATCTCGGGCTCGAGGGGCACGAGGTGTACCCCGGGGAGCGAGAGGGTAGCCCTCACCCACTCCAACGGATCACGCTGGAGGTCGATCCGCTTCTTGCTGACCAACAGCGCAATCTCCCAGGGCGTAATCGCGCCGACCGCGATTCGATCCTCGCGTGCTGCCCGATTCAACGTTTTAGCCGTCTCAGCGCCCAGTCGCGGATGATCTTCAACCATCCAAAGTAGCGTGTGCGTGTCCAGAAGCAACCAAGCCGATCGACTTCCCTCAGCTGCGGTCATTTCATCGCATCCCACTCGACATCAAGCGGAGAGATGATGTCGCCAAGGATCGTGACACTGCCCTTCATCGAACCGACAATGTTACGAGGTTTCGCCGGCATTGGAACCACCTGAGCCACCGGCTTGCCGCGCTTGGTGATGACCAGCGGCTTGCGTGTCTCAGCGACTTCGTCGATGAGATTCAGGCACTTTGCCTTGAACTCCCCGGCGGGGATGGTTGCGTTCATGGCGATCCTCCTATGGTCACTGACCATGGTCATATTGTACCGCAACTCCGCAGATTCGCAAAACGCCGCCCTGTGCCCGCCGTCACCCGGCCCGTTGAAATCGATCCCCTAAAATTGAATTGAGGAAACCACAAAAAATGTCTCGTAAAGCACTCATTGCCGCTAACTGGAAGATGTACAAGACGCCGGCGGAAGCCAAGGCGTTTGTCGATGCGTTTTTGCCGCTTGTTGCCGGGCACACCCGCGACGAGATCGCGCTGTTCCCTTCCCCGGTACTGCTGCCGACCGTGATTCCGGCCTGCGCCGGGTCAAATGTTGCGGTTGGAGCGCAGAACATCCACTTTGCCGAAGAAGGCGCGTACACCGGCGAGACCTCGATCGGACAGCTTATCGCCGTGGGCGGCACGCATACGCTCATCGGCCACTCCGAGCGGCGGCAATACTTTGCCGAGACCGACGAGATTGTGAACAAGAAACTGCACACCGCGCTGAAGCATGGCATCATTCCGGTGGTCTGCATCGGCGAGGTGCTTGAGGAGCGCGAAGCGGGCAAAACCGCCAGTGTGCTCAAGACGCAGGTCACGGGCGCATTCGCCGGCATCACGCCCGAGGCCGCCGCACCGATCGTGATTGCGTACGAGCCGGTGTGGGCCATTGGAACCGGCAAGACCGCTACGCCGGAGATTGCGGCTGACGCGCACCGCATTATTCGCGCCGAAGTTGCCAGGCTGCTGAGCGCCGATGTGGCCGCGGCCATGCGAATTCTTTATGGCGGCAGCGTTAAACCCGACAATGCAACGTCGCTCATCGGCCAGGAAGAGATTGACGGCGCGCTGGTGGGCGGCGCAAGCCTCAAGCCGGATTCGTTCGAGAAAATTGTGAAGTACTGAAGACAGCAAGTTAGCGCCCGCTGCGCGGGCGGAAGCGAGTCAGCGAGTCAGCAATGAGCCGCTCGGAGCGTGATGCTTCGGGCGGCTTTTCTTTGTCGCGCCGATCATTCTTTTGCGATTTGCGTAGTTTATGGATGCATTCATGCAAAATGAAGATGGGTTCCTGTATGACAGAAGCATCCGCCACATTTTCAGTGAAGCCCGCTAAGAATGTGACCGGTCCGTACAGGGGGATACCCCCCACCCCCCTCCCCCAAGCCGCTGGGAAACTGGGTCTGGCGTGCGGCAACTCTGAATCGCTCTAGAAGCTGGCGATCCAGTTTTGGAGCAGCGCCGGGAAGCAGCCCATGATCACAACTGCAGCGGCGATGGCGACGAGCACAAGCGTCGTAACCGGATTGGTCTTGATGGGCGACTCGTCGACGGCGGGCATGACGTAGGCGCGCTTGAGCACCTGCAAATAGTAGTAAAGCGAGACGGCGCTGAAGGCGATGGCAAGGGCGACGAGGGTCAGAGCTTCGTGTGGCAGCGAGGATAGCGACCCCGGCACAGGAAACGGTCCAGACCCCAGCGTCAGCACCGCTGCAAACAGATTGAACTTGGCCCAGAAGCCGACCAGCGGCGGGATTCCGGCAAGCGAAAGGAAGAGGACGAGCAGTACAGCTGCGAGCAGCGGATTGCGTTTGTGCAGGCCGAGGAAGGCGTCAAGCTTATCGGAGCCGGTGGCGCGCTCGACCACTCCGACCACTCCGAAGGCGCCGATGGTGGTGAGACCGTAGGTGAGGATGTAGTAGAGAATCGCCTGCGCGCTCAAGTTCGTCCACCCGAAGAACGCAAGGCCAAGCAGGATGTAGCCGGCGTGAGCGATGGCGGAGTAGGCAAGCAGGCGGCGAACGCTCGTCTGCGCGAGGGCTGCCAGATTGCCGACGATCATGGAGGCAGCGGCGAGGACAATGAGTATCAAACTCCAGCCAGCGAAGAGGTTGATCCCGACGGGCTGTGTAGCAGCCGCTGAAGAGATACCCACCCTGGCATAGACATAGCCCCTTACGTGAGACTCCTGCATCAAGATCTGGAAGTACTTAAGGGCCGTGTTGCTGATGGATATCAGTAGCGCGAAGCTGGCGACCTTGGAGACCGACGCGATAAAGGCGGCAGCCGGCGCGGGCGCGCCTTCATATGCATCCGGTGCCCAGAGGTGGAACGGTACGGCTGCGACCTTAAAGCCGAGGCCCACGGCCACCATGACCAGCGCCAGTACGAGCAGCGGAGTAGCGCCGCGGGCCGATGCGAAATAGGTGCCGAGCACGACGCGGGGCAAATAAGTTGACCCGCTCAACCCATACAGATAGCTGAACCCGAACAGAAGAAACGCAGCGGACATGCCGCCGAAGAGGTAATATTTCATCGCGGCTTCGGCGCTCTTGCCGGATTTTTTGGCGAAGGCGGTGAGGATGTAGAGGCCGAGCGAGAGCAGTTCGAGGCCGATGAAGATTACCAGCAGGTCCTGCGCGGCGGAGATGATTAATCCGCCGGCAGCGGCCATCAGAACTACGGCAACATATTCACCGACGTGATTTGTGAACTCCTCGCCAACGAGAAGCAGAAGTGTGATTGCCGTAAGTACAAGAATGCCGACTTGCGCTACGCCAGCGATGCTGCCTGCGGAAAGCAGCAGTTCGTCGCCAACCATAAAGCCTGCATTGCCTGCGGCATAGACACCCCAGATCGCCACAATGCATCCAGCGATGCCAAGCAACGAAGCAACGGCCACCCGCGTCTGGAGCGCGGCCCTGCGCAGAAATCCGAGATCGACGACCAGCACCAGCAGCGCGGCGATTTCGAGAACCGTTTCAGGCAGTGTTGCGCGGAAGAGATCGGCGTAGTTCATTGCACTCCTCCGAGCAGCGCTTTCACGGCGGGTTCTATTTGATCGAGTAGGATGCGCGGGTAAATACCAACCGCAATCGTCGAGATGCCGAGCAGCGCCACGCCGGTCATCTCCGCCCAGGTGATGGGCGCGAAGGGATGAGCCTTCTCTTCTTCGAGCACGTGCGCGCCGGGAATGATGTCGGTGAAGAAGGCCTTTTGCAGAGCACGCCAGGTGTAAGCCACGCCGACGATGATGCCGATGCCTGCGCCGATCGTCCATAACGGATTGGCACGCCACGCGCCCACCAGCACCTGCAACTCGGCAATGAATCCCGAGAAGCCGGGGAGGCCCATGGAAGCGACGCCCGCAACGACGAATGCCCACGCCGCGAAGGGCATGCGTCGCGCGAGGTGCAGGTGCTCAAGCTCGGCGAACTGGCGCGTATGCGTGCGGTCGTAGACCACGCGGCCGACGATGGCAAAGAGCAGGCCGGCGATAACTCCGTGCGAGAACATCTGCAGCACTGCGCCGTCGAGACCGATCTGGTTGAGCGTCATGAGGCCGAGCAGAACGAAGCCCATGTGGCTCACGCTCGAGTAGCCGATGACGAATTTGAAGTCAGTTTGCGCCAGCGCGACGAGCGCGCCGTAAATGATACCGATGACAGCGAGCAGCGCGAACACATCGCGCCATGAAGCGAGGCCGAGGAAGGTGAATCCCCAGGGATCGAGCCCATGCGGGAAGAGGCCGATGGCGACGCGCAAGCAGCCATAGGCGCCAAGCTTCATGACGACGCCGGCAAGCAACATGGAGGCAGCCGTGGGCGCGGCAACGTGGCCGGTGGGCGCCCAGGTGTGGAAGGGCCAGAGGCCGGCCAGAATTCCGAAGCCGACAAAGACCAGCGGGAAGCACCACATCTGAAAGCTGACGGGCAGGCCCGCGTGGGCAAGGCCGGCGAGCGTGGTGGTGTGACTGCCGGAGGTCGCATACGCGGCCAGCAGGCCGATAAGCACCATGGCCGAGCCGGCGAAGGAGTAAATCGCCAGCTTCATCGCTCCGTACTCGCGGCGCGTGGAACCCCAGATGGCGATGAGGAAATACTTGGGTACGATTGCGATTTCGTAGAAGACGAAGAGCAGGAAGAGATCGCCGCTCAAAAAGACACCGTAGACTCCGCCGATGAGCGCGAGATAAAACGCGAAGAACTGGTTGGTGCGGAGCTCGATGTTCCAACTGAAGAGCACGCCTGCGACCGCGGCGATGCCTGTGAGCAGAACCAGGACGCGGCTGATGCCGTCATCGACGAGCATGTAATGGATGCCCATGGCCGGAACCCACAGCTTGTCAGTGATAACGACGCTGCCCTGCCCAGCTCCGGCGATGAACCCGGCGACGGCATGAAGCAGACCGAGCGCAGCGACGCCGAGAGCAAACCAGCGCGCCAGGGCAGGCATGCCCTTAGGCAGCAGCGCCGCGATGATTGCCCCGCCGAACGAAATGTAAATACACCAGGCCAACATCTAAAATCTCCAATGCGCCAGCAGGTATTGCACCGTGGGGTTGACGCCGTCCACTATAAGCTGGGGCACAAGGCCGAGCAGGATCATAAGACCGATGACCGGCGCGAGGGCGAGCCGCTCGCTATGGTGCAGGTCGGGAAATTTGGCCCAGTGCTCTGGGACCGGGTCTGAGAAAACTTTTTGAATCACGGTGAGAATAACGGCCGCGGTTACCAGCAGCCCGAGCACCGATACCGTTGCGCTGATCCAAGACAACGGGAAAACGCCGCGGAAGATGAGGAACTCGCCGACGAAGCCATTGAGGCCGGGCAGGCCGAGCGAGCTGAAGAGCGCAATGCCCATCAGGCCCGCGAAGACCGGCGCGGGTTTGCGCAGTCCGCCGAAGTCGTCGATGCCGCGCAGGCCGCCGGTGCGGAACTGGATCATGGCGATGAACCAGAAGAGCGCGGCAGCGGTGAGCCCGTGATTGAACATCTGCAGGATGACGCCGTTAAGCGCGGCGGCCTGACTGGCGTGCGTAGCCGCTCCCGAAGCCGGTACGGCCAGCGCGAAGATGCCGAGCAGGCAGTAGCCCAGGTGATTGACCGAGGAATAGGCGAAGACGCGCTTCAAATCTTTTTGCGCGGCGGCGGCCCACGCGCCCATCACCACGGTTGCAACCGCGAGGATAAGCAGCGGTGTGCGGATGGCGGCGATCTGCGGGCCGAAGAGCGGGATGGCGATGCGCAGCAGGCCATAGACGCCCATCTTCGACATGGCGCCGGTGAGCAGCATGGTGACAGGCGAAGGCGCCTCAGCATATGCGGCGGGCAGCCAGGTGTGGAACGGAACCAGCGGAACTTTGACGGCGAAACCCGCAAGCACGCCCATCGCAAGCCACGGCATGACCGCGCCCAGGTGCGCCGTGACCATCTGCGCGAGCGTGCCGTTGGCGGCCATCGTAGTGAGCTCGGCAAAATCCATAGAGCTGGTCGACAAAAAGATCGCGAGGAACGAGAGGAGCAGGGCCACGCTGCCGGCCATGGTGTAGACAAAGAACTGCGTCGCAGCCGGTCCGCGATTGGGTCCGCCCCACAGCTTGATGAGGAAGAATGCCGGGATGAGGCTCAGCTCCCAGAAGAGGAACCAATGGAAAAAATTGAGCGCGGTGAAGGAGCCGAAGAGTCCCGACTCGAGCGCGAGAACCAGCGCGTAGTAGAGGCCGGGCTGGTGATGCACGCGATGCGCCGCATCGACTGACATGAGCGTGACCACGGCCGAGAGCAGCACCATCAATGCGCCCAGGCCGTCAACACCAAGGTGATACTCGATGCCGAGCGAGGGAACCCAGCTGACGCGCTCGACGAGGCCGATCGAGCCGTCGGCGGGCAGGCGCATCCAGACCACCAATGCCAGCGCAAGGCCGGCCAGCGCGGCGATGAGCGCGACGCCGCGGGCGTGCCTGGGAATGAAGAGCGCAAGCAGCGCGCCCGCGAGCGGCAGCATGGTGAGGAGCGTGAGGATTCCGAACCCAGTCATTTCGTTCATGGCCGGACGCTCCAGATGAGGATTGCCGCGAGTGCAATCACGGCGAAGGCGAGGATGCGCAGGTAGGTTTGAGCGCGGCCGTTCTGCACGCGCGACACGATGCCGCCGCCGGTCGAAAGCTCCTCGCAGGCTTTGTCGAAGGTGCCGTCGACCCAGTGCAGGTCGAGCAGGCGATTGAAATGCGCAAACATTTTAAAGACCCAGGTGACGGCCGCCACGATTCCGCCCCACACGCGGCGGTCGAGCCAGTCGGCCACGCGTGCCCACCGGTAGTAAAAGGCGATCACGGTGACGCCGTAGAGTTCGTCCACGTAGAGGCGGTCGCGCAGCACGGCCCAGAGCGCGGGCGCGGCTTTCTCAAGCGCGTCGGGCTCTTCGGCCTTCGGCGACTTGTTGCCGTAGAGCCACCAGCCGAGACCGAGGCCAAGGAAGACGATGACGGACGATGTGGCAAGAAGCTTGGCGAAGTCTGCTTCGAAGAGCGTGTGAATGTTGATGGATGCAGCGTGCCCCTCGAGGAACGCGCGGAACCACGGCCAGGCCGGTGTTCCGATAGCGCCGAGCGCAACGGCGAAGAACGCGAGGATGGCGAGCGGCGCGGTCATCACGCGTGGGCTTTCATGCGCGTGGCCGTGACCGCGACTCTGGCCGAAGAAGACGTAGCTGACCTGGCGCGTCATGTAGAACGCCGTCAGCACCGCGCCGAAGATGAGGAGATAATAAGGGCCCTTGATGAAGGCCGAGTTGTGCGCAGCTTCGAGAATCGCGTCCTTTGACCAGAAGCCGGAGAAGAAGATCGGGAATCCGCACAGAGCCAGCATGCCTACGGCGTAGGTGATGAACGTGGCAGGCATAAAGGCCTTCAGGCCGCCCATGCGGCGCACATCCTGCTCCTCGTGGCAGCCATGGATGACCGAACCCGCGCCGAGGAAGAGCAGCGCTTTGAAGAACGCGTGCGTGATGAGGTGGAACATGCCTACAGCCACGCCGCCAAGGCCGAGGCCGGCCATCATGTAGCCAAGTTGCGAGACGGTGGAGTAGGCGAGGATGCGCTTAATGTCGTTTTGCGCGACGGCGATGAGCGCGGCAAAGACGGCGGTTGCTGCGCCCACCCAGGTGACGACGATCAGCGCCGTGGTGGTGCCTGCCGCCGCGCCCGATGCCGTGAGCGGCATGCCGGCAGACATGAGGGGATAGACGCGCGCAATGAGGTAGACGCCAGCAGCGACCATGGTGGCCGCGTGAATGAGCGCAGAGACGGGCGTGGGGCCTTCCATTGCGTCGGGCAGCCACACGTGCAATGGAAGCTGGCCGCTCTTTCCCGCTGCGCCGGCAAAGATCAGCAACCCGATTGCGCCCGCAGCCGTGAGACCCAGGGCAGCATGCTGCGAAAGCAGGCCGTGGAGTGCGAGGGCTTCAAGCGATCCCGAGCCGTGGTTATAGAAGAGCAGTGTGCCGGTCTGCGCGAACAACCAAACTATTCCAAGCAGAAACAAGATATCGCCGACGCGCGTGGTGATGAAGGCTTTCTTTGCGGCAGCTGCGGCCGAGTGCTTGTGATACCAGAAGCCGATGAGCAGATACGAGGTGAGGCCAACCAGTTCCCAGCACATGAAAAGCAACAGGATGGAGTTGGCGATGACCACTCCCAGCATGGCTCCCGCAAATAGCGAGAGGAAGCAGAAGAAGCGCGTGAAGTTCTCGTCATGCTCCATGTAGCCCACGGAGTAGATAAAGATGAGCAGGCCAACGAAGCAGACCATTACGGCCATGATGGCCGAGAGTGGATCGAGGACCCAGCCTAAGTCGACTGCGGAGTTGCCGAACTGGAACCAGGTGAAGTTGACGACTTCATGAAATCCGGCATTGAACCCGAAGTACAACAGCAGATTCCGCGTGTAGATCACGTGGCTCAGTGCCACAATCGAAAGCAGAAGCGAGCCGCTAAGCGACCCAATTGCGAGAATCGACGAGAGCCTGCGGAATTTTTGCTTAAGCAGGGAAATAATTCCCGCGGAAAGGATCGGCAGAACAGGAATGAGCCAAAGCCATCTCACGATCCACGCTTGAGGCGGAGTTGGGATGTTTCCGAATTGATAAAGAAGTAAAGGGTTCGTTTCGATCAATCGTTCACCCCTTCATCCTGTTCATCTTGTCGAGATCGGTAGTGCCGGTATGGCGATGGATGGCGATCACCAGGCCCAGTCCCACGGCAGCTTCGGCCGCAGCTACTGCGATTGAAAAAATCGCAAACATCATTCCTGTGAGAGCTTCGGGATGCGGCGAGTAGCGCCAGAAGGCGATGAAGTTGAGGTTGGCCGCGTTGAGCATGAGCTCAATTCCGATGAGCACCATGATGGCGTTGCGGCGCACCAGCGCACCGGCCAGGCCGATGGAGAAAAGCAGCGCGGCGACAACCAGGTAACCGATGAGCGGCGAGCCCATTACTTGGCCCTCTCTTTCTCGTGCAGAGCCACGATGACGGCGCCGATGGTTGCTGCCGTAAGCAGAAGCGCGACGATTTCGAGTGGCAAAACATAGCGGCCCACGAGCGCGACGCCGATATCGTGTACATTCACCGCGGGTGTGGCCGCCTCCGATGGAAGGGTTTTCGAACTCGCGATCACAGCCCAACCAAGCACCGCGAAGACGCCTGCAGCAATTGGCAGGCCGACAAACCATGTGCGGCTGAAGACGCCTTCCTTGGGTAACTCAGCGCCGCGCGTCAACAGAATCGCAAATACAATCAAAATGGCGACGGCGCCGATGTAGATGAGGACCTGCGCAAATCCGGCGAACTGCGCGTCGAGATTGAGGAAGAACAGCGCCAGGCCCGCAAAAGCAACCGTGACAGCGAGCGCCGCGTGCACCAGGTGCTTGAGCGTCATCGCCGCCAGCGCCCCGGCAAGCGTGACGGCCGCAATGAGATAGAACATTACGCCCATTTGGTGTTCACCTCATTCAGCATAGCGATAGGTCCTTGGGGCAAAGTGCTTGCGGTACATACCCACGCGGCCCATCAGCAGGTAGGTTCCGGCAAGGATGACGGTTGAAACCACCCAGCGCTGCCAGCCCTCGCCCATAAAGCGCCACAGCGCGGTCACCAGCAGGTCGAGCAGCGTGAAGGGCAGCACAAACTTCCATGCAAAGTTCATCAGCTGGTCCTGGCGCAAGCGGGGCAGCGTGCCTCGCATCCAGATGAAGACGAAGATCGACATCATGACCTTGCCGAAGAACCAGATCCACGAAGGGATGAAGGTGAGGAACGAGAATGGAGCCGACCATCCGCCAAGAAAGAGCGTCGTGCCGAGGCCGGAGATGGAAAACATGGCCAGGTATTCGCCGAGGAAGAAGAGCGCAAACTTAAAGCCCGAGTACTCGGTGTGGTAGCCGGCGACGAGTTCCGATTCACCCTCTGGCAGATCGAAGGGCGAGCGGTTGGTCTCGGCAGTTGCGGCGATGGCGTACATCACAAACGCGGCCAAACCCCACGGCGTGAAGATGTACCAATGCGGGATGCCGTAGGAATACTCATTCTGCGCGTCGACAATTTTCGGCAGCGAGAGCGAGCCGGCGGTCATCACGACGGCCACGCTCGAAAGCAGCAGCACAATCTCGTAGCTGATCATCTGGGCCACGGCGCGCATGGCGCCAAGCAGCGAGTACTTATTGCGGCTCGACCAGCCGGCCATGAAGACCGAAAGCTCAGTAGACGCGCCCATGGCGAAGAAGAAGAGCAGGCCGGCGTCCATATCCACGAGCACCATGTTGCGGCCCATGGGCAGCACGGCAAAGCCCATAAAGACTGCAACCACAAGCATGAGCGGCGCGAGAAAGTGCACCACTCCATTGGCGCTGGTGGGAATGATGTCTTCCTTGGTGAGCGACTTGATCCCGTCGGCAACCGGCTGGAACAATCCGAAGGGCCCGACGCGATTGGGGCCGAGGCGATTCTGAATGCGTCCGAGGCCCTTGCGCTCAAAAACGGTTGTCAGCGCGAAGAGCCCTGGAAAGACGCAGACGATTGCCACCACGCTGAGCAGCACACCGATGGAGGGCCGCCAGGCTGCTGGAAGAAAGTGCGTAAGCCAGTCGCGAAGAAGGATGAAGACCTGGTCGAGATTTTCTTGAGTGGAAGACGTAACCATCGCTTAATCGCCTCCCGCCGGTGGTGCAAGTGGATTCGGCTTGGGCGCGGCTGCAGCAGCCTTGGCGGCAGCGGCCTCGGCGGCGGCCTTGGCCTTGGCTTCGACTTTGGCTTTTTCTTCAGCCAGGCGGCCGTCAACCTCTGAGGCTTCAGTGGGGTGAATCGAGTGGTAGTACTCGTTTGACTTGGCCAATTGCTCGCGGTCGAGCAGCAGCCCGCCGAAGCGGTCGTCGGTGGCCAGCTCGAACTGCGTGTCCATCTTGATGGCTTCGAAGGGACAGACCTCGACGCAGATCTGACAGCTCATGCAGACCGAAATGTCGATGTCGAACCGCGCCGGATAAAACTGCTGCTTTCCAACGTAGTCGGGCTTCTTGTCGGCCGACTTGTCGATGTAAATGCACTTGGGCGGGCACTCTTTTTCGCAGATCTGGCAAGCCACGCAACGCAGGCCGGCCTGCCATTCGGGCCCATCGTAGACAAGAAAGGGAAAGACGCGGGCGTTCTCGACGGTCGGGATGCGCTGCTCAGGATACTCAACCGTCGTGAGCCGTTCCGCGGAGACAAAGCTGCCGGCGAAATTCTTCGCCGTCTCCGCCATCCCCTTCAGTATGCCTTCGCCTAACAATGTTCGCTCCGCTGGTTTTCAGTTTTCAGTTATCAGTGAAAAGCTTTCGGGACTCAAATTGACTCGATGAGCCCGTAAAGCATCTTGCCCGCTTCGTGCGAAAAACGCTCCGCATCGTCAATCATCGCCGAGTTGCCAAGTTTCAGAGCACGGGCAATCTCAAGCTGTGTCTGCACCTCAAAGTTTGACCCTCGCGCAATCCCCAAAAACTGTTTGAATTCGCCTACGCTGAGTCTGCCCTGCCCTTCGGCAGTATTGCTTGGGACTGAAACTGCCGAGCGTCGAATTTGATTGGTAAGGCCATATTGCTCTTCACGAGGGAACTCCTTGGTCAAGCGGTAAATTGCGACAGTCAATTGCATAGCCCGTTGCCAAACCACTAAATCTCGAAATGATTGCGCCTTCAACTTCTCTTCCATCTTTCATCTCACTTTACAGCCGAAGGAACTGACAACTGATAACTGACCACTGACAACTCGCTTCTACCGATCCACTTCGCCAAGCACAATATCCACGCTTCCAAAAATCAACACCACGTCGGCCACGTTGCTGCCCAGGCACATGTCTTCAAGAACGGTCAGGTTGATCAAGCTCGGCGGGCGAACGCGGTAACGATACGGGTTGCCGCTGCCGTCGCTGATGAGATAAAAGCCAAGCTCGCCCTTGGGCGCCTCGATGCGCCCGTAGGCCTCACCGGGCTTGGGCCTGAAGCCGCGAATCTTCGCCTTGGGGTCCATGATGGGCCCTGCGGGAATGCCTTTGAGCGCCTGTTCAAGGATCACGATCGACTCGCGCATCTCAAGCACGCGCACCATGTAACGGTCGTAGATGTCGCCGTGGTCGCCGAGCGGCACGCGGAACTTGAACCGATCGTAAATGCCGTACTTGTCGACCTTGCGAATGTCATAATTCACTCCTGACGCGCGCAGCATGGGTCCGCTGACGCCTGCGTTCACCGCCAGCTCGGGCTTCAGCACGCCAACACCCTGGCACCGCGCCATCAGAATCTCGTTTGAGCTCAGCAGCGCTTCGAACTCGTCGATAAACGCGGGCAGACCCGCCACAACTTTGTGCGCGGCGTCGAGCCAGGCAGCGCTTACGTCAACGCGGCAGCCGCCAAAACGCATGTAGTTGCACATCATGCGCGAGCCGGTCAGCGATTCAAACAGATCGAGAATCTTTTCGCGCTCGCGGAAGGCGTACATGAGCGGCGTTCCGCTGGCGCCCATCTCCTGGATCAGAAAGCCGATCGACGACGCGTGGTTCTGAATGCGCGTAAGCTCGGCGAGGATGACGCGAATGTACTGGGCGCGCTCGGGAACCTCCTGCGCAACCAGCTTTTCGACGGCCAGCGCGTAGGCCCAGTTGTTGGTGAGCGAGCAGATGTAATCGAGACGGTCGGTGTAGGGCATCGACGCCAGATAGGTCGTGCCTTCAGCGATCTTTTCGTGGTTGCGGTGCAGGTAGCCGAAGACCGGCTTGAGGCGTACGACGCGCTCGCCGTCGAGCGCCAAGTCCATGCGGAAGACGCCGTGCGTCGAGGGATGGTGCGGCCCCATGGCGACTTCGAGCAGCTCGCCCTCGCCGTCCGGCTCGACAACCGGTGGACGATTCCAGCCGTCGAGCCTCTCCGCCTTTGTCTCCGTCAAACTCACGCGGCCCCCGCCCCCTGTTCCCTGCTTTTGCGCTCCTGCGCGCGCTTCAGCACGGCATCGTGCGCGGTGGGCTCGTACTCGTAGTCGTCCGGCTCAACGTAGTCGCGGCGCATGGGATGGTCCTTGAACTCGTCCCACATCAGCAGGCGGCGCAGATCGGGATGGCCGGTGAACACAACTCCATAAAGGTCGAAGACCTCCCTCTCCTGAAACTCGGCGCTGCGCCACACCGGCGTGAGTGAAGGCATCTCGACCTGGTCGGTGCGGTTCGAAGTGCGCATGCGAATCGCCAGCGGCCCATGCCTGAGCGCAATCGAATAGAGATGGTAGACAGTCTCGAGATAGCCGGGCTCAACTCGCTTGCGGGATTCTTCGACGGTTTCTTCTGCGGTCTGTTCCACTCCGTCCACGGTTTTCGTGACTGGCCTGGTGACCTTCACCTTCTCGGTGATCTCTTTGTCGAGCCAGTCGATGCCGGTCACGTTGGAAAGGAAGTCGAACTTGAACGCTGGATCGTCGCGCAGAAAGGTCGCCACCTGGACGACGCCGGCGTGGCCCAAAAGCAGCGAGTGCTGGGCTGCTGGGCCGGGATTGAGGATGACCTCAACCCGAGCGCCTGGAACAGCCGCTTCAATCGCCGCCTTGATTTCTTCTACCGTCTTCAAATCAGCTTCTAGCTCCTAGCTTCTAGCTGCTAGCTTTCAGTGATCGGCTAGCGTTCTCTCAGTCCCTCAGTCCCTTAGTCCCTCAGTCCCTCAGTCCCTTAGTCCCTGCTCTTCTCACCGAATCGTTATCGGGACCGGCCACACGCCTTTGTTCGAGGTCGGTTCGAGATCGTGCGCGCCCTGCTCCGGCACGGCAAACTCTCCCTGCGCATCGGCGTCGAGATGGCGCGGCCGGTCCTCGCCGGTCAGGTGCTGCTCGTCAATCTTCTTCTGCAAGGTCATGAACGCCTGGATCAGCGCCTCAGGCCGCGGCGGGCAACCGGGAATGTGCACATCAACCGGAATGTAGCGATCGATGCCCTTGAGCACGTTGTAGCCCTGCTTGAACGGTCCGCCCGAGATGGCGCATGCGCCCATGGCGATGACGTAACGCGGCTCGGCCATCTGGTTGTAGAGCCGCACCACCTGGGGCGCCATCTTCTTGGTCACGGTGCCCGAGATAATCATCAGGTCAGCCTGGCGCGGCGAGGGGCGAAAGACCTCGGCGCCGAAGCGGGCCAGGTCGTAACGGGCCATGGTGGTGGCGATCATCTCGATTGCGCAGCATGCCAGGCCGAACTGCATGGGCCAAACGGAACTCCGGCGGCCCCAGTTGTAAAGCTCCTGGATGGTCGTCACAAAGACGCCCTGCTTGCCGAGTTCGATCTTCAGTTGCTCGTCCATGCTTCGCTTCGCTCCGCAGCTGCTAGCTCCTAGCCTCTAGCTTCTAGCTCCATCGTGATCTATCTTGGCCATCTTCAAAACTCTTAAGTCCCCGTTCAGTCCACTCTCAAACCGAGGCCACTGCTTCCGCTCTCCTAAAAGGCTAGAGGCTAGTAGCTGGTCCTGATCCGCGTAGTGGATCAGGACCACGTCAAAATCCCCTTCGCCCAGGCCCAGGCCAACCCTTCAACCAGCATCAGCACAAAAACCAGCATGGAAACGCAGGCCGCTACTCCCAGCCCCGTAAACGCCACCGCGAACGGCAGCAAAAACACGGCTTCCACATCGAAGATGAGAAAGATGATGCCGTAAAGATAATAGGCTGAACGGAATTGCACCCAGGCATCGCCCTTCGACACCAGTCCGCACTCGTAGATTGCGTTCTTGACCGGGTTCGGTTTTGGCGGCGAAAAAACCTTGGCCCACAGCCACGCCAACCCCAGCGGGGCCAGTCCAAACCCCAGCGCCGCCACAAACAGAACGGCCAATGAAAAATAAGGATTTGAAGCCATCGTGGGAGCGGAAAATTCCTTCTATTCCAAGCTAACAGTTCGGGGTGGTTTTTGGCTAAGAACCTGGGCCTGATTCAGGACTGTTCAGCTCCGATTTATCGCCGTTCATCTCACCTTATGAGCCGTTGGGACGAGGTGCTGCAGTTCAACACACCTGCCGAAAGCCCAGGCCAACGAGCGCCGCTGCCTTGCCGAGCGTAGCAGCAACGTGGCCCACTCCAACCGCGCAATGGTGCGCCGGCCCCTGCGCGTTCCAGGCCTCCACGAATCTCCTTGCGCCCTGCGGGAACCGGTACCGGCTGTTGGTGTTGCCGATCTCGAGAATCGGCCCAGCCACGCACTCGCCTTCAGCAACCACCAGCTTGAAGCGCGAATCGGCATCTTCGGCAACCGAGAGCAGCGTTACCGGTCCGTACTTTACGCTCATCTCAACCGAGAGCCCGCGGCCCACCTTGCCGTGATATACCTCAAGCGGCCGCACCTTGGTTTTGCCCTCGGCGATGGCGATATGGCCGGGGCCGTCGTGGCCCATTAAAACCAGGTCATCGTTCAAGTCCATTGCGTAGTACTCGGTAAACGATCCGCCCGCGCCGATCAGGTCCAATATCTTCATGGCCAGGGCGTTCTTCACCTCGTACTCGCCGGCCACGGGAACATGGCGCGCCGTGAGCAGCGATGTGCCCAGAATGATGGAACTCATGGTATCTTCATTGGCCGCATTGCCCGAGCCTTTGTAGTAGTAGGCCAAAGCATCGAGGCCATGCCGGCGAACAAACGCATCGAGAGCCACCGAGGTTCGCGCCGCTCGCCGCAGTTCTTCCGGGGCGCAGTCCCGCTGAACATCGAAGGCCTCATCGAACTCGGCAAGGCGCCGCACAATCTCAGCCTCGCTCGCCTCGGCGCGCAACGCGCTCAGCTCATCCACTTCAAGCAGCTCAATGTGCGTGCCTAATGCGATTGACACCAGCGTCACGTCGGTTATGATGTCGAGCATTCCGCTGTAGTAATGGCCCATCAGCCCCAGCCGCGCCTCGGCAAGCGCAGCCTTGATGCGCGCCGCAGCCAGCCACTCTTCAATCTCGCGCCACGTCCCGGCTTCACTTCGCACGCCTGTCACCTGGTGGAACGGAATGCGCGCGCGGGCAAAGAGATTCGCAATCTCAGGCACCGGGCACGCATTGCAGAACGCAAGCCACTCGCCGGTCATGGCGGTCCGGTCTTTGAGCTGATTAAAAGCATGGTAGTCAATGGCCGCTTCTGGCTGCAGATTCATCGCAACGATGGGCACGCCGGCGCGCTGCACCAGCGGCAGCACCGTGTTTGAGAGCGCGTAAGTGGTCACGTAGAGGAAGAGCACGTCGATGTCTTCGCGCCGGAATCGGTGGCCGGCCTCGCGCGAGCGCGACGGAGAGTCGATGAGCCCAAGATCGACGACCTCCACGCCAGGTCGCCGCAGCCGCGCCGCCATTTGCGCGACGTAGCTTTTCAGGCGCTCTTCCAAACCCGCAAACTGGCTCCAGTAAGCCTCGAGACCAACGCCGCAAAGCCCGACGCGCAGCACAGATTCGCTCTTCATCGTAATCACCAGCTCACCACGGTCACGGCAAACGGCTGGATCTGGATCTTTCCGTCCGCGACCGCGAGACTGCGTGCCGTGCCGTCGCCGGATTGCTCATCCACGGTAACCGCATGCGCCGTCGCAGCGTCGGGCAGCGAGATGTCGACAACGCGGTTCCGCTTGTTCACGATGAGCAGCTTGCGGCCCGCGGATGTGACGAAGGCCTGCGCCGAGATGTCGCTTGAGCCAATCGAGGTTTCAACCAGCTTGTCGCCGGCGTGGAAGTTGTCATTGATGAGCTTGAGCACCTGGAAGCGCGCGTTGGGTTGATTGTTGGTCCAGTCCATCATGCTCACGCTCGGGAACTGCGAGGGATAGCCGATCAGCTGCGACTCGCCGACAACGTCGATCTGGAGACGCGTGAGCTCGATGAAGAGATCGGCGTAGAGCGCGCCGGCAACATTCCAGTAGATCTTGGGCGGAGGCACTTTATCGTTGGGGCCGTTGTCACCCGGCAGAATGACCCCCAGTTCGTCCAGATCGGTGCGCGTTGCGGGCGAGAGGCGCTTGCGAATCGCCTCGACGTAACGCACCGTGTTCAGAAAACCCGCTTCCTGATCGAAGAAGGTGTACTGCCAGGTGTCCGCGGATTCGCCGGCCGAGGGCGTCGCGTAGAAGTGGTACGAGATCATGTCGAGCGGAATGCCGGGCCGGTGATTGCGCGGATCGAGAAAGTACTCGAACATGCGCGGCTCGTCGCTGGGAGCGCCCAGCGCCAGCGCAACAAACTTCGTATCGGGCGAAACGGCATGAATGGCGCTCACGATGGCGTCGTAACGCTCGGTGTACTGCTCGGGCGTCATGTTGTGCTCAAAGTCGATTTCGTTGAGCACCTCCCAGTACGGCAGCTTGTAGTGGTAGCCCGAGTTGTGGCGCACGCCATTCTCGTCGGTGAATCCGCCATTCACATACCAGCTCACCAGGCGCGCGTAGTAATCGCCCAGCTCTTTGCCGGTAGGGTCGCGCAGCTCGGCGCCCTGTTCATAATTCCAAACCACCGCTTCGGGATCGGCGGGATACGTGACGGGCTGCGGTGTCTTGAAGAGCCACTGGGGAATGGTGCTGAAGTTGAGAATCGTCGAGTGGCCTTCAGTCGCTGCCAGAAAGTCCCTGGTCATGGGATCGATGAGGCTGAAATCCCACGACGTCTTCTGCGGCGTGGGTGGTTCAAGCTCGGCAACGGCGAGCCTGGGATACGGCAGCCAGGGCACATAGCGCACATAATCTGCCCCGAGGTCTTTAACCGCCTTGTAGGCAGCGGTTCCGAGCGGCTGGCCGGGCCTGAGCGGCGGATTGACAACCACCTGCAGCGTCGGCGTGGTTTTTGAAGCCAGCGTGACTTTATCCCAGTGGATGGTCAACGGCGGCATCTGCTGCGCGTGCAGCATCGATGCAGCCGTGAAGCCCATCAGGACAACAACAGTCAAATGACAGCAGAAAGAAATCCTTCCGGCGCCCGACTTATTTCTGTGACTCGATGCGTTCATTCGCCACAATCTCCCGCTTTCTCGATCTCAACAACCGAGCCATCTTACCACCGCGTGCCCATGCGTCGATTGCGGAGCGGGCTAAAGCATTTTTGCTCTTACTGTAGACTTCCGTGCCCCATCCTTTCCGCGTTTTCCTGCGGAAAGGGTGGGACGCCAGGCTCTAGTCGTCGTCGTCTTTGCGCGCCCCGCTTTGGTCGCGCACCTTCAACATTGCGGGAACCGCCGCGTTGCCCATCGCATCCTTCCACAGGATCACGTTGAGTTTTTCTACCGGCGCGCGGTCTTCATGCGTAAAATCCATCTTCATGCTGGCTTTTGCGCCTACCGCATTTTTGGCGTTGGCCGTGTAGATGAGTCCGTTGTCGCGATTCGAATAATCGGCGTCGTAAGCCGGCTGGTCGCCAACCCCGGTGAAGAGGCTGGCGATCATCGAGCAGAAAGCATCGTTGTTATTCATCGGCGGCAGGTCGAGCAGCACCTCCATGGTACGAACCACGCTCACCGTCGAATAGAAATGGCTGTCGACGAACGGCGTACCGTTGGGCGAATGCGGCGAGTACCTGCTGACGACCAGCGCAATACTCCGGTGCGCGTCTACGTGATCGGCGCCGTTCTGCGCATCGTCTTCAAGGATGAAGAAGGCCGTGTCGTCCCAGAAGGGCGAATGGGAAATGGCTTCGACGGCGCGGCCAACGGCAAGGTCGTTATCGGCCACCGATGCTTTAGGTGTCGGCCCGCCGGGCCGCGTGCCCGCCGTGTGATCGTTGCCCAGGCGCAGCATTACGAAGTTGGGCATGGTGTCGTCGCCCCCCTGGCGATCTGCGATCCAGCCCTTCAGATGCCTGAGAAAAATGTCCACGCGAATCTGGTCGGGAACCAAAAGGTTGAAGTCGGGCGCCTCGGCGGCAAAATGGCCAACCAGCTCAGGCTTGGTTGCGATATTTGCCGCCAGCACCGGGATGGGCCAAGGCCACTTGTTCACTCCCCCGCCCCACTCGGCCGGCAGCAATTCGCCGGGCGCGTATTCCTTGTGCGCGCACTTGGGTCCCGTGAGCACGGGGCCCAGTTTCGGATCGGCGACAGCCTCTTCATTGCAGAAAGTCGAAGAGATGAACTCGGCGAAGTGGTAGTAGGTTTTGCCGTGAGCGGCCAGGTCGCCCCACAGGTAGCCGCTGGCGGGCTCATTCACATCGGGAATCTTCTGCAGCAGTGGATAGCCATCGGACACCACGCCCTCGTAGTCGTAAATCCGCTGGCTTCCCCGGTAGCTCTGCTGCCAGGTCTTCTCAAGGTAATCGGAGCCTATGGCTGCGTTCGACCACACGTGTCCGTCGCCCGAAACCTCGCCGGAGTCGAAGAAGTTGTCGAGCACGCCGAACTGCAGTGCCAGTTTGTGCTCGTTCGGCGTCACGGCCTCGCCATACATGGCCAGGCTCGGATTGCCGTTGCCCACCTGTTTGCCGTTCTGGCTCAGGTCGCCAAGAATCTGATCGTAGGTGCGGTTCTCTTTGATGATGTAGATGACGTGCTTAATTCGGCTCGCGCTGCCGTCGGCAAACTTGATCTTTGTCTGCGCGGCGATCATGCGATTCGAATCGAGCACATCGGCGGTCCACTGGGGCAGGTTGTTTTCAATCTCGGTTTCGTCGAGCGACGCCAGAGAACCGTAGAGCAATGTGCCGATGTAGGTTCTGCCGCCCTTGCGCTCATTGGCCGCCGTTTCAACCTGGCGCTGCGGAAAGTTGTTCGGGCCGGTGCCTTTTCCTTTGTCGGTCGCGACAAACAGCTTTCCGCCCTGGGGCAGCGCATCGAAAGCCATCGAGATCGGCATCCACTCGGTGGGCGCAAATCCCTCAGGTTCAACCATCCCGGCGATGGCAGCCTTGGCGGTGAGTTTTCCGGTATCGAAGACAGCAATCGCATCGCTGCCCATGTTGGCCGCGTAGAGCCGCGTACCGCTTGCATTCACGGCCACAGCCACCGGCTCGGCCCCAAAGTAGCTCTGATGCCGCAGCCGCGTATCAAAGTAGCCCTTCACGCTGAATTGCCCGCTGCCGATATTCACGGCGGCAACTGCGTCGCGATTGGCCAGCGCGACGTAGAGCGTGTCGCCATCGGGCGACGCGGCAAATGCACAGGGATGCGTTCCCGGCGTGACCGGATCGATGGGTTTCAGCATTTCGAGCTTGCGGCCTACCATGCCACTGGCGAGATCCAGTTCCGCAATCTCCGATGCATTCCACAGCGCTGCGAAGCCGCGCTTGCCGTCTTTTGAAACGGCAACCGCGATCGGGTAGGTCGAGGGCACCGCATTGCTCTCCGACAAGTCGAAGCGCTTTTCGATGGCGCCGGTCGATGCATCGATAAGAACTACCAAGTCCGACAGGTTGTCGGCGACAAGAAGCTTCTCGCGGCCGGCCTGCGCGAAGACGGCAATCGCTGCAGGGTACGGAGTCCCTTTGTCGGTGTCTATACCGGCAGGCAGGCGTGTCGTTTTTCCCGGCGCGAGCTGCTCCATGGGCATGCGGATCATGTTTTCCGGCGCGATTTTGCCCGATGAGAAGCTATACACCACGATCCCGCTTCCGGTTGAATCCTTCCCCTTGCCTTCTGGGTCGGTGAGCGACGCCATGCTGGCGTAGACATGCTTGCCATCGAGGCTGAAGGCGAGACCCGAGTAAAGCGTCTGATTGGCTTTCAGGCTGGTGCGCGCGTCGGGAAAATCAGCCAGCGTCCCATCCTGCGTATCGAAGACGGCGAGCGACTGCTCGTACTGCGACTCGAAGGTGCCGTAGCCGTCATTCACGGTCACCACGTAGCGGCCATCGGGAGAAATGGCCATGGTGACAGGGAGGCTGTTGAGACGCTGCGGATCTCCTGGCGCCTTGCCGATAAGCTGCTTGCTCGAGGGCAGATCGACGAACGACGAAGGACTTTGCGCGTGGAGAGCCAACGGCGCGGCGGAGAGAGCTGTCGAGAGCAATGCAGACACTTTCAAGCGCATTAAGAACCTCAGAACGATGAGATGCGAGCAGGGAAGAACGCGGCGACATCAATCCGCTGGAAACGGGCAGCGCTCCCAAATGGAGATTCTACACGTGTGATTGGAAGTGAGTTTGAATGGACTGGCGTGCGGCGGGCCGCCGCAGAGGCGCGCCGCGGGAATCGCTAGAAATTCGAAGGCGAGAAGCACTCCCCGGTCCGATGCGGACCGGGGAGTGCGATTGGGCAAATGGCGGATTACGGATAGATGCCGCGAATCTGCACAGCCTCAGCCACGCGGCTAATGCCCAGCATGTTAGCCGCGATGCGCATCGGCACCTTCTTATCAAGGTGAATTTTGAGCACATCGCGGAAGGCGGTCTTCATCACCCGCTCGAGGCGGTTATAGATATCCTGCGCCTCCCAGAAGAGGTGCTGCTCGTCCTGCACCCACTCAAAGTAGGAGACGGTGACGCCGCCGGCGTTGCACAGAATATCGGGAATGACGAAGGCGCCCTTGCTCTCGAGGATTCGATCGGCCTCGGGAGTGAGCGGTCCGTTGGCTGCTTCGGCAATGATGCGCGCGCGCACTCCGCGGGCATTGTCGGCGTGGACCACGTTCTCCAGGGCCGCCGGAACCAGGATGTCGCAGTCGAGCGCAATCAGATCCTGCGGGTGGATGGGCTCGCTTTCTGGGAATCCATCTACGTGGCCGCAAAGCGTCTTCATGTTGATGAGCTCGGGAACGTTGAGCCCATCGCGGTTGAAGACGCAGCCGGTCGAATCGCTGACCGCGATGATCTTTGCGCCAGCCTCATAGAGCAATTGCGCCGTAATCGAGCCGGCATTGCCAAAGCCCTGCACAGCCACGGTCGCGCCCTTGAGCGGAATACCCAGGAAGTCGCAAGCGCACTCTAAGGTGTAGAAGACGCCGCGGCCGGTTGCTTCATTGCGGCCCAGCGATCCGCCCAGGCTGATGGGCTTGCCGGTCACCACGCCGGGGACCGAATATCCCTTCGTCATGCTGTAGGTGTCCATGATCCAGGCCATGGTTTGCGGGTTGGTGTAGACGTCGGGAGCGGGAATATCCTGCTCCGGCCCGATGATCGGCAGAATCGCGCTGGTGTAGCGGCGCGTCATGCGCTGGAGCTCGCCCTGCGACATGTGCTTGGGATCGCAGGTAATGCCGCCCTTGGCGCCGCCGAACGGAATATTCACCACGGCGCACTTCCAGGTCATCCAGGTGGCCAGCGCCTTTACTTCATCGAGGGTCACCTGCGGATGGTACCGGATACCGCCCTTGGCCGGGCCACGCACCGAGCTGTGCTGGACGCGATAGCCCTCGAAGCGGTGTATATGCCCGTCGTCCATCCGCACTGGCACAGAGACCGTGAGCATGCGCTCGGGATACTTGATCATCTCGCGCGTGTCGCGGTCGAGCTGCATGGCGTCAGCCGCGGTTTCGAAGTTCTCCATGGCAACGTCGTAGGCGTTGTCTTTTCTGATTGTCGTTATCATCCGTTTTTCCTCCTTGCCGGTGCGACGGGCGGCGAGGCGGTAATTTTTCGAAGGGTCAATGCACGGAGTTCAGAGAGATCGGGCCAGCGCAATTATCAGCAGATTCACGCCCGAAGATTCCATAACTCGATGCCGCGCCTTTCGAATTGCCGCTTCGCGAACCTCTTTCCGCTCAGGCAATACTCGTGTGCTCCAGCTCAACCACTTTCGGCGTTGATTTCTGGAGCGTTCCGTAAACCGGAACAAGCCATTTTCTGTACTCGGCAATGTGTCCGTGCACAATGTCGGAGTACAAGGTCTGCAAAAGTCTGGTCCAGTTGCCGATTGCGCCCTCCTTCACATGCCGGTAATCCACACGCACCACCGGCGCCAGCCCCACCGCGGTGCCGGAAAGGAAGAGCTCGTCTGCGATGTAAAGTTCGCTGCGATCGACGGGCCGTTCCATAACCGGCATGCCAAGTTCCTTGTGCGCAATCTCCAGAATGGTGGAGCGCGTAATGCCTTCGAGCACGTTCTCAGTCACCGGCGGCGTGATGAGAACGCCCTTGCGCACCATGAACAGATTGCATGTGGCGCCCTCGGTCACCTGCCCGGCCTCGTTCAGCAGAATGGCTTCGTCGAAGCCGGCTCGCCGGGCGTCATCGCTGGCCAACGCGCTGTTGGCATACGCGCCGCAGATCTTGGCGCGCACCGGGATGGCGTCGTCTTCAATCCGCCGCCATGCGCTCACGCCGGCGTGCACTCCATTTTCGCTGTGCAGGTATTCCCCAAAGGGCAGCGCCACAATGGCGAACGCGTTCTCATCGTCGGGGCAGACGCCGATGCGCTCAGCGGATTTGTAGGCCAGTGGGCGCACATAGAGATCGGTCTTGAAGCGATTGCGGCGCATGAGCTCGACGGTGATGGAGCACAGCTCTTCGACGGAGACACCGATATCGATCCGCAGGATGCCGCAATTCTGTTTCCAGCGTTCGTAATGCTCCTGCGCGCGGAAGATGAAGAGCTCGGCGGAATCTTCGTCCCAGTGGGCGCGAATCCCTTCAAACACTCCGGTTCCGTAGTTCAGCGCGTGGGTCAGAATGCCGACGCGCGCCTCGGCCAGCGGCACATATTTGCCGCCGAAATACACAATCGTGTCAGGATTCACGCCTGGCTTCATTTCACACCTCGATCGAAGTTTCCTTGAGGGTCTCCTTAAGAGCCTCCTTCATCAGTTCGCGCCCGCGGGCTATGGCCTTCAGGTCAAGCTCGACCCAGCGGGAACTCTTCACCAGCCTGCGCAGAGCCGCATCCACGCTGGCCTGCGGCAGCACATTCGCCGACTCAAGCAGCGCGCCCAGCATCACCATGTTGCAGGCGCGCGAATCACCAAGTTCATCGGCTACCTTGAGGAACGGCCGGGCCAGCACATTCACGACTTTGCGCCGGCAATCCTCGGGAAACTCGTCGCCGTTGTAGAGAACCCAACCGCCGGGCCGCACGCTCTTGTCGAATTTGCGCAGCGACGGCTCATTCATCGCCACCAGCACATGCGGCCGCGCCACCAGCGGCGAGTCAATGGTTTCGCTCGACAAACGCACGTGGCAATTCGACGTGCCGGAGCGCATCTCAGGCCCGTAGGATGGCAGCCACGAAACTTCAAGGCCGGCATCCAGGCCGGCTTCAGCCAGAACCTCGCCCAGCAACAACACTCCCTGCCCGCCAAAGCCGGCAATGCGCACCTCGAGATCGACGTTCCGGGAATCGAAGGAGCAGCCCTCGCAACAACCGTCGGCTTGTTGCGATTCTTCCTCGTGCAGGCCCAGCAGCCGCGGCAGTTCTTCGAGGGGCGGCGCAGGCCCGGCAGGGGTTCGCGGCGCCCGCTCTGGCGCCTGCGGCTCGCGTTCCTTCGTCCGGTCGCAAAAGACGCCCAGCGGATAGGTCTTCTCCATCACATCCTTCACCCACTTCTGCGACTGGACCGCATCCATCTTCCAGATGGTGGGGCAGGGTGAAAGCACTTCGATCAAGGAGAACCCGAGTCCCTTCACCTGGTTCTCGACCGCGCGGCGAATGGCGCGCGCAGCCCTGGCAACCTGGCGGTTGTCGCCCAGGCCCACGCGCTCAATGTAAACCGGCCCCTCGAGCGCAGAGAGCAGTTCGCTCACATGCAGCGGATAGCCCTCCGTCGCGGCGTTGCGGCCGTTCGGCGTCGTGGTGCTCTTCTGGCCCAGCAGCGTTGTCGGCGCGCATTGCCCGCCGGTCATCGAGTAGATGGCGTTGTTCACAAAGATCACGGTGATGTTTTCGCCGCGATTGGCCGCGTGCAGAATCTCGGCCGAGCCGATGGCCGACAGATCGCCGTCGCCCTGGTAGCCGATCACCACGCTCTCCGGCCGGCTGCGCTTCATGGCCGTTGCCACAGCGGGCGCGCGGCCGTGCGCGGCCTGCACATTGCCCACATCGAAGTAGTGGTAGGTAAAGACCGAGCAGCCCACGGGTCCTACCAGAATCGTCCGGTCCTGGATGCCCAGCTCATCGATCGCCGAGGCCAGCATCTTGTGCACCGTGCCGTGGCCGCAGCCGGGGCAATAGTGAGTGGCGTGTTTCAACTCTTCCTTGCGGTCAAAAACCTCGTAGAAGGCTTTGGCCCGGCTGTGCGCAACTCGATACTCCGAAATCAGCTCATTAGACATGTGCCATTCGCTCCTCTTCGAGATAACGCTTTGCCTGCCGCTCGACAAACGCGAAGACCTCTTGGTGCGACGGAACGTTGCCGCCCATGCGCCCCAGGAACTCCACCGGGCGAGAACCGCTCAGCGCCAGCCGCACATCGTCCACCATCTGGCCGTTGCTCATTTCAACTACGATGAATGCGCGGGCGCTCGACGCGAGGCGCTGGAAGTGCGCCGCAGGGAAGGGATACAGCGTGATGGGCCGCAGCAACCCCACCTTGAGGCCGGCGGCTCGCGCCTCGGCCGTAACCGCCTTCAGAATGCGGCCCAGAATGCCGTAGCCCACCAGCACAATCTCCGCATCGTTGGTGAACCACTCTTCGGCGCGCGTTTCATTTTGCTCGGCCAGCTTGTACTTGGCTTCGAGGGCGCGGCAATGCGCCTCCAGATCGTCGAAATCGAGATGCAGCGAGGTGATGAGGTTTGCGCGGGTTGCCGCTGTTCCAGCTACGGCCCATTCGGGAAGCTGCGGCGCAATAGGATGCTCGGGAAACTCGACCGGCTCCATCATCTGGCCGATGAATCCGTCGGCCAGCACCACCACCGGGTTGCGATATCGATCGGCCAGCTCGAAGGCCAGCGCGGTCAGGTCGGCCATCTCCTGCACCGAGTGCGGCGCAAGCACAATTGTGCGGTAGTTGCCGTGTCCGCCGCCCTTCACCACCTGGTGATAGTCGCCCTGCTCTGGTCCGATGTTGCCCAGTCCCGGACCGCCGCGGGTAATGTCGGCGATCACGCAGGGAAGCTCGGCGCCGGCCATGTAACTGATGCCTTCCTGCATCAGGCTGATGCCCGGCCCGCTCGAGGCCGTCATGCAGCGCACGCCCGCCGCGGCTCCGCCATACAGCATGTTGATGGCTGCAACCTCGCTCTCAGCCTGCACGTACACGCCGCCGGTCTGCGGCATGTAAAGCGCGGCCGCCTCGGCAATCTCGCTGGCCGGCGTAATGGGATACCCGTAAAACGCGCGGCAGCCGGCCAGAATCGCACTCTTGACGATCGCGTCATTGCCTTTCATCAATTGCTTGCGCATTCCTTCGCTCCCTGTGCATCGGCTGCTGGACGTTGGCCGTTGCCGTCGTTGGCCTGCGCGAGCACGTAAACCGTGATTGCGCCCGGCTCAGGGCACACCATGAAGCAGACGCCGCAGCCGGTGCATCCCGCGCCCGCGTAAATCGCCGTGCGATAGCCGTAGTGGTTGAACTTGTCGCTCATGCCGATCACGTGTGGCGGACAAGCCTCAATGCAGAGGCCGCAGCCTTTGCACTCCTGCTCGTCAATCTCGATCAGGCCGCGATCGCGCTTGGCTGTTGATTGATTTGTTGCGATTTCCGCCATTCCAATTCCCTTCCGGGTGCCCCATCCTGGCCGCGTCTTTGCTTTTTGCGGCTAGGGTGGGATCACACTCTGGCCTCCCATCAAACACAAGCCACCGCTCTCGCGCGCTCAAGATAATGCGCGCGCAGAGCAAAATCCTCCAATTCCTGCCTGAACTCCGGCGCGGCAATCGCTATCAGCGCCTCGGCCCGCTCGCGCAGGGTTTTGCCGTGCAGATAAGCTATTCCGTGTTCCGTCACAACGTAGTGAACGTCGGCTCGCGAGGTCACCACGCCTGCGCCGGGCTCCAAGGTGGGCACAATGCGCGACAGTTTGCCGCGGCGCGCCGTTGACGGCAGGGCAATGATGGGCACTCCGCCTTTTGAACGCGCTGCGCCGCGAATGAAGTCGATCTGCCCGCCGAATCCGCTGTAGGGGCGCGTGCCGATTGAATCCGCGCATACCTGCCCGGTCAGATCCACCTGCAGCGCGCCGTTGATGGCCACCATGCGATCGTTCTGCGCCACCACAAACGGATCGTTGGTGTAGCTGATGGGCCGGAACTCGAAGCTCGGATTCTCGCGGATGAAATCGAAGAGTTTCTGCGAGCCCAGAACAAACGCCACCACCGCCTTGCCGCGGTGCAGCGTCTTGCGTTCGCCGTTGATCACGCCCGCTTCCATCAGATCGACCACACCGTCAGGAACCAGCTCGGTGTGGATGCCCAGGTCGCGCTTGTCGCCGAGGCAGTGGAGAACGGCCTCAGCGATGCCGCCAATGCCGGTCTGCAACGTGGCTCCGTCGGGAATCAGCGAGGCCACGTTACGGCCCACGCGCATATGAGTATCGGTGAGCGGCTCCGCCTCCAGCTCCAGCAGCGGCCGGTCGCTCTCAACGATAGCCGAGATGTGACTCACGTGCACGTTGGTTTCACCGTGCGTGCGCGGCATCTGCCGGTTTACTTCGGCAATCACCGTCTTTGCGTAGCGCACCAGCGTCAGCGTGCAGTCCACGGTCGTCCCCAGGCTCACGAATCCGTGCCCGTCCGGCGGCGATACCTGCATCAGCACCACGTCGAGCGGCAGCGCGCCTGTCTCGAAGAGGTTTTCTATCTCGCTGAGAAAAATGGGGGTGTAGTCGGCGCGACCGTCACACACGGCCTCGCGCACGTTTTCGCCCAGGAACAGCCCGCGGTGGCGGAAGTGTCCTTCGTATTCGGGCCGCGTGTAGTCCGCCGCGCCCAAGGTCTTCATGTGGATGATTTCAACTTCGCGAACTTCGGGAGCGCGCTTGACCAGCGCATCAACAAGAACCGATGGGGTGCCGCAACCGGACTGGATCCAAACCCGGTTGCCCGATTGAACGGCTTTGAGCGCCTCATCTGCGCTCATCTGCTTGCTGCGATACTCCTCAATCCAGGTCATCTCGAATCGCCTCCGCGCCGCGCCGCGGATCCGTATTCCAGCACCCGCTGATCGTCACAAACCACGCCTCCTGGGAAGGGCTTAAATACCCCTCCAGGCCCGCTATATCGTCCCCCTTGAATCATGGGTATGCTGTGACGGGTGTCACCGTGATTTCGCCTTATCTTCCAGAGGTTTTAGCCGAATAATTTAGATATTCGTTAGGTAAATGGCGCAATATGCCTTAGAAATGGAAAAGACCGCTGGACCGATATTCTCACCCTCAGCGGCCTTTGTTTCTGCAGCTCCAAATCGGGTTTGCCTTTTCGCCCTTGACGCGATGAGGCTGCGTCAAGAATGGGGCACCCTCGCCTGTGGTAGAACGAAGAAAACCTAAGGGTGAGCCACCCGCCCCATCAGCCGCTCCGAGCGCGGAACAACCTGTTGAGCCTCCACATCTAGGGCGGGAACGGACTGACGTCACCACCGTCTCAGACAGCATGGCCCAGGCAGATGGCCGGGGCTTGAACAACGTGGTGGTTCAACCGCAGAATGAGGGTACCCCAGATTTTCTCAGAGACCAGTAAAATCCCGCCGGCTTGCAGATAATTTCCCTTCTCTCACGCACAATCATCCTATGCATGACTCTACGCAGCCCAGCCAGCTCAACGTTGCCCGGTCCGCGATCTGCGCACCTCAAAAAACAATGCCCTCGCTGTGAAACTGTGGATTTGTGGTCCCAATCGATTCAGCCACTTACAGCGCTTGTCCTCCAAAGTTTCACAGTTTGACTGTAAAACTGCGGAGGTTGGTCCTAACTCCGCTAGCTCCGCTAACCCTGCTAACACCGCTGTTCTACTACTTCGGCGCTTCCTGAGCCGGCGTAACCGCACCAGGGAAGATCCCCTCGATGGGCGCATTCCGCTTTTGGTCGGCGTCGGGCTGCGGCAGCGGCTTGCGCGGCAGCATCTGGTCGCGCATGGCGGCGTTGTACACAAAGATCGCCTCGACCGTGGCAATCTGTTTCAGGTCGGCCGGCTGCAGGCGTTCATATACGTCCTGGTTCGAGTGGTGCGCGCGCGACTCGTAATCCAGATCGTCCTGAATAAACTGGAACCCCGGAATGCCGACCGCATCGAAGCTCAGGTGATCGGTGCCGCCGGTGTTGCGCTCGGTGATGGTGGTAACGTCGAGATCTTTGAGCGGCTGCATCCACTGCTCAAAGATGGGCGCGACCGCTGCATTGCCCTGCGTGTAAATACCGCGGATCTTCCCTGAGCCATTGTCCACGTTGAAGTAGGCGCTGATCAGCTTCTGCTCCGGTTTCAACTCAAGCGGCCCTGCGGCGCGACGCATGAACTCAGGCAGCGCCAACTGGTCCGGCGAAGTCGAAAGCTTGGCCGAACCAAAGTGCATTGCGCAGTAGCCACGCGAGCCAAACAGTCCCTGTTCTTCCCCGGTCCACAACGCGATGCGAATAGTGCGGCGCGGCTTCACGCCCAGCGCCTCCAGAATTCTCACCGCTTCCATTGCCACCACGGTTCCGGCGCCGTTGTCGGTCGCGCCCGTGCCGGCGATCCAGCTATCCAGATGCCCGCCCAGCATCACCACCTGGTCTTTCAGATTCGGATCGGTGCCGGGAATCTCGGCAACCGTGTCATAGCCGTGCTCGTGCTCGCCGGTGACTTTCGTTTCAACATCGATCTGCACCTGCACCGGCACATGTGCCTGCACCAGCCGGTAAAGCCGCCCGTAGCTCTCAATCGCCGCAACGGTCACCGGAATCTTCACAGCCTTGTCGGCAATGTACGGCGTGCGGCCCAGGGTCGCGCCGTTGTCGTCAAAAAACGTTCCGCCCGAACCGCCGCCGTTGGCGCCGTCGCGGCTGGGCTCGATTACCGCGGCCACTTTTTCATCGGCAAGGAATTGCGCAATCCGGTCGATGAGCCTCATCCGCTCCATCCGCGTCCGCATCCGGGCCTGCATCTCGGGAGTCATGGCGCCGGGCACGCCTTCGCTTACCGGAAATTCGGCAACATCGTCGAGGGTTTGAGGGGTGTTGCGCTCAAACAGCGGCTTATCCACCGGCGGAACCGGCCGCATGGCGCCAAGCAAAACAACCTTGCCCGCCAGCTTGCCCTTGTACTGATCGAAATCCTTTTCGGTTTGGATATCAACGAAGGTCACGTCGCCGGTAACCGGTCCGGGCGTGGAGGGAGACCAAGGGGTAGCCTGCAGAATCAGGACGGCGGTATCCGGTTCAACCATCCGCGCCCAGGTATTCAGCTGCTGCCAGCCAAGGCCGAACTCGCCCCAGTCTTCAAGATGCGCATTCTGAAGGCCGATTTTGGTCAGCGTGTCAACGGTCCACTGGTTGGCTTTTTTCAGGTTTGGCGAACCGGTAAGGCGGGGACCGATGCCGTCGGCGAGGGCGCTGGCAAACTCCATTACGTGCGAGTGATTCAACCCCTCGTCGCGAATCCGCTGGTACATGGTCAGATCGAGCGTTTCAGTAGCCGGCTGAACCTCGGTGTAAGGATCGACAACCGCGGGTGTCGCCGGCGCAGACGTGGTTTTTGCTTTGGGTTTGTCGGCAGCGAAGAGAACCAGCGACGCGGCTGCCAGGCCGCAGCAGGTAGCGAAGCGAAGAGACTTGAAATGCATGAGTTGGGCTCCGTTTGGAAGAAGTGGGACGCGGATGGAAGCATTGTAGGTGATGCGTCCCACATCTGGCCCCCAGGGAGCCACAGACTCAGAATCGCGCGGCGTTCAGGTTTGCAGGCACCGCTCGTATTCACTCCCAAATCGCGATCCCCGCAGCTAATCGGTTTTTCCGCTTCCGTCCGTCCCTGCCGGCAGATCGAGAGCCACCAGGGCGAAGCGCGTCTGGCCGGGCGCGGAACTTTGGAATCCGACGATGTGCTGGTGCCGAATCGACCCGGCCTTCAACTGAAATCCGTTTGACCCCGAGTGATACCCGTAGCTGGTTCCCTTGTCACCCACTTGCACGTTGCCGCCGCTCTTGTCGTCGCAAGTCAGCCCTTCCGACGTCTTTGTGGGCGCGCCAACCGGAGCATTGTCCTGGCACGAGATCACGTCGCCGTAGCGGGTAAGCGCCTTTTTATAAAACGCAGTCACCTTGTCCTCGCTGTCGGGCGTGGAGTAGTTGACCACCTTGATTCTCATCTGCCACTCGCCGAAGCCCATGCGAATGTCGGCCGACTTGTCCTTTTCGTTGTCGGCAGCCACCTGCGCGCCGGGATAAACCGGCAACCCGAGATCTGCGGCCGTTGTCTGATCGGTATTCACATGGACGCCGCCAAACGGCGTATCAACCTGGACGTTCTTGTCCTCGCCGTTGGCGCCCTTTTCCACATGGACCCGGCAACCGGCAGTCCACCCCACGAGCGCCAGTACTGCCAGCGCCGTGCCCAGGCGGCGAATCTCAAGGCCCTTCAAACTCAGTTCCATATTTACCTTCCTCACATTGCTTTATACGCTTGCTTCCACGCCAGGGTTCCCCTTGCCAATTGACAACTTTTTACCACCGGTGGGGTCCCTCCCGATGTAGCATCTAGAAAAACAGGGTATTTACGTCACACCTATCTTTTGCCTGGGTTGCTGTGGTTCACCTTCGGGTGAGCCAGATTCCTCATCGCTGATCGGACAGTAAGAAGACCGTCCGGAGCTCCACCGTTACAGGAATGCACGAAATGGCAGCCGAAATCACCCGAATCAATCTGGAACGATTTCTCTGCCTTGTGAAAGGACACATATGAGTTACCCTCCCCGTTTTTCCTCTGCCCGCAAGACACTGGCGGCCGCTGCATGCGCGGCCCTGATCGCATTCTCTCCCTCACTTTCCCGCGCTCAGAACGATCCGCCGCCTGAGGCGGGCCGGGTCTCATTCATCCAGGGCTCAGCTTCGGTGCAGCCGGTGGGCCTCGACGATTGGGGTCAGGCCGAAGTAAACATGCCCCTCGGTCCCGGCGACCGCATCTTTACGGATAACGACAGCCGCGCCGAGATCCAGATTGGCCGCACCTATATCCGCATGGGAACGGGCACTGACATCAGCATTATCGATGTAACCCCAGAGGGCGTCTCGATCGGCGTGGCTCAGGGGCGCATTCACCTGCATTGCTACGGTTTGTGGCCCGGCCAGGCGCTGCACGTGAACACGCCCAGCGGCAGCACAACCCTCAATTCTCCCGGCGAAATGCGCGTCGATGTGTATGCCGACCAGCCGGCAGCCTTGTTCACGCAGTATGTCAACAACGCGTTTATAACCGGCGCCGGAGGCTTCAGCTCGCAGCTCCCCGCCGGGAACTCGCTTGAGCTGATCGGGTCGAACCCCGTGGTTCCGCAATGGATGGAGATGGCAGCACCTGAGCCGATCGATATCCTGAGCCAGCAGCGCGATCGGCAGATCGCCAACGCGATCTCGTATCGCTACGTGAGCCCTGACCTCGGCGGAGCTTACGAGCTCGACGCCAACGGCGACTGGGTTCCCCAATCGCCCTACGGTGCAATCTGGCTCCCGCACGTCGCCCCCGGTTGGGCGCCCTATCACTACGGGCATTGGGTAAGCCACGCGCCGTGGGGATGGGTCTGGGTTGAGGACGAGCCCTGGGGATATACGCCCTTCCACTACGGCCGCTGGGTGATGTTTAACGGCCGCTGGGGATGGGTGCCAGGCCCCGTTGAAGCTCATCCGGTGTGGTCGCCTGCGCTGGTGGTCTTTGCTGGCGGAATCAACGTAGGCGGAGGAGGCGTCTCGGCGTGGTTCCCGCTGGGACCGGGAGAGCCGTACCGCCCATGGTACCCGTGCAGCCCGCGTTACGTTGACGAGGTGAACATCAGCAATCTTCGTCCCGCACCCGGCATCCGCATCGAAGCCAGCTACGCCGGCTTCAACTTCAACGCAGTGGTGTTTGCCAACCGCTCGGTCGGCATCTCCGCGATGCGCCAGGAAGACTTTGCCGCGGGACGCCCCGTGCGCGCGTCCACCGTGATCATCAACAAGACCGTCATCAACAACATCACCATCATCAACCAGCCGGCAGTCGCGCCGAACCCGCGCGTGTTTGCCTCGCGACCGCCAGCGTCGCTGCCGCCGGTCGCAGCAGCCCGGCCGGCGTTCATCAACGAGCAGGGCATGACGGTTTCGGCAAAGGCCGGGTTCAAGCCTGCCCCGCCGCCGGTAAGGCCCGCTCCGCAGGTGCAGGCGCTGCCAGGACACAGGGTTGCGGCTCCGCCGCCAGGAGTGAAAATGACCGCCCCGGCGAACGCTGCGGGCGCGGCAGGAAAGCCGGCGCAACAGCAGCCAACTCAGGTGACTCCTGCCGGTAAACCCGCGGTGAGTGGAACCAGCGCCCCGGCTCAGGGTGGTCAGGGTCCGCACCCCAACTCGACACGGCCATCCGAACTGACTGCCAAGCCGGCGTCGAACCCGCCTGCCCAGCCTGCGCCGAAGGCCGAGACCGAACAGGGCACAAAGCCGGCCACGAATCCGGCAGCCCCGCCTGCGACAACGAAGCCGGGACAGAAGCCAAAGCCCGTCGCCAAACCTGAAGACAAGAGCAAGGAAGGCGACAAGGACAAGCCCAAGAACGAGAAGCCTGAGGACAAGAACAACTAGAGTATTCTCAGGGTTGATGTATCCGGGCAGGGGCTAAAGCCCAAAGCTTTTGATGGGCGTTTTGCGGCACGACTAAAGTCATGCCCTGTTACAAGGCTTTGCCTCGGATACATCAACTCAGAATTCGGTCTAGGTCCTGTCTCTGAAGTTCGCGTAAAAAATGAATGGTCATCCTGAGCGAAGTTTGCCGCGCATTTCGCGGCAAACGCAGTCCAAGGACTTGCATTTGTTCTTTAACAAACTTCGGATTCACCACATTAGGTGTTTGTCCACACTCCCAGAAAAGCCGCTGCCTTTGCGCAGCGGCTTTTTGTTGAGTTAACAGCGATGTCTCCGGAGGCCAGGCCCTGGCCTTTGAGGCGGAATCAATGCCCTTTTTCAGAATGGCCGTCTTCTTTGCTGCTGGTGGCGAACAGAATGCAGGCGGAAAACACAGCGATGATGACCGGGACGACGACAAACGGGGAAGTAATGCTCATCGGTTGGGCTCCTTGCTGATTTAAGAGTAGCAAAACAGAGATCAGGGGGCAGCCAATAGCCAGTAGCCAGTAGTTTGTGGCGTGCAGCTCGCGGGCTCTAGCCCTTCGCTCATAGCCGGTAGCTTGTAGCTGGTAGCCCGCAACTCGCAAGTTGGAGCTACAGGCTACTGGCTACTGGCTATTGGCTATTGGCTACTCGCTATTGGCTATTCCCTGCTTTCGTATAGTCCACCCTAATCGTCAGAATCTCGTAGGGGTGGATCGGGACCTTGACCACGTCGCCGGTCACCGGCAGCGGATCGCCCTCGGGTGTCTCCATCAGGTTGGTGACGGTGGCTGAAGTTGCGCCCGGCGGCACATGGAACTCGGCAGTCGCGTCTTTGCCGGCCCACTCATATACGCGGAAGATCAAACCATTTGCATCCTCGGCCTTCTTCACCGCTGTCAGCACCACATTGTCGGGCGTGACCGAGGCGAAGGAGTGCGAAGGCGGCAGCGAGCCGGCGTGGGCGGTGGTGACGACGGCCTGGAGCGGGTAGTCGTACTCCCAGCCATGGCGCACGGTGAGCGCTTCCTTCCACGTTCCGGCGTGGGGATAGAGCGCGTACTCAAAGTGATGCTCTCCCATGTCGGCGTCGGGGTCGGGCCACTTGGGCGAGCGCAGCAGGGTAAGACGCAGCACGTTGCCCACGGCATCGTAACCGTACTTGTCTTTGTTGATCACCGACAGGCCGTGCACCTTGCCGTCAGAGCCTGCGCCGGAGAGATCGGCCCAGCGCATGGCCGGCACTTCGAATTGGGCTTTCTCCCAGCTATTGTCGCGCGTGGTGGGCCGCTCGATTTCGCCGTAGGGAATCTCGTACGTGGCAAAGTTGCTCGTCACCGACAACGGGAACGCAGCTTTCAGCAGGACGTGCGACTCGTGCCAGTCAAAGTCGTTGTCGATGTTCACCTCGTCGCCCTTGAGCGAGATGGTCTGGACGAACTTGGAATTCTGCGAGTGGCGCGTAATCTTAATTCCGGGTGCGCCGTTGGGGAGCTTGGTCGCTTCCACGCTGTCAGCCCGGTCGATCATACTCGGAGCCACATCGAGCGTGCCGGGATCGATGTTCCACGCGTCGTAGTCCTTTGGTGTGTCCTTAAAGAACTGAAGTTGATTGCCGCATGCGCCGGTCGCAAGGCTCTCGAACTTCGAGGCCCTCACAACAAGACTTGCGATGCAGCCAGAAGTCTTGTCCACGACGACGTGCAATTGGTCGTTGTCGAGGGAGATGGATGAACCCTCATCCGACAGGCGGCTCGGGGCGGGTAGTTCCTGTTTCTGGGCGCTGGTCCGTACGACTTGATAGCCGAGCGCAGGAACGTTCGCCACGTGCAATGTTGCTTCAGTGGCCTCGACGGTACTGCCCTGAATACGGACGCGGACGTCGCCTGATCGTTCCCAGCCGAGCGGGTTGTAAACGATGACGGGAACACCAGCGCCCTTCGTATTGATCTTCTCGCTCACATTCTCGAGCGCACCGTCCGAAATCTCGTTCGTCGACCAGCGCACCACGTCGTAGTCCTTCTGCGCTTCCTTGTAGATGATGCCGATGCCCGAGCCCGCTGCCAGATCGTGGAACTGGTTGAAGAGGACCTTCTTCCAATCCTCCGTCAGCTCATTACCCGGATAGGCAAGGCCGTCGAGCCAAGCCAGCGACGACCACTTCTCGGCGTTCAGCACTTCTTCTTCGGCCGTGCGCATGTTGTGCTTGTGGTTGGCCTGCGTGGTGAAGACGCCGCGGTGGTACTCGAGGTAAAGCTCGGAGTTCCAGGTGGGGATGGAGACCTTGCCGTCGACCGCGGGCGGAGCGGTGTAGCCTTTTGCGATCGACTGATAGTTCCAGGTTGGGCTGTCGGGCGCGACCTGCTTCTCGACAGTCTGAAAGTAGTTGTTGGCCGTGCCGAACTGGTACTTGGGTGTGACGTGGCCGGGCAAGGCCCAGTGCATTCCCTCATCGAGCATGGCGCGCGTGGGTCCGCCGCCGTGGTCTCCGATGCCGTAGAGGTCCATTATGTCGGTCAGGCCGGGCGACTTCTGGCGCGCCAGTGCGAGATCGTCAGAGAGCCGCACCGGGTTGAGCGTTACATTCACGTAGTCGTGCGGAAAGTAGGTCAGCACCTTTGAGCCGTCGGGCGACTCCCACCAGAAGAGCTTGAAGGGCAGCTGGTTGGTGTCGCTCCAGGCCATCTTCTGGGTCACGAAGTAGTCAACGCCGCTTTTCTTGTAGATCTGCGGAAGCTGCCAGGTGTAGCCGAAGCTGTCGGGGTTCCAGCCCACCTTTACATCCACGCCGTAGGCCTGCTTGTACCAGCGCTTGCCAACGAGCAGTTGCCGCACCAGCGACTCGCCGTCGGGCATGTTCAGGTCGGGCTCGAGCCACATGCCGCCGACAATCTCCCAGCGGCCCTCGTTGATGCGCTGCTTGATCTCGTCGCTCATGTCGGGATACTTCTGCGACAGCCACTGGTTGTAGGCCGCTGCACTCTGCGTGAAGGTGTACTGCGGGTACTCGTACATGAGCTGCAGCGCGGTGCCGAAGGTGCGCTTCACCGTGTCGACGGTTTCGGTCCACGGCCACAGCCAGGCCGCGTCGATGTGCGAGTTCCCGACCTCGTAGAAGGTGGCCTGCTGCTCGAGCGGCAACAGCGCCTCAAGCTTTGTATGCGCGGCCGTGAGGCTGGCGTCGAGGGCTTTCTGGTCGTGCGCGTCGAGGGCCTTGATGTCGACAGCCGCGATGGCCGCGTTGAGCGTGGCCTGGTTGGTGGAGGCGGTCGCGGCGTCGAGCGAAGGAATCAGCTTGGTCGCGGCCAGGAACTCCTCGCGCAGGTCTTCGGGATTCGGCCGCCCTTCGGGGAAATCGATGCGCAGGCTGGCGCCGCGGATGGTCTTCTGGTCGACGGTGTGCAGCAGCTTGACGGCGACCACAACCTTGTCGCCGGGCCTTACCTTGTCGAAGAGCACGATGGGCTCAAGATCGTCGCCGAGGGCCACGCGCCGGCCGTTGAAGTAGAGAATCTCGGGCATGGGGCCGTTGGCTTCGGCATGGAACTCAAACCAGATGCGCGCGCCGGTCAGGTCGTAGCCGAACAACGTCTCGGGAACCTGGTAGGTCTGCCGGAACCAGACCGCCTCGTTGGGCGCCTTCGAATTGATGGCAACCGTCTGCCACGAGCTGTCGTCGAGGTCCACATCCTCAGCGTGCGGCAGGTCGCCGGCATGCATTTTCCACGCGCCATCGGGCAATTCACGGAAGCTGCCAAGCCGGTAAATGACCGTTTGCGCATCGGGCGGAGGCATCGCCGTGGCTTTGTTGTAGTCGGTGGGGGGCTGGGCCGAGGATGCGGTTGCAACGATCAAAATCCCAAGGCAAAGAACGAAATAACGCAGACTGGACCGGAAGAGATTGGTATACATAGCGGAGAAAAACCCTCCGTTGCATTTTAGGCTATTGGGCCTGTGGGGTTTTTCCCCCGCGCGGCGCCCTGCTCTGGCTCGGAACTGGCCGCCTTCTCTATTCGGTGCGGCTCACAACGTCCATCCCCCCTTCGGGTTATGCCTGACGGAAAGTCACTTCCGCCGGGTTACCTTCTGTTTTTTCAAATCAACGTTCGTGGGAGTTCAAATTTTGATGCGTCTTGTTACTTTTGAAGAACGACGAACGACCGAGCCCCTGTTTTTGGGAGGATAGAGTGGCAAGCATCGCCATTGCGACACGACTCGAGCGGCTCCCCGCACTTGTCAGCTCGAGCAATATTTCCCTCGCAGAGATTATCTCCGCGCTTTCTTTTGCGCTCGACCTTACCGAAGGAGCCATGCCCGGGCATGCGCTGCGTACCTGCGTGCTGGGCATGCGCCTGGGTGAAGCGCAGTTTCTGCCCCCTGCGCGGATGAGCAACCTCTACTACGCGCTTCTGCTTAAGGATGTGGGGTGCAACAACAATTTCGACCATCTATCTGAAATCCTGGGCGACGGCAAGGACTCATCCCGGTTTGCGGACAACGCAAAGAATTCGAACCAGTCGGGCCAGACCGGGCTCTCAATGTTTACGCTGCTTTGGAATACCGGCCGCCGTCAGGAAAACCCGCTTCGCCGCGCCGCCGGACTGCTTCAGCTCGGCTTTGCAGATCGCCGCAAGAGCGAGGCCATCATTTCGCTCCGCTGCGATCGTGGAGCGCGCATCCTGCGCAAGCTGGGGCTGGGTGACGGCATTGCCGAGTCTGTTCGTGGGGTTGACGAGAAATGGGACGGCAGCGGATTCCCGGGGCACCGCACGCGTCATCACATCCCTCTGGAGTCGCGCATGGTTTCCGTCGCCCAGTTCCTCGATGTCTACGCCTTCGAGCATGGCCCCGAGGCGGCGATTCGCGTGCTGTGCGAGCGCAGCGAGCGCTGGTTCGATCCCAAAATCGTCCGCTTGACCGTAGAGCTTCATCGCCAGGGAAAGTTGTGGCGCTACGCCTCGCACGCTACGCCCGAGATCGAAACCCGGGCCGCCGTTCTCGACTTCGCGCCTGACGGGGTGGACCAGCTGAAGGCCGGCGACATCGACCTCATCTGCGAGGCATTCTCCGACGTCGTCGACGCCAAGTCATCCTTCACCTTCCGCCACTCGCTGGGAGTAACGCAGGTGGCCATTGAAATGGCCCGCGTGCTTGGCCTCACCAAGGATCGCACCCGGCTGGTCCATCGAGCGGCGCTGCTTCACGATCTCGGCAAGCTCCGGGTTCCGAATTCCATCCTGGATAAGAAGCAGGCGCTGAGCGCCGAAGAGTGGGCGGTTGTGCGAGAACATCCCACATTGACCCGGGAGATACTGTCAAGAATCGGCCCGTTCGCAGAACTGGCTCGGATTGCAGGCGCGCATCATGAAAAGCTCGACGGCTCGGGTTATCCGAACGGACTCAAGGCTCCCGATCTGCCCATCGAAGCCCGCATCATCACTGTCGCCGATATGTATGGCGCAATGACCGAGGACCGCCCCTACCGGCCGGGCATGACTCCGGAACAGGCGCTGTACAACATCTCGCGCGAAGTGCCCCACCGCCTGGATGCGCAGTGCTTTGAGGCGCTGGAAACGATTGTTGCCAGCGCGTAGGCGGCTCCCGAGGGAGTCGCCAGCCCAGTACTTACTCCTGATTCCCCTGCCGCTCCAGATATTCCACGTACCCCAGCAGCGCACCCCAGTGATAAAACCGGTCGCTGCTGGTCACATCGTCGCCGCTGCCGGTGTTGGCGTTGTAGTTCTCATGTACGTGACGATTCGCAGTCCACTCCTTCAGAAAGAGCTCGTACGATTTAGCGGCCACGTCGCGGGCCGCGGTTTTGTCGTAGTTGCGCAGCCCCAGGTAAACGAGATAATTCATGGGTCCCCAGATGCGTCCGCGCCAGTAGTTCTGGTCGGCGTACGCGGGATCGTTGCGCGCGATGGCGGGAATCACCCAATGGCCCCAGAACTCGTCCGGGTTGCGGAGGTGATTCGCAATCATGGTCTGCGCCTGCTGAGGGCTGGCTGCGCGGGCGAGCAGCGGATAGAAGTTGGTGGGTGAGAGCCGGGTGCTGGGCTGGTGCGCCCTCAGGTCGAGATTCAAAAACATTCCCGACTTTTCGTCCCACATGGTTTCGAGCTTGGCCTTGTAGCGGGCCTCGCGTTCGCGCAGCTCTGTTGCTTCATTGGTCTTGCCCAGGACATCGGCGATCTTCGCCAGCGCATCGCAGTCGGCAACGTACATGCCCATCAACCCCACGTCGGCAAACTCAAGCAGGTGCGTCGAGTGATCGTAAGCGGTCGTATCGTACATGGGGCTGTTGTCGAGGCCCGACTCCAGGATCGCGCCCCCGCGCGTGCCACTGCCGCCGTCGTCGGGATTCTGCGGCTGGGTGTCGTCGTTGCTGCCCCAAACAAGATAGCCGTCCATATCGCGATGCGCGGCCCACCACCGGTTCCAGCGCATCAACGGATCAAAGGTATCGGCAAGAAACCAGCGATCGTGAAACTTCTCGTACAGCCCCAGCACGGTGATGGCGCCGACCGGCGGCTCGGATCGATCGAAGCTCTTCCATCCGTCGCGCGCGTAGTTCGGCACAAAGCCCTGCGGAGTCTCCTCGTTCAGAATCTCCATCGCATTTGCGTAAGCCAGATCCTTGTCGCCGATCGACGCCAGGGTCGCGGCAAAGAAGGTGTCCCAGTCAAACAGCACATAGCCGCCCCAACCCACGCTCCACGAACGGCTCACCGGCGAGATGACGCGGCTCTTCGAGGGGTCGTAAATCGTGTCCCAGCCGAGGGTGGTCTCGATGGCATCGACGAGTGGCGCGTTGTTGCCGGCGGCCTGGGTCGACTTTTCATACACGGCGTGTTGCGCGTCGATGGTGGCCTGAATCTGCTCGAGACTGCGGCGTGTCCCCGTGCTGATGCCGACGGGAGACGTGAGCGGCGCAGCGAAGTATGGTCCGCCGATGGGGAGACCGTAAGTTGGTACAGCTTCACTCGCGGCTGCGGGCGGGTTCACCTGCGAGCTGGCAGAACCCGGAGTCTCGCAGGTGCAATAAACGCCGATTGCGCCGGCCTCTCCATGCGTTTCAATCGAATCGGCAGCGCGCTCGGTCGTGCCTCGACGATTCCACAGAAAATCGATCCAGAAGACGATTGTTGGTGGAAGTGCCGAGGGCTTTTCGGGCTTCTGTGGCGTGGCCAGAATCACCTCGTCGCCGCCCGCGTGCGCGGTCTGAATTCGCCACGCATGGCCCGCCCATTGAATGCTGAGGTCGGTGTAGCTCCCATCCCAACTGTGCGGGCCCGGCGTCACGCGCGCTGCGCTTTTATCGAATTGGCCGACGAATGCATCGCGCAAAAAGCGGTCGCTGAATTCGCCGGTGTTGTGCTTCAGGCCGGCGTGAATGGCCAGCCCCTCCGGGAGCAGGACCTCGGTCATCATGCTGTTGGTGTCCCAGGTGTTCCATCCGCGCGAGAGGCGTTGCTGGACGGCCGCGTAGGTATCGGCAGGCGCTGTGACAGAGGTCAGATCGGCTGAATGCGAGCCGGCCAGCGTGGATGCGGCGTGTTGGCCCTGAGCCGAAAGGACGGCAGACAACGTGAAGAGGGCTGCGGCCGCAGCCATTGCGCGCACAAAAATCATCTTCTTGCTGGTGATCATTCGAACTTCCAATTGTGAGCAGGGATCATCTTAAATCCGGGGTCTGCAGTCTTGCCGGGCTTGCCGGCAACTTCCGATCTCGTGCGCGTCCGCAAAGCACGATAAGCGAGCGCGCGACGGTAAACCTTGCGCCAACCGAAGCGTCTATACTATTAGGCCAAAACACAGCGATCTGCAGTTCACAACGCGCCGGGATCAGGAGGACCTATGTACGACTGTTCCTCATGTGTGCGAGCTCTGTTGGTGACGGGGCTGTTTGCCATAACACCATTCACAATTGGCTGGGCGGCAGCTGCTCCCTCAAGTCCTGGCTCCGCGCCGGCGCAATCAGCGAAGATTGCGCAGCACTACGCAGAACTCCCTCTCAGTTTCGAGGCTAATCAAGGGCAGGCCGGCGCAAACGTGGAGTTTCGTGCGCGCGGCAACGGCTATTCGCTCGATCTGGTTGGCGATGGGTCCGTGCTGGCGCTTTGCCACGCGTCGTCGGGCGTAGCTGGGCGCGGTCTCGCGCCTTCCTCGGAACGCTTGCAGCGATCCGTAACCTGCGACGCCATGCGGATGCAGCTCTTGGGCGCCAGCAACACGGCAACGCCCGCAGGCGAAGAGCGATTGCCTGGTACGGTCAACTATTTTATGGGCAACGATCCCGCGAAGTGGCGCACTGGCATTCCCACCTACGCCAAGGTGCGCTACCAAGGCATCTACTCCGGCATTGATCTTGTCTACTACGGCAACCATCGCGAGCTGGAGTACGACTTCGTCGTGGCTCCCGGCGCGGATCCAAGGAACATCCGGCTGCGACTCGGCGGCGCCGAGCATGTGCGGCGCGCGGCCAACGGGGACCTGCTTGCATCCGCGTCCGGTGGCACGCTCACGCTGCGCCGTCCCGCAATCTATCAGATTGAAGACGGCCGGCGCATTCCGGCCCGGGGCGAGTTCGCGCTCTCGGCGGGGCACACGGTCCGATTCCGGCTCGGTCGCTTCGATCACAGCAAGCCGCTGGTGATCGATCCCGCGCTGGTCTACTCCACGTTTTTCGGCGGAAACGGATTCGACGCGGCCTATGCCATTGCCGTCGACGCAAGCGGCGAGGCCTATATTGCCGGCGCCACGTCATCCACCACCTTCCCCGTCACTCCAGGAGCCTTTCAGCCACAAAACAACAGCGCGACGCAAAACTCAAATGGATTCGTCACGAAATTGAACGCGGCAGGAACAGCTCTCGTTTACTCCACTTACCTTGGCGGCAGCGGAGACACCTATGGCGCCGGGGATGGTATCCGCGCACTGGCGGTCGACAGCGCGGGCGATGCCTACGTGACCGGAACCGCCGGCTCGACCGATTTTCCAATTACTCCCGGAGCCTTTCAGACGACCAACAAAGCCGCGGCCAACCAGTGCGTCACGGCCTTCGTCACCGAGCTCAATCCGACGGGCACCGCCCTGGTCTACTCCAGCTTTCTCGGCGGCAGCGGCGACGCTGACGATTGGCCCTTTAGCGGCGACGCGGGCTACGGCATCGCGGTGGACTCGTCCGGCAATGCTCACCTGACCGGCCAAACCTTCTCGTCGAACTTTCCCGTGACGGCGGGAGCGCTTCAGACCGTGAACAACGGAGCGGCGACCGGAAATGCCAATGCGTTCATCACCAAGATGAATGCCACAGGCACGGCGCTGGTCTACTCCACGTATCTGGGCGGCAGCAAAAGTAGTACCTCCGGATACCAACTCGCCTCCGGCACCGCGATCGCGGTGGACTCCGATGGCAACGCGTATGTCGCCGGGCAAGCGTCGTCGACGGATTTTCCCGTCACATCGGGAGCCTTCCAAACAACTCAGAACGCCGCTGCAGCCGAGGGCGTCAACGCCTTCGTCACCAAGTTGAACCCCACCGGCACGGCGCTGGTCTACTCCACGTATTTGGGTGGAAGCACGGGCGACTCGGCCTCCGCGGTGGCAGTTGACGCCTCCGGCAATGCTTACGTCGCCGGAACCGCTTCATCCACCAATTTTCCGGTGACCTCCGGAGCATTCCAGAGTACAAATCGCTTCACGTTTGCCGAGGAGATCGGTCCCAACGCATTCATCACGAAACTCAATCCCGCGGGCTCGGCGCTGGTTTACTCCACCTACCTGGGCGGTAGCGGCGGTGTGATCAATCTGTCGCCCACCCTCGAGGCGCTCGGCGGAGACAGCGCGACCGGCATCGCGGTCGATAGCTCCGGCGATGCCTACGTCACGGGCAGCACGGCCTCCTCCAATTTTCCCGTGACACAGGGCGCATTTCAGACCGTCAACAACGATCAAACGAACGACAGTATCGGCGGGAACAACGCGTTCGTGACAGAGCTGAACCCAACCGGAACGGGATTGGTTTACTCCACCTATCTGGGCGGGAACGGCATCAATGCGGGTGACTTTATCGGGGCAATCGTGTTCGGAACCGGCGACGCTGCGGCAGGTCTCGCGCTCGACAGCGCAAACAACGTGTACATTGCCGGAGATGCCTCTTCAAGCGATTTCCCCGTCACGGATGGCGCGTTTCAGACACAGATCAGCTCCACGCAGAACGCGTTCATCGCGAAGATGGACTTCAGCCAAGGGTCGTCGAGTGAGATTACGCCGACGGTGACGTTGACGCCGTCGGCGCCCACCGTCACCTCAGCACAATCCCTCACCGTGACGGTGAGCGTGAGCAGCGGCAGCGGCAACCCAACGCCGACGGGAAGCGTGAGCTTGAGCAGCACGGGATACTCGCCGGCGGCGGAGACGCTGAGCGGGGGCAGCGCGACCTTCGATGTGGCGGAGGGCACGCTGGAGGCGTTCGAATGCTATGCGGCGGCGGGACTACCGACGCCGCCGAACCTCCTTTTGGCCAGCTATCTTCCGGATGCAGCCAGCGCCTCGACGTACAAATTTGCTTCCGGCCAGGGCGAAGCGGCGGTGGTGGGGGCGTGCGCGGCGCTGAGCCCTGCCACAGAGACGATGACGTGGGCGCAGGCGCAGTCCCAAGCCACCACGTATTCGATAGCGGCCAGCTCTGCGCCGGGCGAGCCGCTGCCCACGGGCGCGGTGACGCTGAGCACGGGGAACTATACGTCGCCAGCGGCTACGCTTTCCAATGGAACGGCGACGCTGAGCATTCCCGCGGGCACGTTCACCACGGGCTTCAACATCGTGTACTCGAACTACGGCGGAGATGCGAACTATGTGGCGGTGCCGCAGTCGGGGAACGCGCTGGTGACGGTGGGCGGCGTGACGGTCACCGTTACGCCTGCTTCGTCCACCATCGCCCAGAATCAACCCCTGCCCGTCACCATCACTGTCAACGCAGGCAGCGGCAACCCGCAGGCAACCGGCTTGGTCGCGCTGCTTAGCACCAACTACACCTCCACCAGCACTTCGCTCGTCGGTGGCAGCGCCACCATCACGATCCCTGCTGGCACATTGCCCGTCGGCGTCAACCCCATCAACGCCAGCTATGGCGGTGGTAACTATGCGGGAGCCAGCGGCATCTCCTCGGTTACCGTCACCGCCGCCGCTTCCGCGGGATTCACGATCACCGGAACTTCTGTCACCGTCGTGCCGGGAGCCACGACGGGCAATGCATCCACCATCTCGGTTACGCCTACAGGCGGTTTTACCGGAAATGTCTCGTTCGCAGCGACGATCGCATCCGAGCCCAGCGGGGCAGTCGCACCTCCCATTTTGAGCTTTGGCGCGACCACCCCGGTGAACATCGCTGGCACAAGCGCCGCAACCGCAACGTTGACCATCACGACCAGCGCCGGAGGTGGATGCCCCGCCACCAGCCAGAACACGCCAAAGCTCCCGTGGTCCATCCCGGGCGGCGCTGTCCTCGCCGCGCTGGTGCTCATCGGCCTGCCTCGGAGCCGCAGGAACAGATGGCTCGCGCTCGTGCTCCTGCTGGTGTGCCTGGCGGGAGGCGTGTCGGCCTGCAATTCCAACGGTCCTAAAGTGACCTGCGCATTGGTCGCGGCCCGCACCACGCCGGGCACTTACATCATCACGATCACCGGCGCCTCGGGCGCCACCACCACCAGCGGCGCCGTCACCCTTACCGTCGAATAGCTGCGGACTATCCAGCCCACGTTCCTGAATTCAGGCGGCGCGCCTCTAGCTTAAACTCCGGGTTTCGCTAGGCGGTATCCGGTTGACGTGTCGGTTGCACAAAGGCGGCGATTCACAGGGAGATCGGAGAATCGTCGTCAGTTCTTTTGTTTTGGCGGCGACATTCCGCCGTGGCAACCGCGTATTCTGCGAGCTCTTCCCGGATTCGGGTCGATAAAGAATTATCGCTTACCATTATATGGTAGCAAATACTATAGTTTGAATAGTCCTTTTCCGCCCTCGTGCCGCCCGTCACATCTCCCCTCGCTCTAAGCGGCTCAAATTAAAGCATGGACGCCTCGACCCTCATCCTGATTGCTCCATGCTCGTTATTGGCCGGAGCCCTGCTGCAAATCCTGGTTGCAAAGCTTTGTTCTGCAAGGGCAAAGGGCGTTCTGGCGTTTCTTTCGTGCCTGCCGGCGGTGATTGGCGTGGCCGGGGTGGCGCCGATGGTGCACGCGGGCCGGGCGATCGACCTGAAGCCGATGCCCTGGGACGGACCGCTGGCGCTGGTGCTGCATGTGGATGCGCTGAGCGTGCTGTTTGCGTTCATGGGCGCCTGCATCGGCGGGCTGGTGCTGCTCTACTCCATCGGGTACATGGCGCACGACAAATCGGCCACCCGCTTCTATGCAACCATGCTGGTATTCATCGCCGGGTTCATCGGTCTGGTGTACAGTGCCAATCTCTTCATCTTCTATCTCTGCTGGGAGCTGGTGGGGTTGTGCTCGTTCTCGCTGGTGGGCTTCTGGTACACCAACCGCGAGGCCGTGAGCGGCGCGCGCAAGGTGCTGTTGATGACCCACATTGCCGGCTACGGGCTGCTGGCGGCGATTTTGGTGATTTATCACCGGGCCGGAACCGCGCTGTGGACCGATCCGGCGGTGTCGAAGAGCTTTACCGGTGGAATCTTTGCGCTCATGCTGCTTGCGCTGGTGGCCAAGAGCGTGCAGGTACCGCTGCACACGTGGATTCCCGAAGCCATGGCCGCGCCCACGCCGGTGAGCGCGCTGCTGCACGCCGCCTGCTATGTGAAGGCCGGAGTTTATCTGGCTGCGAGGATGCACAGCTTTGGAATGTGGCCGTTTGCGTGGAGCGCGAGCCTGGTTTGGGTGGGTACGGTGACCATGGCCGTGGGCGTGATGTACGCCATGGTGCAGACCGATCTGAAACGGATGCTGGCTTTCTCAACCGTGAGCCAGATTGGTTACATGATGATGGGAATCGGCATTGGCACGCCGCTGGCCATCACCGCCGGCCTGCTGCACTGCCTCAATCACGGATTCTTCAAGGGCGGGCTGTTTTTGACCGCTGGAAGCGTGCAGCACGCATCCGGCACGCGCGACATGAACCGCCTGGGCGGACTGGCCGGCAAGATGCCGCAGACCACGCTCAGCTGGCTCATCGGCGTGGGATCGATGATGGGCATTCCGCTGATGAGCGGCTTCGCCAGCAAGTGGATGTTGTATACGGCCGCGTTGCAGGACGGCTGGTACGCGCCCGCGATGGTGGCGTGGGCCGTAAGCCTGGGCACGGTGTTTCTGGGCGCAAAGGCCACCAGCGCAGTCTTCCTTGGCCCGCCCACGCATGAGACCGAAAATGCGCACGAGTCGCCCGCATCGATGGTCTGGGGCATGGGATTGCTGGCCGCGGGCAGCGTGGTGCTTGGCATCGCTCCGCAGCTTGCCGTGCGCGCGTTCCTCAATCCGATTCTGCTGGCGCTGGGCATGGGCGCGGGCGTGCACGTTACATGGCTGGGGCTCTCGGCCGATGCGGGAAGCTTTTCAACCGGCGGCGGGCTGGTGCTGGCGGTTGTTTCGCTGGTGCTGGGCGGGGCGGTCTACCTGGTCGCCTATGTCGCGCGACCGGTTGCCGGCGGAGTCGCTTTAGCCGGCGCGGGTGGCGGAGTGTTTACAGGCGGCGAGCCGCTCAGCGAGCGCGCACGCCTGACGGCCGGCGATTTCTCTGAGATCTTTCTCGAGCACTGGAAGGAATTCTTCCGCTGGTCTAATGTCGATCGCGTGTACCTGAGCATTTGGAATGGATTGCAAGCCGTTTCGCGCGGGCTGGGCGTGGTAGTGGCAGTGCTCGAACGCAGAGCTTTGCTGTTCGTCGGGGTGTTTGCGGCGCTAATCTTTGCGTTCGTCCAGTGGGTTATGCCCGCACCAGCCGGCGCTTACACCAGCGGCAGGCCACCCATGCCTCACTTGTTGATTGCTGCGGTAGGGCTGGCGGCATTGGCATTGCTCACTACGGCGCTTGTTAGTGGATCGAAGACTAAGATTTCGCTCTGGCCCGTGATTCTTGTGGTTGGCGGACTCTGCCTCGGCGGATTGCTAGCAACAAATGAGTGGTTGCAATTGGGATTATTAGAATGCGCAGCCTTGTTGACCGTTTTGTGCGTTTGGCTAACGGCGCGCACAAAAGCTGCCAAGCTTGTCTATTCGGCAGTGGTGGGAATTTCTGTTTTATTCGCGGTCAGTAGCGAGATTCTTGTCCAGCCGTTTGCTGCAAATTACTTCGGAGCTGCGAATTTTCCATGGTCCCGCGCTCTTCTTATTACAGGAATCGCAGTTAAACTTGCAGCTTTCCCAATGCTCTTTTGGCTGCTTTCGCTTGCTGATGAGCTTCCAGTTCTTGTAATAGGCCTGATTATCGCAGTCGTTGACATCACGGCATTCGGCGAGTTCTACGTAAGCGGTATTAACCTGCTCAATGTGTTTTTCCCATCAATCCTTTGGTTATGGTGCGCCGCGCTTACCTCGCTGCTTGCCGCGCTTCTGATGATTACACAGCGAAGCCTCAAGCGTTTACTCGTGCTTTCGACAATTGAAGACGTAGGCTTTCTGTTCCTCTTTTTTGCATGGGCGGGCCAGCCCGCTTTAAGGCCTGAGGACGTGAATCCCCTGCTTGGCATTCAGGGCGCCTTCATTGCCGCTGCAACGCATGCGCTCGCCAAGGCGCTGCTGTTTGCGTGCCTGGCAGCGCCGGAGGCAGCAGGCGAGCTGAATCAGCCTCCAGTTGCGCTTGCTGTGCGCTATCCGTACAGCGCATTCGGATTCCTCTTCGGCATGCTGGCCATGCTGGGTGTGCCGCCGACGATGGGCTTCATCGGACGCTGGCGGCTTTATTCCATGGCGCTCGAAGTCGGGCCGTGGCCGCTCGCGGTCTTCATTATTTCGTCGATTCTCGCGCTGATCGCGTACACGCTGGCGCTCACGCGCAACTGGTGGGGTCCGCCGGGCGATTCATCCGATGACTCACCACCCGCGGCTCGCGAGCCCTTCGCGCTCAAAGCCGCAATCGTTGGCGTAGTGATTGTGCTGGTAGGCGCGGGCGTCTGGCCCGCAATTCTCTTGAAGCTCATGGAGGTGAGGCCATGAAGCTCTGGAGACGGTTGGTTTGTTACTCGCGCCGGCGCAGCCCGTGGCTCTTCCACATGAACTCGGGTTCGTGCAACGGATGCGACATTGAACTGGTGGCCGCGCTCAGCCCGCGTTACGACGCGGAACAGTTGGGTGTGCGCCTTGAAGGCAGCCCGCGCCACGCCGACATTCTCTGCATCACCGGTCCGGTGACGAAGAACGCGGTGGGCGCGATTCACACGGTGTACGGCCAGGTGTGCGGGCCCAAGGCGGTGGTCGCCATCGGATCGTGCCCGGCGACGACCAATGTGTTCATTGACAGCCGTACGCTCGACGGGCCGCTGCAGAAGCACGTTCCCGTGGATGTGTTTGTGCCTGGCTGCCCGCCGCGGCCCGACGCCATCATCCAGGGCGTGGCCAAGGCGGCCCAGATTCTGGCGGAGCGCGGCGCGAACCCACCCGAAGCAACGATTGCCATTGCAACACCAACCGTGGAGGAGCAGCCATGAACCTGATCACCGCACTTGCGCGACTGCTGATCTTTCCCGGGCTGTTGTTTGCCGTACCCGCCGCGTGGTTCTTTCTCTGGGTCGAGCGGAAATCCGTGGCGCTGATGCAGGGGCGCGTGGGACCGCCCTTCATGCAGCCGTTCTTTGATTTCGTAAAACTCACGGCCAAAAGCACTCCCGCACGGAGCGGCATAGCCGGTGCGCTCATGCGTTCATGGCCGCTGATTGCGCTCGCCTCTGCGGCCGGCGCGGTTGGGTTGCTTCCGGTGCTGCCAAGCTCGGGCGGATTTGAAGGCGACCTGATCCTGCTGCTGGCGCTGCTGGAACTGCCTTCGATGTGCATCGTCGCTGCGGGCTTCTCGTCGCGCTCCATCTTTGGCGAGATCGGTTCGGCGCGCGAAGCCGCACTCAGCGTCAGCTACAACATTGTCTTCCTGCTGGCGATTCTTTCCATCGCAGCCTCGCAGCATACGTTCAAACTGGACGCGCTGGCCGCGCTGCCTGCATCGCCGCTGCGGCTGCTGGGCATTCTGGCCATCATCGTCTGCCTGCCAGCCAAGCTGCACCTGAACCCATTCAGCCTGCCCAACGCCGAACAGGAGATCTACGCCGGACCCATGACCGAATACGCCGGGCCGGAGCTGGCCATGTGGGAGCTCTCGCACGGACTCGAATGGGTTGCTGCAACCGGGCTGGTTGCTACGCTGCTGGCGCCGCATCTGGGCATTTGGTGGCTCGCCGCGCTCGTCTTTGTCGCGCTCTCGTTCGTCATCGTGCTGCTGCTCTCGGCCATCGCGGCGGCAACGGCGCGTCTGGCCATCGACACCAGCGTGCGCTTCTACTGGCAATGCACGCTCATCTTCGCGGTGCTTGCCATCTCTTCCGCGCTCTTTGTGAGGTACCGGCTATGAAGATTCTCACCATGCTCTGGAAGAACCTCATCGGCGGACCGCGCACGCTGCTCTTCCCCGCCCGGCCGCCCGTTACCGAACGCTTTCGCGGCCTGGTTCAGTTCGATCCCTCGCTCTGCACCGGCTGCGCCGTCTGCCGGTTCCGTTGCACTTCGCGGGCCATCGAATTCAAGGCCGGTAAAGGCGAGTTCACCTGGAGCTACAACCCCGGTCAATGCACGTTCTGCGGCCGCTGCGTTGAGGGCTGCGCCGAGCACGCGTTGAAAGAGGGCCGGCTTGAACACGCACTCTCGCAGGCCGAGGACACGCCGCCCATCTACCTGACGCCGGGCGAACTCAAAAAGTCCTACACCGTGGCGCGCCGGCCGCCGCCGCCGAGGCCTGCCGCTGCCGCAACCGCGCAACCGGCCGCAAATCCAGTCCCAACATCGAATCCAGTCCCAACAACGAGCGGAGGCGCCCAATGACTGTTCTTGAGAACGTGATCGAGAATCCTGCCCCGAGCGAATTGTGGAACCCCGATCTCTGGACCGTCGACGGCGGCGTGTGGTGGATGAAGCGTGGCGAGCACGACCAGGCTGAAGGCGTACGCGAAGTTGCGCTAGCTATGAACGCCGTGGGCGCGCGGTTCATCACCATCACGGCCTATCAGTTGCCGGGCGCCGAAGGATTCCGGCTGGAGTATCACTGGGACCTTGAAGGCCGCCTGCTTGGCTTTGGCTTCAACATCGCAGGCAACACCATTCAAAGTATCGTGGACTTTTGCGAGGCCGCCGACTGGATTGAGCGCGAGGTGCACGAGGGATTCGGCATCGATTTCACCGGGCGCGAATACGAACCGCTGCTGTTGCGCGAAGGCGATACGCCGGGCGTGAATCTGCGCGACGCGATCCCCGCCAAGCCCGCCGCCGGCGCCGCAACGCAGGAGGTAAAACAATGAGCTACGAAATCCCCATGGGCCCTTACCATCCCGCGCTTGAAGAGCCTTACAAGCTCGACATGGTCTGTGTGGGCGAGACCGTGAAGGACGCGAAACTGCACATCGGTTTCAACTTCCGCGGCATTGAGCACCTGGCCGAAACGCGCAACTACATCCAGGTGATTGCGCTGATGGAACGCGTCTGCGGCATCTGCTCCTTCATTCACACGCTCACGCTGTGCCAGGCCATGGAAGAGCTGACCGGCGTCACTCCGCCGCCGCGCGCGCAGTACATTCGCGTCATCATGGCGGAACTCGAGCGGCTGCACTCGCATGTTTTGTGGGCCGGCATCGCCTCAAAGCTCATGGGCTTCAAAACCATGTTCATGACCTGTTTTGCGCTCCGCGAAAAGGTGATGGACGTGCTGCAGGCCATCTCCGGCAATCGCGTGAACTACTCCATGAACCGCATCGGCGGCGTCAATCGCGACGTGGAGAACCCGCTGGCGCTGGTTGAGATGGTGAACGAGCTGGAGCGCGAGATGGTGCGCACTGTCATCCCCATCTTCACCACAAGTTCAACGGCGCGCTCGCGTTGCGCCGGCATCGGCGTGCTGACGCACGAGAAGGCCGTCTCCTGCGGCGTGGTGGGCCCGGTGGCGCGGGCGTCGGGAGTGATCCAGGACCTGCGCAAGGCCGCGCCCTACGCAGCGTACGGCGAGATGGAATTTGACGTGCCGGTGGAGCAGGCCGGCGACGTGCGCGCCCGGTTGTTTGTGCGCGCGCTCGAGATCATGGAGAGCTGCCGCATTCTGCGCCAGGCGCTTACAGGCATGCCTCGCGGCGAGATCAACATCGGCGAAACCAAGCTCGCCTTCCGCACCGGCACGGCGACCAGCCGCGTTGAAGCTCCGCGCGGCGAGGTTATGTACTCGGTCTCGTGGAAAGAAGGGTCGCGCAACCCGAGCCGCGTGCACGTGCGCACGCCAACTTTCGTCAACATGCCTTCGGTGCGTTGGATGGTGCAGGGCGCGCGCCTGGCCGACACGCCGTTGATTCAGGCGTCGATCGACCCGTGCTACTCGTGCACTGACCGGTAGTGCGGACCGCAGCTATACTGGCTAGACATAGCCGCCTTCAGCGTGGCTGGCGGCGTCTACGCTGTTGTTCACAGTGGAACGCAAATGAAGCGCGCAATTCTGCTCCTGGCTCTCGTGATCCCGCCCGCGACGTCTTTCGCTCAGCAAGTCAACAGCACTTGCACGCCCGTCGACGTTTCAGCTCCAACAAAATGGGGTGGCAACCAAACGGTTGAAGTTGACCTGAGAAACCATCCAGTCCGCGTGCCTCGCGGCATCGTCATGCTCGCCGGCAAGCCTGCTGGGGGCGCGCTTTTGCAGGTGTTTACATGGAACCCCAGTGACACCTTGGCCATTCACTACAATCAGCAGCGGGTTAGCGCAGTAGCCGCATGCATTACCGGACCGGACGGCCTGTTTTCATTCGCCCTTGCGCCGGGAGAATACGAGCTTCGGACGAGCTTGGGACCAGGAATTGATGTGACATCGGTTCTCATTTCCGCAAAATCCGGATGGCACCGTTCCAGAAGGATTGTTGTGCCGATGAGCGTTGGCACATAATGGCACGAAACTTTCCAATGCGCGCCAGCGCAGGCTAACCCCGCTAACACCGCGAACTCCGCCAACTCCGCTATAATTGACTCAATCGTTGACGGTGATGGAGTTCACCTTTAACCGCTGCCCGTGCCTACGGTCGGCTGATGACTCCTGGCAGGAGGTTCCTGTCGCGGAGTCGTGCTCCCCGCCACGATCCCTCCGAGTACTCTCGCAGGAGAAACGCGTTGCAAAAATATCTGCTGATTGCCGCCGGCGGCGCGCTCGGCTCTGTTCTGCGCTACTGGGTCGGGTCCACGGTCTCAGGCCGCATGGGCGTCAAGTTCCCCTACGGCACGCTTCTGGTCAACATTACGGCCTGCGTCATCATCGGCTTCACGCTCACCTACCTGGGCAAGCGCGCCGACCTGAATCCCGCGTGGCGCTTCCTCATTCCGGTGGGCTTCATCGGCGCGTACTCAACATTCTCGACCTTCGAGTGGGAGACGCTGTCGACGATGCGTTCGGGCGCGTTCATGCTGGCGGGGCTCTACGCCATTGGCAGCCTGGTGCTGGGCCTGGCCGCAACCTGGTGCGGAACCGCGCTGGCCGACCTGCTGTAATAGCAATGCGCAGTCCGCGGCCCCGGCCGGCTGTGACCCGCGCCACTTGCATCTTCCACGCAGTAGTGCTTCAATCCTACCTTGCCGTCTGGAGCGGCCGGCGCTGCTCCGGGAGAATCGTGGCGCACCATGCTGACCTCAGGAAAAGCCGTCAAAGTCACGCTCTACTTGAGCGACGGAGCCAAGCACCACGGGATTCCGGTGTATACCAGCATTCTTGATTTTCTCTTTCACTCCGGCATCGCCGGCGCGACGGTAACCAAGGGAGTGGCGGGATTCGGCGCCAAGCACCGGCTGCACTCGGCGCACATTCTTGAGATTTCTGACCATCTACCCATCAAGGTTGAGTTCATTGAAACGCGCGAGAAGGTCGACGCCGTTCTGCCTGAGCTCGAAAAGCGCTGCGGCTGCGGGTTGATCGAGGTAAACGAGACCACGATTATCGTGCCCTCAAGAACCTGACGCCCCCGCGAATCGCGGCCTTTGGTTGAGGCCTCGTATCAGGGCATCGCTTCAGCGATGACTTTCTCACCGCATCTTGACCAGTGTCATCCCGAGCCCGGACCGTGGCGTTTTAGCGCCACGGTCCGGAGTCGAGGGATCTGCAGTTGCTCTTTATGCTCTCCGCCGTGCGAAACTGTGAGCATTCGAATCGCACCCAACCCGGGGGTAGACCAACCATGCCGATCCCGCGCCACGCCGCAATCCTCGCGGCTGCATTGCCTTTTGCGGCCCTCCTCGCTGCACAGCAGCCCACATCCCCGCTCGCGCCCTACATCAAAGAAAACGCGCCTGCACTCTTCTTGAACCACGTCACGGTGATCGACGGCTCGGGCGCCGCGCCGCAGCCAGACATGCGTGTGGTAATTGTGAATGGCAAGATTACGGCGGTTGAGCCGGCCGGCCCGTTACCACCGCTGCCGGATAGTGCCAAGGTGCTCGACCTCACCGGCAAAACCGTCATCCCCGGACTTGTGGGCATGCACGAACATCTCTTTTATCCGTCGCCCGCGCGGCCCGACGACGGCCTTGCGCTCTACGGCGAGATGGCCGACAGCGCTCCGCGGCTCTACCTCGCCGGCGGAGTGACGACCGCGCGGACGGCAGGCAGCGTGGAGACGTATACCGACCTCGAACTGAAACACGCGATCGACGCGGGCCTCATTCCCGGGCCGAAGCTCGATGTCACGGGTCCGTATCTCGAGGGCAAAGGCACCTTCGCAATCCAGATGCACCAGCTCACCAGCCCTGACGACGCGGCGCGCACGGTGGACTACTGGGCCGAGGAGGGCGTGACCTCGTTCAAGGCATACAACTATCTGACCGCCGACGAGTTGAAAGCCGCGATCGACCACGCGCACGCGCACGGCCTCAAGATTACCGGCCATCTCTGCTCGATCGGCTTCAAGCAGGCTGCCGATCTGGGCATCGACAATCTCGAGCACGGAATCCTGGTCGACACCGAGTTCTTCCCTGGCAAGAAGCCCGACGAGTGCCCCAGCCAAAAGCCCGCGATGGACTACATGGAAAACAAGCTCGATGTGGCCGGACCCGAGGTCAAGGAGATGATCCAGTACCTGGTGGCGCATCATGTGGCCATTACTTCAACGCTGGCTGTCTTTGAGACCTTCGCTCCCAACCGGCCGCCGATGGAGCGGGAACGGGCGGCATTCAACGCGCTTTCACTCGGGTCGCAGCGCGACTACCTTGCAGGCCGCGTGCGAGAGGCCGACCACCCCACGGCCGGATGGATGCTTAAGTACGAGCAGCGTTTTGAGCGCGAGTTTGTGGCCGCAGGCGGCCTGCTGATGGCCGGCTGCGATCCCACCGGCTACGGCGGCGTGGTTCCCGGTTTCAGCGATCAGCGCAATATCGAGCTGCTGGTCGAGGCCGGCTTCACGCCGGTCGAGGCCATCCGCATTGCATCGCTCAACGGCGCCATATTCATGGGCAAAGACAAGGAGACCGGCTCCATTGCGCCGGGCAAGGCTGCCGACTTGGTGGTGCTGGGCGGCAACCCCGCAGAGAAGATCGAGAACGTCGAGATGGTTGAGACGGTCTTCAAAGACGGCATTGGCTACGACCCGGCCAAGCTGATCGAATCGGTATCAGGACGAATGGGCGTGCGGTAGGCCGAACCCCGACAAAATGGATGCCCACCTCCTGAACGCAGGTCGCCACGGCGACCGGAGCCGAAGGATCTGCTTCTTGATCTCGTCCGTGAAAAAAGAGTGGGAACGCTCGCCTATTTCGCAGTTTGCCCACTCTGATTGTTCACCATCAGGCTCGACACGTTTACCGGCTCGAAGTCCGAGAGCGTGAGGCTGGTTATGCACTCCAGGTCGTTATCGTTCCAGCGGGCGTCGGGCGTGCCGATCAGGCCTCCGCTGTCGCCGTTATCGGCCAGGATGATTCCATAGTTCCGGAACGCAGTGATGATGATCGCCGCCTGCGGACTCGTGGCTGCGCAGGAAGGAGTCGCCACTGAAGCCATCAGCCGGTAGATCTCGCCCGCCGCTCCTGACATGGTGCAACTTGCAGGAGGAGACGACTGCGAGATCTCCGATTCCACCGGAATGGCGTTGCCGTCACTGTCGGTGCACGATCCCACACCGGCCGTTTGCGTGGCCGGCCACACCCAGTAATTCAACATGTGATTCAGCGTGAAGCGAATGGGATGCTCTATGGCGCCGTTCGGCGCGCTCGGCGTGCCCGTTCCGATCACCTCGTCGGCATTCACCAGCAGCGGCGCCACCGGCAGCCCTGCGGCGTCGGAAGTTCCCATCCCCTGCTCGGTAAGCGCATTTGAATCTGCGTTCGGCCAGAGCGCATTCGAAGAGTCGGTCCACGGGCCGCCCTCGTAGATTCCCTGCCACATTTCGTAGAGCGCGGGGTTGTTTCCGCCGCCCGCTTCCAGATAGACCAGAACGTGTCTGTCCCCCGTCGAGTTGCTCGTGCCCTCCACCGGAGCGTAGGGCGGAATCGGACCCGACGTAAAGTATGACTGATATTCCGTAGTCGTAACCTGCACATCCGGTTGATTGTACGGAACCTCGATCGATGGGATTCCATTCGGAAAGTTAGCATACGTATCCCCGAAGAACGGCTTCACCGTCTCAGGCAAATAGCCGCTGTACATGGGCGCCGCGGGAGAAGTATCCACAGGAAGGCCGGTCGTGGCGGCATCCACGCGATGATGAAAAATGGAGTTCGACGGAAAGATATTTGCAAGGAACGCGTTGCTCCCATTGATCGTAAAAGTGATGTCAGCGTTTGCCTGCGTGCCGGCCGAATCGGTAACCAACATCTCCGGTATGTAGGTTCCCTGCCCGCCAATTAACGAGCTCGTGATCGCTCCCGTCGATGCATCCAGCGCCATTCCCTCGGGCAGCGGCGGATAGCTTGCGCTGTCGCTCACTGAAAATGTGTAAGGGGGTGTACCCCCTGTCGCGGCAATCGTGCACCCTTCGTACGCGGTGTTCTGCGCTCCGCCCGGACATGTTGTGGTTGTGATCTTCAATTCGCCGCCAGCCGCTGTAACTGTCACCTTTGCCGTCGCTGTCGATGATCCAGCCGAGTTCGTCGCCGTCAGCGTGTAGGTGGTGGTCGTGGTTGGGCTGACCGTTGTCGATCCGTTCGCCGACGTGGTCGTGAATGTTCCCGGCGTAATCGCAATACTGGTGGCTCCAGTCGTCGCCCAGCTCAGCGTGCTGCTCTGGCCCGAGGTAATGCTCGCCGGACTCGCACTGAACGAGCTGATGGCGGGTTTGCTTGCAGCGTTTACGGTCACGGTTGAAGTAGCAGTAACCGATCCAGCCGAGTTGGTCGCCGTCAGCGTGTAAGTGGTGGTCGTGGTTGGGCTGACCGTTGTCGATCCGCTCGCCGACGTGGACGTAAAAGTCCCCGGCGTAATCGCAATGCTGGTGGCTCCAGTCGTCGCCCAGCTCAGCGTGCTGCTTTGGCCCGAGGTAATGCTCGCCGGACTCGCGGTGAAGGAGCTGATCGCAGGTTTGGAGCCTCCTCCACCGGACAGGCCTGACGAACCGCAGCCGACCAGCGCCCCGACGGCAAGCAGAAGAGGGATCAGCGCGCAAGAACCGGGCCGAAAAGAGCTGCGCCTGCGCAAACCGGGCCGGCTTTCGTGCAACAATCCTGTGAAGTCTTTGCGTGACCTCTGAACGCGGGGCAAGTGTCTGCCGGGTGGTACATCCGAATTCCTGCGCTCGACAGATCGTGTAATCGGAATCTCCAACTCTTCCACGGCCCCGGCCCTCCGCTGAATTCCGAAGCAAATCACCGCCCTTTTTCTCGTCTTTGGCGGGAATATCATTTGCTGAGCCAAGGCCTGTTTACACTTAGCGGGCCCTGCCTAATCTGGCAGTTGGTCAGGATTATAGCTGCGTCCTGCATTCATCGCACTTCCCGCAACGTTACGTTCGTGCTATTCCGCCGACGTAAACGGGCTTGCCGGCAGCGCGTCGCCGTTGAACAGATTGCACTGCGGGCTGCTGGCCCATCCGTAGCGCACCTGCACGGGCCTTGTAACCTCGGGGCTCGAGGCCACAATCGTTTCGCCGTCAATGGTTGCCGTGGCCGCAACCCACTTTCCGTCGGCGCCCGCAACTTCAAATCCCGTCACTGCCCCGCCCTTCGCATTCAGGCTCCTGGCGTGGTCGAAGTACGCGCGAATCGCCGGCCCCTCAGGCACAGCTTCGCGGAAGAGAGGACCGGAGTCTTCGATCTTTTCGCCATAGGTGAGCACGCGCGCCCAGCGCGCCAGCCGCAGGCCCACGTCAAGCTTGTCGGTGGGGTGAATGTTGGTGGGGTTGCCAATGTCGATGGTGACGGCCATGCCGGTGTTGTTCAGTTGGAGCGTCTTCAACTGCTGCTCGCGCAGTTGCGGCCAACCATCGCCGGGCCCCGCGTTGAAGTTGGCGATCTGGACAAAGAGGAACGGGAATTCGCCTACTCCCCACTGGTGGCGCCAGTCCTCAATCATGTCCTCAAAGATGCGCCCGTAGAGCGGCGCGCGCTCAAGTGAAGCGTTCGACTCGCCCTGGTACCAGATGGCTCCGCGAATGGCGGCCGGCGTGAGCGGGGCAATCATCCCATTCCACAACATGCCGGGGCCCCAACTTTCGAGCTCTGGCGTCCATCCGAAATTGGGCACGGGCTTACCCTGCGCTTTGGCCTCGTCGATCGCACGCTGCTGAATCTTCAGGCGCAGCAAGACGTCGGTCTGGCTCTCAATCATCTTGCCCCAGGAGATAAAGAGCGGCATGAGCGAAGCGTCCTGGCCGATGGCGCCGATCCGCGTCCACGCCTCCACAGGCGTGCCTCCCCAAGAGGAATTAATGATGCCCACCGGCACGTGCTCGCGCTGCTGGATCTCGCGGGCAAAGTACCAGGCGACAGCCGAGAAGTGCGTCGCGGTTTCGGGCGAAGATGCGGCCCAGCCGTCGCCGTCAACCACAAGGTCGTCTTGCGGAAAGATCGTCGCGGTCTGCTTCACGTTCAGCAGGCGAAGATCGGGAATGCCGGCTTTGGGCTGATCCTCAGCCGCGGTTGCCGCATCGTGTAGCTCGAATCCCATGTTCGACTGGCCTGATGCGACCCACACATCGCCCACCAGCACGTCGTCGAGCGTGAAGGTCTGCGGCTGGCCGCCGGTCTCGGTTCCCTGCACCGTCATGGTGAAAGGACCGCCCGCAGCGCCCGGCTTGAGATAAACGCTCCAGCGGCCGAGCTCGCCGGCGGTTGTCGTGCCGGTTTCGCCGCGAAAGGTCACGCTCACCTGCTCATCGGGTGCGGCAAACCCCCATACGTGAACAGGAACGTCGCGCTGGATCACCATGTGGCTGGAGAGTACCTTGGGCAGCGAAATTTGGGCGACGGCAGCGGCACAAAAAACAAAACCAAGGAAGGAGAAAAGCAAAAGACGCGAGAACAGTTTCATCATGTACCTCATAAATTCAAGCTTCGGTTTCTGCGCGCGGCAGAAACCGCAAATCATTGACTCCAGAACGTTAACAAATGCGGCTTGCGTGCGTCAGTATTTGGGAAAACTGGCGGTTTTTTGCACAGGCAACTGAGCCGGAAGCAGCAACCTTTTGTCCAATTTTGCGTTCTGTATTGTTGAGCCCTTGTGGCTCAGCCTTGGTGTGTTCCAAGGTGTGGGATGGGTTCCCGGCCTGTTAATGATTGCAAAGTCAACCGGCGCAGTCCTTCATCGAAAATTGATGCGAATTCAGGCATACTATATGGGAGGGCCCTTACCCGGAAACTCGACTCAAGGAGATCCGATGCAATTCGTGCGCTGGCTACGCATAACTGCATTTGCTCTCATAGGGTTGGCGGCAATATGCGGAGCGCACGCGAGGGCTCAGGCCACCTTGCTCATGGAGGAGCCGTACGGCTTCTTCGGAGCTTTGAATCCCACCGGGCATAATGCAATTTATTTTCAGCGGATTTGCGCCGCAACCCCGGTCAAGCTGCGCCGCTGTGCGCCCGGCGAGATGGGCGCCGTGATTGCCCGCTACCAGGGAATCGATGGCTACGACTGGGTCGCAATCCCGCTCCTGCCCTACCTTTACTCGGTCGAAAACCCCGCCGACGTTCCCCTGCGCGTGAACCGCGAAATCGTGGGGCGGCTGCGCAATCACTATCACGAGGTTCATCTTGAGAGACTGGGGCAGAGTGTTCAGCCGGGAAGCTTCCTCCATGGCGGCTGGACGCAACTGGTGGGCGTCGCCTATGAGCGGCGCATCTATGCCTTCCGATTCAACACCACTCAGGAGCAGGACGACGCGTTGATTGCCCGGATGAACGCGGGCCCGAACCACACCGATTTCAACCTGCTCTTTGAGAACTGCGCCGATTTTGCGCGGGTGATTCTGAACTCCTATTTTCCCGGCACCTTCAAGCGCAGCATCTTCCCCGATGCGGGGATGACGTCGCCAAAACAAATTGCGTACAAGCTGGTGCGCTATGGCCGCAAACACTCCGAAACAGGTCTCGAGATTTTTGAGATTCCTCAGGTGCCCGGCTACCGGCGCATGAGCCGCGCTAACAAGAACATCGACGAGTCGTTTGTGACCACCCTCTACGCGATTCCGATTGCCGTCTTCAATCCTTACCTCGCCGGCGGGCTCTTCGTCGATTACCTGGCGCGCGGACGTTACCACATTATCCCCAGGCAGCACGCGATTCTGGGACCCGATAAGCTGGCTCCATTGACAGATGGGCGTGAGCAGCCTGAGAATCCCGCCAACGGCGGTGTGCAGGCTGCAGCGGCAGGCAATGCCGTCCCGGCCGCAAGCGAATCGGTTCAGGGAGCGCAGCCGGCCGCTTTCGATGAGGTAAAAGACATTCCATGAGCAAGAACCAACCGCAAGACCTGAAGAATCACGCCCGCCTCGATCCGATCTTCCACTTTTTTCTGGCCTTCGTTTCTCTCGGCACTGTGATTGTCTCCATCGTCTACCTGGTGCATCACCCGTGCTTTTACTCTGCATGGTTGATGCTGATTTCGGTGGCGGCATTCCTGGCGCTCTTCAAGCTCCGGTCGTATCCGCTCAGGGTGCAGGACCGCGTGATTCGTCTCGAAGAGCGGTTGCGCTTGCAGGCTCTTGCGCCCGCGGAATGGCACGCGCAGATCTACCGGCTCAGTGAGGACCAGTTGATCGGTTTGCGCTTTGCTGCCGACGATGAGGTTGTGGAGCTGGCCAAGCAGGCTCTCGAGCACAACCTCGACCGCAAGCAGATCAAGGAGCGCATCAAGAGCTGGCGCGCCGATTACTGGCGGGTGTGAAGACAGGGATCAGGGGTCAGAGATCAGCTTTTAGCTTTTAGCTTTTAGCTCTTAGCTGTTAGCTATTAGCTGCTGGCTACTGGCTTTCAGCTTCACGCTTGTCTATTTCTACAGCGCCAGCAAACCCGCACGCCCGCGCGATAAAGAGCTGACTCGCTGACTCGCCGGTCTGCTCCCTTTTCCCTACCCCCTGTTCCCTGTTCCCTCGTCTTCATCCAGTTCATGCTCGTGCTTATAGTGCTCCACCGGCATCTTGCCATCCCACCACGCCCAGTTCATCGGATACACGTCGGGATCGAAGAAGACCTGGTAGAAGTGCCACACGATGATGGCCAGAGTGGCCAGGATCGCCTCGTAATAGTGGATCGCCGTCGCCACATCGACCCACCAGCGCGCCAGCAGATCGCCCACCAGCACCTTGGCCCACATCATCACGCCGGTAAGGCCCATCAGCGCCGTGCCCCATACCAGAGCCCAGTACTCGGCCTTCTCGGCGTAGTTGAAGCGGCCGAACTTGGGCTTCTGTTTGCTCAGCCCAAGGTAGTAGCGCATGGTGGCCCAGGCGTCGAACGCGTCCTGCGTGCTTGGCGCAATGTCGCGCAACAGCTTGCGGCCTTCATGCGCGGCCGCCAGATAGAAGATGTGATAAATCCCGGCCAGAATCAGCACCACGCCGGCAATGCGGTGAACGATGCTGCGCCAGTGCTCGCCCATGCCCAGCGTGTGCGCAAACCACGACTCGGGGAACTTGAGCGCGAAGCCGGTGATGACAAGAACGATGAAGCTGGTGAGCAGGGTGAGGTGCTGCCAGCGCTGGTTCACGCTCATGCGCGTCATCATGGGGTTCATCAATCGGCGGCGCGCCACGGCCTTGCTGCGCCAGATGATGAAGTTGTGCACAAACATGGCGCCGATGACCAGCAGAATGAGAACGGTGTAGATGTACCGCACCCAGCGCACCGCGAGCGAGTCGATGTCGTTGGCGCGGGCTCCGGCTCCGTCCTGCAGGTGGACCTTGGTGAGCGTGAATTTCGCCGTCACGCCCTGGTGGCACTTGCCGCAGGTGGCGTTGAGATGCGCCGGATTGATGCTCGAGCGGGGATCGGACGAGGGCAGAATGTCGTGCACGCCATGGCAGCTTGAGCAGTTGGCGGCTATCACCGAGCCACCCTCGACGGCAAGGCCGTGGTAGCTGTCAAAGTAGCTGGTGACGCGGTTGCCGGGTATGCCGAACTCCTGCGACAGGCGCACGCCCTCGTGGCATCGGGCGCAGGTATCGCGCGAAAGATTCTGTTCCGCCACCGGCGAGCTGGGATTGCCGGGGGATTTGATCGAGTGGATGCCGTGACAGTCAGTGCAAACGGGCGCAAGTTGATTGCCATGCGCAATCGCCTGCCCGTGAATGCTGACGTTGAACGTGTCCGCAATATCGGAGTGGCACTTGCCGCAGGTGGCCGGCACATTGAATTTGTAGATGGGCGAAGCGGCCTGGTTGGCGGGCAGAATCTCGTGGTCTGAGTGGCAATCGGTGCAGACGGCGGCCTTCATGGAGCCGTTGGCAACGGCGCGGCCGTGCACGCTCGACTGGTAGGAGATAAACGGCTGGGCGCTCACGCCGTTCGACTCCATGAGAAACTTTTGCCCGTGGCACCGGCCGCAGGTGGCCGGAATGTTGGCGTGGTTGACCGGCGACTTGGGATGGCCGGGCGCAAGAATGCCGTGCGGAGGACCGTGGCAGTCGACGCATGTGGCTGCAGCAGGCGCAGCGCCCGCGGGCTTTGCATGCATGCTGTGAGCGTACGCATCCTGCGCGGCAGCGTGGCAATCGGCGCAGGCAACTTTGGCCGGCGGACCGCTGCGAGCCGTCTGGTTTTGATCCTTATGGCAATCGACGCAGGCCAGCACCTTGCCGTGAATGGAATGCTTGAGCTGGTTCTGATCGATGTATAGAGTTACCGTCTTGCCGTTTTCCTGTTTAGTCAGCGAAGGGTTCGAGTGGCAGGCAAGGCAGTCGGCGTCCTTGCGCTTTTGGGCGGCGTGTGCGTTGGCAGTCGCGGCGGCAAAAAAGAATGCAACATTACAGAGCAGCAAGAACCGGGCAAATTTCACGTCTAAGAGGAGACGCTTTAGAGAAAAAAAGTACCGTGACTGGAGTCACAATGGCAGCTTTCAGCTCTTAGCTTTTAGCTATTAGTCTTCGGTTGTCAGTCATTCAATGTCAGCTAATGGTTCGCGAACCTAACGAGTTGCACGCCAACACTGTCAGCGATCATCGCCAACGCGAGACGATTCTGCCTCTTGGCCGCGGAACGAGCTAACAGCTAAAAGCTAACAGCTAGCAGCTATTCTCTGAAGTACGCGGTCAGCGTAAGCACCAGGAGGATGAGACCGATGGCGATGGCCGTGAATCCCGCCACGCGCGTGAAGTTCACCAGCCAGGTTGGCGCTTTCTCGCCGAGCCGCGACTCGAGCTTGCCTTCTTTTACCATGCGCTCGTACTCGAGCGGCCGCTTGTGCTTAAACTCCTCTTCGCTCTCGACGCCGGTAAACACCACCATGTCCATCGGGAAGGTTTCGGGGCGCAAGTGCGTATTGACGAAGTGAATCGAAAAGATGAAGAGGATGGCGAGCAGGCCTTCTTCACTGTGGATGACGAGCACTGCGTTCAGCGCCCATCCGGGCAGGAAGTGCGCGAAGAACGGCGCAAACCACATGGCGTAACCTGAGAACCCGATGACGACCATGCCCCAGAACACCGCCCAGTAGTCGAACTTCTCCCAGTAGGCGTAGCGGTCAAACTGCGGTTTGGGTCCGAGGCCCAGGAACCAGCGCATGTGGCCGAAGAGATCTTTCGCGTCTTTCCAGTTGGCCACCATCGAGGTCGGCCCCCAGAAGATTCCCTTTTCGCGGTGAAGCACCCCGCGCGCGAAGACATCCTTGACGTGAATGAGGAAGGCAACGGTGAGCACCAGCGCGCAGAATTTGTGGAAGAACAGGATGGCTCCGAAGCCGCCCACGCCGGCCGCGACTTTGCGCGCCCAGAAGCTCTCGCTGAAGCGCATGGGCAGCCCGGTGGCCGCGAGACCAAGAAACGTGGTGAACAGCACCGCGTGCATGTAACGTTGCTCGCGCGTGAAGCGCCGGAAGTACCGGTCTTTGGGCGCGCCTGTTTGCACGCCGGCTTGAGCCGATTGAACCAAATCAGGCATTCTTTTGTCCTCCATTGGCGCGATTCCTGACCTGGTTGTACCGTTGCCGGATCAGCCACAAGATGGTGTGAATCAGGAAGAAGGTAAGCACGCTGGCCAGCAGCAGATTCATGAAGAGCCGTACAAAGTAGAGCCCCGGATTCAGCTTGCGGTCGCGCGCATTGGCATGAGGCTGGTACTGAACAAAGCTGGCGTTGGCGCCGGCGTGACAGTGGCCGCAGGTGGCGATCAGATTGGCCTTGTTGATGGGCGAACTTGGATCGCTTGCCGGCCGCACGTCGTGCGCGCCATGGCAGTCCCAGCAGCGGGCCGTCTCAACGTAGCCGCCCAGCGACCCCAGTTGCGAGTGGAAGGTGTCGCGATAGGTCGAGAACTTGTCTTTGTGGCAGTTGCCGCAGATTGGCGTGGACTGCATGCGGAAGGCCGATTCGGTCGGCTGCAAAATCGCGTGCGCGGTGTGGCAGTCGGAGCAGACCGGCGCATTCAGATCGCCCTTGGCAATGGCCTGTCCGTGAACGCCCGCCTGGTAGTCGGCATTGATCTTGGCGTGGCAGCTGCCGCAGGTCTGCGGGATGTTCGATTTGTAGGTCGGGCTCCGGGGATCGGTGTGACTCAGGATCTTGTGCGAGCCGTGGCAGCTTTGGCAATTGGCCGCCACCAACAAACCCTCTTTGCTCAGCGCAAACCCGTGAATCGAATCGATGTAATTCGGGTAAATGCTGGGTAAGCCGTGTTTGCCAGCCATGCCGTTGTTACTGTGACATTGGCCGCAGGTCTTAGGCACGTTGAGCGGATAGACCGCCGAACGCGCGTCGGCCTTGGGAAAGATTTCGTGCGCATTCCCGTGGCAGCTCGTGCACGGGTGCTCCTTGCTATCGGCATGCACGCTGCCGCTGAGTTGGGCCGCCTGGTCGGAGTGGCAGGTCTTGCACTCAACCGGGGCAATCTTGTCGGGGTGGGGGTAGGCCGTGATGTCGGTGTGGCAGCCATTGCAGCCCAACGCACCGTGAACGCTCGCGCTGAACTTCTGCCCGTCGACTCCTACGCTGTGTCCCTGTGCATCCTGCAGCGTTGCGTCAGAGTGGCAGGCCAGGCACTCGGTTTGTGCACGGCTGACCGGCCCACTTGCGAAAAGAACCAAACAAAACAACGCAGCAACCACTCCGCTGCCAAGTCTCTTCACTTGCCGTCTTCTTTCTCCAGGCAATGGAGCGACACCGACGTTCAGCATCTCTGGAATCGCCGTAGAAGCCCGGACCCTCGCGCGCGGCATCGCTGCCTGGGCAGCCTGCCACGTTTCTTCGTTCTGCGATCGCGGGGTTCGCATTAACAAGGTCCTCCATTGCGGAAATGACTCGCAGTGACACCTATCACAAACACTGCGATTGGGATCACATTTACCTGAATTACTTGCGTTTACTGGGTTTCGTTGGTGTGCTGCATCACAAAAAGCAGCTATTAGCTTTTGGCTGTTAGCTATTAGCTTTTTCATGGCGGCAGGGGCCGGTGCGGCGAATCTGACCGTAAACAGAAATGCACAAGTCGAGGCAATCCGATTCTGCACGATTGCGCTAAAAGCTAAGAGCTAATAGCTGACGGCTCGCTTCTCGTGATCCGGGTCACATGCTGGACACTGCCCGTTCAGGGACAATGATTCCGCTGCTCGAGGTGCACTTTTATGGGCACAGTAGTTTTTTCTCCAACCCCGGTTATGCTCACGCTCCCCAGTGACGCGGTGCGCCAGATTCAATGGCGATTCGCAGACCGGTTCGACCTGCAGATGCTGGTGCAATCGGCGCGCGGAGTGGCGCGCGGCACCGTGGCGCGGCTGGTGGGCGCCGGCGAACGCAACACCCACGAGTGGACCCCCGGCAAACAGGCCATGCTGCAGGCCTTTGACCAGGCCGGCGTGACAGCGGCGTTCATGGAGCCGGAAGAAGGCGGATTCATCGCTGGCCCCAAGAACCTGGCGCTCTCGCTCGCGGCTTTTGAACTGGCATGGGTTGATGGCGGCGCGGCAACGGCCAGCCTGGCAAGTTTCCTGGCCCTCGCGCCCATCCATGAGCGCGGCACACAAGAACAGGTAACGCGCTATATGACGCTGGCTGCCCCTCCCCAACCCGGCGAGGACCGCCAGCCCTGGCGCGGGGCTTTCGCGCTCACTGAGCCGATTCCCTATGTCGGTGTCGATACCGGCATGTTGAGCGGCAAGCTGACCATCGCCGAGTGGAACGAAGGCGAGGAGCCGTTTCTGCAGGTGGACAAGCGCGGACGCTTCATCACCGGCATCGCTTTTGCCAACTTTGTTACCGCGGCCGTGAACTCCGCCGATCCGCGCATCAAGGGCAGCTGCGTCGTCATCCTTGAAGAAACCGACGAGGGCATCTTCGACCGCGGAACAGCGACCAAAAAGCTTGTGCATCAGCTCTCGTCGACAGGCGATCCGGTCTTTAACCTGAAGGTTCCCGCCAGCCGCATTGTGGGCGGCTACACGGTCAAGGACGGCGTGATCGTTCCCACTTACAACCACAGCGAAGTGATCGAGGCCGTCTTCCGCCGCACGCGCGTTCCGGTCGGACTGATGACCGCGGCCAAGCTGCTTTCAGCCGTTGAACCTGTGATTCGCTATCAGCGCCAGCGCTTCCGCGGAGCCGAAGGCGCCAAGCCCGGCTCAGTGCGCTACGAGCAGGGCATCCAGCAGCGTGAGGATGCGCTGCACCGGCTGGTTGACGTTTGGGCCGCCGGAGAAGCCGCTGCATCGCTCGGCTTCGCCGCGGCGCGGTTGTTCGACGGGCTCGATCCGCTCGAGAAGGAGAAAAACGCCATCCTCGCCGGGCGCGGCATTCAGGGCGGGCGCGCTGAGATGAAGGCGCTCAAAGAGTCTGAACAGCGGGCGGTGGAGTTGCTGAGCCTGAAGGCCGGCGATCCGCACCGTGCCGAGCTCGAAGCCGACCCGCTGGTGGAGTTTGTGCTGGCCGATGCCGAGGCCAACGTGCTGTGCCCGGCGACCAAGCTCTGGAACACCGGCCACGGCGCCAACATGATGCGCGAGGCCGTAAGCCTGATGGGCGGCTACGGCATTACCGAGGACTGCCCCGGATTCCTGGCCAACAAGTGGATGGACGCGCAGCTTGAGGCAACCTACGAGGGGCCCGAGGCCGTGCAGCGGCGGCAGCTCACCGTGACCATGACCAGCGAGGTCTTCCTGGCGCAGTTCCGCAGTTGGATTCGCGAAATGCGCGCCATCGCCAGCCACCACCCGGGCACGGGCGCATGCACTCTGGCCTCGGCCATGCACCTGTGGCTGTGGTCGCTGCATTATCTGCAGAACGCCACCGATGCGGCCGGCAACAAGCTCTATCACGGACAGCGCCAGGGCGTGACCTTCCCGCTGGCCGATGCGCTGTGCTGGCTGCTGGCCTCGCGTTCCCAGATTCTGGATGTGCTCGAGCTGGAGCAGAGCGGACCGTCGGACCCCGTTGCCGCGGAAGGCCTGGCGGGCACCGTCCAGTTCCTCAGCGACCTTTGCCACACCCAGGCCGCGCAGGCAGCCGGCGAGGCCTCGCGCATCTGCGCCGAGCTGGTCTTCGGCTACAACGCGCACCCCTCGTGGGACGAGGAGGAACATCGCAACTGCTTCTCGACCGCAGAGATTGAGGAGCTTGAGGAGACAATGCCCGGCATCTGCGCCATGGCCGTGGATGTGATCACGATCGACGGCGGTCATCCGCAAAAGGCCGGCCCGTGCGCGGGCTGCGCAGGCTCGGTTGAGTTCCTGCGGCTGCAATCCAAGCTCACCACCTGCCTGACCGGGTCGCGCGTGGCCAAGGATCGCGCGGCTGAAACGGTGAGCAAGGTGATGATTCCCGAGGCGCTCGATTACCCCGCAGCAGGATGAGCATGAAATCGATCATGCAAAAAGTTCGGGTGCCCCATCCTCAACACTGGTTGTCCCATCCTTGGCGCGTCTTTGTCTTTGCGCCAAGGGTGGGAAAGCACGAACTCGAGTTCATCCGGAGACCCGTATGAGCACCGATCCCCAGCCCCAAATCGAAGTCGACCGGCAGACCATGGAAGTGGACATTGCCTGCGCCGGGTTTGGTCCGGCCACGGGCGGTTTTTTGACCACCCTTACCCGCGCCTGGAGCCAGAACCCCGCCGACCCGGCCTTTGAAAGCCGCGTGGCGCCGGGTATGCCGCTGCAGGTCATCTGCTACGAGCGCGCCGACTCGCTCGATGCCGGCGTAAGCGGCGTGGTGACCCGCGCCAAGGGCATTCGCACCAGTTTTCCCGATCTCAACCCGGCCGAGATTCCTATGGCCGTTGAGGTGCGCAAGGAGCGCGTCTTCTATCTGCTCGATCCCGTGTGCGCCAGCAGCCGCTCCGCGTTGTTGCGCTTTGGAGATTTTCTTCTCCGTCTTGGAAAACGGCTCTGGCTCAAAGATCACGCCTTCGAGCTGCCATGGACGCCGGGATTTCTTCACAAGCAAGGCGGGCTGGTGCTCTCCATCGGCCAGTTCAACCAGTGGGTCGCCGCGCAGATCATGTCCACCGGCTTTGTGCAGATCTGGCCGGGCAGCCCGGTTGCGGGACCGCTCGTTGTCGGTGGCAAAGTTGAGGGCCTGCGGCTGGTTGACCAGGGCGTAGACAAAAGCGGCGCACCAGATGCGGGATTCATGCCCGGCATGGACGTTCGCGCGCAGCTGACTGTCATCGGCGATGGGCCGGTAGGTCAGGTTTCCAGAGCCCTTGTCCAAAACGAGAACGATCCGAAGGATTGGGCGCTGGGGATGAAGTTTGTGATCGAGCTGCCGGAAGACACGGAGCTCGAGGCCGGCACGGTTTGGCATACCTTCGGATTCCCCGAGCCGGAGATCTTCGGGTTCCTCTATGTGCATCCGGAACGGCTCGCGTCGGCCGGCATCTTCATTCCCTCGTGGATGAGCGATCCCGCGCGCACCTCGTACCGGTACCTGCAGCACTTCATCCAGCATCCAGCGCTTTGGAAGCACTTGCAGAACGGAACGCTGCGCTCATGGGGCGCAAAGTCGCTCGAGGAGAGTGGCAAGCGCGGCGAACCGGCCCTCGCGGGCAATGGATTCGCGCGCATCGGCGAGTGCTCCGGCTCAACCAACATGCTCACCGGCTCAGGCGTAGACGAAGCCTGGACCACGGGCGTCGAACTTGGCGAGGCTGTGATCGAGTTGCTACGCACGGGCGGCGAATTCACGCAGCAGAATCTTGCCGCCACCTACGAGAAGCGGCGGCGGGAGAGCTGGGTGGAACAAGGAGCCAAGGCGGCCGAACACACGCGCGATGGTTTTCACAAGGGATTCGTGCGCGGACTCATCGGCATGGCGCTGGCCGGGCTTTCGAGCGGACGGTTCTCGATCCATGCGCACATTCCGCCGGCCTCAAGGCAGATTCGGCGATTCGGCGTCGACGCAACCGCGCGCCTTTCTCTCAAATGCGCCGCAGCGCTGAGCATGGAAGACGGACGGCCGCTGCACGATGCGCTGATGACTGCCCGCGGCTGGCCTGAGATTCCGTTTGACGGCCGCTTGCTGGTTACGCAGCAGGATGCGCTGCTGATGGGCGGCAAAGTGCAGGCAATTCCCGGCTTCGCCGACCACGTTGTGTTTCTCGACAAGTCCCGCTGCATTGCCTGTATTGAGAAAACCTGCATTGCCATGTGCTCAGGTCAGGCCATCACGCTGGGACCGGGAAACGCGCCAACCTTTGAGCGCGAGAAGTGCGCCCACTGCGGCGCCTGCCTGTGGAACTGCGCCAATCCACCGGAAGGCAAGGAATCGAACGTCGAGTTCAGGGCGGGATCGGGTGGCCTGCACTCGGCGGAAAACTGAGAAAACAGCTTCTAGCTACTAGCTTCTAGCTCCGGGTCCTTGCTGCGCAAATTGGTTTTGTAACAGGGCACGACTTCAGTCGTGCCGCATTGGAAACAAAAAAGCGAAAGGGCTTCAGCCCCTGAGGAAATCAAAAGAATGGGAACTGCTTTACACATCGTGGTTTGCGCGGGCATCGTCCCCGACCCGCTGCAGACATTGGAACCGACAACAACACCCACCGGCCCTGGAATCAAAAACGAAATGGTACTTCCTGCCGTGCTCGACCCCTGGGCCGCGAGCGCACTCTATGAAGCCGCGAATCTTGCTGCGAAAAACCCCGGCTCCAAGCTCTGGCTGGTTTCGCTCGGGCCCAAGGCCAAGCTGCAGCAGGTGATGATGACCATCGCGCAGAAGGTGGCCTTCGAGCTGGTTCCCATCGACGGGCCCATCGGCGGATTCCCTGACGCGCATGCAACGGCAGCCGCACTGGCCGAGGCAATCGCGGCGATTCCCGGGCTCGACCGCAGCAATCTTCTCGTCTTCGGCGGATGGGAGTCAGCTTCGCGCGGCGCGGGCGTCACGCTGCAACTTGTCGGCGAGCGGCTGGGCATTGCGGATCAGTTTCAGGGAGTGGATCGGATCGAGATGCGCCCAAACGACGAATCCGATGCCGGTTCGTTTGAGGTATTGGAGCGCGTCGAGGGCGGCAAGCACCAGGCGTCGGTTTGCGCGGGCGCGCCCGCGGTGCTCGGCTGGGCCACGGGCAACCTAGCCGAGCCGAGGAACAATCCGCAGGTGGGCATGGCCAACATGCGCACCATCATGCCGGCGCTGCAGAAGGCGAAGACGGTTGTGCTGGCGGCCGATGGACTGCGCTACGTCTCGGTAAGTTTGCCGAAGCAGCAGCGCGAGACGCGCGTTGAGAAGAACATGACGCCGGACGAGATCGCCGCAGAGATCGTGGCGTGGATCGGCAGCGAGTAGAAGCCTTGTATCAGGGCACGACTTTAGTCGTGCCGACCAGCGCGCCAACAAGATCGGGGCTTTAGCCCCTGAGGAAATGCAAACGTGGAATCGATTCTGGTACTCACACATGCGGATGACAGCGGCGCGGCGCTGACCAAGGCTTCGCTCGAAACCGTGACCGCGGGCAAAGAACTCGCGGCACGCCTGGGCGCGGAGCTTACCATCGGCATCGTGGCCAAGCATGCCTCGCACGCGGCGGCCCAAGTGGCGGCTGCGGGAACGAGGTTGCTGGCTGTTCAGGGCGACGAGTTTGCGCAGGCGCGTTTTGCGAGCGATGCCGCTGCGTGCGAGGCGCTGTGGCGCGCGGCCCAGGCCACGATCATGTTGGCGCCGCATAGCTCGCGGTTCGCGCGCGTCATGGCCGCGGTCGCGCATCGCGTGGGAGGAGCCATCGACACGCACGTGACGGCCATCGGCGGAGCGGACGACGTGGAAGCGGCACGCTGGTACTATCGCCAGCGCATTGAAGCAGTTCTGGCCCGCGCCGCGCGGCCGTGGTTTCTGCTGCTGGACGCGGGAACGCACGCGCCGTTTGCCGGCGAGGCGTCGCACCCAAACGTCGACGAGGTCGCGATTGCCGTCGAATTGCCACCAATGCGTACCGAGGTGACGGGATTGCGCGCTCCGCAACAAAATCAGCAAACGATCAGGCCCGACGCGAAATTGCTTTTTGTTGCCGGAGCCGGCTGGACCAAGAAGCAGCCCGACGGGCAGGTTCACGTCGAGGATGCGGGCAAGCTGATTCTCGATTTTCTTGCCGCCTCGGGCGCGTCGCTGGGCAGCTCGAAGTCGCTCGTGGACCAGGGCGGCGAGGGGCAGTCCTTTCTTCCATTTCTGACGCATCTGAATCAAGTTGGGCAGACCGGCTCGACGCCGCGCCATCCCAAAGGCCTCGCGACTTGCTGCCACGGCGAGGAGCCGCACGTCGTGGGCTGGCGGTTTATCGGCGAGCGGCGCGCCGTTTCTCTCGACCCCAACTGCGGCTGGACCCGCGGCAAAGCCGACGTGGTCTACATCGCCGATGCGTTCAAGGTGATGGAGCGGGTGAATGAGCTGATGGGGACTAAGGGGTGAGCTTCTAGCTGCTAGCTATTAGCATTTGGCTTCCAGCTTCTAACTGCATACCGTCGCTGTCAGTCAGGCTCTGGAATTTGTTGAAGAACAACTGCAGATCCCTCGACTCCGGAAGCTCGCCGGTAGCGAGCGTCCGGGCTCGGGATGACAAACAAGAATGCGGGTCTCATCGGCACGACTAAAGCCGCGCCCTTTCAAGACAGCGACTTATGGAGGGTTTTGTTACGACACCGCCATCAACCCGGCGCGGAGGCCGTCCGGCGTTGTGCCGCCGAGTTGCTCTTCGATCTCAGCGTGGGTGCTTTGCCAGATGGGTACCGCGCGGGCGACAAGTTCCCTGCCCTTTGCGGTGAGGATGAGGATGCGGCTGCGGCCATCTTTCTTATCCTTCGCAACGCGGACGAGGCCGCGCCGCTCGAGCGGCTTGAGGGCTGCGGTAAGAGTGGTGCGGTCCATGGCCAGCAGGTCTGCCACCGGCCCCATGGGCGGCGGCTCCGGGCGATTCAACGACATGAGCAGCGAAAATTGGCCGTTGGTGAGGTCGAGTGGGCGAAAGGCCTCGTCGAAGCGGCGGGCCAGGGCGCGGGCCGCTCGCTGCACATGGAGGCAGAGGCAATGGTCCCGGACAAGCATCGTGATTGCGTACGGGAGCCGATTGGGGCTTGACACGGGATGAGATTAGTTGATATCAACGTAATCGTCAAGTCTTCCCCATGGTTCCTGTACGATAAGGCCGGCTTTCATTCCCCGTTTGGAGGTCCCGCAAATGTCCTTCCTTCGCGATTTGAAAATCGCTCTGCGCTCGCTGTCGCGGGTGCCCGCGCTGTGGATCACGATTGCGCTCACGCTGGCGCTGGGCATTGGCGCCAATGCGGCAATCTTTAGCGTGGTGCGCGCGGTGCTGCTGCGGCCGCTGGCCAACCAAAACGAGAGCCAGCTCTTGTATCTTCGCCAGAGCGCGCCGGGAATCGGGGTCGCGAATGCCACCTTCTCCGTGCCCGAGATTCACGACATCGGCGCGCGGCTTACGAAGATCAGAGAGCTGGGCACGTTTTCTGAGATCGACTTCACGATCGTGGGCCTGGGCACTCCGCGCTCGATTCCGGCCGGCGTCGTGGATGGAAATTACTTCCAGGTGATGGGGCTGAGTCCGGTGCTGGGGCGGCTGCTCACACCAGCCGACGACGGGCCGAACGCAGCCGGCGCCATCGTGCTCACCTACAAATTCTGGCGCGACTCGCTGCACTCCGATCCCAACGTGCTGGGCAAGGTGGTACGGCTTGAAAGCTACAGCGGTGCGCGCACTGCCGCCATTGTTGGCGTGCTCGAGCCATCGGTTCCCTACCCCGTGGCGACCGAGATTATTGCCAACGTGGTTACCAGCCCGCATCATCTTTCGGCCACCATGGTTCAGGGGCGCGAGCACCGCATGACCGAGGTGTTTGGTCGCCTTGCGCCGGGAGCAACGCTCGACCAGGCGCGCGCCGAGCTGAATACGGTGTACTCGGCGATGACCCAGGCGCATCCCGAGGTCTACAAGCCCGAAGACCTCTTCATGATCGGCGTGACGCGCATGCACGACCAGATCAACTCGCGTGCGAACACCGTTCTGTGGGTGTTATTCGCGGCCTCAGGTCTGCTGTTTATCATTGCCAGTTCGAACGTGGCCAACCTGGTGTTGGCGCGCACGGTGCGGCGCGAGCCGGAGCTGGCCATTCGCGCGGCGCTGGGCGCGAGCCCGGCGGTGCTGCGACGCTCGCTGCTGGCTGAAAGTTTTGTGCTGTGCGGTAGCGGAACGATTGCGGCCGTGCTGCTGGCCGTGCCGATGGTGAAGGTGCTGGGCCACTACGCGCAGCGCTTCAGCGTGCGCGCGGCCGATCTTACGCTCGACTCGAGCCTGTTGTGGTTCGGAGCCGCGCTGGCCATTGTCGCGGCATTCTTCCTTGCTTACATTCCGCGGCTGCCGTCGCCCGATACGCCGAGCAATAGCCTGACCGGGCGCGGCGCGCGCGTGACTGGCTCAAGCAACCGCAAGCTCCGCATCTTTGCCATTACGCAGATTGCCGCCTCGTTCCTGCTGCTCACCGGCGCGTGCGTGCTGATGAAGACCCTCTACGTGCTTGAGCAGACGCGGCCGCCATTCGACTCAGCCAATGTGCTGGCCGTGAACCTGCCGGTGATGAATTACGGCAAGACCGACGCGCAGATAAGCGAGTTCTATCGCGAAGTGATGGAGCGCGTCAGCGCGCTGCCGGGCGTGGAGCACGTGGCCGAGGGATTCAGCGTTCCGTGGCGCGACGACCAGGGCCAGGGCTTCAGTCTTCAATTTGCGGCGCAAGGGGCGCACCGGCAAGACGGCAAAGACGAGTTCCGCGCGGCGTTTCGCAGCGTGTCGCCGGGATTCTTTTCCACGATGGGCGTGCCGCTCCTCTCAGGCCGCGACTTTAACGGCGGCGATCGCGAGGGGAATGAGCGCGTGGTGATCATCAGCCAGAGCCTGGCGAATGAGCTTTATCCCGGCCAGAACGCAGTTGACCACACGTTGTGGTGGACTGACGGCGTGATTAAATTCATCGGCATCAGTGGCGAGCCGCGGCGCATTGTGGCCGTGGTGCCCGACTTCGACGACGAGAACATGATTCCCGCGCCGGCCATGACCATCTACCAGCCCATCGACCAGGAGGGTTTCAGCGGCAAGCTGTTTGTGCGCGCGCACCAGGATCCGTACGCACTGGTTCCGGCCATTACCACGCTGATTCACAAAATGTCGGCCGATCAGCCGGTAGAGCGCGCGACTACTCTGGATGATGTTCGCGCCGAAGTGCTCACGCCCGACAAACTGAACGCGATCGTCTTCGGCGGATTCGCGGGCGTGGCGCTGCTCATCTCAGTGGTGGGCGTGGCCGGCGTGCTGGCCTTCAGCGTCAGCGGGCGCACTCGCGAGTTCGGCATCCGCATTGCTCTGGGCGCGCAGCCAGGCAACATTCTTGCCGATGTGCTGCTGGATGGATTGCTGATGGCTGGGATTGGTGTGGGTGCGGGCCTCATCCTCGGGGTTACTCTGACGCGCGTGGCTGCAAGTTACGTTGCGGCCGTCGGACAGGCGGGAGCGCTGGCCCTGGGCGCGTCGGCGTTTGTGATTCTGGTCGCGGCGTTGATTGCGTCGGCCGTACCGGCGGCGCGCGCGGCGCGTGTGAACGCGGTGGAAGCGCTGCGGGCGGAATAAAACAGGGAAAGCGGGAACAAGAAGACATTCGGGCCGCGCGAAGCGCGGCCCGACGTGTTTGTGGCTGCAATTTGAAGCCGGCTCGTCGCTTCCCGGGTCTCAAAATCGAGATTCTTCGACCTTGCTCAGGACAGGTTCTCGGGCAACCTCAGCGGTGCCTGGCTGAGCTCCCATGCGATTCACACCCTCGTGCACCCGCTGTGTTAGTTTGGAAAATTGGAGCATTGGGAACGATATGGGAAACATTACAGAATTCATCAAGCATCACTACAGGCATTTCAACGCGGCGGCGCTGGTGGACGCGGCCGAGGCGTATAAAAAGCATTTGGCCGAGGGCGGCAAGATGTTTGTGACCATCGCCGGGGCGATGAGCACGGCGGAGCTGGGGCTGAGCCTGGCCGAGATGATCCGCCAGGACAAGATTCACGGCATCTGCTGCACCGGCGCGAACCTTGAAGAAGATGTGTTCAACCTGGTGGCGCACAACTATTACGAGCGCGTGCCAGGTTACCGCGACCTCACTCCGGCCGACGAGGCGGCGCTGCTCAAGCGGCACATGAACCGCGTGACCGATACGTGCATTCCCGAGATGGAGGCGATGCGGCGGATCGAGAACGAGGTGCTCGCGGAATGGGTGAAGGCCGACCAGGCCGGCGAGCGGTTCTTCCCGCATCAATTCATGTACAAAATCTTGCTGTCGGGCGTGCTGGAGAAGAGCTACCAGATCGACCCCAAAGACAGTTGGCTGCTGGCCGCGGCCCAGAAGAACCTGCCCATGTTTGTGCCGGGGTGGGAGGACGCGACGCTGGGCAACATGTATGCCGGCCACTGCATCGGCGGCGACGTGAAAAAGGTGCACACCGTGCGCACCGGCATTGAGTACATGATGGAACTCGCCGAGTGGTACACCGAGACCACGGCGAAGACGCCGCTGGGCTTCTTCCAGATTGGCGGCGGCATTGCGGGCGATTTCCCCATCTGCGTGGTGCCGATGCTGCACCAGGATCTGCAGCGGGAGCATGTGCCCCTGTGGGCCTACTTCTGCCAGATCAGTGACTCGACGACGAGCTACGGTTCGTACAGTGGCGCGGTGCCGAACGAGAAGATCACCTGGGGCAAACTGGGCGAGAAGACGCCCAAGTTCATCGTCGAGAGCGACGCCAGCATCGTGGCTCCGCTGATGTTTGCGTATGTGCTGGGGTGGTAGAGAGACAGGGATTAGGGAGTAGGGATTAGGGAATAGGAAAAGCCGGTAGCTGGTAGCTTGTGATTCGAAGCTGCCGGCTGCTGGCTTTTCGCTTTCAGCTACTGGCTATTGGCTTTGGGCTACTGGCTACCAGCTACTGGCTTCTCAGCGGCCCTCAGTCCCTTAGTCCCTTAGTCCCTCAGTCTCTGTCTTCCTCGTTCCCTCGTTCCCTTGTTCCCTGTCTCTCTCACCGCAGTCCCTCAGTAGCCACGGCCAAACCGGTGGCCGGTGAGTTTTCGGGCATGGCATCGAGATTGGGCGCAATTGAAACGCCGGTAAAGCTCGCAGGAGCCACCGACACATTCCAGCCATCGACCACAACAAGCGCGTCTTCTCCGCTGAACTGGCTGGTGTCGGCCTGGATGGTCATGGTCTTCGAGTCGCCGGGCGCGAGCGAGACGTAGTTGTCGCTGTAGGAGACGGGCAGAACGCGGTCGCCGGATTTGCGCCTGAGCTGCAAGTGGGCCATGAGCGCGATGCCGGTTGACGGGTTGGTGAGCGTGACGGTAACAGTGCGCGTGCCGCTGGCATCGGCGCTCTGGGCCTGGGCGTTCAGCGTGACCGCGGGCAGACTATTCAGGCCGGTTAGATCGTCAGGCTCGGCCAGCTTGCGCCAGTAGAAGTTGCTCGAAATGAGCTTTCCCCGGGCGTCGCGCAGCTCAAGCTTGAGGAAATGAAGGTTCATCACGTTCGCAGGAATTCCAACAGGACCAAGATTGGTAGTGGAGGACGCCGGCGCGTTGACCGGTATCTCTTTCTGCGATGCCGGAAGGCCGTCCGGGTTATAAATCGAGAGATGCGCGACCGCGGCGGCCAGCGGCTGCGGCAGGTTGTTAATGACCTCAAGCTCGCCGGTTGCTTCGTTCAGCTGGATGTGCTCGAGCTCGGCTGCGTGCATCACGGCGAAGAACGACGACATGGGCTCGAAATCGTAGTGATAGATCTGCCACATGAAGCTGGGCTGGGCGGGATTGCTCATCCAGGTAATGACGGCCGTGGTGGGATGGAACAATTGTGCGTTGCGGCCCTCGTACATGGCGCGGAAGGCCTCGTAGTTTGCCAGTTGAGCCTTGCGCACAAAGTCGGCCAGGTTGCGAAATGCGCCATAGCGCGCGGCCAGCTCGGTGGGGTAGTTCTGCACGCCCGAGTTGCCTTTGGCAAAGTCGTGCTCGGCCCAGTCGTCGTTGATCTGCTCCCAATCCTTCTTCGGCATCATGCCGTGGATCGACTCGAGCGTGGGCACGCTGACAGAGCCGGTTTCAGTCTTGAAGTAATCGTCGGTGATGCGGTAAAAAGCCCTTGGTGCCCGCCATGTATAGGGCCCGCCGGAACGTACTCCTGCGCCGTCGGTGGAGCTGGGCTGATAGCGGCGCGTGGGCTCGAGCTCGCCCAGCACCTTGCGCAGCGCGGCGTCAATCTCAGGCGGAGGGAAACCCTCGTTGCGGGCGCACCACAGAATGATGGAAGGATGGTTGCGGAAGCGCAGCACCTTGTCGCGCACGTTGGCCACGTAGGTGTCGATGTCGGTGGGGTTGGGGCCGTCGCTCGGATTGGGCTGGAAAAACTCGTCCCACACCATGATGCCGTATTTATCGCAGAGCTCGTAGAACTCTTCGCTGGTGCTCTGACCCACCCAGTTGCGAATCAGGTTGAGGTTGGCCAGCTTGTGGTAGCGGATCTTGGCCTCCATGCGGTCCCAGGGGATGCGCTTAAGGCCCTCGTCGAGGCCCCAGTCGCCGCCGCGA
>CAWEHF010000010.1:0-160085 GCA_963808695.1 uncultured Acidobacteriaceae bacterium
CTTATGTTTCTGTGTGGCCGCTTCATCGAGTTCCTGATCGCTGTACGCCCAATAGCGCGACCACCATGCGCCGAATGCAAAACGAGGCGGCAGCGGAATGCGGCCGGCCACCCGAACGTAGTCGCCAAGCGCCCTGGCATAGTCGTGACCGTAACCGAAGAAGTACCAATCGACATAGGAGCCGGGCTTTTCATTGGCAGGGCGCAGAATCACCCACGGCCACGGGCTCTTTTCGCCCTCGATGAATCGAAAGTCGGAAGAGTCGAAGAGCGGGCGCGTTGAGTCATCGACGAGCGCCCAGCCCGATCGCGAAACAAGCCCCTGCCCGATTGGCTCCCCGGTCTTTGAGCCGCGTGCGCCATCAAGAGTACGCGTGGTGCCTTCGAGGTTTTCGGGATCGGTGTCGCCGGGATGCCAGACGACTTTCTTGCCATCGACGGTGAGTTCGATCGAAAGGCTCTGGGCTGTAAACTGGCCGTCGCCCGAAGGCGTGTAGGTCAGCACCAGCGCGTCGGTTTTGATCGTGATCGCTCCCGCCGAACCCAACGAGCCTTCGCCCGAGTGCGATTCGGAAAACTTCGGCACCGGCATACGCCGATTCAAAAAGACGAATGACGCGTGATCTTCAAACTTGCCGTCGGCCGACCACTCCATGCGGATGAGTTGCGGCGTGAGAATGGTGAAGCGCGCGTTGCCAACAGTGACAACCGCCTTCGCATCGGCGACGGGGTTGTCGGCCGGCGAAAGCGTCTGGACCGACCGAGCAACCGCTGCCGGAGCCGCTTTTGATTGAGGCGCCTGTTGCGCGTTCGCGGCGACGCATGAGGCCAGGGCCATGGCGATCGAAGCAATATACAAAGTAGAACGCATCATCAACTCCCTATTCATTTAGCGAGCAACATACCCTGATAAGAGCTAGAAAACAAAAGCAACTGCAGATCCTCGCCACCGCGAGCCTTCGGCTTCGACTCCCTCGCGCTTCGCGCCCGGTCGCTCAGGATGACATCGGTTAGGTTGGGTTTCATCGATAACTCACTTCGGCAGCGCAAGCTGCGCGTTCAGACGCAGATCGCGTGACGACGCACCGACAGAAACCGTGCGAAGCCCAAGTGCATCCTGCCACGAATTGTCTTTTGTCGACCAGTACTGGAATCTGCGCCGATCGAGATGAATGCTCACCGTCTGCGATGCCCCGGGAGCGAGGTGAATGCGCGTAAAGCCTGCCAGTGCCCGCACAGCAAACTGAGGACCGGAAGGCGCGTCGGCTGGCGCGCTGAGATACACCTGCGGCACTTCGTCGCCGGCAACTGCGCCGGCATTTTTCACCGCGAAGCTCACGTCCGCTCCGCCGTCTTTCGATGGCTGAACCTTCAGGCCGGAATACGTGAAGTGCGTATAAGAGAGCCCGTAGCCAAATGGGTAGAGCGGATCGATGCCCTGCTTGTCGAACCACCGATAACCGACGAAGATTCCTTCAGAGTAAGTCGTCGTGTTATTGATCCCCTGGTCGCCGCGCTCGGGGTGAGCCGGATCGCCGGCAGGCATGTCCTGCGCCCGTTTTGGCCAGGTGAACGGCAGCCGGCCTGCAGGATTGGCGCGGCCGAGAATCAAATCTGCCGCGGCCCACCCGCCCTCGTCGCCGGGCCACCACATCTGCAGCACGGCCTTCACTTTGTTGAGCCAGGGCATTTCAACCGGCTGGCTCAGATTGAGGACAACAATCGTGTTCGAGTTCACTGCCGCGATGTCTGCGATCAGCTTGTCCTGATCGCCGGGCAGTTCGAAGCTCGGCCGCAGACGGCTCCACGCAAAGACAATTGCAACTTTGGCTTTGCGCGCAGTGTCGATCGCGGCCTGGTAATTCTGCCTTTGCTGTTCGGGCGTAACCCAATTGAGCCGCACCTGCTCGGGATTATTTGAGCTGTCGGGGCCAATCTCGAGATGAAAGCGATGCGCGCCTGCGGTGAGGAGCATCTGGGCGCGCAAGTTGTCGAGGCCGTCGGTTGTGGGGAAGATGTTGTCCTGGCCGGCCTGCGTGATCTCGCCGTGAATCCAGTTGTAGTTGACCGATGCAACTACCTGGTCGTCGATCTTGAGCTTGCCGTTGCAGCCGAGCAGTTGAAGATGCAGGCGGTAGTCACCGGTCTCGGGCACAGTCAGCGTGCCGGTCCAAACGATGCTCTCGCGCGCGGGCAATGCGGAATGCGCTTTGTTGGTGAAGTCAATCGAGGGGTCGATGTGAACCATGAACTCCTTGAATGTGCGGCGCTCAAGGCCCGGCTGACCGAAGTGAGAAAAATACTCCGCCGGCACCGGCGTGCCCTCCATGTCGTTTGCTGCAGCGTAGATCAGGTCCGCGCCAGCGCCAGCAAGTTGGCGCAGTGCAGCGAGCGCCGACACTTCCCGTTGCGGCAGCCCCACTGCTTTTTCTCCCGTCAAGCCGACGGCTACAAGCTGTCCGGCGCCGGGACCAATCAACGCGAGATTGCCGAGGAGCGCAGACTTGAGCGGCAGAATCGCACCATCGTTCTTGAGCAGGACGGCTGCGTCCGTCGCCGTTCTGCGAATTACCGCCTGGTCTTCAGCAAGTTCCGCAGCAGTGGTCTTTGCCGGCTTCTTGCCATCGAGCAGTCCGAACTTGTCCATCTCGTAAAGCACGCGACCAGCGGCATGATCGATGGTGCTTTCGGACACCACGCCTTGCTCAACCAGGTGCTTCAAGTCGGTCGTGACCTTGGGCTCATCGACGTGCGCCCACGGCATGGGCTTGGGCTCTTCGGGCAAGCCATCCTCAGTCAGTGCGTGATCGCCTCCCGATCCGTCCGCATCCGGCTGGCGCGGCGGATTCGACACGAAGAAAGAAGGAATTGTCCAGGGAACCGGCAACGGGCCCGGCATCTCCAGATCGAGCCCGGCATTGATAAAGTCCGTGCCGTGCGTCGCGCCCCAGTCTGAAGTCACAAAGCCCTTGAATCCCAGCTCGCCTTTGAGAATGCCGTTGAGGGTATCGCTATTGCCGCAGGAGTATTCCTCGTTGATCTTGTTGTACGAGCACATGATGGACGAGACGCCGGCTTTGACCGCATCTGCAAAAGGCGCGACGTAAATCTCGTGAAGCGCCTGCAGATCGGCCTTCACAAATGGCGCGTCGGTATCGTAGGCAACGTAATGCTTGGCCTGCGACATGATTCCCTGCTTCTGCACGCCCCGGATGAAGTCTGCGCCGATGAGGCCAGTCAGCAGCGGATCTTCACCGTAGGTGTTGTAACCGCGGCCCCAGCGAAAATCGCGATCCATATTGATGAAGGGCTGCAGTACCACGTCGATTCCGCGATCGCGCGCCTCATCCGCCACGACTTTGCCGTTGGCGCGGGCATCCTGCACGCTAAACGTCGCCGCCAGGCCCATGGTGGCGGTCGGCGCCTCGGCGGGAATCCGCGTGAGCACGCCCGGAGGGCCATCGGCCAGGCGCAACGAAGGAATTCCGAGACGCGGGATGCCCTGGAGATAGCCTGCCTGGCCCGGTCCGGTCAGCGCATCTTCGCCGGTGCCGTGCAGAAGCTGAATCTTCTCGTCGAGCGTCATGCGGCTCAACAACTGGTCAACGCGTGCATCGCCGGTAACAACAGGCGCCGTGTTCTGCGCCTGAACGGTGAGCGCGGACGCCAGGAGCCCGGCTAAAAGAAGCAGATTGATTGTCAGCGTGGATCTCGAAGAAGTACTTACTTTACGTTCGGTCGAACGATTCATTGGATAGCCCCGGTCCATTCCACCCCGAATTCTCCGAAGGCATCCGCTAAACGCATGATCGCGTTCAGCTCCGCTCAAAGGGCGTCGAGGTGCACCAGAAAATCCTACAACCCGGGAGCGAGGTTCTCAAGGCGCTTGGAAGTTTTTTCAATAGCGAAATTGGATGGCCGATCCAAGTTGCGGAAAAACTCGATCAAAGCCATTGTTTTGAAGGACCGCGGCCGGCAGGTCGGGGCTCTGCGCCTCGCTGCCCGGCAGATGCCGCCAATGAGAAGGACATTAGGATCCTTGCTGTGCAGATGGAATTGTTCGATTGCAGGCCGGCCCTTTTGCTTTCGCGCGTTTAGCAAAGAACAAAGGGCCGGCTCCGGTGGGGTTCAGAACGTAAAGCGCGATCCGAACTGGAACTGGCGAGGCGAATTGATCGTTGACGTGATCTGGCCAAAGTTCGCCGCTACGGCCGGATCGGTTTGCACGCCGGTAATGCTAGGCACGCTCGGCATTCCGAACTGCGCTTTGTTGGCGATGTTATACGACGCGATCTCGATGCGCAGGCTCCTTTCGCCGCCGAGTGTGAAGTTCTTGTAGAGCGATAGATCGAAGTCCTGCGCGCCCATGGTGCGGACGTGATCGAGATACGCGGGCGCGGTTCCGGCAATATAAGGGCTCGCCGGGATAGCGAAGCAGTTGTAGTTGAACCAGGTTGCGATAGTGTGGGGAGCGCCTTTGGACGGATCGCACGTAAGATCGGGCCGCTGGTTGAAGTAGGAAACGTTAGCTCCCACCGTGGGCGAGGCGATCGGAATTCCCGTGCTCAAGTAGGTGATGATGTTGGTTGTCCAGCCGCCCAGGGCTGCGTTCCCTACGGCATGCAGGTCCACCGCGCGTCCCGCTCCAATGGGCAGGTCGTATGAGGCCTGGCCGGTGAACTGGTACTTCACATCCTGCGGGCTCACGGAATGCTCGAAGCTCAGGTTCATCGGATCCTGGGGCGCGCCACCATGGGAGCCGACGAATCCCAGCGGCGGATTGCCGTCGTCGGTGATGAGCTTAGCCCAGGTGAAGCCGGCCAGCGCGGTGAAGTGGTGGACAAGGCGCTTCTGAACCTTGATCTGCATCGAGCTGTAGTCAGAATCGCCGCCCGGAAAGCCGGCCACGTTTACGCCGTTTCCCGCACCGTAGCTGCCGCTGCCGTACTGCGGATACTTTTGCAGCGACACCCAGAGCGGGACGGTCGGGTTCCCGGTTCCGGTCGTCGAGTTGTAATTGGCATTAGTGGGTGGCTGAATTGCAGCCCATTGGTTGCGCACCATGACGCAACTCGGGTTCGACGAATCAACGCAAAGCGAAGCGCCGAAGTTGCCTATGGTGGCCAGATTCAGTCCGTTCAGATCGAGCGCGCCGAGCGGCAGGAAGAGCCCGCGGCTGCCCACGTATCCGGCGCTGACCACTACCTGGTGGGGCAGTTCGTATTCCAAGCCGAAGTTGAAGTTGTAGGTGGTGGGCGTGCGCTGCGAATGCAGCATGGTGCTCAGCGTCGTCCCCAGCAGCGCTGCCGGCATGCTGCCGCTCAGCGGCACCACGCCGTTGGGAAACGGATTGCTGAGTGAGTAGTCGCCGGTAAAGCTGGGAGCGGGGCTTCCCGGCGCCGCTCCCACGCAGGCCGAGCTGCCATAGAGGACCGTGTTACCGTCGGCGTTGAGGCAAGTGGCGTCCCAGCCGGTGACCGAGGAATAGCCATCGCTGTCGAGCGCGGGGTTGCTCACCATCTGCGGGCTGGGGCCGTAGTAGAAGCCGGCGCCGCCGCGCGCGACGAGACGAGGCGTCGCCTGCCACGCAAAGCCGAGGCGAGGGCCGAAGTTGGCGAGGTTCGCCGTGAAGGGCGAGCGGTTGCCGCTGCCGACGAAAATTTCCGCGCCGGTATAAGAGACGCCGCCAGACGTGCTCGACAACGCCGGATTGAAGTATTCCAGCCGGTTGTGCCGCTCGGTGCGCCCGCCGAAGATGTCCCACCTCAACCCGGCGGTGATGGTGAGTGTCGTCCTGGGACGATACGTATCCTCGATAAACGCAGCGTAGTAGGGACTGGCTTCGGCGGCGAAGATGTCCTTGGTGAAGTTGTAGCTTTCGTTGCCCGGCGCCGATCCCATCCCAACCAGGAAGGAGGCAAAGTCACTGCCGCCCGACGGGTTCGACACCGACTGGGTTGTCGCAGACATGTCGAAGGTGTATGCGCCAGAGGGAGCGGGCGGCTGGCCGACGTTCAGGAAGCGCTTCATGTATTCGAAGCCCGCTGAAAGCTCGTGCTTGCCCAAAGTTTTGGTGAGGGACACGTTCGCGTCGCTGTTTTCGCTGGCATATTTAAACGTGTTCCAGTTCGCAGTGCCCCCGATGCCGCTGGTGTTGTAAGTATCCGAGAATTGTACGTACGGCAGCGTCTTGTAGACCTCCGCGGCGGCAAGTGAGGAGGGGAATCCCAGTTGCGTGATGTCGAAGCCGACCTGTGCCGGATCGCCTCCCTGGTTCTCATAGTGGCGTGTAAATGAGTACCGCAGTTGCAGCACCGTTGTCGGATTCAGTGTCAGATCGTCGGCCAGCAGCACGTTGCGCCCGTTGGTCACGCCTTCCGCATAGTAGAGGTCCCACATATTGCCGTATGCGTTCACCAGCGAGGTGTAGAGCCGGTCGAAGGAGAAGCGGCCGAAGAAGCGCTGCCTCTGACTCTTGTCCCAGTCCATGCGAATATCGAAGCGCTGCGCGGTCGTGGGATCGGTGCCGGGCTTGAAAAAGTTGTTGCTGACATCGTCGGAGCTCTGGCCGCACGAGGTTGGGTCGGGATAATTGCACTTGGGGAACTCTGAGAGGAACTTGAGGGCAATCGGATTGGGATTGGTGATCTTGTTGCCAGCGAACGACTGACGGGTTCCGTCCGGATTGTCAGGCTGCGTAGGGTCGTAGATGGTGAAGCTGTCGGCCGAGAAGTCCCCGCCGCGCTCCGCCGTGGTGGGCACCGTGAAGACATTCGATCCGTCGTACAGTTGCTGCTGCGTGGCCTCATAGTCACCAAAGAAGAACAGCTTGTTCTTGTGGATGGGGCCACCGATCGCTCCGCCCTCCTGATAGCGATGAAATGCGGGCGGCGTGTTGGCTGTTCCGCCGGCAATCTGGCTCTGCTTGTTGAAGTATTCGTTTGAAGCAAGAACGTTGGGACGGAAGACGCCGAAGGCGTCGCCATGGAACGCATTCGTGCCCGACTTGGTGACCAGGCTGATGACGCCCGCTCCGCCGCTCTGGTACGAAGCTGGCGTGTTCTGCGTCTCTACGCGCGTCTCGTCGACCCCGTCTTCAGGAATCTCCAGCGCGGGAATTATCGCTCCTGCGTTGTTTTCAGCGATCCCGATGGGGCTGCCGTCAACCATGTAATAGACGGAACCGATAATCGCACCGTTGATGGTGTACGAGGAAACGTCCACTCCCGGCCGGCCGCTTGAGATGCTCGCGATGGTCTGGGAGCTGGACGAGTTTGGCGTTCCATTGGCGGGGGTTACGCCGGGGCTCAACTGAACCAGGTCGAAAACATCCCGGGTGAGCAGCGGGACGCGGTCGATGGTCTCAGCGGAGATGAGCTGCCCGACGGTGGAGTTGCTGGTGTCGACCAGCGACGTGGTCTCAGTCACCGTAACCGTCTCCGATGTACTGCCCACCTTGAGGGCGGCATTAACGGTGGTCACCTGGTCGACTGTGACCGGGATGTTCTTGAGCACAGTTTTCTCGAAGCCCTTCATCTCGAAGGTGAGCTCGTATGTTCCCGGCGCGAGCGAGATGAACGAGTAGAGGCCGGCGCCTGACGAAACCGTGGTGATCTTGACTCCGTTGGCCAGGTCCTGGGCCGTGACCGCCGCGCCGGGGATGATGGCGCCGCTCTGGTCGGTCACTAATCCGCTGATGCCACCCCTTCCGGCCTGGGCCAGCGCGGCAGCGGCAGAGCAGACAAGGATGATAACGGCGTAAAGAGTCCTGAGCGCTCGGGTTGCGCCTGCGATTTTGTGAGTCATGGCCATTCCTCAATGCAAACGTCTTTATTCAAACGTTTGAATAGTATGCTATAGTAGGAGCACCCTGATCGGCTGTCAAGCGAAAAATGCCCAGCGGGAATCGGCGGCGCAGGCGGAACCGGTCCGGCAAAAGGCTGGCGTGGAGGCGCGAAATTGGCTCAACGAAAGTCCGGACACGTAACCCTGCTCGATGTTGCCCGTGCCTGCGGATTCTCTGTGTCCACGGTCTCGATTGTGTTGAGCGAAGCGCCGCTCTCGAAAAACGTTGCCGCCAAAACCCGCGAGCAGGTCCGCGCCATGGCCCGCAAGCTGGGATATCACCCCGACGCATTCGCGCGCTCGCTGCGCAGCCGCAGCAGCCAGACCATCGGTGTTTTGGCATTCGATCTTTCCGACCCGTTCTGCATTCCGGTGGTGCGCGGCATCCAGGCCGGTCTTTCCCCCGCACGTTACCTGCCCCTGCTCATCGATGCGCAAACCCAGCGCCGGCTTTTCGACAGCTACGTGAAGATGATTCTCGAACGCCGGGCCGAAAGCCTGATCGTCATCGCCAGCTGGGTGTTTGAGGAAACCAATTTACTTGCCGATCTGAAAAAGAACCACGTGCCGATTGTGATCATCGGGCGCGACCTGTCAGAGCGCGGAATCAATTCAGTATTGGTGGATAACGAGGCTGGAGGCGCCCTGGCAATGCGGCACCTCACCGAGCTTGGACACAAAAAGATTGCGGTGATCCGCGGACCGGAGGAGATGTTCGACAGTGAGCCGCGCTGGGCTGGAATACAGTGCGCGGCAGATGCGGCCGGCATCAAGCTGAATTCAAGACTGGTATTTCAATTGCCCGGGTTAGTGGACCCGGCCTCGGGTTTCGAGGGCGGCATCCGGCTTGCGAAGGAGATGCTTGCGTCAGGACGGCCATTCACCGCGGTGGTTGCATTCGACGACCTTACCGCGTTGGGTGTGGTGCGCGGTCTCACCACCGCCGGCGTGCGCATACCCCAGGATTGCTCGGTAGTAGGTTTCGACGGCGTGCTTCCTGCCGAGGTGGCAACCCCGGCGATCACCACCATACGCCAACCGCTCAAAGAAATGGGAATGCAGGCGGCCGAGTGGGTGATGCAGGCGATCGCAAAGAAGGGGCAAGGTATGGATGAAGCGCCACGGCTCTATAAGGCGCAGCCTGAGCTGGTGGTCCGCGGCTCGACCTCGGCTCCGCCGCAGCGAAGGCCAAAAAAACAGCGAGCGGAACGGCACAGAGCCTTGACAAAGCGTGCCGGCAAAGAGGATAGTGCCCTTATTCAAACGATTGAACTCAACATTTCCTAACATTCAAAACGCATAGAAGGCCCACAATAACCATGAACACCAGGACACTTTTTGGACTCTTCGTACTGATGGCGCTTCCTGTGAGCGCGAGCGCCGCAACAGTAACGCATCTGCATGACGGCTGGCGTCTCGAATCGTCGTGCAAGGTGAATGCAGACGGCGGCAAAATCTCCACACCCGGATTCCCTGTCGACGGCTGGCTGAAGGCGTCGGTTCCGACTACTGTGCTGGCCGCTCAGGTCGCTGCCGGCGTCTTCCCCGATCCCTACTTCGGACTAAACCTTCGCCAGATTCCGGGAACGACCTATTCTATCGGCCAACTCTTCGCGAATTTGCCAATGGCCAGCGATAGTCCTTATCGGTGTGGCTGGTGGTATCGCACGGAGTTCAAGGCGCCCGTGAAGACAGAGAAGGATGGAAAAGTCTGGCTGCATTTTGGCGGCATCAACTATCGAGCCGACATCTGGGTAAACGGCCGCCAGGTCGCCGACAAAACCGCGGTTGCCGGAGCCTATCGCACCTACGACTTCGATGTTACTGACTACGTGAGCCCCGACAGCGAAAATGTGCTGGCCGTTGAAACCTTCGCGCCAACCGAAAAAGATCTGGGCATCAACTGGGTTGATTGGAACCCCGCGCCGCCTGACAAAGACATGGGCCTCTGGGGCGCGGTCGATCTTGAAACCACCGGCCCTGTAACGGTGCGGTCGCCGATGGTGGCAACGCATTTTGAAGACGACTCGCTCAATGCGGCAGATCTCACCGTGTACGCCGAAGTGCACAATGCAAGCGGGCATAGCGTGAAGGGCGTGGTTTCAGGTTCCGCTGCGGGAGTGAAGTTTGAGCAGCCGGTCGAACTCGCGGCCAACGAAACTCGCACCGTGGCATTCGCGCCTGAGCAGTTTCCGCAACTGCGGTTGCGCGATCCCAAAGTCTGGTGGCCCTGGCAGATGGGCGATCCGCATCTTGAGCGCGTGACGGTGAGTTTTTCCGCCGAGGGCAACGTAACCGACGAGCGGAGCGTGGACTTTGGCATCAGGGAAATTACGTCTGAGCTCACCGCCAACGGTAGTCGCCTGTTCCGAGTCAATGGCAAGCCTATTCTGATTCGCGGGGGCGGATGGTCGCAGGACATGCTGCTGCGCACCGATGAGAAGCGGCTGCGCGACCAGTTCAGGCTGGTGCGCGATCTGGGGCTGAACACCATCCGGCTTGAAGGCAAGCTCGACACCGAGGAGTTCTTTCACCAGGCCGATGAGCAGGGCGTGCTGGTGTTGCTGGGCTGGTGCTGCTGCGACCATTGGGAGCACTGGCGCGACTGGACGCCCGGGGACCTGGAGATTGCAAAAGCATCGCTGCGATCGCAGATGCTGCGCCTGCGCCAGCACGCCAGCCTGCTGGTGTGGTTGAACGGCAGCGACAACCCTCCGCCCGCAAATGTCGAGAGAGCTTATTTGCAGGTTGAGAGCGACACGCATTGGCCCAATCCAATCGTGTCGTCGGCTTCGGCAACGCCTACCACGGTCACGGGCGAGAGTGGCGTAAAGATGACCGGACCTTATGACTACGTTGAGCCGAGCTATTGGTATGTGGGAACCCACTATGGCGGCGCAGTTGGATTCAACACCGAGACCAGCCCCGGGCCGGCCATCTCCTCGCTGGCCAGCCGGAAGAAGTTTCTTCCCGATCCCGAGGCGTGGCCGCCCTCAGCAAACTGGACCTACCACAATGGCGGCGGCGAGTTTACCAATCTCAAGGTCTTCAGCGATGCCATGGCGGCTATCTACGCGAAGCCGAATTCGGCCGCAGATTATGAGCGCATGGCGCAAACCATGGAGTACGACTCAGAACGCGCCATGTATGAGGCGTATTCAAAGAACAAGTACACGTCGACTGGAGTCATCCAATGGATGCTGAACAACGCATGGCCCTCGATGATCTGGCATCTTTACGACTACAATCTTGACGCCGGCGGCGGATACTTCGGTACTAAGAAGGCTTGCGAGCCGCTGCACATTCAATACTCTTACGACGATCGCTCCATCGTGGTGGTGAACAGTACCTATAAGCCTGCGACTGGGCTCGTTGCCGGCGTTGTGGTGCGCGGCCTCAAATGGAATGAACTCTTCCGTTCTGAGAGCACCATCAACGCGCAAGCCGACAGCGCCCAGCGCGCATTCGAAATTCCCGACAGCCTTTTCGCCGATGCTGAGAGGATCTTCTTTGTCGACCTCACTCTGAAGGATTCGTCGGGCCGCCTGGTGAGCAGAAACTTCTATTGGGTTCCTGGCACGCTCACAACGTTCGATTGGGATCGAACCGACTACACACACACGCCGGCCGAACGATATGAGGATCTATCGGCGCTGACAACTCTGCCGGCGGCCAACGTCACTGCCCATGCTGAGATCGGCAACGCGCCCAACGGCCGCAAAATCACTCTGCATCTCGAGAACACGGCGAGTGGACTCGCGTTCCAGGTGAATGCGGCGGTGCGCACCGCGAACGGCGATCTGGTTGCGCCGGTCATCTGGTCAGACAACTGGATTGAGCTTGGTCCAGGAGAATCCGAAACGCTCACTGCACTCCTGCCGGAAGACGCGCCCGCTTCGCCGGTCGTAAACATCGAAGGCTGGAACGTGGCCGCGATGAGCGTTACGCCAACGCCCGAAGCGCCGCAGTAACAGCGTAGCTCGTGTTTTCGTAATCTCATCCGCAAGATTCCCCGGGTCTCGACTTTGAGATTCGGGAAGGCAGCGTCGCTGATCCGCCTCCAGAATTCTCTCCCGGCTTCGGCTATTACCCGGCCGCGCCGGGCGCGGTCGGTTCCACGCCCATGGCTGCCAAGACCCGCTTTATGGCCTCTACCAGGGCCCGAATGTCCTCGGAGTTCAGGCGTCCGATGTTGCCGATCCTGAAGCAAGGCTCGGTGGTGAGCTTGCCTGGATAAATGATGAATCCCAGATCGCTGAGCTGCAGGTAAAACTGCTCGAAGCTGAAGCGCGGGTCAGGCGGATAGAGGAATGTGGTGATGATGTAACTCCGGTCCTCGGGCGCCAGATAGGCTTCGAGACCGATCTCATCGGCGCCCGTCATGAGAGTTTCGTAGTTCGCCCGGTAACGGACTGCGCGGCCCGCCACTCCGCCTTCGGCGTCGAGTTCATTCAGCGCCTGCTCGAAAGCGAGAAGCGCGTGTGTCGGCGGCGTGAAACGGAACTGCCCATCCGATTCCAGGCCGACCCATTGCGCGTGCAGATCGAGGCTCAAGGTTCGCGCCTTGCCTTTCGCGGCGAGCAGTTTCTCGCGACGCGCCAGCACGAAACCAAAACCGGGAACGCCCTCAATGCACTTGTTTGCCGAGGAGATGAGGAAATCGATGCGAGCGGCGGCTAGGTTGAGAGGAATGGCTCCGAAGCTGCTCATGGCGTCGACAATGTACGTTGCGCCGGAGCGTGCAACAACTTCGCCGACCTCCTCGACCGGATTCAAGATGCCGGTGGTGGTTTCGCAATGGACGATGGCCACATGCGTGTAGCCGGGATTCGCGGCCAGGTGCTCCGCGACCGGGTCCGCGCCGATCTTTTTGTTCTCGGGCCTGTCAATGGTGTGCGTCTCGATGCCGTGAATGCGGGCGATTTGCGCGATGCGGCGGCCGTAGGCGCCGTTCACCAGGACCAGCAGCCGGCCGCCGCGTGGAATGGCAGAAGAGATCGCCGACTCAATGGCGAAGGTTCCGCTGCCCTGCATCAGAACGCACTCGTAGCCGTCGTCAGGCGATGCAGCGCCGCCGATCGACAGCAACCGGCGGCGGATGCCGCGAACCACCTGAATGAAGCCGCGGTCGCGCGATCCGGCATCGTGCAGCATTGCAGACTTTACCGTGGCGCTGGTGGTAAGCGGGCCCGGAGTAAACAGGAGCTTGTCGCCTGGAGGGGCCATGTCAGTTGCCTCCGTTTGCCGGCGAATCGGCTGACTGCAAACGCAGATCGATATCGTTGAGCACGGCATCGAGATCATCCAATGTGTCGATTACATAATGCGCTCCGGCGGCGGCGAGTTCTGCGCGCGCCGTCTCAAGCCGGCTTTCTTTGTCCGCTGCGCCGAGCGCCTCGAACTCGGCCAGCGACAATCCGATCATGTTGCCCGTTCCCGCAACGCCGATGGACCATGAGCCGGCATTCAAGCCTTCCTCAACATCGGCGCGCGTGTCGCCTATTTTGGCGATGGCAGCCAAAGGATAAACCTGCATGCGGACGGCGCACTCGTACATCATGAATGGATAGGGACGGCCCGCACCCACCTCTTCAGGAGTGAGGCTGCAATCGGGTTTGTAACCTTCTTTGGCGCTCGATTCGACGAGCATGTCGAGCATGGCGCGGGTGTAGCCGGTGGTGGACCCGATCTTGAGCCCGCGCTCGCGGAATCTCTCCACCGCCTGCGCCACGCCCGGAATGACGGCCGCGTATTCCATCAGGCAGGAAAACTGGCGGGGAATAAATTCCGCGTAGATTTCGTCAACGTCGGCGTTTGCGGGCGCGTGACCGTAGAGGCTCTCCCACTCGACGCTCACGCGCGGGAGGGCGAGAATGTTGCGGATGTGCTCTTTTTTGGGCAGGCCCATGTGCTGCCGAATCTCGTCATCAGTGAGAGCGATCTGCCAGCGCCGAAACAATTGCTCGATGGTGCGCGCCGGAGCGAGGCTGCCGAAGTCAACAGTTGTACCGGCCCAATCGAGCACCAGCCCCTTCAATCGGCTGGCGTGAACAGTATGCGGAGGAAGTGCAGGATTGAGGAGATTCAAGTGTAAGCGCCCCGTTCAATTGGAGTTTAGCGAGCAAAAGTAAAAAGCCCTGGCGTGCGCGAGGGAGTGCTGCGAGCAGCACTCCCTCGCGGCAATACCTCTTCGCTAATAGTTGAGGCGAAGCGACATTTGAATGGATCGCGGTCCGGCCTGCGATCCGGGTGTTCCATCCTGCTGGCTGGTGATCTGGCCGAAGTGCGAGCTGCCCACATTCAGGTTTGGAATACCCCAGTTGTTGACGTTGAAGAGGTTGGCGAACTGCGCTTCATAGTGCAAGCCAAGGCGTTCTGTAATCCGGAAGGTTTTTCCAAACGACGAAGAGAACGTGATGGTGTGAGGCCCGGTGAGGGTGCCGACGCCGCAGGTGCCAAAGCGGCCGATGTCGCTGGCCGGGATGGAGTAAGCGGCGGCATTGAAATAAGTTGCAATCGACGGGCTGGGCAGGCTGCCGCTCACACCCGCGTTGCAGTCAGGATTGACCTGCTTGACCGAGCGGTAGCTCGGACCTGTTCCCGATGAATCGGATTCGCTTACCGGATAGTACGGCGTAAGCCAGTAGCCAGAGTGGTAGAGCAGGATGGTGGATGCACTCCAGCCTCCAACGATCAGGTCTTCAGCGTGGCTGGCGTTGCCCATGAACTGCTTGCCGCGTCCGAACGGCAGATCGTATACGACCGTCGACAGGAATTTGTGACTCGGATCGTAGAATGCATTGCCGGTTTCAGCGGCGATGTTGAAGACATTCAGCACATTGTCGCCGTTGTCTCCCTGGCCGCCGACCGGAATTGCGCCCGTAGGTACTGCGCCGAGGGCGTTGGTCTTGTTGTAAGTGAACGTAAAGGCGTTGTCGAACGTCAGATTGTGGGCTACGTGGCGATTGAGCTCGAAAATCAGAGCATCGTACTTGTCGCTGGGGCCGTTGGCGCGGGTCAGCACTTCGCGGAAGTTCGGGAAGTTTGCTCCGTTGGCTGCTCGATATTGCCAGTATCCCAGCGTGTTTGCCGGAATCTGGTTGAGGTCGGGGCTGTAAATCAGATCCCATGTATGCGAGCCAATGTAGGTGGCCTTGAAAACGGTCCTGAAACCGAGTTCCTGTTCAACGCCTGCATTCCACTGGATCACACGCGGGTCCTTCAGATTCCACTGGTTGGCGCGACGATAGCCGGGGCAGGAGGTGGGGCAGGCGGTCCAGGGTTGAGCGTAGGGGTTGCTGCCGCTGCCGTAGGCGTTGGCCCAGGTCATGGAACCCGCTCCCTCGGTGGGGAAGAAGGATCCGAAGTTGCTCGTGTCCACGCCCAGCAGCGAGTAGAGCACAGCGCCCATCACCGGCACCGAGAACATGCCGGCACTGGCCCTGACCACGGTCTTTGAAGTGGGACTCCACGATAAGCCCAGCCGCGGTTGAATGTTGGTCCAGTCCGTTTGCCGCAGCGCCTGCGGCAGACCCACCTGCGAGTTGAGGACGAACTGGTTCGCATAGTTCACCTGCGAGTTGTCGACGAAATCGACCCAAGCAGAGGACAGTTTCTCGTTCTGGTCGTAGACAAGCTTGCCGTAGGTGGATGAACCCTTGCGATAGTCGAAGTTGCCGATCTGATTGGTGGCGTCCTGGTAGGGCGTATTGATCTCTTCGCGGATTCCGGCGGTCAGGCTCAGGTTCGAAAACAGCTTGTACTCGGCCTGAGTGAACCAGTCGTAGTGATAGCCAAAAGGCTTGCCATCCGGGCCATTCTGAGCCTGGTCGGCTTCATCCAAATAGCCTTGCACGAACTGCGCGGCTGCGCAGGCATCGGGATAGAGCGCCAGTTCCGCCGAAGGGCACACCTGGTCGCCGGTGATGTAGTAATCGCCGTACTCATCGCCCACTTCAAAAGTGATGTTGTCGCGATAGTTGACGCGACGCCAATCGACTCCAGACTTGAGGTTCAACTTTCCGTGGGTCCAGGTCAGGTTGTCACCCACCTCCCAAATGCCGTTGTTCGTCAGTCGGGGATGGCCGTACTGGTTGGTTGCTTCGCCCATCAGGTTGGCCACGTAGAAGACCGGGACACCACCCAGCCCATTCACCGGCGCCCCAGGCAGGCCTTTGATGCCAAGCGCCTGGATGATTGAGTTGCCCTGCATAGCCTGCGGGTACGTGTAGTTGAGGTTATAGAGCGTGTAACCACCGCGCAGCTCATTCACCAGATTCGATTTGATAATCCAGTTATAGGAGATAGCCACATTCGTCGCGCTGGTGACGGTCGAGAAGGTACCCATTTCGGGGTTGTAACTCTCATCGCCAACCGCGCCGAGTGCTCCCGCCGATGTGGCATCGGTACCAGTGCTCGTAATGTTGTGCTGTGTGACGCGACCGAAGATGTGATGATTCTGAGAGATGTTGTAGTCCAGCCGTCCGTCGTATCCGTTGGCAGTATAGGTGCCCGGAAAAGTCTCGTTCAGGTTGTTGCCCGTTGAGTCAATGTTCGCGCTGCCGGCGTTGGAACCGGAAGGAGCTGGGAAAAAGTCGTTCATGATGGTTGAAGAATCGGAATTCACCGTGACCTTGTTCCCCGAAACCGGGCTGAGTGTAAGCGGGTTGTAGAGCACCAGTCCGGGTACTCCCGAAAAGTCGCCCGATGCCCATGATGCGGGCATTGTCTGGGTAGCGATCAAGGTGTCCTGATCGAGACGAACACCCTCATAATCGAAATAGAAGAGGAGCTTGTCTTTCGCGATCGGGCCGCTCACCGACGTTCCAAACGTGTTGGCCGACAGCGTGGGGTTGAATTGTGCGATGGTGTCCGCAGAGTTCCAGTTCTTATTGGTGAAGTACCAGAAGCCGGATCCGTGGAAGTTGTTGGTTCCGCCCCTGGTGACAACGGTCAGATCAGTGGGCTGGGCGAACTCTGCGCTGTTTCCCGATGTATTTACGCGGAACTCTGAGATGCCTTCGACAGAGGGCAACAGGTTGGTGCTGGGACCGCCGTAGCGCACATTCTGGATGGAGATTCCGTCCACCGAGAAGGAGGTAGCCGTCGGCAGCTGCCCGGCGAAGGTCAGGTTGCCGCCCGGGTCCTGATTCACGCTTGCGGTGAGTGTCGCCGCCTGGATGGGGCTGGGCGCGTTGGAAGCCCGGAAGTTGAGCGCGAGGGTTCCGATATCGCCGCCGGAGCGCGAAGTGGAGACCGTGAGGTCTTCGCTTAGAATCGATTGACTTCCATCGACGACCACTGTCTGCTGGCCGCCGCTCACCGACAAACGAATCTCGGGCTGCGCGGTTTCGCGGGCCAGTACCACCACGTCTTTGTCTTCAGTTTCAGTGAACCCGGTGGCAGTGACGGTGATTGTGTAAGAACCCGGATCGATGTTGAGGAACCGGTACTCTCCAGCGTGATCAGAAGTTGTGCTGCGGGTCTCTCCCGTGGCCTGGTTGACCGCAACCACGTTCGCGCCGGCGACACTCGCGCCGCTTGCGTCAGTAACGGTTCCCACAATTGAACCGAATGTCGATTGTGCCGAAATGCGGGCATTCACAAGTACGACGCCAACCACGAGCACACTAAGCCAGACCGATCGTAAGAAAGTCCTACCTGCAGATTTCACTTTGTCCTCCTGAAGCGAAAGCACATCTGGTTTGATTGACCGCAAAGTTGCGGCGATTTGATTGCGATGGAGCCTGTCAGCTAAGTGATGGGAATCAGAGGAGCGCAGAGTTACTCGACGGAGGTGCCCGCTGACTCGCCAGGAAAGGGCCCGCATGCTGCACGGTGATGTGATGCCTGCCTTATGGTCTTACGAATCGCTTGCCGCTGTTGTTACGGCTTATTGAAAGCCCGATGAATATTCGGTATCCGCAGTGAATGAAGGGGCAAATTGCAGAAGCCGGGTGCTACTCTGCGCAAGTGCACACCCGGGAATCGCAGCAAACAACTCTATCGTCGAAGCTTACCGCCAGGCACTGGGGAACAATTGTCCTTCTCGCAGTGGGCTACGCGGGATACTACTTTTGCCGGTCGAATCTCGCCGTTGCTTTGCCCGATCTCATCAAAGAACTGGGAAAGCATGGGGTTACAGCCAGTGAAGCGCAGGTAAGGCTGGGCCTGATTGCATCCACAGGCACGATGGCTTACGCAGCAGGCAAATTCTTCTCCGGTGCGATCGCCGACCTGATCGGCGGCAAACGCAACTTTCTCGGCGGAATGACCGGCTCAATTCTGTTTACCTTGCTGTTTATCGCGCCGGGTGGATTGCCGATCATGACCTTCGCCTGGATAGCCAATCGCCTGTTTCAATCGGCGGGCTGGGCCGGACTGGTAAAGGTATCCTCCCGTTGGTTTTCTTATTCAACCTACGGCAGCGTGATGGCGATGCTCAGTCTCAGCTTTCTGTTCGGCGACGCGTTTTGCCGCTGGACCATGGGACTGTTGCTGGCTCACGGAGTGGGCTGGCGGGGCGTCTTTCTATTTGCCGCATCCGCATTGGGCATTTTGCTGGTTTTGAACCTCGTGTTTCTTCGCGAGACGCCGGAGGAGGTGGGATTACCGCCTGCTCAAGCAAATCCCCTCAATGTTTATGCATCGACTGGCGAGGGGAAAGAAAATCAAAAACCAACTCTCGCATCGGTTCTGCGTCCCTTGCTCTCAAGCTTTCCCTTCTGGCTGGTTTGCCTTCTGTCGCTTGGAACCACGCTGCTGCGCGAGACCTTCAATTTATGGACGCCGACATATTTTGTGCAGTTTGCCGGACTTTCGCCCGCCGATGCGGCCAATAAAAGCGCGTTATTTCCGCTGTTTGGAGGCATAGCTGTTCTGATAGCGGGAGTGGCAAGCGACAAGCTGGGCCTGAACGGACGCAATCTGGTGCTGGTGTTCGGAATGGCGGCGAGTTCGGTATGTTTGTTGGCGCTGGCGCGCCTGCCGAATCATGGCGCCGCGTGGTTGCCTGTGGCGCTTGTGACTCTCGTTGGATTTCTGATACTTGGCCCATACTCGTATCTCGCCGGAGCAATGTCACTGGACTTTGGCGGAAAACGCGGCAGCGCTACCGCATCGGGAATCATTGATGGCGTGGGCTATTTGGCCGGATGGCTGTCGGGAGATACGGTGGCGCGCATTTCGACAGCCTTTGGATGGCAGTATGCTTTTCTGATGCTCGCAGGCGCGGCGTTTCTCACATCAGTGGCGGCCCTGGTCCTCGCATTGCATCAAATGCGCAGAAGAACCGTCAGCATCGTCTCAGCGCCGTAATGAGTACAAGCCGAGGGACAGCGCTGCATCACTCCCGCGGTTTCAGCCAAATTCAGCTGACTCTCAGACTCAACGCCTGAAGGAATACAACGCCCATTCGATCCTTGACTCCTGCCTCGTCTCATCGAAACGATGGCGGCCTGTCTCCCTTGGCTGTTCCGCGCTGCGTATCCGGTTGCGCCTGGGTGCCGAACACGATGCGATTTTCGCCTGCATGCAGCTTAGCCAGCGGCAGCCAGTTATTCGGGTACGTTACGCCATTCAGCGTCACGTCATGAACGTAAATGCCTTCGCCTTTGCGTACGATAACCAGAGTTCGATTGCCCGCGAGTTTAAGAGTTGCTTTGTCGAACAACGGAGTGCCCAACACCACGCCGGCTACGCCCGGCACCGCGGGATACATGCCAATCGCATCCCATACATAGACGCCTGAAGTCGCGCCAAGATCGTCATTGCCGGGAATGCCCTCGGGCGCGGCCTTGAACGTTTCCTCGCCGATGCGCGTCACCACTTTCTGCGTCTTCCATGGCTGGCCCGCAAAAACGTAAGCGTACGGCACAACAAAGTCCGGCTCGTTTTCGATGTTGTAGCAGGGCTCGGCCCAGCATCTCAGCTTTATGAAGAACTGGTCGAGCCGGGGAATTACGACATCTTCTCCTCCAATGGCCGCAAACAAAGCAGGGTAGTCGAAAGGAATCATGTACGTGTATTGATAGGTGTTCCCTTCTTCAAAGCCCTGCTGGTCGATCGCATCGGGATTGTAACGGCGCCTGGGCAATGACTTCTCCGCATCGAATCCTGTAAGCCAGCTTCCATCGCTCAGCCGCGGACGAATCCATTTGGTATCGGGATCCACGAGGTTCTTCCAGCCCTGAGACATTTGCAAAAAGCGGTTGGCATCGCGGGTGCGCCCCAATGCGCGTGCGAATTGCGCGGCCGCAAAGTCGTCGCTGTCATACTCAAGCGTGCGAGAGGCTGAGATCTCGTCCTTTTCGGCAGGCACATAACCAAGCGTGAGATAGTCCTCGAGAAATGGCCGTTCCCTGTTGTCCTTTGTCTCTGTGGCCGCGCGCACCATGTACTTGAGAGCGGTTTCAGTGTCAAAGCTCCGCGCCCCGAAAGCATAAGAAGACGCGATCACGGCTGCGGGCGAGTCGCCGCCCATCACGTAGGTAACGTCGTTGGCAGCTTCCCATCGCGGAAGCTGTCCGCCTTGCCCGGCATCGTTGACAAGCGATTGCAGCATGTCGCTTTGGCTTTGCGGCTCAAACAGCGCCTGCATCTGCACGGTGTTGCGATAAATATCCCAATCGGAAAAATTCGCGTATTGCGCTTTTTGACTGCCGGTAACGTTGTGCACCTTCTTGTCGAAGCCCATGTAGCGGCCGTCGGCGTCGCTGAAGGTTGTGGGCGAAAGAAACGAGTGATAGACGCCTGTGTAGAACTTCGTCCGCTGCTCTTCGGTTCCTCCCTCCACTCGAAAGCGATCGAGCAGCTGCGACCACGTCTGCCGGGCCTTTGCGCGCACCCCATCAAAACCCCAGCCGGCGATGCCGTGCTCCAGATTTCCGCGCGCGCCGTCTGTATCGACGAACGAAACGGCGGCCTTCAGCTCGATTTGGCGCTCGTTCCCAAAGTCAAGCCACACCCCTGCATGTTTGCCCTTTGCTTCCTTCCCTTCGCCAGTAACCGTGCCATCTTGCCATAAAACAGCCTTCTTGAAGGCCTTATTGAATTTGCCGGCGCCGTAAATGATGTAGTGCGAATCCGTGCCGCAAAAATGCCCTGCGCGCGAGTACGCTTCGTAGCTGTCTTGTCCGATGAGCGTGATGCCGTTGCCGTCTTCGATTGCGCCAGGCTGTGCCGACGCAGTCTCTTTTATATTCGCGCTCGATCCGGCGTTGACGAGCAGCCGTGCCGGCGCGCCCGGCGGAAATGTAAAGCGCGCGATGCCTTCCCGCTCAGTTACGGTAATTTCAACCTTCACGCCATTGGCCAGCGTCACTGCGTAATAGCCGGGATGAGTCTCCTCCTGCGCGTGATCGAACTGCACGGCATATTGCGCGATGCCGGCTCCTGGACTCACCGCAAGTTCACCGGCAATGGGCAGCACCGCAAAGTCCCCGTAGAGCGGGCAGCCTGCTCCGCTGATGTGCGTCAGACTGAAGCCGAGAATCGACTTTTCGGCCGCAACTCCGGGATGCGCCGCTTGCGAGTACTCATACCAGGCGCTGGTGTTGGTGTCGGGACTCCACTGAATCATGCCGAAAGGAAGCGTCGCTCCCGGAAAAGTATTTCCTCCGCCGGCAGTACCGATTATTGTGTCAACTGAATCGTAAGGACTCTTCGCCGTCTGCGCACCCATGAGATGAGCAACCATCATCGCCCCAGCCAAGGCGCCGGCTTGCATAAACTTCAAGGAACTCATGAATTTTTCCTTCCAACCACAAATATGTTTCGTCAGGTCGCATGTCCGCCGACTTGGCTCGTCAATTCACCGTGAGCGCGAATGTGCCGGATTGCTGCAGGGTTCCGGAGGTCGCTGTCACGGTTACTGTGGCCTGAATTGGCTGCGTTTGTTGACCCGACGAGGATCCGCCGCCACAGCCTGAAGCCGGCGCGAATCCGGCAAACGTCAGCACCACGAAAAGCACGATCCGAATCAGGCTCCTTCTCTTCCAACCCAGCAGGAATATGGTTGCGGCCCACGCCGCTTCCGGCATGAATGGCGCGGAGCGGCGTTGCATTGCAGCGACGGTCGAGCTGGCCGCCACCGTCAATTGCGTTGAAATCGCACTACCCGAGGGTGTGACTTGCTGCGGATTGAAGCTGCACGTAACGCCCGACGGGAGCCCGGAGCACGCAAAACTGACGGCGGAGTTGAATCCGTTGGCCGGCGTGACGGTCACAGTAACGCTTCCCTGGCCGCCGGACTGGATGGTGAGCGACGCCAGGGAGATGCCCATGGAGAAGCTCGGCGGAGGCAGATTGATGGTGAATGCGGCCGAGCCAATGCTGCTGTTTGAGTAGCCCGAGGCGACAGCGATGGCCTGGATGGATTCAGTCGTCGACACGCTGATGGAATTGGAGTATTGCGTTGAACCCGTAGTCGGCGTGCTTCCGTCAGTCGAGTAGTAAATCAATGCATTCGGGGTGGTGTCGCTGATGGTTACCGGTTGCACCGATGTGTACGTCCCGCCGGAGGGAGTGAAGGTCGGAGTCGCGGCTTGCGTAAGGCTGATGATGTAACCGGCTGCACTCACACTGCTGGGAGAGTATTTGCTTGCGACAGCGATGGCATTGATCGTCTCAGAACCGGTCGCGACCGTAATTGCGCCACCGTATAAATAGGAGTTCGTTGTGGGCGATGACCCGTCGATGGTGTAGTAGATGGCGGCATTCGGCGTGGAGCTGGTTATGGTGACAGCCTGCGCAGATTGATATGTGGCCCCTATTGGAAAAAACTCAGGCGCCGATGCCTGCGGATCGTTGGCGTTGTACTGAACGTAATAGAAGCTATTGCCGCTGAATCCAACATAGACGGTGCCAAACACATCCCAGCTTGCGGCCATGTCGTAGGGAATGTCGAAGATGCCGTATGGGTAATAGGAAATCCTGTTGAAAGTATTTCCTCCATCGACCGATTGAAAGATGCCCCACTTGGGGTCGCCTGCCAACAGCCCGTAGACATAGATTGCCGGATAGCTTTGCCCCGGCGCAGCCTTGCCCAGCGCCACCTGCCATGCATAAGTAAATGCGGCACTCTTCGTGAAAGAGTTCCCTCCATCCGCGGTGTGATACAGCCCGTGACTCGCTGCTCCCTGCCAGCCATCCACAAGCCACAGATCGCCTGAAACATTTGGATTCGCCGCCATCCTGCCCCAATGCGTGTAATTAGGAACCTGCGTGGTTCCTGCCGTCTCGGCCCAGGTAACTCCGCCATCCGTGCTCTTCCAGAAACCTCCATCGCCGCTGCCGCTGTTTCCGAACGTCATTTTCAGATAGAAGGTCCCCGGCGTGAGCGGATCGGCGATCAACTGGTGCTGGGCGAGAATATAAAGCCAGTCGCCCATTTGAGCCTGCAAGAAGGTATAGCTGGTGTTCGAGGGACACTGAGTAAACGTGGTTGCGCCTGCAACGCTGTTGAAAGAGGCTGTCTGTGTCCAGGTTGTGCCGCCGTCCTTGGAGTAAAACGGCGCCGGTACCTGGCCGAATTGGGCATTAGGGTCGCCGGAGTTGGTCGGAAACCACACGATGTTGTCAGAGCCCGGCGCCTCGCCTTGCTGGCCCGAGGGACGCGCCGACACCGCAATCTCTCCGCCATAGAGAATGCAGGGATGCGTGCCGTTCACCACTGACGGAAACTCGGTCCACGTGTTGCCGCCATCGTTGCTGTAACTCGCGTATTGAAACTGCGGCAGGGTTCCCTGGCTCGTCTCGTCGTTGGCGTCGGGAGCCACAATAAAATTGGGCGCGTTCGGCGCGTACGCGATGTCCTGCGACATGCCCAGCCCGTAGCCGCCGTTGGCCCACGGATTGATGGGGTAATGCTGCGCTGTGTAGGTGTCGGGATCGGGGATGGAAAACTCCGACTCGTCGGCAACGCCAAGCACCGGAATTCCGCCGGGCGGAATGGCCGCCGCCGAGGTTTCCATCTCTTCAATGCCTTCAGCCATGCTTGTCCATGTCGGCGGATTCGACGGCGTGTCCGTGGAGTCATTGGGCTTGGTTGTGATGATTCCGTTGTTGCCGCACGGTTGCCATAAATTTTCGTTGGAATCAAAATAGAGGCCGCTCTCAGAGACGTAGTATCCCTGCGGCCGGAATGACGATGGGTTGAGCCACAGAATTGGCTGAGTTGTGGACCACTTATAGTTGTTCCCCAGGGTCGTCCAGGTCTTCCCGCCATCAAGGGAGCGCTGCAGCACGTCGCCTGCATCGATAAAGATGCGATTGGGATTGCCCGGATCGACGGCGATGCCGCCCGTGCCTCCGCTCGGCGTGGGAACGGTGGTCCATTGGCCCGCGCGGCTTCGTTCAAAAATGTTGCCGCTCGAGTTGCCATCGGTCACCCACAAATTGCCGGCAGTATCCATCGTGGCCCAGCACAGTTGTGACTCGGGCTGGCTGCTGCTGCATATATTGTTCGCCAGCGGGTCAGTTACATCGGTCCAGGTCTGGCCGCCGTCGGAGCTTTTGATAACGCCGCCGCCGCTTACTGCGTCGTTATTCGTCTCATCGTGCTTGATGTATGTGACATAGATCGTGCTGCTCGCCGCCTGACCGCTCACCTGCACGGTGCCATTGCCTCCATCTAAACGCGGAAGCTGCGATTCGTAGCGAACCGAGGATGTGTTGGCAAGGTAGCCGCCGCCCGTCACCTGCGTCCACGTCTTTCCGCCGTCTGCGGTTCTATACAGTCCGTCACTGGCGCCCTGCGCTCCGGGGCTTCCGAAGTAGGCAACATAGCCGTTATTGGGATCGAAAGCCAGGCGCTCACCGCTGGTCTCCTGCGTGAGGCTGCCGTTCAGCCAGAGATTGCCGGCTTTGAAGGTCACGCCGCCGTCCCAGCTTGCGTAGACATTCAGATTGATGCTCGGATTTGTTGCCGACAGATCGGATGACGTGTTGATCTGATAGGCGACCAGAATGTGGTCGGGGTTGGTTGGATCGATGGCAATGGCGCCGGCGCCCGCGTTCGCAGGCGCAGCAGTTATGCTCGACGGAAACGCGCTCGCCAGCTTGGTGGGAACCCAGGTTTGTGCCGCGTTGTTCCAGCGGTAAAGGTTTTCAACGTCACCGCGCGCATACTTGCGTGTCGGATCGGATGGACTGATGGCCATGCCGCGAATCCATCCGCCTGCTCCGATCTGGACCGGCGCCCAGGTGTAATTCGCCGAGAGGTCCTGATTCTGCGCACGGCACAAAGCAGGAATGAGGAAAGCGGCAATCGCCAGGAAGGAAATGAGGCCTCTAAGCCTGCTTTGCCGATTCATGATCTTTCCTTTCATTCCTGTGCCGGCGTTCTCGTGCGATGCGCGACCGCACCCAAGGATCCTGGCTCCTCTCACGAAGAGACACGCTGGACGCCCGAAATTTAATGGACACACTTTTTGCCCTTTGGATGACTCACAGCTTTATATACCTCGCAGGCGCAGTTTTCAACCAAGGGCACCAGATGGTGACGTCAAGCCGCTTGTGTAAAAACGCGGAGGGTGCGATTTTTCCATTCCAGGTTGAATCTCTGGAAGATGGAGTAGATGATGCGGTCCACGGATTGCACGTTGACGAAGCAGACCATGGGCCGGGTTCTTCGGCGAACTTCGACGAAGCAACGTTCGATGATGTTGGTGGTGCGCAGCTTGCGCCAGAGATGCTTGGGAAAAGCGAAGAAAGCGAGCAGCTCGGGCAGATCGCGCTCCAGTTGCCTGACCACGGAGGAATATTCGCTCCGCCAGCGACGGCAGAAGGCGCGCGCGGCAGCCTCTGCCTGACGGCGGCCTTTGGCCAGATAAATGGCCTGGGCGTCGACCTTGACGGCGTCGTAGTCGCGCTTGCGCACCTTCTCCAGGATGTTGCGCATCTTGTGCACCCAGCAGCGCTGGTGGGTCGCGCGCGGGTACACGGTTTGGATGGCCGCCGCCAACCCGGGACATCCGTCGGTGACGACCAGCAGCAGCTTGTCGCCCCTCAGGCCGCGCCGGTAGAGATCGTTGAGCAGCGCCTCCCAGTGGGCCTGGCCCTCACCTTTGGTGCGCAGAAAGCCGAGCAGTTGCCGAGTGCCGTCCTGGCGCACACCGTAGGCCACCAGCATCTGCACGCACTGCCGTCCTGCGGGCCGGCGCACCTTGAGATTTACCCCGTCCAGGAATAGATAGGCCCACTCGTCGTTCAGCTTGGCCTGATGAAACTGCCGGACGGCATGGTCCAGATCGCGAGCCAGGTTGGAGACCGTCTGCGCGCTGACCGTCTCGCCCGTCAGCGTGGCCACCACACGGCCCACCTGACGCGTGGAAATGCCGCGCAGAAAGGCCTCGCGAATCAGCAGCGCCACCTCCGGCGCCCGGCGCTGGAACTTGTCCAATCCGGCGGGAAGGAAACCCTTGTCCCGGGTGCGCGCTATGCGCAGCCGCAGGGTGCCGAAGCGGGTCACAAAGTCCCGCTCGTAATAGCCGTTGCGATAGCCCGCCGCCACCCTGGGGCCGCGTTCGTACGACTCGTAGCCCATGTACAGATTGCGCATCCGCTCCGACTCCGCCTCCAGAAAATGCTTCCAGGCCAGCCGCGTCTTGGCTTCCAGGTCGCCCCAGAAGCTCTCCTTCAAATCACTGAGAAAGTGTTGGAAATGCTCGTCAATCGAGATAATCTTCGCCATGGGGTGTAAGTCTCCTTTTCGGAATCGGCTTTAGCTCGTCAGGCCAAAGCCAACTTACACCCTCCTGCCTTTTACACAATCGAATTTACGTCACCCACCAGATCACGCTGCGGCAGGATCAGCCGGCGACGGCACCCAACAGCGAATGGAATGCTTCTCGTGCAGGATTGCGAGCAGGTTCCCAATTTGGGCTCCGACCTTGAACGCCGCCTGCGACATGCGGCCTCAAGTATCGAGGCTGATCGGATCGATTGATTAAGATGATCTGCAGCCTCAATTCCACTGATATTGAACGACTTGAACGACAGGCAGATAATGTTGGTGCCATGAACGCTGATCGAAGAACCCTCCTGAAAGTGCTTCCTATGGCCGCAAGCGCGGGAATCGCGATCGCACGCGGCCAATCCGTCACTGCAACCGTCCAGCTTGCCGTCGATGCTCTCGAAGAGGGAGCGAGGCGCCCGCTCGATACCGTCAAGATGCATATACCCGCCGGCGATGCAGCCAACAAGACCCTCGTAGTTCGGGATGGGGCGGGCCGGGAGTACGTTCGCGTGCCGGCTGCGGGAGAGATGTCGTTTGTCGTGGGCGGAGCATTGGGCCGCCACACCGCCAGGCTTTTGGAGCCGGATGGCAGAACCGCCGCTGAAGTGGCCTTCGATGTAGACTGCTCGACCGAAGTGCGTGACGAGGGCGGGGTCTATCAGGGCCTGGTTGAAGCCGTTCTGTGGTCCATGATGAGCTGGAATCAGAACTGCCCCGTATCCGCGATTCCCTACAATGACCGCGTCTACCAGTTCTTCGCCAACTGGATGCTCGACCACACCCTGATTCTGAAAGGAATGAAGTACTACTGGCCCTCGGTAAAGGATGCGATTGACTTTTTTGCAGCCACGCAGCGCGAAGACGGAATGATCTGGGAGAATTGCTACGCCGCCACGCCTGGACCGGATTATTTTGACTGGAAGTTTCACTACGGCGGCTTCGTGAAGAGATTCGGCGACGGCTTCTGGCAGCTTCGCCGCGCCCCTGTTGAGAGCCACGTGGAGCAGTATTTCGTCGAGGGCCTGTACGCCACCTGGAAGGCCACGGGAGACCTCGACTGGATGAAGGAAAAGCTGGACAATGCCATGCGCGCGCTGCGGCAGGTGACGCGCAGCCCGTACCGCTGGTCGCAGAAGTACCAGCTCATGCATCGCGGTTTCACCATCGACACCTGGGACTACACCTCTGACGATCAGCAGCGTTTCGACCAATGCGTCTTCACCGTGTTTTTAGGCAAGAGCGAGTTCGGCGTCTTCCACGGCGACAACACCAATCTTGTGGCGCAATGCCGCCACCTGGCTGAGATGTTGCGCGAGGCCGAACGGGGAACCGAAGCTCCCGAATTTGAACAACTGGCCGACGGCGTCGAGGCGCGGCTGAACGCGCTCAGTTGGAACGGCGAGTTCTACACCCACTGGATCGCCGAAAACCCTGGCTACAAACCCGAAATGGGTGTCGACATGGCCCGCCAGGTTTCGCTCTCAAACGCCTACGCGCTCAACCGCGGCATCGCGCACCAGAGGTGCGTGAGCATTCTCAAAACCTACCAGCGCATCCGTGCAGAAATGCCCGCCTCTTCGCCGGGTGAGTTCTACGGTATCTATCCGCCGTTCGAGAAAAACTTCACGCGCAACGACCCCGGCATGGTGTGGGAGTATTGCAATGGCGGCGTTCTGACCGTGGTTGGCGGGGAGCTTGCCCACGGCGCGTTCGAGCATGGATTCGAGGAGTACGGCGCCGACATTCTGCGGCGGCTGCGCGGCATCGCCGACCGCTATCGCGGCTATCTCCCGGTTACCCTCCGGGGCAAGGCAGTCGAAACGCCCGCGCGCACCTTCCAGCCGGTCAGCCTTGACTCCGCCTTCAACGCCACGCTTGGCCCCGGCTCTCAACAGGCGCCCTCCTGGTCAGGCGATCCGCAACTGAACCTTGAAGGTATCCCCGCCGGCGAGCAGAGGTTTCAGGGAGTGAACTTCACTTTGCCCGGGCCCGCAACGAATGCCAAGCCCAGCTGCGTTGTTATCTCGCGCCAGTCGCCTTACAAGGACCGCGCCACCGTTCCGGTCAACGCAAAAGCCCTCTCAGTCTACCTGCTCACCGCCAGCAACACAGCGAGCACCGCCGGCCAGTCGCTCACCTTTCATTACTCCGATGGCTCCGCGCAGACGCTGGACGTTGAGGGGCACACCTGGTTCAATCCCGCGGACACGCGATACAGCAAGGACGGCCCGCGCACCCGCGACACCTGGCGAGTGGCCTGGACTAAGACAACTGAATATCAAGTAGTGCTGGGCATATACGCAACCGGAGTAGCCAATCCGCATCCCGAGCGGCAGATCGCTTCGCTCGAATTCGCTGCGGAATCCGAACAGTGCAAGTGGATGATCGCCGCCGTCAGCCTCTGCGACGCGCCGGTCTTCTTTGCTCCTTACGACGATCTGTCGACGGGCATCCCCGATGGATGGGCCGGCTCGGTGACGCAGGCGGTGATTGAAGGCCTGGGCGGCATCAACGATGAGGGCGCGGCATTCAGCCAAACCGCCATCCGGCCGCGCTGGCCCGCGGCTCATGTGAACGGGGCCGAAATTACCGCTCGCTACCCGGCTTCCCAAGGCTACTGCAGCTATCGCTACAACGCCGACGAGCATACAGTGACGCTGGAATTCACCGGAAGCGCGGAGAGGTTTCGCGTCGAGGTGCTGGTGCCTCGCGGCAAGAAGGTGACGAGCGCGCATCTCGACGGCAAGGCGCTTAACATCGACAACCTGCGAAGAGTCGAGGAGTCAGTCTACTTTTATGCGCCCGCGATCTCCCACGGTGTTCACCGTGTCGAGATCGAGCTGGGGTGAACGGTGGCTCCATGCAATGGTGGAGGCGGCGGGAGTCGAACCCGCGTCCGAAATCGCTGTCAGCCGGGAGAGTCCATGCTGTGTCCGATTCGATTGGTTTCGCTCGCGACGCTTAAGAACGGACAAGATGCGCCGCGAACTAGTCCGATTGATCTCGCGTCAGCCGCCCGGACCGAGCCGCTTCAGCCAGCCTACTGAATAACGTCTTGCTCGCAGCCCATAGGCGAAGCCGCGAAAGACGGCTGCTTATTTAATTAAGCAGCAAGTGCCAGATTATCGTTGGCAACTTTAGTTTTGCAGGCGATTACGGGTGCCCACACCCCGACATGTCTCCCTTGCCGCAATCGATCCCGTCGAAACCGTGACGCCCCCTAGGAACCAACCGGCACTTGTTAGATGGTGAAACCGTGCCGCCGGGTGCGAGCGCGGAGCCAAAAGGCTCGTGCTGCAACTCTTATTCTACGCTGAATCGGGGTTTTCCCGCCGCCTGACCGGCTCCCGGGGTGACGTCAAGCCGCTTGTGTAAAAACGCGGAGGGTGCGATTTTTCCATTCCAGGTTGAATCTCTGGAAGATGGAGTAGATGATGCGGTCCACGGATTGCACGTTGACGAAGCAGACCATGGGCCGGGTTCTTCGGCGAACTTCGACGAAGCAACGTTCGATGATGTTGGTGGTGCGCAGCTTGCGCCAGAGATGCTTGGGAAAAGCGAAGAAAGCGAGCAGCTCGGGCAGATCGCGCTCCAGTTGCCTGACCACGGAGGAATATTCGCTCCGCCAGCGACGGCAGAAGGCGCGCGCGGCAGCCTCTGCCTGACGGCGGCCTTTGGCCAGATAAATGGCCTGGGCGTCGACCTTGACGGCGTCGTAGTCGCGCTTGCGCACCTTCTCCAGGATGTTGCGCATCTTGTGCACCCAGCAGCGCTGGTGGGTCGCGCGCGGGTACACGGTTTGGATGGCCGCCGCCAACCCGGGACATCCGTCGGTGACGACCAGCAGCAGCTTGTCGCCCCTCAGGCCGCGCCGGTAGAGATCGTTGAGCAGCGCCTCCCAGTGGGCCTGGCCCTCACCTTTGGTGCGCAGAAAGCCGAGCAGTTGCCGAGTGCCGTCCTGGCGCACACCGTAGGCCACCAGCATCTGCACGCACTGCCGTCCTGCGGGCCGGCGCACCTTGAGATTTACCCCGTCCAGGAATAGATAGGCCCACTCGTCGTTCAGCTTGGCCTGATGAAACTGCCGGACGGCATGGTCCAGATCGCGAGCCAGGTTGGAGACCGTCTGCGCGCTGACCGTCTCGCCCGTCAGCGTGGCCACCACACGGCCCACCTGACGCGTGGAAATGCCGCGCAGAAAGGCCTCGCGAATCAGCAGCGCCACCTCCGGCGCCCGGCGCTGGAACTTGTCCAATCCGGCGGGAAGGAAACCCTTGTCCCGGGTGCGCGCTATGCGCAGCCGCAGGGTGCCGAAGCGGGTCACAAAGTCCCGCTCGTAATAGCCGTTGCGATAGCCCGCCGCCACCCTGGGGCCGCGTTCGTACGACTCGTAGCCCATGTACAGATTGCGCATCCGCTCCGACTCCGCCTCCAGAAAATGCTTCCAGGCCAGCCGCGTCTTGGCTTCCAGGTCGCCCCAGAAGCTCTCCTTCAAATCACTGAGAAAGTGTTGGAAATGCTCGTCAATCGAGATAATCTTCGCCATGGGGTGTAAGTCTCCTTTTCGGAATCGGCTTTAGCTCGTCAGGCCAAAGCCAACTTACACCCTCCTGCCTTTTACACAATCGAATTTACGTCACCGGCTCCCGGCATACGTTCCCAGCCGCCGCCTGTCGTATAGTTTGCCCAAGAGCACTCGCTCTCCAGAAGGACTTTTTCCAAATGACGCTCAATCGACGAGCTTTCTTTAACGTCTGCATGCAGACGGGCATTGCCTCGCCACTTTTGCCCGGAATCCTCTACACGCTCGCCGCGCAGTCGCAGGAGACGGCTGCTACCGACCAGTCGAAGCCGCCGGTGATTACTCCCGAAATGATCGACCAGGCCGGTGTCCTTGCCGGCATCGGCCCTTTCACCGCCGAGCAGAAGCAGATGATGATCGACGGCCTCGTCGATCAGAACGGCTCCATCGAAGCGATTCGCAAGCTCGAATTGCCCAACTCCGTGCAGCCGGCGTATGCGTTTCATCCGCTGCCGGCGGCGAAGGCGGGCGATGAAGAAAAGTGTGTAACATTGCCGTCGCCGCCCAGCAATGAAACCGTAGCGATTGATTGCGTAGGCAACGACTGCCAACAATCGCCCGTGACGCCTTCCAAGATTGAAGACCTGGCCTTCGCCTCATTAGAAGAGCTCGCCGCACAAATCAAGGCACGGAACGTCACTTCCCTCGCCCTCACCCAGATGTACCTCGACCGGCTCAAGCGCTACGCCCCGAAACTCCACTTCGTCATCACGCTCACCGAAGAGCGCGCGCTTGCCCAGGCCAAGGCCGCCGACGCTGAGATCGCGGCCGGCAAATATCGCGGCCCTCTCCACGGCATTCCCTGGGGCGCGAAAGATTTGCTCGCCGTGAAAGGCTATCCAACGACCTTTGGCGCGGGCGGCTTTGAGAAGCAGTCGTTCGACGAAGATGCAACCGTGGTCCAGCGCCTCGATGCGGCGGGCGCTGTGCTCGTCGCCAAACTCACTCTCGGCGCACTGGCCATGGGCGATAAATGGTATGGCGGGCGCACGCGCAACCCGTGGAACCCCGTGCAGGGATCGAGCGGTTCGTCGGCCGGTCCGGGCAGCGCAGTAGCCGCCGGCTGCGTGGGCTTCGCCATCGGCTCTGAAACTCTTGGCTCTATCTCCTCGCCCTCAACGCGCTGCGGCGTCACCGGCCTGCGCCCCACCTTTGGACTCGTCCCACGTACCGGCGCCATGGCCTTGAGCTGGACGATGGATAAGCTCGGGCCCATGTGCCGCTCGGTGCGCGACTGCTCGTTGGTGCTAGAGGCCATCGCTGGAGCTGACGGCAAGGACCTCTCCGCGGCTCCCGTCGAATTCGAAATGGTACCGAGCATGTACCCCGACTGGAACAAGCTGCGCGTCGGCTACCTGAAATCCGAATTCGACCCGTTGCCGCCGCTCGAGCTCGAAGACGCCAAACCCGGCGAAAGTGCCGACGACAAGAAAAAGCGCGAGGAGCGCAACGAGTTTGCAAAAGCCGCTCGCGCACGCCGCGATTACGACCGGCACTACGAGCTGGCCACGCTAGACAAACTCCGAGCGATGGGTGTCGATCTCATTCCTGTCGAGCTGCCAAAACTGCCGTGGAGCGCGATGGTGCCGCTGCTCGGCACCGAGGCCGCAGCGGCATTCGACGAGCTCACGCTCACCGGCCGCGACCACCTGCTCACCGAGCAGGGACCCGAAGACTGGCCCAACGCCTTCCGCACCGCGCGCTTCTACCCCGCCGTCGACTACATCCAGGCCAATCGCGCCCGCCTGCTTGGCGTCCAGCAGATGTCCGCGCTGTTTCAGAAGGTCGACATTATTGCAACGCCAACAACCGACACCCAGCTCGTCGCCACCAATCTCTCGGGGCACCCTGCGCTCATTTTGCCCAACGGCCTGCGCGGCGACGACGCGCCCAAGCCGCCCGAGATCGACGACGGCGACCACGACGACATCGGCGGCCCCGGCACGCCGGTTTCGTTCACCTTCCTGGCCGGCCATTATCAGGAGGCAAAGCTGGTGGCCTTTGCCGCCGCGTATCAAGAGGCCACGGGCTTCAACAAGCTGCATCCCAAACTGGATTGAGATGTCGGGGACCGTCTTTGGGGGCTGAGGACGCAGAGTGTCCGGGCCTGAAGGCCTGTTCTTTGGCGGCGCGGATTCAGAGGCCTGAAGGCCTCTGCTCCCTCCGGAAGATCATCATGCATGCGCTCTGGGCACTCTGCGTTCCGGCTTCGGTGGAGCGGGGCTGAAGCAGTCGAAGCGAATGTCGAGTTTCCTGCCATCTAACTGCCGCAACTGCCCTTCAACCACTTGCTGCACCATGGCGGGGTCGCCTTTGGCGCGCAGATTCAGAAGCAGCTCATGGCGTGCCGCGGGCGACGCATCGAGATTTCCCTCGACGGCCGGCTCTTCTCCGTTGGCGCAAACGGCCACCTTCAACCAGCCTGTGGGTGAGCGGTCAAAGATCTTGAGATGTGCGATTGAAATTCCGGCGTCGGTGAGCGCATCGTGCAGGCCGTCAAAAAAGGGACCGCTCGCCAGCGCTGGAGAGATGGGCACGGCCGGCTCCAGCGTGAAGCTCAGATTGAGCCACGCCAGTGCCGCTTCAGCGCGGGCGTATTGCGCGTAGTCAATCTCCAGTGTTGTTTTTCCCGCCTCGAGCGCGCCCGACAGAATTTCATCGAGCCATTCGGCTACGCCCCGCCCGGTCTTCGCGCTCACGAACCGCGCCTCTACGCCGGGAAGGCCCGTTGCATCCGGATACAGATCGGCCTTGGTCAAGCAGACCAGGTCCGCTTCCTGCAGCTGCTTTTGAAAGAGAAAAGCCAGGGGCGAATCGGCATCCTCGCCGAACAGCGAGCCGGCACGCGCTGGATCGACGAGCACGGTAAACGGCGCCACCCGGTAACGGTCGAACTCTTCACGCAGTGGACCGAATACCGTCGCCGAGATGTCGGTGCAGCTACCTACAGGCTCGGCAAAGATCACATCGACCGACCGCGTGCGAAGTTCCTCGATCATCGACATCAGCCCGGAAAACCGGCAACAAAAACATCCGCCCGTCACTTCGCGCGCCAGCACGCCTTCGATCTCGGCGTGGCGTGTGTCCACCAGTTCATAGCCCTGGTCGTTGAGGATGACCGCGCAGCGCAGGCCGCCCTTCTCAAGCAGGCGCGCCGCTGACAGAATCAGGCTGGTCTTTCCCGAACCAAGAAAGCCGCCAACAATTACGATCCACGGTCTTCGCTGGTGTGCGGCTTCGCTCATCCGCGTACCGTAATCTTCAACTCGTCATTGGCGGCCAGGCGCTGGGCTTCATCAAGCGTCACCACGACTCGTTCACCGTTTCGGCTTACGTGATTCGCCAAGACTTTCCCGTCTCTTTCGATTGAAGCGGTCGCGCCGATCGCGGCAATTTCGCAGGAGCGGCAGGCCAGCAATCCCTTCAGCACCTTGATTGAAAACAGCGTGCTGCCGTTCTGTTTGCGCAGCGAGAATGTGCCCCATCCGGTTCCCGCCGACCAGAAGCACTTGAAGGGCTCGCGCGAAATGCGCGGCGCTGCAAGCACTGCAGCTCTTACCCCGTCATAAACAAAGCCGCTGAGAGCAACCATCGTGGACCATGAGGACATGGCGCGGGCATAGTGATGGCCGCACTCCGGTTCGTCCCACGGGTTGCGCTTCTCGCCGTCGTAGCGCGCGCGAATGTTCTCGACGCACTCAATGCCCTCATTCACCATCTCCCAATTCATCATCAGGCTGGCCACCAGGTATTCCTGGCCGGTCCACGCCTCGGCGTAATAAGGAAAGGGAATATGCGGACGCTCGGCCTTGCCGTAGTCGCAGACCACCACCGCTGCTTCCTCATTCAGTGCATAGGTTCGCTCAACATTTTCGTGATCCGCGAGCGTCGGCTTGTAGTTGTACTTGTAAATGGAGCGCAAGGTCCGGCGAATATTTTCCGGCGACACCAGCGGGCCCATGCCTCCAATCTCCGCCAGGTATTGGCCGATCAGCTGATCGGCCAAACAGCCGCCGCCCACCTGGTACTCCGGAGACTCTGTGTTCTCCGCTCCCATGTCGCCGCGCAGGTTCTTCGCAATCTCATCCTTCCTGAATCCGCGCACTTTCTGCACGTAAAACTCGCCGTTGAACAAGTTGTCGTCGGTCCATTTGCTTCCCTGCTCAAACAGCCTCTTGTATGTATCTGCAGACGTTGCGTCGCCCACTGCGCGCGCCATCTCTTCGGCAGCACGCAACGCGCCCAGGTAATAGATTCCGCACATCGGGTTCGGCCCGTAAAACTCCACGTCGTAAGTGTTGTGCTGCACGCCTTCCATCACGCCATCGCGATTCGCGTCCCATCCCCCCGGAACCCACGCAAACTCGATCGCCTTCTTCACGCGCGGCCACGTGCTCTCAAGCAGCGCCTGGTCGCCGGAGATCTTCCAGTCAAGCCAGGCATGGATGATCTGCCCCATCTGCCCGTCTGCCGCGGCGTAACCAAAGCGCGCCTTGCCGGGCGGCAGCAGCTCGCGGAAATGCATCGCGCCCGCATCGTCCATGGAATAGCCAAAGGCGTTGCGCCGCAGCGACCGCGCAAACTGCGGAAACAGAAACGCTGTTGCCGTCTCGTAATTCCACACATGCGTGCAGTTGCCAAAGCAGCATCCCGAGTTGTCGCCGCTGCCTTCGAAGGCGTGAAAATCGCCGTCCGCAGTGCGAAAACACGTTGTGGTCGCCAGCGTGGAGAGGTTGGCGCTGGCTGCTTCCTTTACGGCAGCGGGCAATGTGCTCTCGCGCAGAGCACTGGTAAACATTCGCGTGCGTTCTTCCAAATCCGGCAAGTGCGCCGCGGTGTAACTCACAGCTTCCCACGCGCTCTTGAACCGAGCCGCATACGCATTTCCGATAACGGTTTTGCCCTCGCCATGCGGTGCGTCCCACCCCATCCAATCGGGCGAGCGATTGGGGAATCTCCAGCCCAGGAAAAACTCAAAGACCGCCCTCTGCCCCGCGGGAATGATTCTCTTCAGGCACAGCACACCCACCATATTGTGCGGATCGGGTTGCGCGCCCAGGTCGCCGCTCTTTGAAAACTGGTCCCAGAAATGCAGCGGCGCATTCCACCAGCGGCCCGCCGGCCATCCCTCCCAGTGCGAAACCTCCGCACCGCTCACGGTTGCGGCCAGCACCAGTTCGCCCGCCATCGGATCGTCCGCCGCCAGTGCGGAGTTGCTCATCACCAACCCCGCGATTCCGTTCTCGTTGCGATACTCGTTGCGCCGTCCCTCATCCAGCTTCTGTCGCGCGTCGTCGTCGTACTCTCTCTTGGTGCTCACAGGGTTCTCGATTGAGAACGCAATGCTCACGCTGGCCGCCCTGTGTCCGGGATTGGTGACGGAGTAGCGGAGAATCCCCACCGGCAGTCCCGAGTCGTCCGGCTCGTGCGGAATGAACGGCGAGAAGGCTTCGAGCGCGACTTTGACCGGCAGCGAGCGGTCCTCAAAATCGATGCGCGCCAGCGGATACTCTCCGGTGAACGTTGCCGACTCCAGCCGGCCAAGCCCGGGAACGTTGCTCGAGCCAAGTCCGTCGGGGCCTGCATAGGGTGGCTGGATACGCGACTCAAGCATCCGCGCCACCGGCTTGCCGCCTTCAACCTGCGCCCAGATCGCCGGAAATGCGTACAACGGCCGGAACCCCTTGTTGGGGCGGTTGAACATCTCCCAGTCGATCAGCTGCCCGCGCCCGCCCAGCCCCAGACTTCCCGCCGCCACCCCACCCAGCGGAAACGAAATCATCTTCAGTTGCCGCCCTCGAAACTGGCGAGGATAACTCCGGGCTGGCTGGGACCGATCCTGGGCTGTCTGGGTCTGCTCTTCGGCGGAATGGGACTCCTGCCCTGCAACCACCGCAGTCCCGCGCTCCGCCAGCGTCACCGCGCCTACCGTTCCAGCCGCCCGCTTGAGAAAACTCCGCCTATCCAGCCTCAGCTTGTCTGTCACTGCAAATTTTCCTCTCAGAACGGATTCGCCTGAATTGTACTGCCCGCGGGGTAAGGCTGAAGAGCTTGCCCCGGGCAAGCCGCACGACTCTCGATTCACGACTCACGGGTCACGATCCACGCCTCGCGTCTCACGACACACGCGGCATGTACCACCGACTCATGGCTCTCGTCGAGGTCAAGTCGGTCGAGAAGAGCTATCCGCGGCGCGTGGGACTGCGCACCGAGGAGCGCACCGTCGTCAGCGGCGTTTCGTTCACCATCGAGGCCGGTGAAACACTGGGACTGGTCGGCGAATCGGGCTCGGGTAAAACCACCGTCGCGCGGATGATTCTGGGGCTGACGGCTCCAACGCGCGGATCGATCGTTGTGGACGGCATCGACCTGGCGCGCGCTTCAAGCGCTGAAATGCACGCACTGCGGCGGCAGATGCAGCCGGTCTTTCAGGACCCCTATGCGGCGCTCAACCCGCGCATGAAGGTGCTGGATATTGTGACCGAGCCGCTGGTGATCCACCAGATGGTTCCAGAAGGTGACCTGGACCCCACCCTAGCCGCAATGAAATCGAGAAGCAGGTCCTTCGACTCCGGTCGCCGCGGCGACCTGCGCTCAGGAGGATGGGGTACCCGGGAGGCGCTGCGCGCCAGGGCCGGTGAACTACTGGGTGAAGTCGGCCTCGACGAATCGGCGCTCGAGCGTCATCCGCACGAGTTCTCGGGCGGGCAGCGCCAGCGCATCAACATTGCGCGCGCGCTGGCGCTCAGGCCGCGTTTTCTGGTTTTGGACGAACCTGTCTCAGCGCTTGACGTGAGCGTGGGCGCGCAGATTGTGAACCTGCTGCGCGGTTTGCAGCGCGAGCACGGGCTCACCTATCTCTTCATCTCGCACTCCATGCCGCTGGTGCGGTATCTGGCAACGCGCATCGCGGTGATGGAGCGCGGGCGGCTGGTGGAGATGGGCGAAGCGGAGGCGCTCTGCGCCGCTCCGCGCGAGGCTTACACGCGCCAGCTTCTCGCCGCCACGCCGGAGTTGCCCTCCGGCGCAGCGTGAGAATGAGAGCGCCGCGGATTTACTTCGGCGCAGTGGCTGGTTGCGCCGGAGCCGGCGTCGCAGTCGTAGCCGGAGCTGTCGCAGGAGCCGAGGTTGCCGCGGGGGCAGCTGGCGCGGTTGTCGCCGGAGCTCCTCCAGGACTTGGCGCTGCTCCAGGTGCCGGGGCGGCGCCAGGCGCTCCCGGCTTGCCAGGCGTCGGCGGAGTTGCCGGGTGCGGAGGCATCATGGTCCGTTGCGGCGGCTTGGGCATGTCGGTTACGTCCACCAGCTCCACGTCGAAGATCAGGTCGGACTTGGGCGGGATACCCGGATGGTCGGGTGGGTGGCCGGGTAAATCGCGCGTTCCGTAGGCCAGCTGCCAGGGAATAAAGATACGGCGCTTACCGCCAATCTTCATTCCTGAAAAGCCCTGGTCGAAGCCGGGGATCAGGCGGCCCATGCCTTGCGGGAAGACCAGAGGCTGCGGCTCGCCGAGCTCAGGTTTTCCATCGGGACCCATCGCCGGCTTGCCATCCTTGCCCATCACCGGCGGCCTGCGGTCGGCGTTCGAATCGAACTTTTCGCCTGTCGCCGCCAGGTAGCCGGTGTAGTTCACGTGGTACATCTTCTGGGGCTCAGCCACGGCTCCGGTGCCGATCTTGATGTCTTCGTAGCGCAGCGCAAAATCAGTCTTGATGATGCCGCGAACCCTGGGGATTTTTGCTGGCAGCTTCAGCCACCAATCCGCGGAGGTGCCGGCGGTGGTCTTGGACGCGGTCGAGCCGGTTTTTGTGGTCGTTGTCGCCGGCTTAGCCGTGGCGGTCGCCGGCGTGGGAGTGGTTTGGGCGCTCGCGGCGGCAGCCATTGCCGCCACGCTCAAAATCAAAGCAATGCATTTCATGATTTCGTTGCTCTCCAACGGTTGATTCGGATTTCAGAATAAGCTCGCCGAACTCAGGGAAATTAATCATGCGCCTTGGGTAGCGAGCCGGCGTTCACAGATGCGCTGATATTTCTTCAATCTTCTACTCCACGGGAGTGTATCAGGCCGGGGCCGTTTCGATCAGCAATCCCCCCTCAACATTCCTCGATCAGCATTCCCGCCAGCAGCGCGGTACGCGGCGCCAGGTGCTCAATCACAATCGACTCGTGCGGCGCATGGGCGCCCTCGCCCACCGCGCCCATTCCGTCAAGCGTAGGAATTCCGAGCGCCGAAGTGAAGTTCCCGTCTGACGCACCTCCCGTAGCCGCTTCTTCGAGCGCAATTCCAAGCTCTGCGGCAAGCGTTTTGGCTTTTGTGAAGAGACGTACAGTGCCGCGGGTCCGCTCCATGGGCGGGCGATTGATGCCCCCGGTCACCGTCAAAGTGCAGCGCGGATCGTGAGCCTTGAGAGCCGCAAACTTGCGCTCGATGCGGGGCCCGTCGGCCTTGCGGGCGATGCGGACGTCGACCTCAGCGAATGCTTCCGCCGGAATCACGTTGGTCTTCGATCCGCCCCCGGCAACGCCCGGGCTCACCGTGAGCCCGCGCTTGAGCTCGGTCCAGTTGCTCACGGTTTCCACTACCCGGGCCAGCTCGCGGATGGCGCTTGCGCCCTTTCCGAAGTCCACCCCGGCATGCGCGGCAATACCCTTGATATCGATGCGCCAGTCGCCTGTTCCCTTGCGCGCGGTTTTGTAGGCCAGGCCCTGTGCCGGCTCCAGGACAAAGACGGCGGCGCATTCGGCGGCCAGGCGCTCGGTGATAGCCCGCGAAAAAGGGCTGCCGACTTCTTCGTCGGGATTGAGCAGCAGAACAACTTCGCGATTGAGGGCGCCGGCTTCAGTGAGGATCGCGATAGCGGTCAGCGCCATGGCCACACCGGCCTTCATGTCGAGGGTTCCGGGGCCCCATAAGCGGCCATCGGCAACGCGGCAGGGCATGGATTTGAGGGTGCCGAGCGGCCAGACGGTATCGAGATGGCCGAGCAAAAGCAGAGGTTTGCTGGCGGATGCGGAGCGAGGCCGGCGTCCGAAGCGGGCTTCGAAAGCAACTCCGGATTTCGTGGCTTTTGGAGGCCGGTGCAGTTTGACGCGGGCACCGAGGCTGCGAGCGTGCGCAGCGGCCAGTTCCATGCAGGCGTTCACCGCCGCAGGCGTGTCGGAGGGCGATTCGGCGTGAACCAGCTCGCGGGTTAACTGGACGATTGCAGACTCTTTACGGCGCGCTCCGGCAAGCAGGGCGCGCATGGGTATGAGCGATTCAGAAGAGAGCGGCACGAGTGACCTTTCGGGATGATTCTATCGCTTGCCTGCTGCGCCGGGGCCGACTAGGTTGAAACCAATACACAACATCTTTTCTATTTGACAGGGCGACGCGGCCCTCATACACTTCACCCGTCCGATTCCAGTCAATCTTCGCAAACATCAACCGAACAACAACTGACGGAGTGTTTCCATGTCCAGCATGATTCGGCCAGCATCAATCCTGCATTCGGCGATTCTTTGTTCCCTGCTTTGCCTTTCCCTGGCTGCAAACCCGGCCCGTGCGCAAGGCGGCGCAGATCCTCTCAAGAGCGGATTCGAAAATCCACCCGAGAGCGCGCGTCCCCGCGTCTGGTGGCACTGGATGAACGGGAACATCACCCGGGAGGGTATTCAGCTCGATCTTGAATGGATGCACAGGGTCGGGATCGCGGGCTTTCAGAACTTCGACGCCGCCCTGGACACTCCCCAGGTGGTGAAAAAACGCCTGGCCTACATGACGCCGGAATGGAAAGACGCTTTCCGCTATGCGATCAGCCTTGGCGACCGGTACGGCATGGAAATGGCCATTGCAGGCTCACCCGGATGGAGCGAGTCGGGTGGTCCGTGGGTACCGCCATCGCACGGGATGAAGAAGTACGTATGGAGCGAGACGGTGGTGGAAGGAGGGAAGCCCTTCAGCGGCAAGCTCGGGCACCCGCCCACTGAGACCGGTCCATTCCAGGACATGACAACGCAGGAGCAGTGGCCGGGAGGCGCGGCGAACCGGCCGCGGCTGTATGTGGACGCGGCCGTCGTCGCCTATCGCAGGCCACCTGCGGACGCAGCCTTCGCCGCCTTGCACCCCACGGTGACTTCAAGCACGCCGTCGCTGAGCGCCGAGATGCTGACCGACGGGAAGGTGGGAGAGACCACAAAAATTGTGATTCCCGTGACAGGAACAGCCTGGATTCAATTCGAGTATCCCGCCCCGCAAACAATTCGATCATTAACCTACTCCGCCAGGGAGACAGACTGGTGGGCCTCGATGACGAACAATGTCTGGCCGCCGGAAAAGCACCTGGAGGCAAGCGACGATGGGCAGAATTTCAGCGAGGTGGCCGATTTGCAGAGCGGGAACGCGCCTGAGCACACCATTTCTTTCCCGCCAGTGACCGCACGATACTTCCGCGTAACGTTCAAGCAGACACCGCCTCACCCGGACGCGTGGAAGAAGGCACAACCCGGGCCTCAGGAGTTGGAAATCGCAGAATTAGCTCTTCACGGTGAAGCGCGCGTGAACGAGTTCGAGATGAAAGGCGCGTTTGTCCCTGTGGAAGATCTATATCCACTGGCGACTCCGGCCGCGCAGGCGACCGATGCGGTGCGCAGTTCGGATGTGATCGATCTGACTTCGAAGATGCGCGCGGATGGCACGCTCGACTGGACGCCTCCGGCAGGTGAGTGGGTGGTGCTGCGCTTCGGGTACTCGCTACAGGGGATCACGAATCATCCGGCCACGCTGGAAGCAACCGGGCTGGAAGTGGACAAGCTGGATCGGAGGTTCGTAAAGGATTACCTCGAGCGGTACCTCGACAGCTACAAGGAAACAGTGGGTGCGGATGAGATGGGGAAAAAGGGCCTCCGCTTTGTGATCAACGACAGCTGGGAGGCCGGCTCGCAAAACTGGACCGACAATATGCTGGCCCAATTCAGAAAACTGCGCGGATACGATGCAACGCCATGGCTGCCCGTGCTGGCCGGTCACGTTGTGGAGAGCGCCGCGGCCAGCGACCGCTTTCTGTGGGACTTTCGCAAAACCATATCCGACCTGATTGCCAACGAGCACTACGGTCAGTTAGAGGCGACGCTCCACGAGTGGGGGATGGGGCACTATGGCGAATCCCATGAGGGCGGCCGCGCCTTCGTTGCAGACGGCATGGAAGTGAAGAAGTTCAACGAAGTGCCAATGAGCGCGATGTGGACGCAAACTCCGGGGGTCAACAAGATTCAGTACGGTTATAACGCCGACGACCGGGAGTCCGCTTCAGTGGCGCACATCTACGGCCAGAACCTTGCGGCAGCGGAATCAATGACCGCGGCGTCGGCCCCCTGGGCGTGGTCGCCTGCAACGCTGAAGCCGACTGCCGACCAGGAACTGCTGAACGGAATCGATCGCTTTGTGATTCACGAATCGGCGCATCAGCCGCTGATTGGGAAAGCTCCCGGAATGAGCCTGGGACCGTACGGCCAGTGGTTCAACCGCAATGAGACCTGGGCAGAAGAGGCCGGTCCCTGGATCACGTACATCGCCCGAAGCAGCTACCTGCTTCAACAAGGGCATTTCGCCGCTGACCTGGTCTACTTTTACGGCGAGGACTCAAACCTCACCGCGATCTTTGCCGGCAAAGCTCCTGATATTCCCGCAGGCTACGGCTTCGATTACATCAATGCCGATGCACTGATTCACGAACTTAGCGTGAAAGACGGCCGACTGGTGACCAAGGGCGGAATGGAATACCGGATCCTGGGACTCGATCCCTATAGCCGCCACATGTCACTTCCGGTGCTGCGAGCCATTCACGCACTCGTACGGGATGGCGCAGTAGTTGCGGGCCCCAAGCCGGTCGATGATCCGAGTCTTGCCGACAATCAGTCCGAGTTTCAAGGTCTCGCCGACGAACTGTTCGGTGACGGTTCAGGCGTTCACAACATTGGCAAAGGCAAGGTCTATGCGGGCCAGGGCCTGACCGAGGCGTTCAATGCGTTGCATCTCGCGCCCGACTTTGACTATACCCAGCCGGCAAACGGCAACCATCTCGAATTTGTGCATCGCAAACTCGCCAACGCCGAGATCTATTTCGTCGATAACCGCGGCGACCAGGGCTCCAAAGTGGAAGCCACTTTTCGGGTTGCCGGCAGAGCGCCCGAGTTGTGGTATGCGGAAACCGGCAAATCGAAGCCCGTTTCCTACACGATTGCAGACGGACGGACTACAGTTCCCCTCGATCTTGAAGCGTGGGGAACAGTATTTGTCGTCTTCCGCAAACCCGCCCACGGAAGTTCGTATACGGTTCCCGCGCCAGCACGCGAGGAGTTGGGAACAGTTGCCGGTCCATGGAACGTGAACTTTCCGCCGGACTGGGGCGCGCCGCCGTCCATCACCATGGATCAGCTTGCATCCTGGACGGGCAGTTCGGACCCCGGAGTCAAGTATTTTTCGGGCACCGCAACCTACACCAACACTCTCCAGGTTCCATCCACATGGCTCGGCAAGGGAGCAAAGATCTGGATCGATCTTGGAGACGTGAAGAACCTGGCCCAGGTCACCATCAACGGCAAATCGCTGGGCATTGTGTGGCACGCGCCCTACCGGGTCGATGCAACGTCTGCGATCAAGGCCGGGGCAAACACACTCACCATCCGAGTGACCAACGCCTGGGTCAATCGCATGATTGGCGATCAGCAGCCCGGCGCGAAGCAGTACACCTTTACGACCTTCAAGCCTTATCACGCTGACTCGCCGCTGATGCCGTCGGGGCTGGTTGGGCCGGTAACGATCTTCAGCGAGACAGAACGGCAGCTTCCAGTTCGCTGACTTGCAGCCGTGCCTGGATTCGTGGTTTCCAACCCCCGCGGACCAAGGGGGACAACGTCGCGAGGATGGGATATCCAGGCGTGGAGCTCGATTGCCTGAGGCTATCGGCACCATTGACAGGCTCTCTCGATGGACCGGGTGCGGGGCTCCTATACTGAACAGGCTGCTTTAGAGTTTGTTATTAGCTCTCCCGCAGGCAGCGTTGCGAGCAATAATCGCGTCAGACGAGGCGGAGGACGAAGACTTTGGCTATTCCAAGGCGAGGACGACAACAAAGTATGGCGCGATTTGCGCCGCAACCCTTCGGGGCTGGGGCCAATTTTCCCCATCTCTTTGTCGCTCGTCGCTAACAGACACCCGGTATGCGTCGCGACTCGCTTCGCGACCTGGGAAAAATTGGCTCCCAGCGCTGCCTACGCGAGAGTTAATAACAAACTCTAAAGCAAGGAGGAATTATGTCTAGCGAATCCAAGTGCCCGTTTTCGGGCGGCATGATTAATCGCACCACAGCGGGAGCCAAGGGCAACCAGGACTGGTGGCCCAACCAGTTGAACCTGGCCATCCTGCACCAGCAGTCGTCCAAATCGAACCCCATGGGCGAGGAGTTCAACTACGCCGAAGAGTTCAAGACGCTCGATCTCGATGCCGTGATCAAGGACCTGACAGCGCTGATGACCGAGTCCCAGGACTGGTGGCCGGCGGACTTGGCCACTATGGAGGGCTGTTCATCCGCATGGCGTGGCACTCGGCGGGAACGTACCGGATTCACGATGGGCGCGGGGGCGGCGGCAGGGGTTCGCAGCGGTTCGCTCCGTTGAACAGCTGGCCCGACAACGTGAACCTCGACAAGGCGCGACGGCTCCTGTGGCCCATCAAGGAAAAGTACGGCAAGAAGATTTCGTGGGCCGACCTGATGATCCTGGCCGGCAACGTGGCGCTGGAGTCGATGGGCTTTAAGACATTCGGGTTCGGCGGTGGGCGCGCAGATATCTGGGAGCCGGAGCTGGATGTGGATTGGGGTCCTGAAGCCACGTGGCTTGGCGACCAGCGCTACAGCGGCGACCGGGAGCTGGACAACCCGCTGGCCGCGGTGCAGATGGGCCTGATCTACGTGAACCCGGAAGGGCCGAACGGCAACCCTGACCCGGTGGCCGCGGCGCGCGACATCCGCGAGACCTTTGCGCGCATGGCCATGAACGACGAAGAGACAGTGGCGCTGATTGCCGGCGGCCACACCTTTGGCAAGACCCACGGCGCGGGACCGGCGAGCCACGTAGGCGCCGAGCCAGAGGCAGCGCCAATCGATGAGCAAGGGCTGGGCTGGAAGAGCGACTTCGGCACCGGCAAAGCTGGAGACGCCATCGGCAGCGGACTTGAGGTGATCTGGACCTCAACTCCAACCAAGTGGAACAACGACTTCTTCGAAAACCTGTTCAAGTTCGACTGGGAGCTGACCAAGAGCCCCGCCGGCGCACACCAGTGGCAGCCCAAAAACAATGCCGGCGCAGGTACAATTCCCGATGCGTTTGACAAGTCGAAGAGCCACCAGCCGACCATGCTGACCACCGATCTCTCACTGCGCTTCGACCCAGCCTACGAGAAGATCTCGCGACGCTACTATGAACACCCTGACGAGTTCGCCGATGCCTTTGCGCGCGCGTGGTTCAAGCTGACCCACCGCGACATGGGTCCGCGCTCGCGCTACCTGGGCCCGCTGGCGCCGAATGAAGAGCTGATCTGGCAAGACCCGGTGCCCGCGGTTGACCACGAGCTGGTGAACGGCCAGGATGTTGAGGCGCTGAAGGCCAAAGTGCTGGCGTCGGGATTGTCGATCTCGCAACTTGTCTCGACGGCGTGGGCCTCGGCGGCCAGCTTCCGCGGCAGCGACAAGCGCGGCGGCGCCAACGGCGCGCGCATCCGGCTCGCTCCGCAGAAGGACTGGGAGGTAAACCAGCCTGCCGAGCTGGCCGGGGTGCTGGCCAAGCTCGAAGCCATTCAGAAGGAATTCAACGCCGATCACGCCAAAGGCAATGGAAGCTCGTCGGGCGGCAAAAAGATCTCCCTGGCTGACCTGATTGTGCTGGCGGGCTCGGCTGCTGTCGAGGCTGCGGCAAAGAAGGCCGGCCACGACGTGAAGGTTCCCTTTGCGCCGGGCCGCACCGATGCCTCGCAGGAGCAGACCGATGTGGAATCGTTCGCCGTGCTGGAGCCGAAGGCGGACGGGTTCCGCAATTACGTTTGCAAGGGACTCGAAGACTTTGCCGCGAATCTGCTGCTCGACAAGGCGCAACTGCTCACGCTCACCGCGCCGGAGATGACCCTGCTGATCGGCGGCTTGCGCGCGCTGGGCGCGAACTACGGGCACACGCAGCATGGCGTCTTTACCAAACGGCCTGAGACGCTGACCAACGACTTCTTCGTGAACCTGCTCGACATGGGCACGAAGTGGGAGAAGTCAGCAACTGAGGGCGTGCTGGAAGGACGCGACCGGAAGACTGGCGAGCTGAAGGGTACCGCGACGGTGGCCGATCTGGTGTTTGGCTCGAACTCGCAGCTCAGGGCCCTGGCCGAGGTGTACGCGAGCAGCGATGCCGCGGCGACCTTTGCGAAGGACTTTGCGGCTGCATGGACCAAGGTGATGAACGCGGACCGGTTTGACCTGCGGTAATAGCGAACCCCCAGACTCCGCAACTTGATTGGCCCATCATCGGCAACGATGATGGGCCAAACTGCGTTTAGAGCCTGCTCACACTACTCGCGGTTGGCGATGGCGTGAGCGATGCGGCCTTCGGCGATGGTGTAGTGGACTTTGCCGAGCATGGCCCAGCCGTCGAAAGGCGTGTTCTTCGCCTTCGATAACGATTCGGTGGCGCGATAGGTCCACTCCGCCATTGGATCGAAGATCACAACATCGCCAAAGCTGCCCACGGCAAGCGTTCCGCGTCCTTTGAGCCCGAGCAGCGCCGCTGGCTGCGCGCTAAGCAAGCTGAGGACGCGGCCCAGGGGCATCCGCCACTCCTTGTGCAGCCAGCGCAGAGAGAGACCCAGCGCGGTTTCAAGGCCCGTGATGCCGTTGGGAGCGAGATCGAATTCGACCTCTTTCTCGTGCATGGCGTGGGGCGCGTGGTCGGTGGCAATGGCGTCAACCACGCCGTCGAGCAGCGCCTCGATCATCGCGTCGCGATCGGCGGCCGAGCGCAGCGGCGGATTCATCTTGGCGTGGGTGTTGTAGAGGCCCACGTGCTCCTCGGTCAGCAGAAAATGATGTGGCGCGACCTCGCAGGTAACGCGCAGGCCGTTGCGGCGAGCCTGACGAACAGCGGCGATGGCAGCGGCGGTTGAAGTATGCGCCACGTGCAAATGCGGATGAGCCTCGCGCAGCTCGGTCACGAGGCGGATATCGCGCTCGACCAGCCCCGACTCAGCCTCGGCGGGCATGCCGCGCAGGCCCAGCTTGAACGAAACCGGGCCGAGGTTCATGCTGGCGCCTTGCGTCAGGCGCGTGTCCTCAGCATGCTGAATGACGGTGAGACCGACGCGCGCCGCGGCGGCCAGGCTCTCGCGCATGATGCCGTCTTTCAGGATCGGCCGGCCATCGTCGGTGACGGCGACCGCGCCGGCGGACTTGAGGGCCGCATAGTCGCTTAGCGTTTCACCTTTTGACCCGCGCGTGGCTGCGGCGATCGGGAAGACTCGAACCTGCGCGCCGCGCTCCGGCGCCTGCATCCAGCGCGTAATCTCAACCGAGTCGTTCACCGGCGTGGTGTTGGGCATCGCGGCCACGGCGGTAAATCCTCCGGCTGCTGCGGCCGCGGTGCCGGTGGCGATGGTCTCTTTGTAGCCCTGGCCGGGCTCGCGCAGATGCACGTGAATGTCGACGAGGCCGGGCGCAACGGTGAGCCCCTTGGCATCGAGGATAGGGGCGCCGTTGGCCTGCTTCAGCTTGCCGGGCGTGGCGATCTCGGCTACTCGGCCGTCTTTGATGAAGATGTCTTTGAGGCCGTCGATGCCGGCGGCGGGATCGATCAGGTGGCCGTTGCGAATGGCGAGGGTGGTCATGGGCGGCCTCCTTCAGCGGTGGTCAGCGCTCGCTCCATCACCGCCATGCGGATTGCGACGCCATTGGTGACCTGCTCGAGGATGGTCGATTGCGGTCCGTCGGCTACGCCGGCCGTGATCTCGAGGCCGCGAATGATGGGGCCGGGATGCATGACGATGGCTGTAGGCGCTTGCGATGCGAGGCGCTGGCCGGTGAGCTGATAGGCGGCCTTGTATTCTTCCAGGTCGAGTTGTAATCCCGCGAGGCGCTCGGCCTGAATGCGCAACATCATAATCGCCTGCGACTGGCGGATGGCGGCTTCGAAGTCGCGCTCAATCTCGATGCCCGGCGAGGATTTTGCGGCGATCTCAGGCAATAGCTCTTTGGGCCCGCAGAGCAGCACGCGCGCGCCGAGCCGCGGAAGCAGAAGCATGTTGGAGCGGGCGACGCGACTGTGCAGGATGTCGCCGACGATGGTGACGGTGACGCCCGAGAGCGTCTCGGGACCGACCTCGGCAACGCCGGGGCGCAGGTGCGCGAGGATGGTCCGCAGGTCGAGCAGCGCCTGCGTGGGATGCTCGTGCATGCCGTCGCCGGCGTTGATGACCGGCAGGCGGGTGGATTCTTCAAGCAGCCAGGCTGCGCCGGAGGAGTTGTGGCGAATAATGATGGCTTCGGCGCCGAGGGCGCGCAGCGTAAGGCCGGTGTCTTTGAGCGATTCGCCCTTTTCAATGCTCGAGCTCAGGTTTGAAACCAGCGTGGTATCGGCGCCCAGCGCCTTTGACGCAAGCTCAAAGCTGGTGCGGGTGCGCGTGGAGGACTCGTAAAAGAGCAGCGCGATGCGGCGCTTGAGCAGAATGTGGTCGCGAACGACCGGGTCCTGGTGCTCGAGAGCCGTGGCCCGCTCAAGCAGATGGCTGACCGCGGGCACGGTGAGGTCCATGACCGAGAGCAACGAGCCGGGGTGATAAGGAAATGGCGATGCAGGCGTGGCTGGAGTGTTCAGCGTTCGGCGGGGAGCTTGCTGGATCATCTTGTCGTCTTTACCGGAGCGCCGGGCCCCGGTCCGGTGAGGCAGCCTTCAGCTTTCAGCTTCAGGGTTGCGGTCCCCGGCTCAACATTGTAGACCGGGAGGCGGAGGATGGGATTTATTGCTCAGCGGGCGGGTCGACACGCTCGACCAGCAGCACCTCTTCGGTCCGGTCGACCTCCTGAAATTTGACTTCGATGATTTCGCGGCTGCTGGTAGGAATGTGTTTGCCTACGTAGGTGGCTTCAATGGGCAGCTCGCGATGGCCGCGATCGATGAGCACGCAGAGCTGAACGCGCCGCGGGCGGCCGTGGTCGAAGAGCGCGTCGAGTGCGGCGCGGATGGTGCGGCCGGTGTAAAGCACGTCGTCGCAGATCACCACGTCGCGGCCCTCCACGTCGAAGCCGATGGAGCCGGGCGTAACCACGGGACGAACATCGGCGGTGGAAAGATCGTCGCGATAGAACTGGATGTCGAGAATTCCGGTATCGACCGGGCGTTTTTCAATGGTCGAGATGAGCTTGCCCAGCCGCTCGGCCAGCGGCACGCCGCGGCGTTTGATGCCTACCAGCGACAGATCCTCGCTGCCATTGCTCTTTTCCACGATCTCGTGGGCCAGGCGCACCAGGGTGCGCTCGATCTCTGAGGCCGACATCAACCGGCCCTTCACACGCAAATTGACTGTCTCTTGATGGCTCATGGCGTTTGATTGCCTTCGCTCTGGATGCTGATGCTCTTGCCGGATGATACGAGGGTTGGCGCTTTGGGGCAAGTTGTGGAGATTTTGGTTATTTCCCAGTTCCTGCAAAAACGTCCTTCAGGGGCTAAAGCCCGCTCACTTCATGGGGCTCCCTCGGCACGGCTGAAGCCGTGCCCTTTCAAAGCAGCGGCAAATCGGGACCTGATCAGATTGCCTCTTTGTTGAAGGATTACATACCGGGACTGCGCTTGTATTTGCCCGATTTTCCTCCGGTTTTGGACTCGAGGCGCAGTTCCTTAATGACGATGGATTTGTCGAGGGCCTTGGTCATGTCGTAGATGGTGAGGGCGGCGACCGCGGCGGCTGTAAGGGTTTCCATTTCAACGCCCGTGGGGCCAGTGGTGGCGGCCGAAGCCGCAATGCGAATGCCGCCCGTGACGGCTTCAGCCTGCACTTCGATGTGCGTAAGCGGCAGTGGATGGCAGAGCGGAATGAGATCGGAAGTCCGCTTGGCGGCCTGGATGCCGGCGATGCGCGCTACCTGGAGCGGGTCGCCCTTGGAATTGGAGGGCAGAGCGGCGAGGACAGCCGCGGAAAGCTCGACAAAGGCCGAGGCCGAGGCGGTGCGGCGCGTGGCAGGCTTGGAGCTGACGTCGACCATGCGGGGCTGGCCTGCGGCGTCGTAGTGGGTGAGCTTGGAGGGGCGTGAGAGCTTTGCGGGGCGCGAAGGCTTTGAAGATTTGCTCATGGAACCTCAGTCAATCAGAATGCGAACGATATCGCCGGCGGATATGCGCTCGGCGTCTTCAGGCAGAACGAGAAAACAGTTGGAGTGGGCCATGGCGACAAGATCGCCGGAACCCTGCCACTCGACGCGGCGAACCGTCGGGAATTCGCCGGGCGGCGCGGCAAAGTTGCAGAACGCGGGCAGAAAACGCGTGAGACCCGCTTTACCCTTTACATCTTCAGCCAGGCGGGCGAGGGTGAAGCGCGGGCCGCGACGGGTGCATCCGGCAAGGGCACGCAGGACCGGCGCGGCGAACAGCAAAAACGTGACGGCCGAGGAGACCGGATTCCCAGGTAATCCAAACCAGCACTTCGCGCCGTTTTCGTTTTGGTTTGGTTTTGTGCCAGGAATCTCGCCAAATACCAGCGGCTTGCCCGGCTGAATGCGCACGCCGGTGAAGTGGAAGCGCGCGCCGAGGCTGGCCATGACCGGCTCGACCAGGTCGAATTTGCCGGCCGAGACACCGCCGCTGATGAGGATGAGGTCGGCCTCGCAGGCTTCTCTGAGCGCAGCATCGAGAGCCGGTGTGTTGTCAGGAGCGGTGGGCAAAAGCCAGGGTTCGCCGCCGGCGTTGCGCACCAGCGCGGCCAGCATGGGACCGTTGGAGTTGCGGATCCCGGCCGGGCCAGGCTCATCTTCAACAGGGACGATCTCGTCGCCTGTGTTTAGGATGGCGACGCGCGGCTTGAGGAAAACCTCAAGGGACGGGCAGCCGCAGGAGGCCGCGAGCGCGATTTGTGCAAAGCCGAGGTCGGCGCCGGGCGCGAGCAGGTCATCGCCGATGCGAGCCTGAGCGCCGCGGGCGACAATGTTTTCGCCGGGAGCGATGGTGCGCGGCGGCACGAGGCGTACGCGACCGCCGCCGGCCTCAACGTGCTCAAGCATGATAACCGCGTCGGCGTCCTGGGGCACAGGCGCGCCGGTCATGATCTCCCACACGGAGCCCACGGGCAGCGGCGCGGAAGGCGACTGGCCCGCGCGGGTTGAACCGGCGAGAGTGAGCGGCTTGTGCGTGTTGGCCTCGGCGGTGCGGCAGGCGTACCCGTCGCGCGTGGAGCGGGAAAAGGGCGGCTGATCGCGATCGGCGCGAAGGGTTTGCGCAAGCACACGGCCGTTGGCTTCAGCCAGAGCAATGCGCTCGGTTCCCAGCGGCGACAAGCGCGCCGCATGCGCGGCAACCAGCGCTTGGGCTTCGCCATAGCTGAGGAGTGCGCTGCTCATGGAAGGATTGTAGAGGTTCAAGGCTGCGCGGGAACCTGAATTGCGAGTTCAGGCTGCCGCGGCGCCGCTGCAAACGCAAAGGGCGCTCGCATAAACGAACGCCCTTTCCGTGCCGAAGCGGGAGTGAATTATTTGCTCTTGGGAGCGTGGTAGGAACTGGTGATCTTCTGGCCGGCCTGTTGCAGAATTCCGGCTACCTCGTCGGCGAACGCGCCAGTGGGCGCCAGATCGAGGTACTTCTGGTAGGCGGCCATGCAGTCAGCAGGCAGAACGATGCGGTTGGTCTTGGGATCGATGGTTGCGTTGCCCACCAGTCCCTGGCCCTTGATGTAGTAGAGAACCGGGTCGTTGGGACTGACCTTGATGGCTTCATCGGCCGCGGCCACCTGGGCTTCGCTGTTATGCATCTGGAAGAAGATGACGGCTTCGTTGCGAAGCTGCACGGCAGCACGGGTGGGATCGTCCTTGGCTGACGCATCGTAGGCTGCATTGGCCTCGGGTACCTTGCCCGTACGCGCATAAACCTCGCCAAGACCTGCTTCAGAGGCAGCCACAACATCGAGGCGCGGCTTCTTCGCCGCTTTCTCGAGGTCGATGGCCTTCTGGTAAGAGGTAATGGCGTCGTCGTACTTCTGCTCGCCGGCCTGGGCATAGGCCAGGTTGGTCCACAGCAACGCCTCATTGGGCATGGCCTTGATATCGTTCGACATCAGGGTTTCAATGTCGGCGTATTTGGCGGCCTTGACTTCAGTCGCCTTGGCTGCGATATCGCCGCGCGTCGCTTTGTCGCCGAGCTGCTTCTGAGCGTCCGCGGCGGCGCTTTCCACGTCCTTTTTATCCTGCGTCACCTGCTTCAGGTCGGCATTCGCGTGGGTGATGAGCTGGTTGGCCTGGAGAGCTGCGGCATTCTTTTGCTTCAGCTCTTCGAGCGCCTTCTGCTGGTCGGCGGGAAGTTTGCTAATGTACTCGGCCCGCGACATGTCTATGTTGACTACGGCGTCGGTATCGACGAGGATTTTGAAGTTCCTGATGCTGTCGACGATCTTGCCGGCCGGAGTATCGGGCGCGCGATAGATCACATCGTAGGTCCCCGGAGGGGCCTGGCCGGAGTAGTCGCCATTCGCGTCCACCTGGAAGGTGTATTTCAGCGTGGCGCCACCGTCGGTGGAAAGGCTGACGGTGCCAGAAGCCTGGGCCTGGCCGGTGGGATTGGTCACGTGACCGTGAATCTTGCCCATAGCCTGCGCCTGCATCAACGCGGGCGAGAGGGCAAAAGCCAACAGGCCGGCCACGGCGGGCAGGCTCTTCAAAATCGAAAGTTTGTGTTTCATCTTCATCTCCTTGAGAGCGGCGCGGAAACAAGCAGCGCACTGACTCTGAACAATTCACAATTTGCAGGCAAAACCAACGTTAAATCCAACCCGCTCCCCTCGACAAGGGGAACAGGGAACGAAATGAGACTCGAAGCAAATGGCGGTAATGAGCGCGGCCCCTTTACGGGATGACAGGCGTAGCCTGGCAATGCCAGGCACGATGATCCTATCCGGCGCAGACCACGCAGGTTACCCAAACATCCTAGAGCCGCAGCGATGACTCTCGTTGTGGCGCATATCACAGCCTAAAATACTTACATGGCTATTACCATTCGCCCGGCGACAGCGGCCGATGTTGCCGAAATTCTGAGGTTCATCAAGGCGCTGGCCCTCTACGAGCGGGGTCTCGACGAGGTGACGGCCACTGAGGAAGGGCTTTTGCGCGACGGATTCGGCCCGCAGCCCTTTTACGAGTGCCTGATTGCCGAGCTGGACGGAAGGCCGGCCGGATTTGCGCTTTATTTCTACAACTACTCCACCTGGAAGGGGAAGCCCGGAATTTACCTTGAGGACCTGTTTGTGGAACCGGGGTTGCGCGGTCTGGGAATCGGGAAGGCGCTGCTGGAACGGGTTGCGGCGGTGGCCATCGAGAAGGGCTGCCGGCGGCTGCAATGGCAGGTTCTGGACTGGAATACGCCGGCAATTGACTTTTATGCAGCCATGGGTGCCGAGTTTATGGACGAGTGGCGCACGGTCCGGCTGAACGACGATGCGCTCCAGCGGTTAGCCGCCGGAGCGGGACTTGACCGCCTGGCCCGCGGAACCGGCGGCGATGCGGGCGATAATGCTACCGGGGTGCTGGCCGGCGATGCGGAGAGCGCGCCTTGAAGATCCGCGTGATTGGCGGTGGCCTGGCCGGACCAGAGGCGGCGCTGACCGCGGCGCGGCTGGGCTGCCAGGTTGACCTGTACGAGATGCGCCGCGTGGTTGACGGCAAGACGCTGCTGACGCCCGCGCACCAAACCACCGATTTCGGCGAGCTGGTCTGCTCCAACTCCCTGAAAAGCGAGTCGCAATGGACCGCGCCCTGGCTGCTCAAGCAGGAGATGCGCAGGCTGGGGTCGGCGCTGTTGCGGATTGCCGATGAGACGGCCGTGCCGGCAGGGCATGCTCTGGCCGTGGATCGCGTCGAGTTTTCGCGCAGGATCAGCGAGGCAATTGTGGCCGAACCGGGGATTCGCGTGATTCGCGAAGAAGTTACTTCTCTCGGCAGGGACGAGGACGGCGCGGAGTCCTGCACGATTATTGCGACGGGGCCGTTGACCTCGGACGCGCTGAGCAAAGAGATTGAGCGGCTCACCGGCTCGGGCCACCTGGCGTTTTACGATTCGATTTCGCCCATTGTAGATGCCGAGACCATCGACATGGAGCGCGTGTACTTTGCGGCGCGCTGGGACAAGGGCACCGCCGACTACATCAACTGCCCAATGGACCGCGAGGAGTACGACCGCTTTTATGAGGCGCTGCTTGCGGCGGAAGCGGCGGAAGAGAAGGAGTGGGAAAAGCTCGAGTACTTCGAGGGCTGCCTGCCGATTGAGGTACTGGCGCGGCGCGGGCGCGACACGCTGCGCTTTGGGCCAATGAAGCCCGTAGGGTTGCGCGATCCGCGGACCGGCAAAAACCCCTGGGCCGTGGTGCAACTGCGCAAAGAGAACGTACGCGCTTCGAGCTACAACCTGGTCGGCTTTCAGAACCACCTGAAATGGGGCGACCAGGCGCGGGTGCTGCGGCTGATTCCAGGTCTCGAGAACGCGAGGTTTCTCCGCTACGGGCAAATCCACCGCAACACGTACATCTGCGCGCCGGCGCTGCTCGATGAGACGCTGCGGCTTAAGCAAACGTGCGCTGCATCCCCCCAGGACTGTCATCCTGAGCGACCGGACGCGAAGCGGGAGGGAGTCGAAGGACCTGCATTTGCCACTTCCCACCCCATCCTCTTTGCCGGCCAGATCTCCGGCGTCGAAGGCTACACCGAATCGATTGCCACCGGATTGCTGGCGGGCATCTACGCTGCAGCCCTTGCCCGCGGCCCAGAGTCGGGTTTTGCCCCGGCGCCCGTTCCGCGAGCCGCGGCGCTTGGGTCGCTGGTTCATTACATTACCCACGCGGATGTAAGAGATTTTCAGCCGGCCAATATCACCTTCGATCTTCTGGAACCGCTCGACGAGGAGACCCGCCGCCGAGTTCGCGACAAGAAGGAGCGCCACCGGATGCAGTGCGAGCGGGCGCTGGCGGCGCTTGAAGGCTGGCGGAGTACGAATCCCCTCCCCGCCGCGGAACTGCGCGCATAATGGTTGCGTAGTTCACTGGCAGTGTGGGCCGTTTCAGGAAAGGTCTCGTATGCGCGCCATTTCAGCTGCGGATTCCGTCTCGTTTGCGTTTCAACGCACCAGGGATCTCCTTTTCAGGCCATTCCAATGGGGAACGTATCTCAAGCTTGGCCTTGTCGCGTTGATCACCGAGGGCATCGGGAGCAACTCCCATGTCAACCACAACCAAGGTCCCGGCCACGGCGCTCATGTGCCCCCCGGCCCAGTCCTCACCAGCATCAAGCCGGAGTGGATCGCGATGATCGTGGCGGCGGTGCTGCTCGCCCTGTTGATTTCGATCGTGATTTTCTATCTGGTTACGCGGCTGCGCTTTGCTTTCTTTCATTGCCTGGCCCGGAACACAACCCAGATTGCGCCGGGGTGGCGCCTCTATCGATCGCAGGCCACGCGCTTTTTCTGGCTGAACCTGGTCATTGGATTCTTCTCGGTCCTGCTGATTGTCTTGATCTTCCTTCCCTTCGCGGCCGGGTTCTGGAGTGTTTTCCAGCAGATCAACTCCGGCGGCCAGCCCCCTATCGGGTTGATCCTCTCGCTGGTTTTGCCCCTCATTCCCATCATCCTTCTGCTGGTGCTGGCCGGGTTTGTGGCCGACATTCTTCTGCGCGATTTCATGCTGCCGCATTTTGCGCTCGATAACGCATCCACCGGCGAAGCCTTCGCCCGCGTCTGGGCTTCGATCAAGGCTGAGAAGCGCCAGTTCTTTGTTTACGCGCTCTTCCGCGTCATCCTGCCCATCATTGCTGGCATCGGCGTGTTTTTCGTGCTCCTCATTCCCGGCCTCTTCCTGGCCGGCGCAATTGCGGTCATTGAGTACTCCATTCACTCGGTCTTCTCCGGCTCTTCGGGCGCAGCCTGGGTGATGGGTATCATCTTCCAGGTCTTCTTCGGCCTGCTGGCCTTCGGCTTTGCATTGCTGGCCGGCATCTGCCTCGGAGGGCCTCTCGGCACCGGCGTTCGAGAGTACGCGCTCATCTTCTACGGCGGCCGCTATCCGGCCCTCGGCAATCTCCTCTATCCGCCGCCTCCCGCTGCCGTCATGGGATCGCCCGCCGATTGAGATTGGACCCTGTTACTGGTTTTGGCGCGCGCGCCGGCCCGCCCCGCTGGAACATTTCACCCGAAGTCCGTGTCCAATGTAGAGGGTTGTGCTCTGCGGCAGACGCCAACGGTAAACGTGTACCCTGAAAGAGACCCCACCTGTGTGCACTTACAACGTGTGCGCGGCTGAATGTGTGGGCGGAGAACAGTATTGAAGCGCAGGATTGGATTTGTAGTGCTGATTGCGGCGCTGGCCGGCGGTCAGTTTGTTTGGTCGCAGAAGGGGCAACCCTCTGCAGCAGAGAAAAAAGCTGCGACGAAGCTCACGCTTCCTCCGTCGCCGGCAGCGGTGCTGCTCGACGATTTTGACGGATGGATTGCGGCAGAGCCCCCCAAGACGGTGAACGACGCAGCCACGCTCGACCCTGCTAATGCCGCCGCATTGAAGGAATATGGACTCGACTTCGGAGTTGTGGCGAACTACAAGCGGGAAGGCGAGACGCTCGCGATTCGGGCGCTGCGTTTTGACGATGGGAGCGGCGCGTACGGCGCCTACTCCTACTACCGGCAGAACGGATGGCCGAAGGAATCGATCGGGGCCGGAGCAGCCTCAGACAACAACCGGGTTCTATTCTGGCGCGGCAACACGGTAGTGGATGCGACGTTTTCGCACGTGGGCCCCATGTCGGCCGGCGAGCTGAGAGAAATTGCAGACAAGCTGCCGGTTCCCGGCGGCAATAAGGACATTGCGCCGCCGGTCCTGGGTTATCTGCCGCAGGCGAATCTCGAGGGACAGACCACGCACTACGCGCTGGGGCCGGCGGGTTACGCGGGATCGGGCGGCGTATTGCCGCCGGCGCTGGTTCGCTTCGATCTGGGCGCCGAAACCGCAACGGCCAACTATTCGCTGGCCTCGGGCATTGCGACGCTCACGGTGATCGAATATCCGACTCCGCAGATTGCGCAGGCGCAGGAGAGCGCGATTCGCGCGTACATCAAGGCAGGCAGCGCTGCACAACCGGCATGGCCCAAGCCGCTCACCGATTCCGATACCGCATCCCTCGAGGTGCGGCGAAGCGGCGTGCTGGTTGCGCTGGTGAGCGGTGACGCGACTCCCGATGAGAGCCACCGGCTCATCGAGCTGGTGCACTTTGAGGCCAACCTGACCTCGATGGGGCAGCCGCAGGCGTCGGAGGTTCAGAAGACGGCCAGGCTGCTGGTGGGGATTGCGGGGATCGTGATCGTCGGTTCGCTGGCTGCGATCCTCCTTGGATTCTTCCTGGGCGGCGGACGTGCGCTGTATCGCATGGCACGGGGCAAGCCGGCTTCATCGGTGTTCGACGAAGAGTTCATTCATCTCGATCTGCGGGAAGAATACGTGGAGGTGCGCAAAGAAATGGTCGAGAAACCGGCAGCAATTCAAGGGCCGCACCCGCGGGGTTAACAGCTATTGAATACTGTGGAAAACTAGACAAAAACCCGAAGAAACACTGAACAAAAGCGGAAAACTACGAATAAAGTAAGGCGAAGATGCAGCGAACAAGCGGATCGCCAACCTTCTGGAAAAGTCTCCATAAATTGTTGATTATATACAACTTATTTTGTCCCACATTTATCCTTGACACTGCCTTTCCCCGCCCCTACTATGCAGCCAGAAAGTTCTGATGGCTTTGCCTCCGTTGGAACTATTCTCCCTGAGGATAGAGCTGCCCTGTTGCCGGGCGGCTCTTTCCGTTTCCGGCGTCTTTTCAGGTTAAGGGTCCGGATTGTTGGGATTCGAGAGCCGGATCGGTCCACTCCCTCCCGCAGATTTCGCATTTCCAGGCGTTCACGGGCTCGGCAGACTCGAGTACGGGGTCTTCTGCACCGCATGAAGGACAGCGCGGAGGCTCGTACTCGGGCACGGTCTCGCGCGACTCATCGATAATGTCCTGCGGGATGGGGTTGGCGATGAGGTCGCGGGCGCGATCAAGCTCGTCGGCGGCGACGAGTACGCGGGTATAGACGAGTCCGCGCTCGCGCGATTGGATCCAGCTCTCGATACCTGCGCGCCTGAGCACCTCTTTGATCTGGTAAGCCTGATCTTGCTCCTCACATTCGCACAGCACGGTCTTCCAGGTGAGTTCGACAGGCTCGTCCGGCTCGGAATCCCCTTCCTCTTCATCAGGGACCGGTTCCGTTGAGTTATTCCCGACGATGCTCCCGATAAGGCCGCCCTGCACGGCCTCTTCAGCGGGTTCAATGAATGGCGAAGCGTCGCGCCTTGCCCAGGGGCTGTTTCTTGAAGCAGCCGCTTCTCTCTCCTCTGCGATTTTTTTGTCCAGGCCGCGGCTGCGCAGTTCGGCTGCAAGAATCTGCTGGGCAACGTCAGTAAGGTCGGCGAAGTCCCGATAGAGTTCGAGCAACGCCTCGTTGCTCATCGCACGGTATTCCGGGGTGAGCCTGAGCCACTCCTGCATGGGGTCGATCAGCATGAGCAGGAGTATACGGCGGGCCTGGTCTCCCACCCTAGCGACAAAAACAAAAACGTCGCGAGGGTGGGGCACCCTGATCCGTCAACTTGGCGCTCAGGAGCGGAAGCCGAGATCGGCGATCATGGCGCGAATCACCACCAGTCCGGTAACGGTGAGCGCGGCCAGAATGCAGGTCCAGAAGCCCACGCGGTCAAACGGCACGAAGAGCGTGGTCTGCGGCGTGGTGACGGTGAAGCCGAGTTTTTCAGGAAGGATGGCGCGAATGGAAACCGCGAAGATGAACCCGCCCGCCCACACAATCGCGATTCTTATCGCCAATTGAAGAGTCTGCGCGAGGATGTTCATGGCTCTTCTATTCAGACACTGGATCGGGCGATTGAGTTCCCGCCGGAGTGGCGGCTGGCTAACTTTACCTTCACCCGGCCGGACGATACAATCTAAGAGCAAGCCGAAGTAGCTCAGTTGGTAGAGCAGCTGATTCGTAATCAGCAGGTCATCGGTTCAAGTCCGATCTTCGGCTCCAGCCTTGTTTTGCCGCTCCTGAATCCTCTCAAAGACCATGTTTTTACAGTTTGAATTCAGGCGGCTGGCGTGTCAATCGGTCCCATCGTGATCGCGATAGTTTTCAATCTGATAAAACAGCTGGTCCCGGAGGTCATGGAGATCGGGGAGTCGTGAGAGTCCCCGGGCACCGCACTGTGCATGCGCAGCAAAGATCTCGTTCGCAAGCTTATGAAGCCCGCTATGCAGGCGCTCGACTAATTCGAGATCCGGGGCGAGGCCGCCGTTTTCGCGGCCCTCCTTGTCGAGCCAGGCGCCGAAGCGGCACTGATGGGATTCGAGCGCGGGCGGCGTGTTGCGCTTGCTCTGCAGATACGCCTCAAAGGCCGCGATCCAGGCACGATGCTCCACGCCGGCGAAGAGCATTTGCCGTTTGATTGAGTTCATCGGCTTTACGTGCTTCCAGAGCGGATCGGAATGCCATCCCGTGACCCAGTTGGGGATTTCTTCGGCCGGCATGGGGTGTGCAATGCCGAATCCCTGGGCAAATTCGCAGCCGAGTTGCAGCAACACCAATCCTTGATCGGTGGTTTCAACGCCTTCAGCAATCACGTTGAGGCGAAAAGCCGATGCCAGCCCAAGAACGCCCTCGAGGATGGAAAGGTTTTCGGGGTCCTCAAACATTTCGCGCACAAAGCTCTGATCGATCTTGAGCACGTTGGCGGGCAGGCGCTTGAGATAGGCGAGCGAAGAGTACCCGGTGCCGAAGTCGTCGAGCGCCACCGAGACCCCGATCTTGTGGCAGGCATTGAGAACCAGTGAAGCCTGCAGCACGTCGCGCAATGCGCTGGTCTCAATTACTTCGAGCTCGAGCTGGGAAGACCTGACGCGCGGGTGCGCCGCCAGCAGCGCGCAGAGGCGATCGACGAAGTCGGTCTGCTGCAACTGCATTGCGCCCACATTCACGCTTACCGGAATCTCGAGGCCCTGATCCTGCCAGGTTTCCATCTGCGCGAGCGCTGTTTCAATCACCCACTCGCCGATTTCGACAGCAAGGGGGTGATCTTCAACGATGGGCAAAAAGGCGGCCGGCGCCATCAGTCCCCGTTCGGGATGCTGCCAGCGGATCAGCGCCTCAGCGCCGATGACCTTGCCGGTGCGCATATTTACTTTGGGCTGATAGTGCAGCACGAACTCGCGGGCGGCCAGCCCACGGCGAATCTGCTCGCGGGCCTCATGGCGGCCTCGGATCGTCAGGTCCTTGCTAGGATCGAATACGCGGCAGCAGTTTCGGCCGTCGAGCTTGGCCAAATACATAGCCTGGTCGGCCTGGCGGATGAGACCATCCTCATCGAGTTCCTCGTCCTGCGGATAGAAGGTGACACCGATGCTAGCCGAGACCTTCATGGGCTGGCCGTCAATGATCACTTCTTCCTGAGCAATGGCCAGAAGGCGTTTGAGCACTGGCTCGCTGGCAGCGGGTTCGCCAAGGTCGAGCATGACGGCGATGAACTCGTCGCCGCCAAGACGTGCCAGCGTATCGCCCTCGCGCAGGGCAGCCCTGAATCGCATGGCAAGCGTGATAAGCAGCGTATCGCCGGCGGCGTGGCTGTACCCGGTGTTGATGTTTTTGAAACCATCGATATCGAGATAAGCGATGGCGACCTTCTGGCCGCGGCGTCGCGCGTGGCTCATGGCCTGGCGCAGGCGGTCGGAAAGCAGGACGCGATTGGGCAACCCGGTCAGGCTGTCGTAATGGGTCATGCGCTCAAGCTGGAGTTCGTGCTCCTTGAGCGCGGTAATGTCAGAGAAGTGCGCGACGTACTGCAGGACTTTGCCGTCGGGACCACGAGTGGCGTTGATGGTGAGGTGCTCGGCGTAGATGTTGCCGCTCTTGGCGCGGTTCCATATTTCGCCGGACCATTGGCCTCTGTCGCGCAGCGATTGCCACATGCGCTCGTAAAAATCGCGGCCCTGCAGTCCCGACTTCAGGATGCGCGGATTGCGGCCAAGCGCCTCTTCGCGCGAGTAACCGGTAATGCGCGTGAAAGAGTCGTTGACTTCAAGGATGGTTCCCGCGGAATCGGTGATGGTGATACCCTCGCGCGCGTTCTGGAAGACCGATGCGGCCAGGCGGAGGCGTTCGGCACTCTCGGTGCGCTCGGTGACGTCTTCGATGAAGATGATGACTCCACCCACGGAGCCGTCATCTTTGCGCCAGGGGAGGAGTTCCCGTCGGAGCCACTGGCGCCTGCCGTCGTTCAGCTCGAGGAGGTCAGCTTCATCGCGTATGGTTTCGCCGGCAAGAGCGCGTCGGTGAGTGACTTTCCAACGTTCGGGCAAATTGGGGAACACGTCGTAATGGGAGTGGCCGATAACCTGCTCTTCGGTAAGCGAGTACATCTCGAGCCAGCGGCGGCTTACCGCCAGGTAGCGCATCTCGCGGTCAAACATGGCCAGCGCCGCGGGGGCGTGCTCGACGAAGAGGTGCAGCAGGCCTTCGCTCTCGCGGACGCGCCGCTCACTCTCGCGATAGCGGGTGATGTCGGGGGCGATTCCGAAGATGCCGATAACATCCCCGTCAGGACCATTGATGGGATATTTGCGGTTGTCGATCCAGTACTGCTTGCCTTCCTGATCGGTGAGCTGCTGAATGAGATTGATGCGGCGTCCCTCGGCAAATGCCTGCTCTTCAAGCGCGTAGTCGACATCCGCTATCGCTTCAGGGTAGACGTCGTAACAGGTTCTGCCGGCGAAGTCGCCGGGGTCCCAGATGGACTCTGTGAATTTTGCAAGCTGTTTGCTGGCGGCGAGAATGACATGATTGCGGTTTTTGATATAGAGGTAGTCGTTGGTATGGGCAATCAGAGTCTTGAAGCTGCAGAGAAGGATGGCGTCGCCGGGAGTGGCGACGTTGCGAACGTTGGCAAGTTCGATATGAACGGTCACGCCACCCGGCGACGGCGCAGGCTCTTTGAAATAGCTGCCCCAGAAGATGCGGAAGCGGCCATCGGAGTGGCGAAGGCGAATGAGAAAGTCGCCTGAAGACGACTTGATTTGAGGAGTAAACAGCGTCGAGGCAATATCGGAATCGCCGGAATGCACGATGTGATCGAAACTCACCTTCGAAGTAAGGAAATCCTCGCGTGTGAATCCGAGCTGAACGGGGACCTCATCGCTAACGGATTGCACCGAAATTGAACCGTCTGGACCGATCAAAAGAGCTAGATGAACAGTGGGACCGGCCATGCTCTGACCTCGAAGCCGGTCTTTTGGCGCTTGCAAAGAATATAGCACCGGCCCTGCGACATAGAACACAACCTTGGTGCTATGGCAATCTCAGACAATTCTCGAATTGCGCGTCAATTTTGGAGCCGGCCTCGGACCCGCGGGAAAACAAATAATATGGTTTGGCCCGAATGCCGAAGACGAGTGAACCAAATACGGCACGGGTTATCCACCAATTTTTTCAAAACAACGGTAGTAAGCGTCCTCTTATCCACGCATACTCTTGGCATAATCGCAAGTAGAGCGGTCCCTCGCTGAACCAGGAGCACTCGAAAGTGAGCAGCTACAACCGCCAGGATGTTCTGCGCATACTCCAGATCAGTGCCCGCCAGTTGCAGGGGTGGGAGCGAGCTGGATTGATCCTTTCCAAAGAAAGCTACACATTCCAGGACCTGGGCGAGTTGCGGACGCTTCGCGTGCTGCGCGAGGAAGACGTGCCCGCCGCGTCCATCAGGGATTCGATCCTGGCCATGAAGGCCGTGGCCGGGATGAAGAATCCGCTGCTGGAGGCGCGCGTGGTGCGCACCGGCTCGCGGCTGGCTTTCAGGCACGGCGGCGAGATGGTTGACCCCATCCGGCGCCAGCTGCTGTTTGATTTTGAGCGCGTGGAAAGCGGGGAGCGGAGATCGGCCGCGGCTGAACTGGCGCCTCTGCGCCCTCCAGCGCACGGGCTCAACGAAAAGTTCATGGCTGCCGTGCAGGCTGAAGAAGCCGGGCAGAAGCAGCGGGCCATCGAGCTTTACGAGCAGATCCTGGCTCTCGATCCGCGCTATGCGGCGGCAAGCATCAACCTGGGGACGGTGTATTTTCACCTGCGCCAGTTCGGGCGGGCCGAGGAATTTTACAGGCGCGCGACGGAGATCGACCCCGGCTACGTGCTGGCCTACTTCGACCTGGGCAACGTGCTCGACGAACTGGAACGGTTCGAAGAATCGATTGCCGCATACAAGCGAGCAGTGACCCTCTCGCCGCGCTACGCCGACGCCCACTACAACCTGGCGCTGGCCTACGAGCGCAGCGGCGAAGTGCGCTTCGCGCTGCGCCACTGGCAGGCATATATCAAGCTCGACAACCGCGGACCCTGGGCCGACCACGCGCACGGCCAGATTCGCAAGCTGCTGGATCGGGAAAAGCTGCAGATCGCGTACCGCGCCAGCAAGTTCATGCCGCCCCGCAAGGGGATGGCGGAGCTGGCGGTGGTGTAAAGGCAGGCACTAGGGACTAGGGAATAGGGAATAGGAATGCAGCAGGCTGCTAGCTCCAGGCCTCTAGCTAGGAATGCCCTGCCTCTGAAGTTCGCACCATAAATGGGCTGTCATCCTGAGCGATGTTTGGCGCGTTTTTTGCGCCGAACAGAGTCGAAGGATCTGCAGTTGCTCTTAAACGAAGCTCGGCCTCACCACGCTGATGGTCGCATTGCTAGTCCCTAGTCCCTAGTCCCTAGTCCCTAGTCCCTATTCCCTGCTCTTACACCTTTTGCGTCCTCTGCACCGCCCGCACGCCGTTCACCCGCCGCAGGCCGAGAACCATGCGGTTCAGGTGCCGCACGTCTTCGGCTTCCACCACAAACTCAATCATCGCTTCGCCTTCGTCGTCGCGCTTGATGTCGACGGCGCGGATGTTGGTGTTCTCGTCGGAGATGACGGCGGTGAGCTCCTTCAACATGCCGGTGCGGTCGTCGCAGAAGACGGTGATCTTGACCGGATAGCGCTGGGTTGCTGCGCCGGAGGTCTGGTCGCCGGCGCGCGCCCACTCCACGTTGATGCGACGATCGGATTCATATAGCAGGTTCTGCACGTTGGGGCAGCTGCGCGCGTGAACGGCCACGCCTTTGCCGCGCGTGACGTAGCCGACAATTTCTTCGCCGCGGATGGGATTGCAACATCGCGCGCGATAGACGAGCAGATCGTTCTGGCCCTCGACCTCAAGTGAATCGGAGCCGGTGAGGTGCAGCTTGCGCACTGCATCAGACATGGCGGCGTCAGCGCCGGGCTTGGTCTCAGGCGCCGCTTCCTGCTCAGACTGGCTGGCGTAACCCGGCGCGAGCTTGTTCAGGATTTGATGCGCGGTGTGCTTGCCCTGGCCGAGCGTCGCCAGCAGATCGGCAGCAGTGGCCACGCCATACTCGCCGGCGATGCGGCCCAGATCCTGGTCGTCGATCTGGTTCATCGGCACCTTGAAGCGGCGCGCCTCGCGTTCCAGCAGCTTGCGTCCAATCTCGACGGCGCGGCGGCGCTGGTCTTCGTTGAGCCAGTGCTTGATCTTGTTGCGGGCGCGCGGACTCTTGACGAAGGTGAGCCAGTCGCGGCTGGGCTTGTGGTCTTTTTGCGTGACGATCTCGACGATGTCGCCGGTGCGGAGCTTGGTACGCAGCGGCACCATGCGGCTGTTCACCTTGGCACCCACGCAGGTATTGCCCACCTCGGTGTGAATGGTGTACGCAAAGTCGATGGGCGTGCCGCCTGCCGGAACCACAACCACCTTCCCCTTGGGCGTGAAGGTGTACACCTCGTCGGGATAGAGGTCCATCTTCAGGCTGGAGAGGAATTCGTTGGGATCGGTCATCTCCTTCTGCCACTCAACGAGCTGCCGAATCCAGTTGAGGCGCTCCTCGTCGCGCGAGGTGACGGTGCCTTCGCCGGCCTTGTACTTCCAGTGCGCGGCGATGCCCTCTTCCGCGATGCGGTGCATCTCCTCGGTGCGGATCTGAACCTCGAACTGATGGCCGCCCTCGCCCATCACCGTGGTGTGCAGCGATTGGTAGCGATTGGCGCGGGGAATGGCGATGAAGTCCTTGATGCGGCCGGGAACAGGGCGCCACAGCGTGTGGATGAGGCCGAAGACCGCGTAGCAGGAAGCGACATCCTGCGTGATGACGCGGATGGCGAGCAAATCGTAGACCTGGTCGAAGGTGATTCTGGTGCGTTCGATCTTCTGGTAGATGGAGTAGAGGCGCTTGATGCGCCACTCGACGCGGGCCTGGATGCCGTTCTCGCGTAGCTGCTCGGCCAGCGTGTCTTCAACGCTGCGCAGGAATTGCTCGCCTTCAACGCGGCGCGCTTCGACGGCGGCGGCGACGCGCTCGTAGCTCATCGGATCGGTGTAGCGAAAGGCAAGATCCTCAAGCTCGCCGCGCACCTTGCCCATGCCCAGGCGATGGGCGAGCGGGGCGTAGATCTCGAGAGTCTCGCGCCCGATGGCTTCCTGCCGTTCGGGCTTGAGATGCTCGAGAGTGCGCATGTTGTGCAGCCGGTCGGCCAGTTTGATCAGCACCACGCGCACGTCGCTCACCATGGCCAGCAGCATCTTGCGGACATTTTCGGCCTGGCGGTCTTCGCGATTTGCGAACTGAATCTTGTCGATGTTAGTGACGCCCTCCACGATGTGCGCCACCTGGTCGCCGAAGCCGGCCCCGATCTCCTCGTTGGTGGCCGGCGTGTCTTCAACCGCGTCGTGCAGCAGGGCCGCGGCGATGGCCGTCGAGTCGAGCTTCATCTCGGCCAGGACCTCGGCCACTTCCAGGGGATGAACGATGTAGGGCTCGCCCGAGGCGCGCATCTGCCCCTCGTGATGCTGGACGCAGAACTGCCAGGCCTTGCGAATGAGCGAGACGTCTTCGTTGGGGCGATTGGCCTGAACCTGGCGCAGAAGCGCCTCAAAACGCTCGTCGACCGAGAGACTGGAAGGCGGGGTCTTTGCCGGGGGAACGGCGGCTGGTTTTGAGGCGGGGTCGAGGGCAGCTTGATCTGTGATTTGATCGGTGATTGGATCGGCGGGGTCGGCGGCGTCGGCAGTCACACCCTCAATGTCACCCTCCACGGGCGGGACCGGCTGGGGAGCGTCGGCGGGGATAGTCTGCCTGACTGTCGCCATGCTTCATTATAGGCCGCTTGGGTTTTTGTGGCTTGAAACCGGAGGGCCTCGAGGGCGTTGCGAAGGCAGTGATTGCGGCATGGCCGGGCCGGAGAAACTGATGAATATGCCCATTGTTTCCGGCAATCCGCGCAGATTCTCCCTTGATTCCCACACGGGTTTCTCCCTTCCGTTCCGGTACTGCCCGAGCTCCTGCACCCCCAGCGATGTGTTGCGCATCACATCCTGGCCTGCTTGAACAGGCGCGTAATGCTCAATTGCGGCGGTTCTCCAATTTGGGCGGGTTAAGCGGCCGTTGATGACGGCCCGTTTTTTTCGGCACGCCGCGTGAAGCAAGGTTCGCGTGTTACGCCTCCGGAGAACTGTCGCGGGTAGAGGCCCGGATCGGAGGATCTTATGTTGAAAAGCCTCTCAATCATCGCAGTGGCCGGAGCATTGGCAATCTCGGCCGGATATGCGGATCAAACCAAAGCCAGGGTAGTTATCGCGGTCCAGAAGACCGCTCCCGTTAACGGGAGACAGATGTACACGAGCTATTGCGCCCCGTGCCACGGCATGGATGGGCGCGGCAGCGGTCCGGTAGCGCCTGCGCTGAAGCAGAAACCAGCCGACCTTACGGCACTCGCAAGGAATCACGGCGGCAAGTACCCGTCGAGCCACATCGCCACGGTGCTGGAGTATGGCACCGAGATGCCCGCGCATGGAACTGCGCAGATGCCGGTGTGGGGCCCGGTGCTTGGTAAAATGGACCAGCAGCATCCTGACGAGAGATTGCTCAGAATCAGCAATTTGAGCCAGTATCTGCGCTCCATCCAGACGAAGTGACCCGGGGCCTGAGGCTCCCGTCCCTCCCGGATGAAGGGGGCTGAAAGGGAGCGAATGGCCAGGGCGGACGAACCGCATAAGGGCAGGCCGGGGAGAAAATCCCCGCGATTTGCTGTCGGGTTTGGCGAGAAATCACACAACTCGGCTCCTGACAGGATGCGTGTGCCTGCCAAGGCCGCCGATAACACTCCAGGAAGTTCATCGCTCCCGAAAGCTGCGGCTGGACTGCCGGGCGGAGCAACTGGTCCGGCCGGCGCCGTCATAAGCCGGCGTGCGGCTGACCGGCTGCGCAGCGGCCATGTGTGGGTCTACGCCTCTGAGGTTGAGCGGGTCGAGTTGGGCGCGGGCGAAAAGCCTGCACTCTTGCCCGTGGCCGACAATCGCGGACTGCTGCTGGGTACGGCGCTTTACAGCCCTGCCTCGCAAATCGCTTTGCGCATGGTTTCGCGCGAGGCGATCGGCGAGGCGCAATGGCTTGAGTTGCTGGCCAGTCGTTTGCGTGCGGCGATCGCGCGGCGCGCGCCGCAGTTTGACGCCGAAAACACTGCCGGCCGGCTGTGTTTCAGCGAGGCCGACGAGTTGCCCGGTCTGATCGCCGACAAATACGGCGATCTCGTTGTGGTGCAACTGCTGACCAAAGGATTGGACAGCGGAGCTGTGCGGGAATCGTGCGTCCGCGTGCTGCGCGAGGAACTGGGCGCGAAGCGCGGCGCAGCCAGGAAAGCCGGCGGCGGCGCAGCCATTCCTGTCTCGACGATTCCCATTTCTACGATTATCGAGCGTCCCGATCCGCGCATTCGCGAGCTGGAGGGATTGCCAGCGCCTGCTCCAGGCCCTTTGTGGGCCGCCGACGCGAAGTCTCCGAAAACGCAGACGCAGTTCCTCATCAACGGTCTTGAGTTTTTCTACGACGCCAATGCCGGGCAAAAGACCGGCGCCTTCCTCGACCAGCGGATGAACTACGCCGCTGCTGCTGAGTGGGCCGAACGGCTTGGCGCAATGGGCCGCGCGCTCGATGTCTGCTGCTATCAAGGCGGATTTGCATTGCACCTCGCGCGCGTGTCGAAGAGCGTCACGGGAATCGATGCTTCCCACGCGTCGCTCGAAGTCGCAGAGCGGAATCTCGAGGCGAATCGCGCCGAGCTCAGCGCGGACGTCGACTGGATCGAGGCCGACGCGTTTGAGATTCTGCGCGACTGGTCTACAGCCGGCGAGCAGTTCGACACGATTGTGCTCGACCCTCCGGCATTTGCAAAGTCGAAGCGGGCCGTCGAGGGCGCGCTGCGCGGATACAAGGAGCTGAACCTGCGCGCGCTCAAGATGCTGCGGCCGGGAGGGCTTTTGGTGACCTGCTCCTGCTCGCATCATGTGAGCTGGGCTGACCTCGAAGGCGCGGTTGCGGCCGCGGCCGCGGATGCGGGCACGCGGGTAAGGTTGCTTGAGCGGCGCGGCGCAGCGCCCGACCATCCAGTGGTGCTGAACCTGCCCGAGACCGAGTACCTGAAGTGCCTGGTGGTGACGAGGGACTGAGGGGCTCACAGTTGCACGGCTTTGGACAGCCCCTGCACAGCTCTGCACAGCCACTGCACAGCCCCTGCACAGTTGGAACTGTGCAGTTTTTGTATGTCAACTTGTTGATTTAATTGGGACGGCTTGCGGCTGTACAGTTTCTGCGTGCTTTTTAAGAAGATTCGAGAAAATGCGAAAGATGGTGCTGGGCTGAGGGGCGGAATCCGATGCTTTTCGGGCGGCAGCTTTATGAGAGATTTCAGGAGCGGCATGCATCCTGGCAGCCCGGTCTTTGACGCGGGCCTGGTGCCTGACGCGGTTGATCACCATCCCTGTGTTCTCATTGGAGGTCGTGGCGGGAAGCTTCGCGATGAGAATCTCGACAGCCGCGGAAATGGAGGTTCCGTGTTCGGCGGCCCACTTGCGGCCTTCCGCGTAGGTTTTGTCGGTGACAGAGACGGTGATGTTCTTCATGTTTCGAGCCTCAACTCCTTCTATTTAGAATTGTGCGCCGAAAGGGGGAAATTGCCTGCAAAGCAGCGGAGCTAGCGGGGTTAGTGGGGCTAAATGCGGGCTAGTCGGTGGGTTAGCTCAGCTAGAGGCTCGTCGGGAGTAGGGGAGTTGGTGTCTTGTCCCCGTATTTCCTTCTCCCCGGTCCCCAGAGGCGAGGGACCGGGGGCACCCTCAACTTGATAATTTACGGTATGAGACCAGGGCCACCCGCCAAGGGACCGGGGGCACCCTCAACTTGATAATTTACGGTATGAGACCAGGGCCACCCGCCAAGGGACCGGGGGCACCCTCAACTTGACAATTTACGGTATGAGACCAGGGCCACCCGTCCGATGCTTGACTTCTTGCCAAACGGCAAGTTGGTCAGCACCATGTCAAACTCAGCCGACCCTTTGCTGTTCGGCGCCTCGCGCACAGCCACCGAGTCTTCGCCTGCAAGCTGCTGCATGAGTGCCAACCCACAGCTGTGGAGCGCTCATTGACAGTCGAAAGTGGCGGACATACACTGCACGCAGTTTTCCTTCCATTCTGCGATAGGGAGTTCCCGCTCCCGCGTTCGGGGCTCCCTGTCGGTTCGAGGTGTGGCCATGCGCGCACGAGGCATTGCCTTTCCTACTGCAATCGTTTCAGCAGTGCTGATCTTCACCGCCCTTTTCGCAGATCGCTGTTCTCCGCTTCAGGCTCAGCAGCCGACCGGCGCGGCGCCCGCCAGCCCGAGCACCACGCTGCCCGCTGGCGTTCAGGCCAAACTCGATAAGCTGCAGGCCGATCTAAAGGCTGCGCGCAGCAACAACGACGCCAAGGCCGAAGCCGCGGCGCTGAACGCGATCGGCAACCTCTACTTTGGAGTCTCCGCTTATCCGCAGGCCATGGATAACTATAGCCAAGCGCTGGCGCGGGCTCGCGCGGCGAAGGACGCCCTTCAGGAAGCAGCCGCGCTGAATGGAACGGGAGATTGCTACCGGAAGGAATCCCGTGCAGAGAAGGCCTCAGAAGCGTATGAAGGGGCGCTTAAAACGGCTACCGTATCCGGCGATCGGCGAGGAGAAGCCGCCGCTTTGGATGGGTTGGGCTGGATTCAGCGAAACACTGGAAAGCCCCAGGAATCTTTGGAGTTTTTCAACCGGGCCCTGAAGCTGGCCCAAGCGGTAGGGGACAAGAAGCTGACAGGCAGCATCCTGCGCGGCATCGGCGTCGTGTACGACGATGAGAACGACCTTCACCAGGCGCTCGATTACTACAACCAGGCTTTGACGAGCTTTCGCGAGGCGGACGACCGTTCCGGGGAAGCGGCCACGATGGGCAACATCGGTGGTGCTTACGAGGAATCGGGAGAGATGCAGAAAGCCCTCGACTATTACAACCGGGCGCTGCCATTGCTGCGCGAGGCGGGTGATCGCTCCGACCAAGCGACAAACCTGATTAATACGGGCAATGTCTACAACGTGCAGGGGGATATGAAGCAGGCGCTCGCCTATTACAATCAGGCGCTGCCTATCTTCCGAGAGTTGGATTACCTGGAGGCCGAGGGCGTGACGCTGGACAACATCGGCGCTGTTTACCGCGTTCAGGGCAGGATGCAGGAAGCGCTCGATGCCTTTCAACAGGCGCTCGTGATTTTGCGGCAAGCAAACGACCCTGAGAATGAAGCCGCCGTTCTTGTGAACACCGCAACTGTCTATAGCGATCTGGGCGACGGCCAGAGGGCATTGGACTTTAACCAACAGGCTCTACCCATCTTTCGCCAGGTGCACGATCGCAGCAACGAGGCCACGGTTCTGGTCAACATTGCCAATGAGTACAGCGAACTGGCCGAGAACGAGAAGGCTCTGGACTTTCTGAATCAGGCCCTTCCCATCTTGCAGGAAACGGGTGACCGGGACGCCGAAGCTAACGCTCTGAACATCATGGGCGTCGTCTTCTTCGGCCTGGGTGAGAGGCAGAAGGCGCTCGATCATTTCAATCAGGCGCTTACCCTGTTGCGGGATGTGGGCGACCGCCAGTATGAAGCCGAAGCCCTGGGCAATATCGGCGATGTCTACCGCGATCAGAAAAAGCTTGAGCAAGCGTTCCGCAGTTACGATCAGGCCCTTGCGCTTGCCGCCGCTGTCGGCGATCGGATAGTCGAAGCGAACATTTTCTACTCCCTCATGCTCAACGAGCAAAGCCGGAAGCCCGCACTCGCAATCTACTACGGCAAGCAGGCAGTGAATCTGCTGCAGGAGGTGCGAGGCAACATCGAAGGCCTGGACAAGGAACTCCAAAAGAGCTTTCTGGCATCGAAAGGCGACTGCTATCACGATCTCGCCAATCTGCTGATCGATGAGGGCCGCCTGCCTGAGGCACAACAGGTGCTGGATCTACTGAAACAGCAGGAGTACTCAGAATTCGTGCGCGGTGACACGGCAAATACACTCAGCCCGCTTGCGCTGACGCCGGCAGAGCAACAAGCCGAAGAAGACTACACCAAGTCCACCGGGCAGATTGTGACTCTGGGCGAGCAATGGGCGGCACTCAAGAAAATTACCGCGCGCACACCAGAACAGGAGCAGCAATACCAGCAGCTCTCGGAGCAGTTGAACACGGCCAGCAAAGGCATGAACGAATACTACGCGCGCCTGTACACGCTCTTCGGCAGCTCCAGCGGGGCCAATAAACAGGTAGCCGACGTGAAAGGCGATGTGAGCCTGCTCAGGCAGGCCCTTGCCAAAATGCCCCACGCGGTCGCGCTCTACACGCTGGTAGGCAGCGAGCGTTACAGCGTCATCGTCGTGACCGGGTCGACGGCTGTGGCGCGGGAGTATCCGATCACGCAGAAGGACCTGAACCAGAAGGTTGCGGCGCTTCAACGGGCGTTGCGCGATCCTGAAAGTGACCCCAGGCCACCGGCCAGAGAACTGTACGAAATTCTGCTTGGCCCGGTGAAGGCGGATCTCGATCAGGCGCAGGCGCAAACGCTGGTCTGGTCGCTCGACGGCGCGCTGCGCTATGTGCCCATGGCTGCGCTCTTTGACGGCAAGCAGTATGTAGTGGAGCAGTACTCGTCCGCGACCATCACGCCGGTAAGTATTGCGCATCTCCTCGATAGGCCCGACTTCACGGACCTGAACGCCGCGGCTATGGGCATCTCGCGCCAATATGAGGTTGCGTTGCCGGCGCTGCCCGCCGTGGTGGGCGAACTGGACGAGGTGGTGAGCGACGTGAGGACCAAGGGTGCGCAAGGCGTGTTGCCCGGCACCATCCTCCTGGACGGTTCGTTTACCGAAAAGGGAATGGAAAACCTGCTCAGCAGCCCGCACACGGTAGTGCACATCGCCAGCCACTTTGTCTTTCAGCCCGGCGACGAGAGCCAGTCGTACCTGTTGCTGGCGGGCAAGGACCAGGAAGCCTCGGGCTATCACCTGACGGTTGCCGGGTTCCGCGACGACCAGCAATTGTCGCTGGAAGATACCGATCTGCTCACCCTCTCGGCGTGCGAGACGGGGATGAGCGGCAGCGCAGGAAATGGCCGCGAAGTGGACGGCCTGGGCACGACGGCGCAATTGAAGGGCGCGAAGGCGGTGATCTCCACCCTGTGGGAGGTGAACGATGCGAGCACCGGTGCGCTAATGGCCGATTTCTACAAGCGCTGGACCGAAGGTGCAGGCAAGGTCTCCAAAGTGGAAGCGCTGCGCCAAGCACAGCTGGATTTGTTGCAACACAGGGTCGCACCGAAGACCGGCGAGAGCGGCACGGGCGTTAGCGTCGTCGAGAGCGTACCGGGCAAGCTGAGGGGGCCAACCGGTTACGCGCATCCGTATTACTGGGCCCCCTTCGTGCTTATGGGTAACTGGAAGTAGCCCGGCGGGGGTTCCCGCATCCCGGGGACCTCGCTGAGCCGCGATTTGAGGTGCCCCAGGTCTCGCTTTTGAGGCCTGAGATCGCACGAACCCCTCCAAGACTCGGATTACTCCCGAGAAACGCGCATGTAGCCGGGAGGGGTTCTGGCTTCGCGACAAATCGCCGAGGTGCTCACCGAGCCGCGGTGGACGAAACTTTGGGTGCCCCATCCTAATGGCGCTTTTTGCCGTTAGGGTGCGAGACTGCAAATCTCGGAATGGCCACACCTGGTTTAGTTTCTTATCAGGGCGCGAGTTTGCTCGCGCCGCGATACGAAGCCCGCGTCTAAATAGGCTGCGGAAAAACTCGTGAGTGGAGTGAAACTCCCCAGAAACCATTCCGCAGGGGCTAAAGCCCCGACTCCTCAAAGAAGCGCCTTTCGGCGCGGCTCAAAGCCGCGCCCTGATACAAGGCAAGTTGGTCTAAGTCTGTGCTCCTATCTTAGCCGCAATCTCGGCGACACAGTCAAACCTCACGCCGCCAGGGCCAATGGTCGCTTCGCGCGGGGCGCGAATGAATTCGCAGCGTGATACGAAGCCCGCGCCTGAAGGCGAGACAGCGGGGGCGATTTCAGGGGCATGAATGCCCCCGCTCCCTCCGAGTTGGTGCTTCACTCGCAAATATCCGCGGCAGCCAGCCGAACCTCGGGGGGCGATCGGGCGCAGGTGCGGGCTGTTTTGTTTCAGCCGATGCGGCTGCACGCAGTTGCGCCAGCGCATCTTTCACCTGGCCGCGCAGTGCTTCCGCCTCAAAGGTACAGGAACGCAGATAGGCTGAGATGGTCATTCCAGCTTCGGCGGCGCGCTGCTTGAGCTGTGCGCATTCTGCCTGGCTCATGCGAACGGTGATGCTGGCCGATTTGAGATCTTCGGGACCAGGTGCGGACAGATGCGACTGGCGTGCGGCGGTTGAGAAGAAACTGCCAGGTGCGGAAGAGACGCGTTCGGGCACAAGTGCCGAAGACGGCTGGGGCAGCGGTTCTGCCGCCGGCCTGTAGCGCGAGTGCGCCTTGAGTGCGGTTTCGTAGCTGAGAGTGGCCACGTCGTCGGCGAGCGCATCGTCGTTCCATGCGGTATTACGCGATGAAGGCGCGGGCGAGGCAAGCGCGGAGAGGAAGCCGGCGAAGCTCGACAAATCCGGAGTGGGAGAGGCTGAAGCCGCAGGTTGCGACGGGCTCTGCATGGCAAAGAGGATAGCGGGCCGGGCGTGGAGCCTTGAGGGGATTCTGCATGGAGCGTGTTGCGTGAATCCCAAATGGGGACGAAGCAAAGAAGGCTCCCGAATCGGAACCTTTCGCCTCCACTACGCCGCGCAGAGGCGGCCGTGGCGCGGTCCGCGAGAGCCCCGTTCTCTACGTGGCCTGCGAGTTCAGCAACTGCTCGGGCAGAATTCGGCCGGGCGGGCGCAGCAGCTCGGTGATTGCCTCGGCGCAGAGCGGGCGCGAGAAGAGAAATCCCTGGCCGTAGCGACAGCCGAGGTCGCGGAGAAGACTGTGCTGCTCGCGGGTTTCCACACCTTCGGCGACAACATCCATGCCCAGCGCGCGAGCCAGCTCGACGATGGTTTTCACGATCTGCAATGCCTGGTCGCCCTGGGTAATGCGAGTCACAAAAGAGCGGTCGATCTTGAGCACGTCGAAGGGAAACGAATGCAACTGGTCAAGCGAACTGTAGCCGGTGCCGAAATCGTCCATGAGCAGCGAAACGCCCAGCCGGCGCAGATCGCCCAGGACATCGAAGGCAGCGCGGGTATCGGACATGAGGCTCGATTCGGTCATCTCAAGGCCGAGCTGGCGGCTGGCGATGCCGAAGCGGGAGAGCAGCGCTTCGACGTGGTCGGCGAGGCCGTCGCGCGAGAACTGCCGCGCCGACAGGTTGACGCAGACGCGAAGCGCGCTGTGGCTCGGGTCTTCGCGCGTCCATTCCCTGATCTGGCTGCAAACCTCAGACAGTCCCCAGTCGCCGATGGGCAGGATGAGGCCGCATTCTTCGGCGGCGGGAATGAAATCCATGGGGGGAATGAGACCGCGCTCCGGATGGCGCCAGCGGATGAGCGCCTCAAGGCCGACGATGCGGCGCGTTGCCAACTCGACCTCGGGCTGATAGAAGAGCACGAACTCTTGCTTTTCGAGTGCGGCGCGCAGGTGGGGGCGGCGTGGCCAGATTGCCGCCGCACTTTCCGCCGGGCGCGTCGAGCGCAGGCGCCGTGTGCGGCAGTCCTTGCGCAACCGGCGCAGCTCAACCTGGTTTGATGCAAGCTCGCCCAGGTTTTCGAGCATGTGCAGCTCATCCCGGGCCATGTTGCGGCGGGGATGGCAACTGAAGGCAATCAACACGCCCAGGATCTGGCCGTCAGCGGAACGGATCGGGACGCTGGCGAAGGAACGTGGCGCCAGCCGGCGAAGCGGCAATCCGTCTTCGCGGAATCGGGGATCCTCCAGAATGTCAGGAACGATGACCGGGCCATCCTCGGCGAGCACCAGTTCGAAGATGGAGTTGCGGCGGGGCAGTTCTCGCACTGGCTCTCCCCAATACGATTTGATCCAGACTCTGCTCTCGTCGGCAAAGCCCACCAACACTGCATCGGCTTTAAAGTAATCCGCGCACAGGCGCGTGATGGCATCGAAGCTGGCCTCGGGTTCCGAGTCGAGAATCCCAGTTGCACCGAGGGCGGCGAGCCGGACTTCCTCCTGCATGTTTCCGGTGTTGCTTCTCACTCGTTCTGTCTGCGCCATAATCATCTGCTCCGGACCGATAAGACTCGATTCCTGCTGATGGTCCTAACTTGGGAGCAGGGCCCGTTTCATCTTCAAACCCACCTGAAGATGCGCCGCCGGCTTCGGGGTTTGCACCGCAGCCGGCAGTTTATACAGTGGACCTGTGTTTCCAGGTCTCGTATTTGAGTTATCGGTTTGAGCAGAGCAGACAATAGGTTACGCAAGGCCATTGGCCTGGGTACCTGTACCTGGGTGCGGATTTCGTTACTTCGGTGTTGCAGACTGTCCCGTTTCAGTCCAAAGGAACGCCAACTCCATGGCGTAGTCGTCGATCGCCTGATCGACGCTGACGCCCGCCGAATGGCCGCCGCCACGGCCGTAGTGGAGCAGAACGGGACGGCCGCTCTTTGATGCCGACTGCAGCAGCGCCGTCATCTTGCGGGCGTGCAGCGGGTCAACACGCGTATCGCTGTCTCCCGTAAAGAACATGACGCCAGGGTAGGCGTCGCTCACCTTCACGTTCTGATAAGGCGAGTACTTGAGCAGATACGGGAACTGCTTCTGATTATCGGCAGAGCCGTACTCGGTTGTCCAGAATGACCCGACTTTGAACTTCTGGTAGCGCAGCATGTCGAGCAGCGGATAACCGCAAACCACCGCGGAAAACAGCTCGGGACGTTCAACGATGGAGGCGCCCATGAGAAGTCCGCCATTGGAGCGGCCGGCGATAGCGAAGTGCGCGGGCGAGGTGTACTTGTTGTCGATCAGGTACTGTGCTGCGGCGAACCAGTCGTCAAAGACGTTCTGCTTTTTGTCGAACATGCCCTGCTCGTGCCACTGCTCGCCGTACTCCCCTCCGCCGCGCAGGTTGGGCATCGCGAACCATCCGCTCTGCTGGAGCCACCACGCGAATTCGGGATTCCAGTCGGCGGAAAGGCTCACGTTGAAACCGCCGTAGCCGGTCATCAGCAGGCGCGCGGAGCCGTCCTGCTTGAGTCCTTTTTTGCCGGCGATGAACATGGGCACCCGGGCGCCGTCTTTGGATTTCAGGAAAACCTGCCTGATTTCGTATTGGCTGGAATCGAAAGGAATCTTAGGCTGGAAGAAGATCTCGCGTTTGCCGGTCGTTGTATCGAGACGGTACAGCGTGGGCGGGACGATGAACGACGAAAAGGAGAAGTAGCCGTAGCGGTCGATGGTTCTGCCGGAGAGGATCGAAGCGGAACCGATGCCGTCGTAGGTAAGCTGGCCGGCGGGTTTGCCATCGAGAGTGTAGATCGATGTCTCAGGTTTGACGTCTTTGAGGCGGTTCACGTAAATCTTGCCACCCACGATCGCCCACTCGTCGACGACCTCTTTGCCTTCGGGCACAATCGTCGTCCACGCCTCGGGCATAACGCCGGGATCGGCTTTGAGGATGCGGCCCAGCGGGGATTTGTAGTCGGTTTTCACATACCATGCGTCGCGTGCATGGATGGCGGAGAAGCGCGCATCGATATCCCAGACGAGGACGTCGAAGTAGGAATCTTTCTTCGTCAGGTCGCGGAAGACGATGTCGACGCGGCGAGCAGGGACGCCGCGATCGATCTGGATGACGAGATAACGGCCATCGTCAGTGACCCGTGCGAAGAGAAGGTCGTCGGCCGCGAGAGGTTCGCCGCGGAACTCGTGCCCGAAGATGAGCTGATCGTGCGCCGGGCGGTCGCCCAGCACATGCTGGAAGAGCAGGGTCCCGTCCTTGTTGTAGCGCGCGTAGTAAAAGCTCTTTCCGTCGGGCGCAAAGTCCAGGGAAAAATAGCGCGCGCTGGGCAGTTCGTCGAGGAGGGTCTTTTTGGCCTTGACGTCGAAGACGTGAATGCCGGCTTCGTCGGCCCCGCCCTGTTTTACCGAGTAGAGAAACAGCGAGCCGTCGCGGGAGACATCGTCAAGGGAGATGGAGGTGTTGGGATCGCGGCTGATCACCGCCGGATCGAGCAGACGCTCGTCTTTGCCGGTCCATCCGTGTCGAACGTAGATGGAGAACTGCTGCTCACCGGCGAGGCGGCGCATGAAGAAGAAGCTCCCATTGCGCTCCACTGGTAAGCCGGTCTCGGTGACGTCCATCAGCGCGCCGAGCTGATCGGGAATCTGGGAGTAGATGCGGTCCTGTTTCAGATAGCGGTCGGTGTATCCGTTCTCTGCATCGATGAACGCCTGGGTGGCGTCGTTCTTCTCGTCTTCCAGCCAGCGGTAGTTGTCGACGATTTTGGTTCCGAAGTAGTCGTCGGTGACCGGGGTTGACTGAACCTCGGGCGGCGGGGGCAGCGTGATGCCGCTGCGGCCGCGAATGGATTGCGAAAACCCGGTTGCGATAGCGAGGAGGCAGAGGGAAGTGGCTGTGAGGCTTGGGAAAATCCGCATGCAGACAGAATACGCGTGTCTTACCAGATTCCATCAACCGCGCGCGCTCGAGCGCAACGATAAAATCGACTACAGTGACAGGCTCGTCCTCATCTGAACCCAATGCCCGCCCGCGCTCGCGGTGGGCGCGCGGGCTGGGGCTGCTGCACCCTTCGCACGCGCATTCTGTTTTCAGCGCCACGGTCGTGCTGATGGCGTCAGCCTTTTTGTCGCGGATTATCGGCCTGGTGCGGGTAAAGTACATCGCCTGGCTCTTTGGCAGCGGCTTGCAGGCCGATGCGTTCAACGGGGCATTTGTGCTGCCCGACATGATCTCGTATTTCCTGGTCGGCGGCGCGGCGTCCATCAGCTTTGTCACGATTCTGACGCGCTACCGCGAGGCCGGACAGGACGACCAGGCCAACCGCTCGCTTTCAGTCATCCTTTCAACCATGTACCTGGTGCTGGGCGGCGCGATTGTGCTGGCCGAGATCTTCGCTCCGTATTACGTCCACTGGTGGTTCAACGGATTCGACGCCGGCAAGGCCGCGCTTTGCACCAAGCTGACGCGGATTCTGCTGCCGGCCCAGCTTTGCTTTTTTGCCGGAGGGGTGTTTGGCGCGGTGCTGCTGGTGCGCAAGCAGTTCAGCGTGCAGGCGGTTGCCCCGCTCCTTTACAGCCTGGGCACAATCGTGGGAGGTGTGCTGCTTGAGAAAAAACTCGGCGCCTCCTCGCTGGCGCTGGGCACGGTGGCCGGCGCGTTCTGCGGGCCGTTTCTGCTCAACTGGTATTTCGCGCGGCGAGCCGGCACGCGCTACCGCTGGATGCTCGACTGGCGGGACGAAGGGTTGCGCGAGTGGGTCAGGCTTTCGCTGCCATTGATGGCGGGCGTAACCCTGGTGACCGCCGATGGCTGGATCATTGCTCACTTTGCCTCGAAGGTGGGCGGGGCGGTTTCGCTGATGAGCTACGCCAAGCAGCTCTTTGCGGCGCCTATGGCGATGCTGGCGCAGGCGGCAAGCGCGGCTTCAATGCCGTTTTTTGCGAGCCTGTGGACAAAGGGGCAGCGATACGAGTTTGCCACCGGCGTAGCCGACTCGGTTTCGCGAGTTGCCAGCCTGAGCCTGCTGGCAGCTTCGGGAATGATCGTGTTGGGCTATCCGGCCATCGACCTGGTGTTTACCGGCGGGCGTTTCACGGCTGTGGACGCCGAAAACTGCGCCGCGTATTTTGCGGTGTTTTCGCTGACGCTGTTTTTGTGGTCGGCGCAGGCGGTGTATGCGCGCGCATTCTACGCAGCCGGCAACACCTTTGCGCCCATGGTGGCGGGAACCATCGTCACCCTGGTCTCGCTGCCCATCTACAACGCGCTCTACAACGCCCGCGGAGCCATGGGACTGGCCTTCGCATCGGATATCGGCATCGCCATGCAAACCCTGGCGATTGCGGTTTTGCTGCACAAGCGGCGCATGGTGTCGCTGGCCAGCCTCGATTACGCCGAGATGGGCCGGTGCCTGCTGGCGGGGACTGCCGGAGGCGGCGCCGTGGCGCTGCTTGGGTGGGGTTTCGCGTGGGCGCGCGCGCACCTGGGCGCGGTCGGCTGGGCGCATCATATGCGAGCCGTCGATGCGGCGATTCTGGCCGCAGGAACACTGCTGTGGCTGCTACTGGTAAAAGTTGTTCTCGAAAAGACCGGCTCGGCGCTGCCCCGCGTGACCAAGCAGCGGCTGGGGTTGACGCCGCATTGAGGATGCCGGGCGCGCAGGCGCGCGAGGCTCCCCAAAAACAGGCCCGCCCCCTCAGGGTGTATCGACACATGCAGGCGGCCAGCGTTGCGCGCGAAAATCGCGCCAGACGAGGCGGAGCCCGCAGGCTTTGGTGGCTCCAAGGTCAAGGGCGACAACAAAGTATGGCGCGATTTTCGCCGCAACCCGGAGGGACGGGGCCATTTTTCCCCATCTCGTTGTCGCTTGTCGCTAACAGACCCCGGTCTGCGTCGCTCCTCGCTCCTAGAGCTGAGAAAAAATGGCTCCCGTCGCTGCCCGCCTGCATGTGTCGATACACCCTAGGCTCGGGAGCGCGCGGATCAAGCGGAAATCAGTTGTACCGATCGGCCTACTGCCCGGCCTTCACCGGCTCAGGCGCAGGCGCGGACGGAGCTGCGGACGGAACAGCGGTCGGGCCAGCGACGGGTTTCGTATCCGGCTTCTTAATGTCGATACCGCCCTTGAAGAAAGCGCCGTCTTCAATGCTGATGCGGGCCGCGGCCACGTCGCCATTGAGCGATCCCTCGGCGCGAATGTCCACGCGGTCTGAGGCCGAGACGTTGCCCCTGATCTTGCCCAGGACCACGATCTCCCGCGCAATGATGTTGGCCGCCACCTGGCCATTGCGCCCAACGGTGACGCGGTTGCCCGGCAGGTTGACGCTGCCTTCGACCTTGCCGTCGATGTACAGAGACTCGGAGCCGGTGATGTCGCCCTTGATAAAGAGGCCCTTGCTGATAGTGGCCTGCTCGCCGGTGACGGCCTGCGGACGGCTGGGGGCTTCGACCGGCGGAGGCGGCGGCACGGCGCGCGGCGGTTCCGGCGAGGGGTTGGTGTTGATCGATCCGGTCTGGCTTGGTTTCCACATTGCGCTCACGGTAGTTCCTTTTCTGTCCCAGCGTGGGGACCGGGGGAGTTGCCAAGGCAGTGCCAATGGCGTGAACCCAGCAAAAAGTGAATAAGTACTGCCGACTTGCCTGATGCCTCCGGCAAACCCGCGTGCGGTGCGGCAGGAGGCTGAAACCGATCAGTCGCCTCCGCTCCGGTTTTCTTCTGTCCCCGCTATTTTAGCCTGTTCGCGCTGGGGGGTCGAAGCGCAGAGGCGGGGAGCGCACGATGACCCAAGGATGACAACAGGAGGATGGCGCCCGGCCTGCAAACGGAGCAGCCGGCGGCTGGGCGCGGTCGCGCCCCCGGCCGGCCCGGGAAAGGCGGGCCGGAGAAGCCCTCGTCCCGGCTTCTTAATCCGGATTGGACGAGCTTTAAATCCGGATTGGACGAGCGTATAATCCGGATTGGACGAGGTCACAATCCGAAATGGACGAACGCAGAAACCGGCTTTATCCGCGTTTTGCCGGGGCGCAGGTGCTGACCGCGCTCAAGGACACGCCGGTAGTGCTGGTGACCGGTCCGCGGCAATGCGGCAAGACCACGCTGGTGCGCTCGCTGCTGGCGGTCGGCCGCGAATTCATCACCATGGACGACGACACCGTTCTGGCGTCGGCCCGCACCGACCCGGCGGGGCTGGTGCGCAGCCTTAAAAAGGCAACCATCGACGAGATTCAGCGGGCGCCCGATCTTCTGCGGGCGATCAAGATGTCGGTGGACGAGGACCGGCAGCCGGGGCGTTTCCTGCTCACCGGGTCGGCCAACCTGCTGGCGGTTCCGCAGATCTCAGAGAGCCTGGCCGGCCGCATGGAGATCGTCAACCTGCTGCCACTTTCGCAGGCCGAGATTCACCGCCGCAAGCCGGGATTCCTGAGAGCGGCCTTCGAGGGAAAAGCCGGCCGATGCGGCCAGACGATGACCGGCAGGCAGCTCGTGGATGCCGTGCTGATCGGCGGCTATCCGGAGATGCTGCGGCGCAAACAGCCCGAGCGGCGGCGCGCATGGGCGCGCGACTATGTGCGGGCGATTGTGCAACGGGACGTGCGCGACATTGCCGAGGTGGAGAAGCTGGCGCAGATGCCGCGGCTTTTGCAGGTACTGGCGCATTATTCCGGGCAGCTGACGAACTTTACTGAGATCGGCGGCCAGGTGGGCTTCGACGACAAGACGACGCGAAAGTACATCGGGATCATGGAGCAGCTCTACCTTGTGCGGCGCGTGGAGCCGTGGTTTCGCAATCAACTGAAGCGGCTGGTGAAGACACCCAAGCTGCACTTTCTTGACTCGGGACTCTTGGCTGCGCTGCTGGCGGTTACGCCCGAGCGAATTCGGCTGGACCGCACCATCTTCGGAAGGCTGCTCGAGACATTTGTCTTTACCGAGCTGCTCAAACAGATTGCGTGGGCCGGAAATGCCTGCGCGCTTTACCACTATCGCGACAAGGATCAGGACGAGCTGGATTTTGTGGTGGAGGACGATTCGGGCGCGGTAGTGGGCATCGAGGTAAAGGCCAGCGCCACCGTGAATACCGGCGACTTTAAAGGCCTGCGCAAGCTGGCCGACGCCTGCGGAGCGGGTTTCAGAGCTGGGATTGTGCTCTACGATGGCGAGAGGCGGATGCCGTTCGGCGACCGGTTGTTTGCCGCGCCGCTCGCGTGTTTATGGGGGTAATGGAGCGGGCATCCGCTTTTCCAATCCGAAATAGACGAGCCTTTAATCCGGATTGGACGAGCCTTTAATCCGGATTGGACGAGCCTTTAATCCGGATTGGACGGAGAAGTGTCTTGTGAAAACAACACTTTGCAAGCATCCCCGTAAAACTCCGCAAAGGGATGCGGGCGCGCATTTTTCGCGCCCGGCCGCTCCATGCCTTACTCTTGAGCTATGACCGATCGGGAGCTGGTGGCGCGGATTGCGCGCTCGCCCGGAGGCAAGGCGGGATACAAACAGCTGGTGCGCGAGCTGGGGCTGGGCGGCGGACGCGAGCGGCGTCTGCTGCTGGAACAGCTTGCCCGGCTAACCGCGCGCGGCCAGCTCGCCAAAATCGACCGCGAGATGTGGGGCCTTCCCAAAGCGCCGGGCGGGCCGGCCGCAGGCACACGCGACAATCTTATGGCCGGCCGGCTCGATCTGCATCGCGATGGGTTCGGCTTCGTGCGGCCCAACGCGGAGCAGACTGCGGCGCGCCAGATTTCGACGGGCATCGGCGAGGACGTCTTCATTCCGCCCAACGAGATCAACGGCGCCATGCAGGGCGACCAGGTGCTGGTGGAGCTCGATCCGCCCAAGGCCGATGGGCGCCGCCAGGGACGCATCGTGCGCGTGATGGAGCGGCGCAACCCGACCGTCGTCGGCGTCTTTCATTACTCGCGTTCAGACCGCTCAATGGGCCACACCGTGGTTCCCTTCGACGACCGCATGACGCAGGCCATCGTGATTCCGCCGGGAGCGGAGATCCCGCCGGAGGCCGCGGCAGCCACGCCGCACCGCGTATTGGGTTCTGAGGCAATCTCTCGTCCAAAGAGTGAGAGCGCGGAGCGCCCGGAGGGCCTGGTCGTCGATGTGGAGATCACCAGTTGGCCCACGCCCACGCGGCCGCCCATCGGGCGCGTGATTGAGATTCTGGGCAATCCGGACGACTTCGGCGTCGACGTGGAGATGATGATCCGCAAGCACCAGCTGCCGCGGATCTTTCCCGAAGCAGTGCTGGCCGAGGCCCGCGCGGTGGCGCATCTCGACCCCCAGCAGATTGCCCGGCGGCGCGATTTTCGCGGACTGCCGATTGTGACCATCGACGGCGAGACGGCGCGCGACTTTGACGACGCGGTGATGGTGCGCGAGCGCGCCGGCGCCGGTTACGAGTTGCAGGTGCACATCGCCGATGTAGCGGAGTACGTGTGCGAAGGCTCCGATCTCGATCTCGAAGCGCGGCTGCGCGGCACCAGCGTCTATTTTCCGGATCGCGCCATTCCCATGCTGCCCCAGGAACTCTCGACCGACATCTGCAGCCTGCGGCCGAATGAAGACCGCCTGGTGCTGAGCTGCCTGATCGAGCTTGACGCCGAGGGCCGCATTGAGAGCTACGAGATTGCCGAGGGCGTCATCCGTTCGGCGGCGCGCATGACCTACACTGCCGTGCACGCGATTCTCGAAGGCGACGAGGAGACGCGGGCGAAGTACGCGGCGCTTGTTCCGGAGGTCGAACGGATGCAGCGCCTCGCCGCGCTGATGAACAAGCGGCGCGAGGAGCGGGGCTCGATCGATTTTGACTTGCCCGAGCCGGTGATCGAATTTGACCAGCAGGGGCAGATGCGGGGCGTGACGCGCGCCGAACGCACCTGGGCCAACCGGTTGATCGAGGAGTTCATGCTGGCGGCCAACGAGTGCGTCGCTACCTGGCTCGAGGACCTGGGTGTGCCCTCTCTCTATCGCATTCACGAGAAACCCGAGCCCAGGCGCGTGGTGCAGTTTGAAGAGCTGGCCGCGAGCTTTGGTTATTCGCTGGGGCTAGGCGCGCTGCCGGTCAAGCGTATACAGACAAAGGCCGAGCGGCGGGAGTCGTTCGGCCAGGGACGCAAGCCGCGCACCCACGAAGTTGTTGAGGATATCGCGGTAACGCCGAAGATGTACCAGAAGCTGGCGGCGCGCATTGAGGGCAAGCCCGAGGAGCGGATTTTGAGCTACCTGATGCTTCGCTCGCTCAGGCAGGCGCGCTACTCCGAAGCGAACGAGGGCCACTTTGCGCTGGCTGCGCCCACCTACACGCACTTTACGTCGCCCATCCGGCGCTATCCCGACCTGATTGTGCACCGTATTGCCAAGGCTCTGCTGCGGGCCGGCGTTGCGGGTCACGGTGAAGTGACCAAGGAGCGGCTTGCCTCGCCGTGGGTCCATCCCAACGAAGGAACCTACGGCCCGTCGCCGGCGCCTCATATCCGCGCGCAGGCGCGCCGCCAGGCTGAAGAGCTCTTTGCCGGCGAGCCGCCCATCCCCGAGCAGGAGCTGGCTCAGATTGCCGGCGAGACCAGCCAGACCGAGCGTCGCGCCGCCGAGGCCGAACGCGAGCTGGTGGAGTGGAAGAAGGTGCGGTTCATGCAGGATCGCGTGGGCGAGGAGTTTGCCGCGCTGGTGCTGAATCCATCCAAGTTCGGGCTGTTTGTGGAGCTGACCGACTTGTTTGTCGAGGGGTTGGTGCCCATCGACACCCTGCCCGGCGACCGTTACACCTGGCGCGAAAACACACATGAGATCGTTGGCGAGCGATGGGGACGCCGGTTCCGTGCAGGCGACCGCGCTCAGGTGATTCTGGACCGCGTGCTGGCGCAGGAGCGCAGGCTGCAGTTCTCAATTGTTGAAGACGAGCCCGCTCAAGGCCGCAAGGCTGCCAGGCCCACTGCCAAACAGGCGAAAAGTAACCGGAAGAAGCCAAAACACGCAGGCGCGCCGCCGCTGGCTGCAAAGGCTAAGCGGCGGTTCGGCAAGAAAGGCCGAAGGCATTGACGACGCCTCAAAGACGGGCGATAGGCTGCAGTTAAAAGCCGGTGCCGCCGGCCTGCTTCAGAGCGAAGTCGCCAACCACCGGGATCTTGAACCGTTTACCCTGGAACGCCTGGACGAGCACGATCACCCACAGGATGAAGAAACCGATGGCCACGATGGGTGTGAGCACCACCAGAATGAAATTGAGCACCGGGATCACACCGATCACCATCAGCGCAATCCAGACGGCCGCCCACGCAATGGAAAGAAAGATCGATTGCCACGCGTGGAAGCGGACGTTGGAGTTCTGGTTGTAAGGCGCGACGACCAGAAAAATGATCGCCGGGATAAACGTGAGGTAGGCGAGGCCAGATGCGGCGGTCTCGCTCAGGCCGCTTTGAACACTTTCTTCAGGCATGTAACTTCCTCCGGAACCTGGGTCTTAGGAGGGGGCCGAAGGGCTCGCGCGGCATCTGCGCCCGGCCATATTCCCTGCCGGGCTCCGTGGCGGGATGGGGGAGGGCGCTGCGCGGGCTCGGGTTTACCCAAGTCCACCATGCTGGCGATTGTGCTCCTGCTTTCGCAATAGCGGCTATAAAATCTTCCCAATTTTCGTGAAGGGCTGCGGGACATGGAGTTAGCGCAATCCGGCTTCATCGAAGCGGGCGGGGCACGGCATCCAATACAATGGAATCTGGGAGCGAGGCATGGCGCACACTGTTTTTTGCGTTCGTTACAAGAAGGAGATGGAGGGCCTGGACGAGCCGCCCTTCGACTCGGAGTTTGGCCAGAAGATCTACAAAAACGTCTCAAGAGCCGCGTGGTCAGAATGGGTCGACCGGCAAAAGATGTTGCTGAATGAATACCGGCTGCAGCCCTGGACCCCGCAGGCGCAGCAGTTCCTCGTCGAGCAGATGGAGGACTTCTTTTTCGGCGCCGGGTCGGCCCTGCCATCCGAGTACATTCCGCCCACGCACTGACCCGCGGGCGCCGTCGCATCGGTGTAAACTAATCAAAGACCCCTGAAACCGGTTCGCCGTGGCGAACCGGTTCGTCTTGTGTCGGGACGTGGCTCAGCCTGGTAGAGCACTCGCTTGGGGTGCGAGGGGTCGGCAGTTCAAATCTGCCCGTCCCGACCAATCATTCCGCGACAATTATAAGTTGGCATTTGTGACGCTCTCGGCGAACTGCCGACCCACGAAGCACCGCAATCCGTCCTCCGCCGCAGCGACTTACACCAATTCAGACTGCGAGCGGTGTTCGGCGAAGCCGAGTCATTCGTCCGCTGAAATCTGCCCGACCCGATTACGAATTCCATCCATTAGAGCATTTCCAGGGTTGATGTATCCGGGCAGGGGCTAAAGCCCAAAGCTTTTGATGGGCGTTTTGCGGCACGACTAAAGTCATGCCCTGTTACAAGGCTTTGCCTCGGATATATCAACTCAGAATTCGGTCTAGATTAATGCCGGTCTCCAGATGACTTGCGCTGGCTGCGTCTGCGCGGCCGACGCACGGGTGCGGGCCGGGAGGCCGGCGCTACTTATTTACGGCTAAGTTCTGACCGGGGTCTGCTTACACCCGCACAATCATCTTGCCTACGCCGTCGCGATATTGGCTGGCAATTTCGAAAGCCTTGCCGATGCTCTCGATTGACCGTGTATGCGTGAGCACCGGCGCAAACCACGCGGAATTCGTGCGAAGCAGGTCCAGTGCCTCGTCAGTCTCGTGGTTGGAGCGGCGCACGTTGAAGATGGTCAACTCCTTGCGCCGCATCGCAGACCCGTCCATGACCACGTTGCGTGTGGAGTGGATGCCGGTGAGCACGACGCGGCCCGCATTGCGCGCAAGCATCACGGCTTGATTCGTCGTCTCTGCTCCGGCCGCGCAGTCGATGGCGCAATCCACGCCTCGCCGTCCGGTTGCGTGCAGAATTTCCTCCATCGCTTCCTCCGGCTGGAGCGCGGCGCCGGCGCCAATTGCGAGGGCCAGTTGGCGGCGGTGCGCCAGCGGTTCCACGGCCCAGATTCGCCCCGCTCCGACGGCTCGCAGCGCCGCAATGGTCATCAACCCGATCGGTCCCGCGCCGATCACCGCTACTGTTTCGCCCGGGCGGATGGAGGCGAGGCACACGGAGTGCATGGCAATGGCCAGAGGCTCTGCGAGAGCAGCCGCGTCGAACGCCATTCCGGCGGGGATGGGACGAAAATTCGCGGCCGGCAGGTTGACCAGCTCGCGGAAGAAACCGGGATGGTGAGGAGTCGAGAGAAAGCGGATGTTGGCGCAGACGTTGTGGTGGCCGGTCAGGCAAAATTCGCAGTGATAGCAATAGAGCGCGGGTTCGAGCGCGCCGCGGTCACCCGCAGCCAGACCCGAGACGCCGGCGCCGGTTCTGACAATCACGCCGGCTGGCTCGTGCCCCAGCACCATCGGATAGACATTGGGAGAGCCGCCCACCGCGCCTTCGCTGTAGGCGTGCAGATCGGACCCGCACACTCCAACGGCCTCAATGCGGACCTGCACTTCGCCCGGGCCGGGATCTTCAATCGGCATCTCGGTCAGCCGGAATGTTCTGGGAGCGATGAGTTCCGCGACGCGCATTAGATTCACTTCCATAAGAACGATAACGCATCGCCAGGCGGAACGAAAGACGCAGGGACCGCCTGCACAACTCATTCCTGTTGACAATCTGACTATCAAAGTGCATCGTATAGTCAGAGATTCAACAGGAGAGGCGATGGGCGAGCAGAAATCCGATGTCCTGCAGGGCACGCTGGACCTGATGGTGCTGAAGACGCTTGAGTCGATGGGGCCGCTGCACGGTTACGGCATTGCGCGCCGCATTGAACAGGTGAGCGGCATGACTGTGAGCATGAACCAGGGCACCATCTACCCCGCGCTCCTGCGGCTCGAGCAGAGGGGCTGGATCAAGGGCGAGTGGGGCACATCGGAGAGCAATCGCCGCGCCCGGTTCTATTCGCTGAGCCGCATTGGCCGCAAAAAGATTGAGGAAGAGACCGAGAACTGGAAGCGCATCGCCGGCACCATGGCTCGCTTTCTTGAGGAGACGAACTAGATGCCGGCCATGGACCGGATACGCACGCTGTTCTGCCGCGTGAGGGCGCTCTTCGATCGCCGCAGACGCGACGCCGAGCTCGATGAGGAGTTGCGCGTCCACATTGACCTTGCCACGGAAGAAAACCGGCGCAAAGGCATGAGCGCCGGCCAGGCCCGCACCGCCGCGCTGCGCGCCTTTGGCGGGATGACGCAGACACGCGAACGATACCGGATCGAACGCGGGCTGCCGCGGATCGAGGAGATCGCGCGCGACGTCCGCATTGCGCTGCGCCAGCTGCGCCGTTCGCCGGGATTCGCGTTGACCGCCATCCTCACTCTCGCGCTGGGCATCGGCGCCGTCACTGCCATGTTCAGCGTGGTGAATACCGTGCTGCTCAAGTCGTTCGCGTTCCACGATCAGAACCGCCTGGTGGTGATGCGCGAGGTTGGAGACCATGCGAGCAGCGGGAACGGAGTGGAGCCGGACAACTACCGGCATTTTGTGCGCCTGAAGAAGGATGCCAGGACGATTGAAGATGCGGCCATCTTTCAAGCGCGCGGCTTGAGCGTTTCGCCCGATGGCGACCGGCCGAATATTGTTGGAGCGCAGGAAGTGTCGCCGGACTTCTTCAACGTGCTTGGCGTACGGCCGACAATCGGGCGGGATTTTACTGCAGCCGAAGCAGTGGATGGCGCTAACCGCGTGGTGATACTCAGTTACCAGGGCTGGCAGTTGTTCTTCCAGGGCGACCCCGGCGCGATTGGCAAAACGATTCGCATCAGCAGCGAGCCTTATACCGTGGTGGGCGTGCTGCCGGCCGGGGTGCGCTTTCCGCATCTCGCGCTCGCGCCTAAGATTGCAGCAGGGCCGCCGCGCGAGACGCTCATCTACACGCCGCACGTGCCGAGCAATTGGGACCTGACGAACGACACCGGGAACTTTAATTACGGAGTCATCGCGCGGCTCAAACCGGGTGTGACGCTGGCCCAGGCCAACGCGGAGCTTGAGGGGCTGCAGCAGGTTTACTCGCTCTCGGCCCATCTACGCATTCGCCTTGGGATATCACTCACACCGTTTGCCAAAGACGTAACGGCAAGTATCAGTGGCGCGCTCTGGATGCTATTTGCGGCGGTGGGCAGCGTACTGCTGATTGCGTGCGTGAATCTGGCGAATCTGCAACTGGCTCGCGCCGCGAACGCCGAGCGTGAGACGGCGGTGCGCGCCGCATTAGGGGCAAGCCGGGCGCGCCTGTTCCGTTTGCGCCTGACTGAAAGCCTGGTGCTGGCCGCGATGGGTGGCGTTGCCGGGGCGGCGATAGCCATTGCCGGCGTGCGGCTGCTGATTGCGATTGCGCCGGCGAATATTCCGCGACTGGATGAGGTACATGTGAGCCTGCCGGTGCTGGCCTTTGCCGCAGTCATTTCGATTGCGGCGGCGCTCGTGTTTGGCACGTTGCCGGCATTGCGCTCGCTGCGCGTTCCACCGCAGGCTGCGCTGAAGGCCAATTCGGCAAGAACGGCCAACACCCGCGAAGGCCGGCGCGCGCGGAACCTGCTGGTCGCGGGACAAGTCGCATGCACGCTGGTGCTGCTGGTAGTTACGGGGTTGGTGTTGCGCAGCTTTTCGCACCTGTTGCGCCAGGATCGCGGCTTCGACACGAGCCACGTCACGGTCGCCCAGGTTGATTTGTTTTCGCCCCAATACAGCGACTCTCTGCCCAACGTAAAGGCCGCAAAGCTGGTCTTCGCCGACCGCGTACTCACGGCGCTCAGGCAACTGCCGGGCGTGCAGTCGGCCAGCATTACCAGTGCTGCGCCGCTTACGGGTGAAACCTGGGTCGACGACCTCGAGCGGCCCGATCATCCTGTGCCGCCAGCCGAGCAACTCCCGATCAATGTTCGATGGATCGATCAGGATTATTTGCGCACGATGCAAATTCCGATGGTTGCGGGGCGCAACATTACGGCCGACGATCGGGCCAACCCGATGGTGGCGCTCATCTCAGAGCAGACCGCGCGCGAGGGCTTTACCGGCGAAAATCCGATTGGAAAAGAGCTTGCCGACATTGTGCCCGATTCGCCGGACACGGTCAGAGTAGTGGGCGTGGTGGCCGATGCCCGCATCAACGGCCTGCGCGACACGGCAGCCATGGTCTACGTCCCGTATTGGGCGTTTACGCCGTGGACGCTCTCGTTTCTGGTGCGCAGTTCGCAACCGGGCGGCGCGCCGATTGCCGAGATGCAGCGCACCATCTGGCAGATCGATCCGAAGGTGGCGATACCGGCAATCAAGCCGCTGGACGACCAGGTGAACGAATCGGTGGCCTCCGAACGCTTTCAGGCCATCGTGCTCACCAGCTTCGGCGCGGTTGCGCTGCTGCTCGCTTCGCTCGGCGTCTACGGCGTGCTGGCATACTCAGTGTCGCTGCGCCGGCAGGAGTTCGGCATTCGCATCGCGCTGGGCTCGGGCAGGGGCGCACTGGTGCAGCTTGTATTGTGGCAGGCCGCCTTACCGGTTCTGCTGGGAACGGGCGTGGGCCTACTGATGACGCTGGTGGTTTTGCGCTGGGTGCGCAGCCTGCTTTACCAGACGCCCACAGCCGATCCGGTTGCGATTTTGGGCAGCGTGGCGCTGCTTCTGGCAGCGGCTGCGGTGGCCGCGATCGTCCCCGCGCGAGGAGCGGCGGCCATTGATCCGATGCGCGCATTGAGGACGGATTAGAGAGCAACAGCGCCGTATCCGCGTGCCCTTGCGCACCCACACAGCGGCCTGCTCTGCGGCCGCATCTGCCTGCCATTCACTCGCCGTTTTTCTCAGTTTGAGACTCGGAATGCCGGCTTTCACGAGCAGCCCGCCTGCGCGCGTTGGCCTTGCGATGAATTCTGAAAGCGGCGAATAAATTCACGAACTTGCGCTCGTCGCAGGCGGCGCAGCGGACCGGATATCTGAACGAAAAAAGGCGCGGGATATCCGACCGGCGCAGCCTCGAGAGACGAAGCCTTTCCGACCCGCAAAGGGAACAATTCATACCCTTCGAACTCCTGGGGGCCGCATAATTCAACCTGCAGGGAAGAAAAGAAGGTAAAGGGGACCGTATCTAATCAGCTGCGATGGACCGCTATTTTAAGCTAGCACACTTCTGGTTTGCGCAGCCGCGTGTTCGCGTGAGAGATCTGTGAAGGTCCGATGAAGAGGACCGCTGTCAACGCTAAGAGGGAAACAGCGAGCCCGTCGGGCCGGGGATGGCTGACAGGCGGGGACGGCGGCGAGGCAACTGCGGATCGGGCGAAGAGAGCAGGCCGGCGATCTCACGCAGCTCAGCGCGCGCCTGGCCGATCATGGCGGCAATTTTGTCGCGGCGCTCGGCTCGATCGGTGGGTAAGGGCAAGGCAGTCTGCGGGTTGCGGCGGGGCGCCGTTTGTTCCAGGGCCTGGCGGGCGCCCGGAATGGTGTACCCCTCGTCATGGACGAGGCGCTTGATCTCAAGCACCATCTCCACGTCGCGGCGGCGGTAAAGGCGCTGGCCGGTTCCGCTCTTGTTGGGCTTGAGCTGCGGGAACTGCGACTCCCAGAAACGGAGCACGTAGGTTTCAAGACCGCAGATGCGCGCGACATCTCCGATCTTGAAGTACAAGCGGTCAGGGATCGCGGGTGACTCGGCGGGGGAAGCGGCGCGTTTCCGCGACGATTGCGTAGTCATAGAATTCAGCGCGAGCGGGCGCGTCCCTGGAGACACCTCGCTCATCGTGCGAGTATAGGGAGACGGAACCCGCTAAGACAATGGCTCAAAGGGGGGAGGGACCATAGTAGTGACCCCCTGGGAACGCGCTTGAACGAGCCGAAGAACAACGCAAGACGGGACCGGCGCGGTCTCCAATTCCCTGCTACTAAATCGGCGGAAAGGCATCAATAGACGTATGAGCACTGAAAAAGCGACATTCGGAGCGGGATGCTTCTGGGGCGTGGAGGCGGCGTTTGCGGCCATTCCAGGCGTGACGGCGACAGCAGTTGGATACGAGGGCGGAACGCTCGAGCGGCCGACCTACAAGGACGTGTGCACCGACAAGACCGGCCACGCGGAGGTGGTGGAGATCGACTTCGACCCGGAGCGGGTGAGCTACGAGCAACTGCTCGATGCGTTCTTCACGCTGCATGACCCGACAACGCTCGACCGCCAGGGACCCGACTGGGGCACGCAGTACCGGTCGGCGATCTTCTTCCACTCGCCGGAACAGGAGCGGCAGGCATTGGCAAAAATCGAGCAGTTGACCGAAGCCGGCGTCTACAACCCCAAGCGGATCGAGACCAAAGTTGAGCCGGCGCAAAGCTTCTGGCGCGCCGAGGAATACCACCAGCGCTACCTTGAAAAGCGCGGAATGGCGAGCTGCCACATCTAGGCTTGCCCCGCCCTCAATTCAGCCTGATTTGCGCAATTACGGCCTCCCGATTCACAGGCAGGCCGATATCCATACTGCGGTACTCTAATCCCTTATGGGGCGCATCCGGATCCTTTCCGATCAGGTGGCAAATCAGATCGCCGCCGGCGAAGTGGTGGACCGCCCCGCGTCGGTGGTCAAAGAGCTGTTGGAGAATGCGATCGACGCCGGCGCCAGCCGCATTCGCATTGAGGTGGAGGGCGGCGGCCGCAAGCTGATTCGCGTGGCCGACGACGGCCATGGCATGAACCGCGACGACGCGCTGCTGGCCTTTGAGCGCCACGCCACGTCAAAGCTGCGCAGCGCCGACGATCTGCTGGCGATTGCCACCCTCGGCTTCCGCGGCGAGGCGCTGCCGTCGATTGCCTCGGTGGCGCGGGTGACGATCGAGACCGCGACCGGCGACGAGATCTCGGGCATACGGATAGATATCGCCGGAGGGTCCTCCGCGGACGGCGAGCCCTTCGCGGGCGGCGAACGTTTCGGACGCGGAGTCGGCACTCGAATTGAGATTGCCGGAGGAAAAATCCACAACGTCGAAGACGCCGCCCTGCCCCGCGGAACCACGATCGCCGTGAGCGATCTGTTCTTCAATACACCGGCGCGGCGCAAGTTTCTGCGCGCTGAATCCACCGAGCTGGCGCATGTGACGGCGCTGGTGACGCACTACGCGCTGGCCCACCCCGAAAAACACTTCGAGTTGCTCTCAGCCAGTCACACGATTGTCGCGGCGCCGCCCGTAGCGCGAACCGCGGAGCGGATCTACCAGATCTTCGGCAAAGAGACCTTGAGCCAGTTGCTGCCGGTGGCAGCCGAATTGCCGCTCGAGCGCGCGGGACTGCCCGAGCCGCCGCCATGGAAGGTGGACCCGGATGCGCCCAAGCGGGTTCCTGGCGCGTTGCGGCTCTCAGGGTTTTACTCCAAGCCCGAGTTGCAAAAGCTGAACCGGAATTCGATCTACATCTTCGTTAACAAGCGGCTCATCCGCGACCGGCTGCTGATGCACGCCATCACCGAGGCCTACCGGAACGTGATTCCGCCCACCAGCTTCCCGGTGGTTCTGCTCTTCATCGAGATGCCGCCCGAAGAGGTGGACGTGAACGTGCACCCGGCCAAGACCGAAGTGCGCTTCAGGCAGCAGACGCTGGTGCACGACTTTGTGCGCGACAGCCTGCGCATGGCGCTGGTGAAGGCGCGACCGGCGGCGGGATTCCTGAACGCGCTTCAGTCGCAACCGACGGCCAGCCCGTCGTTGATTCCGACGGCTGCGTCGCCCCTGCCCGGTACGCCCGACCCGAGGCCGCCGGCTCCGTTGCCTGATTCAGACCCCGAGGCTCTTGCAACAGCCCAAGCCGATGCGGAGCCCTTCCGGCTGACGCCGCGCCAACCCTCCCCGGTGCCGGGCAGGTTGCCGTTTGGGGCCGGGGAGGGCGGCGAGCCGGGCTTCGACGTCGGATCCCGCTTCGGCGGTTTTGACCCGCGCTTCTTCGACCGGGAGGCCTGGGGCGAGGCGGCAGCGGCCTTGTTTCAGCCTGCGGTACAGCCTGGCGCCTCAGATTGCAGCCCGGGCGACGCCGGAGGGCTTTCGGATTCGGCCAGTGCGGGGGCAGCAGCCGCCATCGTCGAGGCTGAACAAGCGGCCAACAATCTAAACCACTTAGGCTCGCTCAAACCGCTTGGGCAACTCAGGGAGTCGTTCATTTTGGCCACCGGCGAGGACGGCCTTTGGATCATCGATCAGCATGTTGCACACGAAAGAGTGCTTTTTGAAAAAATTTTGCGCGAAAGGCAAGTTGAGCGCGTGCAGCGCCAGCGACTGCTGATGCCCATGCTTGTGGACCTGAAACCTGAACAAATGATTGTATTTGCGCGCATTGCCGAGGAGTTGGAGGGGAACGGCTTCGAGGTTGAGCCGTTCGGCCCGCAGACCCTTGCGGTGAAGGCTGCACCGGTCGGGCTGGAGGGTGCCGAGCTTGAGCGTACCCTGGCGGAAGTGATCGAGCAATCGGCCGGCGACAGTGACGAAGAGCCCTATCGACGAGAGGAACAACAAAAGCAAAATGAACAACTTACAACCATTCGCAGCCGCATCGCGGCCTCCATCGCGTGCCACTCCGCCATCAAAGTAAATACCCCCCTTGACCCGGAACGTATGGAATGGCTATTGTTGGAACTTGCAAAAACGAGTCACCCAACCAGTTGCCCGCATGGACGTCCAATAGCTTTGCTGTATTCTTGGAGAGAGATCCTGCGGGCCTTCCACAGAGTCTAGAGCTCTTGGAAGGTGGTGATAACCGCTCTCAGGAGCGGGTAGCCGGGCGTAAAAAAGGCAAAACCGGGGAGCATATCCCGGAACGCTTGTATTTCGTTGACGCTAATAGTTGAAAAGCCCCCGCGCCGGCCACGCAGGCCGAGGGTCTGGAAGGCGTCAACCTTTGGCAACGAGGCAAAAACAGGACGCAATAACTCTGGTTATGCCGTAGCGCCAGCCTGGAAGTGAGGTTTTTTCTTTGACAGCAGAGCAATTGGAAGCATCGCGCGCCGAAAGGATGCGCCTGAATGGGCACGGAGCACTGACTCTGGAAGATGCCCGAACCTGGATTGAGGAGACCGGTCTTTGCCTCTTCCTTCCGCGCCGCCAGTATTCCGCGGGTCTGGCCCCCTCATTCGTCGAGGCCGTCGCGGGCGAGCGCAATTTAAACCCCGATCAAAAGCACATCTCTCTTGCCGAGGAGCTGCTGGTTCGTCTTGAACTGGACGGCATCGCAGTCCGGCTCAACCTGCTTGGCCAGCCCGGCGAGCAGCCGGACTTTGTCGTGGCGGCATGGGTTCTGCCCTATGTGTACGCGCTGCGCGGCGACCGCGACTGGCGCCGTACCCCGCAACTGACCGGCTCGCGCCAGGTTTCGCCGCTGGCGATCCAGGCCTACAAGCTGCTCGAGGCCGGCGACGCCACCATTCCGCAGCTCAAGCAAGCGCTGGGCAGAGAGGTATCTGAGTCAGCGGTACTGCGCGCCATCACCGAGTTGTGGCAGCAACTGCGCATCATTCCCGTGGTTTCAGCACCGGGGCAGAATGCCAAATGGCAGCTCCTGCGGCTGCGCTATCAAAAGGCAATCGCTGAGGGCGCGTCCACCTCGCAAGTTACGGCCATCTCGGTGCTCGCCTCCATCTACCTGCAGGCAGTGATTGCCGCCAGCATGGAAGACGTGGAGCTGTTCCTTGCCCCGCTCACTGCGCGCAGCAAGATACGCGAAGTGCTGCGCGGGCTGGTTGCCACGCGGCAGGTGCACACCATCTCGCTGGGCCACGCGCCGCACTTCTACGTGGCCGGCACGCTGCCTGAATTCAGCGTCTCCCCGAACATCTATGCCAGCTCGGCAATGGCGTCTTCGTACTTCTTCCACTCCAGCCGTTTTGAGGATGAGACTCCATTTGTAGCCGAGCGGCGACCCGAGCCACAGCCAGTGGCATTACCGGCTCCCGCGCCCGAGGTGACCGTGGAACCTGCTCCTCGCATCTCCGCCGAACGCAAGCCTGCCTCGAACAGCAAGCCTTCAGGCACGCGGTCCCACTTCAGCCGCACTTCAGCTCACGCGCATGACCGCAAACGTTCGCAGACTCCCGCGAGCCGGTCGTCTCGGCGGCCGAGCCGCGATGCCCGCACTGTCTCCAGCCGTCCCGGAGCCTCCAGCCGTTCAGGAGCTTCGAGCCGCTCCGGAACTTCGCGTATCTCGTCCGGTTCCCGCTGGGCCAAGCCCTCAAACGGGAATGGAAACCACGGGGTAGCGTTGAACGGCAGCCACCCCTCAAGAAACGGCGCCCTGCGCAACGGCCATGCCGGCAACGGAAAGGTCAAGGCGGCTTCGCAGTCGCTGGTGCAGCGCAACGGACACGCCAACGGACACGCTTCGAACCGCAAGGTCGTGGCCAAGTCCACAACCTCTGCGCGCGGAAATGCTGCGCGGAAGGATGTGCGCGTCGACGCGCGCTCGCGCAAGCCGGCTCTCACAGCGGGCGCCAAGGCCGGTAACAGCAAACGTTACGGATTCACTGCTCCGGCAAAGCAAAGGACGAAAAAGCGCGGATGAACGCGGAAGGTTCCCGCTTGCCCAGGGTCTGCCATCTGATTCCCGGGTTGCAGCGCTGGGAGCCAGTTTTGCCGAGTTCGCGAAGCGAGGAGCGACGCATACCGGGTGTCTGTTAGCGGCGAGCAACAAAGAAATCGGGAAAACTGGCCCCAGCCCGAAGGGTTGCGGCGCAAATCGCGCGATACTTCATTCTCGCCCTCGACGGTGGACCCGCCACAGCCCTCGGGCTCGGCTTCGTCTGGCGCGGTTTTCGCTCGCAACGCTGCACCCGGGAATGAGATGACAGACCCTAGTTCTTTACCGGGCCGGAAGATCGTGATCGCCATCGATGGGCCTGCCGGCGCGGGAAAAAGCACGATCGCTCGCCACCTGGCCCGGCACTTTGGCCTGCTCAACCTTGAGACGGGCGCGATGTATCGCGCCTTTGCTCTCAAGGCGCTGCGTGCGGCGATTCCTTTGGACAAGAGCGGCTCCCTCGAGACGCTTGCTGAAGATACGCAAATCCGGCTTGAGCCCGGCGGCGACGAGAATCGCGTTTTGCTCGACGGCGAAGATGTAACCAGCCTGATTCGCACCCCGGCCGTGACCGATGCCGCTTCGCGCGTGAGCGTTTTTCCTGCGGTCCGCGCCTGGATGGTGCGCCTGCAGCAACAACTAGGGGCAGAGGGCGGGGTGGTCATGGAAGGCCGTGACATCGGCACCGTGGTCTTTCCCCACGCCGAAGTGAAGATCTTTCTCGACGCAGCTCCCGAGGTTCGCGGCCAGCGCCGTTTTGAGCAGCTCGGCCAAAGCGGCAATGTTCCAACGGTCCAGCCCGAAGAGGTGATCCGCGAGCTGCATGCCCGCGATGAGCGCGACCGTAATCGCGCTGACTCCCCCCTGAAGCCGGCCTCGGGTGCCTTCCTGCTGGACTCGACGAACATGACGCTGGAGCAGGCGGTGGCAACGGCTGAAGCGATCGTTGAGGAACGGCTTCAGATGCCTCACTGAGTCCAAGTCACAAGACGGGAGTTTGTAGACTCCGGTAACGTCGCCGTGGATATTACACACTTATTAGAAATAAGCGCTTACGTATTAATATCGGCGCTGACGATTTTTAATACCTGACCTTTGTTCAATCTTAAGTAACGGCTATAATCGGACCGTTCGGCAATTTCTCCATTTCGAAGTTGAGGTGCCTGCTGTGGCTGTATCTTGCTCTTTGTGCGGGTCAGGGGAATTGCACTTGTCTCGCTTTCGCGGCACAGACCTGGGCCAACTTTTCAAGTTAAGAATACCGGTGCGGTGTTATACCTGCCTGCATCGCGAATACGTGTCTATCTTTGAGAGAGGTAATCTCAAACCGGGCAAAAAGCACCGCCGCAACAACTCCTCGCACACCCATGGACACGCTGAATCCTAAGCTGAACGGGCAATCCGCCGGAACCCAGCTTGACGCTGGAGCCTGAGATTCCTGTGTTCCAACCTGTGCGTTCCCACTTCTTACTCCTACGCACTCATCCGCCCGGATGCGATAGGCTCATAGTTGGATGGAAATCACCTGCACACGCTGTCATCAGGCGATAGAAGAGGGCTCTACCTACTGCCCCATGTGCGGTCTGCCCCAACTTATGTACCAGGCAGACGCCGGCGCTGGAGCGGCTCAACCCGAGCGGCGCATGGAGCCGGTGCGCGATGCAGCCAGTATTGCCTGGAAGCCCGCTATGAGCGTAGCTGCCAAGCTGGCAGTGCCCGTGGGAGTCCTCCTCGCCATCTTTTTCCTGTACTCGATTGTGAATGAATCGAGTTTTCTGGGATTGCTGTTCCTGATGGCTGCGGCGGCCGCCTGGGTAGTGGCCATCTACACGCGGAACCAGAAGCCGGCATGGATCACGATCGGCGCCGGCGCCCGCATCGGGCTGGTGACGGGAATCCTGAGCGCGTGGACGGCAACCGCAATCTGCGGGCTGCTGCTGTATGGCGCGCGGTATTGGTTCAACGCCGGCAGGTTCATCGACAGCTTCTGGACAAATTCCGTCAACAAGCTGTTCTCCGATTTCTCAAGTGCCTTTGGGTTTGACGCGTCGACCGCGGCGTCTCTGAAGACAATGATGCTTACGCCGCAAGGCCGCGCGGAAGCTTTCTTGTCTATGACCGGCGAACTAGCCGCTGCGTTGCTGCTCTTCGCAATTGCCGGCGCAGCCTTGGGCGCACGGTTCCTCGCTCGTCCCCGCCCGCCTGAAATCTAGGGATCAGTTGTCAGTTGCCAGTGATCAGTTGTCAGTGAACTGTACCGCCGGTCTCCAGACCGGCTGTACTGAGGGCCTCCCGGCCCTCAGAGAGACGCGCCAAGCCAGCAATTCGACAATTCGCAGGAGATGGGCTCAGTGCTGCATTCCCGGCATCGGAGCGCTCGGGCCATGCTCGGGCTCAGCCTTGAACTCCTCAGGATCTTCGTGACCGCGATGGCAAGTTCCGCAGGTGACCGGCGGCGCCGCTTCGGGCATCTTGTCGATCGCCGCAACCTTCGACACGTAGTTCTTGTTGATGTCGTCGGTCATGGTGATCATGATCCGCGCCATCTTCTTCTCGTCCTTCTCGTCAGAGGCAAAGTTAAGGCGCGGACGGCCGTTGGGGGCAAGATTCTTTGGGTCTGCGGCGTGGCAGTAGCTGCAATGCACGCCAAGAGCGCCCTCGATTCCCTCCATGATTTCGTGCACCTGGTTGCCGGTAAGATTCCTGGGCAGCACCTGCAGGTTTGTGGGCGCGGGGTAAGACCGCGGCGGACCGCCGGGTCCGCCGGCAGGCGGAGTTTGCGGAGCCTGGGCGATGGAGGCGCAAACAAATACGGCGGCGCCGAGAAGCGCAACCGCGCCGGACGGGGGCAGGAGGGAAGAAATTCTCACGTGCAGGGTTCCTCGTGGAGTGGAGTAGATTACACAGGTTGCGGAAAAACTCAATAGAAGCCACTGTTTTGAAAGGGCGCGAGTTTACTCGTGCCGATAAAGCCGGAAAATTGAGTCCGGGGCTTTAGCCCCTGAGGGATGCCTTTGAGAGTTTTGCTCCGTTCAATGACTTCTTCCGCAACCTGTACAACCGTTGGACGAGATTTTAGCCGATCGAGACGCATCCCCGTGTCAACGTGCCGGATGGGGGGTGCGCAGCTGGGCGCTGAACTTATTTGGAACGTGTAACCACCCGGCCCGAAAGGCTCCTGGGGCCGGAGACACACGCGTGGCCGGGAATACTGAATCGCAGCGGCAAATCAACTGCGTGGCGGATGCCGATGCGGACCGTAACGTTCACCTCATCCCCATGAAATCCGTCGTCGAGCACCTGGAGAGGCGACTGTGGATCGAGGAGATCCAGACCGTTGTGCTCCGTCCGGGTGAGCCCGAGCGCCTGGCAAAGGCGGCTTGGACCCGAGGTAAGCTCGCGCGGAGACGCGCTGGCGTCGAGTCCGCGGTTGCGCGCCATCTGCTTCAATCCTGAGACCGGTTCGAGCGCGCGCAGCAACAAGCATCCCGCCTGCCCCTCCGGCTCGCACGTAATGTTCATGCAAAAGTAGCGGCCGTAGATGGAGTAGACGTACGCGTGTCCTGCCGGACCGAGGAGAACCTGGTTCCGCGGCGTCGGCCCTCGATGGGAGTGGGCTGCCGGATCGGGCGGATCGTTGTGCGGCCCCAGATACGCCTCAACCTCCACGATGCGGCCCGCAAGCCATCCGGAACGCGTCCGTCGCGCCAGCACTTTGCCAAGCAGCCTCGGCGCGACGCGCTCGGGAGGGGCTTCAAAGAAGGCGCGTTGCAGCAATTGGCCGGGACGGGGAGCGGTCATGACGGGTGAAGTGTAGCAAAGGGGCGGCAGACCCGGAATCGATTCGAAGCGCGCTTAGGGATTTCCGCGTCCCGGAGCGGGACGCAAAAATCCCTAAGCCCCAGCTACTTATGCGCCTTCTTCCATTCCTTTATCAGCGCCAGCACCTCTTCGGCGTGGCCCTCAGGCTTAACATTCTCAAAGATGTGCAGCAGCGTCTGGTCCGGGCCGATCAGGAACGTGGTCCGCGCTATGCCCCACACTTTCTTGCCATACATGTTCTTTTCCTTCATTACGCCAAACTGATTGCAAACTTTCTCGTCTACATCAGCAAGGAGTGTGTAGGGAAGGCTATATTTGGCGCGGAATTTGGCCTGGTCTTTGGGCGTGTCGCGGCTGATGCCCAGAACCACGGCTCCGGCTGCCAGGAGCTTCTTGAACTGGTCGCGGAATCCGCAGGCCTCAATGGTGCAGCCGGGGGTATCGGCGCGCGGATAAAAGAACAGCACAACGGGCTTGCCGGCATAATCTGAAAGGCTGGCGTCCTTGCCCTCGTCGGTCTTGAGCGTAAAATCAACGACTTTCCGGTTCAGTTCCATGGAGATTATCCTCACAGATGAGAGGTTACGGCGTTTGAGGAAAAAAGCATCATCACCGGGAGACGGGCCGCAATCTCTTCGCGACCTTCGTTCGCCCCACTACACGATGCAGCCCTTGCATCCAGGATTCGATTATCTTCGAGGCAGCTCAGGCGTGTCATCGCGTCCCCTCCGTTTCTCCCTCCGTTTCCCCCTCCGCTTCGCAGCCCAATTCGTTTTGATCCTCGCGGCCGCGGCCGCGCTGTGCGCGGCGCCGGCCCGTGCGCAGTACGTTGGCCAGGCCGCCAAGCAGGACAACGCTCCCGAGCTGCGCGCGGTTGCCGTGCTCGAGTGGATCGGCGACGAACAGCATCCCACCAGGAGCCGGATCGTTCCAATCACCGTCTTCGACGGCCAGCAGTTGCAGGATGGGGGCATTTATCTCGCCCGCCCGCAGCCCCTCGCTCTCGACCAGGAGGTTGTGTACCAGCTGAAAGAAGACGGCAAGAATACCGGGCTCTTCGTCGTCTATGGCGCGGCCGAGGAGAATGGCTCGTGGGTGGGCTACGGAAAACTGCAGCCATTGCTCAAGCCCAAGCCGCCCAAGCCGTTGAATGCGCAGGACTGGAAGGCGGATGACGCCGCAAGCGATGAGCCGGTGCTGCATCGGAAGGTTCACGCCGGCGACTCTGGCTCCGGCTCGAGCAGCAGCGGCAGCCCATCGGAATCGCCCGATCCCGATCGCCCCACGCTGCACAAGGGCCCCGACTCAGGCAGCAGTTCCGGAACCGATACGGCTTCAAATTCGGGGTCGCAACCCGCTCCTGACCCCGACCGGCCAACGCTGCACAAGAGCCCTGACAGCGGCGACAATTCGACGGCAAACTCCGGCAGCGGCGGGGAAGATCCTGACCGGCCCAAGCTGACAAAAAAGAAGACCGTCGATGAGGAGGAGCCCTCCGTCTCTTCGGTCGACAGCATCGATCCCAACCGGCCGAAGTTGAAACGCGGCCAAGTTTCTTACGGCAGCGGCGACACCGGTGTTACCCCGCCTGCCCTGAAGGGCCTGCCGCCGGAGATGCATCAGACCGTTGCCGTGTCCGACGCCCGGAACTCGCCCGAGCATCCTTGGGATTATTCCTGGGCGAATCCCGATGACCAGGAGAAGTACAAGGCCCAGCTTGAAGATTTGGCGCGCACCGCGCTGGGATTGAATCCGCCCCCTGCGCCTGCGTCCGCGGCCACTAAGAAGACCACGACGCACAAGAGCGCCAAGGCCGCAGCACCCGCGCCGGCGCCTCCCGCTGAGCCCGCGCCGCTCGAGGACGAGCAGTTTCGCGTATTCGAGCTCGCCTATGGATCGGGCGCAACCCTGGTGCTGAGCGCGCACACGGCGGGAACGGGCGCCGGCGAGAAGTTTGTCACGCTGGTTGCGCAGCCCGATCTCTACGGCAACGTGGTAGTGCTGTTGAAGAACACCACTGACGCGGCGCACCTTGACGATGCTCCGAGGATGCGCCTGATCGATGCGGTCGACGCGATGGCCGACAACCGCGGCGAGCTGCTGTTTGAGCTGCGCGGCGCCACGGGCCGCCAGTTTGCCCTCTATCGCGTGCTGCGCGGCCAGATTACGAAGCTGTTTGTGAGCGGCGGCGCAGACTTCGGAACGGCCAGCAGCAATTAGAGAACTGAAAGCCTCCGGCGAAGCCGTCAAGGGCCCCGCTGCGTCTTACGCCGATACCGCTCCGGCATGGCGCATGCAAGATCCGGCGCGCATAGGTCTGAGCGCAACCTCGGGGTAGGGGTACAGAGCGCTTTTGATCGACATTCCCAGCACTGTAATCTGCGAAAGATCGGCGATGCCAACGTTGTTTTGGCTGGCCAGCAGCACCTGATTATCACAACCGGCAAAGGGCGGTGTGCCGCGCGGGGCAAGCGGATTCGGGTAACCCATTACGGCGATGCCCACGGCGTCGGTCGAAACCGGGTTCAATCCCGCGATGAGGACACCCGGCGAGGTGGGCGCGGCATTCGGCGCCCATGGTCCTTCGCCTCCGCTCATCGAGGTGATTCCGTCGACGATGCCGATGTGAACCGGGCGCGCGGCATTGATGTCGGCCACAATCCTCGGAATCCTGGAGCCTGCATCGACGGGAGGGGTGCTCGTATTCGCCCCCGGAGGGTTGATTCCATCCCAGTTTGCCTGGCCGTCTCCGTGCAACGGCCCGCGATAGCCGATTCCGCTCTCTGAAGGGGCGCCCACGCCGTAGAGGGAGTTAGGCGTGGACCCGTATACATTCTTCATCGAGAGACTAACACCGGCCGTCAGGTGCTGCTTCAGCTTCGCCAGGGAAATAAACACATCGGTATCGTGGTAGCAGTGATTCAACTCAAAATAGTCGAAGAGATACCCTGTGCCTGCCACATTCAAAATGCTGTACGCGGTTCCGCTGCCTAGATTGCGCGTATTCTCCAGCTCCACGTTGCCCACGGCAAGCAAAGTCGGCACGTCCCAGCCAGCCGAAGTCAGAACCTGGTCCAAAGGCAGAACGAATGGAGCCGAATCCACAAACCTGACCATCGCCGCGCCGTTCGAGAACAGCAGCGAGGCCAGCGCGGTGGCAGTCCTGCCATCTGTAATGTACGACTCGCCCGGCGGCAGGCCGAACTGGTCTTCATAGGTGCCGCCGCAGGTCAGGTTCACCTTCACGGTGACTGTTTTCCCGCTTACAAGCCCCCCGATGCCGTCCAGCAGCGTGAACGCATTGTTCAGCGCACTCTCTACCTGCGACACTGCATAGCTGGTGCAGGGAACAATGGCCACCTTTGCGTCAGCCCGAAGCTGAGCGGCTGTCGAAGTCTGATCCAGGCTTACGCGCGCGCATCCGCTGGATAGCGCCAAAGGCCCGCCCGCCGCAAGCCCCAACCCCAGGCGTAAGAATCCTCGCCGTGTGCAGTCAGTGAGTCCGTCGTTCACACAGAATCTCCCTGCTCATCGAAGAGCGGTCAGAATGATACGCCCACATTGGCGGGTTTTCAACATCTTTGGCGTCGATCGGGAATATCGAGCGGGGCGGTTGTCCCAACTCTCTTGAGCGGACTGTCAACTGGGCATCCCAGCTTTACTGCGCCGCGGCGGGAAGGCCTGCGAGACTCGAGACTTGCGGGTTGAAACCGTGCGGGCAACTGACAGGCGGAGCCGCTGTTACTCTTCCGTCCCCCGGCATGCTGCAAAAGTGTAAGCAGATGCTTGGTTTGGAAAGCATTTCGTCCTATACAATCGCTGTATGAGTGGGCTCCCCGCCACTGAAACAAAGGACGTACTAGCGAATGGCATCAGTTTTAACCGCACCTTCCCCTGAATCTGTAACCGAAATCTCGATCGAATCGAATCCAGTCCCCACTAGAAAAGATTCTTCCGCTGCGCAGCCGCTTCACCCGGTTCCTGCGCGCATGCAGATCCGCATGGGCCGCGAGGCCACGGTGGGCAAAGGCATGAACTGGATTACGGTGGTCACGATCGCCTTGTTTCACCTCGGCGCGCTGGCCGCGCTGTTCTTCTTCAGTTGGCAGCGGCTGCTGGTGGCGGCCATCATCTACGTGTTTGCCATCAACGTGGGCATCGGCATGTGTTATCACCGCCTGCTTACGCATCGCGGCTACCACGTGCCCAAGTGGATTGAGTACTTCATGACGGTTTGCGCCACGCTGTCGCTCGAGGGCGGCCCCATTTTCTGGGTCTCGACGCACCGCGTGCATCACCAGTTGAGCGACCAGGAAGGCGATCCGCACTCGCCCCGCGAGGGCAAGTGGTGGGCGCATACGGGTTGGATCCTCTTCGGCGAAGCGCTGCACTCGCAGACCGAGGCGCTGGCGCGCTACTCGCCCGACTTGCACCGCGACCGCTTCCACGTTTGGCTGAGCAAGTATCACTGGCTCCCCATCACTACGAGCGGGCTTGTTCTGTTCGCTTTGGGATGGGCCTTCGGTGGGCCGGTGGACGGAATCGCCATGGTGCTTTGGGGCGTGATGCTGCGCGTAACGCTCGGTCTGCACGCAACCTGGCTGGTGAACTCGGCCACGCATCTGTGGGGCAGCCGGCGCTTTGAGACGCGCGACGACTCGCGCAACAGCTGGTGGGTTGCACTGCTCACCGGCGGCGAGGGCTGGCACAACAACCATCACGCGCACCCGGTAAGCGCGCGCCACGGCCTCAGGTGGTACGAGGTCGACCCTAATTTCTATGGCATCTGGATACTCTCGAAGCTCGGGCTGGCGAAAAAGATTCAGGTGGCGAAGTTCGACCGCAATGACCCCAAGCCGGCGGGAATGTAGGGGCAGCGAGTCGGCTGGTCCGCAACTCGGCGCGGAGACGCCTCACGCAAAATCGGAATTCCAGTTCTCAAACGCCTTGCGGCATCACGCGCAAGGCGTTTTTACTTCCGCACCTTGGCCCTGACCCACAGCGTCAAAAAGAGCGGCAGCGCCACCACCAACACCAGCACCCCGGCCGGGAAGCCGACGTAGAGATAGGTGTCGGCGTAGTTGACCGCATGGTGGCCAAATAAGTTCCAGCCGAGCAGTGCAAAGATCGAAATGCAGGTGGTTGCGAAGAAGGTAAGAAAGGCTGACGCGACGGCCAGCAGCAGGCTTTGAAACAAGCTGAAGCCCTCAAGCGGGAATCCGAAGATCCTGCCGCCGCTCGGCGCACTATTTGATCCCATCGGCAAGGTTCGACTCATCCCCGCTGCTCCATCTGCAGGCCGTTGGAAAAAGGCCCTCACAGGGCTAGTCTAACCGCCGATACCGTAGAATATGAAGCGATGGCCAGCAGCGCACAGATCGATCTTTGGCATGCCGAGAAGGTTGCCACGCAGGTGAGCGTCACCCGTGCGGTAAACGGGATCCGCTACGCCGCGTGGGGCGAGACGCGCATCACTGAGGCCGATCTGGAGCGGCTGGTGGGCGCGGTCCCCGCAACCATCGCGCCGGCGCTCGAGAGCCGCGCCTACTACTTCATTCCGCTGGCCATTGCCGATACCGGCGAAACACTGATTGCGCCTCTTTACAACATTGAACTGGGTGACCGCGCGGTGTGCCATCGCAACCAGGCGTTCGGCTCAATCGAGGCCGTGTTTCTCTCAACGCGCCTAGTCGAGGACCGCTTCGGGCTGGCCTTTGAGTTCTTCATCAACGTTGCCCACAACTTTGTTGAAGCAACCGGCGTTCCCGAGAGTTTCTCATCGCTGGTGTGGTCGCAGTCTGAGAGCCAGGTGCGCGGCGAAACCAGCCAGGACGCATGGGAAGCGCGCCGCAAGGCGATGGAGATGCGCGCCGGCACAAAGAACGGCCCCAGCCTGATCGACGAACGAGCGCGCAATGCCTTCTTTGAGGCGTCATTCTCTGACGCGCTGGCTGTCTACATGCTTTCGCTGGCCGTCGACTTCGACTATCACGATCTTCGCGAACGTGAGTATCCTCTGCTGGCCGCGCCCACGCTGGCCGAGCGCCTGCGTCACGTGGCCTCGCTCTTCCCCGCCAATCCCGGATACGAGTTCCAGATTCTCTACCGGCGCAAAGGCTAGCTCGCCGCGGCCTCCGGCGCGTTCAGCACCAGATAACCCAGCTCACCCGAATTCCAATCGATGGCCGCGTGCAGCAGCATGGCCGGCCACAACGAGCCCGACAAAATTGCGAGCGTGGCCATCACCAGCCCCACGACTGCCGTGTTCGGAATCTGCCTCACGCCGAGGTACGCGTGCCCCACGCCGAAAACGACGGCGCTCAAAACCGCAGCCGGCCACACCCCCGCCCACACGGCGAAATACCACAGCAGGAAGCCGCGATAGAGCGCCTCCTCGCAAACCCCGGCAGTGATTGAGACGGCATGGAAGCGCCGGCGTTCGGCCGAGGTGTGGGGCAAGAGCGGCTCGCCATAGGCAAGCTTCTTTCGCACCTTGGGCATCACATCCGGCCGGGCGAGAACAGCCTTGTTCTGCAGCACCAGCAGCGCGCAAAGCGCCAGTGCAACCGCCATCCCGATGGCAAAGCGCATGGGGCTCGCGGGCAAAGTACTGGCAGGAATAATCAGCAGCGCCTGCCAGGGGCGGCGCGTACCTGTCCAGTAGGCAACCAGCGCAGCCGTCCCAATCCACTCCTCAAGAAGAATGCTGCGATAGAAGTTGAGCCGCGCGTTGGGCACGCCGGCTGCGAGCCGCGCCAGGTAGCGGGGCCAGGTCCAGCGCATTTCAACAATGGGAAAGAGCAGCAGAAGAGCGAAGATGAGATGGTCGAACGGATGGTGCAAGGCGGTCATCGCAGCCCCCAGTGCAGCGTTTTGGCGTGATGCTCAGTCCCGTTTTTTTTGCTTCAAGAGAATTGCGCCCAGCACCTCAGGCTTCGCGCGGATCTTGCCGAAGACCGAAACCGATTTGATGGCGGCCCTGGCCAGCTCCGGCGTCACGTCGTCCTCGATTTTCAGCACGCCCACCACGCGAATATCGAGCGGCTTGTTGGCGGCCACGCGCTTCTCCAGCTCCTTGCGGTTAAGGATGGTCATGCCGACAGTCATTACTTTTTGTTCCACTGCCTGGCGCACGGTCAGCGAATGGCTCTCGATCTGTTTTCGCACGGCAGCGATCAAGAAGTCGGTCCGGCTGGAGTAGAAGCCCTGGTCGACGAGCAGATCCACCTGGCCAAGGTCGACAACGCTGATGTTGAATGAGATTTTCTCTGTGTCCGGCATCTGTCTGGAATCCAATTGGAATACGCATGGATGGTAATAAGATTCCAGAGAGATGTCAAGACTGATTTTTTGAGGGCAGGATCCAAGTCTCGCCGGCTTTGCTCGGCTGCTACCTTGGCGGGCGGGCTGTGAAGATGAGGTTACCTGTACGCCTGCTCATCGGCCCAGTCCCCGATAATCGGCAGCTTGCAGCGCTTGCCATTTAACGCGCCCACCACGCACCACAGCCATAAGAGGAAAACGACCAGACTGGCAAGACACCACAGACCCAGCAGGACACGAGGTCCGAGGAACTTGATCAACGGCATTACAAGTTCCAGGCCCAGGCCGAAGAGAAATACAAACGCGCTGAATACGATGGACTGCCAGGAGTGAAATCGCACATAGGGCCTCTTGTTGTAGCGCCTGATGGCCAGGAAAAAGAACGCCGGAGCGGGGGTGAGGTAGGCGATTGCGCCAATCGAGTTGTCAGACAAACCGGACTTTGGGGGATTGGCCACAATCCCTCCTTTTTGGAGATCTGGAAAGGGGTACGGCATGAGCTTGCTCACGCTGGAGGCTTCTAAACAGAATAAGCGCAAATCACCGGCGATCGCTCCACACCCGTATACGTCGATACACCCTGCGGCACCCCACTGGATTATATGAAACCAGAGAGGCGGCGGCGCAGGAATCCCGGCAATTATTCAGCTTCCAGTGGGCTCATAAGAGCATCATTCAGCGAGCTGCACATCCGTTGCTTCTTACGCCGGCAGCGCCAGCAGCGCGCCCCAATTCAGTCCGGCGCCGAACGCCGTCATCACCAGCGGCCCTGCAAGCGGCTCTGGATGGGCGCTGCGCCACTCGCCGGCGGCGATCAGCAACGAGGCCGATGACGTGTTGCCGTAACGCGTCACGTTCACGAAGAAGCGCTCCTCGGGGACCTTGAGCGACTGGGCCACGCGCGCGATCAGGTTGAGGTTGGCCTGGTGCATGAGCCACGCAGTCGGTTCGGCCGCGGTGAGCTGGTTGCGGGCAAGCAATTCGTTCAGTACGCGCGGAATCTTGCGCACGGCCTGCAGAATCACGCTGCGTCCCTCCATGGCGATCTTGCCGTTCTCGATCTTCAGGATCTCCGCCGATGCGCCGTCGGTCGAAAGGATCGAGTCGGCAATGCGGGCAAAGCCTGTGGACGCGTCGACGAGGCATGCGCCTGCGCCGTCGCCGAAGAGGATCGCGGTGTCTTTGCCTGTGGGCGTGAGCTCGATGCATCGCGACATGATCTCAGCGCCGATGACCAGGACCGGGCCGAACCTGGGTGCGAGCTCAGCGGCCAGCGCGAGGCCGATCAGCGACCCGCACGAGGCAACGGGAATATCGAACGCGGGCGTGGCAACCAGGCCGAGGCCGGCCGCGATCTGGCTGGCCGGGCCGGGACAAAACCGCGGCGTCGAGCCCGAAGCAACCAGGATCATGCCCAGATCGGCGGCCGTCTTTCCTGCATTGGACAGGCAGTTCTGTGCGGCAAGCAGGCCGAGCGAGGCCACGGTGTCGCTGTCTGCGGCAAAGCGGCGTTCTTCAATGCCCGAGACTTCGAGTATCCACTCAGGCGTTGCGCCAACCAGCGCGGCAATCTCGACATTGCCGGCGCGGCGCTCAGGCAAGTGGGAACCGAAGGTGCGCAGAAAGGCCATGGCTAACTCAACCTGGCCGAGACGTAGGCCGAAACCTTGTTGAGAGTGTCGAACTTGCGCGCCGAGAGATCGGAGTCTGGAATCGTTATACCGAACTCCTCTTCGAGGCCGGCAACAAAGTCGGTGAGCGCAAACGAATCGAGAAGGCCGGAGACGAAGAGCGAATCCTCGGGGCCCGGATTGACCTCTTTTTTGGTGACGCTGTTCAGCACCTTAAGGATTCGTGCTTCCAGTTCCATTCTTCTCTCCCTTAACAGCGGTTTCAGTAACGGGCGAGTTGTGTTCTTTATAGGCCTGGTAGCTGGCCATGAGGTCAGACATGAGCGCATCGGCAAGGGCGCGATATCCATCGCCGGTAAAGTGCGTGTGGTCGGGCTGCGCCCATCCGGCGTAAGCCCACTGTTGCATTGAACCTTCGCCGCCCATGCGTTGCTGCCAGTTCCAATAAGCGCAGCCATGCGTGCGGCACACGGCGCGTTGGGCCTCGACAATCTTGTCGGTGCCCGCAAAAGTGCGCCAGGCGCGGTGCTGCAGGGTGGAGCGGTCGGCCGGACCAAGCACGAGGATGGACGACTCGGGCACGTAATTGTGAATGGTGTCGATGATGTTGGCGAAGGCGGCGCGGTAGCTGTCTTCGTCCCAGTCTTTGCTGGCGGCCTCGTTGGCGCCGTAGGCCAGCACGACCAGCGCGGGCGAATTGTCTTTGATGTATTGGGAGAGCAGCTTCTGGTCCCAGCGAAGGATGAGCGGAGCCTCGGCGCCGTTGATGCCGATCGACTCCCAGGTGACGCCGGGCTGCGTGGCAACCCAGCCAAGCAGCGTGACCGGCGAGCCATCCTCCTTGGTGAGCACAAAATGGCGATCGCCGGCCGGGCACGAGTAGTGGAAGGAGCCGGGTCCGATTGTATCGGCGGCGGAGTTCACCTCGATGGGGTCGCCGCCATTGTCGGTAAAGCTCAGGCTGCCGCCGCCCGGTTGCGCGAGAAACTCGAGGTCGAGCCCGGTGCAGGAAGCATCGAGCGACACCCACTCGCCCGCGCGCGTGGCGCTGATGCTGATGCCGCCCATGCCCAGCTCGCCGTCGCCCAGGTCAAGAAAGTGCGTGCCCTCGGTCTTCCAGCGCGTCGATTGCCCGTGTCTCGAACCGAAGAGGCGGTAACCTGCGAAGGGATGGCCGGGGTAGGCAAACCCGATGCCGCCATCTCCGAACTGGTCCTGAAAGACACGGCGGGCCTCACCGGTAAACATATCGGCTGCGGTATGCGAGTCGCCCCATTGCAGCACGCGCAATGTGCTGGTGGGCGCAGCGCCATCCTTGCGCGAGTCCTGGTATGCGGCGAGATCGGCGAAAAAGCCATCGAGCGAGGAGCTGAAGGCAATGGCGCGATCTTCGGGCTGCTTGAGGCGGTCAGTAATATCCTCAACCATCTCGGCACGGCGGGCCGGATCGACGCGCTGAACGTAGTAGCGAACGCGGGTGCGGCGGTGGTGGCTGCGGGTCGCAGCGGAGTGAGCCGAGTGCGATGTGCGGGCCTTTGAAGTTGTGGCCGGCGCGTGCTTTGTTGTGGCGGGCGTATGCTTCTTGGTACTGGCCTTCGCGGTGGTCTGAGACGGCAACAACGGCGCAAATGCCAGAAGCGCGGCGAGCGCCACGGCTGGCTTGATTGACCTGGAAAGTCCCGCGCTCACTTGGTACCGGCCCTTTTGCCGGGATGACGGCTGGCGGCGGCCGCATTCAATGCGGCTTTGACAGTGGCGGGTTTGGTGGCAGGCGCCGCAGGAGCGGCCGGCACCGCGATTCCGTGTTGCATCTTCCACCGATCATAGCGCAGCGAGAGTTGCGTGAGGAAAAGCCCGGCCACAATCGTTGCGCCCTGTGGCGTGGGATGCAACAGGTCGGCGGTAACCAGGCGCGGCGACGCAGCATACCAGCGCGCCATGGTACCGCTCGAGCCCATGGCGTCGTAGGTGTCGAAGAAGGCGCAATGCGTTTCGGCTGCAACCTGCCGCTGGATGGCCACGATCTCGGGGATGGTGTCCATGGTCTCGATCTCGTCGAGTCCGGTGCGTTCGCCGCGGTCCATGGGGCTCATCACGAGAATGGATGCGTTGGGAGCGAGCTTGCGAATGCGCGCGATGGCGAGACGCAACTCATAGGCGTACATGGTGTGCACGAACTTGCCGAAACTGCTTTCGTTTGAGCCGTAGTTCACGATGATGAGCGCCGGGCCGGCGTGGTCCAGCTCCTGCTTCCAGATCTGGGGTTGCATCACGCGGGCCAGCACGCTGGTGGTTGCGCCGTTCAGGCCCAGGCTGTCGTAGAGCAGGCCTTTCTGGCCGCGGCGGAAGTCGACGCCGAACAGAGTTACGGAGCCGGCGGATGGCTGAACGGAGATGATTTTGGTTCCCGGCGGGAGCGGGGCATAGAGGAATGCCGCGGACTGCGTGTCTGAGGCTGTGGACTCAGCGACGATCTGATTGCCGTCGGCCCAGACAGCGAACGATCCGCCGCCGGGATGGGCAAGGTACTCGATTTCGACGGCAGATTGCGCCGAGTCAGTGACGCGGAACTTGCTCCATGCGCCCGGCTTGCCTTCAAAGGCTGCGCCGCCCAGGCCGTATATGCCCTCGCGGATGAGACCCACGCCGGTGCGGATCTTCCAGCCGGAACTCGACATCTCGACGCCGCGGTGGCCGTACCAGGCCCAGGGCCTGGCAACCAGCGTATACCCGCGTCCGGCATCGCCGAAGCGCGACTGCATCCGGGCGCGAATGTCGCCGGTGATGAGATCGGCTGTGGTTGGCGAGTCGCCGTAGTGGAGAATCGTCACTACGCCGCCCTGGCTCTGTTCGAGCTTCCAAAGCGCGGCGAAAAATGGGTCGAGGCTGTTGGAGTCGTCGACCAGGACCGGGGTGGCCGGCGGCAGCTTTGAGGCGTCGATCCGCGGCTGCATCGGAACGGGCGGGACCGGACGCTGAGGCCAGTGAAGGCTGAATGCATCGGCAAAGATGGCGGCGTCGAGGCCCTTGCCGGGATCGACCACGAGCCGCCAGCCGGTGAGCAGAGCGGCCATGACGGCGATGGCGAGCGCGGTTCTGAATGGAAAGCGGCTGCCGGGCGGCTTTGGGGCGGGCGCGAGCGAGTTGGCCGAATCGGAGTCCGGCGTGTCGGGGATGGGCGGCTCGGAGAGATTAAAAATTGCCATAGACAAAAGGAGCGGAGCCATGGCCCGCGAGCGTTTGAATGATCAGGATGAGTGCAGCCATGGCCAACCCCTGCACCCAGAAGGGCGTGCGGGCGGCCAGGGTTGAAGCGGATTGGAACCAGCGCTCAGGCAGCGAGTGCAAAATGGCGGCGATGAGAAGCACCGCTGCGAACGCGGGCGTGACGTTGCCGAGCGACCAGGTGAGCGAACCAAGGCCGCGCAGAATTGCAAGCGCGTTGTCGAGGGTAGAGGCGCGGAAAAAGATCCAGGCAAAACAAACAAAATTGAACGTAATGACGCCGCCGAATACCTTGGCCCAGAGGGCTGGCGAGGGGATGGTACGGCGGCGCTTCCAGGCAAAGACCACGCCCAGCGCCAGCCCATGCAACGCGCCCCAGATGAGGAAGTTCCACGAGATGCCGTGCCACAGGCCGCCGATCATGAAGGTGAGCAGGAAGGCGTAGCTGTATGAAAGCACGGGGAATTTGCGGCGCTTGGGGAAGAAATCGAAGAGGTAGTCGCGCAGCCACTCTGAGAAGGTGATGTGCCAGCGGCGCCAGAACTCGGCCACGTTGACTGCCTGGTACGGGCGGCGGAAGTTCTCGGGCAAATCGATGCCGAGGAGCAGTGCCGCGCCGCGGGCGATGTCGGTGTAGCCCGAGAAGTCGAAGAAGAGCTGCAGCGCGTAGCCGTAGACGGCAATCAGGATCTCGGAACTTGAGTAGAGGGCCGGGGTGTCGAAGACGCGGTTGACCAGGTTGTTGGCCAGGAAATCCGCGATGAGCAGCTTCTTGACCAGGCCGGCGCCGATAAGCAGCAGGGCCTGGCCGGCCGCGTCAGCGGTGAGAGTGAAGGGGCGGGCGAGCTGCGGCAGCAGGTTCTTCATGCGCGGGATGGGCCCGGCGGTGATGGAGGGGAAAAAGAGCGCGCCTGCGAGGTAGTCCAGCAGGCTGCGGGTGGGCGCCATCTCGCCCAAATAAAGGTCGATAGTGTAAGTAAGCGACTGAAAACAATAGAACGAGAGGCTCAACGGGAAGAGCCACTGCCAGCGTGATCCGGTGAGAAGCGGGAGGAGCTTGAGGCTGGCAAGGACGCCGACATTGACGAATAGCGAGAGGCCAACGAGAAGCCTGCGAGTGGCCATGCGCCGGAAGCGACCGAGCCCGAGACCGATGAGGAAGTCAGTGGCGGCACACAACGGCAGAGCCAGATAGACGAGGCTGAAGTGCGCCAGAAAGAACAGGTTGGCGAGCGCCAGAACACCGAGCCGGAGCCGCTGCGAGCCGGCCGCGACCCAGTAGAGAAGACACACTGCGGCAAGAAAGACGTAAAAGGGAGCTGCACTGACCTGCATGTCAGAATTCCGGCCGAGATTACCCGACCCTTGGACGGAATTACGCGGCCGGGGGCAAGCGGTGTGGACCTTGCAGAAACTCTATCACGGGCAGGATTGCCTGAAGATTGCAGGCCCGCGAGTGGAAACCAGCCCAGTAAACAGGGCGGCGAAGCCGAAGCGGTTTGGGCCGATTTGCCTGCCGAGAGCCCCGCTGAGCCCCAAAAGCACCGAAAATGGGGCGGTTTATTCGCCTTATTTTCAATTATTTACCGAAAAGAATCTTGAAAAATGCCCGGAGTTTGGGAGTCGGTTTAGTAGAATAGCCGAATGGTTGAACGACAGAAATCGCGTACTCTGAACGGCAAACGATCGGTGGGTTTCTGGGTGACGGGGGCAGCTTTATCCCTCGCCGTGGCCGCCGTTTTCTTTGCCGACTCTACGTTGACGGTGCAGGCATACACGCCGCTCGCCCGCCCTGCCGCAACCCTTCCCCCAACCGCGCCAAGAGATATCGACTCCGGGATTGTGGCCGCGCCGGCGAAGAAGCCGGTTACCGCGGCCGACGCGCTGAGGGGAATCGCCACCTGGTATGGCAAGGTGCTCAACGGGCACCGGACGGCCAGCGGCGAGCGGTTCAACATGATGGCCATGACCTGCGCCCACAAGTCGCTGCCCTTCGGAACGCTGGTGAGAGTGGTGGACCTGGACACCAACCGGTCGGTCGTGGTGCGGGTGAACGATCGCGGTGAGCTGCCAGGGGACCACGTAGTGGATCTTTCCTACGCGGCGGCCCGGGAGCTCGGCACGTTGAAGTCCGGCATCGCCAACGTGAGGCTGGAAGTGATCGGGGACCTGAAGTCGAAGCCGTAACGGAGCGACTTGAGCGGAGAGAGCGAATGAAACAGCGAGCGGGGCGATCCAGAGGATCGCCCCGCTGCTTTTTGCGGAGTTAGTGGGGATCAGGCCCAGGACTCTATTTAGCCGTGGCTTCAATTCCCTTCCCGTCGTCGGCAACGGTGAAGACGATTCCGTGAGCCCCTCGCGAAAGCGGAACCAGCTTCGAGTTGACGAGGGCAGTTCCCTTCTCCGGTTTCCAGCCATAGACTTCGGCGCGAATCTGCTTCCACCAAGCGGGATACGAGCCCTGGTGCGGGGAGATGGTCAGGTGCAGTCCGTCCTTCGCCACCTGGCAGCTGAAACTCATGCGCAGGTATGCGCCTTTCCTGAAGTCGAAGCTCTTGCCGTCGTCCTGGTAGAGTTCACCCGCGCAGTTGCCGCCGGCGTAGATGCGCAGGGTGAGTGGCCCGCGCGGCGACTCACCGGTGCTCTGGACCAGCGGCTCCATGGGCAGAATGGCGCCGGATCGAACGTAGACCGGTAGCTCGGCCAGCCTGGGCGAGACGCTTGTTGAGTAACGAACCGTGCGGTCGGGCGCGCCGGGGATTGGCGGGTCAGGCGGGGGCAGCTTGACGGGTTCGCCGGTCCAGAAGTCGTACCAGAGCGCAGTCGGAAACTCGACCGAGTAGGCGTCGGGCTCGTCAGGGTACGGCGAGGGCGCGACGAGCACGTCAGGGCCGAGCATGAACTCAGCCGTCGCGCCATTATCGAGATCGATGGGGTGGCCATCGGACGCGGCATTGGGGAACTCGAGGAAGAGCGGGCGAACCATTGGCAGACCGGTACGCGAGGCTTCGTCGGCCAGCGTGTAGAAGTAAGGCATGAGCCGGTAGCGGGCTTCGATGAAGTGCCTGCGAATGGCCTCCTGCGCAGGGCCGCCGACCCATGGCTCCTGATCGGTCGTGCCCTTCTCAGTGTGGTCGCGGTCAATGGGCTGGAAAGCCGCGACCTCAAACCACCTGGTCAGCAGTTCCATCGAGGGCGATCCGGAGTAGCCGCCGACGTCTGCGCCGGTAAAGGCGAAACCACTCAAACCCAGATTCTCAATCATGGGAGTCGTCATGCGCAGGTGGTTCCACGTGCTTGAGTTGTCTCCGGTCCAGGTGGCGGCGTAGCGCTGGCCGCCGGCGTAGGTGGCTCGGGTGAGCACGAACGGGCGCGTGTTGGGATCGATCGTGAGCAACCCGTCATACGTGGCGCGGGCGTTCTGCATGCCGTAGACGTTGTGAATCTCGGCATGGGTTGCGGTGCGGGGAGTGAAGCCCGGCTCGTCGATGCGGTGAATGACGCTGACCGGCATGGTGGCCGTGGGCGTATTGAAGACCGATGGCTCGTTCATGTCGTTCCAGAAGCCGTCGGCGCCATCGCGCTTGAATTCGCGGTAGAGCGTGCCCCACCATGCTCGGGTCTGTTGTCGCGTGAAGTCAGGAAAGACGCTGGCGCCCGGCCACACTTTGCCGGAGTAGATGGAGCCGTCTGGATTCTTGACGAAGTTGTCGCCGGCGATGCCTGTGTCGTACGGCGGGTAGGTCGGCTCGGGATAGTTGGCGATGTGCAGGTCAGTGATCATCACCGCGTGAAAGTCCTCGGCCTTGAGCTTTGCCATCAGATCTTTCAGATCTGGGAACGTGGCGTGATTCACGGTAAAGGGACGATTGTGATCCTGGTAATCGATGTCGAGGTAGACAGCGTCGGCGGGGATATGGTCGGCGCGAAGATGATTGGCGATCGCCAGGACGCGCGCCTGCGACTCATAGCTATAGCGCGATTGCTGATAGCCGAGCGACCAGAGCGGCGGCAACGGAGGCGTGCCGGTGAGCCATGCGTAGGTTTCAACCACCTGCCGTGGCGTGGGGCCGTAGAAGAGGTAGTAGTCGATGGGTCCGTTCACGCTGCCAAAGGAGTAGGCATCGGGCAGTTCCTTGCCAAAGTCGAAGCTCGAACGCCAGGTGTTATCGAGGAGAACGCCCGCGGCGCGCCCGGCGCGAAACGCCATGAAATACGGAATGGACTTGTAGAGCGGATCGGTTGACTCCTGAAAGCGGTAAGCGTCGGTGTTCCAGAGCGTGAAGGCTTCGTTGCGCCGATCAAGTGGTCCGGTCTTGTCGCCCAGGCCAAAGTAGTGCTCGTCGATCGGCATGGCCTTGTAAATGCGAAATTCGTTGCCGTCAAAGCGAACTGGCCGCGCATCCTGGCTGACGATGTTGGCGTCGGAGTCGCGAACGGTAAGCTCAAGCGTGGCGGGATCGACTGCAACAGTAAGCGCGGAGGTGCGGAAGCCTGCGCCGCCCATGCCGCCCGCCGGAGTAACAGCGACCGAGGCGTGGCGCGCCTCGGCAAGCACCGCCCACGACGCATCTTCAGGAGGGTTTTCTCCGCGCCAGATGCGGACGCGGAGAACATCGCTGCGTAAAGCGGTGACGCGCTCATGCACATCGCCCGCACGAACCTCGATGCCATTGGGAAGCGATGAAACCGAATCGGCCGGAGCCGCAGATTGCTGCGCTCGAAGTGCAAAGGCAGCGAAACAAAGCGCAAAAAGAGCAGAAAAAGGGCGAATGAAGCGCATGATGACTCCCGTATTCGTTTTGGTACATAAGCTGCATTTGCGGGATGAACGTTATAAGTTGCGCCTCTAGGGCGTGGAAGCCTGCGATCCGACTGCTTCCTCTTCAGACAGGTCGGGATCTTCAACCCGCTTGACTCCGTGAGCCACGCGCTGCTGCTTGATGAGCTTCATACGGTTGAGGGCTTCGTTTGCATCTTTGGTGTCGCCGAGTTGCCGGTAAAGACGGATGAGCAGGTATTGGACCGACCCGTCGACGTCGCTCGATTCGCCCAGCTTCAACTGCGCGATCGCCTCTTTGGTTTTGCCGGTTTCGGCGTAGGCCTTGCCGATGAGTGCATGAATGCGAGGGATCATCTGCGGCTTGCACTTGAGGCTCTTGAAGAAAAATGGCTCCGAGGCCTCGTATTCGCGCTGGTTGAGCAGGGCCTCACCCATAATGAGGTTGAGCTCAGGATCGTCGGGCGATTGCTCGAGTGCCTTGCCGGCTAATTCCCTCGCGCCTTTGGGATTTCTGTTGTTCAAATACGCCGAGGCCAAGCCGAGCATTGCCGCGGGATCGCCGGGCTTGATGGCGAGGGCTTTTTCGCACTCCGCCTCGGCGTCGTCAAACCGCTCAAGCTGCTGATAGATGTCGGCGAGCAGCACATGGCTTCGCGCCGAATCAGGGTCAAGCTGCTGGAAGCGTGCAAGCGACAGGAAGGCAATGCGCTCGTTGGCCTGAACCGACCAGTAGAGCGCCTCAATGGAATGCGGATCGAGGGAGCGAAGCTCGGTTGCAGCGGCGGAGGCTGTGCGATTGTCGCCGGTGAAGAATGCGCAGGCAGCGAGCAGGCGAAGATGAGCGGCGTTGAGCGGCTTTTGCCCGGCGTCGATTCTCTTTTCGCACAATTCGAATTGCCCCGCTGCGTAGTACTCCTCGGCAGTGCGGTCCGGTGTCGCCTGGGATGATGCGGCCGGCGCTTCTGTTTGAGAAACTGACGCCTCCGGCACTGCATAGCCCGATTGATTGAACGCCGAGAGCATTGCGTCGCGCGCGGCGGAGGGTAATGCGGCGCTGTCTGCGGATGCCAACTGGTTGACGAAGGCCGAGGACTCCGGCTGCGGCATGCCCTCAAGAAGAACCGAAGCATTCGCGGCGAAGAATCCATGATCGCGGTTCCAGAGCGCGGCGAGCGCCTGGAACGCCTGATCGTTGTCGCCCTTGTCGATGGCCAGGCGAGCCTGGCCGAGCAGTGCAAGCCCGCAACCGGGATGCGCAGTTCGCTCCGAATCGAATGCTTCTGCCGCTCCCTGCAATTCATGCTCGCGGATGAGGGCAAAGCCCAATTCGGCACGGATGCAAGGCGGCTGTGGGAGGGTCTCGAGCAGCGATTTGTAGAGGCTCGCCGCCTCGCCAAAGCGCGACTGCTTGGCCAGCGACTCGGCGTAGAGATCGCCGGAGAAGGGCGACTGCTTGCCTTCTTCCGACATGGTCCGCGCGTCGACCTCAACCTGATCGAGACGGGCAATGCCCTCAGTAAACCAGGCGGGGCCGAGCTTTGGGTCGAGAGCGATAGCGCGCTCAAGCTCCTGCGCGGCAGCGGTGAAACGGCCGGCTGAGATGTAGGCTCGGCCGAGCGCAAGGGGCGCCTGCGGATCGGCCTTGTTCATCTTCCCGGCCTTGGTAAGAAATGGAATCGCTTTCATTGGCTGCCCTGAATGTGCGTAGTCGATTCCAAGAAAGAGGTTGGGTACGTAGAGCGAAGGATTGCGGCGATTGGCCTCTTCAAAACTACGAATGGCCGCCGAAGTGTCTCCGGTTTCCTGCTGCATCAGTCCCAGATTGGCCCACAGTTCAGGAGTTTCCGGACTCATCTCGACAGCCTTCCTGTAGTCCTCGGCTGCTGCGCGGTAGTTGCCCGAGGTCTGAGCCTGCTGAGCTTCGGCGACGACTCGGGCGAGTACCTGTTCCAGCTTTGCGGCCGGCGCCTGCTGGCCGAATCCCATTGCGGATTCAGCCAGCAGAGCGAGCAGCAGCGATCTGAGGAGACCGTTCACTTTGTGCTTTACCAGTAGAATTTTCCGGCCCATTGCACGTTTCTGGGCGCGAAGGTTTGGGTGATGGTTCCCATGCTGCTTGAGCAGCCTGAGCCTCCGTTGGGATCGCAACCTTGCCAGACGCTTGCGCCCGCACCCGGAGAGTAGAAGCTCGGATGGTTGAAGCTGTTAAATGTCTCGAAGCGGAACTGGGCCCTCATGCGGTCAGCAAACTTCCAGTTCTTTTCAAGAGCGGTGTCCCAGTCCTGGTAGTGCGGACCGCGGACATCAGAGAAGAAGCGAGGCACGTTGCCAAAGCTGCCGTACGGCGCAAAGGCGAAGGCCCCGGTGTTGAACCACTCGTGATAGGTGGGGTGAGAAAGTTTCGGATTTGCGATCAAATCGGGTCTCGGATTGCCGCCGTAGGAGGGTTGGTCGTTGCCAAAGACTCCAATCGGGATTCCCTGCTTGAAGGTTGCGATGCCGGAGATCTCCCATCCGCCGAGGACAGCGTCAGCCGTGCGGCCCATGCTTGAGCCAAACTGCTTGCCGCGTCCGACCGGCAGTTGATAGGTATAGCTGGCTACCAGCGCCTGCGGAATATCGCCCGCGTCAACGCTCTTGTCGGCTGCCAGGTTGTAGTTGTTTTCAGGCGTCTCACCCCAGTTGGTGGGACCGTTGTACGACCACCCGTTGTTGCCCTCAACGTTGTCAAGGAACTTGGAGTAGGTGTACGAAACCAGGGCAGTAAGCCCCTTACTGATGCGGTGGTTGTAGGTAACCTGCAGGGCGTTGTAGAGCGACTCGCCAACAGGAGCGTCGGTCTGGCCTACGCCGCAGTACTGCGGATAAGGCGCCATCAACTCGGCGTTGGTGGCGGCGGCGTTGTCGAGGTTGCAGGAGCTGGCGGCAATTTTGCCGCTGGCTTCGAGCGCCTTCAGCGGAGCAGCAAACGGATTCGAGGCTGCCGGTCCGCCAAGGAAGTTTGAGCCCAGTGGCAGGTACTGCGGATTGAGCTGGTTGGAATTGTAGCTTCCGATCATGCGCACGCCGCGGTTGCCGATGTAGTTGATATCGAGCTGGTCGCTGTGCGTGATGGCGTATTGAATGCCCAGCACCCACTGCTGAACGTACGGCGAAGGACGGCTGCGGAAGACACCGCCGACTCCGTTGCCGATCTGCTGGTACTCTCCGTTGGCGTTGCCGGTGATCTGTGCGTAGTTTCCGCCCCAGGGATTGGCGGTGCTGATATTTGGATTCGGTGTGACCCCACCGTCCAGGCTGGCGTCGGCGTAGGTAGCGGTTGAGAATCCGTCCTGGTCGGCAGCGCCTGAACTGGTCACGCTCTCCGGGAAGAAGACGCCGTATCCGCCATGGACTACTGCGCGCTCGGTCGGCTGATACGAGAAGCCGAGTCGAGGAGCGAAGTTCGTCCAGTTGGGGTTGTAGACGTAGCGGTTGCCGGGGCCCAGGAACTGAAGCGCGCCAAGAATCGGCTGGTTGACCGCATAGCTTATCGGGTTCAGTGCGTTGGGATTGAAGATGGACCCGGCGTTGTGGCGATAGGTGTACGGTGTCTGAATCTCATAGCGGAAGCCGAGATTCAGAGTGAGTGCCTTCGTTGCTCTCCAGTCGTCCTGGATGTACTGACCGAAGAGGTGGTTCGACTCGAGAGGACTGTCGGAATATCCAGCCGAGGTGTTCGGATCGATGACGCCGAGCAGCATCTCGGCCACGCCGTTGCCGCTGGCCACTCCCGATCCGCTCAGCGGATTAGGACCGGAGGTATAGGTGCCGGTGAATTGGAGCTCGTCCTGGTAGTACGGATGCTGGCTGAAGACCTGCTCAACGCCCGTCCAACCAAAGTTGAGCGTGTGCTTGCCGACCAGCTTGACGAAGTCGGCCGATACCGTGCCGATGGGTCCGTGATTGGTGACCGCTTGCTGATCGTTGGATCCGGGACCGAGCGACGACTCACCGCCCACGTTGACCCCTGGGAACAGCGGTTCGTTCTGTTTAAGATATGACGGCAGTCCAAGCGTGGTTGGATCGAAACCGAATGACTGGTTGTCAGAGGTCTCATGCCACATCTGCACGCCCGAAGTGAGGTTCATGGTGAATGTGGGGTTGAAGATTTTGGTGTAACCCGCCCACATGCCCCAGCGGTTGTTGGGCCGCGCATTGCCCGGGCCCGCAGGATCGCTGCCCCAGTCAGCCGCGGCGCCGGTCTTGAACTCCTCCTTGTAGGAGTAGTGGAAGTATGCGTTGGAGGTCGAATTGATGTTGTGGTCGACGCGGACATCGTACTCATTGGAGTGCGCGGGCGCCGTTCCGCTTACTACCAGGTTGTTGGTGAGGCCCGAACCCTTGGAGCCGGGATAATAGCTGAGCAACTTGGCGCCAACCGGGTCGGGAGTGTATCCCGCAAGATTGCTGAGAATGTTGCCCGAAATCGGATTGCGGACGTAGCCGTTCGCGGTAGCGGTGAGGCCGGTTCCGTAGGGATTCGAGGCGGTCTGGGTATCGGGCTGGCCGGCATAGATCTGGTGGCCGCTGTGCGGATCGTAGATCTGGCCCACGTAGATCGGACGGCCCAGTGAATCAGTCCCCGCCGCTGAAGTTCCGAGCAACTCAGAAAAGTTGCCGCTTAGAAAGTTCGAGTCGGGCACCGTGTAGGTGTCGACCGTCGGCGTGGAGATGCTGAGGTGCTCGAACAGACCGAAGATGAAGGTCTTTTCGCGCTGCTGGTAGACCTTGGGAATGTAGAGCGGACCGCCGGCTGCGACGCCGTACTCTTCGCGCGACAGCGACTGGTTGGAGTTTGAGAAGTACGGCACGGCGTTGAGATTCTGGTTCTGATAGAAGTCCCATGCGTCGCCGTGGAAGGCGTTGGTGCCGGACTTGGTGACCACGTTGACGATGTTGCCCGTGCTCCATCCATATTGGGCGGTGAAAGAGTTGTTCTGGACCTTGAATTCCTGGACCGCATCAACCGACGGAACAAAGATGACGCCGCCCCATTCGGTATCGGTGTCCCAGGAGCCATCGAGCATAAAGCCGGTGGTGCCGAAGAAGCCGCCGGCGAAGTTCATGAACGAGATGTCCTGATCGGCATCGTCGGTGGTGTTGGTGCCGCCGCCCAGCAGCATCTGGCCCTCAGAGGTGTTGCTTACCGATGAGTTGAGCGAGACCAGCCCGTACACGTTGCGGATGTTCAGCGGCAGTTCTTCAATCTGGCTGGCGCCAAGATCGGTTGCCACGTTCGAGTTCTCGGTATTGAGCTGAGAGGCATCGGCGGTCACGGTGATCGACTGGTTCTCAGCTCCGACCACCAGTGACACATTCTGCGTAGCGGTCTCGGCCGGGTTCAAAGCGATTCCGGTCTGTTTGTAAGTCTCAAAGCCTTTGGCCCTGACAGAAAAGATGTAGGTGGATGGTGGCAGTTGGATAAAGGAATAACGGCCGTCGACTGAGGTAGTGAACTGGCGCGAGATGCCTTTCTCGGAACTGGTGAGCGTTACCGTGGCCGCGGGCACCAGGGCGCCCGACGGGTCAGCGACGACGCCGGAGAGTGTTGCAGTGGTGGTTGCGATTTGCGCGTTGCCCCAGGGAGCGGCGCCAGCCAGTAAAGCGAACAGAACTACCAGCCCGCTCCAATACCAGAGAGACCTTGTTGGCCATCTCAATAGCGAGTTTGTTTTCTTTTTCAAAGTGAAGCCTCCCGTCGTTTGTTCCCTATCGGTTCAGGACTCTGACGGAACAATGTGGCGCACGCGCCGGGGAGTCCTTCGTGATCGGGTTTTACGGCGTCTCTGCACTCCGGCCTGGAACTCGAGGGAAGAATCCTGCGGTTCAGACCCGAATAAAGAGCAGTCGTAAATCGGGGACCATTCTAGGCGTCCGTTTCAATGGGTTGGAAAGGTACTTACGGCAGAGGGGCCCGAGTCTCTACAGAAAAGGGAGGTAAATTCTTAACTGTTTGCCGTTAAGCGCCGTTGATTCTCAAGTACTTATATCGATGAGAACACGCACGGTAAACAGGGCATGCAAGGCGAGGGTATAATCGCTATTTTCAGCCGGAGACTTGTATGAGCGCAGCGCTCGAAGGCAAACACGGGGAAACATTGAGCCCTGCTGCGAAAAACGCCATCAACGAACAGCTGGAGCGGCTGCTGGCCAGTCCCTATTTCAGCCACAGCAAAAGGTTCCCAAACTTTTTGCGTTTCGTGGTGGAGCATGCCTTGGCCGGGGACGTGGACGACATCAAGGAACGCACCCTGGGGATAGAGATCTTCGGCAAGGACGCCGACTACGATACGGCTGCCGATCCCTCCATCCGGGTGACGGCCGCCGAGATTCGCAAACGGGTTGCCCAGTACTACCAGGACCCGACGCACAACGAGGAACTGCGCATTACCCTGCCTTCGGGGGCCTATGTTCCTCAATTCCACAGCCCGAGAGGCGGCAACGTCTTTGGACTGCCAGAGATCGACCCGGTGGCGCATGTGGCCACGGCAGAACCAGCCGCCAAACCGGCGGCGGCGCCGGTTCGCCAGCGCTGGTCCCTGGCGCCCGCTGCAATTCTTGTGCTGGCGGTTCTGGTTGCCGGGGGCGCCTATTACGGCTGGAAGTACGCCACGCGCTCGGCATTTGAATTTTTCTGGCAGCCGGTGCTCACGAGCAGCGAGCCGGTGCTGGTGTGCATCGCCGACCAGCTCGACTACTCGATGATCGCGTTGCGCGACGCCGCCGAACCCACGCGCCAGGTGGTGCTGAAAGACACTCTTACGGCCGTGATCATCGACGACCTGAACGCGACCATCAAGGTGGCCGGCATTCTGCAGTCGAGCGGCAAGTCTTACACGCTTAAAGGCGAAGGCGCAACCACCTTGGACGACCTGCGCCGCGGGCCGACCGTTTTTGTCGGCGCTTTTGACAACGCATGGACCCTGCGCCTGACCAACCCCCTGCGCTACCACTTTGCCAACGACGCCGATATGACCCATCTGTGGATTGTGGACAGCACCGCTCCGGGGCAGAGGCGATGGATGGTTGACCGCGGCGTGCAGATGGCCACCAACAACTATCGCGATTACGCAATCCTGGCCCGCTTTACCGATACCAACACCGGCAAGCTGGCGATTGTAGTAGCGGGCATCGGACGCGGAGGCACGCGTGCGGCCGGCGAATTCCTGAGCGAAAACGCCAACCTGGCGCAACTGATGCGCGCTGCAAAGGCCGCAGGCGACAAGAAGAATATGGAAGTGGTGCTGAGCACGCAGATCATCGACGGCGAACCTGGAACGCCGAAGATGGAAGCCAGTTACTTCTGGTAATCCTGCCGTGGGCGCGGCCAAGGTGCGGAAAAACGCGCGACTCTTCTCAGAAGCTTAGGGAACCTCTGCGCAGGTTCTCTAGAAAGTCACCTTTCCCCCAAGTTGTACCTGGCGGGGGCTGTTCGACGTGTAACTGACTACCCCGAAGTTGGGGTCGTCAACTGAGGTGTCAGGTGTGCCGAAGACTGGGTGATTGAGCGCATTCTCCGCTTCCAGGCGGAGCTCAAAACTCATCCCTTCACGCAGTTTCGCCAGCGAAAAGTCCTTATCTACCGACATGTTGGTGTTGAAGGCTACAGGTGACCGGACTACGCCAGTTACTCGTGGAGCGTTTCCAAATGTGTAAATCGGCGGTAGTTGGAAAACCCCGGGATTGGCGAAATAGTTATTGATCCAGTATGAGTCCTTCCCTTTACTGCGCATTGGCCTGCCCTCAATGTTGGGCCGCTGCCCGCCATAGGTGGGGAGCGAGGTTCCATCATAGGTGCTAAAAGGAAGCGGCCGGCCATACGAAATCCGCCAGACGCCGTTGGTTTTCCACCCGCCGATGATTTCATCCAGCACCGCAGGCATGTTACTCAGCAGCAGCTTGCCGCGTCCCACGGGCAAATCGTAAGTGTAGGTGAATTGATAGACGAAGGGTATATCGAAGGTGGAAAGACTCCGTTCCAGCCAGGGCTTGTTGGGGTCTTCGAGGCTCGAAAAACTGCCCAGCCACGTAGTGTTGTCGTCCGGAGCCGAGGCATCGTCCATCGACTTGGCCCAGACAAAACTGGCCAGGAATTGCAGGCCATTGGAGTAACTCTTCTCCGCGGTCAGTTGCATTGCGTGATATTCCGAAGTCGCAATCGGGGGTGGTTCAATGGTCACGCCGCCGGGGAACTGCGGCCACGGAACCTGCAGCATGAACTCTGGAATCGTCGGTGCTGAAAGGATGCTATTGGGGTCTGTATTGATTCCGTAGAAGGGGTTGGCAACGTTGGTTGTGAGGTTATTGATCTGGTTGGCGTTGTAACTCTCGACATCTGGTCCTAGATGGTTGATGTAGTTGTCGCCGGAATAATAAAGATGGGTGTCTTTCTTCCCCACGTACATCATGTTGGTAATAACCTTGAAAGGAAGCTGCATCTCGATGCCGAAGCTCCAGCTCTGCTCATAGGGCGTGCTGGTCACGTTGCGCAGCGGTCCATTTGCGCCGTAGCCATAGTCGTTCAACAAACCAAGGGAGCTTCCCGGCGGCTGGATCAATCCATTCGGGAAAGGATTGTTCAGATGCAGGTAGGGAGTCGCGCCGTCGTTGTTGTAGGTTGTAATCGCATTCGTGTACTGGTTAAATCCCTGCGAGCCATAGGGCGCCACGCCGGTAGCGCCTGACCGCGGCTGAGAGTAGTAGATGCCATACCCAGCGCGCAGTACCATCCTGGGATCGAACTGCCAGGCGAAGCCGAAGCGCGGCTGAATATCTTTCCAATCGTCATTCACAATGCGGCGTTCTTTGGAACTGGCGAACACTTCGCCTCCCATCAGAGTCAGCCCCGGAACCGAGACCGGAAAAGGCGTGTTCAGGTCCAGCCAGTTCTGGCGGTTGAAGCGATCGGTGCGGGGCATGGATACTTCGTAGCGCAGCCCGATGTTCAGAGTCAGCGCCTTGTCCACCTTCCAGTTTTCCTGGACATACCAGGCAAACTGATGGTCCTCGGTGGCCGGGCGATCCTGGATTTCGTAGTACGCGCCTCCATCGGGATTGCCCAGCATGAAGGCCGCCATGCCGTCTCCGCCGCAAGTGGCAAAATCGTTGGGGCATTCCGACGTTCCGAAATGGTCGTAGTTGAAGATGCCGTTTGGAGCATTGGTCTGAATGTAGTTCATCTGGTGCTGACGGCCCTCAAACCCAAATTTCAACTCATGTGGGCCCATCACTTTGTCCAGGGCGATTGTTAGCTGCCCCGTATCCTGACCCTGCCTGTAATTGCCGTAGGGGTCGCCGCCCATGCTCGTGTAACCTGCGGAATAGTATGTGCCCTGATCGATAAACATCGAAGGAACGCCCATGAATCCGTTGGAATTGAGATAGGATGGGAAGCCAAGCTTGCTGACGGGATCGGCAACTCCGCCGGCCCCGCTATAAGCCAGGATCTCCTCCATGCCCCGCGTGAATCCAAGCGTCGTCGTCAGCAACAGCGTCTTGGTGAAAGTGTGCTCATCGTTCAAGGTGAACAGGTGAGCACCTGTTTTGTTGGGACCGCCGGCGCAGGGGTCGGCAAAGTTACCAAAGCAGTTATAGGCGGACGCGCTGGCCCACTGTTGCGAGTACTTGGCGCTCATCAAGTTTTTTTCGTTGAATCGATGGTCGATCTTGACGTCGAACTGATTATTGGGGTAGCTGCTAGCTCCGGAGCCGATCCAGTTGTCATAGATGGTTGGATTTGGCATGTTGGCCGACGGCTCGGGGAACAACTTCATCATCGCCTGAGCTATGGGGTCGATCAGGTCTCCGGCGGCTCCCGACAACTGATAAGGTGAATTTGGCTGCCCATACACACCCAGATTGAGGTTTCCGGGGCTGGCGTAGGAGCCAATATTGTTGTAGGGAATGAACGTGGTCCGGTAGGCTCCCGCTGCGGTGGGATTCGGGGGGTTGGGGTTGGCGGAGTCATAAACGCCGGAATATGGATCCCAGATCTGTCCAGCTGGAACGCTGCACAAGCCGGTGCTATCGAATGATCCGCTCTGCGCGGTGCATACCGCGCCAAAGTCGCCATTATTGCGCTCGGCGTCGGTGGGCACGCCCGCCTGATAAGTGCCGGCTGAGGATTGCAGCGTGGCGTCGTAGTCGAAGAAAAAGAAGGTCTTGTTTTTGAAGATGGGACCGGAGACGGTGCCGCCAAAATTGTTGCGATGCACTGGTGGAAGCGGGACTCCACTCTGGTCGTTGAACCAGTTGTTGGCATCGGTGATGGTATTACGGATGAAGTCGTAACCCTCGCCGTGGAAGCTGTTTGATCCGGAACGCGTGATCATGTTGACCACGGATGCGCCTGAAAATCCGTACTCGGCGCTGAAGTTCGACTGCTCCACGCGAAACTCGTCAACCGCCTCAGATGACGGAGTATAGGTGACATTTGTGACGCCGCCATTCGGCTCGTAGTTGGTGATGGTGGCGCCATCCATCAGGACATCGGCGGTGGAATTGCGGCTGCCATTGGAAACAAAGTTAGTACCGGTGCAGCCGGTGGAGCACTGATCGTCAGTCTCGGTCACTCCCGGCGTCAGCATCACAAGATCCATCACATAACGATCGACCAGCGGCAAATCGTTAATGAACTTCCTGTTCACCACCAGGCCGGTGGTTGCGTCCTGGTCGTCGAGCGTCTGGGTTTGCGCGTTTACCTCGACGGTCTGCGAGGAGCTGGACACCTTGAGACTCAGATTGGCCGTCGCATTTTGGTTCACGTCCACCCGAATGCCGGTGCGCACCGTTCTTTCGAAGCCCGGCGCCTCCGCGGTCACCGAATACACACCCGGAGGGATGGAGCGATAGAGATAGCGGCCTTCGCCATCCGACGTCGCATGGAACATGTAGCCCTTGTTCTGATCGGTGAGGGTCACCTGGGCCCCCGGAATCACGGCCCCGGTCTGGTCAGTCAGCACACCGGTTATAGTGCCGAAATAGCCTTGGCCCAAAACTCCTGCCGGTATTGCCAGCAGGAATGCGAGCAGCAGGATCCAACAAGCTTGCGGCAGGCACTTCTGATCCTGCCCAGGAAAGAAGCTTCTTTTCATAACGCCTCCAACTCCAAAGCAACTCTTGTGGCAGGCTCTTCTGGTTCACGGCCTTTTCCCAATCTGCCTCAAGCCCGGCTACCGCCTGCGCGCAATCCCTTCCTTTGGAAAACCCGATTCAATCCGAAACTGAAATCAAGCCATCTGACAATATACGCCCATTTACCGTCAGAATGGCCGATTCTTTGACCGAATCGCGGGCTGGTTACCCAAGATCACAAGAGGCGTTGCGGGGAGAGAAGAATCCCGGGGCGCTATTCTTCCTGATCGCGAAGTGGCCATACCGGCGCTCATCAAGGACGGTACAAATCGAACCTTGACTGATACACTTGGCACGCGCAAGGGCATACACATTTTGACTCCGTCAGTATGGCACTGAATCGAAGCGATTATGCGGGTATACCTTGCCGAAGGTGGTGTGAAGAAGTGCGAGCAAGGCAGTTTATCGAAGCGAAGAGCGTCATTCGGCGGTGTTTGCGGCTGCTCGTTCTCGCGTGCATCTGCTGCAGTTCTGTGTTGTGCGCGGCAGCATCCGCTCCGAGTCCCAGTCCAACGATCGTTGCCTACGTCTTTCCCCGCGACAATCCGATCCTCCAGGGAGAAATAGCCGCTCAGAAACTGACGCGCATCAACTATGCCTTCGCCAACATCAAGGATGGCCGGATCGTGGACGGCTACGCACACGACGATCAGAATCTGGCCTCCCTGGTCGCGTTGAGGCAGGAGAACCCGTCTTTAACGGTGCTCATCAGTGTCGGAGGATGGCTTTGGTCGGGCAGGTTTTCCGACATGTCTCTGACCAGACAGAGCCGGGCTATCTTTATCTCGAGTGTGGCCGATTATGTGAGCCGCCATCAACTCGATGGCTTGGATATCGACTGGGAATTCCCGGGAATGCCGGGCTTTGAAAGTCATTTCCGCGCCGAAGACAAGCACAACTACACGCTTCTGGTGAAAGAACTACGCTTGCGCTTCAACAAGTTGGAGGGTGAGCTTCATCGCCCGCTTTACGTGACCGTCGCGACCGGCGCCGGGTCTGACTGGCTCTCGCATACCGAGATGAATAAAGTCGTGAAGTACGTGGATACGGTCAACCTGATGGCCTACGACTACTACGAACCGGACGTCGACCCAGTCACCGGCAACCATGCGCCTCTCTACACTAATCCTGCTGACCCCAAAAAGAGCTCGGCTGACGAATCAGTTAAGGAGTACGAGAAGGCCGGTGTTCCGGCGGCAAAGATCGTGCTCGGCGTCCCCTTTTATGGGCATGTGTGGGGGCAGGTACCCGCCCTGAACCACGGGCTGTTTCAACCCGGCAAAGAGATTCCGCATGGCTACGCTGACTACGGCGATGGGCCACAGGCCATGCTAAAAAACGGATTCATCCGTTACTGGGACCCCAATGCCGAGGCTCCGTATCTTTACAATGCGGAAAAACAAATCTTCGTTTCCTACGACGACCCGGAATCGCTTGGGTTGAAATGCAAATACGTGCTCGCGCATAAACTCAGGGGCATCATGTTCTGGAGCTATGAGAGCGACACCACCGGGGCGCTGCTCAACGCAGTCAATGACGGGCTCAACAAGAGCCTCAGCTCGCAAGGCGGAAACAAATGACCACGACAGCATTTCCGCCATCCGTCCATATAGAAAGACAGCCCGCCGCCGTACGCCTGGCCTCCATCGATATCTTCCGCGGCCTCACCATGACGATGATGATCTTCGTCAATGAATTGGCCGGCGTAACGGGGCTGCCGTGGTGGAACTATCACATGAAGGCCGAAATCGACGCCATGACCTATGTCGACATGGTCTTCCCTTTCTTCCTGTTCATTGTCGGTCTGTCAATGCCGATCGCTATCGCCAGCCGGCTCAAGCGGAACCCATCCTTTCTTGCGCTGTGGGTGCATGTCGCGCTTCGAACCGCAAGCCTGATGACGCTCGGACTTATCCTGGCCAACGCCGACGACGGCGATGCCTCGCGAATGATCATCCGCCCCGCAGCATGGGCAATCCTCGCAATCGCTGGCGCGGCTCTCTTCCTGAACGAATACGACAAATCCAGCGGCCATGCCAGGCTGTTCACCGGGCTCCGTATCTTTGGCCTTGTCCTGGTCATTGCCATGTTCGCGATCTTCCGCCACACAGCAATTTCGGGACACGGATCATGGATCGAAATCTCTTACCCTGAAATTCTTGGCCTCATCGGATATACGTACCTTGCCGTTGCCATCCTCTACGTCCCCACGCGCCGCTGGCTCTGGGCTCCGCTGGCGTGGTTCGTCGCGTTGATGGCGTTCAATGCCCTGACCGCTGCGAGGTGGATCACTTTCACCGGACGTCTGCCTTACTGGATCTTCCCATTCGACAACGGAGCCATGGCTGGAATCACCTTCGCCGGCATCGTCACTTCCGTCGTTTTTCTCGGGGCGCATCGCTGGCAGACGCTTGGCCAGAAAACAGTTCTCGGCTTGTCGTTCGGTATCTTGTCACTGATCGCGGGATGGTTTCTCACCCCGCTCGGGATCTCCAAGATCAGGGCAACGCCAACCTGGAGCCTCTACAGCGTTGGCGCTGCCGTTCTGCTTTTTACCGCGCTTTATTGGATCTGCGACGTCAAGAAGAAGACCGGCTGGGCCTTTTTTGCCCGTCCCGCGGGTTCCAATACGCTAACGACGTATCTGCTTCCGGACTTTTGGTACTACATCCTGGCCGCGGCAGGCATCCGCTATTTCGATCTGCACTTTAATTACGGTTGGCCAGGAGTTGTACGATGCGTTCTGTTTACAGCGTTCATTCTCGCCGTCGCCGGTCTTTTAACTCGCTGCCGGGTCCGATTGCGTCTCTAAGAGACAGCGCTCGGATTCACTCGATTACAACCCTCTCACCTTTCCCGACAGCACCGTCAACGATGCCTTCGGCAGCAGAATGCTTTGTCCGTTCTTCCATTGCACCTCTCCTCTCACCGGGGGCCCATCGGGGTCCGCGTGACTTGTGCCCTCCGACGAATGCCAGGCGTATTCTGCTGCGCCAAAGGTTACGAAATTGACTGTGCCTTCAAATTGCGCCCCCGTTTCCACACCGCTCTTTTCGAAACTGATCTTCACCTGGTGAGCGTTGCTGGGATCTTTATTGACGATCAACAATGACCAGTCTCCGTCGGGCCGCTTCACCGGATACGCCGTGATCAAATCGCGATTCGTCTCGTCACGCAGATCTGCCGACGCGGGGTATAACTGGTGGATCCCGCCGCCGTGTTTCACCCAGTCCAGGTTCAATATCTGGCTGGTAAAGAACTGCGCGGTATACTGCTTGATTTCGAGGTTTTGGCCGGCAACAAAGTTGCCATACGTACTCCACGCGTGGCATCCGGGCTGCAACGGTTCCGGTTGAATGGGTGAGTGGTAGTAAGCCGCGCCGGGTCCGGCATTCGTCAAAAATGCGCCGACGCTATCCGCCAGCCACAGTCCCGAAAAGATAGCCTGCATCGGATCGGTCAAAGACCACGACACGTTGCTTTCAGAGTTGATGAGAGGAACTCCTGCAGGAACTCCATCCTCGCGCCACGCATTCAAAATCGTCTTCTCAAATTGCGGTTCGCGGAATAAATCGGACCAATTCACGACGCACGGATCCAGCGGGTAGTGCTCGAAGGACACAAACGACAGGTCCTCTATACTTCCGCGAGCCTTTAGATAGTCAACGAATCGTCCCAGCCAAGACGTGCGGCCCTGGGCGTCCGGCCACACCTTGATGTCTTCATTCTCGCCGGTAAACACAGGCCCGCCCAGCTTCAGCTTGGGGTCAACCTTATGCAATGCCCTCGACCACTGCACATAAAGTGCGGCGTAATCCTCGGGCATCATGTAGGCCCCATCCGGCTCCTCTCCCATCTCGACGTACGAAACTGCATAGCCCCGCTTCTCGATGTATGAAAGCTCTGCGGCGCTGTCTTCAGGAGTGGTATAGATCATGGCGATCGGGATCATTGCGGGCAAGTGATTGGTGTATCCGCTGGTAAAGAACAAGTCAAAGCCGGTCTGAATACGCGACGATACAATACCGTCCGAAGTGTGCCAGGGATCCAAAGACGAAGCCTGCGTGATGGTTTGCGTCTGGTCAGGGGCGTGCGTCACCAAGTCAACAAACTGGCCGAGCGAGTTGAAGTTTCCGGCGCCGATTTCGCGAATTGCATACCCTGCGCAGTTTCGGGGATCGGCACTCCCATGGCTGTCGCAGGTGTTCGAAGACCCGGTCATCAGGATGCGCAGAAATCGCGCCGCAATGGGCCGATCCGCGAGCCTTTGTACCTTGCTTTGACCCGTTCCGCCGGATACGGAGCCGTAGGGGAATTGCGTCCAGATTCCGTCAACCGGCTTATCCAGCGGACTTTCCTTCCCCGTCCAATACTCCACGACATATCGGGTCGCATACGGGCTCGCCCAGTCGATTTGAATTGCATCGATCTGCTGCGGCAGTCCGAACTCGATGACCACCCACTGCGGATGCTCCGAGTCTGGTTCTCCCGTGTATTTTTCCGTCAGATAAGGATTGCTCTTCCAATAGCTGTCGGGATCGCCATCCGTCATTCGCGAATACTCGCTTTGCCCGGAGTCGCTGCGCGTGGTTCCGCGGTGCGGCAGGCGATAGCCGAAGGACTTGCGCAGGAATTCCTTCGGTTCCGCGTTGCCCACGAAGTATCCGCTTTGGTGCGACTCGTCGCTCCATTTCCCATCGGGGTTCCAGTGCCAGGCATCGTAAGTAAGTTCCGTGTTCTGCCGGTACGATATCGGCCCCCAACCCGCCGACAGACTCGCCTTCATGATCGAATCGGAGTACACCGCATCAAATTCCTTCGCCGGCAGAATATCCATCGACGTCCCCAGCGCCTTATCCGGGTCGAACGCGATTGCTTTTCCCGGACCGACATCCACGGTAACGGTTTGCGCCGCGGCCGCGACCTCGCCGCCCAGCACGAGAATAAACAGGAAGAGACAGGTAGCAGGAACTTTCATCAACCGGACGTACATCGTTGCCCTCCCAAAAGGCTGTCGCAACAGCAATCACTCATAACCGCGCACCACTCGTCTTTCTCAACTGACATCAGGCCTTCGCGTGTCTCGATGTCAGGGACTCGAACACCCTCAGGACTTTCCGGAGGAGTTTGATGAGAAACACTCGTTAAGTTTAGCGGCAGTCTCCTTCAGGCCGCGGTTGAAATTAGCAATCAGCGCAGTTACGATCGCAGACATCTCCTTGCCCTGGACCGGCTCTGACTGCAAACAAGCAGGAGACCAGACGATCTTACCCCGGGGCTGCCCGGCAATTTGTATCAGGGTGAGTGTCAGTGTAGCGCGGCGGTTGAGAGGTAGATGTCCCCATTCCTGCCGCGACCAACCTCGGCCCTCTCCGAATTCTTCGATCGGCGCAGCAACAAACCATATCGTGTCAGGCCAAGCTGGCGAGAGGGGCACGCTGGCATGAAATTACCTCTTCTTATGGGCCGGGAATGTGATAGCATATCCTTCCATTCCACCGGGCGCGAGGCTTTGTTCCCTGTGGCTGGGCGCGAATTCGGCGCCATCGGGGGGGGGAACCCTATAACATATTGATACTATTATGTTTATCTTCAGTTAACTTAAGGTCTAACCTGCAACTCACAAATAGTCAATGAAAATCCTGGTCGGCAAAGTTTAACAATTTTCCTCCGTAAGGTCTCTTGTCAAAACGGCTGTAATAGCTTACATTCAGGAGGAATAGATTGAGAGCTGTTTGGAATTTCCCTTAATGCAAGTCCGCTGAACCTACTACCCATTGTTGGCACGAGTTGCAGAAGGGGTGGGTAGAGCTGCCGGTCGAGAGCTCGTCTTACACCTGGCATTCGCGATCGATAGCCAGCGCATTGGGTGGCCTGGTGAAGATGGGATCGGTGACTTAGCAAAGAGGCGATTTGCTAAGTCAGGATGCCGGAGGCTTGTGCGTTTCTTTAAAAATTGGGAGATTGAGCTTTCAAACTCAACACGCAGGCTTCGAGAGTTCGCTTGTCCAGTTGGCGCGTGTTCCGGTTCAACGGGAGGTCCCGGGCGAACCAGCAGACGATCGGCCAATCGTTTGGAGGGAAGTCACCCTTGAATCTGGCGATGCTCAATGCCGTGGGCGGCCGCCATTGGTACGCTGTCTTTACCGTTCCACAAAACGAAAAGGCGGTCGTCAAGCACCTTGACCTGCGAGAAATCGAGTCATTTCTCCCCACCTATGAAAGCGTCCGGATCTGGAAGAACAGGCAACGGATGAGGATCGTACTGCCGCTTTTTCCGGGCTACCTCTTCGTGCATATCAACTTCAGAGAGCGGGCGAAGGTCCTCCGGTCTCCCGGAGTCCTGCATATTGTGGGCAATGGGAGAGAGCTTGTTCCACTTCCCGAACCCGAGATCGAATTTCTACGCTCTGGGTTCTGCAGACAGCGAATCGAACCGTATCGTGAACTTGTCGTTGGCGAGAGGGTTCGCGTTAAAAGCGGCGTCATGGAGGGCGCTTGCGGCACTCTGGTGAGAAAAGGCAGCGGGGTGCGATTCGTTCTTACACTTGAGTTGATTAATCAGCATGCTGTCATGCAGGTGGGCGCCGAGGATCTGGAGCCGATCGTTGCTTGAGCTTGGGATGTTTTTTGGATAGGCGCCGCGCTCAGCACGGGAGCGAAATGACTCTCTGGGCGAGGCGGCCGCTCAGCAATTGGCTCGTTATCTTTTCCGCTGCTGCCGCCCGGTCTTGAGTCTTCCGCTTTTTGAGCGCGTTTCATAAATAAGTCCGGTCGATTTGAGACCATTCTGTTTCAAGCAGCGACAAAGACGCATTTCTTTGAGCGCGCCCCCTAGCAACGCAGCCAAATAGTTACTTATTCACCAGGCGCCCGCTTGGCTTTGCGGTTGGCCTGTCTCGGGGAAATAGATGCCGCTTGTGTCGAAAAAATCGCTGCGCAGGGAACGGATTGTGAGCGTGGCAGGCCGTCTGTTTGCGTACCAGGGGTATCACGGGACGAGCACGCGGCAGATCGCTCATCTTGCGGGCATTGCTGAAAACACGATTTTCCGGCACTTCGACGATAAGGAAAGCCTTTTCTGGTCGACCATCGGCGCGCACTTTGGAGCGTTGGAATTTCAGCGGGACTTGCTCGAGAAAATTGCCAATTGCGAACCTCCTGAGGTGGTTTTGCCGATGATCCTGGAGCTGTTCGCGGACACGGTGAACTACCGGCCGGAGCTGCTGAGGCTGGCCGCGGTTGCATTTCTCGAGCTGCACCCCAAAGGCGAGGCATTTCTTCAGGAGCGTTTATCGCCGGCTCTCACGGCAATCTGCCAGTATCTGGAGACCAACGTCAAGGGCGGAAAGATCCGGAATCTCGATCCCGCTACGGCGACCGTAGCGATGATGATGACGGCATTGACGCACGCGGGAATCGCCCCGCTAATCGACAAGGCTCAGCCGTTTTTGGATCACCGGGGAAAGAATCGCGCGCAGGCCAGATTCTGGCTCGATGTGCTCGCGCCAGGGACGCCTGCCCACGGATCGTCAGTTGCGATGAGCAGCGCGGAGAATCCTGGTTGACGATGGGCAAATCCTTCTTCTCTCGCACCGGGCGTTCGATGGCCAACAACTCGTCCATGAGCGCGCCGACACCTTTGCCGCGATCTGCCTGGGCGTCGGAATCGGACCGCCCCCTCCAGAGCGCTGTGGACGGCATACTCCCTGCACTTGAGATGACACACTCGTCTACACAGGCGAGGAGACCATGATCGGCGGCCGATATCTATGAAATTTGTTTGGATAATGAAAGAAGTGCCGTTTGATCCTGACTCGGGGATGTTGATTTACTCGAACGGCCTGCTTCGGGGATTGCTGGAAAGCGGCGCGTCGGGAACATTGGTCGCGTATAGCCGTCCCGAGGTCGATGGCATTTCAATCCCCCGCCTTGCGGTGAAAGCGATCGCACCGCAAAGGAAGCTTCGCGCCCTAAGCCTGTTCACGCACGATCACAGCGATACTTATCGCTTACGCAGCAGGGCGTTCGCCGGTGAAGTCACTCGCGCGATGGAGACCGGGCCGGATTTTGTCGTCATCGACTATTTCGCGACAGGATGGGTGCTCCCGCTTGTAAAAGCCTGCATATCCGCAAGCGGTAAGAAGACAATCCTGGTGTACGTGTCGCACAATGTCGAATCGACACTGCGACTGAACGTTGCGAACAGCACGAAGAGCCCATTGATGCGTGCCGTTTTGCGGCTTGATGCGGCCAAGGCCGGCGCCATGGAACGCGCACTGGTTGAGAGCTCGGATATGATCGTCGTAAATACCGATGAGGATGGAGCGAAGTACAGGGAGATTGCGCCGGACCATGCCATTCTCACGCTCACTCCGGCATACGATGGAGAGATTACGGAGACCCAGCCGCTTACAGCAGAACGCCCGCGCCGAGTCATCATAGTTGGCGCGTTTGACTGGATCGCCAAACGGGCAAATCTGGAACGGTTTCTCGACACAGCCGAAGCGGGCTTCACAAAGGCCGGCATCGAGGTGCTGGTTGTTGGGCGGGCGCCGGAGAAATTCACAGCGGCAATGTCCGCGCGCTACCGGTTCTGTAGCTTCACCGGGCGGGTGGAGGATGTGCGTCCCTATCTATCAGGCGGGCGTATCGGGGTCATGCCCGATGAAGTCGGAGGAGGGTTCAAGCACAAGTATTTGTACTATATCTTTGGCGGACTCCCGGTTGCGACGATCCGCTCGCAGATTGCCGGGCTGCCCATAGATCCGGATCGCGACTTTATTACGCGGGACACCTTGAGCGAACTGGTGGATGCGGTGATCGATAAGATGGACGATCTCCCGGCGCTCAATGCGATGCGGCAGCGGTCCTGGGAACTGTGTGCGCCTGCGTTCAGCTGGCGAGACCGCGGTTCGCGCTTCGTGCAGCAGATGCAATCACTGCTTGCCGGAGAGACGTCCTGATTAATTGATCCGCCTGGCTCCATCTGGGCCACAACCCGCTGTGTCGATCAAATTCTTTCAACGGATACATTCCTGTCATGCAAAAGGAAATCCAGAGGTTTCTAAAGAACGCCGCTTCAAACGTGATTGCAGGAGGCGGCTACGCAGTTTTGGCACTGGTGCTGCCGTATTTCTTTGTAAGAATCTTCCGACCGGCGGAGTTTTCACTCTGGGTTCTTGTCCTTCAGATCGCAGCTTACCTTAACTTTCTGAATTTTGGAGTGCAGACGGCAATCGGCCGCTTCGTCTCGCATTCCCTTGCGCGTAACCGGCTGGACGAATGCGAAGATGTGCTGGGAGCTGGCCTGCAGATCCTGACCATCCTCGGCCTGTTGGGGATGATTCTGATCGCTGCGGTCGCATTCTTCCTCCCGTACATCTTTAAAGCGATGGATCCCGCCCTGGTAAGCCCGGCGAGGATCATGCTCCTCTGGGTGGGGGGTTCGCTTGCGCTCGGTTTGCCCTTCACGGCGTATTCCGGCGTGCTTTTTGGGATACAGCGAAATGACGTTGCCGCGGTCACCGCACTATTTTCGAAGGGGGCGCTTGCAATTGCGCTGATCGTGACGGCCTATGCGACCCACAGCCTCGTCGCTGTCGCCGAAGCATATTTCGCCGCCAATTTTCTTGGATATATTGCCACGTGGGCCGCATTTCGCGTGATTTGCCGTACTTGGCATCCCAAGCTGTTTAGAGTGACAAAGAATGTCCGGCGGGAGCTGATTGCTTATTGCATGAGCGCCTCGGCCTGGCCATTAGCGTTGCTCCTGGTACGTGGACTCGATCTTACGATCGTTGGCATCTTTGATTTCAAAGATGTTGGAGCCTACGGCGTCAGCGCCGGCGTGATGTCGTTGTTCCTGGGAGTGTTCAGCCAGATCTTTGCACCGCTATTGCAGGTATTCACCAAGCTTTACGCGCGCGAAGACCACCGCAGCCTGGCCACTGCGCTGAAGTCCTCAAGCCTTCTGGCAACGACTTCGATGCTGATGTCAGCATCCTGGATGCTCTTGCCGCGGCATCTCATATTCAACCATTGGGTCGGTAAACAATTGGCGGTCGTGGCAGTCCCGATCTTCGTGGTTTTGTTGTTTGCCAATGTGATTCGCCTCGCTGTATCGCCGTTTACAATCTACATCTTCTCAGTGGGATTACAGAAGAAGGTATACGTGAGTCCATTTGTTGAGGGAGTCACCAATCTGCTGGCAAGCATCCTGCTGGGAAAAGAGTTCGGCGCAATCGGCGTCGCATGGGGAACAATGGTGGGCGCCGTAGCCGGATTGGCAACGTATTATCTCTACAACTACAGGCGAATTGTTTCTGGAGAGCCAACGCGCCTGGATTTCTTCAGGAGTAATCTTCAAACTCCCGTTCTGGCCTCCTTGCCGATGCTTGGCGTTCTGGTGCTCGCGTCCTTAAGGCATTTATCCTTGCTTGTGTCTTTACCGTGCCTCGTTTGCGCCACTATTCCTAGTACTCTGATTGCATTGAGGACATACCGGGAGGTGGGTCAGTTGAAGAGAGTGCCTGCAAGCGCTGCATGAGGGTGGAGGTGGGATTGAGCTCTGATCTGACAGAATGGCTCTGGCTTAGGAAAGCCGTAAATGCACGACGGGATAGTCTCGGAACGCCCGAAATCACCTGCGGGGGGGGCGACAAATAATGAGGATCTGGCTTACAAGTTTGCTGGTCTTCCTGGTGTACCTCGGTTTTCACACGGGAATCGCCCTGGCTCCCAAGGATAAGCTGCTCGCGCCGTATATCGTGTGCTTCGCCGCCGCAGCCGGAATTCTGCTTATGAACGCCGAGGCGGTGCGATTCCGTCTTTTCTTGGGATATCTTATGCTCGCCATGGCCCTGTTGGTGATGGCGGTAATCACATCGCAGGTGGACGACAATATTGGGCATCATATCCTCTCATCCGGCATCTTCCTTTATTCGATGGTGATTGCATTTGGCACGTTTGTGGGTCTGAGCGCGATGGGGTTGCGGAAGGCGTCGAAGATGTTTTTCGTCATCGCAATCCTGCTCATCGCAGGCAGCTCCATGGAGCGCTATGGGGGACTGAAGCCGGTAACGGATGCGGCGCGCAACAGCATGGATGCATGGCGCCAGAAGATGATTTATAACAATGACCTTCGCGATATTAATCTCTACGGCGGAGTGCGGCCTACTTTTTTGGCCTCTGAACCATCCATCCTTGGGATCAGCACCGGTTATGCGATCCTGTTCTGGTTTCTTGCGGGAAGAAAATTCACTTTTAGGCGGATTTCGGCCGCCACCATGATGGCGGCAGTTGGCTTTATCATCGTCCGCTCTCCCACTATCCTGGTCTGCTGGCTGATCGCATGCATGTACTTTGCGTCGGAACTCGGAAGATCCAGAACCGTGCCTCGCGGCAGGACCATCACAGTGGGGATATGTGCTCTGGTGACGATCTTCGTTACCCCGTTCATCGTTGCCGAAAACACGGCCTATGGGCTAACTGCCAGCTTCTATGAAAGAGAAATCGGCCCTCCCCTGATCACCGCGCAAGTGCTGAGCCAACAGCCGTTGTTTGGAACGGGATTTGGCGGATCGCAGCAACTCATCAAGTCGGGCAAGAGTGTGTACGCCAAGGCAGGCGGAGATGCGGAGGGAGAGTTGCTGAGGGAGTCGATGGGGGATGAGTCGGATGCGAAGAAGCTCATGGCCTCGCAGTTCTGGGAGCTCTGGCTGGATCTCGGGTTGGTCGGCGGGATCCTGATATTGTGGATGTTGTGGCGCTTTTTCGGGACGTTGTCGGTTCCCAACAGATTCCTGGTGTTCACGACCAGCGCGCTCATCTTCACCATGAGCGGCGGCCTCGTTGCACCGGGTGCTTGGATCGGCCTATTTTCTATCGCGGCCCTGTATCGGATGCATCATATAAATATGACCGCCGAGGCGGCAGAAGCTGACGCATAGTCACGAAGCGGCGTTGTCGTGAACGAAAAGGGGGCGAAAAAAGATGTTCTCGAGGGCGATTCGAACAAAGAGTTATCGATCGGCGGCATCCCTGGCATGCTTGTGCATCGGACTCAATCTTGCTCCCATATCGTGTCCGGCGCAGCAGCCCTCGGGAGGGTCCGCATGGCAGCAGTGCAGCTCAGATGGCCGCTCAGATTCCATTGGAATCAACATCAATAATATAAGATTTCTAGATCTCAAAAACGACTCGGTCATCCAGGCCCTGGATCAGAGCGAGACCGGATGGGTTCGTATCAATGTTGACTGGGGTTGGGTTGAACCGCGGCGTGGAGAGATCAATTGGCAGCCGATTGACGATGGACTGAAGCGTCTGGCACAGGCTCATGTCCGTACGGTGATTACGCTCAATGGGCCCGTCCCTTGCTGGGCAATGGGCAATCACGAGGGGTGCACCCTACCCCTCTGGTTCGTACCTCCGGCTTCGGAGTGGGCAGACTTTGTTTCGGCGGTTGTGACAAGATACAAGGATCAGGTGCACGACTGGGAAGTTTGGAATGAACCCGACCTGCATATGTACCTCTACCGTGATCCGCAGCAGCGTCTCTCTACGCGGGAGCGTCTCATTGCATATCGCGATCAGATTCTGATCCCCGGGGCGCGGGCAATTCACCAGGCCGATCCCACGGCAAACGTGATTGGTCCCACGTTTGCCGCCATCAAAGAAGGAGATATTGCGACGGGGTCTGAACTGCGAAAGGCCCTTGATCTGGTCCTGGGAGGCGATGCTTCGAAACTGGTCGACATTGTCTCGTTTCATTCGTACTCGCCGGAGGACATGAATGCCAAGGCGATTAACGTACGCAATGCGATGCGGGATGTGGGAATGGGGGATAAGCCCATCTGGATTACCGAGATGGGACTTGGTCCCGAACAACTTAATTTCCTGGACAGGGCTAAGGGGATGAGCTATTTGCATCAACAGCAAGCCAACTATCTAGTGAATCAGACGGAAACGGTGCTCTCGCACGGCAATGCGCAAAAGGTATTCTGGTTTGCCTTGACCGACAATCACCCTCCCAGCGATCCGACGGCTGAAAATTACGGCATGATTGACGTGCAGGGCCAGACCTGGCATCCTCGGCCCCCATTTTTGTCGCTTCAGTCGCTGGTGCAGCAAAGCTGTGGCGCCCAAAAAAACTAGCGTCCTGGGAATAAGATCTGACTCCGGCATTCACGCGACTTCTGCTGCGGGGTGGTATCCGGGTATGTCCGCAGTCCTCCGAGGCCATTCGCATAACCGGTGCATCCGACAACGGGCACGTCCGTGGCTTCTTTGGAAGTCTGAGTGCAGGGCCAGCCAGGTGCGAATCAATCGTCACGCTTACACCGGATCGGAACAATGGTAATCGGCGACTTCGGGCAGCCCTCAATCGCTGCATAGCGGATCCGGGTCATATACTATTGCGAGGGTCCCGGGAACCACACTTAGAAATTGAATCACAAGGAAGTCCGCGACGAAGGGTCGAGATCCATCTGCTCCCGTGGACGTGCCAGTTCGAACTTCCGTAGGAGACGTTATATGCGCCCCCGGCTAACCGACTATTTGCCTCCAAGGAATTTTGAACCGTTCGTAAAATCGCGACTGGATGTCAAGTGCATCCTCGACGTTGGATGTGGGAGTAACTCCCCTCACCATGCAAGGCGCTGGTTCCCCAATGCGAAGTACTCCGCGATCGACCTTTATCCGCAATATAATTCATGTGAGATCGATCATTTCTATAATCTGGACCTTGACTCCGACAATCTGGAATCGGTTCCTGATCGTGCCTTTGATCTCGTCTTCTTCAATCATGTGATCGAGCATTTACATAATGGCGAAGCGGCAATCAGACACCTGGCTCAAAAGCTATTGCCAGGTGGGACTATCTACATTGAGACTCCATCGGAACGTTCGGTCCGTCTCCCATCTGGAGTCGGAACGCTAAACTTCTACGACGATCCGACGCATGTCCGTTTGTATTCGCATGCAGAACTGGAAGCCGCAGTAAGAGATGCTGGATTAGAGGTCAAGGCGTCAGGAATCGCGCGGAGCAAGACATGGATGGCCATGGAATTAACAATTTTTCTTCCGCTACAGGCGAAAGCCCTAATTCTCAAGGGGCGCCCTTGGGGGCACGGTCTCTGGGATTTGCTTGGATTCCGGGAATTCATTATCGCCGTTCGCAAATGAGCAGATAATCGTGGCTCGGCTTGAACGTCCCCACCGGATGCGGTTTCAGCCCCGTCCCCGCGAGAAGCGGCGTACTCGCCCCTCCGACGCCAGTGGCTGTTTCGTAGTGCTGTGGGCTCATCGGATCCGGCGAGTGGTCGGAATCTGGACTGCGGCGCAGGTTGCGTCGGTCAACAAAAAGCAAGTTCGCACAAAAAAGATCTAAGAACATCCTGCGGCATCCAGGTGAAATCCTGTACAAACATAGATAACCAGCTAGCCACTGCCTGGTCATTCTGTTCTGCGAGTGACTTCGTTTCGTCTGGGATGGCCTGTTCCGGATGCCCCAGCCGATATTGAATGTGAACGAAAAGGGGTTATTAAACTTGTGACTCAACAAACTTCGAACGATTTTACCCTTCGCGACCTGTTGCGGGTCCTGGACAAAAGGCGGCGCATCCTGTGGATCGTTACGGCGGTTAGTATCCTGACAGCAGTCTCAGTATGCGTGTTCATGACCCGGCGCTACGAGGCGAAGGGCGTGTTCGAGCTTCAGAAATCGTCATCCGATTCGCTCGATCTGGAAGACGTGATGAGTTCGGCAACTGCGGGTGCGTCCGATTCCCTGAGCCTGAGTACAGATTTGGAGACGCAAGTCGGCATTTTGGAGTCTGATGCCCTGGCGCTGCAAATCATCAAGGAATTGAACCTGGAGCAGAATGACGACTTCCAGCCGCATTTCGATCCCATCGCACCGCTGATCGAATTGATCATGCCGAAAGGTCCCCCCGACACCCCGGGAGCCAGTTTGGAAAACTCGCCGCGTCGCCGCGAGAAGGCGCTGAAGGTGTGGCAAAAGCACTTGAAGGTCGACGTCGACTCCGGAACCAGACTCATTGAGGTGAGCTATACCAACTGCGACCGGAAGACCGCGGCCGCAATCGTCAATCATCTGATCCAGGCGCTGATTGACTATACCTTCCAGACTAAATACAAGGCTACCTCCTCTGTTTCCGACTGGCTGGGGACTCAGCTGGACGATCTGCGCAAACAGAGCGAAGATCTGCAGGCGAAGGTGGTCGCCCTCCAACAGGGCAGCGGAATCTATGGCGTGGGCGGTACTGACCTGGCGGGAAAGCCGGTGGTTTACAGTCCAGCTCTTGACCGGCTGCAGGCATCCTCGGCCTTGCTCACCCAGGCACAAATCAATCGCGTAGTCAAAGAGTCGATCTATAAGATTGCACAAACGGGTAACCCGGAAGCCATTTCGCAGCTTGCGGGTACGACCCTGCCCCTTCAGTCTTCCTCCGGCGTCGTGGATTCTCTCGCCCTGATTCAAACGTTGCGGCAACAGGAGTCAACGCTGGCAGCGCAGATTGGTCAGGACGCCTCTCAGTACGGCCCGGCCGATCCGAAGCTGATTCAAGAGCGCGCATCGATGAAAAGCGTCCAGGAATCGCTGAAGAAGGAAATTGCGATGATTTCTTCGCGCGCTCAAAATGACTACCAGATCGCAGTGGCAACGGAAAGTGGGACACAGGCCACGTTCGATTCAGATAAGAAAGCGGCGGAGTCGCTCAATGACAAGACGATCGAGTTCATGATTCTCTCGAAGGAGTCAGAAGACAGCCAGGATCTTTATCAGGATCTGCTGAAGAGGCTCAAGGAGGCAGGAATCCTCGAAGGGCTCAAGTCCTCCAATATTACAAATGTAGATACCGCGTTAACGCCCGACAAGCCAAGCTCTCCGAACATTCCGGTCATTCTGCTGGTGGGCCTGTTCGGCGGGTTTATCCTCGGTGCCGGAGCCGCCTTGCTCTCTGAGGCTGTCGACAACAAGGTTCGCGGGACCGAGGAGGTCGAGGCCCTTGGGATTCCCCTCCTTGGCATTGTTCCGGCTTTTGCGTCGTCGCCTCGCCGACAACCGTCTGCCGGAGGCAGCGGTCAGATTTTCCTCGACTCTCAGGAGAGAGAGTTTGGGGAATCGATTCGACGTCTTCGCTCTAACTTGCTGATCGCGCGAAGCGGTCTTCCGCCTCAGATCCTGCTGATTACCAGCGGAAGTCCGTCGGAAGGCAAGACGACGGTATCGGTTAATCTCGCGGCGGCACTTGGACAATACGGAAAGAAGGTATTGCTGATCGAAGCCGACATGCGCCGTCCCGTTTTGAAGAGGCGACTGCATCTCGAGATGGACGGCGGTCTCAGCACGGTGCTTTCGAACGCCACTGCCACCTCTGCGCCGGAGACGCTCCAAGGCCACCCGAATCTAGCCGTGATGCCATCGGGACCTGTACCGCCATATCCGTCGGAACTCCTCGGATCCGCATTACTGCATTCGTTGCTGGAAAAGTGGCGGCAGGAATTCGACTTCATCGTCGTGGATTCTCCGCCAATCCTACCCGTGACGGATGCGCAAATCCTGGTGGAAGAGGCGGACGCAACCGTGCTCGTTGTCCGCGCAGGCTTGACCACACGGGTAGGTCTGCGGCGATCCTTCAGTTTAATCATTCAGCATGTGAAAGATCAGGCGCATCCAGCCGTCGGTGCCCTTTTGAACGGAATCTCAAGCGGTTCTGCCGCCTACTACGGCTACTACGGCTATTACGGGTATAAGAGCTACTACGGAAGCAAGGAGGAGAAAAACAATGAATAAGCTCTGCTTAGTCGCGAGTCTTTTCGTTTGCGCGGGCGTTTCTTGCTTCGGCCAGAAGGAAAGTTTGCTCATCGGTCCTGGAGATATCATTACGGTCCAGGTGCTGGAGGCCCCGGAGCTCCTCCAGCATGTGCATGTCACCGACGCAGGCTACGTCCCCTTGATCTTAGGCGGGTCGGTAAAGGTGAGCGGCCTCACGCCGGCGCAGGCGTCAGAGGCGGTCGCAAATGCGCTGAAGCAAGGAAACTTCCTACTTAACCCGCACGTTACGATTACTGACGACATACAAGCGACTCAGAATGTATCGGTGCTCGGCCAGGTTAATCACCCGGGGTATTACCCGATTGGCACTCCGCGAACTGTGCTCGACGTGCTTGCCCTGGCAGGAGGGACAACGCCCCTGGCGGACCGGCGCGTCACCATTCAGCGCCACGGTAGCGGTGAGAAGATTCAGTACTTCCTTTCGAATCAGTCGAACACCGCTCTGGATACCAACGTCGAGGTTGATCCGGGAGATTACGTCATTGTGCCCCAGATTGACGTTGTGTATGTGCTCGGAAATGTCCCTCATGCCGGCGGCTTTCCCATGGCGACTAATGACGGCACCTTAACGCTTCTCCAGGCTGTGGCGTTGGCGGGTTCCGACTTGCCTAGTTCCATTTCCAAACAGACGCGGCTACTACGCAAGCAACCCGACGGTACCTACGTCGAGATGCAAGTCGCGCTCAACAAGATGGAGAAGGGCAAGGCGCCCGATATGCTTCTCAAACCCAACGACATTGTCTATATCCCATTCAGCTACATCAAGAACATGGGAGCGAATCTGGGTAGCATTGTATCGGCGGCTGGATCTGCCTCGATCTATCGTTACTAGACCAGGTTGCACACTCCCGTCCCGATTCTGTAGCAAGGAAAACGCCAACCGGTGCTGGTACCGCCGATGTCATCGCCGGTCCTGAGCGACTATGTTTTTGCGAAGTGTCTCGTGAAGAGGCAGAGCGCGGGACGGTTCCCGGGGAAGAACCCCTGAGTTCGGCCAGGTAGGATCGGCCCGCGGACATGCGAGCCGGATTAATGCGGGCAAGGGGTATGGTCTTCTATATCGAAGTGCATCCGGGTCCGAATGACCCCCAATTTCCGGCGCAGTGAATGCGAAATTCGGATCAGGGCTATCTGAACCTCCGACGAAGAGAACGAATTATGAGGATTCGCTCGCGAGCACCATTGCGCCTGGGACTGGCGGGAGGGGGAACCGACGTTTCCCCATACTGTGATGAATTTGGCGGGGCCATTCTGAACGCCACGATTGGTCATTATGCCTATGCCACGATCGAACCTCTGGATAACGGCACGGTCGAATTTGCGTCCTCGGACCAGGTGGAGACCGCACACTACGCCAGCGGCAACCGGCTGATCCCCGACGGCAGCCTGGATCTGCTGAAGCACGCGCACAATTACGCGGTCGAGCGCTTTGCCGACGGCGAACCGCTCAGTTTGCGCCTCACCACACGCGTGGATGTGCCGGCAGGCTCGGGACTGGGCGGATCGTCCACCCTGGTAGTTGCGGTCCTGAAAGCATACGCGGAATGGCTCAACTCGCCGATCGACGAATATGAGCTGGCGAACGCCGCGTGGGTGGTTGAACGCGAACATGCGGGTCTGAAGGGTGGGCGCCAGGATCAGTACGCGGCCGCATTTGGCGGGTTCAACTTCATGGAATTCGGCCGCCAAGGGCGTGTTCTGGTGAATCCGCTGCGCATAACGCCAGGGGTAGTCTCGGAACTCGAAGCCTCGCTGCTGCTCTTTTATACAGGGGCATCGAGAGCGTCCGCAGCCATTATCGAGGAACAATCCCGCAACGTGGAGGCCGGAAATGCGGAGGCGGTCGAGGCCATGAACCAGATCAAGCTGGAGGCCCTGCGCATGAAGGAATCGCTGCTGCGCGGAGATTTCTGCCTGCTGCACGAAGTCCTTCGTTCAAGCTGGGACGCGAAAAGGCGCATGGCCAGTGGCATTGTGAACGAGAAAATCGAAACCCTCTACTGGCGCGCACTGAAGGCTGGAGCTTATTGCGCCAGGATCTCCGGCGCCGGCGGCGGAGGCTTCATGATGTTTCTTGTCGATCCGATGCTCAAACAGCGGGTTGCGGACTCGCTTTGCGGCAGCGAGAATCTCGGAGTGGTCTATGGATGCCACTTCACCCAGACAGGCGCGCAGGCATGGAGGGTGCGATGAAGGACTTCGTTCGACACCAGATACAAAGTTCGGTGGACACCCTGAGCCTTGTTCTTTCCACTGAGGCGATTCATTCCACGCTGATCGCTGAGTCTGAGCGGATCGCCATAGCCGTGCGCCGGGGCGGGAAGCTAATGATCGCGGGAAACGGCGGCAGCGCCGCCGATGCCCAGCATCTGGCGGCGGAATTCGTCAGCCGGCTCACAATCGATCGTCCGGCTCTTCGTGCAGTCGCCCTCACTACAGACTCTTCGATCCTCACCGCAATTGGCAATGATTACGGATACGAGCGGGTGTTCTCTCGCCAAATTGAGGCTATCGGACGGCCCGACGATATCTTTCTGGGCATTTCCACTTCCGGAAACTCGCCGAACGTCCTTTGCGCCCTTCAGCAGTGCCGGAACATGGGCATCCATTCCGTCGGTTTTACGGGCGGCAGCGGCGGAAAGATGAACAACCTCTGCGATGCGCTCGTAGTAGTACCCTCGCACATCACCGCCAAGATTCAGGAGGCGCACCTGATGATGGAACACATTCTGTGCGGCCTCGTGGAGCGATTCTATTTCGGTAGGGACCGCTTTCCCGAAGCATAGCTGCTGCGACTTTCTCGGAATGGCTCGGCTGCATGAACATAGTACTCAGGTGCCCAATGGACAGTTATCAGACCAGTTCTAGCCAGGCTTTGGCGACAGTTTCGCCGCTGCCGTCTGACCTTGAAGGAGTGAACATGCCGATCGAGATCTGGCCTAATTTTTTTATAGTGGGCGCGGTAAAGTGTGGCACCACTTCACTTTGGGCTCAATTGAAGGAGCACCCCGAAGTCTTTTTCCCCCGCCTGAAGGAACCATACTTCTTCCAGAGCAAGCCGCCTGATCCTAAGACAGGACCTGGCAAACTCGATTATGAGTACATTGGCAATCAGGCCGGATATCTCAAATTGTTTAAGGCCGCGCGAGGCTATGCCGCTATCGGGGAGGCAAGTCCAACATATCTGTGCGATGAGAACGCTCCTCGAAGTATTCAGAGAGCCTGTCCCGGTGCAAAGATAATTGCCATTCTAAGGGACCCGGTAATCCGCGCGCACTCTCACTTCCTGATGCACCGCAGGCTTGGGAAAGAGCCGCTTCCAGATTTTTGTGGCGCTATCAAGGCCGACCTGGATGGAGAGGATCGGGATGATCGATTCTTTAGCAATCGTCTGTATGTCCAGATGGGTCTCTATTCTGAGCAAGTGAGACGGTACATTGACACATTCGGTCGAGAGCATGTCCTGGTTTTATTGCTCGACGAACTGGCGAGAGATCCCTTAGCGACGATGAAGATGGTTACAGACCTTCTCGGGATACGTCCCATTGAGGTTAAGACAGCTGCAGGAAATGCAAACAATTCATACAGAATGCCGAGACGCGGATTTCGCTCACCATTTCTTATGGCGCATCGTGTGTATAGGGACGGGGGGATTGAGAGACTGGTTCCTGCTTTTGTAAAACAGTGGCTTCGCGGATCATCGCTCCTGTATGAGACTAAGAAACCGCAGCTCGATATGGAATCGCGACGGCTTCTTCAAAAGATATTTGATCCAGATATCGTTAAGCTCGAAGTTCTGCTTGGAAGAGAGCTGCCTGAATTGCGCAAATCTTGGATGTGAGCCTCAGGTCGATTTGCCGTCGCGCCGCCTTCTTCAGGAGATTTTTGATTCCGATCTGGCCAAGCTTGAGGACCTGCTGGGGCGAAAGCTGCCGGAACTGAGAGAATCGTGGATTCGACAAACTCCAGTCCCTCATTTCCGTGCGAAAGCGATATCCGATCCACGCTTTAACGAAAGCCGCCAACCGTAACCATATCGCCCTCGACTTCCGGATTGAAACGCTCAAGCCGTAAGGCAACCTGTGCAGGTTCTTGAGCATCTGGATAGCGTTCGCTGGCCTAATCGGCTTTTGTTAGACTTTGAGCGAAGTATCAGGGCACCGAATCGCATCGAGTAGATTGCCAATTTCTGAGAAAGGTCGATTTCCTTGCGCATCTTTATTAACGAGTTTTGCGGGCATCCTTTTCAGATGGAGTTGAGCCGGGAGTTGGCCAGGATGGGCCATGAGGTCCATCATGTGTACTTTGCCGACAATGAATCGACTCCCAAAGGATACACGCAAGTCCGGCCGCACGATCCCGAGCGCCTCGTGATCGAAGGGCTGCATATTACCAGGAAGTTCTCCAAGCACTCTCTGCTTACACGCCGCGCTTCTGATATCGAGTTTGGTCAGGTGGTGGCGGCCAGAGTGGATCATTTCCGGCCGGATGTGGTGGTCTCGGCGAATATGCCGCTGGATGCCCAGGTCATCCTCGAGCGCGCGGCGCGCCGCCATCATGCGCGTTTCGTGTTCTGGCTTCAGGACGTGTACAGCATGGCGGCTCGCTTTGTACTCCGCAAGAAGGCGCGGCCTCTGGCGTGGGCTGGAGGGGTCTACTTTGAGCGCTTGGAAAAGAAATTGCTTCACCGATCAGACGCGATCATCTGCATTGCGGAGGGGTTCTCGGAGTTCCTGGGGAAATGGGGCATCACCGGCCCCAAGGTGAACGTGATCGAAAACTGGGCGCCTTTAGGTGAGGTGCGTCCGATGCCCCGCGACAATGTATGGGCCAGGGAACATGAGGTGGAGAAAGAGTTTTGTTTCATGTACTCGGGAACGCTGGGCATGAAGCACCGTCCGGAGTTGCTGCTTCAGCTTGCCAGGCACCTAGAAGAGCGGGGCGATTCCAGGTTAATTGTGATTGCTGGCGGCGCGGGGGCGGAATGGCTGGCGGGAAACGCGCACAAAGTGAGCGGCCGGGTATTGAGCCTGCTGCCGTTTCAGCCCTACGAGCGGCTTTCCGAGGTGATGGCATCGGCGGATGTCCTGATTACTCTTCTCGATTCCGAGGCGGGTGCGTTCGCGGTGCCATCGAAAACGCTCTCCTACCTCTGTGCGGGGCGCGCTCTGATTGTTGCAGCGCCCGAGGTAAATGAGGCGGCGCGTGTCGTGAGACGGGCGAGGGCGGGAATTGTTGTTTCTCCCGACGATGCCTCGGGACTTGTCGGCGCGGCCGACCGCTTCCTGGCCGATCGTGCGCTGTGCTTGCAGTATGGGAACAACGGGCGCGAATACGCTGAGCGGACGTTTGCGATAGACGAGATAGCAAAGAAGTTTCTGGTGGTTTTTGGTGCGAATATGGCTGCGCTAACCCCAGCGGAGCCCGCTCACGCGGAAGTCACACGCTGGCAGCAGCCGGCGGAAGGGACCGGAAATAGCGGAACGCGCACCGATGCGTCTCCGTTCACTTCATGACGATCAAATTCGATTCGGTTGCTCTCTTTGGTGGGACTGGGTTTATCGGCACCCACCTGGCGCAGTATTTACTGCGGGAAAGACTGGCCGCCAGAGTTATCTTGGTGGATTTGGCTCCGCCGCGGAACGCGCCCTACACGGCTCTGCTGCAAGAGGGACTGAAAACTGGGCAAGCGGAATTCGTTCATTGGGACGTTCGGCATCCGATCCCGGGATTGCTGCTGCCGGCCAAAATCGACCTTGTCTTTAATCTTGCGGCGGTCCACAGGGAGCCAGGCCACAAACCGGCTGAGTACTTTGAAACCAACCTTTATGGAGCCGAGAATGTCTGTTCCTGGGCTGCCGCCGCAAACTGCAACCGAGTGGTTTTCACCAGTAGTATTTCGCCGTACGGACCTTCGGAAGATCTGAAGGATGAGCGGTCGCTGCCGGTTCCAGTGACGCCGTATGGGAGCTCTAAGCTGGTGGCGGAGAAGATTCATCTGGCGTGGCAAGCGGGCTCATCGAATCGCAGATTACTGATTCTCCGGCCGGGCGTGGTGTTCGGGCCGGGAGAAGGCGGAAACGTCACGCGACTGATTCGGAGTCTGTTGAAGGGCTACTTCTTTTATATGGGCAACCGTCAGACCAGGAAGGCAGGGGGCTACGTGAAGGAACTGTGCGGGGTTGCGCAGTTCGGCCTGGAGCATCAAGACAAGACCGGAGAGAGCGTGACGCTTCTGAATTTTTCCATGAACCCTTTACCTTCACTGGAGAGCTTCGTCGTCGCGATTCAAAAAGCTGCGGGGATAAGGCGTTCGCCGGTGAGCGTGCCCCGATCTCTGCTGCTCGGACTCGCGTATCCAGTCGAGGGAGTTGCCCGGATATTTGGAATACGGCAACCAATCAGTCCGGTTCGCGTTCGCAAGCTGTTCCGTTCAACGTCGATCGATCCGAAAGCGCTGCGCGATCTGGGATACGCTTGGAAATACAGCCTGGAAGACGCGTTTCTCGATTGGAAGCGGGACGCTCCCGAGGACTTTTTGGCGTAAACGTGCCGTCATCTCGGGGTCCGCTTGCGGCAAATGTCGGCTGTTTTCTCTCCACCCTCATACTGCTTGAGCGCGAAAATGATCTGTACTTCCGTGTGCTGCTTCTTCGGCATGTTGATCCTCCTCCTTGTTCACTCAGAGGGCCCCAACTGGAGCAATATACCTCTAATTCCAACTGGTACAGCTTTGGGGTTTTGCCTCAGGCGGGCGGAGTCCGAAAGGGCTTGACAAAAAACAATCGGATTAGAAGTAGGCCGCTCTCTTAAGGGTGCCAACGCATCGAACACACAGAGCGCCTTCCGCAGGACTCGACGTTCTGCTGGAATGTGGTACATTCCGAGTGAGTCATGTTCAAAAAGGGGGCTTGATCTTAGTGGCTTTTCTATTTGAGTGTAAAAAGCGCGGACGAATGGCACTGCGCCGAATTCTTCCGGCCAGCTGGAAGGCAGTGCTCAAGGCGCGATGGGCAGACTATTCGTTTCGGACCTTCAGGCCGAGGATTGTTGAGCACCGCTACGGACCATATGAGTTCCGAGTCGAAATCGTCGACTTTGACGGGAAATCGTGGTATGACGAGGATTGGGACAAATCGGCAGCCAGCGAAATCTACCTGCTGAACAAACATCGGCTGGTCCCTGGCTCAAAAGTCTTCAATGCTGGCGCAAACCAATGCATTCACTCGATGATTATGGCGAGGGAGGTGGAACCGAATGGATTTGTTTGGGCAATAGAACCAAATCATAATAACGTATGTGCTGGACGTCGGAATTGTGACCTTAATGGCATTCACAACGTGGAAGTGATCGAAGCCGCAGTATCTTCTACCTCTGGGCAAGTTTGGATGAATCGATCAATGAACGGGCAAGTAGCATCCAGTGAGGATGAATTCGGGGCTCACCCAGTTCAATCAGTTGCGATTGACGATCTGTCTATTAGGCTTGGAGCGCCTGATGTACTTTACATTGATGTGGAAGGATTCGAGTGTGAAGTCCTTAAGGGCGCAACGACTACCCTACGGCAGTCACAGCCCGACTGCTACGTTGAGGTCCATTTGCAAATGGGGCTGGAACGGTATGGTGGTTCATTGCAAGAACTATTGTCTTTTTTCCCATCACACCAATATGACTTGTTCTACAAATGCGAAGCGAGTGGGGAAAGCAGAGAGTATCGACGGGCGGCCCAACACAGTGACTTCCCAACGAGTAGATTCCACCTTGTAGCTCTGGCGAAATAGCCGGTCCCAGGCGTTAAGTGAAAGGTTAACTTCTAAATACGCCCTGATCGCGTTAATAGCGCTTTAGCAATCTCTCCAGCCTCTGCTTGATCCTGACCGGTGATCCAGCGTTGATAGAGGGCGCTCGCGCAGATGCATCCAAACGACGGACTGTCGCCATTTGCGCGCCTTGAGAGTGAGATGTGAAATTTCCCGAATTCGCAGTTTGGATTTTGGGCATTGGACTCGAGTTGCTCCTGCTGCTCTTGGTGCTTTTCCGCGGCACCTACCGCCGCTTCCCGGGCCCTGTATTCTTCTCGGCGTCACCCTTGGAGACAACTGCATAGTCGGAGCAAACGCTGTGGTGACCAGGAGTTTCCCCGCTGGACTGCCCTGTTCCGCTTTCGCTTCGTTTTTTTGCTTTTCCTGAAACGTTATTTCCTGGGAATGCCGTGCTGGTGGCAGTCAGTGCATTTGACCCAGTGGACGTTGTGCGCGCTTTTGGCGCTGGCGTAGGTGGTATCCATCTTCTCTACGTCGATGCCGCAGTGCGACATCTGGGGGTGGCACGTCTTGCATGAGGCGCGCGCGTTTTCGTTGTGCCCGTTGTGGCAACTGAAACAACTCAGGCCCTCGTGCACGCCCATCGGGGTGCGATCGTCGCCCGAGCCGGCCTGCATTCCCCAGGCGTTGGCGGTGGCGGCCGATCCGGCTTCAGGCATCCGCGGCGCGTGACACTGGTAGCAGACCGTCTGGCGCGGATCCTGGCTGACCTTGAGCGGACGTGCGCCGTCGTTGAGCTGCGGAATCGCGAGGCTGGCCGCGGCGAAGTGCATGCTCTCACGGCGATCGTAAAATGCGAGCGAGATGGGAACCGCCTGGCCTGCAACGGAGATGCGTTCGGCCGGTTTCGACTCGGGTTCGCCTTCGCGGTGAATCGAATGGCAGGTTCCGCAAGGGATGGCAGGCTGATTGGCAAGGCGCGCATTCACCAAATGCCATGGCCCGACGGTGTTTTGCGGCTGGACGAGATCGCGAATCGATCCGGGGAAGTACATGCCGTGGCAGCGGAGACAGTCTTCCATCATGCGGCGCTGTGAGTTGTGCGCAGTATTCGTAAAGATCTGCGCGTAGGTGGCGCTGTGCGGCCCGGCGGACCACGAAGCATACTCGTGCCGATGGCAGCGCTGGCAACTCGCGTTCATGGCCAGAACGTCGGTCTGGCGCAGCCGGATGGACTCAGGCCAGCGGTGGGTGAGATGCACCCAGGTGTGGCGCAGCTTGGTGCCGAGACCAGCCTCGTGGCACTCCATGCAGCCCATGGTGCGATGCGGGGAATCGTGCACGAAGGTGACATAGGAGTTCATCTCGTGGCAGCTTGCGCAGCCCTGGCCGCGCTCTGAAGAATAGTATGCCGACGCGCCAAAGACGCCGGCGAAGCCGAGCAGCACCAGCGAGCCCGCTACGATTGCAACCAGCTTGAGCGTCCGCATCATGACTTGAGACCCGTACCTTTCCAGTTGCGAACCAGCGATGCGGAGGCCATGTATGCAATGGCCATGATGGTGAGCACGGGATTGAAGCCGCCGTTGTTCACATGGACGCTGCCGTCGATGACGAAGACGTTGTCGACGTCGTGGATGCGGCAGTCGCGGTCGACGACGGAGGCCTTGGGATTGTTGCCCATGCGGCAGGTGCCGGCCTGATGCTGGCCGGCCGAAACGCTCGAAGCCTTGTGCGCGAGCTTGATGGTGCTGATGGCGCCGGCCTCTTTGAGCCAGGCTTCGGCGCGCTGCGCCTGCACCTCGCCAATGTCAAAAGTGTGCGGATGAACGTTGCCCGAGATGCGCGCCACGGGCAATCCCCATTTGTCGCGGACGGTGGGGTCGAGCGTGACGCGGGCATCGGCGGTGGGAATCTGCTGGGTGGGCCCGAAGACCTGGATATTGCGCTTGTAAGCAGCGCGCATGGCCTGTTTATGGCCAAGCCCCCAGCGAGGCGCGCCTTCAGGCAGCCGATCGATCATATGAATCGGCAGCCGGACGAACTCGTTGGCCAGCATGCCGCCGCCGCAGAGGCCGGAAGTGCCGTGGTTGTAGTCGGTGATGGCGATGCTGGCGCCGGGGCCGACGTCGTCGTAGGTGTCGTAATCGAAGAAGCCCACGGCGCCGGTGTAATGATGGCCCTGCAGGTTGCGGCCGACCAGATCGTACCGGTTGCCGATGCCGTTCGGGAAAAGTCGGCTCTTTGAGTTCAGCAGCAGACGCGCCGACTCGATGGCGCAGGCGGAGACAACGACCAGATCGCAGGGCTGCTCCTGCAAATGACCGTTGGCGTCGAAGTATGCCACGCCGCGGGCACGGCCGCGATCGTCGGTGAGGATCTCTTTGGCCATGCATTCGGTGCGCAGTTGGCAGTTGCCGCTGGCCAGCGCCGTGGGAATCACCGTGTTTTGCGAGCCGTTCTTGGCGTCCACCTCACAGGCAAAGCCCACGCACCAGCGGCAGCGCATGCACGGTCCGCGACCGTTGTAGGGAACGCTGTTGCGGGTCATGGGGATGTGGAAGGGATGCAGGCCAAGGCGTTTGGCGGCGGGCTCGAGAATATAGAACTCGCGATTGGGCGGCAGCGGCGGCATGGGCAGCGGGTGACGGCGCGGACCGTGGAAGGGAGTGCCGGAGTAGTCGCCCGAAACGCCGATATCATACTCAGCCTTTTCGTACCAGGGCTCGAGATCGTCGTAGGTGATGGGCCAGTCCTCGAGCGAACTGCCTGCCGGTGCGCCGTAGGTGGAGCGCATGCGGAAGTCCTGCGGCAAATAGCGCCAAGCCTGGCCTCCGTAACTGAGCGTTCCTCCGCCCACGCAGGCCGCGTTGTTCTGGTACCCCCCCTCGCTGGGCAGCACTATGCGCGTTGCGCCTGAGGCATCGACCGTTACCCGCGGGCTGCCGTCATCCTCGGGCCCGAAGGCATTGCCGAGCATGGTGGTGCGCTGGTTGCGGAGATCGTCTTTGCGGCAGTCGTTGGCCGTGTACCAGGGGCCCCGCTCGAGCAGCACGACGCTCAGGCCGGCGACAGAGAGTTCCTTGGCCACGATGCCGCCGCCCGCGCCCGCGCCGATGACCACTGCGTTTACGTGCTTCATGAGGGCGAACCTTTCCGCAGGTCGTATTGCGCGCGCCCGCGCAATGGCGGCTCATCGATGCCGAGCATGCGCCAACTGACGGCATCGCGATTGCCGCCATGACGAGGCGATCCGTAATAGCCCTCGAGCGTGTGCTCCCTTACAAGTTCGAAGAAGATGCGATTTTGCGATTCAAGCGCGGTCGCCACGTCCATTTGCTGCTGCGGCGAGACGCTTTCAAGCGCGGCGCCGAAGCGCTCGCGGCTGATGCGGTTGGCCTGCTCCACGCCGGCAAGATAGACCTTCTGGTGACGGCGGTAGTGCCGCGTGAGCTGCCGGTCGATGTAGGTGAGGACGCCGGCTTGAGAGGCCGATGGAAAATCGTCGGCGGGAACGATCTGGTCGCAGATTGCTTTCAGAGTCGCGGCAGTGTCGTCTGTCAGAAACTCCCAGCCATTGTTGCGTGCCGAAAAACATCCTGAGAGGATTGCCGTGCCGGCCGCAGCGGTCGCGATCATGAAATCGCGGCGCGCGAATGTTCCCTTCTTTTCCTTCATGCGCTGTTCCTGCACCTTCCAGAGCGGGAAAAAATTCGAATGCGAAGAGTAACACCGGAAAACCAGTGTTCGATGTGACTTGGCGCACGAATGGAGAGGGCGTTCCCGGAGCGCAAATAGCTGCAAAAGCGGCAGGCGCCGGGAGGGTTCCGGCGCCGGGCGGACGTGATCGGTTCAGCGAAGGGTAATTCGACGCTGACCCGGTATGTTGCTCCTCTCTTCAAGGGAGTCGTGGCGCGCCGGCGCCGTAGATTCTCGCCGGCTCATCGGTAAACAGCCAGTCTTCATCGTTACAGTTGACGACTTTTATCGACTTGATGCGCCCGAGTCCCGTCAATATAGTGGTGAGCTGAATGGAGCACTGGACGAGAACGAAGCGATTATTTCTGGCCGGGGTGCTCGGGGTAGCCGCTGCTGCGATGCCGGCGAGGTCGCAGGTGCAGACCGAAGTACCGGCGGTTGTGCCCAGCGCGAAGCCGGTCACGGTGGAACACATCAAGGTTCACGGCGAGTCGCTGGAGGGAAACCTCGAGGGCGACGCGGTGGACCGCGACGTAATCGTTTTCCTGCCGCCCAGCTACGCCAAAGACAAGCATCGGCGCTACCCGGTTGTCTACGCGCTGCACGGTTACTCGATCGGCGCCGAGCAGTGGACGCACGAGATTCACGTGCCGCAGACGATCGAGGGCGCTTTTGCCCTGGGCTCGAAAGAGATGATCGTGGTGCTGCCCGACTCAAAGACGATCTACAACGGCTCGATGTACTCTAGCTCGGCGACCACGGGCGATTTTGAAAATTTCATTGCGCACGACCTGGTGGAATACATCGACGCGCACTACCGGACAATCCCCGAACGAACCAGCCGCGGCCTGGTCGGTCACTCGATGGGAGGGTACGGCGCGAGCCGCATCGGCATGAAACACTCCGACGTCTTTGGCGCCCTGTACATCATGAGCCCCTGCTGCATGTCGCCGATGGGCGGCGGCGGGCCGACCACGAGCGATCAAATGAAGGAGCGGGCAATTGCCAGCGAGAAGAAGGTTGCGGCGGCCAAGTCTCCAGCCGATCTGGCGGCACAGTCACCCGGCTTCGCCGCCGCCCAGTATGCAACGGCTGCGGCGTGGGCTCCCGACCCGAAGAACCCTCCGCTGTACTTCGACCTGCCAACCAGGGACGGCGTTCCACAGCCGGAGATCGTGGCAAAATTCACGGCCAACTCGCCGCTCTCGTTTGTCGACCAGTACATCGGCAGTTTGAAGCAGTACAGGGCCATCTCAATGGACGTGGGCGACCAGGACGGCCTGCGCTTTGACGCCACAAAACTGCATGACATCATGGACAGCTACGGAATCACCAACGGCTTTGAGATTTACAAGGGCACGCACACCAGCGCGGTCGCCGACCGGTTCCAGAATCACGTGATGCCGTTCTTCAGCCAGAATCTTTGCTTTACCGCCGGCTGCAAATAAGCAGACCGGATGCACGCAGACGCGTAGCCAAATGAGGAATGCGGTGAATCCTTGGGTGAGGTCAGGGCATCTTGTCCTGGATGTGCCGCAGCGGCAACGCAGAATGCAGGGCTCGTGCGACGGTCGTAATGCTTGTGACTGCAAATACAAGTCCGGCACGGATCGAATGCTATTGATTGAGTAAGGCGGACGAAATGATGCAGGGATCGGGTTTGCTGCGTTCTACGGCACATTTGCTCTTTTCGATTGCCGTAGCGGCTTCGCTGGCCGTTGCGGCTCATTCACAACACCCGGCTCCGCGTGCGATTGTTGCCGATGTTTCCAAGCCCAGCGGTCCTGTCGACCTCTTCTTCAATCTGTCCGTCGGATCGGACTTCCCGGGCACGCTGATCCGCGACGACAGCCAGGCGCAACTCAAGGTGGCCGTGGATGAGCTGGGATTCCGCTACATCCGCTTCCACGCCATCTTTCACGACGTACTGGGAACGGTGCGCAAAGAGAACGGCAAAATCACTTACGACTGGACGAAAATCGACCAACTCTACGACGATCTGCTGGCGCGGCACATCAAGCCGTTTGTGGAACTTGGGTTTACGCCGGAGGCACTGGCCACATCGCAAAACAGCATCTTTTACTGGCACGGCAACACCTCGCATCCCGACCCCGACGGCTGGCGCGATCTGGTCGCGGCATTCATCCATCATAATGAGCAGCGCTACGGCCAGAACGAAGTGCGCACGTGGTTTTTTGAGGTGTGGAACGAACCCAACCTCTCAGGATTCTGGGAGGGCGGCGATCAGAAGGCCTACTTCGCGCTCTACGATCTGACCTCGAACACCATCAAGTCGATCGATCCTGCACTGCGCGTTGGCGGCCCGTCGACGGCCGGCGCGGCGTGGGTGCCTGAATTCCTGGTGCACGTGAAGCAGAGCGGCGCCGCGGTCGACTTTGTCACAACGCATACCTACGGCGTGGATGGGGGATTCCTCGACGAAGAAGGCCATAGCGACACGAAGCTCTCGCCATCGCCGGACGCGATCAGCGGAGATATTCATCGCGTGCGGCGCGAGATTTCTGCCTCGGCGTTTCCCAATCGGCCTTTGTACTTCACGGAATGGAGCACGAGTTATACGCCCCGCGATCCTGTGCACGA
>CAWEHF010000011.1:0-457097 GCA_963808695.1 uncultured Acidobacteriaceae bacterium
GGATTGCTCATCCAGGTAATGACGGCCGTGGTGGGATGGAACAATTGTGCGTTGCGGCCCTCGTACATGGCGCGGAAGGCCTCGTAGTTTGCCAGTTGAGCCTTGCGCACAAAGTCGGCCAGGTTGCGAAATGCGCCATAGCGCGCGGCCAGCTCGGTCGGGGTAGTTCTGCACGCCCGAGTTGCCTTTGGCAAAGTCGTGCTCGGCCCAGTCGTCGTTGATCTGCTCCCAATCCTTCTTCGGCATCATGCCGTGGATCGACTCGAGCGTGGGCACGCTGACAGAGCCGGTTTCAGTCTTGAAGTAATCGTCGGTGATGCGGTAAAAAGCCCTTGGTGCCCGCCATGTATAGGGCCCGCCGGAACGTACTCCTGCGCCGTCGGTGGAGCTGGGCTGATAGCGGCGCGTGGGCTCGAGCTCGCCCAGCACCTTGCGCAGCGCGGCGTCAATCTCAGGCGGAGGGAAACCCTCGTTGCGGGCGCACCACAGAATGATGGAAGGATGGTTGCGGAAGCGCAGCACCTTGTCGCGCACGTTGGCCACGTAGGTGTCGATGTCGGTGGGGTTGGGGCCGTCGCTCGGATTGGGCTGGAAAAACTCGTCCCACACCATGATGCCGTATTTATCGCAGAGCTCGTAGAACTCTTCGCTGGTGCTCTGACCCACCCAGTTGCGAATCAGGTTGAGGTTGGCCAGCTTGTGGTAGCGGATCTTGGCCTCCATGCGGTCCCAGGGGATGCGCTTAAGGCCCTCGTCGAGGCCCCAGTCGCCGCCGCGAATGAACACCGGTACGCCGTTGACTGAGATGGTGAGCGTATCCGTGCCCGGAACCGAGTAGGAGATCTTGCGAATGCCAAAGTCGAGGTCGTTGACATCGGAGGCGCGGCGATCGGCGACGAATTCCAGATGCAGGTGATAGAGGTCTTGCGGGCCATATCCATTCGGCCACCAGAGACGCGGATTGGCGATGCGCAAAACTGCGGTGTTGGCGGGATTGAAGGTGATCTGCTGCTTGGCGTGTGCGGCCAGCTCCACGGGCTGCTGGAATTTGATGTCCCCGTTCGTCCCCTGCTCGATCGTTCCCTCTAGGATGCCTTTCACAGGCTTGCCGGTGACGTTCTCGACGGTGGCCTGCACTGAGACGTCAGAGGAGTCGGTCTTGGGCAGCGGAAGATCGGTGGTGACCAGCGGATTCTTGACGAGCACCGGTCCCGAGGCTGAGAGATAGACCCTTTGCCAGATGCCGGAGTCGCGGTCATGAATCTCGGGCAGCCAGTCCCAGCCGATGGTGCAGAGGAACGTGGGGCCGTCGATAGCGGTGATGCCGCCGTTGCCGCCGATGCCGGCGCGCACGGTGTGCTCGTGGGGAACGCCGGGATGAGGCTGCGGAGTAATGAGCACGGCTATCACTGCATCCTTGCCCGGCTGCACCAGCGGCGATATGTCGAAATTGCCGCGGATGAATGCGCCACGGATCGATCCCACCTGGGTTCCGTTGACCCAGACTGCGGCCGAATAGTTGATGCCATCGAAGTTGAGCCAGACATGGCGGTTCTTGTACTCGCTCGGAATTTTGACGACGGTGCGATACCAGTACGAGGTGTGCGCGAGCGATTCAGGAATGATCTCGGGCCGGTCGTCTTCACCGTAGAGAGGCTCAGGGTAGACGTGGTTGTCGACCAGCGTGGTGAGCACCGTGCCCGGCACCGTTGCCGCATACCAGCCGCCTGGCTTGTAGGCGGCAGACGCAATCTGCGCGCCGGGCTCGGGCGCTTTGGCCACATCCTGCAGTTGCCAGCCGGAGTTGAGAAACACGGGCTCAGGAACTGCGCTGGACGCAGCGCGAGCCGCTGTTGCGATGGAGAGGATGGATAGCGAAATTGCGCCAAGGGCAAGAAGACGGCATTCAACAGATTTCAACGGATTCACCTGAACTTTCTTTGGAATCTCTCCACAGTTGCTACGGCGGACAAAGGGATTATAAAAGCTCGCTGCGAGTGAGGCGACCGGGGCTGAGGGCAGCTTCTAAAGCATTTTTGCTTTTACTGTAGACTTCCGTGCCCCATCCTTTCCGCGTTTTCCTGCGGAAAGGGTGGGACGCCAGGAAAAGTCCGGTCCACACTATTTCCGAAAATGCTCTAGGCTCGTAGCTACTGGCTACTGGCCGCGTATCGCCGATTTGGGCTTCGCCGCATACCCCGCGATAATGAATCTATGGAATTCAAGCGTTCTGCCGGAGTTCTTCTTCACGTCAGTTCCCTGCCCTCGTGCGGACCCATCGGCGACCTTGGGCCGGCGGCGCATGAGTTTGTCAGCTTTCTGGCCTCGGCCAGGCAGCACATCTGGCAGGTGCTGCCGCTGAGCCCGACCGGCTACGGCAACTCGCCGTACGCGGCTTCATCGGCCTTTGCGGGCAATCCTTTTCTCATCAGCCTTGAGGTGTTGCGCGACTGGGGATGGATCGGAGCAGATCGCGTGGACACGCTGGCCGCCACAGGCGGCGCAGCGGATTTCGACGGCGCGGATGAGCGGAAGCTCCCGCTGCTCTACGAGGCCGCACGGAACTTTATCGATCATGCGCTCGACAACGACAAGACCGCCGCGCAGTGGGACGAGTTTGAGGAGTTCTGCCGCGATGAGGCGGCGTGGCTGAACGACTACGCGTTCTATGCCGTGCTGCGGCGCGAGTTCAAGACCGGCGCGTGGACCGAGTGGCCTGAGCCGTTCAGGCGCCGCGACCCAAAAGCGCTGGACGATTTCGGCGCAGCGCACAGCCAGGCGCTGGTCGAGGAGCAGGTGCTGCAGTTTGCCTTCTTACAGCAGTGGGACGACCTGCGCGAAGCTGCCGAACTGAACGGCATCAGGATCCTGGGCGACATTGCCATCTTTGTGAATATGGATTCGGCCGACGCGTGGGTGCACCCCGAACTGTTTGAACTGGACGAGAAACTGAACCCGATGCGCGTGGCCGGCGTGCCTCCCGATTATTTTTCAAAGACCGGCCAGCGGTGGGGCAATCCGCTTTACAGGTGGGAGGTGCTCGAGCAGCGTGGATTCGACTGGTGGATCGATCGCATGCGCCGCGCGACGGAGCTTTATGACATTGTGCGGCTCGATCACTTTCGCGGATTCGAGGCCTACTGGGCAATCCCTGCCGCAGAAGAGACGGCGGTGAATGGCGAGTGGGTGAAGGGTCCGGGCGAGGCGTTGTTCAAAGCGCTCGAAGGCGCACTGGGCCCGCTGCCGCTGGTGGCAGAAGACCTGGGCATGATTACGCCTGAGGTTGACGCGCTGCGCCGCGCCACGGGAATGTCGGGAATGAAGGTGATGCAGTTCGGATTCTCGAGCAAGGGAGCGCATCCGCATTTGCCGCACCGCTACACGCCCGGCACGGTTGCCTATACGGGCACGCACGACAACGACACCACCCTGGGCTGGTTCTGGACCGCAAGCAAAACTGAGCGCGCGGCGGTTGAGGCCTACGTCGGCCCGGCCGGCGCCAATCCTGTCTGGGCCTTGATCCGTGCAGCTCAGGCGAGCGTGGCGCGGATGGTGGTGATTCCCGCGCAGGATCTGCTCGAACTTGGATCGGAGGCGCGCATGAACACACCGTCGGTTCCGGCGGGCAACTGGAGCTGGCGCGCGCCCGCCGGCTCCTGGAGCGCGGAGATTGCGGTGCGGCTGGCGGCGCTGGCCGAGGTCACGGACCGCGATAACGATCCGCTGGGCGAAGAAGAGGCGGAGCCGAGCGAGAGCGATCGCGGATAACTCGTAGAGGAGGCCTTGTGCGCGTGGTTTTTGCTCGGGCAAAGCCCTGCCATTCGCCTATTGCCAACGCCTCAATTACCATAAAAGAATGGCGGTTGCCCTCACCTCCCCTTCGCGGCCAATCACTCGGCGCAAATTCCTGAAAGGCGGCCTCATTACGGCCGCGGGCCTTGCCGTTTACGCGGGCGAGATCGAACGCCATTTCATCAGCGTTACGCATCATGTGGCCGCAATCCAGGGCCTGCCGCCTGCGTTTGAAGGCGCGCGGATTGCGCAGCTCAGCGACATTCATCTTGACGAGTACACCGAGCCGCTGTTCCTGGAGCACGCCGTCAAGGTGGTGAACGATCTGAAAGCGGATTTTGTTTTTCTTACCGGTGACTACGTAACGGACGGCATCGCGCCACGCAGCTTTGCCGTGGGCGCGGCCTGGCAATGCGCCAATATTCTGCGCAATCTCAAATGTCCGCAGCGCTACGCCGTTCTCGGCAATCACGACGTGCTGGTCGGATCACAAGAGGTGCAGGCGGCGCTCGAATATAACGGAGTTCCGGTGCTGTTAAACACCTGCACGCCGCTGGAGCGTGGCGGAGGCAGAATCTGGCTGGCAGGCGTCCTCGATCCGGTTACCTGCAACCCCAGGCCGGACCTGGCAATCCCGGCGGCGATCCGCGGCATTGCCAATGAGCCGGTAGTGCTGCTGTGCCACGCACCCGACTATGCCGACGATTTGTTCAAGACTCCCGCAGGCCAATCCGTAGCGCTGATGTTGTGCGGGCATTCGCACGGCGGACAGGTGCGGTTGCCGCTGGTCGGCGCGCTCATTCTTCCTCCGCTTGGACGAAAGTATGCGGAGGGGTGGTTCCGGTTCGGAAACTTGCAACTGTACGTGAACCGCGGGCTGGGGACGATCGGTGTGCCTTTTCGATTCAACTGCCCGCCCGAGATCAGCGTGATTACGCTGCGCCGGGCAGAGCCGGTGGCGTAGACGCTCGTCTCCTGCGCGCGAGAATCCCTCTTGGCCAGAATCTCGCTTGATATGATCGATAGAGGCGACTCGCGCTCCTCAATTCCTTTTCGATTGCGCGCCGTGGGCCCACTCCCGATGACTCCCGCCTCACAAACCGCCAACCCGGCCAATATGACCGCAATCGCGAGCGAGACCGGCGCGCCGGCATCGGCCCACAGCGGCGCGCATGGGCACACGCTGCATGCGCCGCGCGCGGGGGCGACTGCCACGTTCATCCACGACCTGCGCGAGCTCTTCAAGGTCAAGGTGGTGGGGTTGGTGCTGGTCACCGGATGGGGCGGCTATTACCTGGGCTCGCTGGCCTCGGGCGTCACCAGCATGCAGCGCGGCCTGATCGACACTCTGATCGGCATCGGGCTGGTTTCAGCCGGAGCCGGCGCGCTGAACCAGGTGCTGGAGCGCACTTCGGACGCAAAGATGATTCGCACCGCCGACCGGCCGCTGGCTTCGGGCAGGTTTCCGCTCTGGGTTGGCCTGGCCGCGGGCATGGGCGCGCTGGCGCTGGGCGCGTACTGGCTGCTGATGCGAACCAATTTGTTGACCGTATCGCTGGCGCTGCTTACCGCCTTTACTTACGTGGCCATTTACACTCCGCTCAAGCGCGTCACCACACTGGCCACATTTATTGGCGCGTTTCCGGGCGCCATGGGCCCCATGCTGGGATGGACGGCGGCGAGGCCGCAGATCGAGTGGCCGGCCGTGGCGCTGTTCGGCATTCTCTTTGTGTGGCAGTTTCCTCACTTCATGTCGATCGCGTGGCTCTATCGCGACGACTATGCGCGAGCCAACATTCGCATGTTGCCGGTAGTGCAGCCCGACGGCTGGTCGACCGTGGTTCAGGCGCTGTTTTACGCGGTGTTGATGATACCCGTAAGCCTGGCGCCCTGGCGGCTGGGAATGGTGGGCACAAGTTACGCGATTACGGCCACGGTGCTGGGGCTGGTTTACCTGGGCTACACCATTCGGTTTGCACAGATATTGAAGGCGCGCAGCGAAGACGAGAGCCGCAAACTGGCGCGCGATCTGCTCAAGGTGAGCGTGTTGTATTTGCCGCTCCTGTTTACGGCGCTGATGATTTGCGCGGTAGGAAAGCACTGAGGAAGCAATGACGGCGGCAACAACATCACGGACGCAGAGATCCGGGCCACGGACGTCGGGACCGAAGCCGGGCACCGGCGGCGCGATTGCGGCGATCCTGGTTATCAGCGCGGCGGCGTGCTTGTTCATTTTGTGGCTCGTTTATATTCATCCGGCGGCCGCAACAAGTGGAAGGTTTGCATTTCTCCCTGCCCTCAATGCTCTGTTCAACGGTCTTTCTGCGACAGCGCTCCTCGTCGGCTACACATTTATTCGGGTCAAACGCATTAAGCAGCACCGCGCGGCCATGATCACCGCGTTTGTGTTCTCGACACTTTTCCTTGTCAGTTACCTCTTGCACCACTACCTGCACGCCGAAGTTAAGTATCCAGCAGGCGCGGCCCTACGCAATGTTTATATCCCGCTGCTCATAAGCCACATCTTTCTCGCCGCAGTCGCACTTCCGCTGGTCCTGGTCACGTTCTTCTTCTCGCTCAGCGGACGCATTCCGCAACACCGCAAGGTGGCGCGCTGGACGTTTCCGCTATGGCTTTATGTGTCGGTCACCGGCGTGGTCACCTACGTGATGCTGAGGCTGGCGCTTGGCTACTAAGACAATGGCGCAAAGTATAAGTCAATCCGAACGAAAAACGATGCCCGACGCTGGCCGCATGCCCGACGATGGAACGCGGCAGCTTTTGCAGTGGGGCGGATCGATCGTAGGCACGGGCGTTGCGGCCGGCATCCTGCTCGAGACCGTGCTGGGCGGCTATTCGCGCACCGGCGCCAGCACCAACACAGGCTGGTTCGCGCTCATCCTGGTCCTGGCCTGCATTCCCTTCGGCGGAATGCTGCTCACGCTGGGCGTGGCCAAGTGGCTGCGCAACCGGCGCCTGGGGCGGGGATAGGCCCTCGCCGGCGTAAGCCGCGCCGGAGGGAGCAGGAGCCTTCAGGCTCCTGAATCCAGCCCCTCATAACCTGCGGCCTTCAGGCCCGGGCCCGTGGAGAGAAATCACCCAAAAAGCTCGAGCACAGAGCCTTGTATCAGGGCATGGCTTCAGCCGTGCCGAAGCAAGCCAATCAATATAATTTTGGGGGCTTCAGCCCCCAATATCCCCCGCAAAACTCAAAACCCCCAGCCGTCAGGCTGAGGGTTCTGGCTGGAAAGGGGTTTTGGCCGGGAGCTTTTTATAAAGCTTAGGCGCGGACCTTGCCGGTCTCGCGGTCGATTTCCTTCAGGCGGGCTGCCTTGCCGCGCAGGCCGCGGATATAGAACAACTTGGCGCGGCGGACCTTGTAGCTGCGGATCTTCTCGACCTTGTCGACGACCTTGGAGTTGAAGGGAAAGATGCGCTCGACGCCCTGGCCGAAGCTCATCTTGCGGACGGTGAAGGTGCCCTGGGGGCCTTTGTTGACGGCGATCACCAGGCCCTCAAAGGCCTGCAGGCGCTCTTTATCGCCTTCCTTGATCTTCACCTGGACACGAATCTGGTCGCCGGGCACAAACGCCGGCAAATCGGTGCGCTTCAGCTTGTCGGCCAGGCGCTGCATTACGGGATGAATTGACATGGTGACTTCCTGCTATTGAACTCAGAACTTTGATTTTAGCAGAGAAGTGGGCGCCACGGCTAATCCCCGGTGGTGCCTAAAGGTGCGTTGTTGGATTTAGTAGGCTAGGAAAATATCGGCGGACTTCCCGTTGTAGACAAGGTAGTGATGGTTGAAACGGTAAGGGCAAGGAGCAAAGCTCCAATCAGACGTACACCGTGCTTCATTGATTGAACCTCCAAGTTGTTCGTTTTTTAGGGGATGACGAGAGTGTACGCGCAGAGAACGGACCGCGCATTGTTGTTTTACCGTTATTTTTCGCAAGTCTGCATCGGGCGGCGGGGATTCTAGTGCCTCAGCCGCGCAACGCTAGACCGCACCGTCAGCCGAATCGTCTCCACGAGCAAGCCGATGCAGGCGTAACTGGCCGCGTTCAAAACCAGGGACTCGTACCACGTGATGGCGACGTGGCGGGCGAAGGGCAGGAAAGGGACGCTGATCTGGACGATCAGCCAATCCGCGCCGGGGCCCTGGCCGCGCGGAAAGATCAAAATCAGGACGAGCCAGAACAACGCGACCGCCAGCCCGCCGAGCGCCCACCAACCGATCCTACGCAGCATAGAAACCTCCTGCACGATCTTGCCTGGCGCGACCTCAGTCTAGCACCGAAGCGGAGTTGTCGGCGCGTTCATGTGGTGGGCCGGGGGCGTTGAAAGGCAAATGCAGGTCCCCGTTCGACTTCGATTGCCCGCTGCTACGAGCAATCTCCGCTCAGGGCAGGCTTTCGACTCCCTCGCTGCGCTCGGTCGCTCAGGATGACATCGGTTTTTATGTTGCGAAGTTTAAGGGCTGGATATGCCGGAGTTGCGTTATATTTCCGCCATGGACGAGAAACGCGAATTCCTCCGCCACACGCTTGCGACCCTTGCCTACCGCGCAACCCACGCCCTTGAAGACTCGCCCGAGAGTTTTGCCGTGTTTGAGGGAGCCGGCAAACGGCCCGACAAGATCCTGGCGCACATGGGCGATCTGTTCGACTGGGCTCTCTCGATTGCCGAGGGCCGCGAGACATGGCGCAACTCCACGCCGCTCAAGTGGGCCGACGAGCAGAAGCGGTTCTTTGCGGCTCTTGGTGCGTTTGACGCGTATCTGGCCTTGGATGCGCCGCTGCACGCCACGGTCGAGCGGCTCTTCCAGGGACCGGTGGCCGATGCGCTGACGCACGTGGGCCAGCTTGCCATGCTGCGGCGGCTGGCCGGCTGCCCGACCTGCGGGGAGAACTTCTACGTGGCGGATGTGACGATAGGGGAAGTGAGCAGCAGCCAGCCCGACGCTGTGAAGCCGTTCAAGTAGGCACAGCGCACTCAGCGGATGAACGGGATGTAGGCGGGCGTTTTCGCGCGCCACGCGGAGAACTGTTCGCCGAAGCGCGCGGCCAGCAGAGCGTCTTCGGAGCGGATGCGAATCTCAGTTCCGATGACGTAGAAGACCACGGCGGCGATGCCCAGGGGCCACCAGCTCCACGCGAAGACCGTGGCCAGCAGCAAGCCGAACATTGACGCATAGATGGGATGCCGAATGAGCCGGTATGGGCCGGTGGTGACGAGCTCGTGACCTTGAGTGAGCGCGGCAACGTAGCGCCATTGCTTGCCCAGGCGCCGGGTGGCCCACCAGCCGAGGCCGGCGGCGAAGGGCGCGACGGCCATGGACGCAATCAGCGCAGCGGCGGGCCTTGAGAGTTGCATCGTGCCGATGTACGTGCCGGCGCACATGAAGCCAATCATCACTCCCAGAATGCCTATTCTCGACCGGCGATCGGTGACGGCCTTTATCTGGCCTCTCGACTTGAGGAAGGGATAAATGAAAGCCAGCGCCCAGACGAGCCAGCAGAACAGGAGTTCGGCGAGAGCGGCCAACTGCAAGTTTGAAACCGTCATTGCGTCTCCTCCTGGCGGATGCCTGCGAGCAGTTTGCGGTCTTCGGCGGAGAGTGAGGCGCGATCGATGAGGTCGGGGCGATTGGCGAGGGTTTTGCGCAACTGCTGCTCGCGGCGCCAGCGGCGAATGGCGAGGTGATCGCCGTTGAGGAGCACGTCGGGGACGCGCAGGCCGGCGAACTCGGCGGGGCGCGTGTAGTGCGGGTAATCGAGCAGCCCACCGGCGCCGTGCTGCGAGCGCGGCACGCCCTCCTGGTCGACGTCGATCTCGGCGTCGGCTGCGCCAAAGCTCTCGAACTCGCCCGAAGCCTCATTACCCAGCACGCCGGGGACGAGGCGCATGACCGCATCAATGACCACGGCGGCGGCCAGTTCGCCACCACTCAGAATGTAGTCGCCGATGGAGAGTTCCATGTCGCAATAGAGCTGGTTGATGCGCTCGTCCACGCCCTCATAGCGGCCGCAGACGAGAACGATGCGGTCGATGGTGGCGAGTTGCCGTGCGAGCGGCTGCGTGAAGGGTCGGCCCTGCGCGGAGAGCAGCACAACGCAGGTTTTTTGATTGCTGTTCCCTGATCCCTGTTCCCTGTTCCCTGTTTTTTGATCTCTGATCTCTGATCTCTGATCTGTTGCTTTGGGCGTTACGCCCAAAGCCCCCAGCGCCTCGGCCAGCGGCTCGGGCTTGAGCACCATGCCTTCGCCGCCGCCAAAGGGGCGGTCGTCCACGGTGCGGTGACGGTCGTGGGTATAGTTGCGAAGGTCGTGGGTTTCTACGGTCACCAGTCCCTCGGCCTGGGCGCGGCGCACAATTCCGTGCTCAAAGATGCCGGCAAAGAAGCCCGGGAAGATGGTGACAATGTCAAATTGCATACACGGTGATGATAAAGGGCGGCGGGGGTGACAGGAGATTCAAGTGAGAGTTCGCAGACAGGGAGAACTGGTCTCTCACCCTAGCCGGAAAAACAAAAACCCGGCGAGGGTGGGGCACCCAAAGGTTTTCGTGCTATTCTCTGCGCGTGCCAACCCTTTCCCCGGTCAGGCAAAAAGCGGCGCCCAGACATGCGGCGATTGTGCGCGTCACCCACTGGTTGACGGTGGTGGCGTTCCTCGCCCTGCTCATCACGGGCATGGAGATCGTGATCTCGCACCCGCGTTTTTACTGGGGCGAAGTGGGCAATGTGAACACCAAACCGGCGTTCACTTTGCCTATTCCTGCCTCGCGCGATACGGTGCCCACGGGCTACAAGTTCGTAATGCCCGACCAGAACGGATGGAGCCGCTACCTGCATTTTGAGGCGGCGTGGCTGCTGGTGCTGGCGGCGCTGGTGTATGGCGCGTGGGGGTTGGTGAGCGGGCACTTCAGGCGCAACATCGTTCCCGTGCGCGGCGAGCGGAGCTGGAGCGCGATTTGGGCGCGGATCGTGAAATATCTGCACCGCGCGCCACCCGACAAGCAGGAAGAGAAAAGCTACAACGTGCTGCAGAGGGTCACATACCTGGTGGTGATCTTTGTGCTGTTTCCCTTGATCGTCTGGACCGGACTGGCCATGTCGCCGTCGTTCACCGGTGCCTTTCCGGCGACGGCGTGGCTGCTGGGCGGCCGGCAGACGGCGCGCACGCTGCACTTTTTTCTATCGTGGGCGCTGGTGGGATTTCTGGTTGTGCACGTGACGATGATTGCCATTTCGGGATTCTGGCGCCGGATGCGGGCGATGATCCTGGGGCGCGCGGCAAAAGAGGAAGGGCGATGAGAGAGGAGCGGATATGAGTCTGATCACGCGGCGAAGGCTGATTACAACGGGGCTGGCGACAGCGGCCGGGGCCACGGGACTTGGGGTTGCGGCGAAACTTTCGCGCAAGTATGGACTGGTGCCGCCCGATTGCAAAGGCGTGTATGGCGCCGGCGAAACGCTCACCTACGGCGTGCAGCGGCTGCTCACGCGCAACGCCATGGCGCGCGAGTTTCCGCGCAGCATGATCTCTGAGAAACCCTTCGCCAATGAGATTGCGCCGCCGAAAGAAGCGTTCAAGAAGATGGAGGCGCGCAGCTTCGTGGACTGGCGGCTTACGGTCGACGGCATGGTGGAGCACCCCATGGCGCTCTCGCTTGCCGACCTGAAGACGTTCCCCGTGCACAGCCAGATCACCGAGGTGGCGTGCGAAGAAGGGTGGTCGTACATCGCCGAGTGGATCGGGACGCCGCTCTCAAACGTGCTGAATGCAGCGGGCCTGAAGCCGGGCGTGAAGTACATCTACTACCACGCCATCGAGCCGTACCTGTGGGAGACCATCGACATGGACGACGCGATGCATCCGCAGACGCTGTTGACTATGGGGATGAATGACGGCGATTTGCCGGTGGGCTTTGGCGGACCGCTGCGGCTGCGCGTGCCACGCCAGCTTGGCTACAAGAGCCTGAAATTCGTTACGCACATCACGGCCGTCGATTCAGTGAAGAACATCGGCAAGGGGCTGGGCTCCGTCGATCCTGAGTTTGGATATGCGTGGTTTGCGGGGATATGATAGAGGCAGGGAACGAGGGAGCAAGGGAACAAGAAAGACGGGGACTAAGGGAACTCGGGTCTTATCGATTCTTGCAGATAAACGATCCCATGCAATCAAGAAAAGCAACCGTAGGTCCTCGCCACAGCGAGCCTTCGGCTTCGACTCATTCGGCCCGCAATCGACGTCGATTGCGAGCCGAATTTCGCGCAGGATGACTGCGGCTGGTTGCGATTTGAGATTCACCCGCCGTACTGCTCGTCGCTCACGTGTTCCATCCACTCCACAACCTTGCCGTTGAGTTTCTCCTGGATGGCGATGTGAGTCATGGCCGTAGAGGTCGCGGCGCCGTGCCAGTGTTTTTCTTCAGGCGCGAACCAGACAACGTCGCCGGGATGAATCTCCTCGACGGGTCCGCCCCAGCGCTGCACGCGGCCGCAACCCGAGGTGACGATGAGCGTCTGGCCGAGCGGGTGCGAATGCCACGCGGTGCGCGCGCCGGGCTCGAAGGTCACGTGCGCGCACTGCACGCGAGCCGGATCGGGCGCGACAAAGAGCGGATCGATGCGGACTGTGCCGGTGAACCAGTCTGCCGGGCCTTTGCCGGAGGGTTGGCTACCGGCGCGTTTGATTTCCATGTTTCTTTCTCCTCTGAAAACCGTTAAGGATGATCGAACCTGCGGGGGGCTTCATTGACGCGCAGGATCACAGGTGGGTGAAGTTGGCCGCCCACCCTAGCCGGAAAAACAAAGACCCGGCGAGGGTGGGGCACCCGTTCGTTAGGATGGGGCGCTCGGCGTGATTTTGACCGTTGCGTTCCGAGCACTTGCGCCGATCATCGGCTTCAGATACGGGCTGCCCTTGTATTTCGCCTTGTAGGCATCGTCGATGCGGTTGTTGATTGGGCCGTCGATCCGCTCAAAACTTACTTCGCGCGTCATGCCCGCGGCAATCATCCGCCCAGCCTTATGATGCATCGCGGCCTTGAACCAGCGCGAGCTCTTTCCGTTATATGCGCGCACGTACAAGTCGCCGTCGACTGCGACATTCCAGATCCAGGTTGGCGTGCCGTAGGTTTTGCCGTCATCGCGCAGCGGCGAAATGTGCAGGTCGTCGGCCTCGACAATCTTGCGCAATTCGTCTTTTGACCATGCTGCCATTGCTTTTCTCCAACCTTCGTGCGGGACGCGGGTTCGTAAGGACACGCGTCCCGGCAAATTCGTCTCACAGCCCGGTCATCTTCTCGATGTGCTCGGGGTAACGGCCGCCTTGCACCTGGATGGCCGATGCGGCCGCATCGATCTCGGCAAGTTCGGCGGCCGTAAGCTCCACATTTACTGCGCCGATATTCTCTTCCAGCCGATGCAACTTAGTCGTTCCTGGAATCGGCACGATCCACGGCTTCTGCGCCAGCAGCCACGCGAGCGCGATCTGCGCAGGCGTGGCGTTTTTTTCGCGGGCGATGCGATTGAGCAGATCGACCACGGCCTGGTTGGCTTTGAGCGCCTCGGGCGTAAAACGCGGCAGCGTACTGCGGAAGTCGTTGCTGCCGAAGATGGTGTTCTCATCCATCTTTCCGGTCAAGAAGCCCTTGCCCAGCGGGCTGTAGGGGACCATGCCGATTCCAAGTTCCTCAAGCATGGGAATGATTTCGGCCTCGGGCTTGCGCCACCACAGCGAATACTCGTTTTGCAGAGCGGTAACCGGTTGCACGGCGTGGGCGCGGCGAACGGTGTTGGCGCCGGCCTCCGACATGCCGAAGTGCTTGACCTTGCCTTCGGCAATCAAATCCTTGACCGCGCCGGCGACATCTTCTATGGGCACTTCGGGATCGACGCGATGTTGATAGTAAAGATCAATCACATCGGTCCTGAGGCGCTTGAGCGAGCCTTCCACGACTTGCTTGATGTGCTCAGGTTTGCTGTTCACGCCCTGTCGTCCGGGGCGGCTGTCAGAAGCGATATTGAAGCCGAACTTGGTGGCGATGACGACCTGCGCGCGAACCGGTTGCAAGGCCTCGCCGACTAGTTCTTCGTTGGTGTAGGGGCCGTAGACTTCGGCTGTGTCGAAGAACGTGATACCGCGATCGACGGCGGCGCGGATGAGTGCGATCATCTCGCCCTTGTCCTTGGGCGCTCCGTAAGAAAAACTCATGCCCATGCAGCCGAGGCCGAGGGCTGAAACTTCAAGATTGCTCTTGCCTAACTTGCGTGTTTGCATTTCGTGCTCCTGGTTAATGGTTGGAATGAAGGTTCGGAGGTTGGAGTGGTTGGTCTCCCAGGTCCCCAAATGCGAGGGACCTGGGGCACCCAATTCTTACTCCGACTTGAGCGAAGCCATGTCGATTGAGAAGCGGTACTTCACATCGGACTTGAGCAAGCGCTCGTAAGCCTCGTTGATCTTCTGGATGGGTATGACTTCAACGTCGGAAACGATGTTGTTTTCGCTGCAGAAGTCGAGCATCTCCTGGGTTTCTGCAATGCCGCCGATGAGCGAACCTGAAAAGCTGCGGCGGCGGAAGATGAGTCCCATCACACCGACCGGCAGCGGCTGCGGCGGCGCACCCACAAGAGTCAGGTTGCCGTCGCGGACCAATAGATTGATGTAGGTGTTGATGTCGTGCTCGGCGGCGACGGCGTCGAGAATGAAGTCGAAGCTGCCAGCGTGCTTCGCCATTTCGTTGGAGTCTTTCGAGATGACCACTTCGTCGGCACCGAGGCGCAGCGCATCGTCTTTCTTCGAGGGCGAGGTAGTGAAGACCACTGTGTGCGCGCCCAGCGCGTGCGCGAACTTGACGCCCATGTGGCCCAGGCCGCCGAGGCCAACCACGCCAACCTTCTTGCCCTTGGTGACGCCCCAGTGGCGCATGGGCGAGTAGGTGGTGATGCCGGCGCAGAGCAGCGGTGCGGCTCCGGCGAGCGAGAGGTTGGTGGGAACGCGCAGCACGAAGTGCTCGTCCACCACGATCGAGTCGGAGTATCCGCCGTAGGTCACTCCGCCAAGATGCTTGTCAGGAAAGTTGTAAGTGAGAGTGAAATTGTTGCAGAACTGCTCGAGTCCGGCCTGGCACTCGGGGCAGGTGCGGTCTGAGTCGACCATGCAGCCCACTGCGGCGAGGTCGCCGGGCTTGAACCTGGTTACGGCCGAACCGACGCTGATTACGCGGCCTACAATCTCGTGGCCGGGCACGCAGGGATAAATAGTGGGCATCAGGCCGCTCCACTCGTTGCGGGCCTGGTGCAGGTCGCTGTGGCATACGCCGCAATAGAGAATCTCGATCTGCACGTCGGAATCGGTGGGATCGCGGCGCACGATGGAGTGGGAAGCAAGGGGTGAAGTGGCGCTGGAAGCTGCATATGCTTTGGCGTTGTACATAAAACCTCGTTGCCTTGCCGGCGGTTGAATGGGTTGCTGAAGGGCGCAGTCCTGAGGGGCACTACGCACTGACAAAAACGAGATTACTTAAATCGAGCCCGTTTGCGGTATCCCGATCCTTCCTATTTGTTGCCTGATTCTGTCGATGACCGCATTTTTGTGCACACGAGCAGCCCAAAGAGCGGTACCTTGAATTTGAGATGAATGCGGGAGTTGAACAGTCGATGAAAGCAACGGGGACGCGATGAAGGATGGAATGCACGACCAGCGGGCCGTGGAGATGCGCGCAGAACTGGCGCGCAGGATCGGCGTATTTACCGCCGGCCTGGAGGGCGAGCTGGTGACGGCGGTTCCGGGGTTGAACCTTTACCGGCGCACCGAGCCTTCGCCGTGCAACTCGGCCACTTACGAGCCCAAACTGGTTGTGTTTGTGCAGGGACAGAAGCGCATCAACCTGGGCAAAACAAGTTATCTGTGCGATGGAAAGACGTTTCTGCTGACAACGGTCGATTTGCCGGTGGTGAGCCAGGTGGTTGCGGCCACGCCTGAAAGACCGCTGTTGAGCCTGGCCCTGAAGCTGGAGATGGCGGAGGTGCGCCGGCTGCTGAACCAGGAGGAGTTCGCCGCGCAGCCCGAACTTTACGGCGCTTGCGGAATGGCGGTGGGCGAGACGCGCGTGGAACTGCTGAGCGCATGCCTGCGGCTCATGGACCTGCTCGATGCTCCGGAAGACATTCCCTTTCTGAGCAGCCTGATCCAGCGCGAGATGGTGTACCGGCTGTTGCGCAGTCCGCAAGGCAAACACTTGCGTGCCATTGCCACGCTGGGCGAACAGAGCCACCGCACGGCGAAGGCTGTAAGCTGGCTGCGCATGAACTACGCCAAGCCGCTGCGCGTTGAGGAGCTGGCCGCAATGGCGCAGATGGGTGTCTCGACGCTGCATCATCACTTCCGCTCGATGACGGCGATGAGCCCGCTGCAGTACCAGAAGCAGTTGCGGCTGCACACCGCGCGCGAACGCATGCTGTCTGACGGGCTGGATGCGGCCAGCGCGGCCTTTGAAGTGGGCTATGAGAGCGCGAGCCAGTTCAGCCGCGAATATAGCCGCTTTTTTGGCCAGCCGCCCATGCGCGACGTGAAGGCGCGGCGCGAGGCGATGGCCGGCGAATCCTAATTTGAGTGAAGGGCTGGAGGCGGATGTGCGTGGTCTCCCACCCTGACGGCAAACCGAAATCAAAAAGCAGGTCCTTCGACTCCGGTCGCCGCGGCGACCTGCGCTCAGGAGGGGCACACGGCTCAATCCCGGCGTCGCGCTGATTTAACCTGAATGCAACAGATCCGCGGCAGGGACGGGATAATCCTTTCAAGGAGCTAGGCATGAGTTCGCGCAGCGCCATCGTCGAGCCGCCAAAAACGGCAGCACCTGCAAAATCGGGTATTGTGCCGGCGCTTGTCATTGCTTCGGCTTATGTAGTGCTCCATCTGTTTACAAACTACCGTTTCAGTTTTCATCGTGACGAGTTGCAGTTCCTCAGCGATGCGATGCATCTGGACTGGGGATTTGTCGCATACCCGCCGCTGACGCCCTTTCTGGCGCGCGTGGCATTCAGCCTGTTCGGCCCCTCGCTCGAGGGTCTGCGCATTTTCTCGGTCGCCGCTATGGCCATCGTATTGGTCATAAGCGCGAAGATGGCTAAAGAGCTGGGCGGCGGAAGGTTGGCGCAGGTCACAGCGGCGCTTGTGGTGGGACTCTCGCCCTACCCGCTGTTTGAGGGCACCGAATTCCAATACACCCCTTTCGACTATCTCTGGTGGGTGCTGGCAGCGTACTTCACCATCCTGTTGCTCAAGTCGGAAAATCCGCGGTGGTGGCTGGCCATTGGTGCAGCCGTCGGCCTGGGCCTTCTCACCAAATACTCCATTCTGTTTCTTGTCGCGGGAATCCTTGCCGGAGTCGTGCTTTCGAGTGCAAGCCGCTACCTGCGCAGCGGATGGTTCTGGGGCGGCCTAGCCGTGTCGTTGCTGATTTTCCTGCCCGATCTTCTTTGGGAGGCGCACCACAAATTCGTTTCGTACGCCTTCCTTCAGAGCATTCACGCCCGCGATGTTAAGAATGGCATCAGCGACAATTTTCTTGGCCAGCAACTGTTCAACTGCGTGAACCCGGTCGGGGCGCCGTTATGCCTGGCTGGGCTGATCGGCTATCTGCGCAGCCAGCGTTACAGGATGCTGGGCTGGATGTACCTTGTACCGCTGGCGTTGTTCGTCATTGGCCAGGGGCGTTCGTACTACCTGGCGCCTGTTTACCCTATGTTGATTGCGATGGGAGCCGTAATCGGCGAGCGCTGGTATGCAAACACTCCGGTGAGCGCCGCCCCGACCGCAAGGGCCCGCCGGCGCGAACAAAAGACTATCAGTTCGCGGCCTCAGCCGCGGCCCCGGCGTGCGGCGGCAGTGGCTTACCTGGCGGGAATCGTAGCCTGGGGTGTATGGGTGGGACTCTGCATCCTTCCTCTCGAAACCAATGGTCCACTGCGAGACTTTGAATTTGAAAGAAACTCCGACCTTCACAACAGAATCGGGTGGACCGACCTGGTGCAGACGGTTGCGAACATCCGCGATTCTCTGTCGCCCGTTCAAAAAGCCCATCTCGGAATTTTGGTTGGCAACTACGGCGAGCAGGGAGCATTTGATCTTTTTGGTCCCGCTTATCATCTGCCCGAGGCGATCGGCAGCATGAACTCGGCTTGGTATCGGGGCTATCCCACTCCGCAACCCACAACGCTGATTGTGGTCGGATTTCCCCCCCAGCAGGTCGAGATGTACTTTACAGACTGCAATCTGGCAGGTGTCAACGGCAACCTCGAAGGCGTCGTGAATGAAGAAAGCAGGGACCATCCGTACATCTTTGTGTGCGGCCCTCCGAAGAGGCCCTGGCCCGAATTCTGGGCGAACTTCCAGCATTTTGGCTGAAGGCCGTCTTTCCGTAACCCGGAAGCACCGCCTGTAAAGCCAGCCGTGCAATTCTCTATCTGAGGTATTTCGCGATCTCTCGATTTTGCACCAGCCCGTGCAAAGAAATCTCTGCTCGCCGTTCCTATAATGTTGGGCAACGATCAACACCGATGTTGAGTTGGGTTGAGCCGGCGGCAAAGTTGCGCCGGAGCCCGGGCTGGGGCGCTTGAAGGCGCGGTAGCGGAGAAGGCGGAAGACGATGCACGATATCGAATCGCAATTGAAACGATGGGAAGCGGCGGGTTTGCTTGACGCCGCGACGGCTGCGCGCATCAGGAATCACGAGTTGGGGCTCGCAGACCAGACACGCTCCGCGGACAAGGCCGGCGCAAAGGTGGAGAGCGCGGCTGCGCGCATCAGCTGGCAGGGCGTGACGGCGCTCATCCTGGGCGCGATTCTGCTGGCCTGCGGCGTGGTGCTGTTTGTCTCGGCACATTGGGACGATATGGGCCGAGGGGCGCGGTTTGCGCTGGTGCTGGCCATGGTTGCGGTCTTCCACGTGGCCGGAGGGTTGACGCGCGACAAGTACTACGGGCTGGGGACGGCGCTGCACGCGGTGGGGACGATTGCGACCGGCGCAGCCATTGCGCTCACCGGGCAGATCTTCAACATTGACGAACACTGGCCGGCCGCGGTGCTGATGTGGGCGCTGGCGGCGCTGGCCGGATGGGCGCTGCTTCGCGACCAGGCGCAGCAGACGCTGGCGCTCTTGTTGGTACCGGCGTGGATGATGTGCGAGTTCGAGTCGCGAGCTTACTGGCACATCGGCCAATTCGCGTATCAGGGCCGCATGTTGTTCGCGTGGGCCGTCCTGTACATTACTTTTTTTGTGGGCTCGCGGCGCAAGGTTGTGCAGGGCATCTTGTTTGCGGTGTCGGCGGTTGCATCCGTCATCGGCGTGGGCATGATGCTCGAAAACTGGAATTCGTGGTCGGGCGACCAGACGTTTCTACCCTTCAGCCTGCGGGTCTGGGCGTGGGTTGCAATTGCCGCTGTGCCGCTGGTGGTGGCCGCTTTTCACGGGCACAAGGGGCTTATCCCGATTGCGGCCGCTGTGGTGCTCGTCATCGCGCTGCCGTGGTGCTATCGCCTTAAGCGCTTCAGCAACAACGTCAATGGATACACGCAAACTCATTACTACACGATTCCGAACCTGGCGGCACACGCGCTGGTGACGGGCTTCGCGGTCTTCCTGTGCTGGTGGGGAGTGAGGCTGGGCTCGCGCCTGCTGGTGAACTTCGGCATTGTGGGCTTCGCCATCGCGGTGGCGTGGTTCTACTTCAGCGACATTCTGGACAAGTTCAACCGTTCGCTGGGGTTGATCGGGCTGGGCGTGCTCTTTCTTGTCGGCGGTTGGGCGCTGGAGAAGATGCGGCGGAAGATCCTGGCGGGGATGGACGGGAACGGAGTGGTTGTGGCTTGAGTGGACGTTCGGAGGTGGGTGTAGATGGTCTCCCACCCTAGCGACAAAAACAAGGGCGTCGCGAGGGTGGGGCACCCGGAGGAGATTCGAAATGAAGATCGGGCGGGTTGAGATGAGCGGGGCGGCACTTGCGGTGCTGGGGATTCAACTGGCGCTGGTGCTGTCGATCGCGGGCAAATATATGTATGAGCGCGAGACCTGCCCGCGGGTGTGGACGCGGGCGGTTGCCTTCGATCCCGAGATGCCAATGCGCGGCCGTTACCTGAGCACGCAGCTCGAGGTGGATGGATGCGGGAGCACGCTGCCTTCGGCGACCCACGCCCAGTTTCCGCGCGACATCAATGGCGCGGTCAAGCCGGGGCCGTTCGTGGTGCGCGGCACGCCGGTGAGCTTTAACGCGAAGCTGAAGGTTGAAAACAATCGCCTGGTTGCCGTGCGCCTCGAAGGAGAAGAAGCGCAGACCGAAGGGCTGGAAGTTTGGGCCAACAGCGATACGCCGTGCAACCAGATGCACCTGCGGGAGGCGACCGACTTCTTCCTCGCCGAGCATGCGGCTGATCCGATGGCGCTCAAACGTGGGCAGGAGTTATGGATCGAAGTCACGCTGCCGCCGAAGGGACCGCCGCGGCCGGTTCAGTTGGCGATCAAGGACAACGGAGTTTGGAAGCCGTTGGAAAATCAGTGAACAGTGGACAGTGGACAGTGGTCAGTTAGGGTGAGGCGGTGAAAGAGTGAAGAGACCCTTCAAAATCGTGCGCGGATTCGCCATAGTCCTGGCGAGCGTGTTTCTGTTTTTGCTGTGGGACACAATGGGTTACTGGCCGATACCAGCAACGCGAGGACGGCTGGATGCGCGCATCGATCTTGCCCATGGCCGATACGAGATACTTGGGTACGGCCTGCCGCCGCTAGGTATGGACCGATACATCTCGTTATTGCGTCAGAGATATGGAGTGGATTATCGAGTAGTCGCGGGGTGTACTGTTTCGAAGGAAACTTTGGATTATGTAGAAGCCTATGACAGCGTGAGCGGATCTGCAATCAACCGCAAATTCGGACACGACATCTTTAAGGAAGTTGCAAGCGAGTCTTTCAATATTCCGAAGACTACTCCGATGAAAGACAACGTGAATCAACCTGCGCGTTGATCCGCTTCGCGGCGCCCCTTCACTCGCAGTCCAGGTCCGTCGTTCCCTCAGGCGCCAGATACCCTCTGCCGGAAAGCTCATAGACGCCATTCGCATTGGACGCGCCGGAAGGACCATGCGCGCCGGCGGCCAAGTAGACCTTGCCGGAGTAGTAGACGCAATGCCCGTCGCCGTCGATGTTCTCAACGGTTCCGTTACTGAGCGCAACTCCCGCAACATTATGCAGATGAGCGTTTGCGGTCACGCTCCATGGGTTCGCGGGGTCCAGCACGAGATTGGTCTCGCGAGCCGCGACGAAGGAACTCAACGAAACCGGGACCGATGCGCCGGCGGCGGCCGCGGTGACTGTGACCGTAACCGCGCTCGACGTGCTGGAGGCGTAAGTGCTGTCTCCCTGGTAGGTGGCAGTGAGAGTTTCGGTCCCGGCTGTAGAAAATGTAGCCACGTAACTAGCCGTGCCCGAGGTGAGCGTCCCAGTGCCGATGGAAGTGCCGTTATTCAAAAAATTAACGGTGCCGGTGGCCGCGCTGGGCGAAACCGTGGCAGTGAGCGTGTCGGTGCCGCCCGCGGTGATGCTGGAACTCAAGGCCGAGAGCGTAGTCGTACTGGGGGTGGTGCCGGTGGAATAGCCGCCGGGTGGTTCCCAGAAGTTGCCGCATCCGGCGAGGGCAGGCACGAGCACTGCGGCCAGCAGCACCGGAACGATCGCCTCCGCGCGACGCATAGCTCTCATGTGTGCCTGCTTGCTCCTCGAGGGATCAGAGGTTCGTCCCTCTCGACGCGCCTTGCGGCAGAAAGACCGGGGCCGCATCGCATTCAAGGATATATCGCCGGCCGCAACGGTGACTTAGCCCGATAGACGCGGGAGCCGGCAGCGGCGCTCGAATATTGGCGCGGGCAAGGACGCCCACGCTACAGCCGGGCCGGAACCCGGCGGTACAGTTCAGCCCTCGGGGGCGTTCAGATCGACGAGCCCCTCGGGCAACGCCATCTCCACGCGCCGGGTTTCGAGATCGATGCGGCGCAGGTAGTCACCTGCGTATGGGACGAGGATTTCTCCATGCGGCCCACGCACAATCAGCAGTGCTACGGGCCCGGCGGAGCGGTCAACGTCTTCAATGGGTCCAACCACCCGCGGCTCGGGGTGCGCAACATCCACGAGAAGGCAGCCCGCCAGGTCGCCGATGTAGGCCTCACCCTCGGCCAGCGGCGCGCGCTCAGTGCGGGGAATGGCGGCATAAAGCCCCTTGAGCGATTCGGCGGCGGAGATGGAATCGACGCCCTCGAAGTGGAGGACGATGCCGCCTTTGTGAAGCCAGTGGTTGGTGAGATGGACGGGGAGTGGGAGATTCTTATGATCGAGCGGTCGACCGGCCAGAGGATATCCCTCCCGGGTCTCCAAATGCGAGAGACCCTCACCCCACGGACGAAGACCTGTCCGTGGGGACCCCGAACCCGGGGCAGCCGGCTCAGAAGGCGCAGGCGTGTCTTCGCGCACCAGCCACAGACGGCGGCGCTCGGCGAACTTTTCAGGAAAATCGGTGAGGATATCGGCGAAAACCTCGCCTTTGCGGCCTTGTGGGCGGCGGATATGCGCGAGCCAAGCCCACGGGCGTGGCCCATCAGGCGCAGTCATCGCGGCTCCGGAGCCGGCCCCGAAAATCCGGAATTAGACGGGAGCCGCCAACCATGCTAGACCTCTTCGTCCTCTTCGAGGATGTCGAGAGTGTAGCGATGATGGAGTTTCATACTGACCGCCCCAAGGATGGTTCGGACCGAGCGGGCAGTCCGTCCCTGTTTGCCGATCACTTTGCCCACATCCTGGGGCGCCACGCGGAGCTTGAGAACGGTGTTCTCATCCCGGTCCACCGACTCAACTTCAACGGCTGCCGGCTCATCCACAAGGGCCCGCGCGATCTCGCGGACCAGCTCTTCAACCTCAACCATATCGACCTGGGTCATGCTCTTGCCCCTGACCTTCTACATTGCCAAAATGCTCGACCGGCTCGTGAGCACCCAGTATAAGCCTGAATGGAACTCCGTGAGCAACTTGGATTTGCGGTAGTTGGCCGCCGTGACACATTGTACGCGCGAAACGAATGAGCGACACTGCCCCGGGAGCAGAAAAATTGAGCCTTCAGGAGAAGTATCAGGCCGCGGCGGTGTCGGCAGCTGGGGCAGCGGCCGGTTCCGGAGCGGGAGCGGGGGCCGGGACGGGGGTCTTGGCCACCAGCTTTGCGACGGTGGGCGAAAGCTGCGCTCCAACGCTGCGCCAGTAGGCGATGCGCTCGTGCTTGAGCTCAACGCTGGCCGGGGTGGTGCGGGGATTGTAGGTTCCGATCACTTCGATCGATCGGCCGTTGCGGGCGCGGTCCTTCTCAATAACCACGATGCGATAGTAGGGCTGCTTTTTGGCGCCAACGCGCGCCAGACGAATCATAACCACGGAGTATGGTTCCTTTCAGCGGTGCAACAAGTGTGTTGGGGTCTCTTTTCAAGGGCGGGCGCCGGTGGCGCAGCCAGTGCGCGAGGCCCACAGAGGTGCACGGCCGCGCAAGACGCAACATCTAAGTATCGCCGAAAACAGGGGATTGAGGCAAGGGTTCCCGTGGTTCGGTGTTGGGTCGGATGATTTCCCTGGGGCCGGGTCATTATTAGACGGGATTCCTTGCGCGGGAGAACAGTCGCCACATAACACAATAGTTGCACAATGTTGTTACTTATGGAACCGACTCATCTGGTACGTGCAATGGTACTATCTAGGCGCTGAGGTACTACCTAACCTTTGAGCAAGCTATGCCCAAACAACCTAAACCCCAAAAGGAGAGATTGGATGAGTACCTTGGTTCTAAAGATGTTGGTTAAGGCCCAGAGCCTGATCAACCGTGAGGAAGGTCAGGATCTGGTTGAATATGCTCTGCTTGTTGCACTCATTGCCTTGGTCGCCGTGGCTGGTATTAACCAGGTTGCGTCGGCGGTCAACACAGTGTTCAGCAGCATCAGCACAACCCTTGCCTAGTTTCTGACAGTACGGCGTCAGGAATATCGCCCAATACGGGTGGTCCGGCTGTTTGTTGATTCGTCGGAATTTTGAAAGGGCACGGCTTCAGCCGCGCCAATCCGGGTTCCGTTACAATCGTCATTTCCGGAATCCCCGCGCGGCGCTCAAGCGCCGCGTGGGGGTGCGTGGCCTCTCAAAACTGAGGCGATTTTCGCCCACGCCCTCCAGGGAACAAAAACTCCAGCATCGGCGTTACGCGGGCTGCCCAGCTTGCTTCGTCGTGCGTGCCGCCGGGTGCGCGCTCAAAGTGCAGCGTGTCGCCGAGGCGCCAGCCGTTGGCGATCAGCCGCCGGTTGAGATGTTCGGCGTTCTGCAGCGTTCGCCGGCCCTCGCGGTCGCCTACATCGAGCCACATCCGCGGACGCTCCCATATCTGGGGCGCGCGCTCATTCACGTAGCCGAGGATGCTCTTGTGATTCCACCACACACTGGGCGAAAGCACGGCCAGCCTGCCGAAATACTCCGCGTGGCGGAGCCCCAGGTAGAGCGTGACCAGCCCGCCAAGCGACGAGCCGCCCAGGCCGGTCGCCTCGCGCTCGGTGCGCACGCGGTAACGGAGCGCAATCCACGGCATGAGTTCACGCGTCAAAAGCAGCCCGTAGCTGGCGGCCTCGCCTCCGCCCATCTGCCAATCGCGCTCCGGCGTGTACTCAGCCAGGCGCCGGTCGCCGGTGTTGTAAATGCCCACGATGATGAGCGGCTCTACGGTTCCTTCGCCAATCGCCGCGTCAGCCTGCTCGCGGATGCGCCAGGTCTGGCCGGGGATGAACGAGGTGCGGCCGTCGAAGAGGTTCTGGCCATCCTGCATATAGAGCACGGGGTAAGCGCGGCCAGGGTCGCGGTCGTAGCCGGGAGGAAGGTACACCACCACATCGCGCCTGTCGGGCAGGTATTGGCTCTCGAATCCGCGGTGCAGGCGCAGACGCGGGTGCAGGTCGGCAGGGTCGGGCGCGAGGGGGCTCGCCGCAGGGGGATTCCACGGCTGGGGATTTGCGGCCTGGGGATTGCCGGGTTGGGGATTCGCGGCCATGGTTTATTTTGCCAAATGTCGGCGCTCCGCGTGTGGAAGATGCGTCCCAAACTGCGGACGGCAGGTGCTTTTGCGAGGATCCGCGGCGCGGCTGCCCACGCAGCGCGCTGCTATGATGCGGAGAAGCGATCCGCGGTCAGATTGTCCTTAGAAAAACGCGCTATGATCGCGGCGCGGCAGGTCAAGGATCGAACAACTGGGAACCAATGAATCGGGAATATCACAAGTGGTACTCGCCGCGGCTGGGCCGCGAGATGGAGCTGCTGGTCTTTGGCCACGCCGGCGTGCCGGTGGTGGTGTTTCCCACTTCGGGCGGGCGTTTTTTTGAGTTTGAAGACCGCGGCATGGTGAACGCGCTCTCGGCCCGCATCGACGGCGGCAACCTGCAGATCTACTGCGTCGACGCGGTTGACATGGAGAGCTGGTACAACCGGCGCGTGCCTCCGCGGTGGCGCATCGCGCGCCACGTGCAGTACGAGGACTACGTTATGAGCGAGGTGTTGCCGCTGGTGCGCCAGAAGAACGGCGACGAGCACCTTGTGTCTCTCGGGTGCAGTTTTGGCGGCTACCACGCAACCAATATCGCGCTGCGCCACCCGGATTCATTCACCGGACTGCTTTCGATGTCGGGCGCGTTCGACCTGACGAACTTTCTCGACGGTTACTACGACCAGGACTGCTACTACAACCAGCCTACGCACTATCTGCCCAATCTGAGCGACGGATGGTATTTCGAACACTACAGGCGCAACACTTACGTACTGGCGACGGGATGGGACGACCAGTGCCTGGGACAGAACCAGAACCTCGACCGCATCATGAGCCAGAGGGGAATACCGCACAAGCTCTACGTGTGGGACTCATGGAACTCGCATGACTGGCCCACCTGGCAGCGGATGGTGCAGGAGTATCTGTGAAGCAGGGAACGATGAGACAGGGAAAAAGGGAACAAGGGAACGAGAAGACAGGGACTGAGGGGCTCGGAAATTGATATGAGCGCATTGAATCCTTACGAGGGTTTTCTTGATGGGCGGCCGGTGGAGGAGATTCTCGACGGCACAGTGAATAAAATTGCATTTCTGCTTGCGAAGATGGGCGCGGAAAAGGCGAATGAAGCGCCGGCTCCGGGCAAGTGGAGCGCCGCGGAAATTGTCGCCCATCTGGCGGACTGCGAGATCGTCTTCGCGTTCAGGCTGCGCCAGACGCTGGCCGAGGATGGGCCCACTATCCAGCCCTTCGACCAGGACAAGTGGGCCGCGCAATATGGCGATCTGCCGGCGTCAGCGGCGCTTGAGGCGTTCACCGCCCTTCGCAAGTGGAACCTCAGGCTGATTCAAGCTGCGCTGCCGCACGCCGCCGACCGCCCCATGATTCACCCTGAGCGCGGCACCATGACTTTCAAGACGGTTGTGGAGACGATGGCCGGCCACGACCTGAACCATTTAGGCCAACTCGAGAGAATCGCGGCGCAGGCGGGGCAGTGAACCAGTGCGGGCGAGGATGCCCGCACTACAGCCGGTCAGGAGACCGGCGCTACACTACCGAACGCATTGCGATTCAGCCGGCCTGACCCACGGGCGCTGGGCTCGCTTCAGAGTTCGCCACAGGCGCGCCCGTCAAGGCGCAGAGAATCACGCGAGCCGCGGCGTCTTCATCGTCGGTCGAGCGCAGCATCAGGTCGTAGAGGTGCGGATCGCACCAGTTACGGCCGAACCACTGATGCAGATATTTGGCGCGGTCGCCGTCCACAGTCCTGAGGCGCTGCTCCACGTCGGAGCCGGGCTCGAGACGCCTCTTGAGCCGCTCGATGCGCTCGCGCAACGGCGCGTAAACGAACACGTGAAATGCATCGTGCTTGTGCTGCAAAATGCACTGCGCGCCGCGGCCCACAATTACGCAATTGCCGGCGGCGTAGGCCTCTTCAATGATCTTTCGCGTGAGATCCACCATGGATTGGGCGTCGAAGATGTCGTTGTCGTCGAGCGGACGTCCTGAGGCGAGGGCGACGCCACGCATGGCCTCCTCGTTGACCCGGCGCAGCCAGGAGTCGACGCGCTCGTCATAATGTTTGACCACTCTTGAGTCGACGTGCGCGGCACGGGCGATCTGGCCGATGATCTCCTGGTCGAAGAGCCTCCATCCCAACCATCGGGCGACGGCGCCGGCGACGCGCCCGCCTCCGCTGCCAAACTCTCTCGAAACAGTTAGTGCACGGTATTTCATGGCCACCCTCCCAGATCAGGCAAAAAGCAGCCGTTATCGATGAACGGAGAATACTATAAGCCCGTTTGCAGGGACAGCGATGTGTCGGAGGGCACTATAGCGGGCTCTGACAGGCGAGGGGGAAACGCGACCCGATTGCGAAAGCCGCAACCTCACTATGCCGTAAACTTGGACTATGCCGGCGTCTTCGCGGGTCTGCGTGGCATCCTCGTCTTGCGGCCCACGCAGCAACGCCTGGCGTAAAACTCATTTACCCAGGAGGCAGGAGCGTGAAACGAATCGGCGTACTGTTCGGCATGGAGAACAGCTTTCCCGGCGCGCTGGTGGAGCGCATCAATGCGCGCAACATCGAGGGCATCGAGGCAGAGTTTGTGCTCACCGGCGCCGTCGCGCTCGACAAGCCGCCGGCCTACTCGGTGATTGTCGACCGCATCTCGCACGACATTCCCTTCTATCGCGCGTTCCTTAAACACGCGGCAATTAACGGCACAATCATCATCAACAATCCCTTCTGGTGGTCAGCCGACGACAAGTTCTTTAACTACACGCTGGCCGCCAAGCTGGGAGTGGCGGTGCCCCCCACCGTGATTTTGCCGCACAAGCTGCACCCCGAGGGCACAACCGAGCGCTCCATGCGCAACCTCGAGTATCCGCTCGACTGGGACGCCGTTTTTGCCTATGTGGGCGAGCACGGATTTATGAAGCCCGTGGATGGCGGGGGCTGGCGCGACGTGCATCACACCCGCACCCGCGAGGAGTTCTTCAAGGCCTACGACGAGTCGCGCGACCTGTGCATGATGTACCAGAAGGCCGTCGACTTCACCGAGTACTTCCGCTGCTACGTGGTGGGCCAGAAAAAAGTCCACATCATGCCCTACGATCCGCGCAAGCCGCACGCCGAGCGCTACGTGCAGCAGACCGCGAAGGGCGTGGCGGGCCGGCTGCTGCTGAAGCGCATTGAGCAGGACTGCCTCACGCTCTGCCGCGCGCTGGGCTACGACCTGAACACGGTCGAGTTCGCCGTGGAGAACGGAATTCCCTATGCCATCGACTTCATGAATCCCGCGCCCGATGCGGACCTGCACTCGGTGGGTGCGGCGAATTTTGAGTGGATTGTGAATGCGGTCGCCGACCTGGCCATTGCCAAGGCCAAACTTGCGCCGCACTTGCTCGAATTGCGCTGGGCGCCGCTGCTGGGCGGAGCGGCGACACCGGTGAGGAAGAAGCCGGCCAAGAAGAGCGCGGCAAAGAAGGCGGCGCCGCCGAAGAAGGCTTAGCCGGCGCCTGCTGAGGAAGCTACCGCACCGGCCGAGGTGGCGGCGCCGGACGGAGCAGCGACGGCTACGACTGAACAACCGTCCGAATAAGGCACGGCCTTGTAAGGGCATGCGGGGTCTGCTGCACGGCCGCTTGATATATGCCTCACCGTGGCCGTGTAGGTGTAGCAGCGCGTAGAAGCCCAGTGTTTGACGACGATTTCTTTGGAGGCGAATAGGATGCGAGTTAATTCGGTCTTCTGCCGCAGAGCGATCAAAGCCGCAGTTCTACCGTGCGTCGCCTTGATGTCTTTCCTTGCTGGGGTGGCGTTTCACACGGAGGTGACCCGTGGTGACCGAGTAGAAGCAGCTTCCGACCACGTTTTTGAGTTAATGATCTATCACACACTGCCGGGAAAGGCTCCGGCTCTCGAGTCGATCTTCCGCGACGTCTCGAAATTGCAAGCCAAGCACGGTCTCAATGCGGTTGGCTATTGGGTTCCAAATGGTAACGACCCTGCCTGGGAGAACACGTTTGTATACCTGGTTGTTCATCCCAGCCGCCCAGCTGCCGAGGCCAATTGGAACGCGTTGCATGCCGACCCGGCATTTCAGCCCTATCGCACGGTCGCAGCACCCTTGATTCAGCAGGCAGATGGAAACTACCAGGTAGACGAGGTGTACATGCGTCCCACTGACTATTCAGCCCTGAGATAGCAATGGAAAACGCGATGCAGCTCAACGCCGTAGCCCTGCCGCGCTTCAGCCATCCCCAGCGAACAACCGGCGTAGGTTGCGAAGATGGCTCGCGACTTCGATCTGTGCCCGGCTTTCCACTGGCCTGGGCGCGCAGGTCAAGTTATCCTGTAGCCGGATGAGTGCGACTCCCAACTGCTACACCCCGAGGAGTGTGCCCACATGAGCACATCGCGCTGGGGCGCAGGATTCTCAGCCGTATCGCGCTTTGTGACCGAGATTGAAGCGGCCGCGGCAAATACCGGGACGCTTCGCCCCGGATACGTGCTGGCCGGCGACGAGGTCTTTCTGCTCGACCGCTGCCGCGCGGCGTTGTTGAAGGCCTTTGTTCCCGCCGACCTGAGGGATTTCTGCCTCTCCGATCTCGATCTCGCATCCACCAACATCTTTGAGGTGCTGGACCGCGCGCAGACGCCGTCGCTGATGGCGCCGTTCCAGGTAATTTTTGTGCGCAACGTGCGGCAGCTTTACACGCGCGGCGCAAAGAAAGACGAGTTCGCGGCGCTGGAGCGTTACTTCAGCTCGCCGAACCCGCAGGCGCTGCTCGTTTTTGTCGCCGATTTTCTGCGCATTACCAACGACACGCGCCGCATGGAGTTGGACGACAAGAACCGTTTTGAGCGCCTGCAGGAGACGCTGGGCGCGCACTGCGGCATGGTTGAGCTGGCGCGGGTGAACGATGAAGACGCTATGCGCTGGGCCGTGGCGACGGCGCAGGCCGGCGGCGTGAAGCTGGAGCCGGACGCCGCGCGCGAGCTGGTTGATGCGCTGGGCGCGGACATGATGCTGGTCGCGTCGGAGCTTGAAAAGCTGCTGCTCTACGCAACCGGGCGCGGGCGCATCACGCTGGGCGATGTTGAGACCATGGTGTTGAGCGCCAAGCAGCGCTCGCTCTACGAACTTACCGACGCTATCAGCGCCAAAGACCGCGTGCGTGCATTGGCGCTGCTGCACGGCTTGCTCAACAGTTCGGATGCGGGCGAAGACGCGGCCATCGGACACCTCTACATGCTGGCGCGCACCTTCAGGCAGATGCTGGTGATTCAGGAAAAAAATGTGCGCGACACGCGCGCGATATGGCAGGCACTGTGGCAGGGATTCAGGATTCCACCGTTCGCGGCCGAAGACCTGATCCGCCAGGCGCGGCGCTACAAGAGCCGCCGCGAGCTGACGCGCGCTTTGCGGCTGGTGGCGCGCGCCGATCTTGAGCTGCGCAGCTCGCCACCCGACAAGCGGCTGGTGCTGGAGCGGCTGGTCTACGACCTGGCCAGCGAGCCCAGGCCGGCAGCGCCGCTGTTTGGCTCAGCGCAGCTTTCATTCGAGGCGTGAGCCCAGTCCTCAGTTTTCCGCAGGTTGCGTCATTGCTCCAGACAAACCGGAGTCGCCCTGGATTCAAGGCGCGCTGCCCCCTACCGAATTCCGTGCCCAACCAGGCAGGGTCCATACGCCTTGTCTGATTGCTGGATGTGGTTGGTGAGCCAGGTGCGAAGGAAACGAAGCAGCTCGATGTTGACCGTGCACTCGCCCCGGTCGAATCGGGCGGCGAACTCCTCGACTTGTTTCGTCAGCCTCTCGTGCTCACGACGATGAGCTGCCAACCCGGAGTATTCGGCCGCGGCCATCATTGCTTCCTCGGCTGCGAAGTGATCGCGGGTGCAGTCGATGAACTTGTGAAGCAGGGGTCCGGAAACTTGTTTCGTGCGGCCTTTCATCATGGCGTCGTACAGCTCGCCCAGGATGGCTAATAGCGCCGAATGCTGGCTGTCGATTGCGCGCACGCCCACCGAAAGGCTGTCGTTCCAGGTCAAAAGCGGCATGGGCGCCTCCTCCGATGAGTACATCGGACGGGCGCGGAAAAAGTTGAGAAGAATGTAGTTCCATTGGTTCCTATTGCGGGGCAAAGGCAAACTCCGGGCGCACAATGGGAGTGATGGAATTTGTAACGCCGCTCAACGTTGCCGCTGCCGCGATCGCACTGGCTCCCTGCCTGGGAGTGGCGTTCTTCGGCCCGGCGATCAGGACCCGCGTGCGGGCGCTGCCGATTTGGGCCCGGATCGCCGCGCCCGCCCTGCTCTCGATTCCTTACGCACTGGTAGCGTGGGGCGCGGGCAAATTCAACTGGGGATGGTTCGCGCTTTACGCCGCGCTGCCCGTTGCCATTGCGGCGCTGCTCAGGCAGGCCGCGCCTGCCGGCCGAATCACGGGGCAAGATGCTAAGCAAGTCACGGGGCAAGATGCGAAGACTGGCGCGGAGCACGGGACGGGCGCGCAGGCGGAGCCCGGCGAGCGCGGCAACTGGCGCGAGTTCTTAGTTCTCGCCGTGCTGGGCCTCGCCGTCGACCTGCGCTGGTTTGAATCGGCCTGGCCGGCGCATCTGGCCATCTTCAACAAGGTGCTGCTGCTCGATGCGGGCATCTACGGCTTTCTGCTCCTGAGGGGCCTGAGCGGGACGGGCTTCGACCTGCGCCTGCGACGGCGCGACGTGACGACCGGGCTGCGCGAAACCGCGTATTACACGCCGATTGCGCTGGCCGTTGGGCTCAGCCTTGGCTTTCTGCACCTGCACGCCGCGTGGCCGGGGTTGATGCCGATTGCCGGCGCGTGGGTTTTCACCTTCTTTTTCATCGCCGTGCCCGAGGAGCTGTTCTTTCGCGGATGGCTGCAGAACCTGCTGGAACGAAGGCTGGGGCGCAACGCGGCACTGTTTCTCACCGCCGCGCTCTTCGGCCTGGCGCACTTTAACAAGCGGACCACGTTCTTCAACTGGCGCTACGTGCTGCTGGCAGCCATTGCCGGCGTCTTTTATGGCCGTGCATGGAGGCGCGACCGGCGCGTGGGCGCCTCGGCCGTGACCCACGCGACCGTGGATGCGATCTGGTCGCTGTGGCTGCGGTAGCCTATTCCTTCGGTGAGGGCTCGACCAGCGGCAGATGCCGATTGCGGGCATGGTGCGGATCGTAGGTGAGGTAGCCGAGACCGACGCGCATGTTGTGATCGAGCGTGCCGGGAACGGTGATGGCGATGGTGATGCCAAGAATGGCGTGCGCCAGCGCCAGCGGGAAGAGATTGCGGTAGCGGAGAAATAAAAGGCAGGCCGCGAAGCCCCATAGGAGCGTGATGGGCGCGAGAAACGGGCTGGGCAGATGCGCGGACGAAAAGAGCGCGGCAGCCGCCAGCGCAGCCAGCCAGGCACGCGGAATCAGCCGTAAAAGCCGGGCCAGAAAGAATCCCTGCAACAGGAACTGCTGCACCGCCGACCAGACGGCGTAAGCGATGTAGGTCCCGATAAACGCGAGCGCTGTTCGCGGTAAATGAAGGGTGCCCAGCCGCGCGGCAACCAGCACTGCAGCCAGGGACAGTGCGAGCGCTGCACCCACGATCCAGATCGAACGCAGGAAGTTTGCCCTGCGCATGCCTGCGGCGGCCCATCCGTCGAAGGAGCGGCAGATGATGGCGAGCACGCCTGCCGCGGCCACCCACCAGAGCACGCGCTGGGCCGCGCGCGGAGTCCATATGACCATCATGATGAGGGCGTAGGCGATAAGGATTTCGGCGAGATCGCGGGCGCTGCCGCGCCGGGCAGCGGCAGAGGGCGGATTCGGGACTGGCGCATCGGCCATGAGGCGATGGTAAAGCAGGGGGCAATGGACAGTGGACAGCTGAACAGTGAAAGAGTGAAGCAGTTGGACAGTTGAGCGGCTGAACAGTTGAAAAGGAAGCGATGTCGGCGGCGCTGGAAGCTCCTGCAAGGTTGTTTCTATTCCCTATTCCCTATTCCCTATTCCCTATTCCCTATTCCCTATTCCCTATTCCCTATTCCCTGTTCCCTGTTCCCTGTTCCCTGTTCCCTGCTTCACTCCAGAATTGCCTCAGGCTGGGGCTCATTGCCGCGCGAGGTGAGCGCGATGGCCGCGGCAAGGATGAGCGCGCCGCCCAGCCAGGCGTAGGGACCAAGCTTTTCGCCGAGCAGCTCGACGCCAAGGATGGAGCCGAGGGCCGGCTCGATATTGAGAAAAACGCCGGCACGCGATGTAGGCACGTGATGGATGCCCCAGTTCCAAAGCAGCGTGGTGGTGGCCGTGCACAGGACTCCGCTGATGGCCAGGGCGATCCAGGCCGTGGCGCTGACATGCGCAACCGGAAGACCTTCGGCGCGAATGTGCGTGATGGGCGAGATTGCCCAGGGTCCAAGGACGACGACGATCATCATCACGGTTCCCGAGAGGATGGTGTAAGCGGTCACCACGCGCGGGCTGTGCGACTCCATGAGCCTCTTGCTCAACAAAATCCAGGCGAGCGCCGTAAAGAGCGACAGAATGACCAGGAAATCGCCGGCGAAGGTGGGAGTTTCGCGCCCGGTGGTGACGCGGCTGCCGCCAAGAACCACCAGTGCCGCGCCGACCGTCGAGCCGCCGAGCGCGAGCCATTCGAACCAGTCGAGCGACTCTCCGGCGAAGACTGCCGCGGCCGCGGCCAGCAGCACCGGCATGGCGCCCACCATCAGCGACGCGTGGCTCACCGTGGTGAGCGCCAGCCCGTGAAACTGGAGCAGAAACTGGATGGGAACGCCGAAGGCCGCGGTGAGCAGCAGGAGGCGTATCTCGGCTGCCGTCAGGCGTACGCGATTGCGCAGGGCCACCGGCAACACGCCCAGCGAGGCGAACAGAAAGCGGTAGAGCACCATGTGCTCCACGCTCATTTCGTTCAGCGCAAGCCGGCCCCAGTAGAATCCCGTGCCCCAGAGGGCGCCCGCCAGCGCGCACGCGCCGTAGCCCAGAAACCTGAATCGATCGCCGCCGCCCTGAATGCCGGGCGAGTCTTTTTTGTTAAATGGCATCCCATTGTTAGGTTCGCACAAGCCGCTGTGCCGGGTCTCATTGCCCTCAACCCACCCGCATCGGCGAAAATACATAGCGATGATCAAGTGGCAGCAAATGAGGGCCTATTACGCGTGTGCGGCCCTGTTGTTTGCTGCGGCGGTTTGTTCCCCGGTTTTTTCTTGTTCAGCACGCGCGCAGGCGGCTGGTCCCGGCCACCCTCGCCCCGAAGTCAAAGAGCGCCTCATTCCCAACCACTTCCCTGCCGAACCGACCATCGCGCCCTCGTTTTCAATCCCCGTTGAGCCGCTCGGCTTTTCGCCGCCGGGTCCTCTTTACCTGGGCGCGCGCAACACCATGGCCTCGCTCGATTTCATTGGCGACGACAAGCTGCTGTTCACCTTTCGCGTGCCGGGCCTGCTGCATCGCGACACAAACAGCAGCGAAGAGGACGAGCGGCAGATTCGCGCCGTTGTGCTTGGCCTGCCCCAGGGCAACGTGGAGGCCGAGAAGGTGTGGACGGTGCATGACCGCGCCCGCTACCTGTGGATGCTCAAGGACGGGCACTTTCTGCTGCGCGACCGCGCCCAGCTGCTCGTGGGCGACATGAGCCTGGATCTGAAGCCTTTTCTCAAGTTTCCCGGGCGGCTGGAGTGGATCGAGGTTGACCCCACCCAGCAGTACCTTGTGACCAACTCGCGTGAGCCCGCGCCGCGAAAGCCCGAAATCGGCGATGTCGGCGGCGCGCCGGCAGACGCATCGACCAACGCATCGGGCACCGCCCCCAGCATGGATCTGAACGCTGAAGACGACGGCCGCACTCCAGAGGTCGTGGTGCGGATTCTGAGGCGCGATACGGGCAAGGTGATCCTGGTGAGCCGCGTGCGGAGAGCGGTGCATCTGCCCATCAACGACGTGGGGTACCTTGACGATCTCGAAGGCGAGCGCTGGCAGCGGATCCTGAACCTGAATTACTTTAACGGCGGCAGCCGCGTACTGGGCGGCATGGAATCGGAATGCGAGCTGAGGGACGATTTTGTCTCAGCGCGCGAGATTCTAAGCACCGGATGCGAGTCGAACGGCGGCGACAAGCTGGTGGCGATGAACACCGACGGCAAAGTGCTGTGGATCGACGTGACGCCTCCGGTTGCCATCTGGCCCGAGGTGGTGATGGCCCAAAACGGACGGCGGATTGCGCGCGAGACGCTGGGCGTGACCCACGCAATCACCGCTTATGCCTCGCTCGACGCCGACGATATAAAAGGCCAGTGGGTGACGGTATACGACGCGGCCACCGGCGACATGGCGCTGGAGGTTCCGGCCAGTCCGGTGCTCGATGCGGGCGGAAATGTGGCCATCTCGCCCTCAGGCCGCCGCGTCGCGGTGGTGAATGCCGGGGCCATCCAGGTCTTCGATTTGCCCGAGCCGCCGCCCGTGCCTGTAACGGTAGAGGACAAGTAGGAACGGCCGCAATTGGGAACGGCCCTCCACATTGACTCTTCGTGCCTCCCGGCGCGCGCGAAACCTGTGTAAACTGAGCGATGGGAGATCGCATTTGTCCACGGCTCTGGTTCAGTACACGGCTGCGGCGGTAAGTGACCGCGGCCGCAAACGTCCATCGAACGAAGACGCATTCGGATACTCGGTTGAGCACGGCGTGTTCGTGGTGTGCGACGGAATGGGCGGGGCAGCGGCGGGAGAGATTGCCAGCTCGCTTGCCGTGGACGAGATGATGCGGCTGCTGGTTGCGGAAGAGCGCGGCGCGCCCACGCCCGAGCAGGCCGAGAAGGCTATCTGCGCAGCCAACCATGCCATTTATTCACGCTCGCAGCGCAATCCCAAACTGGCCGGCATGGGCACCACCCTGGTGGCATTGATTGCCGGGGATCGGCAAATCCGGATCATGAACGTAGGCGACAGCCGCGGTTACCGGATACGCCAGGGAACGCTGCAGCAGATTACCCAGGACCACTCGCTGGTTGAGGAACAGGTGCGCATGGGCAGGATGAATCGCACTGAAGCGCTGCGCTCGCCCCTGCGCAATGTGATCACGCGAGCATTGGGCACACAGGGCCAGGTTACCGCCGACACCTTCACCCTGGAGGCCGAGCCCGGCGACCTCTATCTGCTGTGTTCTGACGGACTTACCCGCGAGCTCTCCGACCCGCTGATCGAGTCGCTGTTGCGGCTTGTGCTGCCCCTCGACGAGCTGTGCGACCGGCTGGTGAGCGCAGCTAACAAGGCCGGCGGGCACGACAATATCACGTGTTTGCTGGTGAGGGCGGGGTAAAAGACAGGGGTCAGCTTCTAGCTACTTGCTATTGGCTACTGGCTTATGCTCCCTATTCCCTACTCCCTATTCCCTGCCTCTCAGTACCCCTCCAGCACATCCGCCACCAGCTGCCTTGCGAAGTTGCGCGAAAGCCGTTGCACCGCCGCGGGATCTTCCTGGAAAAACGTGGGCAGATCGACGGTCGACTGGTACTGCTCGCGGTAGGTGTAGTTGTCGTTCTTGTACAGCACGCGGCCGTCGCGGGCGTTGATGGTGACCGCAACCACGATGGTGACGACGAAGCTCGACGACTGTTGCGTGTTCGAGTTGTAGGTGAGCGGCGTGACCACCTGCTTGAGGATGGTTCCGTGCAGCACGGCGTCGGCGCCGGGATCGTTGGCCGGCGTCACCTTGAAGCCGGTTCGCGCGGCAAACTCGCGGATAACGGCGCCGGTCATCACGGTCTCAGTTCCGTTGGCCTCGGTGTGCGTGGCAAAGACGGGAACCGAGAGCGTTCTTACGTCGGGGGGCAGGTGCGTGGCCGCGCCCAGGGTGTGATAGCCACAGCCGGCGAAAGCGAACGAAAAAAACGCCGCCGCAGCGTAGAGAATCCTGCCGAAAGAGAACGGGCGCATAGAGCAATCTTAACGCGCGTTACTTGAAAGCTGTCGCGAACATGCCTACTCCCGCGCCCGGCATGACAAGTCCGTCTGCCCGGCCCTTGAAGTACATCTCGTTCAACTCGCCGGGAGTGCGAATTTCGATCCGGGTGAATCCGGCGGCGCGGAACTCATGCCGGAGCTGTTCGGGCGTGAAGAAGAGCCGGAAGGGCTCGCTGGCCGCGGCCACACGCGCCGCCAGCGCCTGGAAGACCGGCAGATACTCGGGCTGCAGAGATTCAGGAGGCTGGGCGAAGTCGAAGCAAACGCCCGAGCCCGAAGGCAGCCGCCCGATTGTCGCAATGGTTGACTGGAAGGCCGGCAGGCTCAGATAAGGCACCACGCCCAGCCATCCGAAGAAGGCGGGCTGCGTTGCGTCAAATCCCGCTGAGGCCATGCCTTCGGCCAGCGACCTGTGTTCAAAGTCGAGCGTGACGAAGGTGAGGTTCGCGGGGATTGGGATGGATGCGGCGGCGAGCAGCGAGCGCTTCCATTGCTGCGTAGCCGGAAAGTCGACCTCGAAGACGCGGGTGTACGGCAGGGGATTGCGGTACGCGAAGGTGTCGAGCCCTGCGCCAAGAACGACGTACTGCGTAAGGCCCCGCGCCGAGGCTGCAGCCAGTTGATCTTCAGCGAGACGGCTGCGCGCCACGATGAAAGCTCGAAAGGCGCGTGCAAAACGCGAAGACTCCTTCTCGGGATCGCAGGCGAAGTCGCGGCCGAGCAGCGGGATGGCGATGGGGTCGTTGAGGATGGGAGGATGGTCGAGCACCTGGTGGATAGCGCGGCGCTGGGCCACGCGGAGGGCTGTGCGGCTCGGCCGGCCGGTTTCCATGGCTGGAGTGTATCAATCTCATCGTTGCGTTGCGGGGCGCGGCGCGGAGATCCATGCGTCGCGCGTAGCATGTTGCCATGAGCGCGTAGCATGTTGCCATGAGCTGGATTGGATGGGCATTGCTTTCGGCCGTGTTTGCCGCGGCCACTGCGCTGCTGGCCAAGATGGGCGTGGCGCACGTGGATTCAAACCTGGCCACCGCGCTGCGCACAACGGTGGTGGTCATTTTTGCATGGGGCATCGCACTGGCTCTCGGCAAGCACGGCGAGATTCGCGCGCTCGAACGGCGGACGGTGCTGTACCTCACGCTCTCGGGCCTGGCCACGGGACTCTCGTGGCTGTGCTACTTTCGCGCGCTGCAACTGGGCCCGGCCTCGCGCGTAGCTCCACTCGACAAGCTATCGGTGCCGCTGGTGATGATCTTCGCGTGGCTGTTGCTGGGCGAAAAGCTGAACGCCGCGGCGATGATTGGCGGCGCATTGATCACCGTAGGCGCGATGGTGATGGCGTTTGCTTAAAGACGAGAGAACAAGGGAACAAGGGAACGAGGGAACGAGCGGAGTTAGCGGCGTTAGCGGAGCTGGAAGCGGATCGCTGTTCAACTGTTTCGCTGTTCAACGGCTCAACTGTTTATCGCGCCCGCCGGTCCCTATACTGATGACAATGACCTCGGCCAGCAACGATCAGAAAACCGCCGCCGCGCCTATCAAACGCATCGTGCTCACGGGCTTTATGGGCTCTGGCAAGAGCACGGTTGGCCCGCTGGTGGCTGCGCGGCTGGGCTGGCGTTTCATCGACGCCGACAACGTGATCGAGGCCGAAGCAGGCTGCACAATCGCCGAGATCTTCGCGCGTCAAGGCGAAGCGGCCTTCCGCGACCTGGAGCACGCGACCATCAGGCTGCTAGCCGCCACCGGCAATCTCGTGCTGGCCCTCGGCGGCGGCGCCATTGAGCGCGTTGAAACGCGGGAGCTGCTGCTCACCGGCGAGGGCACGTTGCTGGTGCACCTTGAAGTGGCGCTTGAGACCACGCTGGCCCGCTGCGGCGGCACCGAGCATGAGCGTCCGGTGCTGGCCGACCGCGCCAACCTCGAAAACCGCTATGCGCACCGCCTGCCGCTCTACCGCACGGCGCATGTCTCCGTCGCGGCCGACGCGCTTACGCCCGATGAAGTAGCCGAGGCGATCGTTAAAGCCGCAAACTTTGGCTGAGGCAAACTTGCGTCCCCGCAAAGCCGTGCCTCGGCAAAACCGCTTTGGAATGATGGCAATCCCGTGCTGACCCGATTTTGACGCATTATTTATTCCCTGGGGTCGCGCTGCGGACGTATCGTTTTGATGAACCATCGACGCCAGCCGATGATTTACGGCGACGCCTGGAGACCCGGCGGTCTTCGCCGCCCCAAATCGAGGAGAATCCATGACCGCTCCCGTCCTGCCTGAACTCGACTTTGAAGGATCCACGAAAAACCAGCGCACCGCCAACGCCGTCGAGGCCCTCGCCCACTCGTTCCTCGACAACCTGTTCTTTGTGCAAGGCCGCTCGCGCGAACGCGCCACCATGAACGATCTCTACATGGCGCTGGCGCATACCGTGCGCGATCGCCTGGTGGAACGCTGGATCAGGACGGTGCTCAACTACAGGGCTCAGGACGTGCGCGTGGTCTGCTACCTCTCGGCCGAGTTCCTCACCGGGCCGCATCTGGCTAACAACCTCATCAACCTCGGCATCTACGAAGAGACCGAGGAGGCGATGCGCAAGCTGGGTCTCGATCTCGAGACGCTGATCGAGCAGGAGGCCGAGCCGGGCCTGGGCAACGGCGGCCTGGGCCGCCTGGCCTCGTGCTTTATGGATTCGCTGGCCACGCTGGACATTCCGGCCATCGGCTACGGCATCCGCTACGAGTACGGAATCTTCGACCAGGAGATTCGCGACGGCTGGCAGGTGGAGACGACCGACAAGTGGCTGCGCCTGGGCAATCCCTGGGCGCTGGAGCGGCCCGAGGACGCATACGAGGTCAAGTTCGGCGGGCATACCGAAACGTATTCCGACCCGGACGGCCACTTCAGGGTTCGCTGGGTTCCGGAGAAGGTTGTGCGCGGCATTCCCAACGACACGCCGATCCTCGGCTACCGCACCAACACGGCCAACACCATGCGGCTCTGGTCGGCGCAGGCCGTGGACTCGTTCAAATTCGAAAGCTTCAACACGGGCGATTTTTTCGGCGCCGTCGCCGACAAGGTTTCGTCTGAAACCATCTCGAAGATTCTGTATCCCAACGACGAAGAGATCCAGGGCAAGCAGCTCCGGCTCGAGCAGCAGTTCTTCTTTGTCTCCTGCTCACTGCAGCACATCGTTCAGATCCAGAAGGCATCGGACCGGCCGCTGGCCGACCTGTACCGCAGCTTCGCCATCCAGTTGAACGACACGCATCCGGCCATCGCGGTGGCCGAGTTGATGCGCCTGTTGGTGGATGAGAACCGGATGGAATGGGATGCAGCGTGGAACGTAACCACGCGCACGGTCTCATACACCAACCACACGCTGCTGCCCGAGGCTCTTGAAAAATGGCAGGTCAGTCTCTTCGGCGCGCTGCTGCCGCGCCATCTCGAGATCATCGAAGAGATCAATCGCCGCCATCTCGACAACGTTCGCGCCAAATTCCCGGGCGACGAGGACCGGGTGCGGCGGCTCTCGCTCATCGACGAGAGCGGCGAGCGCTACGTGCGCATGGCTCACCTGGCCGCGCTGGGCAGCCACGCCATCAACGGAGTGGCCGAGTTGCATTCCGAGCTGTTGAAAACCGACGTGCTGCGTGACTTTTCTGATTTGACGCCCGAAAAATTCAAAAACATGACCAACGGCGTCACCCCGCGCCGGTGGATGGTGTTGAGCAATCCGCGCCTCGCCAACCTGCTCTCGTCGCGGCTGGGCCATGGCTGGGTTCACGACCTTGAAAAGCTGCGCAAGCTTGAAACCATGATGGGCGACGCGGAACTGGCCCAGGAGTGGCGCGCCATCAAGCAGTACAACAAGCAGCGGCTCGCCGATTACATTCACCGCACGCTGGGCATTACCGTCGATCCGGGATCGATGTTCGACGTGATGGTGAAGCGCATGCACGAGTACAAGCGCCAGCACCTGAAGGTGCTGCACATCCTCTCGCTCTACAAACGCATCCAGCACAACCCCGACATAAAAATGCAGCCGCGCACCTTCATCTTTGGCGGCAAAGCGGCGCCGGGCTACCGCATGGCCAAGCTCATCATCAAGCTCATTCACGCTGTGGCCGCGGTCATTCACGGCGATCCGCTGGTGCGCGACCGCCTCAGGATCGTCTTCCTGCCCAACTTCAACGTGAAGCTGGGCCACAGGGTCTACCCGGCCGCCGATCTGTCAGAGCAGATTTCGCTGGCCGGCAAAGAGGCTTCGGGAACCGGAAACATGAAGTTCGCCATGAACGGCGCGCTCACCATCGGCACGCTCGACGGCGCCAATATCGAAATTCGCGAGGAGGTGGGCGCCGACAACTTCTTTCTATTCGGCCTGAGCACGCCCGAGGTGCAACAGAGGAAGGCTCAGGGCTACAATCCGCACGCAATCTACGAGTCCAACGCGAACCTGCGCGAAATCCTCGACTCCCTGGCCGGCGGCGAGTTCTCGCATGGCGACCGCGCGCTCTTCGAGCCCCTCGTCAGCTCCCTGCTGGCGCAGGACGAGTACATGCTGCTGGCCGACTATCAAGCGTATATCGACTGCCAGGACCACGTGGACACGGCCTACCGCGACCACGACCTTTGGACGCGCATGTCGATTCTGAATGTGGCGCGCATCGGCAAGTTCTCGTCCGATCGCGCCATCCGCGACTACTGCGCCGATATCTGGAAGACCTGGCCGGTGAAGATCGAGATCTAGTGGGCAGTCTCTAAGGCCCGCATCAAAAATGCGATGTCATCCTGAACGCAGCAAGCCGCGCTTCTTGCGGCTTGCGCAATCGAAGGATCTGCGGTTGCTTTTCAACGAGCTGACGAACCGGCAATCTCCGCCCTGCTGGACGATGCGATCATGCATGATCGCATCGTCCCCATCGGCGCCTAGAACGGGATGTCGTCGTCGGAGATCTCGGCCTGCTGCGAGAGGTCGTCGGCGGCGGCCGGCGGGCGCTGATCGTACGACGATGCGCCGCCGCCCTGACTCGAGCGGTTGTAGGAGCCTGAGCCCTCTTCGCGGGCCGAGAGCAGCGAGAGATCGTTGACAATGATCTCAGTGCGGTAGCGCTTGGCGCCCGTCTCTTTGTCGTCCCAGCTACGGGTCTGGATCTTGCCCTCGACGTAGAGCTTTGAGCCCTTCTTCACGTAGTCGCGGATGATTTCGGCGGTGCGCTTGAAGGCCACCAGGTTGTGCCACTCGGTGCGGTCCTGCCAGTTGCCCTGAGCGTCCTGAAAGCGGTCGCTGGTGGCGAGAGTCAGGTTTGCCACCATGTTGCCGGCGCCGGTGGAACGAATCTCGGGGTCTTTGCCCACATTGCCCAGAAGGATGACTTTGTTGACGCTCTTTGCCATTTTCTCGTGCTCCAGTAGTAAGGAAAAAGGATAGCAGAACAGCGGCAGCCCTCACAGTTTCACAGGGGATGGGGGAGGGGGGTGGGGGGGGTTATATTTCTGGTCAACAGCTGTTCGCTCTTAGCTTCTAGCTACTAGCCTCTAGCTTCCAGCTACCGGCTACCGGCTACCGGCTACTGGCTACTGGCTACTGGCTACTGGCTACTGGCTTCAGGTATAGGACCAGTGTGCGCCGGGAGGAGGAAATTGGATGCAAATGGCAGGAAAGGAAGTTGAGCAGAGGGTAGGGATCAGTCTTCCCCGCTGATCAATTCAGCCGCAACCAAGTGTGCAGTATCTCCCACTACTGCAAAAAATATAGACAACGGAGGCACGCCGGGGAATCCCACGAGTTGCACCCTTCGAAGTTTGGTTCCCGGCACCAGGGGGAAAACATCCGGCACGAGGAGAATGGCGTTCTGCAATTCGAGAAATGCTTCATCAAGTCTCTTCCAGTCTATGCGGAGGCTGTTGATTTGTTCCGTATAGAGGGGTTCTTCGATAATCGATGTAGGCATGATCCGCGCACCTAGGCGCCCCACCCATACTCGCGTGCGAGTTCTTGACCTCTGTAAATCTCCTCAGTGGTAAGGGGAGCATCGGAAAGGAAAATGGACTCGTAGGGGATCGTCTCCCCTTCCTTGGTCATTTTCCAACCGACATAGTTGTGGCTAGCGTCGCTAATCTCGTCGGCGGTGTGTTCCCAGTGCAGCTTTATCAGTTCATCTACCAACGCAAGCTCTTCATCTGAGAATTTGCTTCGGATGGGATTGCGGCGGGCGACAGTTCTGACTTGACGGCGACCGTTCTTCAGGTTCCGCTCTTGGATCTCGATTGCTCCCGATGATGCGAGGCGATCGCGGACCTCTTCGAGGTGACGGGGAGCAGGACCCTGCTTCAGGTGGCGGTAGATGGCTCCCGTAATAGGGTTTCCAAAGTTTCCATAGGCGAAAAAGTCCGCAAAATATAGTAACTTGTTCAGCTTGGTGGCACCAAAACGAGGGTCGTTTGCCGACCTTTCGCTGATGTAGACTATCAACTCACCGAGTTTCTCCTGGTCCTCCACTCTTAGCGCCATGACTGCACCCTCCCTACAAACCCACCCATTGAAATAAAGCCTATGAAATCACCGTTAAGGACCCGTTTTCCACAGTCCAAAATACACGAATCCGCTGAATAAGTTACGTATAAGTCCAATGTTTCACTATGTTTGATGCAATGTCAACGCAAAAGTCATCAGCAATACGGTGAGATTTCCACAACGGTAATCATTCCTATTTTCGCATTTTATTCGCTTTATTGCAAGCGAACATCTGATGTGGTGCAGCGTTTATACTACTGACTTTATATTCGATTGATTCACAATGACTTCCTCAACATTGAGGGGACTCCGCCTCGGTCATCTTGAAAAATCTCCGGATTTCAGCTAACTAATACTTTAGTTGGTGCGTCTATGGATTTGTAGGGCCGGAATCCGTCCGACCGCACCCGGGGTAACGAGAAAAAAATGCCTCCACGCAAATCCAGCACGCTGACTGAAGCCGAGCTGAGACTGATGAAGATTCTTTGGCGGCGGGGCGAGTCGGCAGTGACCGACCTGGTGGCAGCATTCCACTGTATCCAGCATTGTGAGTTTTCGGCAACGCTGCTTGAACAAATCGGGTTTATCGACGCTCATACGGAGCGGTGCGAATACGCCTACAAAGGTACGAAGGCCTCGTGCTCTGTGCGCGCGATGATTTCGTCCTGCAAGGCGCGGGTCAGGTCACAGAAATAATCGCTATAACCGGCAACGCGCACAATCAGATCGCGGTATTTCTCGGGCTCCGCCTGCGCAGCGTGCAGGGTGGCCGCGGTGACCACATTGAACTGGATATGATGCCCTCCCAGGCGGAAATAGGAGCGGACCAGGCCCGCCACTTTGTCGAGCCCACCCTCTCCCTGCAGCAACTGGGGCGTAAATTTCTGGTTCAGCAGAGTTCCTCCGGTACGAGCATGATCCATCCTGGCGGCGGACTTGACAACGGCCGTGGGTCCGTTGCGATCCGCCCCCTGCACGGGAGAAATGCCATCCGAAAGAGGCTCCCATGCACGCCGTCCGTCGGGCGTGGCGCCGGTCATCGCGCCAAAATAAACGTGGCAGGTCGTCGACAGATAATTGACCCGGTAATACCCGCCTTTTGTGTTTTTCCGCCCATCCACCTCCTCGAAAAAAGCGTTGAACACATCCACGAGAATGGCGTCCGCGTAGTCATCATCGTTCCCGAACTTCGGCGTCTTGTTCCACAACAACAAACGCAGTCTTTCTCGACCCTCAAAATTGTGGGCCAGCGCTTCCAACAAGTCGTCCATCGTGACCGTCTTGTGGCCGAAGACGTGGTACCTGATCGCTGCAAGGCTGTCGGTACAGGTAGCAGGCGCTACTCCCATGATGTATGTCGTGTTGTACTTGGGGCCGCCATTGTTGTAGTCCTTCCCCTTCGCAATACAGTCGTCGGTCAGCAAAGAGAGGAACGGAGCCGGCATGTAGTCCGCATAGAGGCGCTCAATGACATTGTTGCCGCGCACCTTCACATCGATAAAATAGTGAAGTTGCTGCCGGAAAGCTGCAAACAATTGCTCCCAGGAAGAAAACGCACGCGCATCCCCGGTCTCCTTTCCAATCTTTTTCCCGGTGCGCGGATCCACCCCGTTGTTCAGGGTGAGCTCAAGCACTTTGGGAAGATTGAAGTATCCGGTAAGGATATAGGCCTCTCTTCCAAACGCGCCGGTTTCCACGCATCCCGAGATGCCGCCGCAGCGGGCCTCTTCGACGAGCTTGCCCTGGCGCAATAATTCCTCGACGACCATATCGGCGTTGAAGATCGATGGTTGCCCCCACCCCTGGCGCACGATTTCCAGACCCCGCTTCAGGAAGGCATCCGGGTTCTTCCTGCTTAGCTGGAGATTCGAGGAGGGCTGCAGCAGATGCATTTCATCGATGACATCAAGAATGAGCCAGGTGACGTCATTCACGCCGTCCGATCCGTCGCGTTTCAGGCCGCCATTGTTAATGTTCGCAAAATCGGTGTAAGTGCCGCTTTCCTCGGCAGTCACACCGACTTTCGGAGGAGCAGGCTGATTGTTGAATTTGACCCACAGACACTGGAGCAGCTCCTTAGCCTCGTCCCGGGTCAGCGTGCCTTCTTCCATGCCCTTCCGATAGAACGGATACAGATGCTGATCGAAGCGCCCCGGGGAAAAGGAATCCCACGTGTTGAGCTCAGTTACGACACCAAGATGAGTGAACCAATACGCCTGCAGCGCCTCACGGAAATCGCGCGGAGCATGGGCCGGCACCTGGCGGCACACGGCGGCAATCCTGCGTAATTCCTCCCTGCGGCCGGGATTCGTTTCCGTTCGAGCCAGTTCCTCCGCATGTTCAGCATGGCGCTGAGCAAATCGGATGACGGCATCGGCGGCAATGGCCATGGCGCGCAGTTCATCTCTTTTCGCAGAGGCCTCGGGATCGTTGAAGAAATCCAGATGCGACAGGGAGGAGTCGATATCGGCCTTCAGATCCAGCAGTCCCCTGCGGTAAATCACGTCCCCGAGGACGGTGTGCCCGGGAGCGCGTTGTTCCATGAACTCGGTGAAGATGCCGGCCTCATAAGCGCTTTTCCATTCCGGAGTCATTTCCGCAAAGATCAGATCGCGCATGGAGCGACCTTGCCAATACGGAATGACGTCGTCCTTTTGGACCTGGCGCGCGTGGTCATCCACGGAATAGGAAGTCTTTTCGCGCGAATTCAGGACTTCAAAGTCATCGAGACTATGACAACAGAGCTCCGGGAAGGTGGGCGTCGCCTTGGGCGCGGGGCCGCGCTCGCCAACGATCAAATCGTCCTTTCCGATATATATCCTCTTGTTCTCCATGAGGTATTGAAAGGCGCGGGCACGGCGAATTGGAACGGAAGCCGTCTTGTCCTGCCGGCAAAAGTCGGTGATCAGAGCGGCCCGCTCGATGGAGAGACACGGTCTTGTATCAAGGCCTGCCTGTCTCAGTCTGGTCACGCGTGGGTTCATAATTGCCCTCCGATCCGCACATGAAATCCGTCGCCCTTCAGACGCGCCGCAATAGTTTCCATCTGTTCCGTTGTGGGCGGGTCAACGTCCTTTATTTCACAAGACAGATGCAACCTGGCGTATTTGTCGCTGCCGAACTGGTGGTAGGGGAGAAGATCAATATCACGCAATCTCAGGGAGGACAAAAACGCAGATAAAGAGTCGAAATTGTCGCTGTCGTCGTTCACGCCCGGAATGACGGGGACGCGCACAATGACACAACTTCCGCGTTCAGCCAGCATTTTCAGGTTTTTGAGGATCAAGTCATTCTTCACACCGGTAAAGCGCAGGTGTCTTTCACCGTTCATCAACTTCAGATCGTAGAGGAACAGATCGACGTGCTCGCTCACTCGGCGCATGACGTCAGGACTGGCGAATCCGCAAGTGTCGAGAACGGTTCCGAGGCGCCGGGCTCTCGAGGCGGCCAGGAGCCCTTCGACAAAAGCCGCCTGGAACAGGGGTTCGCCACCCGAGACGGTAATGCCACCCCGGGACTCATCAAAGAACACCTGGTCCTTCAGGACCTCTGCCAGTACCTCGGGCACAGTCATCCAGCGCCCCGCGAGTTGCCGCGCATCGCCTGCGCAGGCATGAACACATTCCCCGCAACGCCGGCATCGCTCAGGATCATGGATGAGTTGCTGCTCCAGATGAAGCGCGCCGTGCGGGCAGGCAGCGACGCAGGCCCCACAGTGAATGCAGCGTTGCTCAAAGTAAATGATCTCCGGCTTGCCTGATTGACTCTCCGGGTTGTGACACCAGAGGCAGCGCAACGGACAACCCTTGAGAAATACAGTCGTTCGAATGCCAGGACCATCGTGGAGCGAGAAACGCATGAGGTTGAAGACCAGACCTCTGGGCGTTGTTCCGTATTGCGGACGGGGACCGATGTGTGGGGCGGTTTTGGGCAGAGTGCTCATCCCGAAGTACGTATCCAATTTTGTATACAATAGCTGCCGCTTTCCCTTCCGTGACGACAGTCACAGCGGCTGGGACATTCGGACGCATCTTCACTTTCCTGTTGGGTGTGTGAAGGGTCCTGTAACGAATTGACGAGACAACGGTTGCATGCTGCGGCCGTCAGAAGGCGTCGCCCCTACGGGGCTGGCGGAGTTATTTGGGTTGGCTTACCCCGCGCCGGGGCGCGGGGCTAATTTCCTTTGCGCCTACGGCGCGCCGCGGACCGCAACTCGCTCGCCAAGATGGACTTTCTTGCAGTCAATTTGAGAGGGAGACCAGCCTCTTGAAGAATTCCAACATTTCTGCTAACTAATACTTTAGTTGCTCGTCGAATGGTTTGTACGGGCAAAAAAACCCCATCGGACCGCACCCGAGTAAAGAGAAAAAGATGCCTCCACGCAAAAGCAGCACGTTGACTGAAGCCGAGCTGAGACTGATGAAGATTCTGTGGCGGCGGGGCGAGTCGGCTGTGACCGACCTGGTGGCGGGATTGCCGGAGGGCGAGCCGCTGGCCTACAACTCGGTGCTGACGACCATCAGGATATTGGAGCAAAAGGGTTACGTGGACCATCGGCAGGAGGGCCGCGCCTTTGTTTACCGGCCGTGCGTGGCCGAGGACGCGGCGAGCCGGTCGGAGGTGAAGCATGTTTTGAGCCGGTTCTTCGGCGACTCGAGGGAGCGGCTGCTGCTGAGCCTGCTGGGCGACGACGAAATTACGCCCGCGGAGCTGGAGCGGCTGAAGGCGGCGATTGAAAGCGCGGCTCCCGATGCACCGAAGAAGACGCGGGAAGCATCAAACCTAATGGAGGCAAAGCGTAAATGACGCCGACTTTGCCTATGGCTTCCCCGTTGTTCGCACAGAGATTGAGCGCCGTGATGGGCGCGCTGCCTGGAAGTGGGTTTGAAGCGTTGCGAAGTTTTGCGTACGGGTTTGCGCATGCGGCCGCGCCGGTTGCCGTGACTGCGCTGTGGCAGGGCGCGTTGATTGCGGCGGGACTGGCGCTGTGCCTGCGGCTGGCCCCGCGAGTGGGTGCGGCGCACCGCTTTGCGGCGTGGGCGGCGGGATTTTCGATTCTCGTTGCGCTGCCGTTTGTGCCGGCGCTGGCGCGGCTGATCGGGCCGAATGCGGCATCTAATGTTGGATTTGGAACGGCTTCCCTTGGTTCTCTCGCGGCGCGGCCATGGCTGGCGCATCCGTGGCTTGAAATCAACGATCGCTGGAGCGTGGCGATTGCGGCGCTGTGGGTGGTGGTGGCGCTGGCGCGCGCGATTGACCTTGCGGTTCATACGGCGCGGCTGCGCAAGTTGTGGAGGTCTGCGACGCCACTTCGTGGGGTCCTCGATTTGGACGAGTGCAGTGGTAACGATGCGCGGCAAACGAAGTTTGAACTCTGCACGACGCGCGAGCTGGACCGGCCCAGCGTAATTGGATTTTTTGCGCCGCGAATTCTGATTCCCGAATGGCTGCTGGAACAGCTTACGCGGCAGGATCTGGAGCAGGTGGTGTTGCACGAGGCTGAGCACCTGCGGCGGCGCGACGACTGGACGAACCTGGCGCAGAAGTTGTGCCTGGTAGTTTTCCCGCTCAACCCCGCGCTCGCATTTATTGAGCGGAGATTATGTGGCGAGCGCGAAATGGCCTGCGATGAGGGCGTGGTGCGGCGGACGCTGGCTCCGCGGGCCTATGCGGCCTGCCTGGCCGGGTTGGCCGAGCGGCATATGGAGCACAGGGCCGAGGCATTGAGCCTGGGCGCGCGTGCGAAAGCGCTGACTCTCAGTGCTTTTGAGCGGCGGCCGGAGCTGGCGCGGCGGGTGCACAGCATCCTGGTGCGGCGGAGCGCGATGCATCCGGTGGCGAGCCGGGCGCTGGTTGGCGCAGTGGGCTGTGCGCTGGCAGTAGGAGCGTTGGTGATGGCGCGCTGCCCGCAACTGGTGGCGTTTGTGCCTGTGCAGCCGAGGGTAACGGCCGAGTCGACACTGGCCCAGACCGCGCAGATGGTTCCCGAGGAGTTGCGCGGCGACAAGGTGATTGCCCCATCGACGAACCAGATAGCGGACTCGCATTTCCGCGCTATCAATGCGATGGCGATTGTGCCGGAGAAGCACGGCCAGAGCGTAACAGACTGGCGCAAGACTGGCTGGCGCAAGACTGGCTGGCGCGAGACGGGTTCGCCGGCTGCCCCGCGCGCGTGGGAGACGAAGTTTGTTGAGCCGGCGATGAGTGCGCCAGCCGCAGCGAATGCCGCGGGACCCGATGCAGTTGCGGTCTCTGCGAAGAATGAGACGGCCGCGCCGCAGGAGCTGATTGTGCTGACGGCCTTTGAGCAGGTGCAGGCCTCGGGCGACGTGCCGGGCGACCGCGTGGTGTCGGACTACGGGGCGAATTACGGTTCCGGTACGGGCATCGGCGTGCGGCCTGCGGACGGCAGCGCGGGACGGATTACGATTACGCGTCTGATTTTCCGCATTTATAGCCGTGCGACGGCCGGGGCTAGTGAGTCCGATGGGCCGGCGGGATCCGTTGTGCCGGGCGGATCGGGTGTGGCGGCTGGACAGAGACAACCGACGGCGATTCCGACATCGGCAATTATTCCCAACGCGGCCGCGCAATCAACAAATTCGGCGGCGGGCAAGCCTGTGGGACAGGCGGCGCGGCCTGACTTGAATTCATTGAACGGCATGCCCCACGCGGTGGCGCTGGGCAACGGCTGGTTCGTCATTCAACTTTAAGAACCTTGAACTTGAAACCAATGGAGAGAAACGTATGACTGCAACAACTAAACAATTAGTAGCAATTGCGAAGAAGCTGGCCATCCCTGCCGGAATCGTGGCGACACTGGTGCTGGGCTTTGTATTTGTGACGAGCCACTCGACCGCGCACGCGGCGCCGATGGCGGGACCGCTCGACAACTCAAGCGTGGAACCGCTGGTTGCGCTCGACAACGCGGTGGAGGCCGTAGCGGCGCGGGTAACGCCGGCCGTGGTGAACGTGGCGGTAACTTCGCGTATGTCGGCCGATGAAGCTTCGGACGACGGCGGGCAGAACGGCGGGCAAAATGGCGGGCAGGGTTTCGGCGGCATCAATCCGCAGGATCTTCCGCCTGGATTCCGCCAGTTCTTCTTTTTCGGCCCCAACGGGCAGGGTGGGCCGCAGCAACCGCAGATTGAGCACGGCATCGGCAGCGGCGTGATTATTTCGCCCGACGGGTATATTGTGACCAACGACCACGTGGTGGACGGCGCAACGCAGATTCGCGTGACGCTGGACGACCGGCGCGTGTTCAACGCCAAGCTGATCGGCGTTGACAAGCTGAACGACCTGGCCGTGATCAAGATCGACGAGCACAACCTGGCCAGCATCGCGTTTGGCGACTCAAGCAAGCTGCGCCCAGGGCAAACGGTGCTCGCGTTCGGCAACCCATTCGGCAACTTTCCGTTCACGGTCACGCGGGGCATCATCAGCGGACTCGACCGGCCCAATCCGTACTCCGACGATGCGCGCAAGCCGGGCGACTACATCCAGACCGATGCGGCCATCAATCCCGGCAATTCGGGCGGGCCACTGGTTGACGCGCACGGCGAGCTGATCGGCATTGACACGTTCATTATTTCGAACAGCGGCTCGTTTGCCGGGGCCGGGTTCGCGATTCCCGCGCAACTGGTGAAGGCTTCGACCGACCAGATCATCAAATCGGGCGCGGTGCACCACGGCTACCTGGGCATCAGCATGAACGCGGTGACGCCGGACAACGCCAGCTTCTTCAACCTGCCCGACGCGTCGGGCGCGATTATCAGCGAAGTGACTCCCGATTCGCCCGCCGATCACGCGGGCCTGAAGAGCGGGGACGTGATTCGCACGCTCAACGGCAAGACCATGGCCAATGCCAGCGCGCTGCAGGTTACGGTGAGCGAGATGACGCCGGGCGCGCAGATCGAACTGGGCATTCTGCGCGAAGGCAAGCAGCAGACAATTCACATTACGGTGGGCGAGTTCCACGCCAAGCAAGTGGAGGAGGCTTCGAACGCGGGCGCGGGCGGTTCGCAGGGCGGCAAGCTGGGCGTGGCGCTGAATGAACTTACCCCCGACGTGCGGCAGCAGTACAACATTCCTGACCGGGTGAAGGGCGCAGCAATTGGGAATGTGCGCCCAGGCAGCGCGGCCGACGATGCGGGACTTGCGCCGGGAGACGTGATTCTTGAAGTGAACCGCAAGCCGGTGGACGGCCCGGAAAGCTGCGTGAGCGCGATTCATGCGGTTCCGTCGGGCAAGGACATTCTGCTGCTGGTGTGGTCCAACGGCGGCCAGGGCTTCCGTGTTCTGCACCCCACGGAGAATGCCGGATAAGAGCGGCCGGTTGGGGTGGCAGCGTGCGGTTCGCTGACTCAAACGAGGCAGCGGACCGTACGTGTTTTGCACCGATGCGGATTGAGCAGTTTCCTATACTCGATGCATGGCGGTGCCCCAGAAATGCGGATGGACGCTTGAAAACGCCGCGCGGCGCGCGGGCGCGCTGTGCATCGCCGGCCTGGATGAAGTGGGGCGTGGGCCGATGTTCGGACCGGTGGTGGCAGCGGCAGTCATTCTTCCAAAGGGCTGCCGGCTGCCGGGCCTGACCGACTCAAAAAAGCTCACCGAAAAGATGCGCAACGAGTTCGATGGCGAGATTCGCGCCGGCGCGATTGCGTGGGCGGTGGCCGCGGTGGATGTGGAGACGATCGACCGCATCAACATCCGCAGGGCCTCGCTGCTGGCCATGCGGACGGCCGTTGAGAAGCTGGCGCTTTCGCCGGATTACCTGCTCATCGACGGACTGGACACGATTGACTGGCCCTGCCGGCAGCAGGCGGTGGTGCAGGGCGATGCGACAAGCATGTCGATTGCGGCGGCTAGCGTGCTGGCCAAGGTGTATCGCGATTGCATGATCGTTGAGCTCGACGCGGTGTATCCCGGCTACGGGCTGGCCAGGCACAAGGGCTACTGCTCGGCCGAGCATCTTGAGGCGCTCAAGCGCCTGGGCCCCACCCCGCTTCACCGCAAAAGCTACCGCCCCGTGGCGCAGACGGCGCTACAATTTCCTCAGGCCTGAAGGGCGCAGGTGAATTGTCGTGAAACGGCTTCTATGCATTTGCGTGGCTGCGTTCGCGTGCCTCATGTTGAGCGGCTGCCCTGAGGACAACGCGCCCCGCAAACCCGATCCCACCAAGGGCACCGTTACCGGGCTCGTGTTGTGCACCGACACCGGCAAGCCCGCGCGCTTTGCTGAGGTTTTGCTTCTGCCCGCTTACGACCCCAAGACCGCCGGAACCGGTCCTGACAAGGATTCCGTGGATCTGGACGAAGGCGCGACCACCGGCCTCGATGGCAAATTCAAGATTGAGGCCGTGCCTCCCGGTGAGTACTACGCATTCGCCACGCTCGATGGATATATCGACCCCACGCTTGCGGTGGATGAAAATCGCCTTGGCTCGCAGGCCTCGGAGCGCGAGAAAATCATTGACGAGATCGAGCAGTGGAAAGATCACATGGTGAAGCTCACCGTCACCGCGCAGCACGTCACCGACATAAATGCCTCCATCGATCGCGGAGCCGAAATTGACGGCGTCATGAGTTATTACGACTCAAGTCCGGCCATCGGAATTCGCTTTGCGGTGCTTCGCAAGACCGCGCAGGATCATTGGATCAAGATCGGTTCAAATGGCGACGACAGTTGGCCGATGGACGAGAAGAGCGACGGCCGCGGCCGCTACAGCATCACCGATCTGCCTCAAGGCGAATACAAGGTTTGCGCGCTGCTGCCGGTGAAGGATGAAAACGCTTCGCCACAGTTCTGCTTTGGCGGCGGCTTTCGCATCGACAAGGCTGAAACCGTGAAGGTGAGCGCGGGCGAAACGCACAACGGCGTCGACATCGTGCTGCCGCTCGACGGACTGTTCACCGTTGCCGGCAACATTACCGCCGGCACCGACGCGCACGCACCGTCGCAGGCAACGGTGCATCTGCTCTACGCCGATGACCGCGAAGAAGCGCGCAAGACCGCGATGCTGAAAGACGGCAGCTTCAACTTCGACTACGTGCCTGCCGGAAACTACATTTTGCAGGTGACGAATGCGCAGGATGCTGTTGCAAGTGCACCGGCGCAGAATGCCGGCGGCCAGAGCGCCGGCGGTTCGAACGGCGGGGACCCGGGCGCGGGGACGGGGGCAGCGCCGCAGGCTGCACCGAGCGTCCATAAATACATGGACAAGGAGACGCCTCTCAGCGTGCAGAGCGACATGGACGACGTGCAGGTGACGCTGGTTGAACCGCCTCCGCCGCAGGCAGCCAGTCAATAATGCAGAAATGATCGGAAACGAGTAGTTGATTAGAACGTCTCTCATTTTGCTATTGGGCGATTCCATCCTGGCGTGGTGAATCCGAAGCTTGTTGAAGAACAAATGCAGGTCCTTCGACTACGATTGGCGCAAAACACGCGCCAATCTCCGCTCAGGATGACAAGTTGTTTCTTTCGCCTTACACCCTCAGGAGAGATGGTCTAGGCCGCCGTGCTGCGCGGTTTGCGGCGCTGCGCCAAGGCGATCGCGGGCCGGGCCAGCAGCAGCACGGCAAACAGGATCGTCATGTCAGTCGGCGTCAGCACGCCGGGCTTTACCTGCCACCAGTAATGCACTACTCCGCAGATGGCCGCGACGTAGATGAGCTTGTGCAGGCGGTTCCAGTTTTTGCCGCCCAGCTTGCGGATGGCCCAGTTGGTTGAGGTGAGCGCCAGCGGCAGCAGCAGCAGATATGCGGCCGCGCCCGCCATGATGAAGCGGCGCTTTGTCACATCGATCAGCATGGCATGCACGTCGAATCCGCTGTAGAGCGCGACCCACGTGAGCATGTGCAGCGTAGCGTAGAAGAATGCAAAGAGACCAAGCAGACGCCGGAATCGGATGAGCCAGCCGAGCCGTGGAGCAAGTTTGCGAACCGGAGAGATGGCCAGCGTGATGGCCAGCAGGCGAAGCGTGGCGAGACCGGTGGCAAATGCGAGCCTGGCCGTGGGATCGGGGCCGAGGTTGTTGGTGACCGCGCCCCACGCAAGCCACGCAGCAGGCGCGAGGCAGGCGATCCAGGTGAGCGTTTTGAGCAGGACGATGATCGATCGAGGCATAGGTAGTTCGAAAGCGGGGCTAGCGGAGTTAGCGGCGCTGGTTAAATCGCGCTAACGAGCCTAACTCCGTTAACACGTCTGCGCAGCGGACGGCTAACACCGCCAACTCCGCTTCTTGTGTGGTCAATCCGAAGTTCGTTGAAGAACAACTGCAGATCCTTCGACTCCGCCCGCCGCGGCGGACGTCGCTCAGGATGACAATTCAGAGTCGATGCCTGCTTCAGATTCCGGAAGCTAAAAATTCTTCTTCAGGTCCATCCCGGCGTACATGGATGCAACCTGGTCAGAATAGCCGTTGAACATGAGCGTGGTGCGCCACTGCTGGTAGAAGGGCACGCCGATGCGGCGCTCGCGCTTCTGGCTCCAGCGGGGATGGTCGACGTTGGGGTTCACGTTGGAGTAGAAGCCGTATTCGCTGGGCGCCATCGCGTTCCAGGTCGTGTCGGGCATCTTGTCCACGAACTTGATCTTCACAATCGACTTGGCCGATTTGAAGCCGTACTTCCACGGCGCCACGATGCGCACGGGCGCGCCATCCTGGTTGGGAAGCACCTGGCCGTAAAGGCCGAAGGTGAGCAGGGTGAGCGGGTTCATCGCTTCGTCCATGCGCAGGCCCTCGGCATAGGGCCAGAAGATCTGCGACTGGCCGGACCACTTATCAACGCCCGCGTTGAAGTAGGAAACAAACTGCACGAATTTGGCCGAGGGCTGCGGGTCGCAAAGCTTGATGAGCTCAGAGAGCGAATAACCGATCCAGGGAATGACCATGCTCCATGCCTCGACGCAGCGATGGCGATAGATGCGGTCTTCAAGCGGGCGCAGTTTGAGGAGCTGGTCGATGTCGAAGGTGAGCGGCTTGGCGACCTTGCCTTCAATCTTCACGCTCCACGGGCGCGTGGGCAGGATGCCCGCGTTGCGCGCGGGGTCGGTCTTTTCGACGCCGAACTCGTAGAAGTTGTTGTAGTGGGTGATGTCGTCAAGGCTGGTGAGCTGCTCGCCGGTGGTGGTCAGTGGGCTGGGCACGGTTTGCAGCTTGGAATCGGCAAGGGCTGCGCCCGGCGCAATCAGGCTGCCGAGGCGGTCAGCGGCGAGAGCCGCCGCGCCTGCAGCGGCTGCCTTCTTCAGGAAGCGGCGGCGATCCAGAAACTCGCGATAGTCCTTGAGCGGCGTGATCTCAGACGAGGGAATGTCAGGCGGTTTGCCGATGAGCATGAATTGACCTCGAACCGGGGAGGTTCCGGCTGCAATTATTAGACACCGGTGTGGGGGAGCTAGTTACAGATAATGCGTGCTTTCCCACCCTTTCGCCACAAAAAAGGCGAAAGGATGGGGCACGGAAGATGGTGCGTAAACATGCGGCCGGAGGCCTGGGGCAGGCGCTGCCCGCTTCAGTTCGCGAACGGCCACTCATGCCGCACGCGCGCGCGGATGAAATAGATAACCGTGCCGCTGACGGCGATGATTGCGGCGCCGGCAATCGTGCTCCACGCGGTTGCGCGGGTGACCACAATAAAGATGAAGCCGGCAATTGCGGCTAGCGGCGGCAGCGGATAGAGCGGAATGCGAAAGGGCCGCCGCAGATCGGGTTGGCGGACACGAAGAACAATCACGCCCACCTGCTGCAGCATGAATTGCAACAGAATGCGCGTGATGACCAGCCAGGTGATGACCTGCGCGAGCGAGAAGAAGCAGAAGCAGCAGGCCACCAGCCCCAGCGCCACGAGCGAGCGGTGCGGAATGCCGTGCTTCGGGTGCACAGCGGCGAGAAAACGGAAGTAGTTGCCGTCGCGCGCGGCAGCGTAGGGCACGCGCGAGTAGCCCAGCAGCAACGAAAAGACCGAGGCGAACGCAGTCCACACAATCAGCGCGGCAATGGTGTAGCCGGCCCAGCGGCCGAAGGCGGAGCGGGCAATATCGGCCACGAGCTGCACGCGCAGCGCGGCGCTTTCGGCGGTATGTGTAGCCGCGTCGCGCAGCGAAGGCAGCGCGGCCAGGTTCATGAGCACATAAAACGCGGCCACGAAAAACACCGAGAGCAGAATGGCACGCGGAATGGTGCGTTCGGGCTTGCGCACCTCGCTGCCCAGGAAGGTGATGTTGTAGTAGCCCCAGTAACAGTAGGTGGCCAGCAGCGTTCCCTGGGCGAGGCGGCTGAATGCCGGCGCCAGCGCAGCGGCAGCGGGCGCAGCCGGCATGTGCCATCCGCCGGTGGCGGCCGCATGCACGAATCCTGAGACGATGACGCCGGTGAGCGCTGCCATGACTCCGGCAAACAGCACCCAGGCAAGCCGCGTAATGGAGCTCAGGTTGCGGTAGAGCAATGCCGTAACCAGCAGGCAGGCCGCGGCGGCGGCGAAGTTGGAGTAGTGGAGCGCGGGCAGCGCGGCGATGGGCGCCGATTCGAGCGCTGGCCAGAACACGGCGAGAAAGCTCGAGAGGCCGATGCAGCCGGAGGCGATGGACAGCGGCGCCGTAAACGAGAGCTGCCAGACAAAGAGAAAGCTGAGCCAGTTGCCCGCGCCCGCGGGCCCGTAGATCTCGCGCAAAAACGCATACGAGCCGCCGGCGCGCGGCAGCGCAGCGCCAAGCTCGGCCCACACCAGTCCGTCGGCCACGGCAATGGCCGCGCCCACCACCCACGCCCATACTGAAAGCCGGTAGCCGGTGGCGGCAATCACCAGCGGCAGCGTGATGAATGGGCCCACGCCGATCATCTCGAGCATGTTGAAGAGCACGGCGGAGCGAAGGCCGATGCGGCGCTCGAGGGGATTGTTGTTCGCGGAGTGAGACGCGTCTACCTGCATGTCCAGAGTCCTGATTCGCTGAGGCCTTCCCTCAGGGGGTAAAGCCCGCAGACATTTTGCTCGGTTTATGTACGGGCTGAAGCCCGTACCCTTCAAACTGACCCACTACTCGCAGAAGTGCATATGCTCACCGGATTGTACACTGGCTTGTGAGTATGTTCCCCTATCGGATATCCCGTTCTCCTCTTGCCCATCTGGCCCTGGCTAGTGCGGTTGCCGCGAGCCTGCTGCTGGCCCTCGCAACCGTGACCCCGTTGCGCGCGCAGGACCCCGCAGTGAAGGCGCAGAGCGAGCTGGAAATGTTGCCGCTCAGCGAGCCGTCGCCGGTGGCATTGCCTATTGCCGAAGACCGCGGCTACGCAGATCTGGAACAGACCATCAAGCGCCTGGGCACCACGGCCAGCGTACTGGTGATTGTGGCGCATCCCGACGATGAAGACGGCGCGCTGATGACGTATCTCTCACGCGGGCTGGGCGCGCGCGTGACGCTGATGACGCTGACGCGCGGCGAAGGCGGGCAGAACGCGATGAGCGCCGAGGAGTACGATGCGCTCGGGCTGATCCGCACCAACGAGCTGCTGAAGGCCGACGAATATTACGGCGCATCGCAGCTTTGGGGCACCGAGGCCGACTTCGGGTTCTCGAAGACGCAGGAAGAGTCGTTTGCGAAGTGGGGCCACGAGCGCGTTTTGTATGACGCGGTGCTGGCGGTGCGGCGGGTGCGGCCGCAGATCATCATCAGCACGTTTGTGGGCGGCGTAAGCGATGGCCACGGCCACCACCAGGTCTCGGGCGAGATCGCGCAGGAAGCGTTCAAGGAAGCGGGCGATCCGAAGGTTTTCCCCGAGCAGTTAAAAAATGGATTAGAGCCGTGGCAGCCGCTGGCCGTGTACTCGCGCTCTCCGTTTGCGCCTATTACCGATAAGGGCATCTTTGACTACGCAACCGGCAAGTGGGCGCCGGCAAAGTTCCACAACTATGTAACCGGCGAGTGGACCGAGGGCGCGCTGAGCACGGACGCGACAGAGCCGGTGGGCGCATGGGACGCGGTGCTGGGGCGCACATATCTGCAGATTGCGCGCGAGGGCTGGGGCGAGCAGAAGTCGCAATACGGCGGCGCCAATCCTGAGCTGAGCGGGCCGGCCACGTCGGAATATCATCTGTGGGCGGTTGTGCCGGATGCAAAGGTGCCTCCCCGACTTCACGGAGAACCCGGCGGGCTTTTCTACAACGAGCAGGTGCACATCAATAGGAGCCTTGCAGGCCTGACGCGGCTTGTGAAGGGCACTCCGCCTGCGTGGCTGAGCGACGGCCTGAAGCAGATCGATGCCGGCATGAGCTCCTACGCAAGCGACACCCGCAACCTGAGCGGCATTGAAGGCGCAAAGAAACTTGTGCCCGTTTACCGCGAGACGCTGGACCTTTACGCGCGAGTGCGGCTGAGCAATCTTGACGATGTGGCCAAGGCAAATCTTGAGTTCGAGCTGGGCAGCAAGATCGAAGAATTCCAGACCGCATTCAAAGACCTGCTCGGGCTCGACTTGATCGGATTCGTGGCGCGGGCGGGCGGCGGCGGCTTTGGCCGCGGCGCCTCTGCAGACGAAAGTGCGCGCAGCGTGACGCCGGGCGAGCACTTCGAAGTGCGCGTGCACACCGCGCAAGGGGTGGGCCAAACGCAGCTGCTGCGGGTGTGGCTTGAGAGCCGCGATGGCAGCCGCTGGTCAGGGAGCAACTCGGGAGGCGCGATTGACGAAGCGGCGGGCACGACGCCGACCGACAACCGGACCTTTACCTTGACGGTCTCTGACGACGCGCGGCCCACCGCGCCTTATTTCACGCGGCCGTCGATCGAGCAGCCTTATTACGATGTGGCCGACCCCGCGTTGCGGCTCGACTCGTTTGCCAAGTGGCCGCTCGAGGCGTGGGCGGAATTCAGCTTCGACGGCGTGCCCATCCGCATTGGCGGAGTGGTGCAGACGCTGGAGCGGGTTGCCGGGCCGGGCGGGATCTACGAACCGCTGGTGGTGACTCCGGCAATCGGCGTGAGCATCGAGCCCGAGGCGCGCATTTTGCCACTCGACGGTTCACCGCTGCCGGTGATGGTCACAGTGCATGCCGAGGCCGCGGCCGACGGCACGGTCGATTTGAAACTGCCCGAGGGATGGAAGGCCGAGCCAGCGCAGATTGAGTTTCATTTGAAGAGCGCGGGAAACAGCGAGCCTCTCAAATTTGAAGTCACGGCTCCGGACGTTGGCGCGGGAGCGTATTCGATCGAGGCGGTTGCGCAGTCGGGCGGCAAAACCTACACGGAGGGCTGGAAGACGATCGGATACCAGGGCCTGCGCCCGTACAACCAGTACAAAGCGGCCACGCTGGCTACGCGCAAGGTGGATGTAAAGCTGGCCGCCGGGCTGCGGGTGGGCTACGTGATGGGCACAGGCGACATGGTTCCCGAACCGATCAGGGAACTGGGCGTGGAGCCGCATCTGCTCACGGACGCGGAGCTCGGATCGGGCGATCTCTCGGCCTGGAATGTGATTGTGATCGGAATCCGCGCCTACTCAAACCGCAAGGCGCTCACGGCAGCGCAGGCCAGGCTCGACGAATTTGTGAAGCGCGGCGGGACGCTCATCGTTCAATACCAGAGCAGCACCTTCCCCGCCCCGCTGCCGGTTGAAATGGGCCGCATGCCGGAGCGCGTTGTGGACGAGGCGGCGCCGGTGAAGCTGCTCGACCCCCAAGACCCGCTGCTGAACTGGCCCAACAAAATCACCGCAGCCGACTTCGATGGCTGGGTTGAGGAACGCGGCCACGGGTTCCTCGATCGTTGGAATCCGGGATACACCGCACTCACTGAAACGGCCGACGCCGGCCAGGATCCGCAGCGCGGAGGCTTGCTGGTAGCGCATAGCGGCAAGGGCACCTATATCTATGTTGCCTACGCGTTGTACCGGCAACTTACCGAGCTTGTGCCGGGCAGTTACCGGCTGATGGCCAACCTGCTGAGCGCGCGCGCCGCCGAGTAAGTAAGCAAAATCAACTTATCGATTTACCGGCAGGCTGCACGCGCGGCTTTGAGGGCAAAGCACCTGTGCGCAAAAGGCGCGATTACAGGGCATTTTGGCCGGTAATTGCTGAAGAATCAGGAAGATTAAAAATATGTGAATTCGTCAAATATTCATCAAGCTTTGCGAGCCTTGGTTGTGGAAGCGGCAAGGAAGGCTCCGCCCCCTCGTAGCTGTTTCTTGACCTTCGATTGAGTTTTCCGCACATCGATGGGGAAAGTTGACAACGCGATAGCGCAACGACCGGGGATGCGGCATGTCGCTGCATTCATTCCTACGAGTGTTTTTTTGAACGAATTAACCACAAACGCAAAAAGAGAGGCCCGATGAACTTCAAACTATGCACGGCTGCGGCGGTAATCTGCGCTGCGAGTCTAGTTGCTTCCTCTGCCTACGCCGCCAGCGATGGCGATGGGGCGGCAAAGAAGCATCCAGCTACCAAGAAGGCACAAACCCCTCCGCCGCCTTCGGTGGAAGATCAGATCAACGCGCTGCGCAATGAACTGCAGGGCCAGATCAACCAGCTCAAGAGCGATCTGTCGGCCAAGGACGCTGAACTGAAGCAGGCTCAGCAGCAGGCGATTGACGCGCAGGCCGCGGCCGCCAAGGCGCAGCAGGCAGCCGATGCCCAGGCTGCCGCCCTCAACGAGAACAGCGCCGCCGTCAGCACGCTGCAGGGAGCAGTGAAGGACATCGGCACCAACCAGGCTTCGCTGGCGTCGACGATCTCTGACACAGCGGTCAGCTTGAAGAAGGCCATCGACAATCCCAGTTCTGTGCACTACAAGGGAGTAGCGATCACACCCGGCGGCTATATGGCGGGTGAATCTGTGTGGCGCTCCAAGGCCACCGGCGGCGATATTCCCACCGCCTTCACCTCGATTCCCTACGAGAGCTCTGACCTTTACTCCCTGAGCGAGTTCTACGGCAGCGCCCGTCAGTCGCGCGTGAGCATGATGGCCGAAGGCAAAACCAGCTGGGGCACCCTGAGAGGCTACTTCGAGGGTGACTGGCTGGGCACCGGCATCACCTCCAACAACAACCAGTCGAACAGCTACGTCTTCCGCCAGCGCGTTGTGTGGGGATCGGCGATCACCAACACCGGCTGGGCCTTCACCGGCGGCCAACTATGGTCGATGTCGACTGAAGACAAGGTTGGCATCTCGAACCTCTCCGGCGACATCCTGACGCCGCAGACCATAGACCCGAACTACGTCGCGGGCTTTGTGTGGACCCGCCAGTACGGCTTCCGCATGACTTACACCACCAAGCACGCGGCCATCGGCATCGCGGCTGAGAACCCGCAGCTGCTGTACACGGCTTCGCTGGCCGGCGACACGCCCTATGCAGTTCTTGGTTCCGCGGGAACCAACGGCGGCAACTACAACGCCGCTGTGAGCGGTGTAACCGCCACCACTTACGTGCAGAACTACACCAACGAACCCGGCACCACCACCTACCTGCCGGTCTACAACACCATTACAGCCGCCAGCAACATCGCCAACATCTCTTTCAACCAGGCGCCTGACATAATTGCGAAGGCCGCTTTCGATCCCGGCTGGGGCCACTACGAAATCTTCGGCATCGGCCGCTTCGCCCACGAAACGATCTATCCCGGCGTGACCACCGATATCGTCAAGTACGGCGGTCAAAAAGATATCGAAACCGGGGCCGCAATCGATCCCAAGGCAAGTACGGCCGTTGCGATCAACGACAAAATCGTGCTGGGCGGCATCGGCGGCAGCTTGCGCGTGCCCATCGTACCGGACAAGGTGACATTCGGCGTCAAGGGGCTTTATGGCCCGGGCATGGGCCGCTACGGCGCCTCAACTCTGTCTGACGTGACGGCCAATTCTTGGGGCGGCCTCTCGCCCATCCACAACCTTTCGGGCCTCTTCACTCTGGAAGCCAACCCGACCCCGCGCCTGTCTATCTACCTGAACTACGGCGGCGACTACGCGGGCCGTGAGGACTACTCAACCCCGATAACCACAACGCTCGGTTCGCCTTCGGCAGTCTTCTGCCCGACGGGCTTTACCTCGGCTTCGCAGTGCACCAGCAAGCCCTCGGCGGCAACTCTTGCAGCCGGCGGATCGTGGGGCGGCCACTGGGGTACGCCTTCGCAGGCCGCAGTCGGTTACGGCTCGCGTGAGCTTTCGAACTCGAGCTGCAACACGATCACGGCCCCCGGCTACAACACCGGCGGCTCGACGGGCTTCCTGCCCGGCGGCTCCTGTGGTGCGCAGAACCGCGATGTGCAGGAAGCTACCGGCGGATGGTGGTACGACATCTACAAGGGCGACCGCGGGCGCTTCCGCCAGGGCTTCCAGTACGGCTACGCGGTGCGCGAAGGATGGTCTGGCGCGCCTCTGTCCGGCACCACTGTCGGAATCGGCGCCAAGGGCATCGACAACATGTTCTGGACCTCGCTCCGTTACTACCTTCCGTAACCAGCCAAATGCCAACTCAAGATGCAACAAAAAGAGCGCTCCCTTCGGGGAGCGCTCTTTTTTATTGCGTGGGGGAACCAACAAAACAATGCATTTGGCGGTAGTGTGTGCTGCATTCAGAGGTATAGAATGGCACCCCCGGGGAGCTCCAAATTAAGCCCCGGCGAAAAGAGAGGTCGAACGAATGCTCGGAGACAAGATAAGTGAATCCAAGGGTAAGAGACTGGTAAGGCGTGTTCTTTGTGTCGATCCCCCGACTGCGGAAGTGACATTTGAAGATAGCGGCAAGGTGCTTGGTGTTCCCGTCACCGGCATGGGCAGCTATACATCGGTTGTGCGCCCGGACGGCTCCATTTTTGGCAGCGGTCAGGGAATGATGACGACCAAAGAGGGCGAGGGCGTGACCTGGACAGGGACGGGATTGGGCCATTTCGGACCGGGCGGCTCAGTGAGCTACAGGGGCATGCTGTTTTTCAGGACCACTTCGCAGAAGCTGGCGCGCATGAACAATGCGTGCGGAGCCTTCGAATTCGAAGTGGATGCCAAGGGAGGCACCGTTTCCAAAGTCTGGGAATGGAAATAGGGCCGCATTTGTCGTAGCTCGTAAATAGTCAAGCTTCCCCCACTTGATTCCTTAAAAGCAATGGAGAGACAAGGCTCATTCGCCGTGAGAGGGGTGAGTTGCGTCTGTGCTGAACGGAAAAAGACGAAGGCCCGGAGCAAACGCCCCGGGCCTTTTGTTTTGCAGAATGCTGCGTGCTCACTCGGCCGCTTCAATGGCCTTGGTCTGCGCCACGGTCCAGTCGGCTGCGCCAACCTTGAAGCGGGCAAAGCGGCGGACGGTGATGTTCTCGCCCAGCTTGCCCACCTTCTGCCCGATCAGTTCCTTGATGCTCACGGCCTGGTCCTTGATGAAAGGCTGCTCGAGCAGGCAAACCTCTTCGTAGAACTTGGCCATCTTGCCCTCGACGATCCGCTCGATGACCGGTGCCGGCTTGCCGGTGGCCGCGGCCTGGGCGCGATAGATCTCCTTCTCGCGCTCGAGATCTTCGGCGGTCACGTCCTCGGGCTTCACGTAACGCGGGTCGCTGGCGGCGATGTGCATCGCGATGTCCTTGAGCAGCTCCTGGAAGTCCTCGGTGCGGGCGACGAAATCGCTCTCGCAGTTGAGCTCGACCAGCACGCCGATTTTGCCGCCGGCGTGGATGTAGGTGCCGATGGTTCCCTCGTTGGTGCTGCGCGCGGCCTTCTTCTGCGCCGACGCCATGCCCCTCTTGCGCAGAACCACAAACGCATCCTCGATGTTGCCTTTCGTCTCCTGCAAGGCCTTCAGGCAGTCGCCCATGGGCGCGCCACTTTTTTCGCGGAGCTCTTTCACCAATTTGGCGTCAATTTTCTCACTCACTGTCGTCATCTCTCGTTTCCTGGCTGGGTGTCAGCCTTTCAAAGAAAAGTCATTATTACAACGTTAGCGCCGTCACGTTACCGGCAAAAGAAAAGCGTGGCGCTTATTTGTGGGCGGCCACGCTTGTCGAATGAGCGCGCCCCGCGGCGCACCCCAAGAATTAGAGTGCGCGCTCGGCGGCTTCGTCCTCGTCGAGCACTACGCCCGCGGGAGCCTTGCGAATGCCTGCGCCCAGCGCCGCTTCAAGGTCCACTTCCTCAGGAGCGGCAAGCTCCTCAGGCGCGGCTTCTGCCGGCTCGGGAATCTCTTCGACAAACGCCTTGTCGCCCACCAGGTTCACGCCCTCGGCCGCCGAGTCGGCGATCTTGGAGGTGAACAGGCGAATGGCGCGCAGCGCGTCGTCGTTGCCCGGAATCACGTAATCCACAACGGTGGGATCGCAGTTGGTGTCGACCACGGCAACCACCGGGATGCCCAGCTTGCGCGCTTCCTTCACCGCAATCGCCTCGTTGTTCGAGTCGACCACGAAGAGCGCGTCGGGCAGGCGCTTCATGCTCTTGATGCCGGCCAGATTGGCCTGGAGGTGCTTGCGCTCGCGCTCCAGCTTGATGACTTCCTTCTTGGTCAGCAGATCGTACCGGCCATCGGTGGCCATATCATCCAGTTCCTGAAGGCGCTTCACCGACTTCTGCACCGTCACCCAGTTGGTCAAAAGGCCGCCCAGCCAGCGCTGGTTCACGTAGGGCATGCCCGCGCGTCCCGCCTCTTCGGCCACGGCGTCCTGCGCCTGGCGCTTGGTGCCGACAAACAGAATCGTCTTGCCGCCCGCGCACAGTTCGGTAACGAACTTCGACGCGTCCTTGAAAAGCTTGAGCGTCTTCTGCAGGTCGATGATGTAGATCCCGTTGCGCTCGCCAAAGATGTATTCCTTCATCTTGGGATTCCAGCGCTTGGTCTGATGCCCGAAGTGAACACCCGCTTCGAGCAGCTCCTTCATTGTGATCGTGGCCAATGGGCCTCCTTCGTGGATTGCATCCGGGTGGTCGATGCCAGCGCCCGGATTGAACCCGCTTATGCGGGAGATTGGTGAAGCCGAGGGGCTAGGGACTAGGGTCATAGGGACTAGGTCGGCCCAACCGGCTTTTTCTAGTCCCTAAGTCCCTGGTCCCTACGTCCCTTGAAGCGCTTTAGCGCTTCGAGAACTGGAACCTCTTACGTGCGCCCTTCTGGCCGTACTTCTTGCGTTCCTTCTGGCGCGCGTCGCGCGTGAGAAGGCCTTCGGCCTTGAGCATCTTGCGCAGCTCCGGATTGAACTCGACCAGTGCGCGGGCAACGCCCATCTTCACGGCATCGGCCTGTGCGGCAACGCCGCCGCCGCTCACCGTGGTCAGCACATCGAAACTCGCCGCCAACTCGGTCAAAACCAGCGTCCTCTTGGCCGACACGCGCTGCTGCTCGGTGACGAAGTACTCGTCAAATGCCTTGCCGTTGACCTTCCACTCGCCCGTGCCGGGACGCAGGAAGACGCGAGCGATGGCGCTCTTGCGCCGCCCCGTCCCGTAATACTGAACCAGATCTGCCATTCTGTCTCCTGGCTTTCAGCTCTCTGCTGTCAGCTCTCTTCGTCTTACGCCCGGCTCATCAATTCTTCCGAGCGGTTCGTTCCAGCAGGAGGAAACTAGTCCCTAGTCCCTTAGTCCCTGCTCTTACGCAATCTTCAATTCCACCGGCTGCTGGGCCGCGTGGGGATGTTTGTCTCCGCGATAGACCTTGAGCTTGGAGCCCATCTGGCGGCCCATCTTGGTCTTGGGCAGCATGCCCTTGATCGCTTCTTCAAGAATCTTCTCGGGTTTGCGATTCACCAGGCGAGCGAACGACTCTTCGCGCAGGCCGCCGGGAAAACCGGTATAGCGCCGGTACAGCTTGCTCTGGCTCTTCAGGCCGGTCAGGCGAACCTTCTCAGCGTTGATCACGATCACGAAATCGCCCACATCGATATATGGAACGTACTGGGGATTCAGCTTGCCGCTCAGCACACTGGCGGCTTTGGTGGCCAGGCGGCCCAGGGTCTGGCCGCTGGCATCCACCACATACCACTTGCGGCTGACATCCTTGCCGCTGGGAACAAAGGTCGACATCTTTCTTCTGCCCTCTCAAGCCCGGTCCAGCATGATGCCGGCCAACCGGAAAAAATCTCTCGCTTGGGTGCCCCAGGGTCTCGAAGTTGAGACCTGGGAAACTGCGAACCCGCGCAAACCACTCTTGCCCACGCAAAACACGCGGGCCTGAAACTCTACCCACTGCCAAACAAACCTGTTCGGGTGAGGATTGCGGGGGGTTGGCTCATCCTGAGCCGGGGTGGCGCCGGAACACAATAAGAAAACCGGCCGCCGGTTGCCTGTCTCCGGCAAACTCCATCGGGGAATCTGCCAGCCGGGTCCGGTCTTACTGCATTGTCCTTTCAAGGGTTAACCCAGGAAAGGAGCCGATCACACGAACCCCAGGCGCAACACCGCGCAAGGTCTTCAGAATACTCGAAACCGGGCGTAGAGTCAACGAAAAGTGGGGACGGGGTGACGTCAAGCCGCTTGTGTAAAAACGCGGAGGGTGCGATTTTTCCATTCCAGGTTGAATCTCTGGAAGATGGAGTAGATGATGCGGTCCACGGATTGCACGTTGACGAAGCAGACCATGGGCCGGGTTCTTCGGCGAACTTCGACGAAGCAACGTTCGATGATGTTGGTGGTGCGCAGCTTGCGCCAGAGATGCTTGGGAAAAGCGAAGAAAGCGAGCAGCTCGGGCAGATCGCGCTCCAGTTGCCTGACCACGGAGGAATATTCGCTCCGCCAGCGACGGCAGAAGGCGCGCGCGGCAGCCTCTGCCTGACGGCGGCCTTTGGCCAGATAAATGGCCTGGGCGTCGACCTTGACGGCGTCGTAGTCGCGCTTGCGCACCTTCTCCAGGATGTTGCGCATCTTGTGCACCCAGCAGCGCTGGTGGGTCGCGCGCGGGTACACGGTTTGGATGGCCGCCGCCAACCCGGGACATCCGTCGGTGACGACCAGCAGCAGCTTGTCGCCCCTCAGGCCGCGCCGGTAGAGATCGTTGAGCAGCGCCTCCCAGTGGGCCTGGCCCTCACCTTTGGTGCGCAGAAAGCCGAGCAGTTGCCGAGTGCCGTCCTGGCGCACACCGTAGGCCACCAGCATCTGCACGCACTGCCGTCCTGCGGGCCGGCGCACCTTGAGATTTACCCCGTCCAGGAATAGATAGGCCCACTCGTCGTTCAGCTTGGCCTGATGAAACTGCCGGACGGCATGGTCCAGATCGCGAGCCAGGTTGGAGACCGTCTGCGCGCTGACCGTCTCGCCCGTCAGCGTGGCCACCACACGGCCCACCTGACGCGTGGAAATGCCGCGCAGAAAGGCCTCGCGAATCAGCAGCGCCACCTCCGGCGCCCGGCGCTGGAACTTGTCCAATCCGGCGGGAAGGAAACCCTTGTCCCGGGTGCGCGCTATGCGCAGCCGCAGGGTGCCGAAGCGGGTCACAAAGTCCCGCTCGTAATAGCCGTTGCGATAGCCCGCCGCCACCCTGGGGCCGCGTTCGTACGACTCGTAGCCCATGTACAGATTGCGCATCCGCTCCGACTCCGCCTCCAGAAAATGCTTCCAGGCCAGCCGCGTCTTGGCTTCCAGGTCGCCCCAGAAGCTCTCCTTCAAATCACTGAGAAAGTGTTGGAAATGCTCGTCAATCGAGATAATCTTCGCCATGGGGTGTAAGTCTCCTTTTCGGAATCGGCTTTAGCTCGTCAGGCCAAAGCCAACTTACACCCTCCTGCCTTTTACACAATCGAATTTACGTCACCGGGGGACGGAGTACGACGCAACCGCACTTATGCGTAGAACCAGGTGAACATTCCGGGAGTAGAATTGCCGGTCGGCAGCGAGACCGCCGTCCGGCGTGGGAGAACGATCATGCCCAACGTCCTTATCCCTACCCCGCGGGGTCAAATGCCCGCATGGCTAGCCGTCCCTCCAGCCACAGCCTCCGCTCCCGGCGTCGTCGTCCTGCACGACGTCTTTGGCATGAGTCAGGACCATCGCAACCAGGCAAACTGGCTGGCCGAGGCCGGCTTTCTCGCGGTAGCTCCCGACCTCTACTACAAGGGCGGCCGCCTGGTCTGCATCCGCCACGTCATTCGCGACATGATGGCCCGCGCCGGCGACGCTTTCGACGACGTCGAGGCCTCGCGAAGCTGGCTCCACGACCAACCTGGCTGCAATAGGCGCATCGGCGTTGTCGGCTTTTGCATGGGCGGCGGCTTCGCGCTCCTGCTCGCATGCGGGCACGGCTTCTCCGCCGCCAGCGTCAATTACGGCGGTCCGCTTCCAGAAGATGCCGACGATTTTCTTAACGCCGCATGCCCGGTCGTCGGCAGCTACGGCGGCCAGGCCAGGTGGGAGCAGGGCGTAGCGGATCAACTGGCCTCGGCCCTCCAGCGCGCGCTCGTTCCCCACGATGTAAAGGAGTACCCCGATGCCGGCCACTCCTTCATGAATAACCATCGCGGCTATGGGTTCCTGAAGGTGCTGCGGTTCAAGGCCGTGGGCTACAACGAAGCCGCTGCAATTGACACCCGCCGCCGGATCATAGCCTTCTTCCGCCTGCACCTGGCCCAGCAGGCGTGAGAAGCCAGGCGCCCCAGACGCGCCGGAGCTCCTCACCGAATCCGGGGCTGATTCGCCGCGGTGAACGCCTGCGGCGCACTGCGAAATAAACCTCACGGGCCAATAGGGACCTTCTTGCGATCGCCCGCTTCTCGCCGATGGAATCGGGACCCGGGATCGATTAAGATTGGACCTGCCCAATCGAATCCACTTCCTTATCAGGATCGAGGAGCGAGGAGCACGTCCTGGCCGAAACAACGGGCATGTCGATAAAGAAAAACTTATGGCGAGCGGTTGCCGCTGCGCCGATCATCGCCTTCGGGGCCTGTCTCGCCGGCGCCATCATTTTCTTCACACACAGAGCGACGAAAAGGCGACGGAGCGGGACTACAACGGAGACCGGTTGAGGAAAACATGACGAAACAGCAGCGAGATGGATTCATCCTTATTCTATTGGGAATTGCTGTATTCGTGATTCTCGGATTTACTTTTCAGGCGATTAGTCCCATTCCACAATGGGACTTCAAAACTAACTATTGGGCTGCTCGATCATTTGACGAGCATCTTGATCCGTACAATGAGAATGCGGTCACCAGCATCTATAATAAGGATGAACCCGTCATTACTCGTGCAGTATACCCTCCTACTCTGTTACTTTTAATCTCTCCTCTAGGCTTACTACCGTGGAAGATTGCCAGCCTGATCTGGTGCCTGCTTACTGTAGGAGCAATGATTTCAGCGGCCATTATCATTTGGGATGCCGGAAAACAATACTCTCCCTTGATAACCAGTGTGATGGTTGCCTTGATCATCTCCAACAGTCAGGTGATCGTCATACTAACCAATCCTGCTGCTGTAGCCATAGCTCTTGCTATATTTGCCAGTTGGTCTTTTGTTAGAGGGAAATATACCTGGATTGGAGCGATTGCTCTCTCGTTAAGCATACTGATTAAGCCACAGGATGCCGGCTTTATCTGGCTATTCTTTCTGCTTGCAGGAGGGATGTATCGCCGTTTCGCTGTGCGGTCCCTCTTGGTGTCGGGATTGATTGGGGTGCCGACTGCATTGGTAATGTGGCGTCTCTACCCAAATTGGTTTGAGGAATGGAAATCAAATATAGCTTCGTTCACTGTTAAGGGAGGAATGACCGATCCAGGCCCTTCCTCGATAGGAAACCATGGCTTGGGATCATTTGTGAATCTTCAGGCAGCACTCAGCGTAATCAAGGACAATCCCCACTTCTACAATCCGATCACTTACCTCATCGTTATCCCTCTGCTTGCTTTGTGGGCATTCTTTGTATTTAAGTCGAATCAATCGTCACGCAGCCTTTGGATGGGAATTGCAGCAAGTGTTCCTCTATCTATGCTCCCGATCTACCACCATGTGTGCGACGCCAAGATACTCTTGCTTGCTGTTCCGGCATGCTCAATTCTCTGGGCAGAAGGAAAGAGGCTTATCCCACTGGTGTCTATGTCAGCCATGGTTTTTACGAGCGACATACCTCTGGCGTTTCTGAGAATTGCCTTAGATCATTTTCATGCGAATATGCTTGAGCCTTTTTTCATCTCCATTCCTATTCTGATCATGGGAATCTTTTGTTTATTGCCATTCATGAGCCATGACGGTTTCGGCCGCGATCAGGTTCAAGCCTGACCGTTCGCCGGTAAGGCCCGCTCCGCAAGAGGGAGTTTTGCCCTGCGGAGGCGGCCTTTCCGATGACAGAGTGTAACCGCCTCTACCAGCCTGACTCGCTCCACGACTCAACGCGGTCTCTGCCTCTGTTCCTGGCTTCGTAGAGGGCGCGGTCGGCGCGTTCAACCTGCGTGGCCATCTCGATGCCGTCAGAGTGCTGCACGATGGCGACGCCGGCGCTGATGGTCACGATTCCCTGCGGGTCGGCGGCGTCAGGCAACTGGGTTTCAGCCACCGAGCGCAGGACCCGATTCCACGTTGGTGCCGATCGCCGGTTACCGGACCCGGTTACGCGGCGATCGAAAGTGTAAGAATTGCTACTCGTCGCGTAGCGCCACCATGGGTTCGAGCCTGGCGGCGCGGCGGGCCGGCAGCCAGCTTGCGGCCATGGCAACTATCGCAATCGCCAGCGTGACGCTTGAGAAGACCGCCGGATCGCTCGAGCTGACGCCGCGCAGCAGGTTGGACACCAGGTGCGCGAGCGTGAAGGCCATCACCAGTCCCGCGCCAAGCCCGATGCCGGTCAGCCAGGAGGCGCGGCGCAGGACCATGCCCAGCACGTTCTCGCGGCTTGCGCCCATGGCCAGGCGCACGCCGATTTCACGGGTGCGCTCGCCTACCAGGTTGGCCATCACTGCAAAGATGCCGATGGCCGCGAGCAACAGGGCGATGAGCGCGTCCATGGCCAGATCGGCCGCCGCGTAGATGAGCCCGACAAGCGCCTCGCGCTGGTACTGCGCCCAGCTTTCAATATCTTTGAGCGGCAACAGAGGATCGATGGATGCAACCGCTTTGTGGACCGGTGAGGCGAGCGCCAGCGGATCGCCATCGGTGTAGAGGACGAAACGCACGCCCTTCATGGGCACCTGCGTTGCGCTCAAATAGACCACGGCGTGCGGCACCTGGTCCCACGTCTCGTAGCTGGTCTCGCGGGCCACCCCCACAATCGTCAGCCAGGGATCTTTGCTGTCGCTGCCACCCAGGCGCACGCGCTTGCCGATCGGGTTCTGGCCGGGGAAATCCTGCGCCACAACCCGCTCGCTTACGATTGCGGCGGGCACCGTGCCCAGCGTGTCGCTGCGGGTGAATCCGCGGCCTGCAACGATGGGAATGTGCAGGGTGTCGAAGTAGCTATCGCTCACGGCGAGTTGGATTGCGCTTTGATATTTTCCCGGCATCACAGGCCGGTTCTCGACGGCGAGGTCCCGCACCCAGCCGTCATCGCTCAAAGGCAGCGCGGCGGCCGTGTCGGCATGGGTTACGCCGGGCAGCGCGCGCAGCCGGTCGAGGCTCTCGCGATAAAACGCCGCAAGCTTCTCAGGGGTGTTATAGCGCGCGCCGGGCAGATTCACGGTGAAGATGAGCGCGTGCTGGGGCGAGTAGACATCGACTTTATGGAGCAATGCATTCATGCCCTTTGAGATGAGCGCCGCGCCGATGACCAGCGCCACGGCCAGCGCTATCTGGGCTACGGAAAAGACGGTGCGCAGGCGCGCGCGGCCCGAGCCGACGGAAGAGCGTCCACCGGCCTTCAACTGCTCAACGGGATTGACGCGGAGGGCCTCAAGCGCAGGCGCAATGGTGGCCACCACGCCGGCCACGATGGCCAACAGCAATGAGAACGCGAGCGCGCGTCCGCTGAGCGTGGTATTCGCCCATCCGGGGATGAACCTGGCGATGCGCGCCGGCATGGTGATGATGGTGAAATGCAGATGTAGCCAGCCCACGGCCAGGCCGCCGGCGGCGCCGATTACGGCGATCAGCAGATTCTCGGTCAGCAGTTGACGCAGCACCCTCCAGCGGCTGGCGCCAAGCGCGGTGCGCATGGCAATCTCAGGCCGCCGCGCAATGCCGCGCGCCAGTTGCAGGTTGGCCACGTTGGCGCACACCACCAGCAGAACAAACAGGGTTGCGCCCATGATGAGCCGGTAGTAGAGCGGCGTCAGATCGCCGTTAATGCCGTCGAGCAGCGGTTCCACTCTTACCGACCAGTTTTCGTTGGTGGCGGGGTACTGCCTGGCAAGCTGCGTGGCGATAATGCGCATCTCGCTCTGCGCCTGCTGAACGGTCACGCCGTCGCGCAGCCGGCCTTCGACAAAAAAGTCGTGCGACGAGCGGTTGGCCAGTTGTTCCGGCGTGGGCGCAAAGGGCAGATACACATCGGCCTCAGACGGATACTGCATGGTCCTGGGCATCACGCCGATGATTGTGTACTTGCGCTGATCCAGCTCGATGCTGCGTCCGTCGATGTTGGGATCGGCGGCAAAATTGCGCTTCCAAAAGCCGTAACTGAGCACCGCGACGCCATCGTGGCCGGGTTGGGAGTCAGCCTCCGTAAAGACGCGGCCGAAGTACGGCTGCGAGCGAAGAACCGTGAAGAAGTTCGGCGCGGTGAGAGCGGCCTTAACCTCGGCGGCATCGCCTGCGCCAGTGAGGGTCATGTCGGCGCTTGTGCGCACGGCCAGCGACTCAAACGAGCGGTTCTGGCTCTGCCAGTCTTTGAAGTTGGCCAGGGCCACCGAGTGAAGATCCCCGCTCTTCATCTGCTCGGCGATGGTCATGACCCGGTCGAGCTGGGGCACGGCCAGGGGGCGTAGCACCACCGCGTCCATGCTGCTGAACATCGACGTATTGATGCCGATGCCGATGGCCAGGCTCAGAACGGCGGTCGCAGTGAATCCGGGCGACTTCCGCAGCTGGCGGGCGGCAAAGCGCAGATCCTCAAAAAAGCTGTGCATGACATCTCCGAAAAGGACAAATCCGGTGCGGGACGCCATTTGAAGAAGCATTCCAGCGGCCAAACCTGCCTCAGCTTGTGCGAGCAATGCGCCTGATTCCGAGTGGGTTGCGGCGCAAGCGTTCGCCAACCGGCCATTTCTCATGTTCAGTATCGAACAAATCGGTAGCTGGCCGTCCACTGGCGAACACCGGCCGGTGGGCTCAAGATGTGATTTAAATCACATACCGAACCGATGTTACCGGCTACGCTTCAGACACTCGCAAGAGGATTCCCCAGGGAGGTTGAAAAGATGACCAACCCAGGTCCCATCTTTTCTTACCGTTCAGGTCACATCGGGCCAAACGACGAGAATAAAGGTTTGCAGATTTTTCCCCGTAACGAGGATGGCGAGCAATCCTCAGCGGACAAAGGCATCCTGGCCGGCATGGTCCTTGAGTCGCAGCACGCGGCAGCGGCAGTCGACGAGCCGATACAGGACTTCTCGCAAGGATCCCTGAGCGAACTGATCCAATACATCGTCCGCACGCACCACGGCTTCATCCGCGAGGAGATGCCCAGGTTGCACGCGCTCTCTGAACGAGTGATCGCCAGCCGCAAGTGGATGAACCCTGAGCCGATCGACATTACCCGCAAGCTGCGCCGCCTGGCGGGAGATTTGACAGCTCACATGAGCCACACCGAAAACAAGGTGTTTCCCTACATTGAGACGCTGGAGCGCAGCAGGAGAGACGGCACTCCGCTTGCGCCGTCATTGAGCGCGCAGGCCGAAAGCCTGATCGAAGAGGTGATGGTAGGCCACGCTCCCGCCGGAGAGATGCTGCGGCAGCTCGAAGCCGATACCAACGGATTCACGCCGCCCGAGGACGCCTGCCCCGATATGATCGGCCTCTGCAAGGGATTGAAGGAGCTCGCGCGCCGGCGCAGCAACCACATTCAGCTGGAGGGTCACGTCCTCTTTCCAGGCGCGCTGGCTCTGGAGAAGGAAGTGCTGGCGGCGTAAGAAGCAAGTTCCCAGCCAGTAGCCAATAGCCAGTAGGGAAGAACCAGGGTAAGCAGGTGGAAGCGACCGGGGCCGGGTCGCTGGCTGCTGGCTATTGGCTATTAGCTACTGGCTATTGGCTTTTCTGCGTCGCCGGCAGCACAGCCAGCACCCGGCAGCGATGCTTGTCGGCCGAGCTCCAGGCGAGCGCCATCTCGCTATCCATCAAGGCGCAGTCCCCGGCCTCGAGAATCTCGTGCATTCCTCCGGCCTCAAGCCGCAGCTTGCCTTCGAGCACATACACCAGACCGTTACTCTCGTGCGTGGCATCGATGGCGATCAACGATCCTCCGGGAGGAAACTCGATCATCTGCGCAGCGATGGGGCAGGCCGGACTGGTAACGTTCAGCGGCGTAATTCTCAAGGATTCCGGCCCGCGAGTCGTCCCCTGCAGGTGCGCCTTGCGGGTGATGGCGAGAGTGTGTCGCGAGGGCTCGCCGAAGAAGTAGTTGAGGCCCACGCCGTAAACGCGGCAGATGGTGGCCAGTGTGGGCAGCGTGGGAATCATCCTGTCGGTTTCGAGCTTCGACAGCAGCGCTGTCGAGAGCCCGGTCTCAGCCGCAAGCCGTGAGAGCGTGAGCCGCTTTTGAGTGCGCAGAGACCGCAGTTTCAGTCCGATGCAATACGGTTCCAGAGACCATTGAGCGTACGAAACAGTCTTGGGCATCGATCAACTCCCCTTGGGCGTTAAATCGTTGCTAACAAGTGTACGGCAATCGCAGGCCGCACGCCGTAACTCAGGGAGTAATCATTAGTGCAACAGGCGCATGACTAAAGTGATTCTTGGGGCTCGAACCCGCCCCAACCCAATCCGTTTTCGCGGCGCGGGTGCGACAGTTTAAATTCATTATTAAGGCATTTTCAGAGCTACTGTGTCCTTGCGGCTTTGTTCGGAGGTCTGCGCTTCCTGATGGTCGCGCCGACTGGGCTTGGAGGCTTCGAGATGCATCAACTCTGAAAATGCGATCGCGCGCTCGAACCGGCGCCGCGGGCAGCCGGCGATTCCCTTCACTCGGGTGTATCGACATACACAGGCGGGCAGCGCATCGAGCGACCGAGCGCCGGAAAAAATGAAATTACCGGCAATGAGTCTCTGACTGCATTGCTCCATTCCCCATCAAGAGGCCGAACTGCCATGACAAGATACGCCTTTCGCAATCCCGATCTTTTTCGCCGCGCCGCGTGCGCGCTTCTCGCACTGTTGCTGGGCACAAGTCTGGCCGGCGCCCTGAAAGCTGAGCCCCAGAAGAATGCTGCCGCGCCGCCCGATGTGCTGGTGCTGAGCGATGGCGACATTCTGCACGGCAAGTTTGTAAACGAGATCGGCGGCAAAGTGACTTTTCACACCGAGTCGCTGGGCGACGTGACGCTGGGGTGGGACAAAATCAAGGAGCTGCACGCCAGCGAGAAATTCGGAGTGCTTGAGCAGAGCGCCGGCAGCAAAGGCAAGCATGCCGCCACGAAGATTCCGACGGGTACGGTCGACGTGAGCGAGGGAAAGCTGACCGTAAATGCCGAAGGCGCACCCGCCTCGCTTCCGGTTGCGAAGGCGCAGTATGTGATGGATGAAGCCGTATTGCGCAAGCAGGTGCTTTCAGAACCGGGCTTCTTTGCCGGATGGAACGGCGCCGCCACGGCCGGCGCAACGGTGGTGTCGGCAACCACCAATCAGTACACTTTTGCCGGCGCGCTTAACCTGGTGCGCACGGTTCCGGTGGTTCCCTGGCTCAACCCGCGCAACAAGACGCTCTTCGCCTTCAATGAGTCCTACGGCAAGATCACCCAGCCGGCCTATTCGTATCCCGCAACTCCTCCGGCCACCGGAAACGTGCCAGTGCCGGCGATCGTCACCAAGTCGTCCATCACGCACGCCGGAGCCGAGCGCGACGAGTATTTCTCCGCCCGGGTTTACGCGCTGGCGCAGGTGGCGTTCGATCACAACTACGCACAGGATTTGCAGCTGCAGCAGATCTATGGCGGCGGCTTTGGATGGACGGTGATGAAAAAGCCGAATCAGGAAGTGGACCTGAAGGGCACGGTGCAGTACGAGAAGCAGCAGTTCATTCCCGGCACGGGCAACGCGAATCAGAATCTGATCGGCTCGACCTTCGCGGCGACTTATCTTTTAAACGTGAAGAAAGTCACCTTCTCGCAGGCGCTCTCTTACATCCCCGCATACAACATGATGAGCGCCTACTCGGCCAATGAAACGAACACCGTTGCCTTCCCGGCCTTCAAGGGCTTCAGCTTTTCTCTAGGCACGCTGGATACGTATCTGAACGATGCGCCGTTCGGCGCGACGGCGTCGAATCCGCCCACCAAGCCGAACTCGTTCCAGTTCACCATGGGCCTCACCTACGCCATCAAGTCGAAGTACTGAGGCTCATTACTCACGGATTGAGGGATGTAAGGCGCTGCTGACTTGGCGGTACGATCCATGGAGGCATGAAATGCCGGTTGAGAACTCGCCGTATAGCACCCCCAACTTTCCGTGAACTCTCCCTTTTACGTCCTCAACGTAACTGGTGTGGGAAAACCAAAAACCGGGCCTCCAGTTACCGATCTTCGCCGCGATGCGCCGCCAAACCTTTTGCGTCCCAAAACATAGCCTCAAAACCCATCTGTGGAAAACAAGTAACATAAGATACATAGAGTTACCTGCAGGCTACAACAGCAGAACACAGTTAACTAACAAGTAATCCGAAATGGTTACTTTACTCTTAGAAATGTCCTAAAATGCCCCTGTTCGAGACACTCTGAATGTGCATAATGGACTCAATTCTCAATAGAGAAAGCGCTCAAAAGAAGCGCCGGGCCCTGCATGGTTATTTGCAGTTGTTTTTTACCCCCAGAAGAGTGCGAGCGTTTTTGGAGTTCGTTTTTTGCCATAATTAGGTTTTGGTCCGCCGCGGTGAATCATTGCGTTCTGGACCGGCATTCGTGGAGCTGTACGTTGGGGCGCGTGCCGGTGAGCGGCGATGATCTGGCGGATGCGGATCTTACTGCTGGTCTTTCCTTGAACGCTCCTATTGAAGCGGGCTCCCGCTTGCCTTGGCCGGGCGTATTGACGCCTTCTCATGCCGGAATCCCCGGCCGGGTAAGCGTGGAGGAGCGCGGAAAAGCGTTGGTCGGGATGGAGAGCATTGGATCGGCGCCGGCGGGCAGAAGACAGCCGGCTTATACATTTGGCAAATTCCGGCTGGAGCCGGATGGAACGCTGCTGCGCGGCGAAAAGCGCGTGCAGCTTACCGGGGGCGAGCTTGCCGTGCTGCGGCTGCTGCTTGAGCAGAGACGCAAGCTGGTTACTCATGCTGAACTGAGCCGGGCGATAGGGCACCGTGCGCACATCGAAACCGAAAGCGTCGCCGAAGCGATCGCGTCGCTGCGGCAACTTCTGGGGCCTGAAGAGCACATCCAGACGGTGCTGAAGCTGGGGTTTTGCTTTACAGCCGATGTGCATGAGGTGACGGGCACGCCGCCCACAGCGTTGCCGCACGTGGCCATACTTCCCTTGCTTGCCGAGTTCGGAGTTGCGGAGTACCTGGGAGCGGCGGTGACCGAGGGAGCGATTGACCGCCTCGGCCGCAGACGGCCTGCCGTGTGTGCCCTGGCCGCCAAGGAGTCAGTAGCCACGTTGGCGCAGCGCGGACTCACCGCCCAGGAGATCGGCCAGGCGATGCGGGCCGACATGGTTCTGACCGGCACGCTGCGCGCTCTGCCCGCGCACCACCGCATGCGCGTCGAGATGATCCAGGTTGAAGACGGGCGCCCGCTGTGGACCGAAGACGTGCTGGTGGAGCGGATCCGCTTTGCCGGGCTGGAGGCGGAGTTGGCGCGGCTGCTTGTGTTGCGGCTTGAGGGTGGAACGGTTGCAATCGCGGCTTCGGCCGAACCGGATGGCGGCGAGGAGAATGAGCCGCGCAATCGCGAGGCCTACGAGCTTTACCAGCGCGCGCGCTTCGATTGGCAGTCGCTGGAGCGGCACCGGATGCAGGATGCGGTGCAGCATTTGACGCGCGCCAGCGAACTCGACCCCTCGCTGACCGCCGTGCGCATTGACCTTGCGCACCTTGCCGTTACAGAGGGCTTCCTCGGCTATCTCTCGCCGGCGGCCGCCGTTGGCCTGGTGCGCCGCGCAGCCAAACCGGGATTCGACGAGGGCGCGGGCGGAGAAGCGATTCTGCCGGCAGTGGGCTGGGTGAGCTTCCACTACGATCGCGATCTGCGTGCAGCTCTCGACGCGTTCCAGCGCTCCAGGCATCTGCCTCACGATCCATGGGTCTCTCGCGCGCGCGTCCTGCTGGCGCTTAGCCGACGGCGCTTCGACGAGGCGGCCCGGATTATCGACGATGCGTTCAGCACCGATCCCTTCTCGGCATGGCTGCACGCGCGGCTGGCATGGAACCACCACCTGGCTGGCGATGCGGCTGCAAGCGTGCGCGAGGCCAAAGCTGCTCTCGAGCAGTTCCCCATGCATGATGGCGTTGCCCTTTGCGCGGGAATGATTCTCGCCTTCAATGGCGAAGCGGAGCGCGCCGTGGAACTGGCCGGAGCCCTGGCGTATCGGCGGCCTGACTTCGACCCCGCAACAGCGGTTCACGCCTACACGCTGGCCGTTGCCGGACGCAGGGAAGAAGCCCTGTCGATTCTGGAGCGGATGGAATGGATGGGCCGCGAACGCTACGTGCTGAACTCGCTCTCGGCTGCAGTTTACGTGGCGCTGGGCGAGCCCGAACCTGCGTTGGCTGAACTGGCTGCTGCCAACGAAGCGCGCTGCCCATGGTTCTTCCTGGCGCTCGCCGATCCCCGCCTTGCTCCGCTGCACAAGCTGCCGGAGTTCCATGAGCTGGAGCAGATCCTGGTGAATATGGAGCGCATCGCGCGGGGCGATTAAAGCAAGTCAGCGCGTCAGCGAGCCGGCGTGTCCCCATCCTGCGCGAGCCGCTGCCACTCTGCAATCTTCTGGCGGATCGTCCGTTGCATCTCGGCATCTCCGGCCTGCCCGGCGTCGGCCCGACGATCATCCCACCCCTCCCCTATTCCCGATTCACTGTTCCCTGTTCCCTGTTCCCTTGTTCCCTCGTTCCCTCGTTCCCTGCTCTCTACACCGCGCGCCCCGCTGCCGCGCCTGACGCCCATGCCCACTGGAAGTTGAACCCGCCCAGGTGGCCGGTCACGTCAACCACCTCGCCGATAAAGTAGAGGCCGGGCACGCTGCGGCACTCCATGGTTTGCGCTGAGAGCGCGCTGGTGCTCACTCCGCCCGCGGTCACTTCGGCTTTCTCGTAGCCCTCGGTGCCGCTCGGAGTAAAGGTCCATCCGTGCAGCCGGCGCTCCAGCTCATCGAGCGCGTGATTGGTCCAGCTCGCGGGCGCGGCCACGTCGAGCAGCCGGTCGGCAAGGCGAGCCGGAAGCCCGGCGCGGAGAGCGGCCTTTGCCGAGGCCAGGTCGCGCCGCGCATGTGGGGTCTGCATCGCGGCCAGCAGACGCCGCGCGGGCGCCCAGTCGATGCGGATCGCGTCAGGACATTTCCAGTACGACGAGATCTGCAGAACTGCCGGCCCGCTCAGCCCGCGATGCGTAAACAGAATCTTCTCAGCGAAGCTGCGCTTGCCCACGCTCACCACCACCGGCGCTGAGACTCCCGCGAGGTCAACGAACAGCTCGCACTCCGCGCCGGCCAGAGTGAGCGGAACCAGCGCCGGGCGGCAGGGCTCAATCGGCACTCCGAACTGTCGCGCAATCTCGTAGCCGAAGCCGGTCGCGCCCATCCTGGGAATTGAAAGCCCGCCCGTGGCCACAACGAGCGCGGGCGCGGTGAATCGGCTCTGGTCGGCAACCACCGTGAACTCGCCCGGCGAATCTTCGCGGCGCACCTCGCTCACCGGCGTTCCGGTCATCACGCGCACGCCGGCCGCGGCGCACTCGGCCATCAGCAGGTCGACGATTTGCTGCGCGCTGCCATCGCAGAAGAGCTGCCCCAGCGTTTTTTCGTGCCAGGCAATGCCGTGGCGCTCCACCAGCGCAATAAAATCCGGCGGCGTGTAGCGGGCGAGCGCGCTCTTGGCAAAGTGGAGATTGGCGGAGAGAAAGTTGTCGGGCCGCGTGTGGAGGTTGGTAAAGTTGCACCGGCCGCCGCCGGAGATGAGGATCTTCTTGCCCGGCCGCTCCGCGCGCTCCAGCACGGCCACGCGACGGCCGCGGCGGCCGGCCTCGATCGCGGCCATCAAACCCGCCGCGCCCGCTCCCAATATGACGACGTCGAACTTTTGCCGATTCACGTTCCCCGCTGCGCTGATGCTGAATTGATTAGAGCATTAACGCAGCGAGTCAGCAGGTCGGCGAGTCGGCGATTCAGCGGGGTGCCCGATCCGCGCGGCGGCAAGCCGCGCGGACCGGCTAGGGTGAGCGCTTCTACTGCGCCGCGATGATGTCTTCGAGCGAGTAGAGGTGGACCATCGATTGTGTTCTCAGCCGCTCAAAATGCTCAATCGTGGTGCCGAGTTCCATGTCGGGGTGCACCCGCTTGAAACGGTCATAGAACTGCGCGTCGTCTGCGAATACCGCATCCATGCTGGGATATATGTCGACGGTCACGCCCTGGTAAGGCGTGTCGGTTCCAAAGGGCATTACCTGGACGTTTAATGACCAGGCGTCCTGCTTGCCATCCTTGACCATCGCTTCGGCGAGGGGCTTCCAGACCTTCTTTTCGTAGTCGATCCAATCGTTCATGTTGCCAGGAGCCACCTTCATGTAGCTGACCTGAAAGTAGTCGCCCTTCTTGGGCGCCCCAACCAGGGCCTGATTCTGAAACATGGCCAACGAGACGAGTTTGGATACGGCATTGCGGCTATTGGTGTAGTCCTCGGGAGTGATGTCGAGACCCGCCTGTTTGATCGCAGCCTGGAGCTGCTCATGACCGAACATATGCGGCAGCTTGGGGTAGATGGCGACGACCAGGTAGTCGCACTCGGCGGATTCGCCCTGAGGAATCACTGACCGCAGAACATACAAGGCAGTGAGTTCGCCGTCATCGACGCGGCCTTGCGCGACTTTGTGCAGTAACTCGGTCTCGAACTTTTGAAACTCGGCGCCGCTGTCGGCTTTGATCTTGAAACAGGCAACGGAATGAAATCCGCTGGATCCAGTGGAGGGTTGCTGCGCAGTCAGGTTGAAGGTGAAGGCGAGGGTGATAACAACACCCAGGAACAGACGTGTAATTTTCATGGAACCTCCTCTTTCTTTGGCACTCCGACCGGTCGAGCTCAGGTCAAGGGATAGCAGTCTGAGGTCCGGGAATCATCTCGGGCTTCGGAGGGGAATGCGAGGACGATACAGGAGTTGCAGGACCCTACACAATATAAAATCTCTTGAATTTGGCCGGAGGGCGGAGGAACGCATTGCGAGGGTGGAGGTTCGTGCTTTCCCAGGTCCCCAAATGCGAGGGACCTGGGGCGCCCGGCTGACTTGCCGACTTGCTGACTCGCTGACTTGCTGACTCGCTTCCCCCGTCCAATACCGGACATCAATTCACATTTATGAACAAGGCCAGCGAAGAGCCCGCGTCGCGCCTGTTTGGCTATCGCCTTGTTTTACTTATATTTGGGCCGGTTGGGGCGCGGCGAATCAGTGGAAGCTGAATTGCTTTCTTCAACGCACAAGCGGCTTCAACAGGAGGCGAGCCATGCCCTATTTTGAGCGGATGCGCGACCGCGTATCAGAACCGTTCAGTCCCGACGTGATCCGGCAGCGAACGGCAGCCGGGTGGCAGATGGTTGCAATCGAGTGGAAGCGCGAGCTGCCCGACGCAGAGTCCCCCGCCGAACGCGAGTTCGACGAGGATGTTCCCTACGGACTGCGCGTGAGCGACGACTGTCGGCGCCTCGAGGCCGATCCGGTCGAGCACCTGGTGCTGATGCTGATCATGGACCTGCTGGTGGAGGACTTTTCGTATGCGGAGATCGTCGCCAGCCTAAACGAAAAAGGCTTCCGCATGAGGAACGGCCAGCCGTGGAACCGCGTCGCCGTCTTCAGGATGATTCCGCGGATGATTGAGGTAGGGCCGCGCTTCTTCTCGTCGGGAGAGTGGGCCGAGCGCCGCCAGCACATCGAGCATCCGCACGTGACCGATGCCATGGATCGGCCGGCGAAGCAGCCGCACACGTGGCGAAATCTGTTCGGACGAGGGGCCCGGGAGTAAGCCGTCAGTACCCCGACGCGGCTCGGCCCGGGTGGAACACGCATCCGGCCAGAATCTCGTCTCCGTTGCGGAACTGATCGGCAACGCACTGCGTAGCGTCTGAAAGGTGAACCTCGCCTGCTTTCATTCTTGCACCGACAGGAGTGCCAACCTTGAATTCCTTCTTTAGCCAGCTCAGGCAAATCGCGCGCAGGCTGTGGCGAGCACCTGTTTTTACCTTAGTCACACTGTTTACGCTTGCCGCGGGAGTAGGCGCGAACATCGCGGTATTCAGCGTTGTGGAGGGCGTGCTGCTGAAGCCTTTGCCCTACCCACATCCGGAATCGCTGGTGGGGGTGTGGCACACGGCGCCGGGGCTGAACATCAATGAAGTGAATATGGCGCCGTCAAACTACTTTATCTACCGCGAGCAGAACCATGTGTTTGATGACATAGGCATCTATCAGGGAGACTCAGTGAGCGTTACCGGGCAGGGAACCCCCGAGCAGGTGCCGGCGCTCGATGTCACTGATGGCGTTCTTCCAATTCTTGGCCTTAAACCTGTTCTGGGACGTTGGTTCAACCGGGTCGATGACAGCCCAAGCGGACCCGACACGGTGCTGCTGAGCTATGACTATTGGCGGAGCCACTTCAGTTCGAATAAGTCCATCGTGGGACAAACCATTAGGGTGGATGGCAAAGCGCGCCAGGTGATCGGAGTGATGCCGAAGGAATTTCGCTTCCTCGATTGGGAACAGCCCGCGCTGTTTCTGCCTCTTCGTCTGGATCGAAGCAAGACCACGCTCGGCCAATTCAGCTATGAGGGTGTTGCCCGTTTGCGGTCCGGGGTCACGATGCAGCAGGCAAACTCCGATGTGGCGCGGATGTGGCCCATCGTGCTCAACAGTTTTCCAACTCCGCCGGGCTTCAGCCTCGATCTCTTCAAGAAGGCTCGCATAGGACCCAACGTTCGGCCGCTCAGCCAGGACGTGATCGGGGATGTGAGCAAACTGCTTTGGGTGCTGATGGGCAGCATTGGAGTGGTGTTGCTGATTGCCTGCGCCAACGTTGCGAACTTGCTGCTGGTGCGTGCCGAATCGCGCCACCATGAGTTGGCGGTTTGCGCAGCCCTCGGGCCGAGCCCGGGGCGGATCGCGAAGCAGTTCCTGCTGGAGAGCACGGTATTGGGAGTATTGGGCAGTGCGCTGGGGCTGGTGCTCGCCTGGGGCGCGCTGCGTTTGCTCATTGCTCTCGGTCCTGCCGGTCTGCCGCGCCTGCACGACATCGGTATCGACATGAACGTGCTGGTTTTCACGCTGGCTGTGGCGCTGCTCTGCAGCCTGCTTTTCGGTTCCATTCCCGCCCTGAAATATGCCGGCACGCGCGTGGGAACGGGTCTGCGCGAGAGCCGGACGTACAGCCAGGGACGTGAGCGCCACCGCACCCGTAACACCCTGGTGGTGATCCAGGTAAGCCTTGCGTTTGTGCTGCTGATTTGTTCCGGGCTCATGATTCGGACCTTTCGCGCCCTGATCCACGTCGATGCCGGGTACGATACGGCAGCGAAAATCCAAACAGTGCGACTTGGCGTCCCCGAAGCCGACGTTCCCAAAGACGACGATGTTTTGCGCGTACAGCAGGCCATCGCACAGAAGATCGCCGCAGTTCCTGGAGTCGAGTCAGTGAGCTTCGGTGGTTCGGTTCCCATGGATGGAAACGGATGGCACGACCCGGTGTTTGCGCAGGATCGAAACTACGCGGGCGGAGCAATGCCGCCATTGCGCGAATTCATTTTCGGTGCTCCAGGCTTTCTCAAGACGCTTGGCATTCCCCTGGTTGCGGGACGAGACTTCACGTGGGACGAGCTCTTCCAGAAGCGCCCCGTGGGCCTGGTGAGCGAGAACTTTGCGCGCGAGTATTGGGGCAGCCCGATGAATGCGCTCGGCAAGCATATCCGCGTGAGTTCGAAGGACGATTGGCGGGAAATCGTCGGCGTCATCGGAGATGTGCATGACGATGGAATGAATCAGGATGCGCCGACGCTCGCCTACTGGCCGACATTGCTTTCGAACTTTGAGGGCGGCGTGTTCACCGTCAGGCGCTTCGTTGTGTATACCATTCGCACTCCGCGAGCGGGTTCAGAAAGCCTGATGAAGGATGTGCGTCAGGCGGTCTGGTCAGTTGATGCCAACCTTCCTCTCACCGACATACACACCCTGGACTACTACTTCCAGAAGTCGATTTCGCGAACGTCGTTTACCCTCGTGATGCTGGGGATCGCGGCCGGCATCGCCCTTTTGCTGGGAATTGTGGGGCTTTACGGCGTGATTGCCTATTCAGCCTCGCAGCGCACGCGCGAGATCGGGATTCGCATTGCCCTGGGAGCGCAACGCAATACCATCACCTCAATGTTTGTGCGGCAGGGGCTTCTGTTGGCCGGGTGCGGCATCGGATGCGGGTTGCTAATGGCTTTGGGGGCGACCCGCTTGCTGAAGTCGCTGCTCTTCCATGTCAGTCCGGTAGATCCGGTTACGTATGTGCTGGCGTGCACTGCCTTGTGCCTGGCAGCTTTGTTGGCCAGCTACATTCCGTCGAGACGAACCACAGCGGTCAATCCCGTGGACGCCTTGCGGTCAGAATAGAGTAAATACGAAGGGTGCTGCCCGATTGAAAACTGCGCTGAATTAGGATCCCCGTTATGTGATGAAGTGAGGTTGTTATGCCCGTTCAATCATGCATCCCCATCATTCCCAGCGCGGATCTCAAGAAAAGTCTGCGCCTGTGGGTCGATGGGCTCGGTTTCTCGACGAGCAGAGAGATGCACAAGGACGGCAGGCTGGTCGGCTGCATGCTGAACAAAGGCAACATGTGGTTCTGGTTGAATCAACGCGCGGGCAATCCGGTCAAACCGGAGGACTACAACGGCATCAGCCTCTACTGGGCGCCGTCGGACATTAAAGAGACGAGGGAGCATTTGAAGAGCCTCGGATTCGGCGTTTCAGAGCTCGAAGAACGGTACTACGGGCAGACCGAATTCTTTCTTACCGACGACGATGGCTTCACGCACTGCTTCGGCGTGGCAACAAAAAAATAGACTCCTCTCACTCCTTTGCAGATAATTTCTCTTCTCGGGAGCACAATCATCCTATGCACAGCTCTCTGGAGTTCCGGCCTCTCTCAGCGGTCGACCGGCCCCGGCTGTCCTCAATTCCAGTTTTCCCCGTCCTTTTTTTCACTGTGAAACTGTGAATTGAGTGAATTCAACGGCTTACAGACAATCGCTTCACAGTTCCACGGCAAACTGCCCTCTCACTCGCCTGCTTGCCGGCTCCCCGACTCGCGCCCCTGCCCGTCTACACTCAAGAGGTTGGCATTCCATTGATTGAGGGCTCTTGTGTTGAGACCTGCTGGACGAATCCCGTGCATCGTGTTGATGGTTGGGTTGGCTGCGCCGGTGGCGGCGCGCGCGCAAAAGCTGACGGCGACGCCGGACGCGATTCCCACCACGCTTGAGGACCGCGAGCGCGCGCTGAAGGACATCTTTCACCAGTACTGGGAAGCGAGCCTCCAGCGCTATCCCGAGTTTGCCTCGACCATTGGCGACACGCGCTACAACGACAAGGTGACCGACTTCAGCGTGAGCGCGGAGAACGCATGGCTGGCGCGCGAGCAGGACTGGCTGCTGAAGCTGGCCGAGATCGATCCCGCGGGACTGAGCGAGCAGGAGAAGCTGAGCCAGGATCTACTCATTCGCAAGTTCACCCAGGACGCTCAGGGGGCCGAGTTCAAGGAGTGGGAGATGCCGGTGAACCAGATGGGCGGCATCCAGATTGAATACGCCGAGTTGGCCGGCCAGCTGAGCTTTAACACGGTGAAGGATTACGAGGACTGGATTGCGCGGCTGCACGCGCTGCCTGACGCCTTCAGCCAGGTGACGACGAACATGTCGCTGGGGATAGAGGACGGGCGGGTTCCACCGAAATTTCTGCTTGAGAAGGTGCTGGACCAGGTGAAGCAGATTGCGGGCGAGAAGGCCGAGGACACTCCGTTTGCCGCGCCGCTCAAAAAGATGCCCGCGTCGATTGCCGCCGCGGATCAGGATCGGCTGAAGAGCGAGCTGCTGGATGCCGTGACCAAGGAAGTGGTGCCGGCGTACATGCGGTTCGCGCGCTTCCTGGCGGTGACTTACATTCCCGCGGGGGCCGAGGATCCGAGTGTGTCGGGGCTGGCGGACGGCGCGCGCTACTACCAATACCTGATCAAGCGCGAGACCACGACGGACCTGACGCCGGAGCAGATTCACCAGATCGGCCTCGACGAAGTGAAGCGCGACGAGGGGGAGATGCTGGCGATCGCGCAGAAGCTGGGGTTCAAGGACCTGGCCAGTTTCCGCGCGAGTTTGAAGACCAACCCGAAGCTGAAGGCTGCGAGCGGCGATGCGCTGCTGGCGGCGTACAGCGGATATGTAAAGCCGATGCAGGCCAAGCTGCCGGAGCTGTTCGGCACGCTGCCCAAGGCTCCGCTGGTGGTGGTGCCGATGCCCGATTACATGGCTGCGTCGGCGCCGCCCGCGTACTACGTGCACGGCACGCCCGACGGCAGCGTTCCGGGCAAGCTTTGGGTTGACACCTACAACGCGACTGATCGAAACCTGTATGCCGTGGAGGCAATCGCGTATCACGAAGGGGTGCCCGGGCATCATTTGCAGATTTCGATTGCCCATGAGCTGACCGGGCTGCCGGAGTTCCGCAAGTTCGATTCGTACACGGCGTACACCGAGGGGTGGGCGCTGTATGCGGAGCATCTGGGCAAGGACGCGGGGTTCTACCAGGATCCGTACTCGGACTATGGAAGGCTCGAAGCGGATATATGGCGGGCAATCAGGCTGGTGGTGGATACGGGCGTGCACTCGGAGCACTGGACGCGGCAGCAGATGGTGGACTACTTCCACGATCACACGAATATGGATGAGACGACAGTGCAAACAGAAGTCGACCGCTACATTGCGTGGCCCGGGCAGGCGCTGGCGTACAAGATTGGGCAGATGAAGATTCTGGAGCTGCGGGCACGGGCCGAGAAGGCACTGGGCGCGAAATACGATATCAAGGCGTTTAACGATGAGATTGTGGGCGCGGGCGCATTGCCGCTGGATGTACTGGAGACGCGGGTGAATGCGTGGATTACGTCGCAGGGTGGTGCGGCGGCGCAGTAGCCGGCGTGACGATTGAACCTCCTGCGCCGGCTTCTGCGTGGTAACCTTGACGGTTCCACGGAGGGGCTCGCCGGATTGTGCATTTTTGCTGCTGAAAGGATCGGCTCCCGAATTGAATTGTGAGAACGAAGAGAGAGAGCAACGATGAAACGAATTCTTGCTGCAGTGTTTTTGTTCGCGCTGGCTTTGAGCCTTCATGCGCAGGCCATTGATGCAACGGTGTGCGACATTCTGAAAGATCCGCAGGGCTTTAACGGAAAGATCGTAAAAATCAAGGGGACGGTGAAAGCCGGCCTGGACGAGTTTGTGGTGGTGGATGCGAATTGCGGATTGCCGGTGAATGCGATCTGGCTCTCGTATCCAGAGGGGGCGAACGCGAAGTCGGGCCCGCTGGCGATGGTGGATCTGGAGCCTGCGAGCAACTTTGCCGGAACGGTGGAAGAGGTGCAGCGGACGCAGGTGAAGCTTGAATGGAACAAGGACTTCAAGCAGTTCGATCAGCTGCTGGCGACGCCGGTAAAGAGCGCCAACATGTGCCTGGGATGCATGAGGTACGAAGTGACGGCCACGCTCACGGGGCGCGTGGATGGGACCAGGGCGGAGATCAAGCGCGACGCGAGCGGCAAGATTGTGGGCATCAGCGGATTTGGAAACATGAACGCGTATAGCGCGCGGCTGGTGCTGGGGTCGGTGTCCGATATTGTTCCGCACGAGATTGATTATTCGAAGGCTCCCGCGAACAGCGGCACCCCGGTGCAAGTTCCGGAGGAGTTTACGGGCTTGCCGCCCAAAGACCAGTTGCAACGGGCCCACGATGCTTATGGCAATCAAGGCGATAACAACGGCTTGGTAGTGGGCGGTATCAAGAACGAGGCGTCGCGGAAGAGCGGAGAAAAGAGCGACGATAAGTCGCCCGACGGCGTTATCTACAACGCCGAATTCAATCAAGAGCGGCTGAAGGGCGACGACCTGTCGCGGGCGATGGCCCACCTTGGCGAGCACATTGCCGACCTGCGCAATCCTGAAGCGGGGATGGCGCAGATGAGCGTGTATCAACTGGAGTATCGCGCCTGGGTTACGACGGCGGTGATAGCGATTGGCAAAGGGCAGAAATCGCTCACCATCCCCGGCGGCTACATGATTTGGAACTCGAGCTGGCCGCAGGATGATGGGGTAACGAATCTCGAGAACGCAGTTTCGTCGTACCTGCAGTTTGAGGCGGGGCTGACGAAGTAGGACGGGGGTTGGCGGTGCTCCGGAATGCAGCGGTTTCCCACCCTTCCACGATGAAGCTGTGGAAGGATGGGGCACCCAGCGTATCCTGTTGAGTAGACCAAAATCACCCGTTCAACCAAGAGGAAAACATGGAAATAGCCGTCGAGGCGAGCCAGACGCCCGCGCAACTGCCCGATGTACGCATAGCCGTTCTGGGCGCGGGCAAGATGGGCGGCATTCTGCTGCAGGCGTTTTTGAAAGAGAACCTGTTTGCCGCGGAGAAGATTCACGCCACGGTGACGCACGCCGAGCGCGCGCTGGCGTTGAGCACGCAGTGGGGCGTGGATGTGAGCACCGATAACGCTGAGGCGGTGCGGCAGGCTGACCTGGTGCTGATCGGCGTGAAGCCTTTCCAGGTGACGGGCCTGGTAGACGAGATCAAGCCGGCGCTGACGCCGGAGAAGACGATCGTGTCGTTTGCGGCGTCGGTGAAGACGCGGTCGATTGAGGAGACGGCAGGCCTGGAGATCGGCGTGATTCGCGCCATGCCCAATACGCCTTCGGCGCTGGGCGCAGGCATAGCGGCGCTGTGCCGCGGGCGCTATGTGACCGATGCGCAGATGGAACTGGCGAGGCGGATGTTTGAGACGGTGGGCCGCACCGTGCTGGTGGACGAGAAGCACATGGACGCGGTAACCGGGCTTTCGGGCTCAGGACCCGCGTATCTCTACATCATTATTGAAGCGCTGGCCGAGGCGGGCGTGAAGGTGGGCCTGCCGCGCGATATCGCCACGCAGCTTGCGGCGCAAACGGCCTACGGCGCGGCCAAGATGGTGCTGGAAACCGGCTATCACCCGGCGCTGTTAAAAGACGCCGTGACTACTCCGGCCGGCTGCACCATCGACGGAATCCTTGAACTCGAGGAAGGCGGCCTGCGCGTGACGCTGATCAAGGCGGTGATGCGGGCGACGGAGCGTGCGCGGCAGCTGGCGGCGGGGTAAAGGCAGGGACTAAGGGATTGAGGGACTGAGGGACTAAACGTGGAGGATGTTCACCATGTGGTTGGGCTTGGGTCCGTGGAGCAAGGCAAAGTGCATCGCCCGGTTGAGTGAGGCGCGAATGCACTGGATGTCCGCCGGTACCGGCCTCGCTCTGGGACTGTTCGTCGGCGTAACAGACATTCCTGCGTCTTTGCATTTTCCCAATCGCCTGGACGCACTTCTGTACGCTTTCTTCGGCTCGGCATTGCTCATCTGGCTCGTGGGTGGCGTCCCCGATCTTAAGTGGCCTCGGTTCGAGGCGTTTTTCTTCAGCCTCATCGTCGGCGTATATCTTATTGGAATTGGCGTGAGCTTCAGACTCGCTCTATGAGAGGTCAGCTTCAGCAACGCTGCGCGACGTGCGCTCCGCCCCCAGTGCTATTGGCCGTTCTCGTCCCTCAGTCCCTCAGTCCCTTAGTCCCTGCCTTCACCTCGCCGCCAGATGCCTTAATCTGGATTCTTGTCGCTCCAACGACCAAACTGGCTGCCTGCGTACATCCCTGAGCTCGACGGGCTGCGGGGGCTTGCGGTTCTGGGGGTGGTCTTCTATCACTGCCATCCGCGGCTCGAGGGCACGTGGATCTACGGCGCGTCGTTATGGGGATGGGCCGGCGTCAATCTCTTCTTCGTGCTCTCGGGTTTTCTCATCACTTCAATCCTGCTGGGTTCGCGGGAGAAACCTCGCTACTTTCGTAATTTTTATGGGCGGCGCGTTCTGCGCATCTGGCCGGTATACGTGCTGGTGCTGGTGGTGGTCTACCTTGAAGCGCCGTGGTTTGTCGGTCTGCCAGTGGGCCGCGCGATCGTGACCGCGCCGTGGTGGGCCTACATCCTTTTTGTGCAGAACCTTTTTCACTTGTCGCTGCCGCCGGCCATCGGGCCCACATGGTCGTTGGCCATTGAGGAGCAGTTCTACTTTTTGTGGGCGCCCACCGTTCGAATCCTGAAGAGGCCGATGATGCTGGCGCTGCTGCTGGGCGCGGCGCTGGTGGCTTCGCCATTGCTGCGCTGCGCAAACCTGCGCTGGATGACGCCGACCGGCACGCTGATCCATCTGGACGGCATCGCGTGGGGTAGTCTGCTGGCGCTGGGGCTGCACACCGTGAGGCTGAGCCGGCGCACGTGGCTGCTGCTGGGGCTAAGCGGATTCGTAGGTGGGTTCGCGCTGGCGGCGACGGCGGCCGCGGGAACATCGTTCCTCGATTCGGCGCTCGGAGTGTGCTTTGCGGGAACGGTGCTTGCTGCAATTGCTTCGACCGGCGCGCGCAACCCGGTGAACGCCGCGCTGCGCAAGGGTCCGCTGCGGTTTTACGGGGAGATCAGCTACGGGCTCTACATGATTCACATCGCAGTGTTCATCTTCTTTGGCTGGTTCGACATTATGATGAACAGCCGCGGAATGGCGGGGAACCTGGCGATCGTGGGGTTCAGGCTTGCGGCTTCAACAGCGGCGGCGACAGCAATGTGGTACGGGTTTGAAAAGCAGATGCTGAAGCTGAAGAAGTATTTCTAGCGGCGTTAGCGGAGCTAGCGGCGTTAGCGGCACGGCAGGATTCAAGCGTCAGGCATACCCTGCGGAGTAAAATTGCCTCTTACATAACGGGGGCTCTCCTGATGCGCATCACCAGACTTCTTCCTGTCATAATCCTTGTGTGGCTTCCACTGGCTGCGGGCAGAGCGCGGGCGCAGGCGGCGCCGGCTGAAGGCCAGGCGACGGTGCAGGCCCAGGCCACGCTGGTAGTGGTCGACGTTACCGTAACTGACGACAAGCACAACCCCGTACATCAACTCACCTCGGCTGACTTCACGATTCTTGAAGACGGCCGGCCGCAACCGCTGAAGGTATTTGAGGAGCACGTGGCCGGGCCGCCCGCTGCGATTCCGCCCGGACCCAGGCTCGTTCCCGGCACATTTACCAACTATTCTCCCGCGCCGCCGCATGGCGCGCTCAATATTCTTCTGTTTGACAAACTGAATACGCCTCTAACCGCGCAGGTCTATGTGCGGGACGAGGTTTTGAAATACCTGAAGCAAGCGCCGGCAGGAACGCGAATGGCAGTTTTTGCGCTTACCAACAACCTGAAAATGCTACAGGGATTCACATCGGATCCCGAGTTGCTGCGCACCCTGGTTGAGGGGAAGAAAGGCACACCAGGCGGGTCGCCGCTGTTGGACAATCCGATGGAGGGCGACAACCCAGGGTCGGACGACGATCCCCAGATGGACGCGGCCAGCCTCGCACCCGACGCCGCGACAGTCATGGCCAATCTGCAGCAGTTTGAATCCGAGCAGCAGTCGTTCCAGACTCATCTTAGGCAGCAGTACACGCTCGACGCACTGAACCAACTGGCTCGTTACCTGAGCAATCTGCCGGGGCGCAAGAACCTAATCTGGTTTTCCGGTTCTTTCCCCATCAACATACTTCCCGACGGCGATTTGCAGGATCCGTTTGCGGTGATGACTTCAGCCGAGGACGAATTCCGCCAGACCGTCGATCTGCTCTCGCGCGGCCAGGTTGCGGTATATCCCATCGACGCGCGCGGCCTGATGGTGGCGCCGATGTACAGCGCATCGCAGAGCGGCTCGAGCTTAACGAGGAACCCGCGATCGTTTGCCAACGCACAGGCAAAGTTTGCGCAAAAGACATCCAGCGAGCACGACACGATGCAACAGATGGCCGAAGAAACCGGCGGCAGGGCTTTTGTGGATACCAATGGGTTGACAGAAGCCGTGCAGACTGCGATCGAGAGCGGAGCAAACTACTATACGGTTGCCTATTCGCCCGCGAATGAGAACTGGAATGGCGGCTTTCGGAAGATCGTGGTTAAAGCAGACCGGCCGGGAGTGACGCTCGGGTATCGCCGCGGCTACTTTGCCGACGACCCGTACAAACCGGCGCGGGGCTCTCAGGCGCAGGGCGGTCAGGGACAAAATGGACAGCCGGCTGCGCCCGTGTACAACGCATTGAGCGCGGCCATGATGCACGGCGCACCCGACCCGACACAACTTGTTTTTGTAGCCGCTGTGCGGCCAAGCACCGCCGACACTGAAAGTGCGGCAGTCGAGAGCAACCAGTTGGGGAAGAATGTGCAGGGACCGTTCCGGCGCTACACGATCGTGTTTGCAATCAATCCCAGCCAGCTCAATTTCGACGCCGGGCAGGATGGTGTGCGCCACGGCGGGCTGGAGTTTGCGACGCTTGTCTACGATGATGATGGCGCCGTGGTGAACCAGCAAACCAACGCCATCCTCTTCAACATCCCTGCCCAGAAGTATGCCGATACCATGAAGCGCAGTCTTATCTACCGGCAGCAGATCAGCGTGCCGGCAAAAGGCGAATATTACCTTCGAATCGGGATGCGCGACCGGAACACGGATTATGTGGGCGCGATGGAAGTACCGGTTGCGAGAGTGGCGAAGCTTCAGCCTCCCGCGGCACCAGCTGCTGCTGGAAGCGGTGGGGGCACGAAACCGAATTGAGGACGGTTGACAGGTGCGGGCACGTATGCCGGCGTCGAGCCGAATTCGGAGTACCAGCAGGGGCAGCACAGCGGAAATCGGCGCCATCTATCGCCGGAACTATGACCAGATCTATGGCCAGCGACCGACCAGGATGAACAGCGCCAGGAAGAACACCGCGACAATGGGCGCGGTAGGCTGCTTGTGCCGAACGTGGTGGATGCCGGTAACCAGGATCAGCGCAGCCAGTACAGAGGCCGCGACGCGAGGAAGCAGGTTAGCCGGCCAGAAATCGACCGGCACAATCAGGCACAGCGCACCGGTAAACTCAAGCAGGGCAAGCAACCAGGCCAGCATGCAAGGCATCCCGTCGCAGGCGAACACCGGCTCCTGGGCGCCCGGCAGCGCCTTGCCGCGGCGAGGAAAAGCCATGCTGAATGAAGCGTAAAAGAGGATGCAGGCCAGAGAAATCTGGGCCACCCAAAGCATGGTGTTGGTGGTGAAGAAACCGTTCACGCCTGTTTCCACCTCCTGTGGGGCTGTGGCCTCTATCGCTCGAAAAAACAATGCGAACCCAACGACACCGAGAGACTATCTTTCGATACTATCTTTCGGTTGAGCGAAATATAAGGGAAACGTGAAGGACAAGTCAATATCGAGTGATTAAACAATAAGCAAGTCCTAAACGTACCCGCGGTAACTCAATCCAGTCTGAAAACCACGGGGATGCGGCGCCGGCGGTAGTGGCAGCGGCGATCTTCTTTGGTTTGAACAGATTGCGCGAGCCTGATCGTTTCAGATCAGCCCGCTTCAGTGTCCCCAGCGGCCGACAATCACGAAGATCGCCAGCAGGAAGAGCGCGATATCGGGAGCTGCAGGCTCTTTGCGACGGAAGTGATAGATGGTAGCGCAGACCATGAGGAGCGCCAGTCCTGCCGCGGCAAGAATCACGGTCATGTAATCGGGCACAATAGAGGGGGGCGTGAGAAGGCCAACGGCGCCGGCGACCTCGAGCAGCCCGATCAAGGCGCCCTGGCCGGTTGAGATGCCGATCGGCCCTCCCTTCAATTTCCGGCCGAGAAAGGTTTTTACATGGCTAAAGGCGAGTAGTTTCGACGCTCCGGTGATGAAAAAAACGCCCGCCAGAATTCCCTGCGCCGTCCACATCAAGTAATTCATGCCGTTCATGGCTCAGACCTCCCAGCGGCCCGGTCATCTTCGCCAGCCCGAGCTCCGACGCAGGGCCGGTGAATGCGATCCGTGCAGTACGCCATTGAACTCCCGTTCCAAGTGAATAGCAAGGGTTTGTTTCCTTTCATGTGACTGGAGTCACCCTGCTGAAATAGCACGGCTGATAGCCTTTTTATTGAGGCTCTTTTCACAGGTCTGGCGTACATTGATTCTTCTGACGCACAACTCACTCTTTGCGAGGTGAATGATGACCGAAACCGCGACCAGGGAAGTCACGACGCAGGGCCCACTGAGCGCCGATACGCTCGCCAAAATGGATGCTTACTGGCGCGCAGCCAACTATCTGTCAGTCGGCCAGATCTACCTGAAGGACAATCCGCTGCTGGAGCGGCCGCTGACGCTGGACGACGTGAAGCCGCGGTTGCTGGGACACTGGGGCACCACGCCCGGTTTGAATTTTCTTTATGTGCACTGGAACCGGCTGATCAAAGAGCGCGGGCTCAACATGATTTACGTCATCGGGCCGGGGCACGGCGGACCGGGGCTGGTGGCAAACACCTATCTTGAAGGCTCTTATTCCGAGATTTATCCCTATATCGGGCAGGACAAGGACGGCGTCAAGCGGCTCTTCAGGCAGTTCAGCTGGCCGTATGGAATTCCGAGTCACGTAGCGCCGGAGACGCCGGGATCGATTCACGAGGGCGGTGAGCTGGGTTACTCGCTGGTGCATGCGTATGGCGCGGCGTACGACAATCCCAACCTGATTGTGGCCTGCGTGGTGGGCGACGGCGAGGCCGAAACCGGGCCGCTGGCGACGAGCTGGCACTCGAACAAGTTCCTGAACCCGGCAACCGATGGCGCGGTGCTGCCGATTCTGCATTTGAACGGGTACAAGATTGCGAATCCCACGGTGCTGGCGCGGATTCCGCACGCGGAGCTCGAGGACCTGATGCGCGGCTACGGCTACGAGCCGTATACGCTCGCGGGCGACGATCCGGCCGTGCTTCACCAGCAGGCGGCAGCGCTCTTCGACAAGATCTTCGATCGCATCGCCGAGATTCAGAAGGCGGCGCGCGAAGATGGAGTGACCGAGCGGCCGGCGTGGCCGATGGTGATTATGCGCACGCCCAAGGGCTGGACCGGGCCGAAGATTGTTGACGGCAAGCCGGTGGAGAATACGTGGCGGGCGCACCAGGTTCCGCTGAGCGAGTTGCGCGAGAAGCCCGAGCACTTGCACCAGCTTGAAGAGTGGATGCGCAGCTACAAGCCGGAGGAGCTGTTCGACGAGAAGGGCGCGCTGCGCGCCGATCTGCAGGAGATTGCGCCCAAGGGCCGGCTGCGCATGGGCATGAATGCGCACGCCAACGGAGGCCTGCTGCTGAAGCCGTTGAAGGTTCCGAACTTTCGCGACTTTGCAGTGAAGATTGCGATGCGCGGCCAGGAAGACGTGGAGTCGACGCGGGTGCTGGGCAAGCTGCTGCACGCGGTGATGGAGGCCAACAAGGCAGAGAAGAATTTCCGCGTCTTTGGGCCCGACGAGACAGCGTCCAACCGCATCGGCGACGTGATTACCGGGACCGGCAAGGCGTGGATGGCCGAGACGCTGCCGGTGGATGTGGACCTGTCGCCGACGGGCCGCGTGATGGAAGTGCTGAGCGAGCACATGTGCCAGGGATGGCTCGAGGGCTATCTGCTGACGGGCCGGCACGGATTCTTCTCCTGCTACGAAGCATTCATCCACATCATCGACTCCATGGTGAACCAGCATGCCAAGTGGCTGAAGACGACGCGCGAGATTCCGTGGCGCAAGCCGATCGCGAGCTTGAATTATCTGCTCAGCTCGCTGGTTTGGCGGCAGGATCACAACGGATTTTCGCATCAGGATCCGGGCTTCATTGACCACCTGCTGAACAAGAAGGCCGACGTAGTGCGCATTTATCTGCCGCCCGATGCGAATACGCTGCTTTCGGTTGCCGACCACTGCCTGCGCAGCCGCCACTACGTGAACCTGATTGTGGCGGGCAAGCAGCCGGCTCCGCAGTGGCTGAGGATGGACGAGGCGATTGCGCACTGCACGGTTGGGCTGGGCGCGTGGAACTGGGCTTCGAACGACGAGGGCAAGCCCGACGTGGTGATGGCCTGCTGCGGCGATGTGCCCACCATGGAGGCGCTGGCCGCGGTTTGCCTGCTGCGCGAGTTGGCGCCCGACATCCGGATTCGCGTGGTGAATGTGGTCGACCTGATGGCGCTGCAGCCGCAGTCAGAGCATCCGCACGGGCTGAATGTGGAAGATTACGACAATCTCTTTCCGCCGGGCACGCCCACCATCTTCGCCTTCCACGGATATCCGTGGCTGATTCACCGGCTCACCTATCGCCGGCACAATCACGACAACCTGCACGTGCGCGGATACAAGGAAGAAGGCACAACGACGACGCCGTTCGATATGTGCGTGCTGAACAACATCGATCGTTTCCAACTTACGTTCGACGCGATTCGCAGAGTGCCACGGCTAGGAGACAAAGTGGACGCGACGGAACAGTGGTACTCCGAACAGATTCAGCGGCACAAGCTTTATGTTGCCGAGCACGGCGAGGATCTGCCGGAGATTACGAATTGGCGTTGGCCGGGAAAGGATTAGCTTCTAGCTTCTAGCTACTAGCTACTGGCCTTTGGCTATTGGCTGACGAGCCGATTTACTAACTCCGCCAGCTCCGCCAACACGCACGGAGCGCGGCTAACACCGCAGCATTTTTGCGGTGAACTTTATCTTTGAAAGGCTTTGTAGGAATGTCATCTTTACCGGTTTTGGTGTTGAATAGCGGGTCCTCTTCAATCAAATTCTCAGTGTATGAAGCGGGGAACGGCGAACGGGCGCGTCTCTTTGAAGGCGCGGTGGATGGAATCGGGACCGATCTGGGCAAGTTCTGGATCAAGGATGCGAACGGAAACAAGTTGGTGGACGAGACGCCGGTGCTGCCCAGCCGCTCGGTGGCATTCAAGCTGGTTGCGGATGCGCTGCACTCCGGCGAATTCCCTGCCCCCAGGGCGATCGGGCATCGCACGGTGTGCGGCGGGCCGACTGTGAATGAGAACCAGCTCATTACGCCCGAGCTGATCGATGAGATTGACAGCTACGCTGCGCTCGCGCCGCTGCATACGCCGATCGCGGTTTACATCATGCGCGAGGCGCTCAAGCTCTTTCCGGGCGTGCCCAACTTCGCGATCCTCGACACATATTTTCATCGCACCATGTCAGAGGTGGCACGGGTGATGCCGATTCCTGACGAATACGCGGCGATGGGCGTGCGTCGCTATGGCTATCACGGCATTTCGTACGAGTCGATCGTCTATCAGTTGCAGCCGAATGTGCCTGCGAAGCTGATCGTCGCGCATCTCGGCAACGGGGCGTCGATCACTGCGATTCGCGATGGCAAATGCCTCGACACGTCGATGGGATTGACGCCTTCGGGGGGAATCATCAGCGGCACGCGCACAGGCGATATCGATCCGGGAGTGGTGCTGTTCATCCTGAACAAGATTGCCGAGACCGGCGCGAGCGCAAAAGAAGCGGCCGACAAGCTTGAGACCGTCGTCAGCAAGAAGTCGGGCCTGGCCGGCGTAAGCGGCGGCATGAACGACATGCGCGACCTGCGCGAAGCCATCAAGGCTGGCGACAAGAAGGCGCGGCTGGCCGTAGATAAATTTGTGTGGACGATTCAGAAGTGGGTCGGCGGATATGTCGCCGAGCTGGGCGGGCTCGACATGCTGGTATTTACCGGCGGCATCGGCGAGAACGACATCGACTCGCGGGCGGAGATTTGCGCGGGGCTGGAGGCGCTGGGAATTGAGGTGGACGCTGAATGCAACAACGTGCGCGGCGCGGCGACCATCTCGGCTGAGAGCTCACGGGTGACAGTGCGCGCGATTCCACCGCTCGAAGACCTGATCATTGTGAATCACGTGGTGCGGTTGCTGGGAGGGTAATGGCGTCGCGGATCCGCGGTGGATCGCCAGGCGATTATGCAGTATGGCGCGGCAGCGCCAGCACTTTCAACTGCTTCCCAAGCTTCACGAAATCCCGGTCGGCGGTCACGAGAGTTGCGCCTCTTCTCATCGCAAGGTCGGCAGCAAAGCAGTCTGCGTAACCCAGCTTATAAATAAACTTCAGAGTAGCGGCTCCATTTGCTTGCTCTTCCGTCGCATCGACCGACTCAACATAATGGGCAATAGTTCGCAGCGCTGCTGCTGCCTCAAGCATGCCTGCCCGTTTCGCCAGATTGTAAAGAACTTCGCCGCGATTGATTACAGACATCGACAGGCTCGCCTCGCCCTGTTGTGCCTGCGCAAAAAGCCTGTCAAGTCGTTCGATACCCGGGCCTTTTGTCAGGTAGCGAAGGACGGCGTTGGCGTCGAGCACGTATCGTTTCACATCGACTCCAGCCGCTCATCCCACTTGCGACGTTCTTCCATGAGGTCTTTCTCGAGCGGGTATTGCGCGAACTTGCCGCGAAGCGCCAAGAGGGCGTCATAAGGATTGGGCTTCAACTTGATCTCTCCGCCGTAATCCTCCACCGCCACTCGGCTTCCTGCCTTCAACCGGTATTTCTTGCGTATTTCTGCTGGAATCACCAGTTGCCCCTTTGAGCTGACAGTCACCATGTGCGCCATGTGTCTTACCTCCAAGTAAGACATAGTATACTTCATCTCTGACTCCACATCCGTGAAGATCAGTCCCTGCCGCTTGTTTTACACTGAATGTGACCGGCTCGGAGCCCGGGTTCATGTCGGCAACCGCAGTCCCTTCGGCCATCAAACCTCTTCCATCGCCTGCGCTCAAGCGCTTTTCCTGGGGCGTGCTCGCGTACTTCATCGCAGTCATTTTGTGGGGAACGCTGGTGCGCGCCACCGGCTCGGGCGCGGGTTGCGGCGCTCACTGGCCGCTGTGCAACGGCACCGTGATGCAGCACGCGCCGCGCGTCGACACGATGATCGAGTTCACGCACCGGGTGACCAGCGGCATCTCGTTCTTCTCGGTGGTGGGGCTGCTGGTGTGGACGTTGCGAGGCACGGCGCGCGGGCACCTGGCGCGTGTGACTGCAATGTGCGCAGTTGTCTTCACGATGATCGAGGCGCTGCTGGGCGCGCTGCTTGTCAAGCTGGGGCTGACTGCGCAAAGCCAATCGCCGCTGCGGCCATGGTACCTGGCGCTGCATCTTGCCAACACATTGTTGCTGCTTGCCGCGCTTACGCTCACGGCACATCTGCTCGGCCGCGCGCGCGGATTCATGGGCAGCGACGTGCGGCTGGTTGCACCGGCGGGCGCGATCGCGGGCATTCTGCTTGTGCTCGTGGTCGGCGTGACGGGATCGCTGGCCGCGCTGGGCGATACGCTCTTCCCGGCAAGCTCGCTGGGCACGGCGCTGCAGCAGGATTTTTCAGCGCACACCGGATGGCTGGTGCGCTGGCGGTGGACGCATCCGGCGGTTGCGTTGCTGGCCAGCGTTTTTCTTATCTGGATTCTGGTGCGCGCCGCGCGACGCCCCAGCAACGGAAACGCGCACTGGGACAACCGCAGGCTCCCAGCGTTGGTGCTGTTCCTGCTGGCCGCGCAGTACGTGCTGGGCGTGTTGGACGTGACGCTGCTGGCGCCGGTGTGGCTGCAGATCGTTCATCTGCTGGGCGCTGATGCACTGTGGGCAGCGCTGGTGGTGCTGACGGCGCGGTTGACGCTGGAGCCTGTGGAAGTGGCGTAGCAAGATAGCGAGTCAGCGAGCCAGCAAGTCAGCAAAAAGGCCCCGAATCGGGGCCTTTTCTGTTTATACTTTGTCGCGAACACTTGTGACTTCCCACCCTTTTCACGATGAGACCGTGAAAAGGATGGGGCACGGAGGGTTGGTGGCTGGTTATTCTTCCGCGTTGTGGTGGTAGCTTTCCCAGCCGAGGTAGTTGGTGGCGGCTTCGTGGACGGCGTTGGCGACGGAGCTGAAGTTGGCGGCGGTGTGGTGCTCGAAGCCCTCGCGGCAGATGTATTTGAGCAGCTTCTGCAGGTGCGGGATCTCAGCCACGCCGGCTCCGCCGAAGGTCTCGAGCGGATCGTCGGTGAAGCGGCCCGCGCCGGTGTAGCCGCGGATGACGCCGCGCCGGTCGTCGGTGGAGTAGCGCGCAAACGTCATCGCGCCCGGCTTCACCCGGCCCACGCAGGTGCCAAAGGTGTTCAGCTTGCCTACCGTGCCGGCGATGATCTCCTGGTAATCCATCTTCACGTCGGCGAAAAAGTGTTTGGGCAGATTCGAACAGTGGAAGCAGACGCACTTGTTGGGGTCGGCGCCGTAGTTGTTGTTCCAGTCGAGCAGCGCCGACGGCGTCTCCGACGCGAGCGCCATCATGTACATGCTCAGCGTGCCGGGCACGTCCACTTCGCAGGCCGAGGGGATGAGGTTGTTGCTCATCATGCTCATCACCGTGCAGGGCACGACGCCGAAGTACTCCTCCATCGAGGTCCAGCACTGAACGGCAGAGATGGTGCAGTGGGTCTGCTTCATCCAGCCGTCGACGACCGCGCCCAGCTTGGCCATCTTCATCAGCGCCTCGTCAGGGATGCCCGCGGTTGTCACGTAGGACTTGATAGCGGCGAGCTTGGATTGCGCTTGGTCGTCGGTGTCCTTCATGCGGTTGATGCGGCCGAAGATTTCACTTAAATCAATCGGTTCGACCGAGATGCCGCTGGTCTCAAGCAGCCGCTCGGAGTAGCGCACCGTGTTGAAGGCCGAGGGACGCGCACCGATGGCGCCGATGCGCAGGTTCTTCAACCCCTTCACGATGCGGCAGACCTGGCCGAACCACTCCAGATCGGCCTTGAATTCGGCCGAGGCAGGGCTCTCGGTGTGCAGCGTAGTCAGCGAGTAGGCGATGCCGTACTGCATCAGGTTGTTGCAGGCGCTCATCTTGCCGCAAAAACTATCACGACGTGTCGCGATGGTCATGGCGTCGGAGCGGTCGGGCGTGGCCTGCATCAAAACTGGAACCTTCAGCCCCGACAGGCGCAGCGCGTCGGCCACGCCGCGCTCGTCGCCGAAGTTGGGCAGCGTCACGATGATGCCGTCGATCGACTCCGCGTGCTTCTTGAACAGCTCCGCGCAGCGCGCCGCCTCGTCATAGGTCTCCACCGCGCCGTACTTCGATTCCTCGGGTGAAAGAACCACTGCACCGGCGCCGGCGGCCTCAACGGCGGCGATCATCTCTTCGCGGCCGGTCTTGGCCAGGTGATCGGGAAAAAATCCGCGATTGCCTACTACGATGCCGTATGTCATCTTGCGTTGCGCTGTCATCTTGTTGCTCCCATCCTGTTCATGGCCCACAATGGCGGGCGGTTGCTGTGAGGCGCAAATCCGCCAACGGAGGGTTCCAAAAGTCGCCCTTAAGTAAATTGCTTTATTCCAGCAATTGTCAAGGGTCGCGGGCACGGGTAAAAGTGCGGATTTCAGCAGGCTGCGGCTGGCCTCAGTCTCGAAGCGATTCATCAGGCGGGGAGTTCGTGGCCGTGATTGTGCTGGGGGTGGTCCTGATGGTTGTGGTCCTGGGGCCTGTCGCGCAGGAAGACCTCGCCCTTGACCAGCCAGGCAACGCCGAAGGCAACCAGTCCGAGCGACTCGCACCAGAAGACGACGCCGGTTGGCCAGAGCGCGGCCTGTACGGATTTGATGGTGAGGCTGAATACGACGGACATGGAGGCAACGATGAGCAGGCCGCAGACGAAATAGACGCGGTTGCGGCGTCGTTTGTGCAGAGTGAGCGGTTTATCGGGCGACGACTTGCGGAAGAGCACCAGGCAGAAGTAGGCGAGCACGAGAAACATGAGTGCAGCAGCCACCAGGTGGACGCGGCCAAGATCGTCATGGAAGCGGGTGTGAATGGCCCGATGGGGATTGACTGCGGGGACAATAGCGACGACAAGAGCGAGAGAGCCGGCAAGATAACCGGCGATCTCGTCGCGCCGGTCGTAGCCGCGCGAGCAGACCAGAAATGCGGCGATGGCGCAAAGGCTGCCGACCAGGTAGTTGCGCATGGGGGTGTGGTAGTAGTCGCTGAGAGAGCGCTCGAGGAGCGGGTGCGGCAGTGCGTGAGATGGGCCGATGAGTGAGAGCAAGATGGAGCCTAACGCGAGAACAAACGGGAGCGAAAGCGCAGTGACACCGACGGCCCTGCGCATGGTGTAGTAGGAGTGAACGGCCGGGTTTCTTGGCGCGTGATTCAACGGGAAGCGGCCCTTTGCAGATGAAAATACTCTGACGAAGCAGGATAGCGCAGATGGGCGGCTGAGGGGTGGGTTGATTGTATTAGAGGCTAGTAATTATTCGTTGACGGCGGAGATTTCGTGCAGCCAGCCGGGGGCCTTGAGCAGCTCGCGGGGGCGGGAACCGTCAGCGGGACCGACGAGGCCGTCGCGCTCCATCAGGTCAATCAAATGCGCGGCGCGGCCGTAGCCGATGCGCAGGCGCCGCTGCAGCAGCGAGGTTGAGGCCTTGCCGAATTCGAAGACCAGGCGCACTGCATCGTCGAAGAGGGTGTCGTCCTCGTCTTCGCCGCCGCCCGCGCCTTCCATCGTGACGCGCTCGTCCTTGGGCGACTCGAGGAAGCCCTCGATGTACTCGGCTTGGCCCTGATCCTTCCAGAACTGGACCACGGCGGCGGTTTCTTTCTCGCTGACGTAGGGCGCGTGCAGGCGCATCAGGCGGCTGGTGCCGGGAGGCAGGAAGAGCATGTCGCCGCGACCGAGGAGCGCTTCAGCCCCGTTGGTATCGAGGATGGTGCGCGAGTCGACCTTGGTGGCGAGGCGGAAGCTGACGCGCGTGGGCACGTTGGCCTTGATGAGTCCGGTGATGACGTCGACCGAGGGCCGCTGCGTGGCCAGGATGAGATGGATGCCGACGGCGCGGGCCATCTGCGCCAGGCGCGTGATGGATTCTTCAACATTGGCGCGGTCGAGCATCATCAGGTCGGCGAGTTCGTCGATGATGATGACGATGTAAGGCAGAGGCGCTTCATCTTCTTCGGAGTCGTCGAAGAGCGAGGGCATGGAACCCTCGAAGAGCTTGTTGTACTGGTCGATGTGGCGCACGCTGCGGCCGGCTAGCAGCTTGAGGCGGCGTTGCATCTCGCGGACAGCGTTGCGCAGCGCGTTGGCTGCCAGTTTCGGCTCGGTAATAATGGGCGTAAAGAGATGAGGAACTCCTTCGTACATGCCCAGCTCAACGCGCTTGGGATCGACGAGGATGAGCCGCACCTGGCTGGGCGTGGTGCGATAGAGCAGGCTCATGATCATGGCGTTGATGGCCACCGATTTGCCCGATCCGGTTGAGCCGGCGATGAGCAGGTGAGGCATGGAGGCCAGATCGGCTGTAACGATGCGGCCGTTGATGTCTTTGCCCATGGCAAGCGTAAGGCGCGACTTGGCCCTGGCGAAGGTTTCGCTCTCGAGCACTTCGCGCAGGTGGATGGTTTCGCGCTCGTGATTGGGCACCTGGATGCCGACGGTGCTCTTGCCGGGCATGCGCTCGATCAAAATGCTTTCTGCCCGCATGGCCAGACAGAGATCGTCGGCCAGGCTGGTGACGCGCGAATATTTGACGCCGGCCTCGGTCTTGAACTCGTAGGTGGTGACCATGGGGCCTGGATTGATCTGCACCACCTGGCCGCGCACATCGAACTCGGCGCATTTCTCCACCAGCACACGAGCCTCTTCGCGGAGCTCCTCTTCGCGGATGGATTGCGGGCCCTCGCCGGCGTTGAGCAGCGTGGAAGGCGGCAGCTTGAAGCCGCTTACATTCTTTGGCGCAACGGTAGCGGTGCGGATTTCGGCGTCGGCGCGCTCGTGGATGGCGATCTCTTCAACACGTTGCGGCTGGGGCGCCGGTGGATGGGGCGCGGTATCGAAGCCCGGAGATGAGGGTCGGAATGCGAACGGCTGCGGATCGGGCACGCGGGCGGCCTGCGCGGGTTGCGCCGTAAATGAGGTTGCGGGAGGGATAGGCGCGACATTGGCCGGCTGAGGAGCGGCGCTGTGCGGGCCGGGGACTGCGTTCCAGTTCTCCGCTACGGAGGCAAGGGCTTCGCGCTCCTGGGGGCGGTCATCGACGCGTTCCCAGATGCTGGGGCGGCGCGGCTCGGGCGCGGCGGGTTCCTCTTCGTCGCGAAGCATCGCGGCGCGTTTGAAGGCGGGAATCTCGTCGATGGGGTCGGCTTCAGCTTCGCGACGGCGGCGGAAGAGCGCGGCGAAGAAGCCGGCCTTGTGCGAGGCCGACTGCACGGCGGGCTCCGGCTCGAACTCGAGTGCGGGCTCAGCTTCGGATTCCTCGAGTTCGCGTTCGGCGCGGGCTTCGGCGCGCTGTTCGCGCCAGTTGCGCCAGCGCTCGTACCAGCTCACGACGTGGATCCAGCGCTCCTCAATGGATTCTTTCAGTGCCCAGAAACTGATGGCCGATGCGAAGTAGAGGCCGATGGCAGCCAGGACCGCAGCCACCACCCAGGCGCCCTGGATGTTGAGATAGCCGACCAGCATTCCGGCCATAAGCTTGCCGACGACGCCTTCAACAGGGATGAGATGCATCCAATGCCAGTGCCAGGGCAGCAGCGCAAAGACAGTGGGGATGAAGGTGAGCGCGAACAGGGTGCCGATCCAGCGCAGGATGGGCGAGCCGCCGGAGCGGGAGCGCATCCAGGTCCAGCCCAGGCCGCCGATCCAGACAGGGATGAGGAAGCTGCTGATGCCGAGGACCTGCAGCATCAGGTCACTGATGGCCGCGCCGAAGAGGCCGATCCAGTTGCGGGCCAAGTGGGTGGCGGCGGGATCGGCGGAGGTGTTGAGCGAGGGGTCGGTGGCGTACCAGGTGGCCAGCGAGAGAAACAGAAGCGCCGAGGCCAGCAAAAGCAACAGCCCCAGAAAGATGTTGACCGGGCGGCTGCGCGTGGGCTCGAGGACGATGCGAATCGGCTTCATGACGGGGCAAGCCGCGAACGATGCTGACGCGGCGGTCTTCGCGGCAATGCCACAAAAACAGAGCAGTATTCATTATCCCCGGCGGGTAAGTGGAATTCGGGCAAAAGGACGAGGGGGGAACCATGATGTCCACCCCCGGATCAGAGATCAGGGGTCAGAGATCAGGGGTCAGGGATCGGGGCCGTATCCACCGGAACCCAACGCGATGGTTCGGTTTGAAACACAGTCACGCAAATCTCACGGTGGCGAAGCTTCCGGCATTACGGTCTCTTACCTGAGTTTTCAGCTATTCCGATGCTGCCGTGCCAGAGTATTCTTGCCGCATGCTTCCCCGCTGCTTGCAATTCCTTTGCCTGCTGGGTCTTGTCCTGCTTGCCGCCGTTGGGCTGGGTCACGCCCGGCAGCCCGGCGTCCTGCGCCTGCCTTTGGATCAATGGCAGATGCACATTGGGGACGACTCGCGATGCGCTGCAGTTCAGGCCCCAGACTGCACGTTGCAGAAATACTTTTTCGACCTTAACCGGTATGGAATTGAATGGCAGCGTAGTGAAGTCACGCTCCCGCCTGAGCTTCGCCAGCCACAGCAACAGCTTGGTCTGGTGGTTCAGGGCGAGGATCCCGTGTATGAGGTCTTCGTCAATGGGCAGTTCATTGGCGGTTCAGGCAACTTCAGCACCTATCGGGGTCCGCAGGATTCACGCGCCGTCTTGAAAATTCCTGCCAATCTCCCTGCTGACGGACACATCGCCATCGCGATTCGAGAGCTGAGCTTGCATACATACCTGAACATTGGCGGCTTTGATCCCGCCATTGCTCCGCTGGGTCTTACGCAACAGGTGATGGATGAAGATACGCTGGCCTACCTGCGCGCCAGTTGGCAGCACTATCTTTGTTTTGCCCTGCTTGCCTGCACCGGGCTGGTCTTCTTTCTGTTGTTTGCTGTCAACACCCGGCTGCGTGAATACTTCTGGCTCGGAGCTCTGCTCATTCTGCTGTTCATGTTTCGGCTGACAGAGCTTGCTTCTGTTCTGGATATTGGAATGCCGTCCTGGGCGGGTTTCGTCAATTACAACCTGGGGAACAGCATACAGCCGCTGATCATCGTCGAGTTCGTTTTCTCCTTTCTGGGGCGGCCCGTCCCAAAATTCTTCCGCTTCGTTGAGATTGTTGGAGCTCTGTCAATTTTGAACCTTTTCCTGCTGGCTCGGTTCATTTACCAAGCCCTGTTTCCGCAAGTCCGCGTGATTGAGCCCTTTGTGCTCCATTCCTATGGCGTGGCAATCCTTCTTGCGAGTCTGGCTCAACTATTTCTTCTCCCCATGTGCTTCAGGAGCAGACTGGCTGAAATGCGCTGGATCGGCGGAGCCATCCTGTTTCTCACCGTTGTGGAGGGGCGCTGGCAGGCAGGGTCGGCCCTCTCTCTAGGCAACCCCTATCAGTCTTTCCGTTGGGGCGTTGTCGATTTCGATGTGCGCCCGGTGGCGTGGCTGCTGTTCGCCATCGTCATGCTGATCGCCATGACCTTTCGCCTGCGCCGCATCCAGGACCGCAACCGCGCAGTCGAGCAGGAGTTGGCCGCGGCACGCAGCGTGCAGCAGATTCTCATTCCCGATGAGCTGCCATCCATCCCCGGCCTCCGCATCGATAGCGCTTACCTGCCGGCGCAGGAAGTGGGCGGCGACTTCTTTCAGATTCTCCCCATACCCAACGCAGCCAATCCTGAAAGGCCCTCGGCCTTCATCGTGCTGGGCGACGTGAGCGGAAAAGGCCTGAAGGCGGCTATGACCGTTTCACTGATTGTTGGAACGCTGCGTGCCAGCGCCAGTCAATGCACCAGGCCGGCCCAGTTGCTCAGCGAGGTCAATCGCTCCCTGCTTGGCCGCAGCGACGGCTTCGCGACTTGTCTGGTGCTCATGGTCGAGCCTACGGGCAAACTTACTGTGGCCAACGCCGGGCATCCCAACCCATATCTCAACGGAGTGGAGATTCAAACCGAGGCGAATCTGCCCCTCGGGCTTGATGCCGGCATTCGTTACTCTGAGATTAGCTTCCAGCTCGACCCCAATCAGCTGTGCACCCTGGTCACCGACGGTGTAATCGAGGCAATCAGCCCCAGCGGCGAACTCTACGGGTTTGAGCGCACCCAGGCGATCAGCAGCCAGCCAGCGAACACGATTGCGGAAGCGGCGCGAGAGTTCGGACAACAGGACGATATCACGGTTCTGACAGTGATGCGGTCAGCGGAGCTGAGTCCTGCGCTGGCGTAGTTGGAGTTGTTCAATGGGAAGGGGGCAGAGATCAGGAGAGGATGCTTTTGGAGCGCAAAACTCCGATGCAGCGTTCGAGGCCCTGGTCATAGGTCAAAATCCCATAATGGTTTCGGGCCGCAACCGTGCAGATGAGAATATCGACCGGGCCGCATTGGATTCCGTGATCCCGACAAAGATTGAATAGCTTGGCCGCCTCTATGTAGTCTGACGAATCGATTGGTTCATCCAAGAATGGATCAAGGAGGCTTGCAGTCTTTGCAAATTGTGCGGCATCGCGAATGCCGGAAAGAACCTCTTGCCTGATCGGGCCGAGGATCGTTGCCCGGCGATTTTCGACGGCCTCCCGAAGTTTGGCCAGGATCTGTTGTTCGTTAGCGTTCAGGAGGGACGGATTTCTGCGGCGAAGCCAGAGCGACCAAACGCAGGTATCCACGATGAGTTTCGTCATTCGTCGATCTCAATCCGGTCAAGCTGCCGCATCTTTTTGTAGTCGTAATCCGGGTCGAAGTCAATGGTGCCAAAGTGCTTAAGGATCTCCATCTGCTTACGCCAGCGGATATATTCGTCCAGCGCAGCCGTCACGGCCTCCTTCTTGGTCTTGTGTTTCCCCACCCGTTTGGCCTCGTCGATCAGATTGTCGTCAATGGCAAGATTCGTCGGCATAGCGGTGCCTCCACACTATGTGTAGCTTATCACACATTGGCATGTGTAGTCGCTTACGACTCGGCTCTTTCTCGGTCCGGATTTCCTTTTGGAATCGCCAACGGCAGCAGAATGACAACGAGCAAGATCACGGCGACTGTCATGGAAATATGGAGAATAAAGAGAACTGCCCAAAGTAAGACCAGTCCCACTACGCCTTGCGTTGCGCCCAGCTCAGAAGCTCCAATAAAGTTCAGGCGCTGCCACGTCGCAATCGGCCAGACCAATAGCCCGACGGCAGAAACGAAAGTTGCTCCCAAGTTCGTTTGAATATATTGGCTGGGAGAACCGGTCCCAGCGGAAAGATAATCCCGCAGATGATATGCCCAGCTCCAAACGAATCCAGCGCCGACTACAGAAATCCACATGAATTGTCATCTATTGCGATAGACGCGGGAGTGGCCTCGCAAACCATCCCAAAGACCGCGAAAGAAGCCAGGATTTTCTTCCGTCATAGTTTGCCTTCCAATCAATGACCGCTACCCACCAATCATCTTCGCTCCCCAGATGAGGAGCGCGCCGCCCAGCAGGATGCGGTAGATGGCGAAGACGGTGAAGCCGTGCTTGCGCACCCAGTGGAGGAACCACTCCACCACGCCCAGGGCCACAATGAACGAGACGCCGGTGCCGATGATGAGCACCATCCAGCGCTCGGAGTTCATGACGACGTGCGCCACGGCCGCGCCGGCAGCGGATTTGCTGGGGTGAATCTCTTTGATCAGGTCCCAACCGGTGGCGGCCATCATGGTGGGAATGGAGAGCAGGAAGCTGAACTCGAGGGCGGAGGGACGGTCGAGGCCGGCGAGCTGCCCGGCGGCGATGGTGGACATGGAGCGCGAGGTGCCGGGAAAGACGGCCGAGAGGGTCTGGCAGAGGCCAATCCAGATGGCCTGGAGCAGGTTCATCTGCTCCACGTGGGTGGTTTCGGCGTCGCGGCGGTCCGACCAGGCATCGATGATCCACATGACGATGCCGCCGATGAGCATGGCCAGCGCGATGGCTTTGAGGCTGCCGAGGTTCTTCTCGCTCCACTTGTGCAGGGCGAGGGCCGGCGCAGAGGTGCAGGCAAAAGCAATGAAAGTGAGCGAAAGCGGATGGTTGAAGACGTTCCTGTCGCCCTCTTCGCCGCGGGGAAAGGTGCGCAGGAACCCCACGATGCGGCTCAAAAAGAGCAGACAGAGCGCAAGAATGGCGCCCACCTGGATGACGATTGTGTACATCTTCCAGTAGGGATCGTCGAGCGGAATCTTCATGAGCGCTTCGGCGATGCGCAGGTGCGCCGTTGAGCTGACGGGCAGAAACTCAGTAAGCCCCTCCACAATTCCCAAAAGCACGGAAACGAGATAAAGGTTCAAGAAGCCTCCATTGGCAAGTGAAGCAAGGGAGTTGTGAAGTCCGGATGAAGACAGGAGAGCATCCCGGCCGGCTCAGAGCGGCCTACTGGAAGTCGATACCGTAGACAGGGACTCCTTCATCCAATTTGTACACCAGCAAAGCGGCGCGATACGCATAGTCGGCGCCGGCGAAGTGCTGCTTGAGGTTCGCGGCCAGTTCGCGGGCGTGGTTGCGCGCTTCGTCGGCTTTGCGGTCATCGCCGTTCGCAGTGTAAATGTCGGCCAGCACGGCCAGTCGATAGATAGCCAGATACAGTGCCTGGGCGGTACGCGGCCCGTCGGGAAACTCGCCGGCGTACTTTTCATAGAGGACGGCTTCACGCTCGGGACATTGGGTTGAGCCCTCCCAATTGCCGCAAAGCTTGTTATCGAGAAGGTCGAAGGCTGCCAGGGCGGCCCAGCGCGCGCCCGGGTAGTACTTGATCACCTTCTTAAGCTCGTCCTCATCCATCTGTTCGTGCATCATGGGATCGCGTTCCCTGGCCGAAGGCAGAGTGGCGGCATCAGCTTTTTCAATCTGCCACTCGATGTCGGCGGAGCGCCAGGCAGCCTCGGGGGCCAGGGGCGAATTGGGGAACATTTCCTCAAGTCGCCGGTAGAGCAGCCGCGCACTCTGGGCGGCGTTGGCTGGCCCCTTGGGATCGGAAGCCAGAGACTCCTCGTTGGCGGCCGCGCCCATCAGAATCTGGTCGGCGTTGGGCGTCGAATCCATGACGATGCCCTTGGCCTGCGCCCAGCCGGAGATGGGCGGCGGCGAGGTGGCGTCGTCGGTCTGCATCTCGGGCGCATCTTTGCCGCGCAGCTCCTCAATGTCAGTGTTGGCGTAGACGCGCAGCCAAGGACCGCTCTTTTCGGCGACCACCATCTCGCGGCCGATCTGCACCTTCGCCACCTTTTGCGCTTCGGTGTCGGGGGTGATGTAAATCCAGATGATGCGCAGGGGCGTGGCGCGCGGTCCGGCCATCGGCTTCTCGAGCTGCGGCTTCTTTTTCTGGGCGTGGACGAGCGGGAGAACGCACCCGGCGGCAAGGCCGGCAAGCAGGATGGAAACGGTGAGGATCCGTTGCTTCATCACTAGAAAATGATAGTTCCTCAGGCTCATGTTTGTGCGGGGCGAGGTCAGAGGTCAGAGATCAGAGATCAGGGGTCAGGGATCGGAGGTCGGCGCCGCTGTCTATCCCTCCACCGTGATTCCGAGTTGAGAGGCAATGCGTTTGGCCGTGACCAGCCGGGTTTCAGAGATTTTGTGGAAGTGGGAACGTACCGTGTCAACCACTTCACGAGACGCTGCCTCGGGCGTACCGCTGTCGAAGGGCGGCTCAGGATCGTATTCAATGGCGAGCTGAATCTCTTCGGCAGTGCGCTGGCTGCGCAAGAGCGTCACAGCCCAAAGGGCGCCATCGATACCGGCAGTGACCCCGGCAGTCGAGAGGAATTTACCATCCACAACCACGCGGCCAGGGAAGGGACGAGCGCCGAAGTACTCGAGCAGATGAAAGGACGACCAGTGCGTGGTGGTCTTGACGCCCCGCAACAGGCCCGCGGCGCCGGTGATCAACGCTCCCGTGCAGACCGACAGGATGTGCTTTCCTTTTTTGGCGTGGGCCCGAATGAAATCGAGAACCACCTGGTCTTCCATCAGCGCTTCCTGTCCCCATCCGCCGGGAACGACCAGCAGATCGAGATCGGGCGCGTTGGCGAAAGCGGTGTCGGGGGTGAGAATGAGTCCCTTAACGTCGAGAACAGGCATGATTTCTTTCCACAAAACGTGGAAGCTCGAGTTGGGAATCCGTGAAAGCACCTCAAACGGGCCGGTGAAATCGGCCTGATCGACCTGCGGATAAACGATCGCTCCGATGTGGAGATGCGTCGACGGTTCTGTCATTCTCTTAGTCCTTTCCTTCCTGACCTTCCTTGAGAACCTCAGCGAGCAAACCGGGATCGACGTTGCCGCCGCTCACGATTGCTACAGCTTTACGATATTCGGGCAGCTCCTGGGGATGGAAGAGCAAAGCCGCGGTGGCGACCGCCCCGCTGGGCTCGGGAACCAGGCGGGCGGTGGAAACGATGGCGCGCATGGCCGCGCGGATCTCCGCCTCAGTCACGGTAACGATGCCGTCGACGAAGGCCTGGATGTGGGCAAAGTTGCGCTCGCCGACACTTTGGGTGCGCAGCCCGTCGGCCATGGTGCGGCTGACCAGTTCGGCCGGCCAGGTGACGATTCTGCCGGCGCGGAAGCTCTCTGCCGTGTCGCCGGCGAACTCAGGCTCAACGCCGAAGACCTTGGTGCGAGGGCTCAATTGCTTGACGGCCGCGGCCACTCCGCCGAGCAGGCCGCCGCCTGAGACGGGCGCCAGCACCAGGTCAACGTCAGGAATATCCTCGACAATCTCGAGACCGCAGGTTCCCTGCCCTGTGATGATTTGTTCGTCGTCGTAGGGCGGGACGACAGCATAGCCGTGCTCGCGGACCAGCTCCTGGGCGCGGGCCAGGCGCTCGCTCGAGGCGACGCCGACGTCCACAATCTCAGCTCCCATGGCCAGCGTGGCGGCGCGCTTGATGGCCGGTGCGTTCGAAGGCATGACGATGACCGCCTTCGCTCCCACTTCGCGCGCTGCGTACGCTACGCCCTGCGCATGATTGCCGCTGGAATAGGTGATGACGCCGCGGGAGATTTCAGCAGGAGTGAGCTGGAGGATCTTGTTGGCCGCGCCGCGAATCTTGAAGGCGCCGATGGGCTGCAGGCTCTCGGCCTTGAGCCAAATCTCGCGGCCAGTTCCGCGGCCGGCGAAGCCGGCAAATGGCGCGCGAACCAATGGCGTACGGACGGCGATGCACGCAATGCGTTTTCCCGCCTCGCGAATCGCATCGATTGAAACCAGTGCGAGAGTCTCGGCTTTCACAGCAAGTTTCGCCGCGGCGCGAACAGGCTTGCGGCGCTCCCTCTTCAAGTATCGCCCATCGGAGGCCAAATGCATGAGGAGAAAGCAAAATGCAGCAGCGAAGGGATCAATACCAAAGTTACCTGCGCGCCGTCCCGCCGGCTGTAACTGCAGTGAATCCTTCAGCAACCAGCCAGGGAGTGAGACACCGCATCGAAGTGTCACAACCGCCTCCGGCTGACTGCCTACGCGCTGCTACCATGTTCCTTGCTGGAATGCATTCATGCGCGATCATCTGGCTACATTGCTCGACGACTTCAAGCGTTACGGCCGCAATAATGCCGTGGTTCGGCACCAGGGCAACCGGCGCCGGGTAACCACCTACGCCGAGCTGGCTCAAATGGCCGGGCGATTTGCGGCGCTGCTGGAGCGGCGCGGCGTGGTGGAAGGCGATCGCGTGCTGCTGTGGGCTGAAAACAGCGCCGAGTGGCTGGCGGCATTCCACGGATGCCTGCGGCGCGGCGTGCTGGTTGTTCCTCTGGACGCCAACGGCTCGCTCGACTTTGCGGCGCGCGTGGCCACGGATGTGAATCCTAAGCTGGCCGTAGGCGATGCGTTGCTGCTCGACGAGTTGAAGCGAGCTAGGCCCGGGATTCCGCAGGTGCGGATCGAGGGCTGGGCAACTGAAATGCCTGCCGAAGAGGCTGGTCCGGTGGCGGGCCTCTCGCACAAAACGCCACTCCAGATCCTCTTCACCTCGGGCACAACCGGCGACCCCAAAGGCATCGTAATTACCCACGGCAACGTGCTGGCCAGCGTGGGTCCAATCGAAGACGCTTCGCAAAAGTACCTGCGCTACGAAAAGCTGATTCACCCGCTGCGCATCCTGCATACGCTGCCCCTGAGCCACGTCTTTGGGCAGACGATGGGCTTGTGGATTCCGCAGATTTATACGGCCGAGCTGCACTTTGAAGATCGCCTGGCCGCGCCGCGGCTCATCGAGCTTATCCGGCGCGAGCGCATTTCGGTGCTGGCCACGGTGCCGCGCGTGCTTGCGGTTTTAAAGGCGCATCTTGAGACCACCGATCCGGCGCTGGCCGCGCGGCTTGAGCAGTCGAAAGGCATCAAGGCATGGCAGCGGTGGTGGCGGTTCCGCGCCGTGCATCGCGCCTTCGGGTTCAAGTTCTGGGCGTTTGTCTCGGGCGGCGGCGCACTGGCCGGGCCGCTCGAGCAGTTCTGGAACGCGCTCGGCTTTGTGCTGGTGCAGGGCTATGGCATGACCGAGACCACGGCGCTCATCACGCTCAACCATCCCTTCCATGTGGCCAGGGGACGATCGGCAAGCCGCTGGCCGGGCGCGAGGTAAAGCTGGGGGCCGATGGCGAGGTGCTGGTGAAAGGCGCCATGATCAGCGGGGCGACCTGGCAGGGCGGAGAGCTGCACCAGCGCGAAGACGAGTGGCTGGCGACGGGCGACCTGGCCGAGGTGCAGCCCTCGGGCGAGTTCAAGTTCATCGGCCGCAAGAGCGAGGTAATTGTTACCGCGTCGGGCGTGAACCTGCACCCTGAAGATATGGAGGCCGCGGTGGAAGAGCAGCCCGGCGTGGCGGCCTGCGCGGTGGTTCCCATTGAGACCGCGGCAGGGCCGGAGGCCTGCGCTGTGCTGGCCGTGCGGGGCGCGGGCGAACAGGCCGCGGCAGCGGTTGAGGCAGCCAACGCAAAGCTCGCCGAGTACCAGCGCATTCGCCGCTGGGTGCTCTACCCCGAGCCCGATCTGCCGCGCACCTCGACCGGCAAAGTGAAGCGCAAGGAAGTGGCCGCGTGGCTGCGCAAAGTTGAGGCGGCCAGGAGTGGAGGGGATCAGCAGGCGTTTGGCGCTTCCTCTGACTGGCTGATTGTGCTCATTTCGCAGATTACCGGTGAAAACTATCACAGCGTGGGCGACGAGTTGAGGCTCACTGAAGACCTGCACCTCGACAGCCTGGGGCGCGTTCAGCTTGCCGCAGCGCTCGAAGAACGGCTGGGCATTGTATCGAGCAGCGGGCTGCTGGAAGAGGCCGAGACGCTCGGCGATTTGCGCAGGATGGCGGGGGAAGAACAGGGAACAAGGGAACAAGGGGACAAGGGAACGAGAGAACAGGGGAACGAGGGAACAAGGGAACGAGGGAACAAGGGAACAAGGGAGCGGGGGAGAATTTCGGCCGCAGCAGATACTTCGCCGGCTGCCGAGAATCGGCGATACCTGTATCCCCTGTGGCCGTGGTGGAAGCCGGTGGAGTGGAGCCGCGTCGCGTTTGTCGAGGCGGTTATGCGGCCACTGGTGTGGCTGCTCGCGAATCCGCGCGTGTACGGGCCGGAGAAGCCGCTGCCGAAGGGGCCGATGCTGATCATTGGCAACCACGTGACAACGTACGATGGGCCATTGATTCAGTACGCACTCGAGGGCCGCGTTCGCCGGCACATCGCCGTGGCCATGTCAGCCGATATGCTCGACGACTTCAGGCACTGGCGCGACCCCGACAAGCCGCGCGGCAAGCAGGGTTTTTATCTCTTCGGCCCGCCGGCGTACTTCCTCATCACCGCGCTCTTCAATGTCTTTCCGCTGCCGCGGCAGCGCGACTTCCAATTGAGCTTTGCGCACGCGGGCCGCGCCATGGATCGCGGCATGAACGTGATGGTCTTTCCGGAAGGCACGCGCTCGGCCGAAGGCCAACTGGCGCGCTTCAGGGCGGGCATTGGACTGCTGGCGAAAGAGAGCGGTGTGCCGGTGCTGCCGGTGGCCATTCGCGGGCTGGGCGAGTTGAAGGCCGGCAAGAAGAGATGGTTCCGTTCCGGCCAGCTCGAAATACATGTAGGTGAGGCGATCGACTTTGCGCCCGAAGCGACCGAGGCCGAGATTACAGAGCGGTTGCATGCTGAGGTGGAAAGGCTGCTTGAGGGCAGCCAGTAGCCAAAAGCCAATAGCCAGTAGGGTGTAGCCTATAGCCGATTTGGCCTTACGAGATAACTTCGTATTCCGATTGAACGAGGCTGCTCGCGTAACTTCGGGTGGCGACATGCCGCAGCCGAATGTCGGAAGGCAGGACGCCAAAGAGCGGAATTCCATCTCCGATGAGGACAGGGACGCGGGTGATCGTGAGTCTCTGGATGAGGCCGGCACGCAGGAACTTCTGAATCGTGATGCCGCCGTCAACATACGCGTGACGGAACCCCTGGGCAGCGAGCATGGCAACGATCGCAGCAGGCTCTCCTTGCATATGCACCACAGTCGAGGGCACACCCGACAAATCGATCGGATTGCTGCTCAGGGCCACGACGCGTTTTTCCCCGTAGGGCCATTGCGCGAATTTCGCCACCACTTCGAAGGTTCCGCGCCCAATGACCAGCACGTCCACCGTCGCCAGGAACTCTTCGTAGCCATGGGGTTCGCCGCCGCCCTCGTCCAGAAAATCAAAGGCCCCGTTGCGCCGGGCCATGAAGCCGTCGACGCTAATACCTACAAAGACTGAGGCCTGCATAAACTCCCTGCCTTTAGAGCGATTCCTGTTCCTATGATGCACTGTTTGCTTGGACCGAGGAAGGAGCCGGCATGGGAGTTCAGCCATCCTTCCCACAGTGCCTTCCCTGCTCCGGCGATTCAAGACGCCCCTCAGCTTGCTTGTCTCGGCTTGAAGCAGCACGTACCGCCGGCCAGCATCGGGGTCCAGATCGAGGGGTCGGCGGGTTGTTCGCTTGAGCCGAGGAAGAGCGCGCCGTCGGGCGCGAGGATGCGATGGATATAGGCCAGCAGAGTGCGCCGCGTCTCCTGGGAAAAGTAGAGCATCACGTTGCGCAGGAAGATGACGTCGAACTGGTCGCCGGCTCGATTGAAAGGCGACCTCGGGCCGCACAGGTTGGCCTGGCGGAAGTTGCACAGCTTGCGAACCCCGGGCTTCACCGTCCAGTGCTCGCCTTGGTGGTCGAAGTAGCGGACGACAAAGCGCGCCGGCAGACCGCGGTTGATCTCGATGCGCTGGTAGCGTCCGGCGCGGGCGTGCTCAACCACATCGGCGCAAATGTCGGTGCCTTCAATGCGGATGTCCCATCCGGCCAGCATGGGAAAATGCTCCAGCACCATCATGGCCAGCGAGTAGGCCTCCTGGCCGGTGGAGGAAGCCGCGCTCCAGAAGCGCAGCGAGCGCTTGAAGCGGCGCGCCTCAACGATCCTGGGCAGCAGCTCGGTGCGCAGCAGGTCGAAGGGGCGCACATCGCGAAAGAAGCTGGTTTCGTTGATGGTCATCGCCTCCGCGACGGCGTTTTCGAGCGCCGGATTGCGGCTGGCGCGGAGCCGGCGAACCAGCTCTTCCAGGCGGTTCATGCCGTGGTTGCGAAGAAGCTTGGTAAGACGGGTCTCAAAGAGGTAGTCGCGCGAGGGGTCGAGCACGTTTCGGGTGAGTCCGAAGACGAGCTCGCGGAGAAATCCGTAATCAGCGGCTGCGGCGGTCACTGTTCCCATGGCTACACCGCCTGCCGGTTCAGGATGTTCGAGAAGCCCGGAACTTCGGCGCCCGCAGAGGGGCCGCGGCCGGCGAGTTTCACAATCTCAGCGGCCATTCGGTCGAGCGCAACAATTCTGTCGGCGAGGCCTGCGCCAGCAATGGCGCCGGGCATTCCCCAAACCGCGCTCGTAGCCTGGTCCTGCGCCAGCACGCAACCTCCCTGTTGGCGAATCATGCGCGCTCCAATCAAGCCGTCGGAGCCCATGCCGGTGAGCACCACGGCAAGAACGCCGGGGCCGAATGTTTTCGCCGCCGAGCGGAAGAGAACATCGACTGCGGGCCGGCAGTGGTTCTCAGGCGGGCCCTGGTGCAGATGCAAGGTGGCTGGCGCCGAAGCGCAGCCCGTCGGACGAAGCTCAAGATGCCAGTTGCCCCGCGCAATGGCGATGCTGCCGCGGCCGATGGGCTCGCCTTCAGAGGCTTCGTGCACTCGCAGCGCGCAGCGGCCGTTGAGCCGGTCGGCCATCAGCCGGGTAAACAGCTCAGGCATGTGCTGCACAATAAGCACCGGCAAAGGAAACCCTGCCGGCAATGCGGGCAGCAGAACCTCGAGCGCGGCAGGCCCCCCTGTGGAGACGCCGATCACCAGCACCGAAGGCGCGGCATGAGCCGCCGCCATGCGCTGAACCGGAGCCTGCAACCCCGTGGGGTGCGGCATCACCACCGGCGAAGCGCCGGAAACAGGAGCGCGCAGCTGGGCGGGCGCGGTCAGCGCCAAAACCTTGGGAATGAGTTCCTGCGCCAAGGCTTGAATGGCAGCGTCGCGGCCGCCCTGGCCGATTGGCTTGGCAACGTAGTCCGATGCGCCGCTGGCCAGCGCGTCGATGGTGACGCGCGCCCCGCGCCGGGTAAGCGAGCTGCACATAATCACCGGTACGCGGATTCCGCGGCTGCGCATCTGGCGCAGAGTGGCCAGCCCGTCCATTACCGGCATCTCCACGTCGAGCAGAACCAGATCGGTCCGCTCGCTGGAAAGAAAAGTCAGCGCCGAGACCCCGTCGGCCGCGGTTCCAGCCACCTCAAGATGCGGATCGGTGGAGATGACGGTGCGCAGCAGGCTGCGCATTACGGCGGAGTCTTCGACAATGAGGATGCGCCTGCGGCGTTCGTCTCTCATGACGCGGCAATCTCCACGCCCATCATGGCCAGCTTGTCGCCAAGGGCCGCATCGTCAAACGGTTTCATCAGGTACTCGTCGGCTCCGGCATTGAGCGAGCGCACAATGTAGTCGTCTTCGGCTTCTGTCGTCACCATCAGCACTTTGATATCCCGATAGCCCTCGGCGCGAATCCGTTCGACCATCTCCAGGCCGTTCATCACCGGCATATTCCAGTCAACCAATGCGAGATCGAAAGGCGCCGAGGAGTGGATGCGATCGAGCGCGGCCTGGCCGTCGCCGGCCTCTTCGCACTCCACGCCCCGCTGCTCAAGCAGGCCCCGCAGGAAGCTCCTCACGAAGCGGGAGTCGTCCACAATCAGAGCTCGCATGGTCTGCCTCCTCAGCGCCTCAGCGCACGGCCATCTCCTGCGCCAGGCGCATGGGATCGAGCCGCTCAGGATCGAGCATCACCAGCAGGTGGTCCTTGAGCTTGTATGCCCCGGCCAGCAGCGCGCCGTGACGCCGGTCGAGAATCGAGGGATTGGGCTCGAAATCGGCGGGTGAGACGGTGAGCACCTCGCCCACCGAATCCACCAGCAGCCCGAAACAGCCGCCTTCGCCTTCGAGCACCAGAATGTCCTGCGCGCCCTCGCACGGCGGCAGGCCAAGCAACTGGCGCATGCTCACCGTGGTCAGCACGTCGCCGCGGTAGTGCACCAGGCCGCCCACATATTCGGGCGCAAGCGGCACCGGCTGCGGCTGCGCCGAGCCAACAATCTCAAGAATGTGGCCGATGGGCACGCCGAACATGGTTTTGCCCACGCGCACCGAGCAGAGCTCGACCTGCGCCTGAGGCCTCAAGTTGCGAACTGCCGTTGCCAGCGCCGTCATCCCATTACCTCTGCCGATTGCGCCCACGCCTCGTGCGCCGGTTCACCCTGGGCGAGCGGGGCCACGCTGCCCAGATCGACGACGCCGGTCACGCGACCGTTGAGCATGGAGACGCCGCCAGCCTGCGCGCCGGTGCCGGCTTCAAACAGGCCGGAACCGGCCGCCACATCGAGCACGTGCGAAACCACGATGCCCACCTGGCGATTGCCGTCGCGGCAAATCACCACGACGATCTGCGGGCCGTCAGAACCCGATGCAGTGCCCTGGAACTCCGCGGCCTGCCCGAGGATGCCACCCGTATCCTCGACCGGAAGCAGGTGGCCCTCGAAGTTGAGCACCGGACGGTAGCCTACATACTCAATGCGCGAAAGCGGAAGCTGCTCGATGCGCAACACATCGGCCAGCGGCACGGCAGCACGGCGGCCGGTGACTTCGACCAGCAGGAATTCGGCCCTCGCCGCGACGTCGCTTTCTTCAACCTGTGCGGCAGCCTCTTCCTCTGGGTTCATGGCGATGCCCGCTTTCATGGCGATCGAGCCGGGATCGAGAATGAGAGCCAGATCGGCGTTGCCGAGTACGGTTGCGCCGGAGTAGAGGCCAATGTCCTTGAGCACCGCCGACAGCGGCTTGACGACGATCTCCTCGGGATCGGCGAGCCCGTCGACGACCAGCCCGAAGCGCCGGCCATCGGCGTCGAGCACGGCGATGAAGTTGTCGCGGTCCGGGGCCAGATGGCAGGTGCGGCCGGGCGAGAGCAGCCGGCTGAGAAAGACCAGCGGCAGCAGCCGGCCGCGCAGCCGGTAAAGCGGCGCGCTCTCAATCCATTCAATGGCGGCGCCGGCCTTCTCGGGCGGAATGTGCACCAGCTCGGAGAGCGCTCCCTGGGGCAAAGCGAAGCTCTGGTTCAGGCTGCGCACAATCAGCGCGGGAATAATGGCCAGGGTGAGCGGAATGCGCAACCGCACCGTGGTTCCCTTGCCGGCGCGCGAGTCGAGCTCGACCTTGCCGCCGATCTTCTCCACGTTGGTGCGGACCACGTCCATGCCCACTCCGCGTCCGCTCACGTTGGTGACCCTGGCGGCGGTGGAGAAACCGGGGAGAAAGATGAGTTGCAGCAGGTCGCGCTCGCCCAGAAGAGCGGCGCGATCGGGCGTGATGAGGCCGCGTTCGATGGCCTTGTCGCGAATCTTCTCCACGGCGATTCCCGCGCCGTCGTCAGAGATCTCAATCACCACGTGGCTGCCTTCCTGCACGGCGCGCAGCTTCAGCAGGCCCTCGGGATTCTTGCCCGCGGCCTCGCGATCCAAAGGAGGCTCGATGCCGTGGTCGAGGGCGTTGCGCACGGCGTGGGTCAGCGGATCCTTGATGGCTTCAAGCAGGCTCTTGTCGAGCTCGGTCTCCTGGCCCTCCATCTCCAGATGCACGCGGCGGCCAAGCGCCTGCGAAAGATCGCGCACCATGCGCGGCATCTTGGAGAGGACGTTTGACACCGGCTGCATGCGCGCCTTCATCACGCTCTCGCGCAGATCGGCGGTCACCATGTCGAGGCGGCGCGAGAGCAGCGTCATCTTGGGGTCGGCGGCCGTGGCCTGCAGAACCTGGTTGCGCGTGAGCACCAGCTCGCCCACCAGGTTCATCATGCGGTTAAGCAGGGTGATGTCGACTCGCAGCGTGCTCTCAGCCGTACCGGCGCCGGGCTGGGTGCGCGACTTGCCGGCGTCGGATGCGGCAGACGGCGTCGCGGCGGGCTGCCCGGCAGACGGTTCGGGCGCGGGTTGGGGTCCGGACGACGCGATTGAGATTGCTTCAGCGCCGCCGGCCGGAGCGTGCAGGGCTTCGAGTTCTTCGATCAGCGAGCCATCGTCCCCCGTGCCCTCGCTGCCATCGGACTCGATGAACTTGAGAATGGCGCGCAATCCGTCAAGCAGGCGGAGCAGGCCGGTAATCACCCCGCGGCCGGCAACCACTTTGCCGTCGCGCAACAGTCCCAGAAGGTTCTCGCCGCGGTGAGCGAGCTTCTCCAGGCGCTTGAAACCGAGGAATCCCGTGGTTCCCTTGATGGTGTGTACGGAGCGAAAGATCTCGCCCAGCAGCGCTGCATCCTGCGGGCGCGTCTCAAGATCGGTCAGGCACCGCTCCATGCGGTCCAGGCCCTCCTGGCTCTCGATCAGGAACTCCCTTGTTAATTCGTCCATTGCGCCCACTCATCCCGCCGCCGAAAGTCGCAGCCCCGGCGCGGCAAGTCATCAAGTGGTTTATCGGATGGAGGGAGTGAGACTTGAGGAACGCAGGAACGCAGAGATGCCGGGTACAGCAGTCGACCCTTGCCCGGGTGTACAGGGGAGGATGAAATGCATTAGCCTCTAATCTCCACCGATTGTTGGACCTGAGAGAATTGTTATTGATGACGAATCCTGGCCAGCCGGCGCTCGACGAGTTGACCCAACGCGCACTTGAGGCGGCGCGCAACTCCTATTCGCCTTATTCGCATTTTCGCGTGGGCGCGGCGCTAAGGCTGTCGAACGGCGAGATCGTAACCGGAACCAATGTGGAGAACGTAAGCTACGGGCTGACGATCTGCGCAGAGCGGTCGGCGCTGGTGAGCGCGGTTTCCCAGTTCGGACCGGGCATTCGCGTCGAGGCAATTGCCGTGGTGAACCTGAACGACGCCCCCAGCCCGCCCTGCGGCGCTTGCCGGCAAGTGCTGGCCGAGTTCATCGAGCCCGATGCGCCCGTTGTCTTCCCAACCAAAGAAGGAACGCGCACCATGGCCTTCAGCGACGTGTTGCCGTTGGGCTTCGAGATGAAATTGAAGTAGCGCTCGACCCGGGGCCTCTATGCGGGCTTCGACTTGAATCCCTCATACGTCAAGTACGCGCCCAGCACCAGCATGAATGCCGTCACCGAATACAAACATGCCCCGCAGTTGAGCGCTGACTGGAAGAATCCCTCCAGCCACTTCGCCGGCAGAAGCAAATAGAGAATGCCCTTGATGAGTGTCAGCCATCCCAAAAGAGTAACGACGACCGCCACCGGGCATTTTGACCACACATTGTGCGCGAGAACCATAGCCAGTCCGGCGAGCGAAATGATCATCGCGCAACACCACATGGCCAATGGGTTGCCCGGAATTGTTGCGAGCGCATCCGTAAAAACTTGTTTGTGAACGATCATCGCCAGGCCGCAAATCAGGAAATAGAGTCCAAGCAGCCGACTAAGGAACAATGTGCATGATGACATAGCGTCCTCCGTGTGCAAAGGATTTCTGCGAACATCTTACGCCTTGGCCAGTTCCAGAGGCACCGCGGCGCTCGCAAGCCGCACAGCACCGCGGCGGGCCTTATGCGGTATTCTTATTTCCTTGCACCCCAGGGCGAAAACCATGCCATCCGACTCTGTTCTACCGCTGCACATGATCGACATCATCCGCAAAAAGCGCGATGGTGGCGCGCTGAGTGCACGCGAGATCGGATTCGTGGCTGTGGGCGCGGCGTCCGGCGCGATCCCCAACGATCAGCTCGCCGCCTGGCTTATGGCAGCGTGGCTCAACGGACTGAATCTCGAGGAGACAGGCGCGCTCACCCTTTCCATGCGCGATTCGGGCGAGAAGTTTTCGCCGAAGCGGCTGGGCAAGACGGCCGTCGACAAGCACTCTTCGGGCGGCGTGGGCGACAAGACCAGCTTCCTGATTGCTCCGCTGGCAGCGGCCTGCGGCGTCGCGGTGCCCATGATCAGCGGCCGCGCGCTGGGCCACACCGGCGGAACGCTCGATAAATTGGAATCCATCCCCGGCTACCGCACCGCACTCAGCCTGTCTGAATTCGAGACAGTTTTAATGAAGTGCGGCTGCTCCATCGTCAGCCAGACGCCGTCGCTCGTTCCCGCCGACCGCGTGCTTTACGCACTGCGCGACCGCACCGGCACGGTCGAGAATCCGGGCCTCATCTGTGCCTCCATATTGAGCAAGAAGCTGGCCGCCGGGCTCGATGCGCTCGTGCTCGACGTGAAGACCGGCTCCGGGGCTTTTCTGCGCAGCTACGAAGAGTGCGAGTTCCTGGCCGCGTTGATGGTGGCGACGGCCGAGGCCGCGGGAACGCGCACGGTGGCGCTGCTCACCGACATGGATCAGCCGCTGGGCCAGGCCGCCGGCAACTGGATCGAGCTGGCCGAGGCGGTCGAGCTGCTGCGCGGCAATCGGCCGCCTGCGATTGAAGATCTGCGCGAGCTTTCGCTGATTCTGGCCGGATGGATGATCCATCTCGGCGGCAAGGCAGGCACGCCACTCGAGGGCTACCAGCTTGCCGAAGCCGCGCTCACCGACGGCGCAGCGCTGGCCGCCTTCTTCAAAATGATCGATGCCCAGGGCGGCGACGTGAGCGCCTTCGACGATCCTGCGGCCTTCCATAAGCCCGGCGCAACGCGCGTAGTTGAGGCGTGGGAGAGCGGGATCGTTATCTCGATGGATACAACAGCGCTCGGCTGGGCTGTGCAGCGCACCGGCGCGGGACGCGAGAATGCCGGTGAACCAGTCGATCCGCACGCGGGCATCGTCTTCCACGCGCGGCGCGGCGCGCATGTTGAGGCGGGAGAGCCCGTCGCAACCATCTATGCGACCAACGAGGCAATGCTCGACGAGCCGGAGGGAATTCTGCGCTCAGCGATTCACATATCCAAAGAGCTGCCGCACGCAGTGCTGGTAAGACTCGTGAGCCGCGTCTTCACGCAAGAAAACGCGGAGGAGTATCTGCGCGATGCTGTAAGGTAATCGAAAGCAGAATTCTTGTCCACAGGGAGACGCCATTGGGTCGATTTACTGGAATCCTGGGAATCCTTGCTGTGCTCGGCGCGGCTTACCTCGGCTCGACCGACCGCAAGCATATTCGCTGGCGCACCATTGCGTGGGGCATTGGACTGCAGTTCACCTTTGCGTTTTGCGTGCTGCGCTTCGACTGGGGCGTGCGCGTTATGAACTGGGCGGGCAGCGTGGTGACCAGCATGCTGTCGGCTACGTTCGCGGGCACTCAAGTGCTGTTCGGCCAGCTCGGCCTGCCCAACTCCGGCGCATTCGGCAAGGTGCTGGGGTCGAACTCGGGCGCCATCTTCGCCTTCCAGGTGCTGCCCACCATCATCTTCATCTCAGCGTTTTTCGCGGTGCTCTATCACATAGGGCTCATGCAGATCATCATTCGCGGCATGGCCTGGGTAATGCTCAAGACCATGCGCATCTCAGGCGCTGAGAGCATGAACGTGGCGGCCTCGATCTTCATGGGACAGACCGAGGCGCCGCTCACCATACGGCCGTTTCTGTCGAAGGCCACGCGCAGCGAACTGATGACCATCATGACCAGCGGCATGGCGCATGTCTCGGGCGGCATCATGGCCATGTACATCTCGCAGGGCGTTGAGGCTCGCCACCTGCTCTCGGCGGTCATCATGACCTCGCCGGGAACCATTCTGATGGCCAAGATGCTGGTGCCCGAAACGGAGACGCCGGCCACCGAAGGCAGAGTCGTCATCCCCAAAGACGAGTTGCACAAAGATGAGAACTTTATCGGCGCCATCGCGCGCGGCACCATCGACGGCGGCAAGCTGGCCATGAACGTGGCCATCATGCTCATCAGTTTTCTGGCGCTGGTGGCGCTGCTCGATATGCTCCTGGCCTGGGTTCACGGCGGAGTTGCCTGGTTCCCGTCGAGCCTGGGGCAGATTCTGGGCTACGTCGGCGCGCCCGTGGCCTGGCTCATCGGCGTGCCATGGCACGACTGTAGCGCTATCGGCAACCTGCTGGGCACGCGCATGGCATTGAATGAGGTGATCGCGTATATCGGCCTTGGCGCGCAAAAGGCCGTGTTGTCGCCGCGATCGTTCACCATCGCCACGTTTGCGCTGTGCGGATTCGCGAACCTGGGATCGATCGGCATGCAGATCGGCGGCATCGGAGCGCTGGTGCCCGAACGCCGCAACGACCTGGCCAAGTTAGGAGTGCGAGCGATGCTTGCGGGTACGATGGCGAATTTAATTAGCGCGTCGATTGCGGGGATGTTTCTGGGGTGAGGAAACTTAGGTTCAATGCAGTGGTCTAAGCTGAGATCGCATTTACTCGAATTCGTCGCGCCCGGCGTACGCAAGCGAGTCGATTTCCATTTAATCAACTACAGGAAGCTCAGCGAGTTGGCCAACGAGTTTCTTGTCACGATTGACGGTGTGAGGGTATTCTCCGCGAGCACGAGTCGCCACACCATCGCGCAGTATGTTGAAACGAGAACGACCGGCCTCCTTGCATATGGTGATGGCCCCGACCCGAAAAAGGTCGAAGATACTCTGACTCAGCGCGAGACGCACGCCCCTGTGGATATCACTTCAAGCATTCGCACATACTTTGATCTCGACCCTCATATCGCGCTCACCTCGACCGACCCAATTCTCAGGGCGCTCGCGATGATCGACGGGCGAATTGGCAAGCGCACTCTCAAATCTATCGAGTTACCAGAAGACGAACATTCGCTCGTCAAAATCCTCTATGCGCTACGTATGGAAAGTTCTGAATAGTCCGCACGACGCCTACGCGCTCAACCGCTTCACCCGATAAAACACCGTAAACCCTGTCACCGTTCCGCACGTAAGCAGGCTCGCCGCCATGCCCAGGATGAGCGACCAGTCGTGCTCGTAAACGCCATGGACGATGCCCACCACCTGCAGCACACTGAACCCGCCGAAAGTAAGTAGCGAAACGCCCTCATCGGTCTTTTTGCGCCATAGAGCGATGGCCTGTGGCACAAACAGCAATGCGTTGCCCACCAGCCCCAGCCCGAAAATCAAGGCGACAATCTGCCTCATGCGTCATTCTCCCCGCTCGCCTGTTCGCGTCTTCTTTCTCAATCCCCAAACCGCGCCGCACTCCGCGCCCTGGCCCGCGCTGCTTCCTCTTCGCGGTTACGCTTTGGCGCAGTGGTCTCCAGCCCCTCAAGCAGCCGCAACGACACTGCGGCAACTTCCTCAACGGCCTGCGCAAACACCGCTTCGTTGGATTTCGAAGGTTTGTTGAACCCACTCACCTTGCGCACATATTGCAGCGCCGCGGCGCGAACCTCATCGCCGGTCACCGGCGGATCGAAGTTGAAGAGCATTTTGATATTGCGGCACATGGGCAGCCTCCGGCGATCGATCACGCCTGCATCCTCACTCTACCGTTCCAATATCGCTTCGGCAAAGCATAGGGTGTATCGGCATATACGCCCCGGTGTCCGCGCTCACAGCGCCCCCGGCTAGCGCCTTGAAATCATATCGCGTGCTTTACGAAGAGTTTGTCTATCCGCCATGCGACGCGCCCCTGATTGGGGCCTACGGAGGCCGGTTCGAGGCGCTGTACATCATCCTGCACCCGTTTGTGCGCGTGCCCGACCGGCTGGCCTGGCGTGCGACCCGCGAGTACCCGAGCGAGGAGCAGATTGTTGCGGCCGGCGAGAAGGTGCGCTGGGCCGAAGTGGCCGCGCAAACCGGCCTGCGCGGCGCCGCCGGCCTCAACCATGCGCTGCTTACGTCCATCGCTGCCATCTACCCGGAGTTCGGCGACTTTGCCGCGCGCGACCGGCTGCAGCGGTTTCTTGAGGCAGGCAACGTGTGGATGCCCAACGAGGGAAGTTTTGAACCGTTGCTGCAGCCCGACATTCTGGACGCATTTGACACAGCCGGCAAGAGCAGCCTTGTTTTTGTGCCCGAGTTTCCCTCGGTCGATCCGGTGCACCCTTTCAACGTGTCCCGGCTAAAAAACCGCGCCGACGCCTTCCCCGCTCGCGGCAGCCTGATGCCCGAAGACGTATCGTTCCTCTTCACGGTGGACTGGGACAGCTTCTTCACGCTGCTCTACGGCCCGCGCAAGTTTGTTGAGGCGTTCGTTCGGCGGCGCGGCGTGGAGGGGTTCTTTGCCAACGCCACGACCGAACACTACTGGTACAACTACGCCATGGGCTGCGCCACGGTCACGGTCTCGCCCGAGGATTGGCCGGTGGCGGGCTGAGACGCTCATTCGTACCGTTTCCTGGGTCCGAAATGCTCCATGGGTAATGGATCAGTTTGAAGAAACCGTCCCTCAGGGGCTAAAGCCCGCAGACATTTTGCCTGGTTTATGTACGGGCTGAAGCCCGTACCCTTCACCTGAAGCCCGCATCCTTCAAACTGATCAACAGTCGCTCAACAGGACTCCTGCGCCCAGCCTGTAGAATGACTGGAACGCATGAGCGTGCAAAAACGAATGAGCTACTACGATCACGTTGTTGAGGCCGCTGAATTCCTCAGAATCAAGCTGGACGGGCTTGCCCCGCGTGCAGGCATCGTGCTTGGTTCGGGACTGGGCGCTGCGGCTGAAGCGGTCGCCGGCCCGGTGATCGTTCCCTACTCTGAAATTCCTCACTTCCCTCAGTCCACCGTCGAAGGCCATTCGGGGCGCATTGTCGCCGGGTTGCTCAACGGAACGCCGGTCGCCATCATGCAGGGCCGCGTGCACTATTACGAGGGCTACACGCCGGCGCAGGTCACCTTCCCCATGCGCGTGCTGGGCGCGCTGGGCATCCGCGCGGCAGTGCTGACCAACGCAGCCGGCGGCATCGCCGAAGAGCTCTCGATCGGCCAGCTCGTGCTGCTCGCCGACCACATCAATCAAATGGGATGGAACCCGCTCATCGGGCCCAACGAGCCCCGCTTCGCCGCAAGGCAAGGCGCGGGGCTGCGCTTCTTCGACATGACTGAGGCCTACAGCAAAGAACTCCGTTCTCTTGCGCACGAGGCGGCATCGGAGGAGGGATTCACTCTCGCCGAGGGCGTGTATCTGGCCACGCCGGGCCCCAGCTTCGAGACGCCGGCCGAAATTCGCGCCTTCCGCACGCTGGGTGCAACGCTCGTAGGCATGTCCACCGTGCCTGAGACCATCGTCGCCCGGCACATGGGTATCGAGGTGCTGGGCATCTCGTGCGTCACCAATCTAGCCGCGGGCCTGGGCGCAACGCAGCTCAGCCACCAGGAGGTTTTTGAGGCGGGCCGGCAGGTTGAACACCGGCTGGCTGCGCTGCTCAAGCGGCTGGCACCGCGCATTGCAGCGCATCTCGACAGCGCATCATGACGGAACTCCTCCAAAAAGTAAAAGAGCGTGAGCTCCCCGTGGCCATCGGAATTGCCGGCTGCTCGGGCTCGGGCAAAACCACGCTGGCAACCGAGCTGGCGCGTACGCTGCGCGGCATTCACTTCCATCTCGACAACTACTATCTCGACCTGGGGCACTTGCCGTTCGAGCAGCGCACCCGCCAGAACTTCGACGATCCCGCGCTCATCGAGAGCCCGTTGCTGGCAGAGCATGTGGCGGCCCTGGCGCACGGCGAGGCCATTGACCGGCCGGTCTACGATTTTGCCACCTACACGCGCGTCAACGACCGCACCGAGCGCGTCGAGCCCGCCCCGTTTCTCATCGTCGAGGGCCTCTTCGCCCTCTACTATCCCGCGGTGCTGCCGCTCTATCAACTGCGCGTTTACATCGATACGCCGGATGAGCTCTGCTTCGAGCGCCGCCTCAAGCGCGACATCGAAGAGCGCGGCCGCACGCCCGAATCAGTGAAGAAGCAATACGAAACCACGGTTCGCCCTTCGAGCCTGGCCTTCGTGCGCCCCTCAGCCAGCCACGCCGACCTCGTCGTGGACGGAACAGGAGCGCTGGATTGGAAGGTAGAGCGGGTAGTAACGGAGCTGCGCGAGCGGGGGCTGCTGGCGGGCGCGGGTTAGATGAAGGGATCAGCGGTTAGGGGTCGGCGCGGTCCATGCTGAAGAATCGGCCGCTCTACTTGGCAGGAAGGTGAGTTTGCGGGCCCGGGATCACCCAGTGATCCCGGGCCCGCGTTACAGCTTACTTGCCCTGGCAGCAGCTGTCGGTGCAGCCGTCCTGGCAGCACGTCTGGCCGCACTGGCCCTGGCAGCAGTCGTGGCAGTAGATTGCCTTGGCTGCGGGTGCCTGTGCGATTGCGGTGACGGCCAGAACGGCTGCGAACGAGATCAATGCAAGGGTACGTTTCATTTTTTCTTCTCCTTGACGGTATCCGTCGGGTTGAAATGCGAGTGAATGCGAGGCCTCGCAGCGAGGCCGCTTCAGTGCGCATGAACATCAAGGAGTGGTCTAAATCCTGAAGACGCGATTCACGATGTATCGCGGAGGGGAATCGGCGCGGGGACCGAACGAAACAGCGGCCGGTTTTTCCAACCCGGCCGCAGCGAAGGCGCTCGCGAATGCCACAGCCGGAATGTGAATCGTGACTTTGGATTTATCTGGCCCGGTCCGGGGAAGAACGGCGTCGATTATCCTTTGCGTGCAGCAGTTCTGCGAACAGCCCCCGGCAGCCGTCATACCCATCATGGGGCAGTCCGGCGCCATGCTGCTCATTGCCATGGGGCAACCCGGAGCACAAGCAGGAGCCATCCCGGCCGCACAGCTCAGACTGGAGAGAACTGGCTGCGCAGCCAGGAGGCCAATTACCAGGAGCACCGCAGTTTTGGGCAGATGTTTCATCCGTACCCTATCTACATTAGAGACGCGATTCCTCAAAATATGTGTGCTGAATCACAAAACATTTGTGAATATCGTGCCGAGTTCCAGCCGCCACGCGGAGCCTACCTCCCAGCCGTCAGCGCTTCAATCTGCACCAGCATATCTTCTTTGCGCATCACCAGGTTGGTGGCGTTCAGCGTGGCCAGCTCGAATCCGTGGCCGTGGGTGATGGCGTCGGTGGGGCAGGCCTCGACGCAATAGCCGCAGAAGATGCAGCGGTTGTAGTCGATGTTATAGACCTTGGCGTAGCGCTCCGACGACGAGATGCGATGATCAGAGGTATTCTCGGCTGCCTCGATATAGATGCAATTCGAGGGGCAGGCTGCCGCACACAAAAAGCAGGCTACGCACTTTTCCAGGCCGTTTTCATCGCGCTGCAGCACGTGTGCGCCGCGGAAGCGCTGCTCGAAGACCGCGCCGCGCAATGGGCCCGGGCCGTCAGGGTAATTCTCAACCTGCGTAGGCTCAAGCATCTCGCGGAAAGTGATGCTCATGCCCTTCGCGATTCCGGCCGCGTTGCGCACGATCGACATGGCCCCAGTATACGATGAATGGCGGGAGGGCTTCATGATGCGGGCTTTCGGCGGCTTGACGGTTTTATTAGCGGCGGTCTTGATTCCAGCGGTGGCTGCGGCGCAAAGCGAGCCCACTTCAACCATGCCTGCGGGAGGCAACCAGGTGCAGCCGGCGCCCACCGCGCCAACGCACAGCCAGCATGACCAGATGCCCATGGGAGATATGAACCGGATGGGCGAAATGCACAAGCCTGCCGGGCCGGCCGGGCCGCTGGTCATCACCTTCGGCTACAAGTCTGCCACCTGGACCGCTGCCACGCTGGCTGCCCTGCCCCACACAACCGTCACGGTCTTTAACGAGCACACCAAGGCCAGCGAAACCTATTCGGGCGTGCCGCTCATCGATCTGCTGGTCAAGCTCGGCGTGCCCGACAAGCCGCACGGCAAGCAGCTCAGGATCTACACGGTTGCCGCCGGGTCAGACGGATACGAGGTGGTGTATTCGCTGGGCGAAATCACCCCCGACGTGCACGACGCGACCGTGCTGGTGGCCGACAGCGAAAACGGCAAGCCGATCGCGGAGGATGGGCCGCTCAAGCTGGTGGCCACGCGCGAAAAGCGCCCGGCGCGCTGGGTGCGCAACCTGGTTGCGGTCCGCGTGCTCACCGCCGAGTAAGTATACGCCCGCTGCTGCCAGCGTCGAACCCTTAGAGCGTGTTTCATAAATAGATTCGGCCTCAAGTCAGTGACTTACGTTTGAGACATGCGGACTGTTGAGCTTCTGTCATGAAGAAGCGGCAGAAGCTATTGAGTGACGAGCAGTGGGAGTTGATTGGGCGGTTGTTTCCGGAGCCACGGCGCAGGAAGGACAACCGGGGCCGTCCGTGGGCTGAGAACCGGGCGTGTTTTGAGGGCATCCTGTGGGTGCTGCAGACTGGAGCGGCGTGGCGCTTTCTGCCCGACGAGTATCCCTCGCCGTCGACCTGCTGGCGGCGGCTGAAGCAATGGGAAGAGGAGGGTGTTTGGCTCAAGGCCTGGCGAACTTTGCTGGGCGCCCTGGACGCAGAGGGTCTGTTGAAATGGGACGAAGCCTTTCTGGACGGCAGCTTCGCTCCGGCCAAAAAGGGGGCGATGCAGTCGGCAAAACCAAACGCGGTAAAGGCACAAAGTGGATGGTACTGGGAGACGGTGAAGGTGTTCCGTTGGGAGTTCGGCTGGAAAGTGCCTCTCCGGCAGAAGTTACGCTTGCGGATGCCACGCTCAAAGAGGTCCGCGTCCCTAGGCCGAAAGGCCGTCCGCGGCAAAAGCCAAAACGGGTGATCGCGGACCGGGGTTACGACTCCGATCCACTGCGCCAGAGATGGAGGCGGCGCGGCATCGAGCTGATCGCACCTTACAGGAAGAACAACAAGGAGAGGAAATACGAAGATGGTCGGAAACTGCGACGCTACAAACGGCGCTGGATTATCGAACGCACCAACGCCTGGCTGGGACAGTTCCGCCGATTGCTCGTTCGCCATGAACATCTGCTCTCCACCTACAGGGCCTTCTTCTATCTCGCTTGCCTCTGGATCACGCTGCGAAAATGTTTATGAAACATGCTCTAGGAATTCCGCGAACGCTATAGCAGGGCCGCGCACCTCAAGCGTTTGACACCCTGAGGCGCGCAAGCCTTGCCCGATAGGGGTTCGCGCGAGCGGTGCAGCCTTACGGACGACGTTGTGGCTGTTGCCCGCCGTGACTCTGATTCTGCGTTGTGGGCTTCACGTTGCGGTCCGCCCGAATCGGCCGGCTGATGGCCGGTTTGGCGGGCTGGCCGTGATTTGTGTTCGCAAATTGCCCCCGATTCGACTGGAACTTCTGCTCGTGCTGCACCTGCGTGCTCATCCGCGGAGCAGTCGGCTCGCGCCATGCTGCCGCATCGGATGCCTGCGGCCGGGCTTGAGTGCCTGCCGTTCCGCCATGGAAGCTTGCGCGAGTGCTGTTGCTTTCACGATTGTAGGGTTCGCGATTGACGACCGCACGATTGCCCGCGTTATAGCTGTACACATTGTGTACGCGTACGCTCACATTGTTGTAGATACGGTTGTAGGTGAAGCGGCCGCTGTTCCAATAGCCGCCTTCGTACCCGATGCCGATGTAGCCAAAACCGTAGTTGATGCCCCCGTAGTAGCCGATATGCATGCCCCAATGGCCGGGATGGAACCAATAGCGGCCGGTGTAGAAGCCCCAGTAGCCCGGTGTCCACAGCGCGCCCGTATACGGGGCCTCGACCCACGCGCCGGGAACCCAGTAGTAGCCAGACGGGGACCACGCCCAGTAACCGGGCTCCCACATGTAGCCATCGCCGGGACAGGGCGGCTGAACGTACTCGGGCAGTGGCGGCGGAGCCTCCGCAGCGTTGGCCACGGGCTGATCCGCGTAGTTTGAATCTTCGGGCTCCGCGGCGTTGCTGCCTTGCTGGTCAGCAGGCGGCGGAGCTTCAGTGGTGTAGGACGGCCCAGGGGGCGCCTGATTGACGGCGGCCGGGTCGGGCCCTTGGTCCGGGGGCGCCTGTTGCTGAACGCCCAAGGTACTCGCATTGACAGTTGGAATAATCGGGATCAGTCTCTGGTAGCATACGGCCACGCAGAATGCAGCAACAATGGCAAACGAAATCAACGGCGCATACCGATTAAGACGGCTCATCGCACCCTCCAGGTCATCGGATATTCTCCGAGGCCCCTAAGTCTAGCGCAGCCGGGAGGTCAATGGCTACTTTGAAGCAGCACGGGTGTGCCGCGAGTCAATGCCGCACGGGTGTCGGCATGGAGCGCCCGTGATTGTTGGCCGGCGGTGTTGTAACCGGGTGGCGCTCGGCGCGCGGAACAAGCTGCGCGCAGACTTCCGAGTCCTGGCCGCGCGCAAAGCCCTCGATCGCATCCTGGCCGCGGCAGATGCGCAGTTTCATCTCGTCCAGATCGTCGCCGCTCAGCTCCGTCGTTCGGTCGAGGCCGCTGAAGGGGTCGCGGTCGAAGCGAAAGATGTAGTCCTGGGGCAGCTTCGGCTTGCCGTAGTCAATGTGGCTCCAGATGTAGAGCGAAGCGTGGCCGTCGCCCTCGGCGGCAAGCTCGTAGAGCTGCGTCAAGGCAACGCCCGAGGGCGGACTCGTGTTCCACACCGGCACGCCTTTGCCGCCGCGTATCCAGCGCGCAGCCCACGCGTGTTGCGTGGGGTCGTAGTAGAACGCGGTGAAGTAAGTGGTGGCGGCGCAGTTGCGGCAATCGTCGTAGAGCGCGGTCAGGTCATCCGGAAATCCGTCGGCGAAATGCTGCCAGTCAAGGATGCGCAGGTTCACGCTGCCCAGCAACAGCGTAATGGCGTGGCTGGTGAGTGAAACGCTCCACACGCTGAAGGCGTCGTCCTCGGGCAGCGATTGCGGCGTGGGGCGATGGGTGGTCACCACCAGCGCGGCATCGTACTTTACGCCAATCTCGCGGATGGCAGACCAGTCCTGCACGGCGAGGGAGCGCGTGACCCAGATGACGATGTCCTGATCCTTGGGATTGTGAAAATCCATCCAGCGAAAGGTGTCGGGAGGCTGTTGCGCAGGTAGGACAGATGCCAAGGCCAGCACGGCGGCAGCGGCAACCGTGCACCGCGCGATGAAGCAACGCATGAATTGAATTTAACAGAGGCGGCGCCGGCTTACGCCTTCGCTTCGCTCTCCTGCTCGACTTCCACCGCGAAACCCAGACTCCGCCAGAACCCGCTCACCAGGTCCACGGTCGCCGCCACAGTTACGGGCGAAATACACAGCCGAATCACGGAACCGGCCTCAAGATTAGCAAGCGAAGCAGGCTGCGCGGCGATGGCGATGCACTTTTCAGGCCGGTAGGTGCAGGCGGCGAGGTCGGCAATGGAGAGTTGCGTGGTGGGCGTGGCGAAGATGGTCTGCGGCGGCGCCATGCGGTCGAGAAGCCACAGGATTTCGAGCTTCGATTCGAGTTCGTCGGGCACGCAATCGATGGCCAGGTCCGCACCGCGCACTGCGTCTTCAACGCTCGAAACAAAGGTGACGGCGGGCAGCGCCCCGGGGCCGAGTTTTTCCCGGATGTACTCCTGCGCGTGGTGCAGGTTTGAAGGCATCACGTCTTCAAGCAGCACGCGAAAGCCGGCGCGGGCAGCGCCGAGCGCGAGCGAGCGGCCCAGCGGGCCGGCCCCGATAATCGCGACTGTCTGGCAGTTTTCCACGGCGTGTGTTAGAAGGCGGTCCGGCTGCGCCCCGGCTTTACTCCAAAGGGTAAGGGCACGGAGTGCTCCAAAGAGTTAAAGCGCGGAGCGCCCGGTGAGGGCTTTGGCCACGTCGGCGCTGTTGGGCTGGGCCTGCTCCAGGTGCTCGGCCACGCGAGCCCGCTCCTCGTCAGAGAGCAATGGTACGGCGGCCAGCACGCGGCGCAGCGTGACGGCGACGTCGTCAATGTAATTCATAAGGCGGATGGCTTCTCCTGAGAGCGGCATAAGGGTCCTCGTGGCTTGAATCTGCCTTCATTGTAGGGGCTGGGGTGGGGTGGGCGGCAAACGGCGCGGGCCGGCGGCTCATGGCACATCGCAAAAGCGCTCCGGATCGACCCGGGCAACGGTTCGTTTATGCTTGCGGACCAACAACCGCGCTACAATCCCTTCCAGCCCTGGGGAACTCTGAATCGGTTCCCCGGGCACGACACTGAAATGAGGTTCGCGATGACGAGAAAATACCTGATGGCCGCGCTGATGAGCGGCGCTTTCGCGCTCTCGGGCGCATGTTTCGCGCAAGATAAGGCAAGCGTTCCAAAGACGCCGGACAAGACTTCGATTGCAACTGAAAATGCCCGTCAGCTCATTCTGCTGATGGATACGGACAAGAACGGAAAGATCTCAAAGCAGGAGTGGATGAACTTTATGTCGGCAGAGTTCGACCGGCTCGACGTGGACCATAATGGCGAGCTCGATCCGCACGAATTGCTGGCCTCGCGGGTGACGGTCCACCACCCGCGGCCTTCCGACCAGGGCAAGTGACCGTTATCAGCCAGTAGCCATTAGCCAGTAGCCTTCCGCCCTTGGCTATTGGCTACTGGCTATTGGCTGTTGTTCTCACCTTGCAGATTTCACGCCACTTTTCATGCTCCATCGCAGATAATCCTCAGTACAAGCTGTTCAAAATCAGCCCCCACCGGAGGAGAGGTCATCTATGGGCATTTCAAGGCGCGAGTTTCTTGCGCAAGTGGGCCAGGCAGGAGGGTTCAGCGCCGCGTTTGTCGCCATGCAGGGACTGGGCTTGATGCCTGCCCGCGCGTTGCCCGCGCCGCGGCTCGACATCGCACCCGGCTCTGGCAAAGGCACTAAGGTCACCATCCTCGGCGGCGGCATCGCCGGCCTCGTAGCCGCTTACGAGATGAAGGCCCTCGGCTTCGAATGCACGGTGCTCGAGGCGCGGCATCGCCCCGGCGGACGCAGCTGGACGGTTCGCCCCGGCGACAGCGTTGTATTTACCGATGGATCTGTGCAGCACTGCAACTGGCTCGCCGGCAACTACCAGAACTTCGGACCGGCGCGCCTGCCCTCGATTCACACCACCATCCTGGGCTACTGCCGCAAGCTCGGCGTTCCGATGGAGGTGGAGGTGAACTCGAGCCGGTCCTCGATGCTGCAGAACGACGCAGCCAACAGCGGCAAAGCATTGGTGCAGCGGCAGGTGGTGAACGACACGCGCGGCCACGTGAGCGAGCTGCTGTCAAAGTGCATTGCCCAGGGCGCGCTCAACAGCGAACTCAGCGCCGAAGATCGCGACCGCATGCTGAGCTTTCTGCGCATGTATGGGCCACTCGACAAGGCTGGCAAATACTCGGGCTCCGATCGCTCCGGATACACGCGCCTGCCCGGCGCCGGCAACGAATTGGGCACGCTCAACCAGCCCATTGACATGCGCACGCTGCTCGACGAGAACTTCTGGGGCGCGATCATGTTCGAAGAGATGTTCGACATGCAGGCCACCATGTTCCAGCCGGTCGGCGGCATGGACCGCATCGCCTACGCCTTCGCCAAGCAGCTCGGCTCGACCGTGCAGTATGGCGCGGAGGTCAAGGAGATTCGCAAAACCGCCTCCGGCGCGCGCATCGTCTACACCGAAGGCGGCGCGCAAAAATCCCTCGAGGCCGATTACTGCCTGTGCGGAATGCCGCTCTCGATCCTCAAGAAGATCCCCAACGACTTCAGCGCGCCGGTCAAAAAAGTCATCGAACAGTGCACCTACGCGCACGCCTACAAGATCGCGTGGGAGAGCCGCCGCTTCTGGGAGCAGGATTACAACATTTACGGCGGCCTTGAATTTGTGGCCAACGGCCCCGACCCCGTGTGGCTGCCCTCGGGCGGCATGTTCAGCGAGCGCGGTGTGCTGGTGAGCGGATACGGCTTCGACACCGCATCCGACTTCGACAAACTCCCGCTCCAGGGGAAACTCGACGCCTCGCGCGGCACGGTCGAGCGCCTGCATCCGGGCCACGGCAAGGAGCTGGAAAAACCGGTCTACGTGAACTGGGGATTTGTGCCCTTCAACGAGGGCTCATGGATCGCATCTTACGCGCCGGGAAACGACTCCTACGAGGACAAAGGCTCGCCGGCCTACGAAACGCTCATCGCCGCTGACGGCCCAATCCACTTTATCGGCGACCACGCCAGTCACCTTCTCGGTTGGCAGGAGGGCGCGGCGCTCAGTTCGCTGCGCGCCATCGCAATGATCGGCGAGCGCCAGCGGGCCAAGCGCGCGTGAGACCGCGCGGCGCTGGGACTTATTTGCAATGGAGGCGGCAATCGTGACCGAATCGTCCATCGTCGTTGCCCAGCAATTCGTTCGCGCCATCAATCGCCAGGACGTGGACGCGATGGCCGCGCTCATGTCCGACGAGCACCGCTTCATTGATTCCCTCGGCAACGCGGTCACCGGCAGCGCGGCCATGCGCGCGGGTTGGGCCGGATACTTCCGCATGGTCCCCGACTACACCATCGCCGTTGAAGAGATTTACTCCGACGGCCCGGTCGTCATCCTGCTCGGCGCCGCGCAGGGCGCCTACTCGACTGGCGGCGCGCTGGAGCCTGAGAACCGCTGGTCGACGCCGGTAGCCCTCCGCGCCTTTGTTGAAGAGGGCAAGATCGCCGAATGGCGCGTCTACGCCGACAACGAGCCGATCAGGAAGCTGATGGCCAGGCCGGGCTGAGTTTGAAGTTGAGTGAATCAACTCCGCCTCCACCCCCAACCAGGTCGCTTTTCCCCCTCGTTCCCTTGTTCCCTGCTTTTTTCAAAATTCCTGAAACTTTGCCCGCCTTTTCCGCGTTATAGTAGAAGTAATTTACTAACCGGTTAGTTAAAACCATGCCCCTTGCCGTCCCATCCCGCACTTTGGCCCGCACCCAGGCCGACCGTGCCGACCAGTCGCGCGCGCGCATTCTCGACGCCGCCATTGCCGAGTTCAGCGAAAACGGATTGGCCGGCGCCCGCACCGAACAGATCGCCGAAGCCGCCGGCGTGAATAAGGCGCTGCTCTACTACTACTTCCAGGGCAAAGAGGCGCTCTACACGGCTGCAATTGAAACGGTCGCCGAGCGCGTGGTTGCCAGCAGCATGGCGGCCATGGCAGGCAAACGCTCGGCCGGTGAGCGCCTGGTCAATTTCGTGCTCAATCACTTTGACCGCATCCACTCGCAGCGCACTTTCCAGAGCCTGATGCAGCAGGACATGATGCGGCTGCGCCAGGGCGAGGCAAATGCGCTCGACCCTCTCGTCGAAAAAGTCTTTCGCCCCATGATGTGCGCGGTCAAGGAACTCCTGGCCGAGGGCATGCGAACCGGGGAATTGATCCGCGTGGACGAGTGGCAGATGATGTACGCCGCGCTGGGAGCGAATGTTTTCTACTATCTGTCCAGCCCGGTGATGGGCCTGCTGATCGGCAGCGACCCCCTGGAACCCAAGGCGTTAAAGACGCGGCGCAAGGCTGCCATCGAGTATCTGGGGCAAACAGTTTTTACCGACCGCCGGCACGGCGCGCGCGTGGCAGAACACGTGCTCGCGCGCACGCCCATGCCCACAAGCGGTCCCATGCAACGATTCGGAGTGAGGACGAAGTGAACGCACGCAATCGAGTCTTTCTTATTCTCGGGTTGCTCACGGTGGGGTCGCTCATCTGGTACTTTGCGACCACGCGCCACAGCGGCGACCTGCAACTGATCGGCACCGTCGACGCCAACGAGGTCGTGGTCAGTTCCAAGATCCCCGGCCGCATTCAAACCCTCACTGTTGAGGAAGGCCAGACGGTGAAGGCCGGCCAGTTGATCGCCACCATCGAGAGCAACGACCTGCAGGCCGCGCTCAGCGCTGCTGAGGCCACGGCCGCCAGCGAGCAGTCGAAGCTGAAGGGCGCGGTGGAGACCGAGCGCCAGAACCAGGGCGAAACCGGCAGCGCCACGCTGAGCGCTGAAGCGCAGGTGCGCGCGGCGCAGGCCCAGCTGGCCCAGGCCCAGGCCAATTACGACCACCAGAAGGCCGACACCAGCCGCACCGTCGCATTGGCCCAGCAGGGCATCATGAGCGAACAAGCGCGCGACGAGCAGGCCACCGCGCTGAATGCGGCGCAGGCCGCCGTGGACGCGGCCCGTGATAACCTGGCCGCCGCGCAGGCGCAGCTCAGGCAGGCGAGAGCCCACGAGTTGCTGACCGCGGTCTCAGCCCAAACCGTGAGCCAGACCCAAGCCGAAGAGGCCAATGCCCGCGCACTCGCCCAGCAGGCGCGCGTCGAGCAGAGCTACGCGCAGGTCACAGCGCCCATCGACGGCATGATCAACGTGTGGGCCGCGCGCCAGGGCGAAGTGGTCTCGGCAGGTGCGCCTATCGTCACCATCATGGACCTGACCCAGACCTGGATCTATGCGCCGCTGCCTGAAACCCACGCCGATGCGGTCCAAATCGGCGACAGCCTGCGCGTGGTGATGCCCAGCGGAGGGACGCTGCAGGGCAAAGTCATCGGCAAGCTGGCGCTGGGAGACTTTGCAACCCAGCGCGACGTGAGCGGCATGAAGCGCGACATCAAGACCATTCAGATCAAGCTGCTCATTCCCAATCCTGACGAGAAGTTTGTGCCCGGCATGACCGCCGAAGTCTACGTACCCATAGCTAAGCTGGTGAAGAAATGAGCTCGTCAACGAGCGCAACTGCGGGCACCCCGGCGGTGAAGCAGCCTGTCGCCATCGCTGTTGAGAATATCGTGAAGCGCTTCGGCGACTTTGAAGCCGTGAAGAGCGTGAGCTTCGAGGTGCGCGAAGGCGAGATCTTTGGCCTGCTCGGACCCAACGGCGCCGGCAAGAGCACGCTCATCCGCATGATGACGACGCTCATGCCGGTCACATCGGGCAAGGCGCTGGTCGGCGGCCTCGACGTGAGCAAGGATCCCGACGATGTGCGCCGCATGATCGGCGTCATTCCCCAGGCGCTTACCAGCGATCCCGACCTCACCGTCGGAGAGAACCTGTCAATCTACGCCAAGCTCTACAGTGTTCCCCACGGCCAGCGCGAGAAGAATATCGATGCAGTCCTTGAGGCCGTGGATCTGACCAAGTGGCGCGAAGCGCAGACCAAGACGCTCTCCGGAGGCATGCGGCGCCGCCTCGAGATCGCACGCGGACTTGTGCACAACCCGCACATCTTTTTTCTCGACGAACCGACCACCGGCCTCGATCCGGTTTCGCGCATCGCCGTGTGGGAGATGCTCGATAACCTCCGCCGCACGCGCAACCTCACCATGCTCATTACCACCCATTACATGGAAGAGGCCGACAAGCTCTGCGATCGCATTGCCATCGTCGATCACGGCACGCTGGTCGCCCTCGGCACGCCCATCGAGCTCAAGCACAGCGTTCCCGGCGCCAACGTCGTCGAGGTGCACTTCGACCGCGACACCGAGGAGTGGCAGGCTCGGCTGGAGGGCCTCGAAGGCGTCACCAGTGTTCAGGCAAAGAGCGCGGGCTATTATCGCGTGCTCACCTCGTCCGGCTCCCGCACTACCATGCAGTTGGTTGAGCTGGCCGCGTCGCTGGGCGAGACCCTCACCTCGCTCAGCGTGCAGAACACCACGCTCGACGATGTCTTTGTTCACTACACAGGCCGCCAGTTGCGCGATGAGACCGTGAAGCCGGTCTTCACCATGCCGCCACGGCCGGGAGCGCGACCATGAACCGATTGCTGGCCATCGTCGAGCGAGAGATGCGCAAGTTCTTCCGCTCGCCCACGCTCATGATCATGTCGCTCATGATGCCGATCATGCAGTTGCTCATCATGGGCAACGCCTTCGGCGGCAAAATTGTGGGCACGCACGTCGCCCTGGTTGACTACGATCACGGTCCAGAAGCAGTGAGAGTCCGCGAGGCCTTTGACGCCATCGCCGTCAACATCAAGACCTTCACCATCACCAACTACGAAAGCGAAGTTCAGGCGCGCGAAGACGTGCGCACCGGCAAGATCGACGCGGCGGTCATCATTCCCGCCCAGTACTCGCGCCGCGTCTACTCCCAGGACGCGCCCAAGCTCGGCCTCGTCGTCGACAACTCCGATCAATTTACCTCGTCGAGCATCGAGTCGGAGATGAGCGCGCTGGTGAACGCGTTAAACTCGCCCGCGGTCGCTGACCGGCTGGCAAAAAGCGTCGCGCTCGAGATCGTCGAGCTCTACCCTTACGTCAACTACATGAAGTTCCTGCTCCCTGCCTGCATCGCTTTGGCCATGTACATCTCGGTCATGATCGGGGGCGGCATGTTATACATCGACGACAAGGCCCGTGGCGTCCACGAGGGCTATCTCGTAACTCCCATCACCCGCCTTGAGCTGGTGATGGGTCTCAACACGGCCGGCGCTATCAAAGCCACTCTTTCCGGTATATGCCTCACCGTCATCGGCTCGCTCATGGCCGGCCTGGGCATCATCTTTCATCCATGGGTGTTGCTTCAGATGCTGGCGCTCATTCTCGGCACCGCCATCGCCTTCAACGGCATGATGTTTCTGTTCATGGTCCGCGTCGAAGATCCGCTCACCCCGCGCGCCATGTTCGGCGTGCTCAACCTGCTGCTGTTCTATCCATCCGGCGCCATGTATCCCATCGCCTCATTTCCCTGGTGGCTCCGGGCCATCGCGGTCATTGATCCATTCACCTACTGCGTTCACGGTTTCAAAGCGATAATCCTCAAAAACGGCGGCTTCGTCGCCATTCAATACGACTTGCTCTTCCTGTTCGTCTTCGGCTTCGGAGCGTTGCTGATCGCAACGCCGCTGTTCAAGAGGACGCTGTAGAGACAGCGGTGTTAGCGGAGCTAGCGGGGCCGCAATCCCTTCACGCAAAATAATTCACGCCCGGCGAATCCTGCGCGCGCTCGTCCTCTTCGGCCAGATCGAGCTCTTCATCGTCCTCTTCGGCGCCGGCCGCTTTGTTTACGCGCATGCCGGCCGCGCCGTCACCCATCTTGCTCAGAGCATCGATGTCGAATGCCGGAGAGAGATCGGAGTCAGGCCTCGGCATCCGGTTCGCGGCAATGGCTCGAATTCCGGGAATGGGTGCGATCTCCATGGCGGCGCCTCCTGCTGCTTATCCATCGGCGCCCATCATAGAATCTTTAATCTTCCCCGGCCGATTTGTGTCCGGAATCCAGACACCCTCACGATTCAATCCAATCCGCCGACCGCTACCTGCTGATCGTCAGCGAAGTCTGCATCGCTGCCGGGTTCGACGCCGTTTCATCGCCCTCGAGCAGCGCAACCCCCTGCGCCACGCTCATGGCGGGCGGCACTGCCTCGAACCCCCCACGCCTCTCGCTGGTCTCGCGCGCAAAGCTGGTCACCAGCAGCGCGCGGATATTCAGGTGCACCTCAAGTTGGTCGGTCTTCCAGTCGGTCGAGCTCACGCGCACCCGGTCGAGTTTGAACCAGCCGCCCTTGTAGATCCGTCCCAGAATCCCGAATCCGAAATCGACATTCTGATCGATGTGCCCCTCGAGTCCGGCCAGCCGCTTGTAGCGCGCGTCAACCCACAGCACTCCGCTCATGGAGTGGAAGATGCGCGCCTCGATGGAGTGCGAGGGATAGTTCGGATTGGGATGGAAGCGCAGTCGGACGCAGCCGTTCTCTTCGCCGTCGAACCCGTACAGGAAGGCATCCGGGAGCATTCGAACAATGCGCCCGATCCGTTCCTCGTCTTTGTAGTAGTCGCGCAAGTGCCGGGCCTGCTCCTGCGGCGAGGCCGTCAGCCGTTCGAGCCGCTCCTGCTCCTGTTCGCGGGCAGCGACGTTCAGTGGCTGGCCGTTGCCTTCAGTCACCCATGTCACCGGCCCTCCGGCCGTCTCCACCTGCTCCTCGGTTGCAGTCCCGTTTGCGGTGCGCCGCTCGATCCGGTATCGCCAATATCCGTGGTGCTCGTGATCGTGCAGTTCGTTGTACACAACCTCGCGGACAAGCGTAATGCCGGACTCAGGCAATTGCGCCGCCTGCGCAACCGCACTCTGTCCTGCTGGCACAATCATCGCCAGGGCGATGCTCCATCGCAGCATGCTCATTTGCCGTTCTCCTTGAATGCCAGGAATGGGTAAAGGAGTGTGTTGCTGACTGCAGTTTCGCTTTTGAATGTTGAAAGAATGGGAAGATTTCCGTGAAAAACCGGCGAAATAAGCCGAATTACCGGAAGAGTAAACCCCAGCCAACGCGATAGGCCCATCTTGTTACACTGGGGCCATGCAGGATGAACTGGAGTTTCGGCGAGTGGCGGAAGCGGCGCTCGACTCTCTCAAGCAGCATTTGATTGCGCGCGAGGAATCGGAAGATGCCGGCTTTGAGGTGGAAGAACAGTCCGGCGCCTTGAATGTGCTGTTTGAGGATGGCGGCGGCAAATTCGTCATCACGCCCAACACGCCTGTGCGCCAGATCTGGATCTCGGCGCTGGCCACCAGTTTCAAGCTCGATTGGGATGCGGCCAGCAAGCATTTCGTCCTGCCACGCACCGGCGAGCAGCTTATCCCGCTCCTCGACCGGCTGATTGGCGAACGCCTCGGCGCATAGCCGGACCCGCCTGCCCCAAAAGCATGGGCCCGGCAGATTCGCCAGGCCCTCAATTCATTACTGGGCACGCGTGCTTATTGGGGAAGCGCGTAGACCGTGTCCAGCACCTTGCTGGCTATGTTCTCAGGCAGCGGCGCATACGACAATGCCGAAACCTCGTCTTCGCCGCTCTTGACGATCCAGCTCAGCATGTCGCGAATTACCTTCTCTTTTGCCGCGTCGACAAGTTGCGTGTTGATGAGCAGGTAAGTGAAACTCGAGATCGGATAGGCATCCGCTCCCGGAGCGTTGGTGATGGAAACCCGGTAGTCGGCGGGCATCTGCTTGATGCTGGCCGCAGCCGCGGTCACGCCGGGGATCGAAGCCGTGATCCAGTTGCCGGCCGCGTTCTGAACCGCGCCAAAGCTCATCTTGTTCTGCAGCGCGTAGATCAGCTCAACGTAGCCGATGGTTCCCGGAACCTGGCGCACCAGTCCGGCCACGCCCTCGTTGCCCTTGCCGGCCACGCCAACCGGCCAGCCGACCGAGGTGCCTTTTCCCGGGCCCTCGGCCCACTCTTTGCTCACCTTGCTGAGAAAGTCTGTCCAGATAAACGTAGTGCCGCTACCTTCAGATCGGTGCACAACGATGATCTTCAGGTCAGGTAGCTTTAAGCCGGGATTGTCCCTGGCGATTGCCGGATCATTCCACGTTGTCACCTTACCCAAAAAGATTTCGGCGAGCAGCGGACCACTGAAGCGCAGATTGGTGACGCCCGGCACGTTGAAGGCCGGCACGTCAGCGCCGAGCACGGTAGGAATGTGCACCAGCTTCTCTTTGCAGCTGGCGATCAGTTCGTCGGTCATGGGCATATCTGAAGCGCCAAAGTCCACCAGGCCCGAGCAGAATTGCTTGATGCCGCCGCCCGATCCGATCGACTGGTAGTTGATTTCAACGCCCGGGTGCGCGGCACTGTACTCAGTGAACCACTTGGAATAGATGGGATAAGGGAATGTGGCTCCCGCTCCGGTAAGCTTCTGGGCATGGGCCACGCTCAAGGCCAGGATCAAGCATGCAACAACTGCTAAGGTTCTTTTCACGTCTCACTCCTCGCAAAGGGACTGCCGCGACTCATTTTCTACGCCAATTGTTACGGAATGTTGAATTGATCTGATTTTCAAGGAGTTTGTGCGCTCGACGGCAGATTCCGAACCCCGGGGGATTGTCGAGAGTGTAAACGTAAGCCCCCGCGCCGGAAGCTCATCCCCATCCTCTTTTAAATGCCGACGTTGGTGGCAGTCAATCGACCCCTGCGGCGTTTGCCCGGCGCAGCGTTTACCTTGCCTCGCCCCTGCCGCGCTACCATAATCCATAACCGCGGCGCGCGGAGACCTGGCAACACATGGCATCCAAAAAGAAATCGGCGAAGCTTCTCCACTGCCCCTCCTGCGGGATGCTGGTCCGCCCTCAGGATGAGGATTTCCCCTTTTGCAGCGACCGATGCCGCAAGATTGACCTGGGCAAGTGGGCCTCGGGCGTTTACAAGATCAGCTCGCCCGTACTCGATCCCGAAGTGCTTGAAGATCTCGGCAACCCCGGCTCCAAACGCAGCGGAGGGTCGAGTGAAGTCTGAGGGCTGCGCCTCCTCATCGGTTCAGTCTGCCCGGCGCACCCTCTGGGCCACGGCCGTCGCCACCTTCTTCGGCATCGGCTACATCAAGCCCGGCCCCGGAACATGGGGCTCGGTCGCCGCCACGCTGCTGTGGGCCGCGTTTGCGCTGGGTGCGCATCCTTCGCGGCAGACCCTGCTCATCGCCACGCTTGCCGGCATTGCATTGGTCATCATTCTGGGCGTGCCCGCGGCTACAATCGCCGAGCGGGAGGCTGGGCGCACCGATCCCGGCTTCGTGGTGATCGACGAGGTTGCCGGCCAGTGGATCGCGCTGCTGTTTTGCCCGCCCGACTGGGCGCACGCGCTTATCGCGCTCATTCTCTTTCGCTTGCTCGACATCACCAAACCCTTCCCTGTGCGCCGCCTGGAGCGGCTTCCCGCAGGCTGGGGCATCGTCTTCGACGACGTGGGCGCCGGGCTGTATGCTTTGGGTATAGCGTCTCTGCTGCGCATCTGGTACTAGAGCCGCTCCATTGCAATGCCCCGCGCCGCTTCCCAACCCGGATTCGCAGCCGTTCCAGCCCCGCGTATCGACCAGATCACTCCGGCCGCGGCCATGCCGCTTGCCGAAGTGGAACTGTCCGGTGCGAATCTCGGCCCTCACGACTTTGGAACACCGGTAGTGCTGGTCGACGGCGAACCGGCGCACATTCTCATGAGCAGGCCTTCTCGCCTCATCTTTCGCGTGCCTGAGAATGCCTCGACGGGACTCGTAGAAGTTCGCAACCCGGCCGGAGCCGGCAACACGGTGCCCCTGCGCATCGCTCACCAGCTCAACGAGGGCCTGCACCCGGTTACCAGCCCGGCCGTCAGCCGCTCGGGCATGATCTTTGCCACCGTGAGCGGCCCGCGCGGCAAGCAGACGCCGGTTTCTGTGGTGCGAATCAGCGCCGACGGCCGCGACACCCCTTTCGTGACCGGCATCCTGAACGCCACCGGCCTGGCCATCTCGCCCGATGGCGATCTCTACGTGACCTCGCGCGCTGAAGGTAACGTCTACCGAATCGACTCGGGCGGCGACTACACCGTTTATGCCGAAGGCATGGGCGTGGCCACGGGAGCAGCTTTCGACGCCGAAGGCAACCTATTCGTCGGCGACCGCAGCGGCACCATCTTCAAGATCAATCCCGAGCGGCAGATTTTTGTGCACGCCACACTTGAGCCTTCGGTCTCGGCCTATCATCTGGCCATTGACGGCGCCGGCACGCTATACGTAACGGGACCTTCGCTCTCGTCCAACGAGGCTGTCTTCGCCATCGATCCCCACGGCGAGACGCGTGTCTACTATCGCGGGCTTGGCCGGCCGCAGGGATTGGCCTTCTCGAGCGAGGGCGATCTTTACGTCTGCGCCTGCCTGCACGGGCGCCGCGGTGTGGTGCGCATCACGCCCAAAGGCGAGGCCTCGCTGGCGCTGGCCGGAATGAACCTCGTCGGTTTGGCCTTCTCGCCCCTCGGTACAACCATCCTCGCTACCAGCGACGCCGTCTACGAAGTCGACCTGGGCGTGGAGGGGCTGGCAATCCAGTAGCCGGCTCCGCAGGATCGATGACTGAAACAGCCCCGGCAGGTTCACGATCTGCTCTTCTGAGAGAGATGCAGGCTAATCCCGCAGGAATGCGAGAATGCGCTTGTTTGCTTCGTCGGGGCGCTCCATCACAAGCAGGTGCCCGGCATCGGGCAAAATCTCAGCCGTAATCTCCTGCATCGTTCGCTTGGCGCGCCTGGCGGCGGAGATCGGGTTGTAGCAGACTTCCTTCTCGCCCAAAAGCAAGTACACGGGGACAGAGACTCTCCCAAGGTCCGTATCGCTGAAGACTTTTGGGAAGACCCTGACCCTGGAATTCAGACACCCGGCTCCCACAGCCACCTGCCGGAGTACAGGATGGTCGAGAGGAAAACGATCCGCGAAGACCCACTTCATGATTGTGTCGACCAGCGAGCCACTGTGAAGCAGCAGTAACGCAAGCATCCGCGGATAGAACCTCCACAATCCGACAAAGCCGGCTGCCGGCGAGATCAGGACCAGTTTCCTGACCCGCGTGGGGTCTTCGACAGCGTAATTGAGGGCCAGAAAACCGCCGTACGATGCGCCGGCAAACGATGCCTTCGTGACGCTTAATCCGTCCAGCAGCTCGCTCAGCCAGGCCGCACAATCCAAGCGGCTGGCGGGAGGATTCGAAGGAATGCTTAATCCGATATCGGACGGGAAGTCCACTGCGTAACAGCGAAACTCAGGGCAAAACCCGGCAACGGTCGCGTACCACATTGTTGCGCTCATCGACATGGCCGGCAACAACACGACCGGCGCTCCATCGCTGGGGCCGCACGCAATAACGTGGGTCAAACCAAAGCTGGTGGGAATGTCGAGGGATTCTTGTGAGGCAGGCCATAAACGCAGACTCGCCTCATACGCGGCGCGGTAGGCCGCCTCTGCCTCCGGCGACTTGAAAAACAACGTTCGGGCTTGCAAGAACGTCAGTCCGCCTTCGGCTCAGTGTACTCCTGGCGCGTGTTCCGCAGTAATCTGCCGCCCACGCTCAGGCGCAAAAAGAACGGGGCCGATCGCTTCCGCCCTAAAGGGCGCGGTTATGGCCGAAGACTAACATCTACCGTGGTTCAAAATACCCGGGGCCGATCAACGGGACACGCAGACATCTGCCCGCGTACGAGATTCACAGGATTGAAGAGGTGTAGACCGCGACGCGCCGTCTATTTGCATCCTGTCGCGCCGGCGTACTTTTTCTGGATGGCGTTCTTGTCAGCCACCGTCTGGGCAGCCTTCTGTGACACGTTCCTGATCAACTGTTCCACCGCGCCGACGTCGCCGAAGCCAATCTGCTCTGCGCCGTGTGCCGATGCTGATACCTGCTGCTTGAGACCTGGATCCTGAATCTTGGTCCACGCGGCCAGGGCATCGTCGCCGAAGTCAATCTCGGGGAGCGCGGCGACGCGCATCTTGCCTGCCAGCGGCGCGAACTTTGGCAGGTACTGCCCTGCCAATTGAATTCGCTTGTTGGCATACTCAAGCTTCAGCTTGCTCACTTCCAGGTCCGACGGAATGCCGGCTTCGCCCGGGCACACCGGAAGCTGCCGCTCCTGGGCGGCTTCCTGGGCGACCAGCGGAGCCGCCGCGGCATCCCACTGGGCATCAATGCTGTTCACCTCGGTGTCTACCGCTTTCATGTCGTCGAGCACCTGCGCATGCCCCGAGTACACGCCGTTGCCGATCTTCTGCAGCTGCACCTGGTCGTCGGGCGACACAACGTGGGCCGCGTTTTGCGGCATCATCTGCTGCGCTAAGGCCATCAGCTGATCCGGGGTCATGCTTTTCAGTGCGGCCTGCCCTTCGGGAGTCCCGTATTTCTGTTGCATCTGCTGCGCGGAAGACACCTGCTGCTGCATCTGCGACTGGCTGGGCATGTTGGCCTGCATTTGGTCGCCTACTGCCTGGTTGATGCCCGTCTCCAGGTTTTTGAAGCCGTCTCCGAGCGTGAGCACTCCCTGGCCGTCGTCATTCCACTGGCCGTAGGCAACGGTTGCGCTGCTTGGAAGCGCCGGCACCTGGGCCAGCCACATGCGGCCGTTGAAGTCCTTTGACGCTGTCCACGCGGTGATGGGCAGCAACACAATGGCGGCGCCGATAAGCGCGCGATGTTTCATTATTCCCTCCGGCAATTCCCGCACCGGCCGCTTGAGCGCCGATGTCTCTGCCGCGCAATTGGGGATGGGGTCGGGGGCCGAGGGGATGTTTGCGTACGCAGCCGAGGAATTGTGAAACAAAGTTTAGCATTCTGGCGATTCGCCGGGCAACCAACGTGCCCATCAATCGACGCGAAGCGCTTTCATTGGGTCAAGCCTTGACGCGCGGAGAGCCGGAATCCACGTGGCTGTCAGTGCTACCAGGCTCAGTACGACGGGAACACCGACGAAAACCGCTGGGTCCCAGCTCCTCACGCCATAAAGAGAATTGGCAATGAGCCGTGTGAGACCAAACGCGGCGCCAATGCCCAGCGCGACGCCAGCAAATGCGAGGCGCATGCCTTGCCACACGACCATGCCGCGAATGCGGCGCCGATCGGCGCCCAGGGCCATGCGAATGCCGATTTCGCGCACCCGCTGTTGCACGCTGTAGGCCATCAGGCCGTAGATGCCAATGGCAGCTAGCAGCAGTGCCGAAAAGCCAAAGATTGAGAGCAGCAGCATATTAAAGTCCTGGCGTGCGGTCGATCGCACCACAACCTCGTCCATTGTGCGAATGTGCGCCACCGGGAACCCCCCGCTGGCAATGCGCAGTTGCTCCCTGACGGCGGGAACAACCTGATTGGGTTCGGTCTGGGTGCGGATGATGAATGTGAGCGGCGCAACATGAGAGTTGAGCAGCGTGAGACCGTCGGTCATCTGCGCGAGAGGGACAATCATCACCTGGTCGGCTGGCTGATCGAGCGCGCCGTCGCGGACATCGCCGACGATTCCCACAATCGTGCGGGCAGGCTCCTCAAACTCCGGGCCAACACCCTTGCCGATAATGATCTGCTTTCCGACTGGATCTTCCCCCTTCTTCCAATTCGCTTTGGCGAATGCGTCGCTGACGAGGACAACCGGAGGCGCGCCGGCAACGTCGTTTGTGGTGAAGTCGCGCCCGCGGAGAACAGGGATGCGGAGGACACCGAAGTATCCCGGTGAAACCGCCTTCCACTCTCCGCCGCCGCTGTCAGGGCCGGTAAGCGGGCGGCCGACGACGATAAAAGGAAGGCCGAAACCGCCGGCGAGCGGCAGAGAGTTCGTGACCGCAACTTCTTCCACTCCCGGGATGGCGTGAATGCGTTCGCGGCTGTCATGGATGAGTTGCGCCACTCCGCCGGTGGTCTCATAGCGCTTGCCGGTGAGCGCCATTTCCATGGTGATTGCGTGGTGTGATTCGAATCCGGGCTTGACCATGCGCAGCGCGATGAAGGTGCGGATGAACAGTGCCGCCCCAACAAGGAGAACGAGAGCAAGACCGACTTCGCTCACGATGAGAAGCGAGCGGGTCTTGCTTTGGCGCAGGCCAAAGCCGCTGCGGCTGCCGCCTTCGTTCATGGTGGCGGCCAAATCAGGACGCGAAGCGCCGAAAGCGGGAATCAAGCCGAAGAGAATGCCGGTGAGGATGGAGACACCTATGGCGAAGAGCGCGACGCGCCAGTCGATCGAGACGCCGGCACCATTCTCGCCAATCCTTGGGATATCGCCGGGGCGAACCGAGAGCAGCCAGCGTACTCCGGCGAATCCCAGACCGAGCCCGAGCGCGCCTCCCATAAGCGCAAGCAGGACGCTTTCAGTAAGGAGTTGGCGGATTACGCGCGCTCTGCCCGCTCCCAGTGCGGCGCGGATGGCAAACTCGCGCTTGCGGCCTGCGGCGCGAGCCATCAACAGATTGGCAACATTGGCACAGGCGATGAGAAGAACCATGCTGACCGCGCCAATCAGCACCAGGAGCGATGAACGAACGTTGCCGACGATGCCATCCTTCAGCGGTTCGGCGCTGAACGACGCTTTGGGGTCGGCATCCGGATAGCGACGTTTAAATTCGTCATACGCTAGCTTGAGCTGGGCTTTGGCCTGGTCGAGAGTAACGCCGGGCTTGAGCCGGCCTGCAGCTCTGAAATAGTGGGCCTGATCGGTGGAATTTGGCGGGAACTGGAACGGCACCCAAACGTCGGCCACCGGATCCGGATCGAAGTCGGGACCGGTGACCCCGAGAATCGTGTATGGCTCGCCGCTCAGAGAGATGCTGCTGCCAACGATGTTTGGGTCAGCGCCGAACTTGCGTTTCCAGAATCCGTAGCTAAGCACGACAACATTACCGCCGTGCGGCTGGTCTTCCTGCGGCGTAAATGTGCGGCCACGAATCATGCCGGCACCGAACAGGCGGAAGTAGGCTTCGCTCACGTGGACACCCTGGATCTGCTCGGGAACGATTCCGGTAAGATTGAAGCCCTTGGCGCCGAAGTCGTAGGCAGCAACGTCCTGGAACACGCTCGTTTGCTCCTGCCATATGTGGAATTTGGTCGCGGAGGCGCCGGGGCCTTGGCCGTCCGGCGAGGTATTCAGGAACGTGACCATGCGGTCAGCCTCGGGATAGGTGAGCGGTTTGAGCAGAACGGCGTCGATCACCGAGAAGATGGCGGTATCGGATCCGATCCCGAGGGCAAGCGCAGCGAGAACCGCAACCGTGAATGCGGGCGTCTTCCAGAACATGCGGACAGCGTGACGGATGTCTGCGAGGAGATCGGTCATGAACGCACTCCATTTAAGATCGCGTCGAGGCGAACGGGGAAGCTTCACAGCAATAGCCGTTCTCAGGGAATACGAAAACAACGAGAGAATCGATCCCTGAAAATGATCGTTCCTCAATCGGACTGAGGCAAAGTGAATTCGTGAGCGGGCTGACTCGCTGGCCTGCTGACTCGCCGACTTGCCTTTTCCGAGGGGTCTTTGCACCGGCTTGGAGCAATTACTTCTTCGGCTGTTCGGCGCGGAGCTTGTCCAGGATCGCCGTGGTCTGCTCGTCGCCGGGGTTGAGCTGGTGCGCATGCTCCAGCACCGGCAACGCCGCTGCGTCGTCACCCAACATATATAAGGTAGCGCCGAGCATTACCACTGTTCCGTAAGCCTCGGGCCGCAGCCGCGCCGCTTTCTCGAGAGGAGCGCGCCGCACAAACGCCGAAGTAGTACAAATCTCTGCGCAGGAGTCGAAGCGGCTAGTTTGGAACCACGCGGAGATTGTTGATCACAGAAAATATTCCTGAGACGCCGTTGGCGCGGATACCGGCGATATTCTTGTCGCCTTCGCTGTCTACGACGCCCTCAAGCGTCACGTGGCCGCCGTTCACAATAATGCGAATCGGTTTCTGGACGCCGAGGGCATACTTCTCCAGCGCCGGAAATCCGTAGATGGCGTGGAATAACCGCATGCGCAACCGATCGTCCATTGGCGACGGGGGCAATACCTCGATGTTATTCACTACGTGATCGACTCCCTCAATGTGCTTGATGGCGCCTTCAGCGTCCGACTTGAGTGAGGGCCGGCTCACTTGGCCGAGCAGGGTGACGGTGCCGCCCTGAACCTGGAATGCAATATTGTCGAAGACACCAAAATAGGGGAGCATCAAAAGCTCATGACGCACCTCACGTTGAATGCGTATCTGCGCAGGATTCGTGGGCTCAACCTGGCCGATAGCGAACGGGGTTGAGGCGAAGACAAGCGAAAGGACGACCAGAAATTTCAGATTGCGATTCATGGCTGCTCCTTTATTCGGTAAAAGCGGTTGCTTGAATCGATCTAAATGATCCCGGCTGAAAGATTCCAGGATGACGTGCCAGGAGCATCGGTCAACTGCTGAACCGGGATTTTGGGACCGAGGGAACCGCGCCAACTCGTACTGACGCCGCGGAAGAAGTCCTTCCGAAGCGGGCTAACATTCTGGCACAAGGGGAATGCCGGTGCAAGAGCGCCGGTGGAGCAGATTTAGGACAAGCTAAAATATTGATTCTTTGGCGTCCCCGACGGGATTTGAACCCGTGTTATCGCCGTGAAAGCGGGTCCTATAAGGTTTTGGCATGATTTGCATGGACGGCGCAAAACTCGCCAATCGCCAATGGTCACGCGCGGATGGAGCCCATTTTCACCTTGCAGCCCATTGCAAGATTTTCCCCGGTTTGGACCCGGCTTAGTCACCACAGAGTCACCAGATTCTCGGGTGCTATTGCTCACCAATCCGGCTGGGGGACGTTCGCGCTCACGCTCTCAAGGTTGGGATGCCTCTCGCTGTCCGCGCTCCGCGACAATCCGCTCCGCCTCTTCAATCGTCATCCCCGGCGGGAGGCTACTGAATCGGAAGAGCGACCCATCGGCCCCTTCTGTCCAAGTGCCGATGTGGATTTCTCCATCCTCACGGGGACGGGGGATAGAGCACACAATGTCAATCCGCTTCCGTGCCGCAAATCGACGCTCAAGCAAGGCCCTGGCAGCCGCCCGCGATTGGCTCGAACCCAATGCGAAATCACCCGGCTTCATAGAAACACCTGCACAGCGCGAATGGCTCCGTTCGGCTTGCCGAGGTTGTGCTGTCGTAAGAGGAGCGCGAGACGGCGTTCGTCCAAAACCGCAATGAGCCGCTCAACTAGAAAAAGCAGATCCCGTTTCATCAAACGAACCGTGACAGCTTCGGTGATTGCGCTGAGGACGCGCAAGCCCGTGACCTGGGCTATGGCTTCCTCGCGTCGGCGCTTCTCCTGCTCTGCCTTGATTGCGGCGTCGGTTGCGGGCTTTGGTTTGCGGGCATGGTGAATTGGGCAGTCGGGATTGGCGCAGACGCGTCGGATCTCGCCCTTATCACTTCCTTCGGTCACGATAGCTTCCGACGTGAACTTGCAGCCCTTGTACTCTGGCCAGCTCTCCTGCTGCTTTTCCGGGCCACGGTCGGGGCAAGTGAGTAGTCACACCTTAATCCTGGTGTAGATTCACACAGACCGAAACGTCAGGCCCGAACCTCGAAGCTCGCGATTTTGAGTCCGAGTTAGCACTCGTTTTACATTAGGACTTTGCAGTCCGGCACCAGCTCGCAATCGCCAGCAAGAAAAACAGTTCGGCAGCTTCCAGGAAGCTAGAGTGAGAAATGGGCTTGCCAGAAACGCCGATGTGGACAGTCAGGACATGAAAAAAACTGACCAACCGAAAGATCAACGCGAGGACAGCGCAGATCAAGCCTAGCCAATAGCCGATGGTGGAGAGGTGTTTTTCCATTTCAATCTCCTTGGTTCATGTTGCTTGTGGTTTAGGTCGTGCTCGCAAGGGTACATCCAGGAGTACCCGGCCCGCCATCTTTTTTATTCATTCCGAAGCCAAAGATGCTGCCGTGCTTGATCGGGTCCTTGCCGGGACCCAGGATCACGATTTTCCCTTTTTCGCGAGAGATCCTCGTCAACCCCGAGGTTGGCAACAGCCTTGTCAGGTATTGAAGATGGGCCTTTTCATGCAATGCCCGTGAAATCCCGCTTTGGTCAGATCCGCCTTATCCTGTTTACGGACCGGCAGCGGTGGCCGCAACAGTGTGGGACAGTCAGGAAAGTCTATCCGATGGCGAATACAGGCACTCAGGGGCGGTTAGGCGCAACAGATTCGGGCATTAAGCCCGGATGCTTCCCTCTTGGCTCTGCGCAGTCCAGAGCGGCGGCCAGGGCGCAACTGGAGCAGCGATTTGCCGGGCGGGAGAAATGCGACGTGGTGATTCGGCACATTGGCTCCGATCCCGATTGGGATGAGCCCCAACTAGGCCAGTGGCACGAGGGCCCGGACGGCCAGATGCGGCGGTGCAGCCATCTCCCGGCTGATATGACGATTGAAGAGGCCGAGTGTATCGTTGCGGAGCCGGGCTGGAAGCGAAGTGGCGAGCCACTGGAGTCGGAGAGAGTCGGCCCGTCGTTCAAAAAGCAAATGATGAATCTGTGTGAAGCTACTTGCCCGCGCGCGTAAGCATACCTACCGTCACGCAAACGTCAGAGGGGAGTTGCGGCGTACCGGCGCGCACGGGCTGGGGTGCGGAGTTTGATTTTCCGTTGATTTCCCTGGCCGCGATTTCAGGCAATTTCAATGAAACCGGCATCCGCTGAAACCAGCTTCACCAGCGGCGCTTTGGGACTCCAGTGGGACTCTGATAGCAGCACGGGTTCTGAGACCAGCATGAATACCGGCCATTTATGCGATTTCTATTTTCTGCATCGGAAATAATTGTAACTCATGTAATTTCAATAATATACTAGCTATGATCCGACCCTCCGAGCGGTTCGGAATGTGATGGACCCAGCTATCGGTGACTCGATCACTATCAATCTTTGCCGCTTTGCCCTGTTGCTGCTCTTTGCATCCCGATTCAACAAAGAGCCCGAAAAGCTGGATGATGAGACGGGCACGCGCGAGTCTACTGTCACAAGTGACAGTGAGGTGAGGATGCTTACATGCACTCTTGCACACGACTCTCAACTGTGTGAGATTTCCCGGCTTTGTAGCCAACGGAGCTGCAGCGCGATATGATCTCTTCGGTGCCATCCATGGAAATGCGGGCGAGGTTGCGGTACGCGTCCTCGCGCCCTGTTATATTTGCCAGTTGTGAGAGAGTTTGTGTGCCGCTAGCGCGGCCCGTGGCAGAGTTAGAGAGCGCACGAGCCAACGGTCTGAAATCGTCGCGGCATTATTCTCTGTTGCCATGAGGAGGATTTATGCGTAGGAAGTGTGCTTGCATTCTAGTCTTCACTTCGGTTCTCGCCATAGGCGTGAACCCGCTCCGAGCCCAGACCTCCGTCGACAAAGCCTGGTCGGTCCTGCAATCCGGGCTTGCGAAAAAGGGGGAAAACAAGGTTATCGCCCTGCGGGTTCTTGGGCTACTGGAGGGCAACCCCAAGGCTGTGGAAATCGCAACTGCGGCACTCGATGACGGAAATCCAGGCGTGCGGACAGCGGCCGCCGACGTATTAGGCGAACTTCATGCACGGTCAGCGACACCTAAGCTGAAAGCGATGATCGAGTCCGACAAAGATCCGGCGGTCGTAATAGCCGCAGCTCGTGCTCTGATTGCTTTCGACGATCCTCTCGGATATGCGGTGTATTATGCCGTCCTTACCGGCGAGAGGAAGGCCAGTGGAGGTCTGTTGGATGACCAGAGGAAAATGCTGAGTGACCCCAAGAAAATGGCGACAGTCGGCATTGAGCAAGGAGTCGGCTTCATTCCATTTGCAAGTCTCGGCTTGGGAGCGTTCAAGGCATTGACCAAGGATGACAATTCCCCAGTGCGCGCTGCCGCCGCCAGAGTTCTGGCCAAAGATTCCGATCCCAAGAGCGGCGAAGCCCTTATTGCGGCATCTGCCGACAAAAGCTGGATAGTACGGGCCGCCGCTTTGGATGCACTTGCGCGCCGGGGCGACCCGAGCGTAATTCCAAAGATCGAATCGGCGCTTGATGACGACAAAGACGATGTGCGTTATGCGGCGGCGGCTACCATCATTCATCTCTATGATGTTCAGACGGGCGGGGCCAGCCACAAGCAGGAGTGAGCTGCGGCCGAATACGATCAGGTTTCGCGTTTTGAATGGCTGCCTGCTTATGTTGACAGGACCGTCGTCGGCAGACTCCTCAATTCCGATTACAAAATGGGGCTTCGTAAAGAACAGTCCCGCGCTTACGCCACCAAGGCGAGCGCGGGCCAGGTTCTCAAGGAGGAGCCTTTCATCTGAGGATTCTACGAAGGCATAGCACTCAAAATCGATCTCTTCGCCCTCCCCTTACGACGAATCTCCTTATCCTCTTCGCGCGGCCCTGGTGATTCACCGAACTACTTTGAACCCGAGTGACTTGATCTTAGTCACCACAGAGTCACCAGAAAATGACTTCGATGTGGACGAATCGCATAAATTGTTTGTTTTGTTGGCGTCCCCGACGGGATTTGAACCCGTGTTATCGCCGTGAAAGGGCGGTGTCCTAGGCCGGGCTAGACGACGGGGACGTATTTTAAGGGCCAGAAACAGCCCGTACACGCCGGACGCGCCCTTATGAAGGCTATCAACTTAGAGGGTGTGTGTCAAAGCGCGCGGCGTGGTCGGTGACGTCAAGCCGCTTGTGTAAAAACGCGGAGGGTGCGATTTTTCCATTCCAGGTTGAATCTCTGGAAGATGGAGTAGATGATGCGGTCCACGGATTGCACGTTGACGAAGCAGACCATGGGCCGGGTTCTTCGGCGAACTTCGACGAAGCAACGTTCGATGATGTTGGTGGTGCGCAGCTTGCGCCAGAGATGCTTGGGAAAAGCGAAGAAAGCGAGCAGCTCGGGCAGATCGCGCTCCAGTTGCCTGACCACGGAGGAATATTCGCTCCGCCAGCGACGGCAGAAGGCGCGCGCGGCAGCCTCTGCCTGACGGCGGCCTTTGGCCAGATAAATGGCCTGGGCGTCGACCTTGACGGCGTCGTAGTCGCGCTTGCGCACCTTCTCCAGGATGTTGCGCATCTTGTGCACCCAGCAGCGCTGGTGGGTCGCGCGCGGGTACACGGTTTGGATGGCCGCCGCCAACCCGGGACATCCGTCGGTGACGACCAGCAGCAGCTTGTCGCCCCTCAGGCCGCGCCGGTAGAGATCGTTGAGCAGCGCCTCCCAGTGGGCCTGGCCCTCACCTTTGGTGCGCAGAAAGCCGAGCAGTTGCCGAGTGCCGTCCTGGCGCACACCGTAGGCCACCAGCATCTGCACGCACTGCCGTCCTGCGGGCCGGCGCACCTTGAGATTTACCCCGTCCAGGAATAGATAGGCCCACTCGTCGTTCAGCTTGGCCTGATGAAACTGCCGGACGGCATGGTCCAGATCGCGAGCCAGGTTGGAGACCGTCTGCGCGCTGACCGTCTCGCCCGTCAGCGTGGCCACCACACGGCCCACCTGACGCGTGGAAATGCCGCGCAGAAAGGCCTCGCGAATCAGCAGCGCCACCTCCGGCGCCCGGCGCTGGAACTTGTCCAATCCGGCGGGAAGGAAACCCTTGTCCCGGGTGCGCGCTATGCGCAGCCGCAGGGTGCCGAAGCGGGTCACAAAGTCCCGCTCGTAATAGCCGTTGCGATAGCCCGCCGCCACCCTGGGGCCGCGTTCGTACGACTCGTAGCCCATGTACAGATTGCGCATCCGCTCCGACTCCGCCTCCAGAAAATGCTTCCAGGCCAGCCGCGTCTTGGCTTCCAGGTCGCCCCAGAAGCTCTCCTTCAAATCACTGAGAAAGTGTTGGAAATGCTCGTCAATCGAGATAATCTTCGCCATGGGGTGTAAGTCTCCTTTTCGGAATCGGCTTTAGCTCGTCAGGCCAAAGCCAACTTACACCCTCCTGCCTTTTACACAATCGAATTTACGTCACCGCGTGGTCCAAGGGGGAGGCAATATCCTTTGGAATCGGTCCTCTCTGGGGTTCGAACCACGAACCGGTCTGCTTTTCGAATTCCAGCCAACCGCATGCGCTGCAATTCGAGAGCGCTCGGCCATCGGCTCAGTGGTTGAACGGCGGAAGGCGGGAATGCGTAGTGTCAAAGAGGGGGCGACCGGTGCGTTATCCTCTTGAGATACTCCAGATGCGAGAACGGAACGCGGCAGAACGTGGCGCTGGTTTGTCCCGGCCGTCATGCGCTGCCGGTTATGACCGTAGTTTTTGAGTCGGATGCGCAGGTCGCGGCGTCAGATAGCCAACGGCTATCAAGTGTTTTTTAAGCATTGGCGCGCGACGGCTCGGCGCCGGGCTTAAGCGCGAACCCTGGAAGCGTAGCAGGAACACAACCGCCATCCCGACGCGAAAAGGCCGGAGTCGCCGGACGGTAGAAATCTCTCAACAGTCTCAAGAACCAGCGGGGGAAGATTGAGTGGAAAATAGAACGAGTATTCATAAGGCAGGCTGGTTGATCGTTTTGTGCCTGTCGGCGGCCGGATGCCAGAAGAAGGCGGCCGCGCCCGCGGCGGGAGCGGGCATGCAGGCGCTGCCGGTGCAGACCTATGCGGTTCAGTTGCAGCCAGTGCCCGAAAGCAGCGAGTACGTGGCCACCATCAAATCGCGGCGCTCGGCCACCATCATGCCGCAAGTGAGCGGGATCCTGACAGCCATCAACGTGACCTCAGGCCAGCAGGTGGATAAGGGCCAGGTGATGATGACCATCGATCCGCGCCAGCAGCAGGCCATGGTGGATTCGCAGCGCGCCACCGAGCGGCAAAAGAAGGCGGTCTACGACTACAACGTGACCGAACTCGAGCGCCAAAAGAAACTGTTTGAGGCGGGCGTCACCAGCCGCGAGGTCTACGACCAGGAGCAGCAGGCCTACCAGAACTCCAAGGCCGACTACGAATCGGCGGTTGAATCGCGCAAGACGCAAGAGCAGTTGCTCGACTACTACACCATCCGGGCGCCATTTGCCGGCATCGTGGGCGACATACCGGTGCACGTGGGCGACTACATGAGCCCGTCCAATTCGCCGCCAAACGTGCTCACCACGGTGGACGAATTCAAGAACCTCGAAGCCTATGTCTACATTCCCACCGAGCGGGCAAATCAGATCCGCAGCGGGCTTGAAGTGGATGTGGAGGATACCAACGGCAAGCTGCTGCAGAAATCGAGCATCGATTTCATCTCGCCGCAGGTGGACTCAACACTGCAAAGCATCCTGGTGAAGGCGCCTGTAACTCCCACTCCCGACATTTTGCGCACCATGCAGATGGTGAAGACAAAGGTCATCTGGAAGACCTCGCAAATGGCGGTCGTCCCGGTGCTGGCCGTCACCCGCCAGGGCGTGCAGAGTTTTGTTTACCTGGCGAAGCAGAATAACGGTCATTTTGTGGCCGTGCAGGTTCCGGTCACGCTGGGCGATACCGTAGGCAACGCCTATTCGATCACTTCGGGATTGAACGCGGGCGACAAGGTGATCGTGTCGGGCACGCAGTTCCTGGTGAATGGAATGCCGGTTATGCCGCTGGGCGGCTGAACTCAAACTTGGCCTTCACGGTCAGTCAAAGGCTTATGCGTCCTGAGATTGAGGAGCTTCAATCCCTCAAGAAGAGCGCCACGAGCGAACGGCGAATAGCTCGAGGCTCAAGAAGAAAGAGAGCATACCTTGTTTGTCAATTTCTTTATTCACCGGCCGGTATTCGCGACGGTTTGCGCATTGCTCATCATATTGGCCGGCGCAATCTGCATTCCTACTCTTCCGGTCGCGATGTACCCTACGCTGACGCCACCCACGGTGACCGTCGCCGCATCCTATATTGGCGCAGATGCCGAGACCGTCGAGAAGGCCGTCACGATTCCGCTTGAAGAGGCCATCAACGGCGTCGAGGGCATGCACTACATCAGTTCCTCAAGCACCAGCACCGGTCTGAGCACAATCAGGATCACATTCAACACCGGGTATGACGTTGATATCGCCGCCGTGGACGTGCAAAATCGCGTAGCCAGCGCCCAGGGCCGCCTGCCGGGCGAAGTGATCTCGACCGGCATCACCATCACCAAGGTCAACACCAACTTCGTTTTTGGCGCGGGCGTCTTTGACCGCCAAGGCCGGTACAGCAACGCATTCATCTCAAACTACCTGGATATTTACGTAAAAGACGCCCTCAAACGCCTGCCCGGCGTGGGCGATGTGATGATCTTCGGCGAGCGCAAATATGCCATGCGGGTCTGGCTCGATCCGGCGAAGCTCGCGTCGCGAAGCCTGACTGCAACCGATGTGGTGAATACGCTCAGCGAGCAAAATATCGAAATTCCGGCCGGCCAGCTCGGCCAGCCGCCCGCGGGCGCGGGACAGCAGTTCCAGATTCCCGTGCGCGTAGTGGGCCGGCTCACCAGTCCCGAAGAATTCGACAACCTGATCGTCAAGAACTCCACGAACGGCCTGGTGCTGCTGAAAGACGTGGGCCACGCCGAGGTCGGCGCCGAAGACTACAGCACATCGCTCAAGTATGCCGGCCAGGAGGCTGTGGGCTTTGGCGTGATCCAGCTCTCCAACGCCAATGCGCTCGACGTGGACCGCAGAGCCAAAGCCGAGCTCCAGCGGCTCTCGAAGTCTTTTCCGCCCGGCCTTGAATACGCCGTCGCTTTCGATTCAACAACCGCAGTCGGCGAGTCGATCCGCGAAGTGCTCTACACCCTCGGCGAGGCTGTCATCATCGTCATCGCCGTCATCTTCCTTTTCCTGCTCGACTGGCGCGCCACCATCATCCCCGCAGTCACCATTCCGGTGTCGCTCATCGGCACCTTTGCGTTCATCAAGGCCTTCGGCTTCAGCATCAACTCGCTTACGCTGTTCGGCATCACGCTGGCGACGGGGCTGGTAGTCGACGACGCGATTGTCGTGATCGAAAACGTCCAGCGCCACCTTCACATGGAGCACTCCGACCCGCACGAGGCCACGTCGCGGGCGATGGGCGAAGTGACGAGCGCGGTGATTGCGACCTCGCTGGTGCTGATTGCGGTGTTCGTGCCGGTTTCGTTCTTCCCCGGCACCACCGGAATTCTCTATCGCCAGTTCTCGCTCACCATCGCCTTCTCCATCGCCATCTCGGCCTTCAACGCGCTCACCCTTTCGCCGGCGCTCTCGGCGATCTTCCTGCGCGGCGAAGAAGCGCGGCCGCGGCAGCTCGATTTTCTGCACATCCGTTTTATTTCGCGGGCGTTCGCGGCATTCATCCACGCTGCCGACGACTTTATTTTCTGGATGTCGGGAACGTACGCGCGGATTGTTCACTTGGCCCTGCAACTGCGCTACCTGCTGCTGGTGGTGTTCTTCGTGGGACTCGGCGCAACCGTCTGGATTTATCGCACCGTTCCCTCAGCGTTCATCCCGCAGGAAGATCAGGGCTATTTGATGGTGATTGTGCAGGCGCCGCCGGGGTCGTCGCTTGCCTACACAACCGCGCTGGCCGATAAGGGCGCAGCCATTATCGCCCAGAACCCGGATGTCGGCGGATTGTTCCAGATGATGGGATTCGGCTTCTCGGGCGGCTCATCGAATGCCGGCCTGATGTTTGTGAACACGCTTCCCAGCGGACGCCCGCGCGGCAAGGGCCACAGCACTGCAGACATTCTGCACAACATCGCGCCCAAGCTGCAGCGGCTCATGTTCATGCCCAACGGCGGCATCGTACAGGCATTCCAGCCGCCAGCGGTGCAAGGCATCGGCAGTTACGGCGGATTCCAGTTCATGTTGCAGGACCAGGGCGGCAACACACTCACCGATCTGGACCGCGTGGCGCACAAGTTGGTGGGCGCAAGCCGGGCAGTGCCCTCGCTTACCAATCTCATCACCACGTTTTCGGCCAACGACCCCCAGGTGCTGGTGCGCATCGATCGCGACAAGGCCAAGGCGATGGGCATTCCCATCTCCCAGATCTCGACAACGCTGAACGTGTTCATGGGTTCCGAGTACGTCAACGACTTCGACTACAACAGCCGCACCTATCGCGTCTATGTCCAGGCCGATCAGCCGTTCCGCATGAAGGACAGCGACCTGCACAACTACTACGTGCGCTCTGACTCGGGCCAGATGGTTCCGCTCGATAACCTCGTCACCATCGTGAATACCTCCGGCCCTCCGGTCATCAATCACTACAACCTTTTTCGTTCGGTTGAAATCGACGGATCGCCCGCGCCGGGTTACAGCTCAGGCCAGGCGCTGGCGGCCATGGATCAGCTGGCCTCGCCGCGGAACGTGATGCCGGGAATGACCTACCAGTGGTCGGGCCTTACCCTCGACGAAATCGAGTCGGGCGGCAAGGCGCTGCTCATCTTCGCGCTGGGCATCGTGGTTGTGTACCTCACACTCTCGGCCCAATACGAGAGCTTTGCCCTGCCCTTCATCATCCTGCTCGCCGTGCCGATGGCGGTTCTCGGCGCTCTGGGGCTGGTGACGCTGCGCGGCTTTGCCAACGACGTCTACTGCCAGATCGGCCTGGTGATGCTCATCGGCCTCTCGGCCAAGAACTCGATTCTGATAGTCGAGTTCGCCGAGCAGTTGCGGCGCAAGGGCCGCTCCATCGCCGAAGCCGCAATCGAGGCCGCCGAGTTGCGTCTTCGGCCCATTCTCATGACCTCGTTCGCCTTCATCCTGGGCGTGCTGCCGCTGGTCTTCGCCACCGGCGCCGGCTCGCTGGGACGCCAATCGGTAGGCACCACCATCGTCGGCGGCATGTTGCTGTCGACGGTGCTGAACCTGATCTTCATCCCGGTGCTTTACGTGATCCTGAGCCGAGTATTAAAGCGCAAAATCGCCAAAATCGGGGCAGAGCCGGAAGCAGAGGCGGCGCATTAAACGATGACTTACGGATGATACTGGTGCCACCGGCCTTGTATCAGGGCACGACTTTAGTCGTGCCGAGAACAGCCGAAATCTTGAGTGGGCTTTAGCCCCTGAGGGACGCTTTGGCAACGTCTGAATCGTGTCGGTGCTGTCACTTCTAAACCGGGAAACTGGCCTGCCATGCCAACCTCGCATCCGCTTCGGCTGCGAGGTCTTGCAGGATTTCATCGAGCACTGAATAGCATTGCCACTCGGGCTCGTGGCTTTGGTTCGTTAGTTTCTTCATAACCAAGGCCTCGAGTTCGGGAATCCTCTTGCTCTTCCAACAATTGTCTGCCAGGGCGACCAACAGATCCTCCAACGGGAGATCCGGTTTACTGCGCCACGCCCCGTGCGTCATCGCGAATCGCGCTCTCGGCTCAGCAAACCCTTGTTCAATCGAAAGTTGATGACCGCCCAACTCATGTAGCGATCCCGGCACGGACAGCTCTTCGTCGTAAACGACCTTTCCGACGTCGTGCGTTGCAGCTCCGAACAGGACGTCGCCACTATCAAACTCAAGACTTGGAAAAGCGTCCCTGATTCGCTGAACAAGATCGCATGCGACATCGTGAACCAGGATCAAATGGGCAATCAGTCGCGGGGGCGCTGAAACCCCAATAGGATCTTCATCGCTTCGTCGGGCAACGGCCTGTACTGAGAGTTTCTGAACTCGTCTGGAGTCATTTAATTACAGACTCTACCAACCAACGCCGGTGGCCGCTCCCTACTGCTCGTCCCGGTGCGCAATCACATAATCCTTGATGCGCTCGTACACCTCGCTCGTCACGATGCCGTATTCAACGAGATCCTGCTTGGTGCGGTAGGGGCGGTACTTTACGATTCGCGCGGCCCAGGTGCGGGTCATGCCCGGCGCCTTCATGAGCTGGTCAATGCTCGCACGATTGATGTCGATGCGCGCTTCCGGCGCCGGAGCCGTCGAAGATGTTTTCGGAGCGCCACTCGTGTCGCGATCGGCGTACTGCGCCATCCCTGCCAGGCATACTGCCAGAATTGCAGCCGCCAAAGCCGTAACTCGCGTTTCTGTGCGCACCGCCCCATTCTCCACTAACTCGAGTGCCCGCGACATGTGTTCCCTGTCACTTTGATCCCAGCCGGACGAATGCTAGCATGATCCGTCTCGCCAGCCATGCTCCGCAGGTTGACGCCGCGGCTGGCCATGGAAGGAAGGCTTCTCGATGTCCAATACGCGCAGGGAATTCTTGCAGACCAGCGCCGCTCTCACCATCGGCATGATGGGTGGAGCGGCATCCTCTCTTGCAGCCGAGCCGGCCGCCGGAACTCAAGCGCCCCAGAGCGCCACATCGCCGGTCCCCGCCGCTCCGGTTCAGGTGCCCAAGATGAAGTTCGGCAACGCAGAAATCGGCCGCCTGGTACTCGGCGTCAATCCCTTGTACGGATTCAGTCACTACAACAACAACTTCAGCGGCGCCATGCGCGAGTGGTACACGCCCGAACGCGTCTGCGAGGTTCTGCACCGCGCCAGCAGCTTCGGCATCAATGCCTTCAACTACGTTCACGTTGACCGCGCCCAGAGCGACTGGGAGCGGTTCCAGTCCGAGGGCGGCAACATGCACCTCATCATTCAGGCCATGGCGCGCGACGACGCGGCCTTTCTGGTTCAGAATCTCAAACCGCTGGCCCTGCAAAGGCGCGGCGAAGAGATCGACAAAGCTTTCCAGACCGGAACCATGGCGGACGAGAGGGAGTGGTGTAAACGCGCGCGCGATCTGGGCGTGCTGGTCGGCGTGGGCACCCATAAGCCGGAGGTTATCGAGCTGGTCGAGGAGCAGGGGTGGGACATCGACTTCTACTCCGGCTGCGTCTACAACCGCACCCGCACCGAGGCCGAGTGGAAGCAGGCTCTCAACGGCGAAATCATGGAAATGCCCCGTGACATCTATATGCAGAGCGATCCGGCGCGCATGTACAAGGTGATGCGCCAAACCTCAAAAACCTGCTTCGCCTTCAAGATTCTGGCCGCCGGACGCATCGAAGGCGACGGCGTCGCACAGGCCTTCCGCACGGCGTTTTCAAGCATCAAGCCGCAGGATGGCGTGTACGTAGGCATGTTCCCCAGGGGCAGGGACGAGATCAAGGAAAATGCCGAACTCGTGCACAGCATCCTGACCGCGGCCTGAGCCATTTGACACCGCAGGAGATTTCCCTTAAGTTGTAAATAGATGCAGAGCCACCGCCATCATGGTCATCACCATCATCATGGGACCCCCATGCCGGCGGACTGCCATGGCCTGAGCTGACCTAGGCCAGAGAGATCTGAAAGAAACACCCAGCCCGCCGGCGACCAACGCAGGCGGGCTTTTTAGTGCGCAAAATTCAGACCAAAGGGAAAAAGCGTGGAACGCATTGACTTTGAAAAGATGGATGGCCTCGTTCCGGGAATCGTGCAGGACGCGAAGACCGGTGAGGTATTGATGCTGGGATTTCTGAATCCCACCAGTTACGCGAAAACACTTGAAACCGGCTTCGTCACTTTCTGGAGCCGCACCCGCCAAAAGCTGTGGATGAAGGGCGAGACCAGCGGCAATCGGCTGAAGATCGTCTCCATCTCGACCGACTGCGACAGCGACACGCTGCTCTTCCGCGTGGAGGTTGAGGGCGACGGCCTGGTTTGCCACGAAGGCACGGTAAGCTGCTTTACGCGGCCCGTCGAACTGAAAACGGAGGTGGCACTTGGCTGACAAACTTCGTCTCGGAATTCCCAAAGGCAGCCTGCAGGACGCAACCATCGCCCTCTTCAAGCGGGCGGGATGGAATATCTACGCCGACGGCCGCTCTTACTTCCCTTCCATCGACGACAAGGAGATTGAGTGCATGCTGATCCGCGCGCAGGAGATGGCGCGCTACGTTGAGCACGGCGTTCTCGACGCAGGCCTCACCGGCATCGACTGGGTGGTGGAGAGCGGACTCGAAGTGGAGAGCGTCACTACCCTCACCTACGCCAAGCAGAGTCGCCGCAAGGTGCGCTGGGTGCTGGCCGTACCCGAGTCGAGCGGCTATGAGAAAGCCGAAGACCTTGAAGGCAAGATCATCGCCACCGAGCTCGTTGAAACCAGCAAGCGCTACTTCGCGTCGAAGGGCGTAAATGTGAAGGTTGAGTTCAGCTGGGGCGCGACCGAAGTCAAGCCGCCCATGCTCGCCGACGCCATTGTAGAAGTGACGGAAACGGGCAGCTCGCTCAAAGCGAATCATCTGAAGATCATCGACACGGTGATGGAGAGCGAGACTCACCTGATTGCCAGCAAGGCTACGCTGGCCAACAGCTGGAAAAAGCAGAAGATCGACCAGATTGCCACCATGTTGCGCGGCGCCATTGACGCGCAATCGCAGGTGGGACTCATGCTCAACGTCAGGCGCGTGGATCTCGACGCGGTACTGGCCGTGCTGCCGGCATTGAACTCGCCCACCATCTCGCAACTCAGCAACTCGGAGTGGGTTGCGGTGAACACCATTATGGATGAAAGCGTGGCCCGCGACGTAATTCCGCGGTTGAAGGCGGCAGGCGGCGCAGGCATCGTGGAGTATCCGCTCAACAAGGTTGTGCTGTAACAGCAAAGTCGCCAGAAAATGGTTGCCCCATCCTAGAGCGTGTCTCATAAATGCTATCCTGCGAAATCCTGCCCGTTGAAATCAATGGTTTACGGGCTAGGAAAATGTTTATGAAACACGCTCTAACCAGAGCTTCTCGAAGAGAAGAAACGGTTAGGGTGGAAGAGCACAAAAATTCGGGCTTTGTATCAGGGCATGGCTTTAGCCGTGCCGAATGGGCGTTCCCTTTTATTTGAAATGTGCGGGCTTTAGCCCGCGCCAGAACAGGCCAAAGACGACTATGAAACTCATCCGAACCAAAGGCCGAGGCGCACAGAATGCATGGGCGATTCTAGCCGCTCTCGAGAACCGCGGCGGCGCGTCGCTCGGCAAAGTAATGCCTGCTGTTGAGCGCATCGTAGCTGCCGTGCGCAAAAGCGGAGACCGCGCGCTATTCCGCTACGCCGCGCAGTTCGACGGACTCGCCGGCCCGGCCGCCCTGCGCGTGACGCAGGAAGAGATGGCTGCGGCATGGGTGGCTCTCGAACCCGCGCTGCGCGACGCCATCGCAACTGCTGCTGCGCAGATCCGCGAGTTTGCACAGTACCAGTTGCCGGAATCGTTCAGCGCATCGAACCTCGACGGACTCACCACTGGCCAGCTCGTTCGCCCGCTCGCCGCCGTGGGCTGCTACGTGCCCAGCGGCCGTCATCCATTGCCTTCAACACTGCTCATGACCGCGATCCCCGCGCAGGTGGCGGGCGTCGGGCGTATCGCGGTTGTCTCGCCCAGGCCTGCGCCTGAGACGCTGGCCGCGGCGCATCACCTTGGAATCACCGAATTCTATCGCGTCGGCGGCGCGCATGCGATTGCCGCGCTCGCTCATGGCACTGCATCCATCCCCCGCGTCGACAAGATCGTAGGCCCCGGCAATCTCTACGTCACCGCGGCCAAAAAGCTCGTCGCCTTTGATTGCTCCATCGACATGCTGGCCGGCCCCACTGAGATCGTCGTCACCAGCGATCGCGGCTCTGCGGCCAATATCGCATCCGACCTCGTCGCCCAGGCCGAGCACGATCCCGAGACGTTGGCCATCTTCATTACGACGCGAGAGGATCTCGCACGTGAAGTGATCGCTGAGGCAAAGCTGCGCAGCCGCGCCAATCCCGTGGCCCGCGATTCGCTCAACAGCAATGGCTTGGTCATCGTCGCGTCGGGCGTCGACGAAGCTCGCGCTTTAACCAATCGCATCGCGCCCGAGCACCTCACTGTCGATGCCGCCAGCGACCTCAAATGGGTTGAGAATGCCGGCTCGGTCTTCGTGGGCCGCTGGTCGGCGCAGCCCATGGGCGACTACATCAGCGGCCCCAACCATACGCTGCCTACCGGGGCCATGGCGCGCGTGCGTGGCGGCCTCAGCGTCAACGACTTCGTGAAACTCATCACTGTGCAGGAGTATTCGCGCAAGGGAATCGCTGCGCTTGGACCGAAGGCCGCGATGCTGGCCGAGGCTGAGGGCCTCACCGGCCACGCCGAAGCCATCCGCACGCGCCTCGGAACAAAATCTCGGAGCCAAGGGAGGTCCCGTGGCTGAAATTATCGTCACAACACCCGCGCCCCGCGCCCGCGTGCAGGCCATGAAGGAGTATCACCCTCCGCTGGGCAGCCGCGACGCGTTGCGCCTCGACTTCAACGAAAACACGCTCGAGTGCTCGCCCAAAGTGCGCGAAGCGCTGGCGCAAATCTCCGCGGGCTCGCTCACTCGCTATCCGGAACGCGAACCGGTCGAGGCCATCGTTGCTGCGCATCTATCGCTCAAGCCTGAACAGGTGGCGCTCACCAACGGCGTGGATGAAGCCATTCACGTGCTCTTCGAAGCATTCCTCGATGCCGGCGATGAGCTTCTGTTACCCGTGCCCACTTACACCATGTACGAGGTCTACGCCTCGGCAACCGATGCGCGTGCGGTCACAGTGCAGGCGGGTGACGATCTCGCGTTCCCTTTCGAGCGCCTCCTTGCCGCCATCACGCCACAAACAAAAATCATCGCCATCGCCAACTCCAACAGCCCGTCGGGCTCAGCGGCCGCGCGCGCGCAACTGCTTGAGCTTGCGCAGCGCGCGCCGCATGCCGTGCTTCTCGTCGACGAGGCTTATTATCATTTTCACGGCGAAACAGTGATGGACCTCGTCGGCACAGTCCCCAACCTGATTGTGGCTCGCACATTCTCAAAAGCCTATGGACTAGCCGGCCTGCGCCTCGGCCTGCTTGCGGGACCGGTCGAGCTCATGCGCTGGATTCGCCGCGTGCTTTCGCCGTACAGCGTCAACTCCATCGCGCTCGCATGCCTGCCGCCGGCACTTAAAGACACAGCGTATCTCGACTGGTATGTGAGCGAGGTGCTGGCCGCGCGCAGTGAATTTGAAGCCGCGCTCGACGCCGCTGGAGTTCGCCGCTGGCCCAGCCGCGCCAACTTTATTCTTGTGGAGATCGGAGCAAAACACGCCGAGTTTGTGCGCCTGATGCGCGCCGCGGGCGTACTGGTGCGCGACCGCTCCAGCGACCCCGGCTGCGATGGCCGCGTTCGCATTACGATAGGTACACGCGAACAGATGCGCGATGCCGCGAAGGCTCTGAACGAAGCAATGGCCGTGCTGCGCGGCGAAAGCGAGGCGCAATGACGACTGCAAAGAAGCCTAAGATGCGGGCACCCCAGGTTCCGATTTTGGGACCTGGGAACGCTAAACCCCGCACCTCCACCGTGGTCCGCCACACGGCTGAGACCCAGATCGACCTCACGCTCACCATTGAAGGCCAGGGGCGCTACACGGTTTCAACCGGCATTCGTTTCTTCGATCACATGCTCGAGCTGTTCACGCGTCACGGCGCATTCGACCTCGACCTCGCCTGTAAAGGCGATCTGGATGTCGACCAGCACCACACCGTTGAAGATGTGGGCATCGCGCTCGGAGAGGCCTTCGACAGGGCGCTCGGCGACAAGCGCGGCATTCTTCGCGCGGGCTACTTCATCATGCCCATGGATGAGACGCTGGCCATTGCCGCAGTCGACCTCAGTGGGAGGGCCGCATTTGCTGTGGACACAAAAGTGCGCACGCGCCTGGTGGGCGATCTGCAAACAGAGCTCGTGACCGATTTCTTTGAGGGTTTCGCTCGCGGCGCTCGCGCCAACGTCCACGTGAAAACCATGTACGGCCGCTCGAATCACCACAAGATCGAGGCCATCTTCAAGGCCTTTGCGCGCGCGCTGCGCGTCGCCTGCAGCCGCGACAAGCAACTGGGCAAGATGCTGCCGTCAACCAAGGGATTGCTTTAACAGATTGCGAAACTATGTTTTTGGCAGTCAAGAAGTGGCAGGGCACGACTTTAAAGCATTTTTGCTTTTACTGTAGACTTCCGTGCCCCATCCTTTCCGCGTTTTCCTGCGGAAAGGGTGGGACGCCAGGAAAAGTCCGGTCTACACTATTTCCGAAAATGCTCTAAATGCTGCGGAAATGCGCAACTTCGAACGGTCTTGTAACAAGGGCACGGCTTTAGCCGGGCCGATGAAGCACATAAAATGATGGGGCTTTAGCCCCTGAGGTAAGAAAGCACATGCGTGTCACCGTGATCGACTACAAGGCCGGCAATCTCACTTCGGTGCTCAAGGCCCTGCACCACCTTGGCGCTGAGTCGCAGGTCACCGGCGGCGATCTTTCGCTGGTCGATTCGGCGGAACGCATTGTGCTGCCGGGTGTGGGCCACTTCGCGGCCACCGAGCGGCTCGATGTAACCGGACTCACCTGCGCCATCCGCGCGGCCATCGCGCGCGGCGTGCCGTTCCTCGGCATCTGCGTGGGCATGCAGTGGCTCTACGCCGGCTCGACCGAAGCGCCATCGCAGCACGGCTTGGGAGTTTTCGCGGAAACTTGTATGCGCTTCCCCGAGGGTCACGAAAAAGTTCCGCACGTTGGCTGGAACTCCCTCGAACCGCGCTCCGGCTCGCGTTTGTTTGCCGGCGTCGAACCCGGCGAGTACGTGTACTTCACGCACTCCTTCAAAGCTCCCGTCACCGAGGACACCGCAGCAACAACTCGCTACATTGAGCCCTTCGCCGCTGCCGTCGAGCACGGCAACGTCTTCGGCGTACAATTCCATCCGGAGAAGTCCGGCGCGACCGGCCTCAAGATACTCAGCAACTTTCTTGCGCTCGGCGCAAAGGAGCAGCCATGCTGACCAAGCGCATCATCGCCTGCCTCGATGTTCACGCCGGCCGCGTCGTCAAGGGCGTGCAGTTCATCGACCTCGTCGATGCCGGCGATCCCGCGACGCAGGCCGCGCGCCATGCCCGCGAAGGCGCTGACGAGATTGTGATGCTCGACATTACTGCCACGCATGAAGGCCGCCAGACATTGCTCGACACCGTGCGCCGCACCGCAAAGGAGTTGTTCGTTCCCTTCTGCGTGGGCGGCGGCATCAAGAGTGCCCGCGACGCCGAGCAGGTGTTTACCGCGGGCGCCGACAAAGTCAGCATCAACTCCGCAGCGCTCGCCAATCCCTCGCTCATCAGCGTCATCGGCGCGAGCTTTGGCGCGCAGGCCGTGGTTGTCGCCATCGACGCGCGCCGCGATCCCCGTGCCGCTGATCCGGTTCGCGACGCGCAGGTCTTCGTTCATGGCGGCCGCAAGCCCGTGGGCCGCCGCGTTGTGGAGTGGGCGCGCGAGGCCGAGCAGCGCGGGGCCGGCGAAATTCTGCTCACATCAATGGACTCCGACGGAACGCGCGCCGGATTCGACTGCGAGCTCACTGCTGCGGTCTCAGAGTCGGTCAGCATTCCCGTCATCGCGTCGGGCGGCGCAGGCACAGTGGCCCATTTTGCCGCCGTATTTGCGCGCGGCAAGGCCGATGCAGCTCTCGCCGCAAGCATCTTTCACTTCGGCATCTCCACTTCGCGCTCGCTCAAAGAGGAGCTTGAGAAATCCGGCGTTCCCGTGAGGCTTCCATGCTGATTCCTTCCATCGATCTCCTGGGCGGCCGCATCGTGCAGCTTGTGCAGGGCGAGAAACTTCGCCTCGCCTTCGACGATTTTGAATACTGGATCGAAAAGTTCTCGAAGTATCCGCTCGTTCAGCTGATCGACCTCGACGCGGCCATGCGCCAGGGCGAGAACTCCGCGCTCGTCGCGCAGATCGCAAAGCGCCTGCCTATCCAGACCGGCGGCGGCATTCACACCATTGGCCGCGCGCGCCAGGTGCTTGAGGCTGGCGCGCAGCGCGTGATTCTCGGCTCGGCTCTCTTCACGCAGGAAGCCAAGGTCAACACAGGCTTCGCCACCGAGCTTGCAGCCGCCATCGGCGCCGACCGCATCGTGGCCGGCATCGACACTAAAAATGGACGGATCGCTGTGAAGGGCTGGAAGGCGCAGGTCGAGCTAACACCCGATGACGCAATTCCGCAACTCGAGCCCCACGTTGCAGCCTTTCTCTACACGCATGTGGATGGCGAGGGCATGATGCAGGGTTTCCCCATCGCCACTGCGGCGCGGCTTCGCAAGCTCACCCAGCGCCAACTCATTGTCGCAGGCGGCATTCGCAGCCAGCAGGAGATCGATGAACTCGACGCTCTGGGCGCAGATGCCGTGGTGGGCATGGCCGTGTACACCGATCAACTTGCGGTGTGAACTGCCCGACGGTTCGCCGCTATTCGCGCGTCTGCCCGATGGCGCGGCTGGTTTCAACGCGCGCGGCGCGCAGCAACTGCGCAATCTGCTTCAGATGCAGTTGCACGGCGTAGGCTCGCAAAATCTCCGCCTGCGAAAATCCCAACCCCGTCCCGCGCACCGCCTCCATGCGAGCTTCAACATCGGCAATGTCCTGTTCCAGGCTGAAGCCCTGCGGCGGCGCGTCGAAGCGCCACTTGTGAATGCAGTTCGCCACATGATTGAAGCCCGAGTGAATGTCGGCGGCGAGCTTTCCAAGTTCCGGTTCAAGCCGCTGCGCATATGCGTCCTCGTGACTACCCCTCACTGCAAGTTCGAGCGCCAGCAGCGCATCAAACAGCGAGCGGCCGAATTGCGAAAGCATGTTCAAGCCCTCGGGCCAGCCGGAGCTCGAAGACTCATTGCGGCTCGCCTCCAAAAGCTGATCGTTGCCCTGCCGCATGGCCTGGGCATCGTCGCGCAGCGACTGCAGATTTGCAGCCGGCGCGCCGCGGAAACCCTCCAGAATCGCCTCAAAGAATGCGCCCAGCAACAGGAACTCCTGCGCAAGGCCGTCACGCAGCCGGATGCGGGCGCGATTGGGAAGGACCAGCGTGGTAACCGCGAGCGCAACAAGAATCCCCAGCAGCACCTCGATCACGCGGTCGAGCGCCAGGCCCCATGCCGATCCCTCGCGATGCACCAGCATCACAATGGTGATGGTGACTCCTGCCAGCCGCGAGCTGTTGCGCAATCCCATCAACCCGCAGGCGATGATGGCCACCAGCATTGCCAGCACGTAACCCAGCAGCAGCGGGTGCATCGGTGAGAAGGCGAATCCCAATGCCGCGCCAATCGCCGTGCCTATAACGCGGTCGCGCGAGGCCGTCACCGTTGCGCCAACGTTCGACTGCAGCACGATGATGGCGCTTATCGATCCCCAGTAGCCGTCGCGCACACCGGTCAGCCTGGCCAGCCACCAGCTCAGCGCGGCGGCCAGCGTGGTTTTGCCCGCGTGGATCAGCAGCCGCCGCCGCTCAAAGTTGAAGAGCCCCTGGCTGGCATTCGGGTGCATGCGCAGCTTGACTGCCAGTTGCTGCTGCGACCAGGTTTTGCGGGCCTTCAGGCGCATCGATCGAATCCGCTCATGGATTCACTACCACTCTTGAGGATACAATCGAGAGACTAGCCCACCGGGCGCTCTTCCTCATGCTTCGAATCGGATATCCTGCATCTATTGCCCTCGAGTTTTTCCGCGATTTCCCGGCCGGAATCGAACTCATCCCTGTCTCAGACAAGCTCGACCACGATGTCGAGATCGATGTCTGGATTCCCGATCCGTATCCCACCCGCGCCATGCGCGCGTGGCCGCGGCTGCACGGCGTCAAGCTCATCATTTCAATGCTCGCAGGCACTGAGTGGATTCCGCCACTCGCCGGCCCGCACGTGACCATCTGCAATGCCCAGGGCGCGCACAACGTGGCCACGGCGGAATGGGTCGTCGCCGCAATCCTGGCCACACTCAAATACTTCCCGCTGTACCTCGACGTGCAGCGCTCGGGGGTGTGGAAGCGGCGTTTCGATGCTCCACCGCATTACGCTGCCATCACCGGCGACGCCACGCCGTTTCATCCTCCCGTGATGCTTGAAGAGCTTGCCGGCAAGCGAGTTTTGCTGGTTGGCTACGGCGAGATCGGGAAGGAGATCGAGCACATGCTTGCGCCGTTTCGCGTGGAACTGACTCGCGTGGCTCGCAGCGCCCGGCTCAAGCCAAAGGTGCACGCGGCAGCCGGACTCGACGAGCTCATCCCTTCGGCCGAAATTATCATCCTCATCGTTCCCGCAACCGGTGAGACGCGCGGGCTGATTGGCGCCGCGCAATTCGCCCTGATGCGCCAGGGAACGCTCCTGGTGAACGCAGCGCGCGGGCCGGTGGTGAATACAGACGCGCTGGTTGAGGCCCTCAAGGCAGGCAAAATTCGCGCCGCCGTCGACGTCACCGATCCCGAGCCGCTGCCTGAGGACCACCCGTTGTGGAACTGCCCCAACCTGCTCATCACGCCGCACGTAGCTGCCTCAAGCCCGCAGTTTGCGCCCAACGCATTGCGCACGGCGGCCGATGAGTTGCGCCGCTACCTCAACGGCGAGCCCCTGCGCAACGTGGTTCAGCAAGCTGTTTGACGTTTTGCGGCCCGGCGCCAGTCCCACCACCCCAGCACCGCAAGCCCAACCAGCAACAGGTACAAAAGCGCCGTGGGCCACAAATCTTTATAGACGTACTCGCCGATGTACACCAGATTCACTACGATCCACAGCCACCAGTTGGCGATGTGCTTGCGCGCCTGCCACCAGCTGGCGACAAGAGAGTAGCTCGCCAGCGCCGCATCAAGATGCGGAAGCGCAATTGTGACGTGCAGTTGCGCGCCGAGATAAAGCATCAAGCGGCTCAGCAGCAGCGCGCCCACGGCGCCCGCAGCCATCGCGGCAATTGCAGCGCGCACGCCGAGCGGCTCCACGCGCACCTCGCCCTCTTCGCGCACGCCGCGCCACCAGTGCCACCATCCATAGAGCGTGAACGCGACAAAGAAGATTTGCAGCAGCGCATCGGAAAAGAGCCTGGCCTGGTAGAAGACGACGAGGTAGAGGAAGTCGGCCAGCAGCGTCACCGGCCAGCAGATGAGCAATCGCCTGGTGGTGAGCCAGATGCCGAGGAGAGTCGTGACAAAGCCGGCAATTTCGATGCCGTGCGTGGCCGCCCAGGTCACAATCGCGTGGAATATCATCGCGCGGCTCCTGCGCGCGCGTGGGCCCATTGCTCAATCCAGTCGAGCAACTGCTCGCCCGCCCGCGAGTGGAACCATCGCGCATGTCCCACCAGCCATCCGTCGTAAGCCATCGCGGCCTTCTCTTCGCTCTTGAGAATGCCGGCAAAGTAATCGGCCTCAGAGAGCGCAAACTCGGCGTGGCACAGGGCGGTCATGGGCGCGAGCGCGGCACGTTCCGAAGCCCTGAACGGCCTCATGCTCTCATACCCGGCAAGCAGGGATTCAAGATGATCGAGGTGCGCCGGCACCGCATCGGGCTCTTCGGGATTCGCGACCAGAACCAGCCACTCCACAATGTTGCGCTCGATGGCGTGAGCCAGGTCGTGGACCGCATTGGTACGGTCCGCCAGTCCGAAGTCAATGATTGATGTCACGTGCGGGCCGGAGCCGGTTTGCGCGCCGGCATCGCTCCACAACAGGTTCGAAGCGTGCAGATCGTTGTGCGTCCATAGCGGCGCCAGTTCTTGGCGCAACGGCGCAAGTTGCGCGTGGAAGGGCGACAACAGTTCCAGCGCCTGTGCCGCACGTGCCCAAACTCGTGCGTTACCTGCCAGCGCAGGCCGCGCCCCGAGATACTTTTCCATTGCTGCCGCTGGATTCGCACCCGCGAAGATTGTGAAGCTCGCCACCAGAGGTTGCGTCTTGCGCCGAGGAGCGTTGAATCCCTCTGAGGCAAGGTGCATGCGCGCCAGTGCTTCGCCGGCGGCAAAAGCATGTTGAGCGCTTCGGAACGGAGTCCAGGAGAGCGCGTCGCCATACAAATCCATACCGGCCGCGGCCTCGTGCACCTCGTAGGTTCTGTCGCCGAATTCGATCGCCGTCTCGCCTTCGGCATCGGCAAGCACGCGCGGAACGCCCGCCCCGCGCTGGTGCAGATGCGCCATAAAGCGGTGCTCCTCGGCCAATCCCTCGCGATCGCGCACAGCGCACACATGGCGCTTCACAAAGACGGGTCCCGCGGCTGTCTTCACCAGGCCCGCCGCTGAAAAGGGCCGCGGGCTCTCGGTCAAAATCTCAACGGGTCCGGCAAGCGCCGGGAACCGCTTGAATAATTCGGACAATTCGGCCGGAGACAGCGCGGGCCAGTCAGGCGCAACCAGCGTGCCATCCATTCCGTGGGTCTTTGGCGTGCCGCTCATTTCTCTCCCGCCCGCTCCGTACGTTTGCCCTCTTCAAGAATGCCCGACGCGGCTGCCCCGGGTCGAGAACGCGGCCCGAAATCCGGGACACGCCAGAGATAACCTGCAACACTGGAAATGTCAGCCGATTGCTACTTCCCTGAGGTTTCCATGTCCATCGCCGCCACTCCCGCTCCTCCCTATTACGCCGTCATTTTTACCTCGCTGCGCACCCCGGGCGACAACGGCTACTCCGCCATGGCCGAGGCCATGGTCAAGCTCGCAGCCACGCAGCCCGGATTTCTCGGCATCGAGTCGGCGCGCGAGGGCCTGGGAATCACCGTCTCCTACTGGGATTCGCTCGAATCGATTGCCGCGTGGAAGCAGAACGCCGCCCACCTGGCGGCCCAGCGGCGTGGCCGCGAAGTCTGGTACGAGAAGTTCAAAGTCCGGATCTGCCGCGTGGAGCGCGACTACGAAATGGCACTCCCCGAGGCGCAGTCGGACGGCTCATCCGCTGTAATCTAAGGACATAGGCCTCAGTGGTCGAGGGCTCGTTTGATTCCCCCATTCGTCCTTGACTGACCACTGATCACTGCCCACTGTCTTCTATGAAAGCCGAAATCATCGCCGTTGGGTCTGAGATGCTCACGCCGCATCGGCAAGACACCAACTCGCTGTACCTGACAGAAAAGCTCAATCAGATCGGCGTCACCGTCGCCTTCAAGACCATTGTGGGCGACCGCCGGCGCGACCTGGTCAACGTCATCCGCGCCGCTCTCAGCCGCGTCGACATCGTCATCCTGATGGGCGGCCTGGGGCCGACTGAAGACGATCTGACCCGCGAAGCCGCGGCCGAGGCGCTCTCGCTTACTCTGCGCCGCGACGCCACGCAGGTTGCCGCGCTGCATGCGCGCGCCGCAACGTGGCGCATTTCAATGCCGCCCAACAACCTTAAACAGGCTGACCTGCTTGAGGGCGCCACTCTGCTGCAAAACCCCAACGGCAGCGCCCCGGGGCAATTCATCGATACGGTCTTTGCCGGCTACCGCAAGCTGGTCTTCCTGGTTCCCGGCCCGCCGCACGAGTGCAAGCCGCTGTTTGACGCCGAGTGCCTGCCGCGCCTGCGCGAGGCCGTGCCTCCGCGCGGAATCGCTTCGCGCACGCTCAAGGCGGCTATGATTCCCGAATCGCAGGCCGACAAGCTGCTGGCGCCCATCTACTCCGCTTATCCCGACGTGCACACCACCATCCTGGCCCATGCCGGCGATATTCAACTCACTCTGGAGTGCGCCAAACCCACCCTTGAGGAAGCGCGGGCGCGCGTGGATGAGCTGGCCGGCAAGCTCGAGGAACCGCTCGAGGACTGGCTCTACTCGTCTGATGGCGAGACGCTGGAGCAGATCGTGCTCTACTATCTCGGTTTGCGGCAGGCCACGCTGGCCGTAGCCGAAAGCTGCACCGGAGGCATGATCGCGCAGCGCATCACTTCGGTCCCGGGCAGCTCGCGCTCGTTCCTGGGCGGGGTGGTGGTTTATTCCAACGATCTCAAGATCGGGCTTGCCGAGGTTCCGGCCGAGGCCATCGCCCAGCACGGAGCGGTCTCAGACGAGGTGGCGCGGGCCCTTGCCGAAGGCGTTCGCCGCCGCATCGGCGCGTCGATTGGACTGGGAATTACCGGGATTGCCGGACCTTCAGGAGGCACGCCAACCAAGCCCGTCGGCCTGGTTTACATTGCCGTCACTGACGGGCAAAGGACCGACTCGATTGATCGCACTTTCCGCGGCGACCGCCAGCGTATCCGCGAGTGGGCCACCCAGCAGGCGCTGGATATGGTGCGGAAGCGGCTGATGTAGGGGCCTGCACCGACTTGCCGGCTCGCTACTCCATCCACTCCGACCCGCACAGCTTCAACCCTGAGAAGGGCGGCACGTAAAAATACGTCTGCGCTTCGCCGCCGTCGGCAAGTCTGATCGTCTCGCGCACATACTCCAGGGGCACGTTTTCGAAACGGTCAAGCGCGGCCAGCAACTCCTCATCAACGCAGTACAGCTCGCCGCGAATTGCCGTGCCGGCCTCCCCTTTCCCGGCCCGCACCAGCCCCGGATACGACCCGCAGTTAAACAGCAGATACGCCGGCTCAGTGGCTGCTTCGCCTGCGAACTCTGCCCCGCGCAGCACGCCGTGATTGCTGCATCCGCGCTTCAGCGTTCCGTAGACGAAGAGTGTGACCATGCCGGGCATCAGCTTTGGTTATCGCAGATTTTGCGGCACGAGCCCAGACGAGGTTGCGTGGAGTAGCTACCCCACCGTCTCTGCGGGCTTCTCAGTTGGCTGCCCGGCGTCGGCGGCGGGCGCAGCGCTCACGCTCGCGGCGGGGACCTGGGCCAGCGGCAGCGTGAAGTGGAACGAGGCGCCATTGCCCAGCTCGCTCTCGGCCCACACGCGGCCGCCGTGAGCGTGCACAATGTGCTTCACGATCGCCAGTCCCAGTCCGGTGCCGCCGCTCTCGCGCGAGCGCGCCTTGTCCACGCGATAGAACCGCTCGAAGATGCGCTCGATGTGCTCCGAGGGAATCCCCGGACCGAAATCCTGCACCGTAAACTGCACTTCCGATCCCAGCTCGCGCGCGCCGACGCGAATCCGCTTGCCATCCTTGGCATATTTGAGCGAGTTCTCAATCAGGTTGCCGAAGACCTGGGTCATGGCATCGGGATCGGCCATCACCAAGACGTCGGTTGCACCGGCCGACTGTAATCTAACGCCCGAGTCTCCCACGATGCCGGCCAGCGACTCAATGGCATCGTGCACCAGCACGCTGGCGCGGGCCGGCTGCAGGCTCAACTTATAGTCGGGACTCTCAACGCTGGCCAAGGCGAGCAGATCTTCAGTGAGCCGGTTCATCCGCGTGGCGTTCTTGAGGATCACGCCCAGGAACTCGCGGGTTGTTTCGGGGTTCGGGGCGGGATCCTCGATCAACGTCTCCACATAGCCCTGAATTGAGGTGAGCGGCGTGCGCAGCTCATGGCTCACGTTGGCCACGAACTCGCGGTGCGAGGTCTGCGTGGCTTCTATCGATGTGACGTCGTGCAGCACCACCAGCGCCCCGCCCGAAGGCAGCGGCGCCGCGTTGACCTCGAAGATGCGCCCCGGCGCCAGAAGGCTCGCCCGCCCGATGCACAACTCGCGCCGCTCCAGCGCTTTGCGCACGCAACCCAGCAGCTCGGGATCGCGAATGGAGTGCACCAGAGGTTTGCCGGCGCGAATCTGCGATCCCATGATCCGCTGCATCACCGCATTCGACCAGCGCACGTAACCCTCCGCGGTGATTGCCACCACGGCCTCCTGCATCGAGTCGAGCATGACGGCCAGCTCGTGGCGGCCGCTCTCAAGCTCGGCAAAGTCCTTGCCCAGCCGTTCGGCGGTGAGGTTCAGCGCCTCTTCCATGGGAGCCAGCTCGTCTTTGCGGCTCCGGTCCAGCCGCGCGGTAAGATCGCCGGCGGCAATGCGCCGCGCAAAGTCCATGACGCTATGCAGGCGCCCTGAGATCCGCAGCGAAACCCACGCTGCCAGCAGCAGCGCCAGCCCCAGCGCAATCAACCCTGACCAGAAGGCCTCGCGCCCCAGCGCACGCAGACCCACTTCTGCCGTGTGCACAACAAAGCGGTGAAAGACAAACTCCATCACCACCGTGTGAAACACGAGCAGAAGAAAGAACAGCCCGAGCAATTTGATGAAGACTTTTGAGGTCATCGAATGCTGGTTCTCAATCGGTCTTGGGCAGCTCGAAACGGTAACCTGCGCCGCGCACCGTCTTTAGATACCGCGGATTTTCAGGATCGACCTCGATTTTCTCACGGATGCGGCGGACATACACATCCACCGACCGCGGAGTAACGAAGCGCGCATCGCCCCACACCGCGTCGAGCAGATGGTCGCGGCTGAATACCCTGCCGGGATGCCGCGCCAGGTAGTCGAGCAGCCTGAACTCGGTGGCCGTGGTGGTGGTCAACTCGCCGCGCACCTTGAGTTGCATGGCGCTGGCATCGATGATGATCTCTTCAAAACTGATGACCGAGGGCGAAGTGGGCCGCTCAAACCGGCGCAGGACGGCCTTGACACGCGCCACCAGCTCACGAGTTGAAAACGGCTTGATGATGTAATCGTCAGCGCCCAGCTCCAGCCCCAGCACGCGGTCGTTTTCGCTGGCGCGCGCCGTCAAAAAAATGATGGGGACGGTGGAGAGCCCGCTGTGATTGCGCAGCCGGCGGCAAACGTCGAGACCATCGCCGCCGGGAACCATGATGTCGAGAAGAAACAGCGCGGGCGGCTTGCGCTCGGCGTCGGGAATGAGATTTGCGGGAGTGTGGAATAGGCGTGCTTCAAACCCTGCCGCCTGAAGATGATGTTGCACCAGTCTTGCGATGTCGGTGTCGTCTTCCAGAACAAATACGGTTTGACTCAAAACGGTCAGCCCTCGTCCCGGCAGCGGTTCGGGTGTCAGCATTTCAGGGCCGCCAGGAACCATTAACAGAGTAATTCAACGAGGCAAATGGATTGCAAACGTTTGATGAATTTGGCACCGCCTGGAGCCTCGGCGAAGTGGCGGCAAGCTTTATCTGACGAACCGCAACCGGCTTTATTTTCACTTGACTGCGGCGAGCGGTCTCTGCCAAACTTCGTCCGCACATCGTGCCAGGGCCGGCTCCGCCGAATGCAAGCTTCCTGGCAGCGCCCCGGGGTAAATTGGCGGCTTCAAAAAGGGAGCCTGCGGGCGCGGTGCGTGCGTTTTACTGGATAACAGACCGAGAGGAGGGAAGATGAAAAAATACTTCGCGGAACTCGTGGGCACCTTCATTCTGGTGCTCTTCGGATGCGGTACTGCCGTGGTCGCGGGCGACAAGGTCGGAATCCTGGGGATTGCCTTCGCCTTCGGGCTGTCGCTGGTGGGCGCCGCGTACGGCATTGGCGCCATCTCCGGCTGCCATATCAACCCGGCTGTAAGCCTGGGCGTGTGGACGGCCGGGCGAATGAAGCTCGCCGACATGATCGGCTATTGGGCGGGTCAGTGCCTTGGCGCAATACTTGCAGCCTGGGTACTGTTCGTGATCGCATCCGGTACCGCCGGATACAGCATTGCGACGAACGGGCTTGGTCAGGATGGCTGGGGGCCTGGCTATCAGGGCGAGTATGGCGTTGTCTCCGCCATCGTCTTCGAATTCGTGGCCACGCTCATCTTCGTCATCGTCATTCTCGGCTCGACCCACGGCAAGGCGCCTAACGGTTTCGGTGGCCTCGCCATCGGCATCACGCTGGTGGCCATTCACATCTTCGGCATCCACATCACCGGCGTCAGCGTCAACCCGGCCCGCAGCCTGGGACCGGCGATGTTTGTCGGCGGTAAGGCGCTGTCGCAACTCTGGCTCTTCCTGCTCGCTCCCAGCCTGGGCGGACTCGCCGCTGGACTGCTCTTCCGGACGAAAGCGCTGGAGCCGGATTAGGACCTGCTAACGCTATTGGGGTGGATGGCGTAGCGAGCGAAAATCCGGCCAGAAACGGGACCCCCACGGACCGGTCCCCGTCCGTGGGGTGGAGACGAGGCCGAGCCCGAAGGTTTTAGTGCCTCCAAGGTCGAGGGCGAGAACAAAGTATGGCCGGATTTGGGCCGCAACCCGAAGGGACGGGGCCAAATTCCCCGATTTCGTTGTCGCTCGTCGCTAGCAGACACCCGGTATGCGTCACTCCTCGCTCCTAGAACTCGGAAAATTTGGCTCCCGTCGCCGCCACCCGAATAGTGTTAGCAGGCCCTAAGACTGTCGGGAAAAAAGCGGGGAGAAGGTTTCGTCTCTTCTCCCCCCATGGCCGTTGCCCGAATGGTCGACCGTTGATGGGCCGATCCCGGCGCTGTCACTCGCCCGGCGTGCGCTCGGCGCCCACGAGCTCGACGATGTACTCAACCACCGCCTCGCTCGTTGTACGCTGGAAGCGCGGATGCGCCGAAACTTCCCCGGCGCAATGGAGATGAAATGACCTGGAATCTTCTCTTGATTGGCCTCGGCGTGGGCGTGGTCTCCGGCGTGATCGGAATCGGCGGAGGGATTCTTTTTGTGCCGGCGCTCTTATGGCTGGGCATGGACCAATACAAGGCGCAGGGCACTTCGCTCGGCGCGCTGCTTGCGCCGGTGGGCATCTTCGCCTTCCTCGAGTACTATCGCAAAGGCAATGCCGATATCAGAGTTGCCGCTCTGCTGGCTGCAGGCTTCCTTGTCGGCGGCTACTTTGGCGCGGTGGGCGCGCAGTTGATCTCCATTCTGTGGCTGCGGCGCATCTTCGCCATCACGCTCGTGGCCATCGGGATTCACATATTCCTGGAGCGCTAGGGTGTATCGACATATACAGGCGGGCAGCGTTGCCAGCGAAAATCGCGCCAGAACCGGGGCCCCCGCGGACAGGTCTTCGTCCGTGGGGTGGAGACGCGGCGGAGCCCGCAGGCTTTGGTGGTTCCAAGGTCAAGGGCGACAACAAAGTACGGCGCGATTTGCGCCGCAACCCGAAGGGACGGGGCCATTTTCCCCCATCTCGTTGTCGCTCGTCGCTAACAGAAGTCCAGTCTGCGTCGCTCCTCGCTCCTGGAGCTGAGAAAAAATGGCTCCCGTCGCTGCCCGCCTGTATATGTCGATACACCCTGGAGCTTCATGTGATCGCGACGAAGCGCAGGCGCACGTAATCCGCGGTCCAGTTGCCGTCTTCATCGCGCAGCGCCTGCGACAACAGCTCTTCTGTCTCGCGGATCACCTTTTCCCGCGCTGACGCGGGCAGCGTGTCCAGAACGCCCTTGCGAAATGTTTCGAGCCATCCACGGATTCCCGTCTCAGGCAGCGGCGTGGGCCGCGGGATGAGCGCGATCTTGCTCACCTTGAATCCGTGTTTCTCAAGGCGGCGTTTATAAGCATCGGGACTGGGGTAATAGTTCACGTTGTCCTCGCGACCGGCGAATCCATTGCGCTCGAGAACCGCGATCAGCGCCACACGGATTGCGGCAATGTTGCCGTGCCCGCCCATCTCGGCCACGAATCGCCCGCGCTTGCGCAGAACGCGATGCACTTCGGCCATCATCTCGTCCTGCCCGCGCACCCAATGCAGAACGGCATTCGAAAACACCGCGTCGAATTCGCCGTCGCCAAAGGGAAGGCCCTCAGCCTGCGCAACCGTTGAGCCCACGCCGCGCGACCGGGCCGCAGCCACCATTTCAGGCGATGCATCCACACCACTCACCACCGCGCCTTTAGCGGCAATGCGAGCGGTCAACTGGCCGTCGCCGCAGCCGAGGTCGAGAATCCGCTCGCCTTTCTTCGGCCTGAGCCACTCGAGCACTCCGCCTGCGAGCTGGTGCACAAATGCGCCGTTCTGGCCGTACGCCTCGGGATCCCAGGGTTGCGCCATCAGAAATGACCCTCCGCAATCCAGTTTGCGGGAATCCGCACCTATCACGCAAAGTTACTCTGTTTTGTGATTTGATAAGCGACGCTTATACGCGCTCTGGCCCTCGGTGCGGATTCAGGCTCTCTTACATCGACTGCACGGGCACGAGAGTGAGGTCGTCGACCAGGCCGACCTCTTTCTGCACAAACGGCTCACCGTATTGAACGCCGGCCAACAATCCGTAGTGGCGCGCCTCGGCGAAAGTGCGCTCGCGTATCTCTTCCTCGGGCACAAACAATCCGCTGCCCGCCTGCTGATTCGCATACTGCGAACGGTACGCCATCAACGCCCGGTGGCGCTGCTCAATGAACGGCGTAATGTCGACTACAAAACTCGGGCGCACGTCGGCGTAGAGGCTGGCGTAAACAACTTTGAAAGGCCGATGGGGCTCGGCGCCCGCATCGAATTTCCTGAGCCCGGCCACGAAGCATGCGCCGTAGCCGAGGGCGCCAACCATCGCGTGGTCGGGATGGCGCGCCTGCCAGTAGGGCAGAATCACAACGCGCGGGCGCAACTGGCGCAGCACGCGGGCAATGGCGATGCGATTTTCAAGCGTGTTCTCGATTGCTCCGTCGGGGAAACCGAGCGCCTGTCGCCAGCCCACGCCCAGGATCTGCGCGGCTTCTTCGGCCTCGCGCGCACGCTCTTCGGCGGTTCCCCGTGTTCCCGCTTCGCCCTGGGTGAGATCGAGAATCGCGGTGCGCAACCCGCGCGACGCCATGCGCAGCAGGGTCCCGCCGCACGTCTGTTCCACGTCGTCGCGATGCGCGGCAATGGCCAGTACGTCGGCGCGAAACTCGTCAGACATGTGAATCAGTACACAGTGTTATCGGTGTCGGTCACGGCGTCCATGTAGGCCACGTCGTATGCCGTGCCGGTCACCGTCACGTACTGGTTGTCGATCGAGGAACCATCTGTGGTGGAGTAGATGTACACCTGCCCGCCTATTGCGGTGTAAATCTTGTGCAGACCCGTCACCGCAGCAATGCCGGTGGCGTCGCCAAGATACGGCTCAAGCATGGTTACCGATTGGCTGGAGGTGTTGTACATCGTCAGGCAGCCGTAGCCGGTGGTGGAGTTGGTTGCGTAACGCACACCGTTGGTGCATCCGGTCATCGCGATCCACAAGGTGTTGTCGTCAGCCTCGATTATGCGGCTGGTCGAGCCCGGCTGTCCGTCGCTGATGGCCACAGGCGTAGACGCTGTATTGTTTGCCAGGTCGACAACCGTCAAATGCCCGCCAAACAGGGTCAGCCCATTTACGGCCTGCGGCTGTTGGCCCACCACGTACATCGTGGTCGTATCGACCAGGGCGTTGCTGGCGCCGCCGGGAATCGAAACCGTGGTCATGGCCGCAGTTTCAGAGTTGGCGCAGGGCGCAGTGTTGCACGGCAGCAAGCCCGAGTTCTTGCCCAGCGTAAAAATCAACGGCGCAACCGGCAGTACTGAATACGACGATGCAACGCCGCCGCACTCAGGCCCGCAGTTGAGCACATAGGCGGTGCTGCCATCGGCCGACCATACTGCCTTTACCGGGCGGTCGAACTTGAGGGCCTGGCCATAATAGTTTCCGGTTGCGTCCAATGCGTCGGGACTCTGTACCTGGAAGAGGCACCAGGACGGCGCATTCTGCGGCTCGCAATCCACGGCTGCTCTGGGCCAGGTGGAAGGACCGCCGGAGTAGGCGATTCCCTGCTGCACGCTCAGTTGCACCGGATAGTAGGCGTAATCGGAGTTCTGCACAAATGCGAGCCCCGCCGAACCGCCGGGATTCACACTCACGCGATACACGCCGGGCAGGCTCAACTGAGCTGAACTACCCCCTGCCTGGTTCACGACCGTCAATATATGCGCCTGCTGGTTGGCGGCAAAGACGTACCCGGCATTGCGTGTCTCAAAGATGCTGGATGAAGGACCGGAGAGCCCCGACGCCGTGCCGGCTGCCTTCTCGGTCTGATAGTTGATATACGTAAAAGAGCCGTCACCCGATCCGTAGACCGCGCCGCGCTGCTCTTCAGGCATGTTCTGAATCGAGATGGGCAGAGCGCCTCCGAAGCCGCCAATGGAAAAGCTGGCCGGGGTACCGTTATAGGCGCTGCGGATGTCGTAATAAGCATCCACGATGGCGAGCGAGCCCTTGGCCAAAGCCGATGAATTCTGGACCGCGATGAGAACACGATGGGTGATGCCGCTGGGAGGCAACACGCGACCTGCAAAATATGTAGTGCTGCCACAACCCGCCAGCGCAGTCGCTATCGCCAGAGCGGCAATCGCGCTTATACCAAGACTTCTCTTCTTCAAAACCCTTTACCTCGATCCACCAATTCCAGAGTTTCCATGCCCTTCAGGCGAGAACCGCCTTCAGGGCGGGTCCCCCCGCGGGACGGCTGCCGGGGAGATGACGGGCAATCCTGGAATTGCCCTGAAAGAGCGGAAGAAATCCGCTTTGAGCCTGTGTCCGACGGCCTCACACCCGCTACGCGCGGGCCTAAAACCTTGAGGCCGAAACCAGTTTCAAACCAAGCGTTAACCTTCGAAGTATAACAAAGCCCACCCCGGCTACGGCGCGCCGGGCGGCGGGCGTTTATGGCGCTGCCGCCCCGCCCGGGCACACGGCAAAGACTCCATTGCGTTAGCATGGGAACTGCATGAGACCCTTCAGCGAAATCTTTGCTGACCGTCCGGTGCTTGCCGACGGCGCCATGGGCACTTTGCTCAATTCGCGGGGCATTTTCATTAACCGCTGCTACGACGAATTGAACCTGTCGAACCCTACCCTGATACTTGCCGTGCACGAGGAGTATCTGCAGGCCGGCGCGGAGATTGTTGAAACCAACACTTTCGGCGCAAACCGGTTCAGGCTCACCCGGCACGGCCTCGGCGACAAGGTGCGCGACATCAATGCGGCGGGGGTGCAGCTTGCACGCCAGGCGGTGGAACACCTGCGCGCCAAGCAGCCCGGCGAGGCGTGGGTGGCCGGGTCGGTGGGACCGCTGGGCGTGCGGCTTGAGCCGCTGGGCAAAACCGGGCTCGATGAAGCCCGCGCCGCGTTTGCCGAGCAAATCGGCGTACTGGCCGGTGATGGCGGCCAAACCGGCGACTCGACCGGCGAAAAAACCGGCGTCGACCTGTTGATTATTGAGACCATGCCGGCTCTGAATGAGGCGCACGAGGCTCTGAAAGCGGCTCGCGAGGTTGCGCCCGACCTGCCCTTGCTGGTCATGGTGACAGTGGACGAGGAAGGCAACTGCCTGGACGGTTCGTCGCCGGCGCACGCTGCGGCGCTGCTCAGCGAGTGGGGCGCAGATGCAATTGGCGTCAACTGCTCCACTGGACCGACCAACGTGCTCACCGCCATTGAAGCCATGCGCGGCGCCACTGCATTGCCGCTGGCTGCCATGCCCAATGCGGGCCTGCCCCGCGCCGTGGAAGGCCGCAATATCTACCTGTGTTCGCCCGAGTACATGGCCAGCTTTGCGCGCAAGGCAATCGCGGCCGGCGTGCAAGTGGTGGGCGGGTGCTGCGGAACCACTCCCAATCACATTCGGGCCATGCGCTCGGCCATGCGCGCTCTCGATACCCAGGCACGCATCGAGGTTGGCGGAGCCGCACCCGCGGCTGAAACTGAAACCCCGCCGGCTCCGCTTGCCGAGCGGTCGCGCATCGGTTCGCTGCTTGCCACCAAAAAGTTCCTCACCCTGGTTGACATTGCGCCGCCCAAGGGCATCGATTGCTCCAGCGAGATTGAAGGCGCTGCCTTCCTGGCCAAATTCGGCGTCGACGCCATCATCGTGGGCAATACGCCGCGCGCCTCGGCCCGCATGAGCGCGCAGAGCCTGTGCATTCAGATCCAGCAGCACACCTCGATTGAGACGATTCTTCATTACACCTGCCGCGACCGCAATCTGCTGTCGATCCAGTCGGATCTGCTGGGGGCGTCGTCGATTGGCTTGCGCAACATCCTCTGCCTCACCGGAGACCCGCCCAGGCTGGGAAATTATCCTGACGCTACTCAAGTCTTTGACGTGGACTCCATCGGTCTGGTCAACATCGTGAAGGGGTTGAATCACGGGCTCGATATCGGTTCGAACGCGATCGGCGCCAGCACCAACTTCACGATCGGGGTCGCGGCCAATCCGGGCGCGCCCGACATCGAGAACGAGCTGAGCCGGTTCCGCTACAAAGTTGAAGCCGGCGCGGAGTACGCCATCACCCAGCCGGTCTTCGATCTGCGCCTCTTCGAAGGCTTCCTCGAGCGCATCAAGGACCATCGCATCCCGGTGATCGCCGGTATTTGGCCCCTCACCAGCCTGCGCAACGCCGAGTTCATGAAAAACGATCTGCGCGTCTCGATGCCTGAAGAGACCATGCTGCGCATGGCCCAGGCCGACTCGCCCGAGGCTGCAAGCCAGGAAGGAATCAGGATCGCGCAGGAGATGCTTGAAGCCGTGCGCCCCCTGGTTGACGGCGTGCAGGTGAGCGCGCCTTTCGGCCGGTACGCGGCCGCAGCCGAAGTAATCGGCAGCGTGCTGCCGCCGGGCGCGGTCGAGATGAAAACTGACTGAAGCGGCATCGTCGTGGCATCCGATGCTGATAGAATTCCTGCCAGAAGTCACGCTGGAGCCGCCATGCCCTCATTTGAAGAATCGCTCAAGAAGCTCGAAACCATCGTCGATCAACTGGAGAAAGGCGACCTGGCGCTCGAAGAGTCTCTCAAGCTGTTTGAAGAGGGCGTAGGCCTGTCGGCCGCGTGCAAGAAAGTACTCGACGAGGCTGAGGGCAAAGTTCAAATGCTCGTCAAGCAGCGCGACGGCTCGCTCAAAGCCGAACCATTCCTAACTGAGAAGCCCTCCTGAAAACACAGGGAATAGGGAATCGGAAGCATTGAGCTGTCGGTGGGTACTCGTTCAGGGCATGAGTCCGGGCAAATCCCTCAGCCACTTCTTCATCTCGGCTGAAATGCAATCGAGATTCTTCAGGTGAAAGATCGGCTTCGGCTCCCGGTTTGCGACATTGATCGCGTCTCTGAACACCCGATCCTCATCGCCCCGCGCGACCAGCGCATCGGCAAATCGCATCGCCGCAAAAAATGAGGGCTTGGGCCGCGTCTGCGCTTCCGCCTGGCCTCTGTGCACCACCAGGCGCACATCGGCGCTTACGCAGTTCATCGCCCGGTTCGACTCGAAGATCAGGTTTGCTCCGCGGATCAGGTTTGTCCCGCGGCCAATGCGCCGCCAGAACTCATTGAGGGCTTCAGCCAGATCGCGTTCCGCTGGAACAGTCAGCAAAAAAGCCCGCTCCGCTCCCGCGGCAAGATACCTGGCGGTATCGGTTTCCGGCCCCGCTGTTTTTTCCTCGAAGATCGGCGGCAGCCCTTCATGCGCCTCGCTCGTGATCTTGACTGCGGTCCAGCGAAGTTCATCGAGCGCGGCGATCAGCCCGCACACCAGCGTGGTCTTGCCTACGCCTTTCGCGCTTCCTCCAACAATGATGATGGCCATTCAAACGCGGTCCGGGTTCGGTTAGGACCCGGTTTCCTCGCCGCCTGGACCCGGCTCGGTCTTGGCCAGCTTTGCCAGCGCTGCCTGTTCGCGCAGAACCTGCCTGAGCGGCCGGGCCGGCGTGCCGTAAAACACCTCGCCAGCGCTGTCGCCCTTCACGGTTTGGCCGTTGAAGACGCCCGACTGGCCGCCCAGCACCACTCCCGGACCTACGTGGGCGTGGTCGCCGATTCCCACCTGCCCGGCAACCACCGCGCCCTTGCCCACCGTGGACGAGCCGGAGATGCCGGTCAGCGCGACAATCACCACGTCCTCGCCGATGTCGCAGTTGTGGCCGATGTGGACCAGGTTGTCGATCTTCGTTCCCCGCCGGATGCGAGTCTCGTCCAGCGCTCCGCGGTCGATGGTGGTGTTGGCGCCGATCTCCACGTCATCTTCAATCACAAGATTTCCCTGCTGCGGGAACTGCGTGTACTCGCCGGTGAGGGGATCGCGCACATAGCCGAATCCGTCGGCGCCCAGCACCGCGCCCGAGTGTATGATGACGCGATCGCCTACCGTGGTGCCGGGATAAAGGACCACTTTTGGAAAGATGCGGCAGTTGGCGCCAATGGTGACGCCTATTCCGACTACTGCCCCCGAGCCGACGCGTGTTGCGGCGCCGATGTTTGCGCTGTCGCCAATCACCGCGTGCGGAGAGATGGTGACGCCGGAACCGAATGTGACCTGCGCGCCTATCACCGCGCTGGGATGGACGCCCAACGCCAGCTGCGGGGTTGCCACCAGCCTGGCTGCGCGCGAAAACCAAAGCCGCGGCTCGTCGCACTCAACAATCTCAATGCGCGATTCCTCTGCCTCAGGTGGCGCCGCGCCCGGACTCAGAACCACTGCCGATGCGCCGCTCTTCAATGCCGCCTGGACGGTCACTTCGTCGGTGGCGAAGATCAAATCGAATGTCGATGCCTTCTCAACCGACGCCACCGAGAGAATCTCGGTTTCTTCGCTGCCCTTCACCAGGCGCCCGCCCAGCTTTTGTATCAATTCGCCGAGTATCATCGCTTTACTCCTTGCACGGCCATCCCGTCCCGGATTCAGGCGCATCCTCAGGTTTCTTTTGAGATCCGGGGGAGTGTTCCATCAAAAGACAACGCGGAAATGTGCCGCTAGGTCTGCGGGATGAGTATAAGGAATATTGCACATGACTTGCGCTATATTTCTTTGGCGGCTGCGGGCCGAACCAGCCCCGGCAATGGCCTGGCGAGGGCATCGCGGCTCCAGGGCCTGTTTACGCCATAGGGGTGGACAAGCCCTGGTAGAGCCCCGGCTCGCCCGGCGGGCGCGTCTTCCAGCGGCGGTGAATCCAGAGCCATTGGTCGGGGTAGCGGCGGATCGAGCTCTCAATGGCGTCGTTGCAGAGCCGGGTGCCGTTGAGGATGTCGTCGCTTGCCGACCCGGTGTGGGGAATCTCGATCTCGGGCCCGAAATGCAGCACGTACCGCTTCTCGGCGCGCTCCCACACCATGAACCCCGGCAGGACGGCCGCGCCGGTTTTACGCGCCACGTGGGCCAGGCCGGTCGCGGTGCAGGCAGGAATTCCGAAGAATTCCACGAAGGCGCCCTGGGGCGGAGTCATGTTGGTGTCCATCAGGATTCCCACCGTCCCGCCCTCGTGCATGGCGGTCAGCAGCCCGCGCCCGAAGTCGTCCTTGTGCAGCACGTAGTTGTCGTGCAGGCAGCGGATGCGGTTCACATAGGCGTCGAGTTTGCGGTTATCGAGACGCCGGATCACCATCCCCATAGGGTGGCCCATCAGCGAGTGGTAAAAACTGGAGAGCTCCCACGCGCCCAGGTGCGCGGTCATCACCAGCACGCCTTTGCCGCGGGCTCGCGCCGCTTCGTAATGCTCCAGCCCCTCGGTGCGCAGCCAGTCGCGGGTATTCTCGGGCGTGTAGCGGGTCATGCGGCAGAACTCAACGAGCTGCCAGCCCAGATGAATGTAGACCCGGCGCAGAATCCTTTTTCTGGATTGAGCTGGGAGCTCGGGGAGAGCCAGCTTTAGATTGGTCTCTCCCACGCGACGCAGCCGGCCGAAGAGCCAGTAGACGGCGAAGGCCAGGCCGCCGGCCCACAACCGGGCCAGACGGCGCGGCAAGGCGCCCAGCGCGCGCGCCACGGCCACAACCAGCCAGTATTCAATGTTTTCCCGCATCGATGATGGCAACTTACAGTATACGCCCCTCGATGCGGGCTCTCATTGGGGGTCTGCGCGCAGCCGATGCCGCGCGCACCCGCATTCACAAGCTGAAAGCTAATCGCTAAAAGCTAATAGCTGCCTTACCGGTTCTTGGCCTGGATAAAGTAGTGGGCCACGTCGCGGACAAAGTCGACCGCGCCGGGCGGCACGGCCACGTTGCCGCGCAGGACGTTTTGGAAGTCCTGCGGCGCACCGAAGTAGATCTCGGTATCATCGCGGTTCTGGCTCACACTGGTGCCGTCGAGGTCGATGCCGGCAAACAGGCCCTTGTTGCGCGAGTAGCTCAGCAGCTCGGCATTCATCTTCCAATCGGTCGAGGCCTGGCCGGCGCGACCCACCGGTCCGGCCGCAGCCGAAGCGTCGCCGCCGATCTTGAACTTGCTTTTCAAAAGGTCCTGAAAGCCACGGTCATTCACGGCTACCAGGATGAGGTCGGTGGACTGGCCGCCGATCTGGAAACCGAACGAACCGCCCGCCATGCGGATGAAGACAGGCGCGCTCCATCCATGGCCGGTGCGGCAGGTTACCACGCCCTGCCCGTACTGCGCGCCGAAGACGAACGCGCCCTTCACCAGGCCGGGAACCACGGCGACGCAGGTGGCGGCGTGCAGAATATCCAATGGAACCGTGTGGTCCTGCGCCGCGAAGATCTGGTCAAGAACCGTCTTCGCCGAGTCGATGCGGGCCTGCAGATCGTCGCGCGACGAAGCCGCGAACACCGGCGTGCTGAGCAAAGTGCAAAGGCAAACAGCCAAAAGTCTCTTTTTCATCTCGATATCCTTTCCGCTCCGGCGCGGTCAAGCGCCGGAAGGGTGATTACTTATCAATTTCGGGTTTTCAGGTCCTGGCTTGCAGGCGCCAGTTGCCTCCTGCAGACGGTCAAGGGATTCTGGCGGGACGGGCTGTGCGCCTTCTTGAGCCTCACAATCGATTCAGTCGAACTCGCCTTGATTCATTCCAACACGAAGCACCCGCGTTCGGTCCATCAACCTCTTGTCAATTCGGATGCCTGCCGCGCCCTCTTTGTTGGTTCTCTCTCCACGCAAAAACTCACGCCCCGAAAACCGGCGCGCACGCGCGCGCCTTCGCCCCAGGCTCGGCCGCAGCCGATTTTCCCTGAAAACCGGGAATCTGCCAAATGTCGCGTGGATAATCACTTCCGCCGGGAGTTTGTTGGCGGAAAAAAAAGAGGAGTTCACAGGCCTCATGGAACCATGGCGCCTGGGAACTCCTTTCCCCAGATCTGCGTTGTTTCTGTAAACAAGATTGTGGAAAACCAAAGAAATACACAAGAGTACTTAAGGCCAATGACTTTAAGTAACCATCATGTTTACTATTTAGTTAGCAGACTTGCGCCCCACGCCAGTCTCAGACGAGTCAGCCTGGTTTTCGCGCGTGAACAGCGACCGGTTGAGCGCCGACATGGAAAGCTTGATGCGGTTGCCGGCGCCCGTCTTGCGCAACAGCCGGCCCACGTAGGCCTTCACCGTCCGCTCCTCGATTCCCAACTCAGCGGCAATCTCGCGGTTGGAACGGGCCAGCAGGATCAGATCCAGCACCTGCTGTTCGCGGGCGGTGAGCTGGGGGCCGGCGTTGGTCAGGCTGGTATCGGGAACATTCAGAAGACGGTCAATAAGCCGCGAGAGCAGGCGGCGCGGAGCCCAGATGGAGCCGGAGGTTACGACATTGACAGCCTGGCGCACCATCTCGGGGTCGGCGGTGAGATCGAGATAGGCCCGGGCCCCGGCCACAATCGAGCTGATCACCAGTTCCTCGTCGCCCTCAGGACCAATGACGATGAGCCGCAGCTTGGGGCGCAGCCTGCGGACCGATTCCAGAGCCTCAAGTCCGACCAGGGAAGCATGAAGATCGAAGACGAGGTAACCCAGGGTATGATCGGCCAGCAACTCGGCCAAAGTGCCCACAACGGGCAAAAGCTGGGGCTGCCCCTGCTCGGCAGGCAGGTCGAAGATGCTGGTCAGCCCAGCCAGCCGGATGGGCTCAACAGCCACCACACCGATCCGGATCAGGTCGGATTTGGGATTTTTCGACATCTTTGCGCTCCCACGCAGACGTTTCAAAGGGAGCCGCACCCGTGCGAGGCGGATCCGAGACCCGACCCCGTCGCACCTATCCTGTCTTCCGCGCGCTCGCCACACCGCCGTTCAGACATTGCCGATCGGGCACGGCCCGATCGGGCGCCTTCGAGCGCCCTCAGAGCTTGGGCAGAACAATTCCCTGCTGCTTCTGATATTTGCCTTTGCGATCGGCGTAACTAACTTCGCAGGTCTCGTCGGATTGGAAAAACAGAATCTGGCACAGCCCTTCGTTGGCGTACACCTTGGCCGGTAGCGGCGTGGTGTTCGAGATCTCGAGCGTCACGAACCCCTCCCACTCCGGTTCAAACGGCGTTACGTTCACAATAATGCCGCAACGCGCATAGGTTGACTTTCCAACGCAGATGGTCAAAACATCTCTGGGGATACGAAAGTACTCGACTGAACGCGCCAGTGCAAACGAATTCGGTGGAATAATAACCGACCCGGCCTGGACGCTGACAAAAGACCTCTCGTCGAAGGCTTTGGGGTCGATGATGGCGCTGTTCACATTGGTAAAGATCTTGAACTCGTCAGACACCCGCAGATCGTAACCGTAGGAAGAGAGACCGTAAGAGATAACTCCGGCTGCCACCTGCTTTTCGCTGAAAGGCTCGATCATGCGGTGGTTGAGTGCCTGATCCCTGATCCAGCGGTCGCTCTTGATCGACATGCTTCTCCCGTTACGGGGGCGTGATTCCCCCGCGTTACAGCGGTTCCAGGATCGCTATCCCCCGGAGCCGATACACCCAAGTCGTCCCGACCCCAAGAAGGGACGACCCTGGAGAAAAGCTGAATAGGGCACATCTATCCTGGAACCGATCGAGAATCCCCTGCGGATGTTCCAACTTGCTGATTCATCTTACGAAAGCGGGGATGAAATCACAACGACAGTTCGTCCCGAAGCCTGTGGAAAGAAGGGCCGGAACTAGAGCGGTTCCAGAATTCGTGTGCGCTGATAAGAATCGTGAAATGTGGCATTTTCTTGAGGAAAATGCCACGCAGCAGTCTTGGTTCCGGGGTGCAGCAATTCTGGAACCGCTGTGGCCCGGTTCTGCCCCAGCCGGCCAGTTCCGGCCCATCATCCGTTCGTAACTTCCACAATTGCGTGCAAAATCTGTATTATGACCGATGTAGGTCGTGGTAGAGTCAATACCAGTTCAGGCCAGGCGGTTTTCAGAACTGGCGGAACACGAGGTCACGGAAGCCAAACAGGAGCTGGCGCACGATCGCCTCGGGCGGTACCTTGGCTGGCGTTCAGCGTCTGAAGGTAAAGGCTTTCGGCAGATTTTACCGGGATTTGAAAACGCAAGAGCGAGGAAACTCCATTGATCAAGCAGGACATTGTTCATCAGGTGATTGAGCGCACCGGTTTGCCGCGCACCAAGGCTGAAGCAGCGGTGGATACGGTCTTCGAGGGCCTGAAACAGGCGTTGGCTGCCGGAGAGCGCATTGAACTGCGCGGCTTTGGCGTGTTCAGCGTCCGCGCCCGCAAGACCGGCATCGGCCGCAATCCCCGCACCGGCACTGAGGTCAGCATCGCCCCCGGCAAGGCCGTGCGCTTCAAGCCGGGCAAAGAGCTCCACAGCCTGGAATCCTGAACCGCGGCCGGTTCGTGCACTGCGCGCTCCCATCCCCGGCCACCTGCCGGGACCCCGGTTCTTTCGCATGTCCGGCGGAAGCCGGATATTCTCGCCTTGCCAGCGGATTCTCATCGCTGACTTGCCGACCCGCTGACTTAGCTCACATCAGTCTCTGCGGATCCACATCCACCACCACGTTGCGGCGCGGAATTTCGGCCTTTTCAGCATGGGCCATCAGACCGCGCAGGGTTGCGTTCAGCATTTTGCGCGACGCGGCCTTGAGAATGATGTGGAAACGGTAGACGCCCTTGATGCGTGCGATGGGCGCGGTGCACGGGCCCAACACCCGCACAGCTCCGCTGTTCTGATTTTGGAGATATTTGCCCAACGTCGCCGCCCACCCCGCTGCCTCTTCGAGCTTTGGCGAGCGCACCAGCACGTTGGCCAGCGCGCCGAAAGGCGGATAATGCATCCAGCGCCGGTACTTGAGCTCGCGCTCGGCAAAGCCGGCGTAGTCATTGGCAGTGGCCGCCAGAATCGCGTAGTGATCGGGATAATACGTTTGCACCACCACTCTTCCCGGCAGCTCGCCGCGACCGGCGCGTCCGCTCACCTGCGAGATGAGCTGGAAGACCCGCTCCGCCGCGCGAAAATCGGGCATCGACAGCGCGTGATCGCAGCCCACCACGCCCACCAGCGTGACCCCGTGAATGTCGTGCCCTTTGGCAATCATCTGCGTGCCCACGAGCAGGTTGATCTCGCCCGAGTGCAGGCGGGCCAGCAGCCGTTCCAGATCGTGCCGTCCGCGCACCGTGTCGCGGTCCATCCTTCCAATCCGCGCACCGGGAAAGATCCCCTGCAGCCGCTCCTCGCCCTGCTGCGAACCCGCGCCAAGAAAGTACATGTGCTCGCTGTCGCACTTGGGGCAACGAGCCGGCACCGTGCGCTTGAAGCCGCAGTAGTGACACTCCAGCCGCTGCCCCGCGCGGGCGATGCCATCTTCGTCTGAGGGTTTGTGGTGCGTGAGCGCAATCGCGCAGTTCTGGCAGTCGAGCTTTTCGCCGCAGGCGCGGCAGATGACGGCGAAGGAGTAGCCGCGGCGGTTGAGCAGCACCAGCGCCTGCTCGCCGCGCTCGAGAGCAGCCTTGATCTCCGCAACCAGCGCGCGAGAGAACAACTGCTCCTGGCCAGTCTGTTGGAACTCGGTTCGCATATCGATAAGTTCGATCGCGGGGAGCGGGCGATTCATCACGCGCTCGCGCAGGTCGATGCGCATGTACTTGCCCTGGGCCGCGTTGTGCCAGCTCTCCAGCGACGGCGTTGCCGAGCCCAGCAGCGCAACCGCGCCGGCGCTTTTGGCGCGCATGACCGCAACGTCGCGCGCGTTGTATCGGGGAGTCTCCTCCTGCTTGTAACTCTGGTCGTGCTCCTCGTCCACCAGGATGAGGCCCAGGTTCGGCGCGGGCGCAAAGATAGCGGAACGCGTTCCCACCACTATCGGCGCATCGCCGCGCCGGATGCGTCGCCACTGCTCGCTGCGCTCCTCGGGCGTGAGCGCCGAGTGCAACAGCGCCACCTTTTGACCGAAGGCGCGGTCCAGCAGCCCCGCCATCTGCGGGGTCAGCCCGATCTCGGGCACCAGCAGGATCGACGAGAAGCCGTTGTCGAGCGCCTGCTGCATCGCGGCAAGGTAAACGGCAGTTTTTCCCGATCCCGTTACTCCAAAGAGCAAAAAAGCGTGGAACGCGCCGAGCGCCGCGTTCACCGTCTCCAGCGCCTGCCGCTGCGCGCTATTCAGTTCGACCGGAGAATCGGATGCGGGAGTCAACCCGCCCAGATGAAAGATTGCGGGGCGCTCCTCGATGCGCGCCAGCCCACGGCGCACCAGCGTCTGCAGCGTCGACGCCGGCAGATCTTTTTTTCTGAGATCGCCAAGCGAAATCTCGCCACCGCAGGCCGCCAGCTCAGCCAGGATTCCCTGCTGCTTCTCGGTGAGCCTGGGCAACCGCGCCTCGGGAATCAAAACCGCGTAGCGCTCCATGCGCCGCGCATCCCGCTCGGCGGCAGCGGTCTCGCGCGCAATCCACTTTTTTCGAACCAGACTGGTAAGCGTAGGGAGTGAAACCGCCGTGGAGGTGCGCAGCGTGGAGACCTTCACCGGCTCGCCCTCGGCCAGGCGCTTCAAAACGCGGAGCTGCATCTCCTGCTCTTCGGCGCGCGCCCCGCCCTTCCGCGCCCCATCCATTGGGCGCCTTTTGCCCAAAGGTCGGGAATCCGCATCCCCCTCCATCATCGTCGCCAGCGCATCGCGGCCCGCATCCGTAATGCGGTAATACACCGTGCGCCGCACCTCGGCTACCAGCGGAAGCATTCCCCGCAGCACCTCGCCCAGCGGCGCGAGATAGTACCCCGCAATCCACTCCGCCAGCTCCAGCAGTTGGTCGCTTACGATCGGCTCATCGTCGAGCACCGCCTCAAGATAGCGTGTCTCGAAATCCCCCTCGGGCTTTACATCCAGCGCGGTCACCACGCCGATCAGCTTCTCGTTCCGGAACGGCGCAATTACGCGTGCCCCGCGCTGCGGAGCCTGGCCATCGCGGATCGCATAAGTAAACGTGCGATCGAGCGGCACTGGCAACGCGACTTCGCAGAACGCAGTCATGGGAGACAGAATTCAGTTTATGGGAATGGGCCGCGGCAGTGCGGCTGTCCCGGCAAGGGCGCGTCGGCTCAGCCAGTTACCGCTGCGGCTGTGCCGGGGTCGCGGGCTGGGTTGGAGCCGGCGCGAAGGGTTGCGGCAGAAGATTCTGTGCCGGCTCGCTGGGCGTATCCATCGAGTTGGGATTCGCGGACGGCGTGATGAGCTTTGCAAAGCCTGCCGGCGGAACATCCTGGCTTCGCGCAGCAACCAGGATCGGGTCCCAATCGTCGGGCGCGCCATGGTAGGCCGTGTACCTTTTGTTGCAATAGCTGATGGCGGTTTGAGCGGCAGGCTGGTTCTGGCCCCTTTGCGCGATGGCGATGGCGCGGGCGCAGTACCAGAAACCATTCACATCCACCGGCCTCGACTCGAGATCGGCGATGGAAAGCTGCCACAGACTCTGAAGGTCGGTGCTATCGATAGCGACCGCCCGGGCCAGGGTCTCGCGGGCTTTGGCCAGGTCGTTCTGGCTGAGCGCGCAGGTTCCCGCGCCACCGTTGAAGATGGCAGCCATGCTGTTCCGCAGCGCAGCGAACTGCGCATCGTTCATGCCGGCGGGCATTTGCCATATCGGCAACTGGTTCAGGCCGCTGGTTGAGAACTGGCAGATCTCGTTCATCAGTCCCGCATCCACGTGGTCCATTTGCGCGGCTTTGGCGCGATCGAGCGCAACAACTATCGCCATGGCGCGAATGTTGGCCGGTTCAGCGACGAGCAGGCGCTTGGCGGCGTCCACAACCTGGTCGCGGTTCCCCGCCTCCTGCCACGCGGCCAGCGCCTCAGTCAGCGCCTGGCCTACGGCCACGCTGCGCGGATACTTTTGCGCGAACACCTCAAGCGCGGTCGCGCGCTCAGCGGGATCCTTGATCTTGACCGCCGATGCGTAGGCGTCGTACTCGGCGCGATCTTTGAGGGCTTTTTTGGCGGGCTCGTCTTGAGGCTGCGGCGCGGGAGTTGCCTGAGGAGCGGGCTGCTGTGCGCAGAGTGGGATTGCGAATGCCAATAACACGGCCACACAGCTAAGTCCGGTCCGGGTGCGAACGGAACGCATGACTCAGGTATAGCAGAGCCTGCCGGCCCGCGCGCAATATCACTTCGGCAGTCTCACTTTGGCCGCCCTGGCAAACTTCTCGTCGAAGGTAATCACTCCGGCAGCCCCGTTCACAAAACCCACCTGGGCGATGAGCTGATCCGCAAACCCGCCCTTTCCGGCGCGGCTTGCCTCTAGAGCCTCCTCGACAAGCGCTGGGCTCTCCACCGTAACCCCTCGGGTCTGCAACAGGTTTTCAAGTGAGGTCAGCACCCGCTCCCTCTCCCACTTTGATCGAAGCACCCACGCCAGCTCCGCCATTACGATCAGAGGCACGAATATACCGCCCTTGGATTGCGCGCCGGCCAGAGCACTGCGCGCCTTTTGCGCCTGCGAAGCATCGTCGTTCAGCAAGGCGCGTGCCCAAACGCTCGTGTCCGCTACAACCATCACCAGACCCTCCGGGCCTTGGCCTGGTTCATCTTCTCGAAGGACAGAGTGCCCCTGGCTTTGGCTCCTTCGTCGGCTACTCTCCAGTTGTCTTCGAGATCCAGCAGCACCCGTTCACCCTTGAAGCCGCCCTTGGGATGAAGGCTGAACCGGATGCGGCTACCGGTCCTTAGACCTAGCTCGCTCCGCAGCGATTTAGGCAGTGTCACCTGTCCTTTTGAAGTAACAGTGGCTTCAACGACCGTTGCCTGTGTGGTCGAAGTTTTGGATCGCATATTTCACCTTCCGCCTTACATTTTACACGTTTTTGCCTTACCTTGGCGAGAAGATTCACAGCCCCAGCTTCGACCACATCGCATCCACTTTGGCCTTGGTGGCGCTGTCCATCTCGATCATCGCCGGCCACGGCCGCTCAAATCCTTCGGCCTTCCACTTGCGCGTTGCATCCACGCCCATCTTCGACCCGTAGTTGGGCAGTCGCGAAGCGTGGTCGAGCGAGTCAACCGGCCCCAGCGTGAACTGGATATCGCGCTCGGGATCGATGTTGTTGGCTACGCGCAGAACCACTTCGCCAATGTCCTGCACGTCGCAGTCCTCGTCCACCACGATGATGCACTTGGTAAACATGGCTTGGCCAAGCGACCAGATGGCGTGCATCACCTTGCGCGCCTGGCCCGGATAGCTCTTTTTGATCGACACAATCATCAGGTTGTGAAAGACCGCTTCGACGGGCAGGTTGATGTCGACCAGCTCGGGGATGGTCATCTTCATTGCCGGCAGAAAGATGCTTGCGACGGCTCGGCCCATCCATGCGTCTTCCATGGGCGGCTTGCCAACGATGGTTGCCGCGTAGATGGGGTCTTTGCGATGCGTGACGCAGGTGAGATGGAAGACGGGGTACTCGTCCTGCAGGGTGTAGAAGCCGGTGTGGTCGCCGAAAGGGCCTTCTGCGCGCAGCTCGCCGAGTTCAACGTAGCCCTCGAGAACGATTTCAGCGTGGGCGGGCACTTCGAGGTCGACGGTCTCGCACTTCACAATCTCAACCGGCCTGCCGCGCAGGAAGCCCGCGATGAGAAACTCCTCGACCTCAGGCGGCGCCGGAACAATGGCGGAGAACGTCGTCGCGGGTTCGGTGCCGATGGCCACGGCGACTTCAAGACGCGAGCCCTTCAGATTTCCAAGAGAGACCTGCGGCAGCCCGCCGATGGGTCCGTCGGGAACGCTGACTGCGCCGCCGGCACTCTCAGCCATCATCGCGACGCGCGCGCTTCGCGATCCAGCCTCGTCTCCCGTCCAAAGCGCTGTCGCCCGCAGGGCATTTCGGTAATGTTCGGCCGCGACCTTTTGCCGCTGCCAGTGCATGCCGGTGGTCTGGCCGTCGTACACCTGCATGCGATACATGCCGATGTTGCGCTTGCCGGTGCCCCCTCCTCTTCCAGGGTCGCGGGTGTGCACGCAGGGCAGAGTGATAAAGCGGCCGCCGTCGTGCGGCCAGCACTTGAGAATCGGGAAATAGTCGAGATCGAACTTCTCGCGCCGGATCATTTCTTTGCACGGCGCGTCTTTGGCGCTGACCGTCTTGGGAAAAACATTTGCCAGCTCGGCCAATTGCGGCAGCATCTTCAATTTGTCAAAAAGGCCGCCCGACGGAGGCTTCATATTCATCAGGCCGTGGATGCGTTCGGCGATCTCATCGAGCCGGTCGACGCCGAGGGCCATGGCCATGCGGCGCTCAGAACCGAACTGGTTGATGAGAACCTTGTGGCCCGGATGCCCCGTGACGTTTTCAAAGAGCAGCGCCGGCCCGCCAGGCGCGTATTTCCCACTGAATTCGGGTGCCCCATCCTCCTGAGCGAAGCGGAGCGAAGTCGAAGGACCTGCTTTTTTGCTTCGTCCGCGGAAAGGGTGGGAAGGGGATCCGATTTTGCTGACCCGGTTGGTAATCTCGGTGATTTCCAGCTCCGGCGAAACCTCTTCACGGATGCGCTTCAACTCGCCGTGCTGTTCGAGGGCTTTGATCCAGTCGCGCAGATCGTCGTAGGCCAAGGGTGCGCTCCGTCCGGTGGTGACCGGTACTCGTTTATGGTACGGCAGCGAACAGGGGTCAGGGAACAGGGATCAGAGATCAGGGATCAGGCGCCGAGGCCGGCTTGCGGTGAGGGTCCCTCAGTCCCAGTTCCCTGTTCCCTGTTCCCTGTTCCCTGTTCCCTGCCTCTACGTCCCTCCGTTACGTTGCATGTCGCGCGCGCCTGTGCAATTCTCTCGGGATAGGAAAGGAACAGCCCATGACCGACTCCCCCAAGGTGAAATGCCATCCTTACTTCAAGCACAGGAAGCTCCGCAGCGCAAAATCCGCGGACGGTGGGACAGCCCCGGCGGCCAGCCAGGACATCTCGTGGACGGTGCCGAACCTGTGCGCGGCCTACAACTGGCCCACAGGCCTGGAAGGCGGAGGCCTCATTGGCATCGTTGAGCTGGGCGGCGGATGGATCCAGTCCGACATCAATGCCTACTTTCAATTGATCGGCCAGCCGGTTCCGTCGATCACCGATGTATCGGTGGACGGAACCAAGAACACGCCTAACCAGCCGGGCGCGGCGGGCGAGGCCGACTTTGAGGTCGGGCTGGATATCGAGGTAGCTGCGGCAAGCTACTACGTGGCCACGGGCAAAACCGCAACGATTCGCGTTTACTGGTCGCAGGACATTGAGACCGCGATCGCCAAGGCGGCCGCGGACGGGTGCGACGTGTGCAGCATCTCATGGGGCGCAGACGAGGCCCAGTGGGGCACGACCCAAGCCGAGGCGCTTGAACAGGCGGCGGAAACGGCCACGGCGGGAGGCATGTTGATCTTCGGGGCGGCCGGCGACAACGATTCGAGCGACGGCGGACCTACGCCCGCCAATGTGGATTGCCCGTCCTCGTGCCCGCACGTAGTAGGCTGCGGCGGCACCAACAAAACAGCCACCAGCGAATCGGTATGGAATGACAACCCCGGCCAGACGAACGGCGAGGGAACCGGCGGCGGCTACTCGACAATCTTCCCGGTGCAGAGCTGGCAGATCGGCGCGCCGCCCGCGCCGGCAAACACGCAGTACGGCACGGGGCGCATGGTGCCCGATGTGTGCGCCGACGGCGATCCTGAGACCGGCTACCAGGTCTTCATCCACGGATCTTCAACAGTCCTCGGTGGAACGAGCGCGGTTGCGCCGCTTTACTCAGGACTATTTGCGGCCTTCGGCAACAAGCTGGGGTTTGTGGCGCCCACGCTCTGGGAAAATCAGACGGCTTTCAACGATATTACGGTAGGAAGTAACGGCATGTATTCGGCGGCCGTGGGGCCCGATCCTTGCAGCGGCATCGGCTCGCCCATTGGGACGAAGATTGCTGCGCTGTTTGTGGGCTCTGAAAAACTCACTTCGCGGGTTGAACCGCGGAAACCATCGGATTCACGGGCGGAATCGCGTCCATAGGAAAGCCGAGGCGCTTCCACTCGTCGAAGCCGCCGCGCAGCGGGCGCACGCGCTCAATGCCCAGCCGGTGCAAGGTGAGCGCGGTTTTGGCAGCCGTGGCCTCGCTGGGGCAGGTGCAGTAAAGCACAATGTCGCGGTCGCGGGGAATCTCGCCATGCCGCTGGGCGAGCACGTCGGGCGCAAAGTGCTGCGCGCCCGGCAGAGTGAATGGGTCGGTCATCAGCTCGAGAGGATGGCGCAGGTCGACGATGTAGACCTGCTCGCCGGCCTCGAGCTGGCGCTTCAACTCCTCTGGTTCGAGGCGTGAGAGGGCCAGCTTCCTCAGCACCATCCTGCGACGCAACAGCCTGGCCAGGAAGAATCCCACGATGCCCAGAACCAGCAGCGCGCCCGAGAAGCGGCCAACCCAGTTGAGCAGGCTGGGATCGCGCTTGAGCAGATCGCCGAAGAAACGCCCGCTCAGCAACAGCGCCATCACCCAAAGCGAGCCGCCGATGGCATCGAAAAACAGGAACGCGCCGAACTCCATGCCGTTTTGTCCGGCAACGGGCGGGGCCAGCGTGGCCAGCGCCGGCACAAACTTGGCGAACATCAGCATCGTGCCGCGGTTGCGGCCAAACGACTCCTGGGTGCGGCGCACGCAGGTCGTCGGTTCCAGTGACAGCTTGCACAGGATTCGCAGCACAATGTGCCCGTAGTGCCTGCCGATAAGGAACCAGACCGAATCGGCAATCACGCAAGCCACCAGCCCTGCAAGAAACGCAAGCGCAAAGCTCAAGTGGCCGTCCACGGTGAGCGCGCCCGCGGCCAGCAGCACCGGCGTCGCCGGCAATGGAATGCCAAGCTGCTCAATCAAGACCCAGGCGAAGAGCAGCAGATAGCCGTAGACGAGGAGAATATGCGTGGGTAAAGCCATCGCGAGTCCTGGATTGTAAGAACGTTGGTGAAGTAGAGCCGCTGCCAGCGGGACGACGCCGGAATGCTGCCCTCATTCATGAGATGAGGTAGTGCGCCATTCGACGCAAATGGTTGCTCAGGCTCCAGCTATGAAGTTTCAACACGTTGTTTACTCTTCCGGCTGTTGCTTTGAAAGGGCACGGCTTCAGCCGTGCCATTAAAGCCACGCTGCCGAATCGGTGCTTCAGCCCCGGAAAAGACGTAGATAGGGTCAGGTTTGGCCGCGTTGGATTCCAAGGACTTAGCCCTTGTTTCCACTGCAGATAATTACGAGCCTCCAGCGCACACTCTTAATAGGAAGGATTGCGATCGGAACATGAAGATCTCCACCGTCGAGGCCAGGAACTGCAAAGGTGCAGGAAGCGCCATGAAGGAATCATTTCTTTTCGGCTGTGCAACTGTGCTCCCAATGGAATCAATCACCTGGCGGGAGTCTCTTCACAGTTCCACAGCCCGGTTGCGATTTTAGCTCTCGTTCAGAGACGCAGGCTTGGCCTTATTGGCAAGCATCACCTGTTCGATGACCCAATCGGTACCCGCGGCCTGCGCAGCCGGGCAAGCAAGACGCGCAGGATCGTTGGCCCGCGCCGCACCCACAAAGTTCTCGATGAGCGGGTAGTGGAGGTTCTTGTGCGGCGGCAGCATTTCAACCACGGTCCCCACCCGCGCAGTCAGGCGCAGATCGGGCCCGTTCAGCGGGTCGAGGCCGATCTCGCCCTCAGTGCCGATTACGCGGAACTGGTCGCGAACAATGCGCGAGTTCCAGCGCACATCAACTACCCCGTGGACGCCCACCCCGTGCACGCCGCCGGCAAACCGCATCAACACGGTGGCAGAGTCTTCCACGGCCAGTTTGTGCACCGCATTCGACATCAGTCCTGTCGCTGATTCGGCCCTGCCGAAAAGAAAGTTCATGGCGTCGATGCGGTGTGAAGCGATGTCGAAGAGCGGTCCGCCGCCGGCCAGCGCTGGATCGCGCAGCCAGGCACGCTCTTCGCTTTCGAGCCAGCCATGGCAGTTGCCCTCGGCAAACACGGGCTGGCCGATTGCGCCCTCCGCAATGAGCTTTTTTGCGTGAATCAGTTTGGGATAAAGCCTGCGATAGTACGACACCCCGAAGACCCGGCCGCTGGCCACGCCCTCGGCAACCATGCGCTCGGCCTCGGAATAATGCATCGCCATCGGTTTCTCGCACAGCACGTGCTTGCCGGCGCGGAGTGCGGCGATGGCGGCATCCGCGTGCATCGCAACCGGCAGCGCTATGTAGAGCGCATCCACCTGAGGATCGGCGACTGCCTCTTCGACCGACTTGAAGGCGCGCGCGCCCGCATATGATTCGGCCTTGGCCGCATCGCGGGTCACAAAGCCGTACATCGTGCTGCGCGGCTCAGTTTGAATGGCAGGAATCACGCGCCTGCGCGCAATGTCGCCGATGCCGGCAAGAACCCAGTTGAGTTTCCGCATTCCGCGTCAAGAATAAAACCCGAGGCGCCGGCGCGGCGAATCCGAAGTTCGTTGACAAACAGCCGCAGATCCCCATTCGACTACGATCGCTGCGCGATCTCCGCTCAGGGCAGGCTTTCGACTACGGTCGCCGCGGCGACCTTCGCTCTGGATGACAATTCGTTTTAGAAGCGAACTTTAGAGACAGGACACTATTGTCCGCCCGGGGTTGCGGAAGAAAGAGATTGCGCTTCCTGGCTCTTGGCGGTGAAGTAGTTGCGGTCCCACAGATTGCGGTAGAACTCGCCGGTCAGCTCGGCAGCGCGCGGGCCGAAGGTTGCGCGGCCGCCCTCAAGAAAGAAGACCGTGACCAGGCTGCCCTGCGGCGAATCGGAGAACGAGGCGAACCAGCCGTAGCGCGTGCCCTCGTTGGAGCAGGTTCCGGTTTTGCCAAAGACCGGCAGCTCGTGGAAGTTGGTGCGCAGACTGCGCGCGGTGCCGTATTCCACCGCGCCCGCCATGCCGTCCTCAAGCTCGGTGACGTACTTTGCAATGTCGAGGGTGCGCTTGACGCGCGGTTGGAAACCGGCAATCTCTTCAGGCGTGGTGGGGTGCTGCAGATAGTAAAGCGTGCCGCCGTTGGCGATGGCTGCAACAAAGGCTCCAAGCTGCAACGGGGTGAGCGAGACGCCCAGGCCAAAGCTGCACATGCGGCCCACGCCTCCGTCTGACTCAGGAATGGGCTGATCGGGATAGGCGCCGAGCTGCTCGCCCGGAATGTTGTAGCCGGCCAGCTCGCCCAGCCCGAACTCGGTGGCGTAGTGGCGTACGCGCTCAAAGCCGAGCTCGCGGCCCAGCTCTTCAAAGTAAAGATTGTTGCTCTTGGCCAGCGCCTGGGTCATGTTCATGCGGAAGCCCGGCAACTGCACCATGGTGTCGGCCGTCACCAGCCCCTCAGAGAGCGCGGCCATGGCCACCGTGATCTTGATCGTCGAACAAGGCTCGGCGCCCGGCGAAAGGGCAAGCCCCTGGTTCACCATGGCCAGGATGCGGCCGCTCGAGGGATCGATGACCACCGCGGTGCCGTTCATGTCGCCCAGCGCATCCATCGCGGCCTGGCGCACGACCGGGTCCTCGCCCGTGGCGATGTCGCCCTGGCCCACCGCGCCGGTCAAAAACGAACTGGCCGTAAAACGCTCGTAGTAGCGATGGCGTCGAACCCGGGCGGATGCACGGCGCAGATGAGCACCGGAAACTGTATGAAGCGCGCTGGACCGGGAAGCGGTCTGCGCCGTCGAAACGTGGGCTGTCGACGCGTGGGCCGCGGTGTGCGTGGCGGGAGATTTGGCAGCGGCGTGATGGACGGCCGCACGATGCGTCTGCCTTAGATGGGTCTCGGTCTTGGTGTGATGAACCCTTTGAGGAACATCGAGGGCGACGGCGCCCGCCGCATATGCAACCAGTGCCAGACAGGCAACCCACCCGCAAGACAATTTCATCCAGCCAACGCCCCTCAACTTTTGGATTCGGCAGTGCGCTCAGCCTTTCGGTGCGGCGCATGCCTCTTTCTTCGGCTCTACTGCGGAGTAAGCGATCGTTCCGCAGAATCGCCGGTCTTGCGACTTGATGGTCAGGCCTACCGGCACTTCGTTTCAGAATAGAACAAAATCCCCTGACACGAAACGGGTCGTGCCTGACTGGTCAAGACTTTCTGGTTCTTGCCAATACTATACCGGCGATGGTCTCATTTTGGAACTGGCCGGTCCAAATTCTTTAGACGCGATCAAAGCCGCATGTTCTCAGCCTAACGCCGATTCCAGAGGTCCCGCATTCCAAATCCGGGCGTTCCATATCCCGCTTTTGGGGTATAGGAAAGCACTTGGCTGCTTCCGTTCCTAGAACCGCAGCCTGCGCAGGAAGGCCGGAACATCGAGGTCCCGCTGCGGCTGCTCCTGGGATTCTTCAAAGAGCCCCTCGGCGGAGCGCGCGCTGGTGTCCTCAACTGCGCGGCCGGCAACGGCATGCACTTCGGGCACGGGTTCGAGGGTCGCTGGATCCGCCGCCCGCTCCTGATTGAATTCTGCGTCGAAATCCCGAACGCTCGAAGCGGCGGCGCGATCTTCAGCTTCAACCGCCGTTTCAGCAGTGGTCCGGGGCGGCGCGGATACAGTCACCGTGGTGGCAACCGGGGGAACTGTCGAAGAATAGAAGAACGCGTCGTCGATTCCGTTGTCCTCGTCCTGGCTCATAAAGCGCGGTGGAGCGGGCGCCTTTCCCGGCTCGGGCTCAGCTTCAAACCTCGGCTGCGGCTCTTTTTCTCCTTCGCGCATCCAGTTGTCGGGCGCCACTACGGGAACTGAAACCACCGGCGTCTCTTCAACGCTCAACATGCGCGCGCGGCGCTCGGGCATCTGGTCGCGGAAGCCGGTGGCGATGACGGTGATCTTGACCTCGTCGCCCATCTTCTCGTCGAGAACGGCGCCAAAGATGATGTTGGCATCTTCGTGGGCCGCGGACTGAATCAGCGACGAAGCCTCGTTCACTTCAGAGAGTTTGAGCGTGCTTGAGCCGGTGATGTTAATGAGGATGCCGCGCGCGCCATCGATTGCGCCGGCCTCGAGCAGCGGCGAGGCCATGGCGGCCTGCGCTGCTTCACCCGCGCGATTGGCGCCCGAACGAACCGCAGTGCCCATTACCGCGTGGCCCATTCCGGCCATGGTGGTCTTCACGTCGGCAAAGTCGCGGTTGATGATGCCGGGGATGGTGATGATGTCGCTGATGCCCTGCACGCCCTGGCGCAGCACGTCGTCGGCAACGCGGAAGCTCTCAAAGAAGCCCGCGTCCTTGGCGACGGCGAGCAGCTTCTCGTTGGGGATGACGATCATGGTGTCGACGCTCTCGATGAGCTCTTTCAATCCCCGCTCAGCCTGCATCAGGCGGCGCTTGCCTTCAAAGGCGAAGGGACGCGTGACCACGGCCACGGTGAGAATGCCCATCTCGCTGGCCAGCGAAGCAATCACCGGCGCAGCGCCGGTGCCGGTGCCGCCGCCCAGGCCGGCGGTGACGAAGACCATGTCGGCGCCCTCCAGAGCCTCGATGATCTTTTCCGAGTCCTCGAGAGCCGCCTTGCGGCCGATGTCGGGATTGGAGCCCGCACCCAGGCCGGCGGTAAGGCGCACGCCGAGTTGCAGCTTGACGGCAGCCTGCGATAGCTTGAGCGCCTGCACGTCGGTGTTGGCGGCGATAAACTCAACGCCTTCCATGCGCGCCTGGATCATGCGGTTGACGGCGTTGCCGCCTCCGCCGCCCACTCCGATCACCTTGATCTTGGCGCCGCGCGGCATCTCTTCGTGGAAGGTGATCCTCATCTCTCCGGCTTCGTTTCTCGGCTGTTCCATGCGCGCCTCATTCTCCTCGTCTGCGGTTTCCTGCCTGTGCTCTCTATTCCCTATTCCCTATTCCCTAGTCCCTAGTGCCTGTCTTTCAAAAACTGGCTGCGAACATGGCGCGCAGTTTGGCGCGCAAACTGTTATCTTCCTGGGCGCGGGAGTTCCTGGTGCGATGCGCGTACATCAGCATCCCGATGGCCACCGAGAAACTCGGATGGGCAAGCTCGCCCGGCATATGCGATAGACGCACCGGCATTCCGGTTCGCGCCGGCACGCGCAGCTGGCTCTCGGTCACGTCGAGCAGGCCCGGCAAAAGCGCGCCTCCGCCGGTGAGCACGCAGCCCGCCCCCAGCGCATCCACCACGCCGCCGTGCCGCAGGCTCTCCTTTACAAAGTAGAACAATTCCCGGGCGCGCGGCTCCAGGATCTCGGCGATCATGCGCAACGGCAGCCGCTGCGGATGGGGGTTGGCGATCTCGATCTCCGCCGTCTGCGGAACCGCCGTTACCACCGCGTTGCCGAACTGGCGCTTCAGCTCTTCGGCCTGGACGACCGGCAGCTGCAGGCCGATGGCAAGATCGTTGGTGAAATGTGCGCCGCCGATGGGCACCGAAGCCGTATGCGCAACCGCGCCCTCGAAAAACACCACCAGGTCGCTGGAGTGCGCGCCGATATCCAGCAGGCACACGCCCAGCTCGCGTTCGTCGGTTGAAAGTGTGCACTCGGCCGCGGCAATCGATTCGAGAATCGCCTCGGTAACTTCAAGGCCCGCGCGATTGGCGCAGGTGATGGTGCTTTGCAGCGCGCTGCCGGAGCAGGTGGCGATGTGCAGGTCGACCTCGAGCCGCGAGCCCACCATGCCGACAGGATCGAAGATGCCGGACTGATCGTCGAGGATGAACTGGCGCGGCAGCAGGTGAAGGATCTCGCGGTCGGGAGGTCGCTCCACGGCGCGCGCACGCTCCACGGCGGTGCGCACATCTTCGCGGGTGATCTCGCGCATGCGGTTGCCCAGTTCGAAGCCGCCGTTGGTGTTGAGGCCGCGAATATGCGGTCCGCCAACCCCCACCACGCACTCATCGATGTTGATGCGCGCAACGCGCTCAGCCTGCTCGTTCGCGGCGCGCACCGCCTTGGCCGCCGGCGAGAGCTCGGCGATCAGGCCCTTGCGCATGCCCTGCGACTCAACCACGCCGTGGCCGCGATAGCGCAGCGACGACTCATTGATCTCTGCCGCCACAACACGCGTCTGCGCGCTGCCCACGTCCAGAACCACGATCAGATTGTTCTGCTTCTGAGCCATTGCGTCGTCTATCCCAGGTACCGGATTTTTTCCGGCGGCAGGTTGTTTGAGTCGTAAAGCGCGGTGTGGCGTTGCTCCGCGTGCTTCTTCTTTAAATGCTCGGCGTGAGATTTTGTTGCGCTGTTGGCAGCGGGTTTCTTTTCCGGCTGCGGTTTTGCGTCGCCGGCCGGGGTTCCGGCCGCAGGCTTGCCGTCAACCGTTGGCTGCGTTCCATTGGCGCCGGGCGCGGGCTGCGAGGCTTGCTTGCCCGAGGCCATCTGCAGCACCACCTGCTGGTCGTAGCGCAGATCGACCGCGGCCAGATTGGGATATTGCTGGCGCCACTCCGCAATGTGCGCCTTGTAGCGCTGGTAGCGCTCCACAAAGCGATCCTGGCCAAAGTGCGCGAGAATGTCGGCTCCCTGCTCAGGCATAAGGACGCGCGCATCTTCGGGGTCGGTGAGGTCAATCTCGGATATCTGCTGCGAAAGACGCTGGCCGCCCGAGTCGAGTTCGCTCATCAGCCGGCCATACACGGCCATGCGCGCCTGGCGCGATGCCGGCGGGTCGCCGGGATCGATGCCCGTGATCACCGGGAACGAATAGTGGTGCTGGGCCATGGCCGCGGCGGGCATCGTGAGCAGAATCCCGTCGCCATCGACGAGGTCGATCTGCTGGCCCACGCGCGTGAAGGCCACCGGCTGGCGCTCCACAAGCGCCACGCGAATCTGATCGGGGAGCACGCGCATCACCGTCGCGTGCTCCACCCATGGAATTTGTTCAAGCTGTTTGCGGCGCTCGCTGAGCGGAACAAAAAAGATGTTGCGCCCAATGTCTTCGCCGAAGATGGGCAGCATATCGGCGCGGCTCACTTCAGTGAGGCCCGTGGCCTGAATATTGGCGGCGCCGGCTATGCGGAAGCGCGCGTCCCGCTCGAGATAGGTGCGCAGGGCGAGGCCCAGGCAGGTAAAGACGCCCAGAACAATCAGTGCGCCAAGCGTGAGAAAGATGCGGCCGGCTTTGCCGGCCGGGCGCCACCACTTGCCGCGCGGCGCATTGCGCGCTCCCGAGCGCAGTTCATCGTCTCCGTCGGGATCCTCCATCTCGAGCGGCATGCCCGGCGCGCCACGGCGGATGCGTCCCGCCACAGGCACACCTTCCTGCATGCGCCGGACGCGGGCCACCGCGGGCGCTTCATCCTCCCATAACAGAGGGCGATTTGTGTCTTTCTGATTCGTCACGCCTGAGCAAAGGTCGTGAGAGTCGCCAACCTTCAATATAGCTCGCGGCGGATTTGCATTTTTCCGCAACAACTTCAGGGGAACCCGCGGTGATACGGGGAAGACAGGGAACGAGGGAACAACTTCTGGCTACTGGCTATTCCCTGGTCCCTGCTTTGACGCAATTACGCCCTGCGGCTTTGGCTGCGTAGAGCGCGGCATCGGCCGAGGCCATCAGCGCCATCGTGCTCGAACCCTCGGCGGGGACGACCGTCGCGCAGCCCACCGAGATGGTGACCACGCCATGCGAATTGCCCTGGTGAATCGTGTTCATTTCGAGCACGCCCTTGCGGAGCTTCTCTGCCATCTCGAGCGCGCCTTGGGCAAAGGTGCCTGGAAGGATCGCGGCGAACTCTTCGCCGCCGAGCCGGGCCACGGTGTCGGAGGGCCGGCGCGTGGTTTCAAGTGCGATGCGCGCGATGGTGCAGAGGCACTTGTCGCCTTCGATGTGCCCGTAGAGGTCGTTGAACGCCTTGAAGCGATCTACATCCAGCAGCAACAGCGTGAGGGGCGAGCTCTCGCGCTGGGCGCACTGCCATTCCAACTGAATAGCGCGATCGAACTGACGCCGGTTGGCGACGCCGGTGAGCCCATCCACGCTGGCCAGCGCCTCCATGGAACTGGCCAGCTCGCGAAAGCGTGCCTCGCTGAGACTTGCAGCGGCGCTGGCGCGCTTGAGATCGGCAAACACGATGGCAACAACGCTCACGCTGAGCACCGCCGTGGCCAGAAACAGCTGCAGAATGAGGATGCGGTTCTCCAGGCTGGGATCGGTGAGCTGAGCGAGGGGCCCTCCCATCGCCGATACGGTGAAGTGGGTGCCAATGGCGGCGACCACGCAGCAGCCAAGCACGCCGCCGCTCAGGCCCATGCGCACCACAAGAAACAGCAGAGGCGGAAAGATGAGAAAGAGCCAGGGAAAGTCGGAGCCGGTGAAGATGGCCACTGTGGCCGCGGCGATCATGGCGAGATAGAGCAAGGTGTTGGCCAAGATGATCGGGGGCAAAAAGCTCGCCGGTTTCGCGGCGGGCCAGTCCAAGAACCACGGGCACCACAATCGCCATGCCCAGCGCGCTGGCCGGAAACCAGAGCAACGACACCGTAAGCGGGCTGCCACTTGCGATATGCAGAATGATGCCCGCGAGCAGGCTGGCGACGATCGGAGCAAGCAGCACCGCAAAACCGACAAAGCGCAGCAACTGCGGCTGGCGGGTGAGATCGACGCGGCGGCCGAGCGCGAATCCTACGCCGTACACGGCGATTGCGGTCTCAGTGGTGTCGCAGGCCGAAAGAGTGAACACCTCCCACAGCGGATCGTGGAAGACGACGTGTCCGATGACGTTGCCCAGGTAACCGGCAGCGAGCAGTTGCAGCCAGCGGCGGCGGCGATCGAGCAGCATGATTGAAGCCAGCGCGGAGTTGGCCCACCAGATGGCCGGCACATGGCCCGCGCCGCGGCCGGAGGCCAGCCCCACCCACGCCAGCGTGGCTACGAGCGCCACGGTGATCACGAATTTGACGGCAAATCTCAACGCAAGGGAAAGACCAGCTCGGTCACCTCTAAATTAATTCGAAGGCCACGAATTTGCACGGACGAATTAAAGGGATGCGCCGGCGCGGTCACCAGTTGCCATCCGCGCAGGTGCCCCACCTGGGGACCGGGGGACCCTCTGGGTCGGGTACGACGCTTTTGTTTTTGTCGCCAGGGTGGGGGTCGCAGTCACCCGCGTTCGAGTGCCGCCAATATCTGCGGCGCAAGCTGGCTCACACTGCCCGCTCCGAGGGTCAGGATCAGGTCTCCTTCGTGAGCGGCAGCGGTAACGGCGCCCACAGCCGCAGCAAAGTCGGGGGCGAACTCAACGCGCGAGCCTTGAATGCGTTCTGCGAGCCGCTCTGCCGTTACTCCCGCGATCGGCTCTTCGCTGGCCGCATATATCGGCAGCACAATCACCGTGTCGGCCGCAGTAAACGCGCCCGAGAACTCCTCCAAAAGGTCAAGAGTGCGGGAGTACCGGTGCGGCTGGAAGACCACCAGAATCCTCCGGTAGCCGCATTCGCGCGCGGCAGCCAGCGTGGCGCGAATCTCAGTGGGGTGGTGGCCGTAATCGTCCACCACGGCAACGCCGCGCGCCGAGCCGCGAAGCTGAAAGCGCCGGTCGACGCCGCGGAAGTGGCCGAGGCCGTCGGCGATTTTCCCGGGAGCGATCTCAAGCTGCCGGGCGATCGCTATCGCGGCGGTGGCGTTGAGCACATTGTGACGGCCCGGAACATGCAACTCGAACGGCCCCAGCGGACCCGCGCCCGTATGCACCATGAACCGCGAGAGCGAGCTCGCCTGCCCCGGGCCGGGTGCGGCCCCTTGCCCTTCAGCCAGAATCTCCAGCCGGAAGTCGGCTTCGTTCGAGAGCCCGTAAGTAAACACGCGGCGCCGCACGCGCGGCAAAATGGATTGAAGCAGTGCGTTGTCGATGCAGGCGGTAATCGCGCCGTAGAACGGTACGCGGTCCATGAAGTCCACGAAGGCGCGCTCCACGTCGGCCATGTCGTGGTAGCAGTCCATATGCTCGCGGTCGAGATTTGTCACCACGGCAAGAATGGGCGAGAGCTTGAGGAAGGAGCGGTCGCTCTCGTCGGCTTCGGCAACCAGGTATTGGGTGGTTCCGAGCCGCGCGTTGGAGCCGAGCGCGTCAACGCGGCCGCCCACAACCACGGTCGGATCGAGGCCGCCGGCGGCAAGCACCGCGGCCACCATTGAAGTGGTGGTGGTTTTGCCGTGCATGCCGGCCACGGCGATGCCATACTTGAGCCGCATGAGCTCGGCCAGCATCTCGGCGCGCGGAATAACGGGGATCTTGAGCGCGTGCGCCTCAAGCACCTCGGGATTGTTGGGCGCCACGGCAGAGCTAATGACCACAACAGTTGCGCCGGCGACGTTGCCGGCCGCGTGGCCCTCGTAGATGGTGGCTCCAAGTGCGGCGAGCCGGTCAGTCACCGCGCTGCGCTTGAGATCGGAACCCGAAACTTTCATTCCCAGGCTCAGCAGGATCTCGGCGATGCCGCTCATGCCGATTCCGCCGATGCCTACAAAGTGTGCGTGCTGCGAGGTGGCGAACATGGAGGGTGAAACTTCACTGTAACATCCGGCGTTCACCGGGACCTGGCCCGGGCGTGGCGGCCGGCGGACCTGGCAGACCGGATATTTCCCGCGCCTGCCGTGGCCGCTTTTTCCGGCCTCAGCGTAAGGATCCAGAACAAAACGATCACCAGCCAGGTTACGGTGGAAAGATACGACCAGAAGGAAAATGCGCCGGCGTTGCGGTGCAGCGCCGCATAGGCGCGCTCGATTCCGGCCAGCGTTCCGATCGAGGTGTAAAGTGCGAAGCCCTCGGCGACACGGCGCGGTGGGCCGGTGACCTTTGCCGCAGTCATCCAAAGAACGAGGAAAAGCATGAGAATCGCGACGAAGACCATGCCTCTATCAGGCGGGAAGCGGCCGGGGACGCGGACCCGGGACGCCGCGCCTGCGGCGATGGCCAGTGCAAGCGCAATCAAAATCCCGGTTTTCGTCCATGCCGGCCATGCACGATGGTTCGCGCCGCGCAGGATGCGCAAAATCAGCTCGCCAGCAACCACGAGCTGCAGCACCAAATCTGACAGGGAGAGCGCATCGTAGAGACCGCCGTAGGCTGCCGGGGTCAGATGCCCTGAGAGCGAGAACAGCAGCACCGAGCGGGCGACATAGAAGCACAGCAACGCGGTGAATACCGGCAGCCCTCGCGCCACGCGCCGCAGAAATAACGCGGCCAGAAGAAGGGATTGCAGGGCAAGCCCCGCGATCCACACGAAAATGTTGACGATATGCATGGTAGTTGTGCCGGGCCAGAGCATTTCCGCGGCCGGCGAATCATCGGCCGCCAGGCGGGTCAGGGCTGGCAGGTCAGGGTTGGCAGGTTAGAGCTTCAGCCCTGACACCCTGAACGCCTGAAAGAGAGAACCATCGGAAACAACAAAACATCCCGTGAAACCTTTGTCTCCTTTATACCGCATGAACTCTGATTCGACAGTTGAGCGTAAGGTTGGCCGTACAGCACCACTGGAAAAGTTATCGGGAAGAGAAAAATGTTATCGAACTCCGCAACCTTTCTCGTGAACACCTGTTGAATCAGGCATAACCGGCGGCGCAGGAAGCAGCAAGAACCAAGCTTCAAAGGCGCGAGGAAGCCGGGGTCCCCAACGACAGGTCTTCGTCGTTGGGGTGACAAGCCGGGGTCCCCAACGACAGGTCTTCGTCGTTGGGGTGACAAGCCGGAGCGGCTCATGGATGTTGAAGCCGGCTGGAAGGGAGAAGTTATGAAAAGCATGTTGAAGAAGGTGGTTCTTGGTGCAGCGTTGGTAGCCGGAACTCTGGGATTGGGCGCCACTCAAGCCCAGGCGGCTCGCGTTCGAATCGTGGTGGGCGGACAGGTTGCTTATGTTCCCCCTTGCCCCGGACCTGGCTATTTCTGGGTCGCCGGATGCTATAGCGGCGGCGTGTGGGTTCCGGGCTTCTGGCGTTTTGGCGGACCCGGCGTGGGCGTGGTCGTTCATCGCGACTTCCGCGGGCCGTACTACTTCCACCCCGACCGTCGCTTCGGCCCCGCGCCCTATCGCAGATAACTGTCTTTCGATCGAGCCGGATTCAGCGGCCTTCAGGAAACCCGCCTGAAGGCCGCTTTTTCATGCTCCATTTTTCCTGCCGGAGCGTCATATTAGGTGTATTGTCGATGCAAGAGGCGAGGCCCAGACACGAGGCTAGGATTCGTCCTTGCGGAGCGCGATTTACCCATGCCGTTGCACCGCCTCCCGTAGGGAGGCAAGGGATTTAGCCCAGGACAAGTTCGCTGGGGACCCTCTGGGTACGAACGCAGTCCTGGGTGAGCGAGACAGAAAGTGCCGCAGCCCCGGAGGGGCGGCGCGAGTCGGCAGGTCAGGGGCTTTAGCCCCTGCCGCTTCTTGCGCGCACACAATCAGCAAGCTCCGGAATTGAGTTTGCCCGTAAGGTTTTGATGGATCAACAGGTGGGACGCCAGGGGGCCGGGACCGCAACTTAATTACTAAAGGTTGGTTAAAGAGTATGAAGGCCGGCTGAAGGCAAGGTGGTTCGAGCCGGAGGTGCTGAGCAGAAGGATCCGGACATGAAACAAGTCCGGTGGCGGCAGCACAGGGAGGGTTTTATGCGGAACTTCCGCTTGAGTTTGCTTGCAATGATTTTGGCGGTGCCCCTGGTGGCCACCGCTCATGCCCAGGTTGCAGTGGGGGTTGGAGTTGGCCCGGCAGTGGTTGCTGCCCCGGAATACGACTACGGCCCACCGGTTTGCGATTGGGGCTACTATCCTTATTACCCGTACGCTTGCGCGCCTTACGGCTATTACGGCCCTAACTGGTTTGTCGGCGGCATATTCATAGGCGCCGGCCCGTGGTACGGCTGGGGCGGACGCGGATGGGGTCGCGGCTACTATGGCGGACGCGGGTTCTACGGCGGACGCGGAAATTATGGCGGGCGCGGCGTTTATGGTGGTCGCGGCGCCTATGGCGGCGGAGGATACGCAGGCCGCGGAGCATACGGCGGCAGGCCGGGATATGGCGGAACACCTCGCCCCTACGCTGGCGGCGCAGCCCGCGGTTACGCCGGTGGCGGCGCTCGCGGATATGCTGGCGGAGCGCGTGGATTTAGCGGCGGCGGCGGCGGCGGCTTCCATGGTGGCGGCGGTGGCGGAGCCCACGGCGGCGGTGGTGGTCATCGGTAATCCCGCAGTCCGGGCGATTTCAGCCCGCTCAATCAGAAGAAAGCCCGCTTGCTTCGGCAGGCGGGCTTTTTGTTTGTGGGGAAGGGTCTCGAGCAAGGCAAGCGCGAGGTTAGATTGCGGTCTTCATTTCGACCCGCTTGCCGTTGGTCGCCAGCTCCACCAGTTTTTCGGCAATGCGCTCGGCCGCGTCAGGATGGGCCTGTCGCCGGGCGGCCGCTCCCATCGCGGTCAACCGCTCCGGCGAGATGAGCAGTTCCACCAGGGTCGAAAGCAATTTCCCCGGCTGTTCGAGCTCGCTCTCCTGCAACATCACGGCTGCGCCTGCATCCACCATCACCTCGGCGTTGCGGCGCTGGTGCTGATCGGCGGCCGCGGCAAACGGCACCAGCAGGGCTGGCTTTCCGGCGGCGGCCAACTCGGCTACCGTGGACGCCCCGCTGCGCGCCATCACCAGGTGCGCCAGCGCGAATTGCTCCGGCATGTCGTTGATGAAGGGCTCGACCTGCCAGCGCGCCCGATCGGCGCCGCTGGCCTCGTACGCGGCCTGCGTGGCTTCTCCGTTGCGCACTCCGCTCTGATGCAAAACGGTGAGACCGGGAACCGCGTCGAGAAGCCCGGCAATTACCCTGGGCAGATTGTTGTTGAAAATCCGCGCCCCCTGCGAGCCGCCAAAAACCAGCAGATGCGGAAACGAGCCGGTGGGCGGTTGAAGGTTGAAGAACTCGGGCCTGACGGGGATTCCGGTTACCTCACAGTTGTGAAACCAACGCTCAGCCGAAGCAAAGTTCACGGCTGCAGCTCGAACCCGTTTGCCCACCAGCCGGTTGGCGAGGCCGGGCATCGCGTTGGGCTCAAAGACCATGGTTGGAACCTTCAACTGCAGGGCCGCGGCCATTGCGGGACCCGATGCGTACCCTCCCACGCCGAGCACGGCGCCGGGCTGGAACTCGCGGATCAAATGCCTGCACTCCGAGATGCTTCGAGGCAGATCGAAGAGCGTGCGCAGACGCGTGGCTATCGAGACATTCTTGAGCGGGCCGACATCGATGGTGCGGAGCCTGAACCCGGCTTCCGGCACGAACCGGAGTTCCATGCCGCGATTGGTGCCGACGAAAAGCACGTCGGCGCCATGGCGATCGACAAGCTCGCGGGCCACCGCGAGCGCGGGAATGATATGGCCTCCGGTTCCGCCGCCGGCAATCAGGATGCGCAATTGTGCCAATGTTGCCTTTCAAAAGCTTCGAGCAGGGAGAAATCTCTTTCTACCGTTGATCGGCAAAGAGCCCTTAATTACGACTGCAATGCTTCTAGACCGAATTCTGAGTTGATGTATCCGAGGCAAAGCCTTGTAACAGGGCATGACTTTAGTCGTGCCGCAAAACGCCCATCAAAAGCTTTGGGCTTTAGCCCCTGCCCGGATACATCAACCCTGAAAATGCTCTAATGTCCACCCCGATGTTTAGATAAAGGTTAACACGGTCGTGGTTGCCTCGATGTCACAGGCGAAGGGGTGGCGGCAACGCACCAATGAGTTCATCTCAGAGAGAGACGGCAGCCTACTCCACTTTTCTGGTGATATTGAGAAGGATGCCGATGCTGGCCAGAGTGCAGAAGACAGAGGTCCCGCCGGAGGAGATGAGCGGCAGCGGGATGCCCTTGGTGGGGACCATCGACAGCACCACGCTGATGTTGAAGAAGGCCTGCATCAGAATCGCCGTTGAGATGCCGAAAGCAACCATGCGCGAAAACGGGTCGCGCGAGCGAAGCGCCGCGCGCAGGCCGCGAACGCCAAAGACCACAAACAGCAGCAGGATGGTGATGGCGCCGATAAAGCCAAGCTCCTCGGCAATGTTGGCGAAGATGAAGTCGGTTGAGGCCTCAGGCAGGTAGAAGAGCTTCTGCATGCCCTCCATGTAGCCGCGGCCGGTCAAGCCGCCGGTGCCCACTGCAATCAGCGATTGGTTGATGTGGAAGCCTGCGCCCTGCAGATCGGCGTCGGGATTGAGGAAGGTAAGAATCCGCTTCCAGCGCCAGGGCACAAAGTAAAGGAGCGGCGCCACGCCCAGCACCAGTGCCGTCACGCCGCCGGCCACGTACTTCCACTCCAGTCCGGCCAGCACCAGCATCAGGCCGGTGACGCCGGCCAGCACCAGCGCGGTGCCAAGATCGGGCTGGCGAACCACCAGCAGAATAAAGAGCAGCGGAATCAGGGCCGCCGGCAGCAAGGTCTCCTTCCACTTGTGCATGGCATCGAGCCGGTTGTGGAGAAACCACGCAAGAAAAAGCACCAGCACCGGCTTGGCGATTTCAGAAGGTTGAAAAGTGAAGAAGCTTCCAAAGCGAATCCAGCGATGGGTGTTGTGCGAGCCGGGGACAAAGAAGACCATGACCAGCAGCAGCGTGGTGACGCAGAGGGCGGGATAGATGAAGCGCGCCGATTTGTAACGGCTGGCGTCGATGTTCATGAGCACAACCATCGCCAGCACGCCTGCCAATGCCCAGCCGGCCTGGCGGCCCACATACATGTAGGGCGAGTTGTATCGCTCCTGCGCCACAACAGCCGAGGCTGAAAACACCATCACCAGCCCCACCACTACAAGCAGCAGGGTGGTGAAGAACAGCCACTTGTCGACGCCTACGAGCTTTGCCATGGTTTTCCGCTCCGCATCCGGTTGACAAGATCCTTGAATACCCGGCCGCGATGTTCGTAGTTTTCAAACTGGTCGAAGCTGGAGCAGGCTGGCGCAAGCAAAACCACTTCGCCGGGATGCGCCGCCTCCGCCGCGCGCGCCACGGCTATGTCGAGCGTCTCGCAGGAGTGGATTGAAACCACGCCGCGCAGTTGCGACTCGATCTTTTCGGCCGCGGTTCCGATGGTGTAAATGGCCCGCACCCGCTCGCGCAGCAACTGCGAGAGCGTGGTGTAATCTGAACCCTTGTCTTTGCCGCCCAGGATGAGATGAATACCACTCGAGAATGCCGCAACGGCCTTCGCGGTCGCATCCACGTTGGTGGCTTTCGAGTCGTTGAAGTACTCCACGCCATGCAGCGTGGCCACGTACTCCAGGCGGTGCTCGACGGCCTGGAACTTTTCAATCGCCCGGGCAATGGAATCGGCGGAGACGCCGGCCAGGCGCGCGGCAGTAGCCGCGGCCAGCACGTTTTCAACATTGTGCTCGCCCTTGAGCGGAATCTTGGCGTGCGGCATCACCCGCTCAATCTCCGCCCCGGGAGCGGCACGGTAAACCACGTATCCATCCTCGACCCAGGAGCCCTGCCGTACCGGATGTTCGATTGAAAACCAGTAGACCTTGGCGATGGATCGGGCGGCAGACTCGGCAGCGCGGGCATTGTCGGCATTCAGCACCACAAAGTCGCTCTCACTCTGCGCGGCAAAGATGCGCTCCTTGGCGCGAGCATAGGCCTCAAAGCTGCCGTGGCGATCGAGATGGTCGGGCGTGATGTTGAGAATCACCGCAATCCGGGGCCGGAACTCCTCGGTGCTTTCGAGCTGAAAGCTTGAAACCTCGAGCACCGACCACGTGTCGTCTGTGCTCTCCTCGATGAGGCTCACCACCGGCACGCCGATATTGCCGCCCACCAGCGTGGGAAGGCCGCCCTCTTTGAGAATCTCGCCGGCAATCGCCGTGGTGGTGGTTTTGCCGTTCGAGCCGGTGATGGCCAGAATGTTGCCCTTGAGGAACCGCGCGGCCAGTTCCAGTTCGCCGATGACCGGCCGGCCGAAGCTGCGCGCCTGCACAAGCTCGGGCGTGCTGAGCGGGACGCCGGGGCTGACCACAATCAGGTCCTGGCGGCGGAAGGTCAACAAACCATGCCCGCCCGCTTCCACCATGATGCCCTCTTCGAGCAGCGCCGGAATCTCCTTGGCCAGCGATTCGGCGCTGCGCACGTCGGAGACCGTAACCTGCGCGCCCCGGCGGCGCAAAAACAAAGCTGCCGCCAGCCCGGACTTGCCGAGACCCACGACCAGCACCTTCTTGCCCTTGAGTTCCATCATCCCTTTCTATCCAGGCGCTGCCACGGCCACGTTACTGCTTCAGAGCGCAGAATCCACCTGGCTTCGCGGCCGGAACAGGCAATCGAATTCTACCGCCGAAACTTTGTCCACAGTGTGATAGCCAACCGGCGTAATCTGCGCGGGAACAAACCCCGCATCATCCATAAACTTTACAGCTTCATGGAACTGCCAAACTCCCTCGTACGTGTGAATGACAGGCAGCTCCAGTAATATCCCCGCGAGTCGTGGCAAGGTCTGCCGCCCACCTTCGATCACTTGTCTTTCGTAGCCCTGGGTGTCGACCTTCAACAGTATCTTGCCTTGTATTCCAGCCGCAATCTCATCGAGAGTGCGAATGGATACCTCCTCAATACGATCCACTGCCATGCGTTTGTCGTGGAGGCTCGCGACGCTGGTCGAATCCAGAATCGAACTGAAGACGGAGAGCTCGGACACATTCAGCCTGGCCGTTCCCATAGCCGCCCCTAAACCGCATTGGTTCGCATCCCAGTTGCCGTCCTTTTGAGCCTCTTTCGCCAGAACCTGAAATGCGGAGCCGATTGGCTCAAAAGAAATAATCCTGCCCCGATACCCGCTTTCCCGCAACGATCTTCCAAACTGGCCAACGTTCGCTCCCACATCGATCACCACATCAATTTCTCGGTCCTCGATGAAATCGAAGAGATCCCTCACTCTTCGCCTGCCCAGATGAAGAAGCCCAAGACGCTTGTAAATGGCCCTTTCGACGCGGTTCATCGTATCCAGTCTCTTTTCCCCGCTTCTCATCTCATTGTGCACCGCAGGGCGCGAGACGAGCGTGGCGTTACCGCAATTTCAGCGTGGTGAGTGCAAATAGTGCAAACACCAGCGCGCCGATCCAGAAACGCACAATCACCTTCGACTCGCTCCACCCAAGCTGCTCAAAATGATGGTGCAGCGGCGCCATTTTGAAGACGCGCTTCTTGCGTAGCTTGTAGCTGCCCACCTGCAGCATGACCGACACCGCCTCGAGGATGAAAATGCCGCCGATGAAGGGCAGCAGCAGCTCCTGGCGAATGATGAGCGCCACCGTGCCGATGGCTCCGCCCAGCGCCAGCGAGCCTACATCGCCCATAAAAATCTCTGCCGGGTGCGCGTTGTACCACAGGAATCCAATGGACGCTCCGACCATGGAGCCGCAGAAGACGGTGAGTTCGCCCACCTGGGGCATGTGCTGGAGTTCGAGATAGTCGGCAAAGACCACGTTGCCGCTGACGTAGGTGAGCACGGCCAGTGCACCGGCGGCGATGATGGTGCAGCCGATGGCCAGGCCGTCGAGACCGTCGGTGAGGTTCACCGCATTCGACGTACCCACCAGCCACAACATCACCCAGATCACGAAAGGCACAAAGGCCAGCAGCCCCAGATAGTGAAGCGTGGCAGGCCAATGGTGCCACTGGAGATCGGGACGCCAGATTTTGAGGAAGGGAACGCTGAGCCGGGTTGAAAACATCCTGAACTGGGTGAGCGTCACCAGCGCTATGGCTACCAGTCCGCCTGCGATTCCCTGCCACACCAGCTTGGCGCGCGCGGTAAGCCCCAGGCTGCGCCGCTGCACGACCTTGATGTAGTCGTCGGCAAAGCCGATGGCGGCGTAGGCCAGCGTTGAAAACACCGTGACCCATACAAACGGGTTTGAAGGATCGGACCACAGCACCGTGGGCAGCAGAATGGCGATGCAGATGAGGACGCCGCCCATGGTAGGCGTGCCGGTCTTTTTCAGATGCGATTGCGGCCCGTCGTCGCGGACAAATTGACCGATCTGGAACTCGCGCAGCTTTTGAATAACGTAGGGGCCAATGAAGAGCGCGATGAGCAGCGCCGTGAGCGAAGCGAAGGCCGTGCGAAAGGTGAGGTAACGGAAGATCCGGAAGGGGTGAAAGAACGGAAACAGCTTTTCGTAGAGCAGCCAGTAAAGCAAGAAGCCTCCCCGAAGCCGGAAAATTGCGGGATCAGGTTGATTTTACTAGGCCGCCGCTGCGCTGACTGCAAGAGGAATCAGGTCAGTTAGATGGCGCTCTGAATGGTATAGCAGTCTGTGGCAAAAGGCCGGTTTTGAAAGGGCACGACTTTAGTCGTGCCGTGAAACACGAAGAACGAACGGGGCTTTAGCCCCTGGGGGACGGTTTCCTTATCCGAATCGACTTTTTCCGCAAACTGTCGAGCCTTGAACCGCGTCGCCGGAGCTACTCGACCGGCTTGAAATCAAAATACGCCAGATTCATCTGCCCTTCAGCGACGATGTGAACGGTAATCACGTTCCGGCCGCGCTCCAACTTCAACTTCGCAATGTGCGGGGCAACATTCCAGTGATGCCATTGCCGCCACGCCACTGGGTCCTTCGCATCGTAGGTCGATTCAATCGTCAGCGGTCCTGTAGCGGGAGCGCCGTTCACGTCCAGTGCAATCGCGCCGCCGCGATTCGACGTGTAAAGCAGATCGGCAGCGTACCAGCCTGCTTTCTTCACATCCACCGTGATATTGAACCACTCTCCCGGCACGGTCCAGCCCACATAAAGCAGATTGGCTGGCGGCGTGACGCGGTCATACTCGGTGTCGTCGATCTTCGGGTCCTTGCCAAACTTGGTGTAACTGGTGTCCACGCCCTCGTTCATCCTGAACTCGTTCAGATAGCTTCCATCCGCCGGGTTCAGCGCGCCGCTCCCGTTGTTCTTCGCGTCGGAGTCGTGATACGCCACTCCCTCGCCGCCGCGATCGTAGTATGAACAATACACCTTGCCGGGAATCGCCTGCGCCCCGCCCGTATGGCGCGCATCTTCATACGGCGTTCCCTTGTACTGCGCGAGGAATGTCTCTCTCGTTTGCTTCGCATTTCCCTGTCCGGAAAGCCCGGCAGTTACCGCAAACACTACGCCTGCAAAAAAACACGCTTTCAATGCCGCCATCACACGCCCCTTCGCCGCAAAATCTGCGTCCCGCCCGGCCACAGTTTTTCGATGAAACAGAGTACCGCATGAAACAAACGTTTGTCTAATACATCGCAGCTCACGCCATCGCGGTGGGCGCAACTCTGGTTACCCCGGATACGGTCTTCGATTACGTGCCGGGAATTCTGGGAAAAGAGAACTGGGCTAAGGACTGGGTGGGGTAAGGCAGGGTTTTTGCATGATTCTGCAGGCTTAGGAGGTAGACCGGCGGTGGGACAGAATCAAGACACGCACAAGTGGCTCCTGCTCTGCCCACCACGTTGCTCTTGTTGCAGCATTGTGTACCAGGAAAGGCCTCGGCGATCAAGTATATATGTGATATATACAGAGTATGGGCGAGAAAGACCCGCTTGCGGCATGTACCGGATTCGATTGGGATGGAGACAACGCCGTCAAGAACTGGGAGCGCCACCGGGTCACGACTGAAGAGGCCGAGGAATTTTTCTTTCACGACCCGTTTGTGCTGCGGTTCGATCCGGCGCATTCCGGACGTGAGAAGCGCTATTGGGCCTTAGGAAGAACGAGCCGGGATCGAAAACTGTTCGTCGCGTTTACCATTCGCAGAAAGCTGATTCGGGTCATCTCCGCACGCGATATGAACCGCAGAGAAATCGAGGAATACCAGCGATATGAAGAAGCCGATTCCTAAATTCAAGAGCGAAGCCGAGGAGTTCGAGTTCTGGTCTTCGAGCGGCCCAGGAGCGGATTCGACGCAATACGTGGACTGGTCGCAGGCGAAGCGGGCGAAGTTCCCCAATCTCAGGCCCACTCTGCGCACTATCTCCGTGCGCTTGCCGGTGGCAATGATCGAGGACCTGAAAATTCTGGCTAATCAGCGCGATGTGCCGTATCAGTCACTGCTCAAGGTGTTTCTTGCGGAGAGGCTGGCATCGGAGCGGGGGCTAAAGCGAGCCGGTTAAGAACCTCAGCCACAAAAAGGGCAAGCCTCCAGCTAAAAGCTGAGAGCTGATAGCTGGAGGCTGCTTTTCCTACCGCGTCTTTGCCACTTCTTCCACCGTCACCGGATCGAGGAACGGCATTTGCGCGCGCAGCTCCTTGCCCACGATCTCGATTGGGTGTTTGGCCTCGGCTTCGCGGAAGGCGAGGAACTCCTTGCGGCCGGAGTTCTGGTCGGCGAGGAAGCGCTTGGCAAAGCTGCCGTCCTGAATCTCAGCGAGAATCGCCTGCATCGCCTTGCGGCTCTCTTCGTTGATGACGCGCGGACCGCTCACGTAGTCGCCCCACTCAGCTGTATCGCTGATGGAGTAGCGCATGTATGCCAGGCCGCCGCGATACATGAGGTCGACGATGAGCTTGAGCTCGTGCAGGCACTCGAAATATGCGCTCTCAGGCTGATAGCCGGCCGCGACCAGAGTGTCGAACCCGGCTTTCACAAGCGCGCTCACGCCGCCGCATAATACCGCCTGCTCGCCAAAGAGATCGGTCTCGGTCTCTTCTTTGAATGTGGTTTCGAGAACACCTGCGCGCGTGCCGCCAATGCCCTTGAGATAGCTGAGCGTGAGCGCATGCGCGTTGCCGGTCGAGTCCTGGTGGACAGCGATGAGGCACGGTACGCCGCCGCCCTCAGTGAACACCTCGCGCACGCGATGGCCGGGCGCCTTGGGCGCGGCCATGCCCACGTCGATGCCCGCTGCAGGCACAATGGTCTTGAAATGAATGTTGAATCCGTGCGCGAACAGCAGCAGCGCGCCCGGCTTGAGGTTCGGGCCGATCTCCTCGGCATACAGCTTGGCCGCGGTCTGGTCGGGGACCAGGACCATCACCACGTCGGCCCATTTGGTGACTTCGGCAACTGTCGCCACTTCAAGCCCAGCCTTCTGGGCTTTGGCGACGGAGCGCGAGGTTGCGGGCAGACCCACCTTCACCTCGACTCCCGAGTCCTTGAGGTTGAGTGCGTGGGCGTGCCCTTGCGAGCCGTATCCAATAATGGCCACCTTCTTGGCCTGAATGAGCGTCAGATCGGCGTCGTGATCGTAATAAGTCTTTGCCATGATGTTTCTTCGTCTTCCTTTGCTTGCTCTGTTGATATTCGTTTTGAGATTTCGTCGATGTCTCGCGTGCGCCCACCTAGGTGGGTGCCCATTGAACTGGGTGCCCCACCCTCGCCGTCCGCCGCGGCGGATTTTTGCGGCTAGGGTGGGATAAGAAACTAATCGATTTCCGTGGGCACTTTTTCTTCCGGTATTTCGCCGGTTGCTTCCGTTGGTTCTTCAGGGCTCACGCCCATCGCCTTGATCACGCTGCTCGTGTGGTGCCCGCGGCGCATGGTCATCTTGCCGCTGCGGCAGATTTCCAGAATGCGGCCTTCATCTTCGCGCAGAATCTCGATGAGCCCTTCGATCTTGCTCTCGACGCCGGTCATCTCAATGACCAGCGACTCGGAGGTGAGATCGACGATGCCCGCGCGGAAGACCTCGGCGAGGTCGAAAACCTGCGCACGATTGGCCGCGGTGACTGCAACCTTGATGAGCGCGAGTTCGCGCGTAACCGAGGGCGCCTGCGCGATGTCGTCGACGTCGACCACGTTTTCCAGCTTGAAGAGGCTGGCTCGGATGCGATCGCCGGCCTCGGCCGATGCCTCGCAAACCAGCGTGAGACGCGAGAGGCCCTGCCGCTCGCTGCGGCCCACGGTGAGCGAGTTGATGTTGATGTTCAAACGGCGGAACAGCGACGCCACGCGCGTGAGCACGCCCGGCAGGTCTTCAACGTATGCAACGAATGTATGCAGCATAAATGCCTTTCCAGAGATCAGGGATCAGGTTTCAGGGGTCAGAATTACTTTGTGCAAGGTGAGGGTCGCATTCACTGATCCCTGATCCCTGACCCCTGAGCCCTCGTTAATCGTCCCCCCGCTCTTCCAGCGGATCCTTCTCCGGCCGGCGGATCATCTCGTGCAGCGCCGCGCCCACCGGAATCATTGGATAAACCGACTCTTCCTTCTCGACCAGGAAGTTGATCAGATAAGCGCCCTTTGCCGAACGCGCCGCCTCAACCGCCTCGGCAACCTCGGCCCGCGTGCGCACCGCGCGCCCTTCGATTCCATGCGCATCGGCCAGCTTCACAAAGTCGGGGCTCACCAGCGGCGTGGCCTCGTAGTTGCGCTCGTAGAAGAACTCCTGCCATTGGCGAACCATGCCCAGGTAGCCGTTGTTGATGATGGCGATGTTGATCTTGAGCTTCTCCTGGACGATGGTGGAAAGCTCGGCCGCCGTCATCTGGAATCCGCCGTCACCGACCACCACCCACACTTCCTTGTCGGGGCAGGCCGTCTTGGCCCCGATGGCCGCGGGCAGCGCGAATCCCATGGTGCCCAGGCCGCCCGAGGTGATGAGCGTGCGCGGCTTCTCATGATGGTAATACTGTGCCTCCCACATCTGGTGCTGACCCACATCGGTCACCACCACGGCGTTGCCTTCGGTGATGCGCCACAGATCGTGCATCACGTGCGCGGCGTACAGGTGACCGGAGTCAGGCAGATTCTTGATGTCGCGCACGGCGACCGCGCCCTTGCTGGCTTGAATCGTCTTGAGCCAGGCCGACCCGTCGCGTCCGGAAACGCGTGGCAGCAGCTCCTCGAGCACCGCGCGCAGATCGCCGACCAGCGCCACGTCGACCTTCACGTTCTTGTTGATCTCGGCGGGGTCGATCTCGATGTGAATCTTTTTTGCCTTCTGCGCGTACTGCGCAAGCGTGCCGGTGACGCGATCGTCGAAGCGCATGCCGCAGGCGATGAGCAGATCGGACTCCTGAATGGCGTGATTCACCCACGCCTCGCCGTGCATGCCCATCATGCCCAGGTTAAGCGGATGCGATGCCGGAAACGCGCCTAGCCCGAGCAGCGTGAGAGCTACGGGGATCTGCGTGCGCTCAGCCAGCGCGCGCACTTGCTCCATGGCGCCTGACTCCATCACGCCGTGGCCTGCAAAAATGATGGGCCGCTTGGCCTGGCGAATGAGTTCGGCGGCCTGGTCGAGATCACCCTGTTCCACGCGCAGCATCGGATGAGGACGGTGCGCACGTGGCTTGGCCGCTTCGAAATCGAAGAGCGCGCTGTTGATCTCGGCATCCTTTGTAATGTCGACGAGCACCGGCCCGGGACGGCTGCTGCGGGCAATCTGAAACGCGTGGCGAATGGTTGGCGCAATGTCTTCAGCGCGATTCACCAGGAAGTTGTGCTTGGTGACGGGCAGCGTAATGCCGGTGATGTCCACTTCCTGAAACGCGTCGCTGCCCAGCAGTTTTGAAGACACGTTGGCCGTGATGCAGACCATGGGAATGGAGTCGAGCATGGCCGTGGCAATGCCGGTGACCAGGTTGGTTGAGCCGGGACCGCTGGTGGCAATGGCAACGCCCACCTTGCCCGAGGCGCGCGCGTAGCCGTCGGCCATGTGCGCCGCGCCCTGCTCGTGCCGCACCAGAACGTGGCGGATGGGAAACTTCCGCAGCGCGTCGTAGGCCGGAAGAATCGTCCCTCCGGGATAACCGAAGACGGTGTCGACGCCCTCGCCCACCAGCGTGGCCCAGATAATCTCGGCGCCGGTGAAGCGCGTGGGCGTGGTGAGGTGAGCGTTTGCGTTTGCCTGTGCGTCGGCGTTGGTGGCCATGATGAACTCCTTCTGTCTTAGCTATTGGCTCTTAGCTTTCAGCTTTCAGCATCTTCCTGCGGATCTTCGATCTCTTGCTTCACTTGAAAAATGCAAATCCTTTTGTTGCTCAGCGGTCCAAGCTAATAGCTAAGAGCTAAAAGCTAATAGCCGTTCTTACGTCGTTGCGCCTTCCGATGCTGAATTCACGCGATCCACATATTTGCGGAAGACGCCCTGCGGCCAGCGCAGCGCCGGCGGCTTGAAATCCTTGAGCCGCGCGGCCATCTCTTCGTCGCTGATCTCAACGTTGAGCGTGCGGTTGGGAATGTCGAATGAGATGATGTCGCCCTCGCGCACCGCTGCAATGGGCCCGCCCACAAATGCTTCGGGAGCCACATGGCCCGCGGTAAATCCGCGCGTCGCCCCGCTGAAGCGCCCGTCGGTGAGCAGCGCCACATGCGCACTCAGCTCCGCATTTGACGAGATGGCCGCCGTTACTTGCAGCATCTCGCGCATGCCCGGGCCGCCCTTGGGGCCTTCGTAGCGAATCACAACCACGTCGCCGGGCTTGATGCCGCCGGCTTGCACAACCTTAAAGCAATCCTCTTCGCAATCGAAGACGCGCGCCGGTCCGCGATGCTCATAGCGGCCGGCTGCGGCAACTTTCATCACCGAGCCTTCGGGTGCGAGATTGCCTTTCAAAATCACCAGGCCGCCGTTGGGCTTGATGGGCTTCTCGAAGGTGGCTATCACGTCCTGGCCGGGAGTCTCTTTGGCAAGCGCAGCTTCTTCAGCCAGTGTCTTGCCGCTGATGGTGAGCGCCGATCCGTCGGCAAAACCCGCGTCGATCATGCGCTTGGCCAACAGTCGCGAGCCGCCCGCCGCCTGGTAGTCGGATGCTACGTACTTGCCCGCCGGCGTGAGCGAGCAAATGTACGGCGTGCGCGTCGAGATCGTGTCGAAGTCGTCGATCGAGAGCGGAATTCCCATCTCCCTCGCAATGGCCAACAGATGTAGCACCGCATTGGTTGAGCCGCCGCTTGCAGCAACGCTGGCGATAGTATTTTCAAGTGCTTTGCGGGTGATGATCTGCGAGGGCTTGCGGTTTGCGCGCACGGCATCCATGAGCATGTGACCGGCCTTGCGCGTAGCGGCCAATTTTTCAGGTGAGGTTGCGGGAACGCCCGAAAGTTCGATGGGCGAGATGCCCAGAATTTCGCCGCTCATGGCCATGGTATTGGCTGTGAACTGGCCGCCGCATGCGCCCGCGCCGGGACAGGCACTGGCCTCGAGTGCTTCAAGACCGGCATCGTCAATGCGTCCCGCAGCGTGGGAGCCGATGCCCTCAAATACATTCTGGATCGTGATGTCGACGCCGTTCAGCTTGCCGGGCGCGATCGATCCGCCATAGAGCATCATGCCGGGAATATCGAGCCGGCACAGCGCCATGATGATGCCGGGCATGTTCTTGTCGCAGCCGCCAATGCCCACCAGGCCATCGAAAAGATTTCCGCGCGCAACGAGCTCGATACTGTCGGCGATAACCTCGCGCGAAACCAGCGAAGCCTTCATGCCCTGCGTGCCCATGGTGATGCCGTCGGAAATGGTGACGGTGTTGAACTCCATGGGCGTGCCGCCGGCCTCGCGAATGCCTTCTTTCAGAGCTTCGGCAATATCGCGCAGGTGCACGTTGCAGGTGCCAATCTCGGTCCAGGTATTGGCGATGCCGATGATCGGCTTATGCAGATCGTCTTTGCTGAAGCCGACCCCGCGCAGATAAGATCGCGCGGCGGCCCGGCTTGGCCCTTCGGTCATTGGGATGCTTTGTCGCTTGCCTTCGATGGTCATTGGCCCTCTTCGTTCGCCAGCTACTAGCTTCTAGCCTCTAGCTATTAGCTTGTTCGTGCTGCGATTCACGTTTACTACCAAGACTCTGTCATCCTGAGCGAAGGTCGCCGCAGCGACCGAAGTCGAAGGATCTGCAGTTGTCCTTCGCTCGATCTCTCAACTTACTTCGCTTTCAACCAGGAAGCATCGTCATGCTGCTTCTCAAACTTGTCCAACTCCGCGGCGTGGCGCAGAGTCAGGCCGATATCGTCGAGCCCTTCAAGCAGGCAGAACTTGCGGAAGGGATCGATCTCGAATGTTGCGTTGAATCCGCGTCCGTCAGTCACGGTCTGCGCCTCGAGCGAGACGGTGAGCTGATAGCCGGGGAGGTTTTGCGCGTTGCTTAAAAGCGTGTTGACGTCTTCTTCACTCAGGCGCACGAGAACAATGCCGTTCTTGCTGGCGTTCGAGAAAAAGATATCGGCAAAGGTGGGCGCGATGACCGCGCGGAAGCCGAAATCGCCCAGCGCCCACGCGGCATGCTCGCGGCTCGATCCGCAGCCGAAGTTCTTGCCGGCAACTAGAATCTGTGCGCCCTTGTAGCGCGGATCGTTGATCACGAAATCGGCAACCGGCGTGCTGTCGGGCGTTTGCCGCCAGTCGAAGAACAGAAAATCGCCGTAGCCGGTGCGCTCAATGCGCTTGAGGAACTGCTTGGGAATGATCTGGTCGGTGTCGACGTTGGTGCGGTCGAGCGGCGCGGCCAGTGAAGTGAGTGTCTTGAACGGTTCCATTAAGCAGTTACCTCCTCGTTCACCTTCCACGTGCGTATGTCCACAAAGTGGCCGGCGATTGCGGCAGCCGCGGCCATCTCGGGCGAAACAAGATGCGTGCGTCCGCCGCGGCCCTGGCGGCCTTCAAAGTTGCGGTTGCTGGTTGAGGCGCAGCGCTCGCCGGGCGAAAGAATGTCGGGGTTCATGCCCAGGCACATGCTGCAGCCGGGCTCGCGCCATTCAAATCCCGCTTCGAGGAAGATGCGGTCCAGGCCTTCCCTTTCGGCCTGCGCCTTTACCTGCTGCGAGCCGGGCACCACCATCGCGTTCACGTGGCTTGAGACCTTGTGGCCTGCGGCAATCTTCGCGGCGGCGCGCAAATCTTCAATGCGGCCGTTGGTGCAGGAGCCGATGAACACGCGGTCCACGGCGATCTCGGCCAGCGGTGTTCCGGCCTTCAGGTTCATGTACTCGAGCGCGCGCTCGAACGACTTGCGATCGAGCTCGTTGGCCGCGGTTGCAGGATCGGGCACGGCCGCCGTTACCGGCGCAACCATGCCGGGGCTGGTTCCCCAACTCACGTAAGGCGCAAGCGTGGCCGCGTCGATCGCCAGTTCGCGATCGAACTTCGCGCCGGGATCCGAGGGCAGCTTGCTCCACTCGGCTACGGCCGCATCCCACTCCGCGCCCTTGGGCGCAAAGGGCCGCCCCTTCAAATATGCGAAGGTCGTCTCGTCGGGAGCGATCATGCCTGCGCGCGCGCCGGCCTCGATGCTCATGTTGCAGACGGTCATGCGGCCTTCCATTGAAAGCGCGCGGATCGCCGATCCTGCGTACTCGATCACGCAGCCCGTCGCGCCGTCGGTACCGATTTTCCCGATGATGGCGAGAATAATGTCTTTGGCCGTAACCCCCTGCGGCAGCTTGCCCTCAACCGAGATGCGGAAGGTGCTGGGCTTCGACTGCGGCAGCGTCTGCGTGGCCAGCACGTGCTCCACTTCGCTGGTGCCAATTCCGAATGCAAGAGCCCCGAATGCGCCGTGCGTCGAGGTGTGCGAGTCGCCGCAGACAATCGTCATGCCCGGCTTGGTCAGCCCCATCTCCGGGCCGATCACGTGCACAATGCCCTGCTCGCGCGAGTTCACGTCGTAAAGTTCGATGCCGAATTCAGCGCAGTTCTTGCGCAGCGTCGCGATCTGCTTGGCCGCAATCTGGTCCACAATATTCAGCCGGCCCTCAATGGTCGTCGGCACGTTATGATCGACCGTCGCGATGGTGCGGTCGGGCCGGCGAACCTTGCGGCCAGCCAGGCGCAGGCCTTCAAACGCCTGCGGCGACGTGACCTCGTGCACCAGCTGCAGATCGATATAAAGCAGTGTGGGCTCGCCCTTGGGCTCAACCACCACGTGCTTTTCCCAGACTTTTTCGAATAATGTTCTTGGTGCGTTGCTCATGAAACTCCTAAGAGCAGCCCTTAGCTATTAGCTATCAGCTTTTAGCTGTTAGCTTGATTAACGCGGTCTCCAGCTTTCTTGCCTCACAACCTTCGCAGAACGAACTGCGACAAAAACCGAGAGTGTCTCGCTCTGCACGCTCGAAGCTAAAACCTAAGAGCTAACAGCTAACAGCTGCTTCACCGTCTCCCGCACCTTCGCGCCCATCTCCCGTGTTCCGAGCACGGTCAATCCCTCGGGGTTGGTGCGCGCCAGGTCCTGCGTGCGGAAGCCTGCCTCAAGCACCTTGCGCACAGCCTTCACAATCGCGTCGGCCTCGGCATCCAGCCCGAAGGAGTGGCGCAGAAGCATGGCACCGGTCAGGATGGTGGCCAGCGGATTGGCGATGTTCTTGTTGGCGTGCTTGGGCGCGGAGCCGTGCGCCGGCTCATACAAATTGATCTTGCCGCCCACGGTCCCGGAGGGCAGCATGCCCAGCGAGCCGGTAATCACTGAAGCCTCATCGGTAAGAATGTCGCCGAACGTATTTTCCGTTACGATCACATCGAAATCGCGCGGACGCTTCATCAGGTGCATCGACATGGCGTCGACGAACTGGTGCTCCAGCGTCACATCGGGAAAATCCTTGGCCACTTCGATCACCGTGTCGCGCCAGAGCTGCGACACCTCGAGCACATTGGCCTTGTCCACGCTTGTGACCAGCTTGCGGCGCTTTTGCGCCAACTGGAAGGACGTGCGGGCCACGCGCTCCACTTCTTCGCGGGTGTAGCGCATGGTGTTATAGGCTTCGCCCTTTTCCTTATTCCACTCGCGCGGCTTGCCGAAATAGAGTCCGCCGAGCAGTTCGCGGACGAAAAGAATGTCGGTGCCCTCGGTAATCTCGGGCCGCAATGGGCTATTGACCGTCAACTCCTTGAAAGCGAAGACGGGGCGCAGGTTGGCGAAACCGCCCAGTGCGGCGCGCAGTTGCAGCAGGCCGGCTTCGGGCCGCTTGCTTGTGGGGAGAGAATCGAATTTGTCGTCGCCCACGGCGCCTAAAAATACCGCTTCGGAATCGAGTGCGGCAGCAAGCGTGTCCGCCGGAAGGGGTGTGCCGTCCTGATCAATCGCTACGCCGCCGACGCGCTTATAGTCGAGCTGCAACGTGTGGCCGCCGGCCTGCGTTGCCTCTTGCAGCACCGCGATGCCTTGCTCGATGATTTCAGGGCCTATGCCGTCTCCGGGCGTAACCAGAATCTTCAGTTTCATTCCTGTCTTCCTCTCCTCATCGTTCAATTGTTGATTGAAACTTGCACTTCATTCAGGTGCAGCGAGACAAATACGAACGCTCAGTGCCGAATGCAAAGCCAGTGTGCCGGCCCCTTCAACACCCGAACTGCTTCGTTGGCAACTTCGGGGCCGATGCCGTCGCCGGCCGTAACTAAAATCTTGAGCTTCATGCGTTCCTTTTCAGTGGTCAGTAGTCAGTGAATAGAAATCTGAGATAAGCCAACAATGGCGGGAGTTGATCTGCAACCGCGAACCAAACTGGAATTCCTACTCCCTAGTCCCTATTCCCTATTCCCTGCCTTTATCAATCCAGTTCCGCCACCGCCTCATGCCGGCGCTCGCGAATCGCATCGGGCAGCAAGCCGATCAGATCCTGGTCGTAGATGTTCTTCTTGCGGTCGGCCAGCGCGACAAACCGGTAGTAGACGTGCTGCAGCTCGTCGCGGCTCACGCTATAGCCGAGCTGCTCAAGCCTGTGGCGCAGCGCGGCGCGGCCGGAGTGTTTGCCCAGCACCAGGTGCGTCTTTGAGACGCCGACAAGTTGCGGTGTCATGATTTCGTAGCAAAGCGGGTTGGCCAGCATGCCGTGCTGGTGAATCCCCGACTCGTGCGCAAATGCATTGGCCCCGACTACCGCCTTGTTGGGCGACGGCTTGAAGGTGATGAGCTGGCCCAGCACCTCGCTGGTGGAATAGAGTTGGTCAAGTTTGATGCCGGTCGTAACGCCATAGCGGTCGCCGCGCACGTAGAGCGCTGCCGCAATCTCCTCGAGCGCTGCGTTGCCGGCACGCTCGCCAATGCCGTTGATGGTGCACTCCACCTGGCGCGCGCCGGCCTCGATGGCGGCCAGCGAGTTGGCCACGGCCAGGCCGAGATCGTCGTGGCAGTGCGAGGAGAGGATCACACCCTTCTCGTCGATGGCCGGGATGCGCTCGCGCACTTCGCGGAACATGCCTCCATACTCTTCGGGCGTGGAGTAGCCAACCGTATCGGGCATGTTGATGGTTGTCGCGCCGGCCTCGACCGCGATGCAAACCATTTCAACCAGATAATTGCGATCGGAGCGAGTCGAATCCTCCGGCGAAAACTCAACATCGTCGCAGAGCGAGCGCGCCAGCCGCACACTCTCGCCACAGAGGTCGAGAGCTTCAGCGCGGCCCATCTTCAATTTGTATTCAAGGTGCAGGTCGCTCGAGGCGAGGAAGACATGGATGCGGGCGCGATCGGCAAACTGCAGCGCGCGCGCGGCCATCTCGATGTCTTCGGCCTTGGCCCGGGCCAGCGACGCGATGCGCGGCTTGCGGATGGCCTGGGTAATGGTGGCGATGGCGGCAAAGTCGCCCTCTGAAGCCATGGCGAAGCCGGCCTCGATGATGTCCACGCCCAGATCCTCAAGGGCATGAGCCATGGTCAGCTTTTCCTGCGTGGTCATGCTGCAGCCGGGCGATTGCTCGCCGTCGCGCAGAGTGGTGTCGAAAAAGACAACGTGTTTTGAGCTCATATTCAGCTTCCGGCAGGGGGAGACCCTGGTTCCAGCCTATCAAGGTTCCACTCAAGGTTCCACGCGTTACAGGTTCGAACACATTCAGTGTCTCGCATCGAGACCATATAAGGCAAAGTTATTATTATTGGAGTTGCGATTAGAATTGCTTATAAAGGCAGCAGCTAGCTTTTAGCTGCTAGCTCCTAGCTTCATCAAGTCGTGGGAAGGGGCAATGTCGACATTGTGCCGCGACGGAGCTAGGAGCTAGAAGCTAGAGGCTAGAAGCTTCTCTCGGAGAGAGCAATGGAACTCAACCAGCTCGAAACCTTTCTGGCCGTGGCCGAGGAGAAGAGTTTTTCCCGTGCGGCCGTTCGTTTGCACCGCACCCAGCCCGCGGTGAGCCAGGTCATCCGCAAGCTCGAAGAGGCAGTGGGCGAAACGCTCTTTGACCGCGCGGCCCGTGACGGTTCGCTGACGGCCTCCGGTGTTCTGCTGCGCGACTACGCGCAACGCCTGCTGGCATTACGGCGCGAGGCCTCGAGCGCGCTCGACGAGCTCAAGAACCTGGAGCGCGGCAGGCTGCAGCTGGCGGCCAACGAGTACACCTGCATGTACCTGCTGCCGGCCATCGACGCATTTCGCCGCCAGGCTCCGCATGTAAGCGTGACGGTGAACCGCATGCTGGCTTCGCGAATCCCCGACGAGCTGAACCTGCGCACCTTTGAACTGGGTGTAATCTCGTTCCGTCCCGATCCCGAGCAGTTCCGCACCATCGCTGTTTATGGCGACAGCCTGGACTTCATCGTCAGCCCGAATCATGCGCTGGCGCGTTCGCCGCGGGTCTCAATCAACGATCTGGGCAACGAAAACTTCATCGCCCATAACGTGGCTTCGCCACTGCGGCGCAGGGTCATTGAGACCTTTCAGCGCTACCGTACGCCCCTGAATATGGGCATCGAACTGCCCACCATCGAGGCCATCAAGCGCTTTGTGGCCATGGGCAACGGCGTGGCGCTGGTGCCGCATATATCGGTGGCTCGCGAGCTGGAGATGGGTGAGCTCAAGAGGATTCCGGTGGACGAGCTCGAGATCAAGCGGATTCTGCGGCTGGTCTACCGCAGACAGGCCTCGCTCTCTTATGCGGCCAATGCATTTCTGCGCACGTTGCGCAGGCTGGCCAAGGAGCAGGGTCCGCCGTTTTACTACCACGTGGAGCGGCCGGGGTGAAGAGACAGGGAATAGGGACTAAGGGACTGAGGGACTAAGGGCCGCACACAGGCTCCGAGCCAGTAGCCGGCAGATGCGAGCCACGAGCTATTGGCTATTGGCTTGCTGTTCTTCGGCGCGAAGCACCCGAATTGCGTGGCGTGCGTCTATGCATCAGGCAATTCCGCAAGCGCACCAGTCACCCCGGCCCACCCCGGGCAGTTACAATGCTGAGAGTGGGGCCCGGAGGATACGGAGCGCCCAAATCGACATGCCCGTTGCCGGCCTGGAGCCTGTGCAGGGGTGAGGTTCAGAACCGAATGAAGAAGATCGCCTTGTTAGCAATTCTGCTGGCCGCAACTGTTGCCGCAGGCCACGCCCAGGAAAGCCGTCAGGACATCAGCATTAGTGGAATGGGCCTCATTGAGCCGTTCCGGGCATCCTCCACAACCGTCCAGGTGAACTCGACCCCGGCTTATGGCGCCCTGGCCAGCTACCGCTTTATGCTCACGCCCACCACGGCGCTTGAAGCCAATTATGGAATCACCTATCAGAACAGCATCGGGTACTACGTCAATCCGAACCACTACAAGGTGCTGACCCGCACCCAGGAAATTTCGGGCGCGTTCGTCAAGTCGTTTGTGTTCAAGAACCTGAATCCATTTGTTGAAGCCGGCCCCGGCGCATTCGTTTTCCTGCCCATCGTCAACTCGGGAACCACCACTCTCGACGCCAAGCAGCAGATTGAGGTTGGCGGCTTGTTCGGCGCAGGTTTCGCGTATGAGATCAGCCCCAGCTTTGACATTCGCGCCGAGTATCGCGGATGGGCGACCAAGATACCGACCTTCGACAACACGAGTTTCACCACCAACCGCTGGTACGTGATCTCGAATCCCGCCATCGGCGTGGCGTATCACTTCTAGAACAGGGGTCAGGTGTCAGGGATCAGAGATCACGGACCCTTAAAGAGATGTGAGCGAAAAGGACCTGCTTCGGCTGGTCCTTTTGCATTTGTGGAAACCGGCCCGCCAACGCCCCTAAACGTCCACGGCGCTGACGGCCTCGCGATAGCGTCCCAATTCCTTCACCATGCCGCAGTGGGCGCGCAGGGCCTCGATGGCGCGCGAGCCTTCGCCGGCCGATCCGATCTGGCAGTCGACGTAGAAGACGTACTCCCACGGCTTGCCGTGCACCGGGCGGGACTCGATCTTGGTCAGGTTGGTTCCAAGAGCCGAAAGAGCGCTGAGCGCAGCCACGAGCGAGCCGGGCCGGTGTTCGAGCGAGAACGCAATGCTGATCTTGTTGGCCTCGGGATCTGGATTGGATTCGGCTGTGCGCCGCAGCAGGAAGAAGCGGGTAAAGTTTTCAGGGTTGTCTTCGATACCCGCCTCGAGAATCGCGGCGCCGTAGTATTGCGCCGCCTGCTCGCTGGCGATGGCCGCAGCGTGCCGGTCACGCAGCTCAACCAGTTGTTTCACGCTGCCGGCGGTGTCGTAAAAGGCGAATGCCTCCATGCGCGGATGACGGGCAAGAAACTGGCGGCACTGGGCCAGCGCAACAGGATGCGAGAAGACCCGGTCGATGCCCTCGGTCTCAGCGCCGGCAATGGCAATCAGATTGTGACGGATGCGGAGCAGGGTCTCACGCTCGACGCGCACGTCGTTGGCGAGCAGCAGGTCGAAGTGCTCTGAGACCGAGCCGGCCAGGCTGTTCTCGATTGGGATAACGGCTGCCTCAACCGACTCCCCGATTAGCGCCGCGAAGACCTCGGCCGAAAGCGTGCAGGATACGATTTCGGCATTCGGAACCAGCTTCATCGCCGCTTCGTGGCTGAAGGACCCCGGCTCACCCTGGATTGCGATTTTCATTCGTTCGTCCGCCGTATTCCCGGGGCGCAAATGTGCGCGCGCGCCTCTCTCGCACCATAACATAACCCTCCTGAAACCTCTTGATCCAAAGGGTGCCCGGCCGGAGCGATGCGACACGGGACCATCCCGTGGTACCCGCAATTCTCCGCGCACTCGTTGCCGTGTTACCATCTCGGCATTGGCCAACCCAGGCCATCCGGCCCCACCAGGAGGTCATTCATGAGCCCAGTCTCTCGCCGCGAATTCCTGAAAACTTCCATAGCCGTCGGAACCGTCGCCGGCGCTGCCACCGCAGCCGTGCCACTGCACGCCGATAACGCGCAGAAGGCGACCGAGATGGTCACCCTCGGCAAGTCGAGCCTGCAGGTGACGCGTCTTGCTTTCGGCACCGGAAGCAACAACGGCTACATACAAAAGGCGCTTGGCCAGCAGGCGTTCAACCGCCTGGTCAGCCACGCTTACGAGCGCGGCATCCGCTTCTTTGAAACGGCGGAGGCGTATGTAACGCCGGCCATGCTCGCCGAAGCGCTCAAGCCCTATCCCCGCGAGAGCTACGTGCTGATGCACAAGGTAACGACAGACCGCGGCGCCGACCCGGCAAAGCGCTTTGACGAGTTGCGGCGCATTTCGCAGACCGAATATTTCGACATCATGCTGCTGCACTGGCAGCACACCGGCAACTGGGTCAACGAGACCGCGCGCTGGCGCGGCGGCATCAACGAAGCGCAGGCCAAGCAGACCATCCGCGTGCGCGGCGTTTCAGTCCACGGCCTGCCCGCGCTGCGCCTGGTGCCCGGCGACAAATGGCTCGAAGTGGCAATGATCCGCATGAACCACAACGGCACGCGCATGGACGGCCCCTCAGGCGAGGACTTCACCACACCCGGCAACATCAACGAGGTTGTGCAGCACGTAAAGCTGGTAAAGAGCGAAGGCATGGGCGTCATCAGCATGAAGCTGGCCGGCGACGGCACATTCACCCAGCGCGACGACCGCCAGAAGGCCGTGCGCTTTGCTTTCCGGAACGCCGGCGTGGATTGTGTAACGATTGGCTTCAAGAGCCCGCAGGAGATCGACGAAGCCTTCGACAACATCAACCTCGCCTACGCATAAATCGAGCTCAGGCAGATCAGGCGGCGCGAGTTCCCAATCAGGGCTCGTGCCGCTTTTGTTTTCACCGCAGCCACAGGTCCGCCGCCACAAACACCAGGAAGACCATGGCAATCACGCCGTTCATCGTGAAGAAGGCTGCGTTGAGCCGGCGCAGATCGCGTGGGGAAACCAGCGAATGTTCATAGCCCAGCAGCAGAGCCACGGCAACTATCCCCAGCCATCCGGCAACGCGGAAATCGAACAGCAGCGCAAACCAGACCAGCAGCCCAAGCATGGCCAGATGCATGATGCGGGCGGCCCGGAAGGCAACGGCGATTCCGTTCGACTGGGGCAGGCTGTGCAATCCCACGCTGCGGTCGTGCTCAAAGTCCTGGCAGGCGTAGAGCACGTCGAAACCGCCGGCCCAGAGCGTGACCGCCGCCGTGAGCACCAAGATCCGCGGATCGAGGCTGCCGCGCACCGCGATCCACGCGGCCGAAGGGGCCAGCCCCAGCGAAAGCCCGAGAAACAGGTGCGACCAGCGGGTGATGCGCTTCATGTAGCTGTAGCCGAAGAGCACCAGCAGGACGATGGGAGAGAGATAGAGCGTGAGCTGGTTGAGTTCGCCGGCGGCAATGAGGAATACCACCGTGGCTACAACCGTGAATGCAAGGACAAACTGCCGCGTGAGCAGACCAGCCGGAATGGCCCTCATTCTGGTGCGGGGGTTGGCGGCGTCGAGATCGGCATCGGCCCAGCGGTTGAAGGCCATGGCGGCCGAGCGCGCGGCCACCATCGCCACCAGGATCCACCCCAGGGTTCGCCTGCCGGGATTCCCATGGGCGGCCAGCAGCACTGCGGTGAGGGCAAAGGGGAGCGCAAAAACCGAGTGCTCCCACTTGATCATCTCGAGGGTGATGTGTGTTTTGGTCAGAATTCCCGGCATCCAGATTCCCGCATCCAGGATCAAGTTTAATTGAACCTGGCAGGCGCCAACTCGACCAGGAAGAGGGCGCTCCGGGATCCGCTCAGGAACCGGCGCAGGCTAGAGCCCGTCCGCTTTCTCGCGCATCGGGATCAGCTTGTCCACCCGGGTCAACTCGAACAGCGCCTTCACCCGATCGCTCACGCCCGCGGCATAAAACTCAGCGCCGTGATTGCGGCAGTGCACGTAGCTGTTGACGATGACGCCCATGCCGGCTGAATCCATGTAGGGCACCTGGCTCAGGTCGACCACGGTCACCTGCGGCAGGGGGTCGGTGCGGAGAGCCGCCTGAATCTCGAACAGGTTGCGGATAGTCAGCGGCCCCACAAGCCGGAAGATGCTGGTTCCGTTCGTTTTGTTGTCGATTCGCTCAAAGGTCAGGGGACTTTCGAAGGCCATGCAGAGAAGTGTAAAAAATGGTGAGCGGGGCTTTGATTACAGTCATGTTAATGTAGCGCGGCAAGGTGTCCAGGGTGCATCGGGAGATCGCCTGCGTCGGTTAACCGCACCAATTCGGAGGAAGATTTCGCTCTGAAGGCGGTCGCCCGCCAGATGCAAGGTGCTCCAAATCACAAACCGATGGACTGGTGTACATGAATCGTGATCCATATCACAAATTTTCCGCTCCTCGGAGTGTCAAGATGCATTCAGCTTTCATTCAGCTGCGAATGAAAGCCGCTTCATCTCCGTTTCCGGTGTTCCGAATTTGAGCAGGGAAACGGCGAAAAGACCGCACTTGAATACGCATGCTGTGAACCGGAACTCGCCAGGCATGGCGCGATCGAAAAGAAAGGGAAGCCGTGCAACTCGATCCAACTGCATTTGCCGCTGATCCAGAGCTGATGGCTCTACTTGAGAAGAAAGCAGCGCCGGTGGACTGTGCCTCGGAGCGCGTCTTATTCCTGCAGGGCGACCCGCCGATTGGCCTCTACCTCCTGCGGAATGGCGCAGCCCGGGTGACGATGGATTCACCGGAGGGCAAGCCGATCGTTTCAGTTCGAGTTTTCGAGGGTTCGCTTCTGGGGCTGCCCGGCCTGCTGGCCAACCAGCCATACACGCTCGCGGCCACGGCCGAAGCCGGCTCGGTTGTCGGTTTCATTCCCCGGGACGAGTTCACTGCCCTCATGCAGAACGAACCTATGGTGGCGCTCAAGATCCTGGCTGTTCTGGCGGCCGAGGTCAGGTCGGCCAGACGAGCCATCAATTAAGCGGGTCCTGCCTTCCTGCCGGTCGCTCCGCGCCGTGTTCCCTGCCCCGATGGATGCACATTCGGAACTCTGAACCCAATGCCCCCACCTGCGATCGAATTTCAGCGAAGACGCAGACCCGAAACTAGCGTCGCCGTCGACGCAACTACCAGGGAGCGGCGACCCTGAACAAAACTCAACAGGGCCACAGTATCCCTGAAATGCTGTAAACTCACTCGTTATGCTCCTCGCAGCAGCGCTGATTGCGGCCGTCGCATTTTTGCTCGGGTCCATCCCGGTCGGATACCTGCTGGTGCGCATCTTTCGCAAGCAGGACATCCGCTCAGTGGGCAGCGGCAACATTGGCGCCACCAATGTTCTGCGCGCCGGCGGCAAAGGCCTGGGCGCTGCAACCTTTGTGCTCGACGTGCTGAAGGGCTGCTCCGCCGTCTGGCTGGGTGCGTGGCTTGGCGGCCTTCTGCTGTCAATGCTTCCCAACCGCGATTTGCTGGCCCTGGCGGCGCTCTGCGCCGTTCTCGGCCACATGTATACCCCCTGGCTCGGCTTCAAGGGAGGCAAGGGAGTGGCCACCGGATTCGGCGTCTTCCTGGTCGCGGCGCCGTGGGCGGCGCTGGCGGCAATCGGCGTCTTTGCAGTTGTGCTTGCCGTCAGCCGCTACGTTTCTCTGGCTTCGATCGCTGGCTCGGCCTGTTTCCCGGTCTTTGCCTGGTTCATGACCAGGGGCGACCGGCCGGCCTTTTTCATCGCCGTGCAGTGCGCCGTGGCCCTGCTCATCATCGTCAAACATCACCAGAACATCCGCCGCCTCTTGAGCGGCACTGAATCCCGATTCGGAGCCAGGAAGAAATGAGCCGCATCAGCGTTTTAGGTTCCGGAGCATGGGGAACCGCCATCGCGCTCGCACTCGACCGCCGCGGCGGCCACGAGGTCTCGCTTTGGGCGCACAGCCCCGAGCTCGCCCAGGAGATCATCGACGCGGGAGAAAACCGCCAGTTCCTGCCCGGCTTTCCGCTGCCGAAGAGCATCAATGTCACCGGCGACTGCGAGCCGGTGACGGAGGCTGAAATCGTCGTCTCCGTAGTGCCGTCTGAGTTTTTGCGCGCCACGTTTTTGCGGCTGCGCGGCCACCTCCGCAACGGCCAGTTTCTGGTCAGCGCCACCAAAGGTCTTGAAGACCCCAGCATCATGCGCATGACTGAGGTCCTGTCGTCCGTCCTGGAACCGGCTGGCCGGCTGCTCTCGATTGGCGCCCTCTCCGGACCCAGCTTTGCTGTCGAAGTGGCGGCGGGGCAGCCCACCGCCGTCACCGTGGCCTTCAGCGATCCAGATGTCGCCAAACTTATCCAGCAGGAATTCTCTTCGGAGACGCTGCGCCTATACACGACGACTGATGTGATCGGCGTGGAACTCGGCGGCGCGCTCAAGAACGTAATCGCCATCGCGGCCGGCATCGCCGCTGGCGTTGGACTGGGTCACAACTCCACCGCCGCGCTCATGACGCGCGGCATTGCCGAGATCACCCGCCTGGCGGTTGCCTGTGGCGGCAAGCGCGAGACGCTGGCCGGCCTGTCGGGTACCGGCGACCTGGTGCTCACCTGCACCGGCAGCCTGAGCCGCAACCGCACGGTGGGCGAGGCGCTAGGCCAGGGGCGTAAGCTGCCCGATATCCTGGCCGGGCTGGGCGGAAAGGTGGCCGAGGGCGTGCGAACCACGCGCGCCGCATTGGGACTGGCCAAGCGTCACGGCATCGAAATGCCCATCACCGAGCAGATGGAGCTGATTCTGAACGAGGGCAAAGACCCGCGCGAGGCAATCCGGGATTTGATGCTGCGACCGGGAAGAGACGAGCGCTAGCCGCGCCGGAGCTTGTCGACCAAGAATCTTCTTGAACATAACGTCTCTACGTGTTCCCATGATCCCCAGTTGCAGAGCGGCACTTGTGAGGTCGGCATGAAAAACAGCGTTAACCAACTCACGCGACGCCGGGCATTGGGCGCGGCCGCGGCAGCGATGGCATTTCCGGCGATGGGATTGTGCGCGCCGGCGCAGCAGCCGGCGATGCAGGAGAAGCCGGCAACGGGCCCAAACGCGATGCGCACGTCGCTCCATCAGGAGATCGCGCTCGACGTCCCGCCGGACCGCATTTTCAATTTGCTACTGGATTCAAAGCTGTTCGCCGCCTTCACTGGAATGCCGGCTACCATCGACCCCAGCGCCGGCGGCGCGTTTACCACGTTTGGCGGATTGATCGAAGGCCGGAACGTGGAGCTGATTCATGGCCGGCGCATCGTGCAGGCATGGAGGCCCACTTCGTGGGACCCCGGCGTCTACTCCATCGTACATTTTGAATTGAAGGCCGCTAGCGCTGGAACCATGCTGGTGCTGGACCATACCGGTTTTCCCGAAGGCGACTTCGACCATCTCGATCCCGGCTGGTACCTGCGCTACTGGGATCCGCTCAAGAAGTACCTGGCGACGCCGCAATAGCAGGGGAGCCGGTCTGAGACCATGCGGTACCTCGGTGCGGACTCGGCGGAGTGCTCAGTGGTTCTCGCATTCTCTGCCGCGATGCCCAATTCCCTGCATCTCATCCCCCCGCAATCGATCCGAGAACGATCAGCGGCTCTTCGCCCTTGGCGATCGCGGCCGGCAGTTCGCGATCCAGCGATTCGAGCGACCAGTCGTCGGCGCACGCAAAGAAGCGCAGAAACGGACGCCGGTTTCCTGTTTCGTATTCGCGAATAGTTCCGCGCAGCATTGGGTAGCGCGCCTCGATGGCGTCGAGAACCGAGCGCACGGTGACCGGGCCGGCAACATCCACCTGCACATCGCCCGCGACCTTAGCGAGATTTCGCAGGTGATAGGGCAGCGTAACGCGCACCATTACCGTGCTTCTCCCTTCGCATCGCAATTGCGGCATCGATTCACGCTCATCGGTCCCTGGTCCCTGTTCTCTGATCTCTGATCTCTGTTCCCTCGTTCCCTAATCCAGCGTCTGCACTTCAACCGAGAGCACGGCCGGCAAGTCGCGCACAATCGGAGCCCAGCTGTCGCCGGCGTCGGCCGAGGCATACACCTGGCCGCCGGTGGTGCCGAAGTAAATGCCGCACTCGTCGAGCGTGTCCACGGCCATGGCGTCGCGCAATACGTTCACATAGCAGTCTTTCTCCGGCAGCCCTTTGGCCAGCGGCTCCCACTCGTTGCCGCCGCTGCGGCTGCGATAGACGCGCAATTGCCCGCCGAGCGGGAAATGTTCGGAGTCGCTCTTGATGGGCACCACATACACGGTCTCCGGCTCGTGCGCGTGCACGTCGATGACGAAGCCGAAGTCGGTGGGCAGGTTGCCGCTCACCTCGCGCCAGTTGTCCCCGGCGTCGTCGGAGCGCATCACGTCCCAGTGCTTTTGCATGAAGAGAACTTCAGGCCGCGAGCGGTGCATGGCCACGTGATGCACGCAGTGGCCGACCTCGGCATAGGGATCGGGAATGTACAACGAGTGGAGTCCTTTGTTGATCGGCTTCCAGCTCGCGCCGCCATCGTCGGTGCGGAAGGCCCCCGCCGCCGAGATTGCAATGTAGATGCGCTGGGGATTACTGGGATCGATGATGATGGTATGCAGGCACATGCCGCCGGCGCCGGGACCCCAATTGGGACCGGTTGCGTGTCCGCGTAAGCCTGAGAACTCGTGCCAGTTTTCGCCGCCGTCGGTGGAGCGGAAGAGCGCCGCGTCCTCAACGCCGGCGTAAACCGTGCCGGGGTCGGTGAGCGAAGGCTCCAGATGCCACACCCGCTTGAACTCCCAGGGATGCTGCGTGCCGTCGTACCACTGGTGCGTGGTGAGCGGCTTGCCGGTCTCGGGCGATACGTCGTAGACGAAGCGGTTGGGCAGTGCCTTGGGCGGACCGGGAGCGGGAATTCCTTCATCGGCCAACCCCGGCTGATGCCACGTCTTGCCGCCATCGTCGGAGCGCTGCAACAACTGGCCAAACCAGCCGCTTGTTTGAGAAACGTAGATGCGGTCGGGGTCTACCTGCGAGCCCTTCATGTGGTAGATCTCCCAGCCGGCGAAGAACGGCCCGCTCACCTGCCAATCCCTGCGTTTGCCGTCCGCATCCAGAATGAACGCGCCCTTGCGGGTGCCCACAAGCACTCTTACTCTGCTCATCGTCATGACCTCCGGGTTATCCGGCTTGTTCGATCCCGAGGGGCGGGAGTCGGCTCAAAACCGGGTCATCTCCTTGCGGAGATTTTCACTAATATTACCTTGCAAATCGCCGATAAATCACTTAGTCTCGGCTCTCAGCATAAGTATAAAGATCTGGCGCCGCGCGGCATTTTCATTCCTCGGGACAGCCGTATCGCTTTTCACATTAAATTCTGGTTGCTCTGCTGCACCTGATCGATCAATTTTCCGATATTTTTCCTTATTCCTCGCCCTTCAATGCGAATCCTCGAGAGCGTTTAGCCCTCGCAAACTGCAATCGTTGTTTGCCGCTTCCGCAAGGAGTCAATCGCCATGGCATTGCCGGAGGCCCTCCCTTCAACGTCTCCGATTTCACGCCTCAACCGTCAAATGACCACGCCAAAGACCTTTGCCGCCGTACTGATGCTCGCCGTTTGCGCCTGCATGACAGCAGCGCAGGCGCAGTCTGCCGACCGCGTTCCCCAGTCGTTTGATCCCGCGCCGACGGCGGTGCTGGCGGGCCATCACCCGCAGTGGGCGTCACCGGCCAACGACCAGGGCGCGCTCGACGCCAACAAGGTCATCGACAATCTGACCATGGTTCTGGCGCGCTCACCCGAGCAGGAGAAGGCCTTTGAGCAGTTGCTCGAGGACCAGCAGAATCCGGCTTCGCCGGAGTACCACCACTGGCTGACGCCGGTTGAGATCGGCGCGCAGTTTGGCGTGTCGGACCACGATATCGCTTCGATCAGCGGATGGCTTGAGAGCCAGGGGTTGCACGTGAACTGGGTGGCGCCGAGCAAGATCTTTATCGCCTTTGGCGGCACGGCGGCCAGCGTTGGCCGCGCCTTTGGCACTCAGATGCACGCCTACAATGTTCACGGCGATCAGCGCATTTCGGTTTCGTCCGATCCCATGGCTCCTTTGGCGCTGGCTCCTGTGATTCAGGCGGTACGCGGGCTCTACACCATTCAGGAGCGGCCGCAGCACTTTTCGCGGACCGAAGTCGCGAACAAGCCAAACGTGACCTTGAACAATAACGGCACCTTGACGTACGTCATTGGCCCCGCCGACTTTGCCACCATCTACGACGTGCCCACAAGCCTTACCGGCTCGGGCGTGACCATCGGCATTGTTGCCGAAGCGCATGTCAACCCTGGCGACTTCACCAATTTCAGTACTTTATTCGGCGAGACGTGGCCGTCTTTCAGCACGCTCAGCCAGGTGGTTCCGACCGCCTACGGAGGTGTTGATCCGGGTCCAGCCTATACTACGACGCAGACCTGCTACACCGGGACCACGAACACCTGCAGCACCAGTGAAAACGACTATCTCGATGCCCAGGGTGAAGCAACACTCGACGTAACCCGGGCCGGCACTGTTGCCTCCTCCGCGGACCTTCTGCTGGTGGTCGCAAGCGATAACGGCACTACAAGCGACGGCGTCTACACTGACGCCCAGTACCTTACTGAAACCACTCCCGTTCCGGCGCAGATCATGAGCATCAGCTTCGGCGCTTGCGAAGCCGATGCCGGTGCCTCGGGGGTTGACTCATGGGGCAGTCTCTTTCAGAAAGGGCAGATGGAGGGCATATCGATCTTCGTGTCATCCGGCGACAGCGGCGCCGCCGGATGCGACACCCATGGCGCAGCTCCGCCAGCGACGCCCACGGCGGCCAGCCCTAACTACATCTGCTCGCCCGTCTACGAAACCTGCGTAGGCGGCACTGAGTTCAACGATGCCAGCGATTACTCCGCCTACTGGAGCGCGACGAATGGAACTGGTTATTTATCGGCCCTGGGCTACATTCCCGAGGGCGCATGGAATGAGCCTGGAACTACCGGCCAATTCCAGGTAGCAGCAACCGGTGGAGGCGTGAGTTCAATTATCGCCACTCCCCCATGGCAGACAGGCACCGGTGTGCCTTCACCGGGGACAGGACGATACACACCCGACGTTGCTTTCTCTGCATCGGGCCACGACGGATACCTGACTTGCTTTGAGGCCGAAGGCGAGGACTGCGTCAACTACATCGGGATCTTCTCGGGGACATCGGCCTCCGCGCCGGATATGGCCGGCATCGCCGCGCTGCTCGACCAGAAGTTGGCGGGCGCGCAAGGCAACCTTGCTCCCACGATATACGCCCTGGCGGCCAACGATCCATCCGCATTCCACGACGTCACGGTGGCTTCGAGCGGTGTGACTTCGTGCAGCGTGAGCACGCCCAGCATGTGCAACAACAGCGTGGCCAGCGCCACCGCTCTCACCGGCGGTACCCAGGGCTATGCGGTGCAGACCGGATACGACGAGGCCACCGGCTGGGGCTCGCTCGACGTGAACGTTTTTATCGAGGACTATGTAGCCACAGTGGGACCGGTTGCTCCTGCCATTCAGGTGACGCCGGGAACTTCGCCCATCAAGGTCAACCAGTCACTAACGGTGACCACCGCGGTCAACGCCGCGTCGGGAAGATCGACACCGACGGGATCGGTGACGCTGTCCAGTGGCAGCTATTCCTCGGCGTCAACAACGCTGACCGGCGGGAGCGCGCAGATTACCATTCCAGCTAATTCGCTGGCCATCGGAATCGATACGCTTACCGTGAATTACAAGCCCGATTCGGCGAGTTCGAGCAGCTACGACAGCGCGAGCGCAACGGCTTCGGTTACCGTGGCCCCAACGTCGCCTTCCACTCCCACTTTGACCGTATACCAGCAGGGCCAGGCGCCGTTTACCGTGGGCGAGGTGACGATTATCGACGCCGCAGTGAGCACGGCGACAGGCGAACCCTCCGCGACCGGAACACTAAAACTCACCAGCGGCAGTTACACCGGCGTGGTCGAATCAGTCGTCGATGGCGAGGGTCAGTGGACTATTCCTGCTAATTCGCTGCCTGCGGGAAACGACACGTTCACGGTCACCTACACGCCGGATACGAACGGGGCGTTTTTCTACAATAGCGCCTCAGGACAGGTCACCGTAAACCTTGACCCCGTACAGATACCGGTCGTGACAATATCGGCGTCGCCTTCCACTTTCACCCAGGCGCAGACGACGGCAGTCACCGTGACGGTGGAAGCGTCAACAGGATTTCTATATCCGACTGGTTCAGTAACGCTGTCCAGCGGCAGCTACACTTCTGCTTCTGCCCCTTTGACCGGCTCCGCGCCGAATGGCAACACCGCCATCATCAACATCCCTGCGGGTGTGCTGGCTGCAGGCAACGATACCTTGACCGCGGCCTACGCGCCTGACCAGTTTAGCCAGGGAATCTACGGCAGCTCAACCGGCACCGGGCAAGTGACGGTGACAGCTGCGCCGAGCTTCACGCTCTCGGCATCGCCGACGAGCCTGTCAATCGCCCAGGGCGGCACGGGAACAGTCACCCTGACGATTAACCCAATCGACGGGTTTAATGGAGCGGTCGCTTTTTCTACTGACGCGGCGTACGTGGGTACGGCGAGCTTCGCCGCGGGAACTGCAGCGAATACGGAATTGATGACTCTGAACGTCAGCCCGGATGCCTCAGTCATTGAAAATGGGTATACCTTGACTGTCACCGGTACCTCGGGCTCGATTACCGAAACGGCAACGGTTAACGTGATCGTTACTGCAGAACCGACTTTTACGCTCTCGGCTTCGCCGACAACCGTGTCAGTCGCACAGGGTGGGACGGGAACAAGCACCGTCACAATCAGCCCTGCCAATGGATTCAACGCAGCTATCACGTTTTCCGCGACGAATTTGCCCAGCGGAGTTACCGCGAGTTTTGCCGCTGGAACCGCGGCGAATACTCAGGTAATGACATTGACCGCGACCACCTCGGCTGCGGTTACATCAAGCCCGGTAACAGTGACCATTACGGGAACTTCGGGGTCGCTTTCCGAGCAAACCACCGTCGCGCTCACGATTACCAATGAGCCGAGCTTTGGTCCCAGCCCGGGCACCGGCAGCGCTAGCTTGTCAGTCTCTCCGGGGGCAACCACCGGGAATACCGCAACCATCAGCGTGGTGGGAACCTACGGCTTCGCCGGCTCGGTGAGCCTGACGTGCGCCGTAACTACAACAATGACCGGCGTGAACGACCAGCCGACCTGCAGCCTGAGCCCGACCTCAGTAAGCATCGGCGGCACTACAGCCTCAACGTCGACGCTCACGGTGAACACCACAGCGTCTTCGAGCGCGGAGAACCGGATGCAGAAGCTCTTCTGGCCCACTACCGGCGGAACGGCGCTGGCGCTGATGCTGTTCTTCATTACGCCGCGGCGCCGCCGTAGCTGGCTCGCAATGGTCGCGCTTCTGGTTCTGTTTGCCGCGGCAGGTCTCACTGCCTGCGGCGGCGGAGGCGGCGGAGGAGGCGGCGGCGGTGGAAACTCCGGAACCACAGCCGGGACCTACACGATTACCGTAACGGGCTCCGCCAATTCAGGGGCAGAGACTGCAACAATCAGCACGGTTACGCTGACCGTGAATTAGAGTCACGCACAAAGCCTGCGGCCGCGCCTCAAAGACGCGGCCGCTCTGTTTTTGCGTTCGACTCGCCGCCCCACGACTCACGATCCGCGATTCACGAATCACGAATCACGACTTGGCAACCGTGGCGCGCGTCGAGCCCGTTGAGATGCCGCCATCCACCAGCAGGAGCTGGCCGGTCACATAACCTCTGGCCTCGGAGGCGAGAAAGACCACCGCACCGCCCAGGTCCGCGCCGGCCTTGGCCAGCGCGCGGGCCAGGCATTGCCCAAGCCCGCGGCTGGTTCCGGTAACAATGGCAACCTGGCCGCGAAGGTCGAGAATCGAATCCTGATTCGAGTCAAGGCTCGAGTCGGTCATGATTTTCCCGGTGTGAGAACAATCTTCATCAGGTTCGGCTCGCGCGCGTGCAGGCGCTCGAACCATTGCGGCCCTTCATCCAGCGAGGCAACAGCGGTGATGAGAGGCTTGACCACGATCTTGCCCGAGGCCACGTACTCAATTGCCTGCGGATACTCACCCGACGAGGCGCACGAGCCCTGCAACCGTAACTGCCGCGAGACCACCTTCTGCAGCGGCAGCGTAACCTCGGGCGCCACATTGCCGATGAGCGTGACCGTGCCGCCCTTGCGCACGGAATCGATAGCGGTGGAGACGGTTTGATTGTTGCCGACGGCTTCAAAGACCATATCGGCGCCGCGTCCGTCCGTGAGCTCGGCAATGCGCGATACAAGCTGCCTGCCCGAGAAAGGCAGCACATGGTCTGCGCCCAGCGCCACGGCAAGGGCGAGCCGCGTGGGGTCGATGTCGGAGACATAGACAGGCGAGCATCCGGCAGCGCGGGCGGCCTGCAGCGTGAGCAGGCCGATCATGCCGGCGCCCACAACCAGCGCGGTCTCGCCTCCGGCAGCGCCTGAAACACGCACCGCGTGCATCGCCACTGAGATTGCCTCAAGCACGGCGGCCTCTTCGAACGGAAGCTCAGGCGGCAGCGGGTAGACGATGCGGCGCGGCACCGAGACATATTCGGCAAATGCGCCGTGGCGGCGGTATTCGCCGCAGGAGACGCCTATAACCTCGCGGTTGTCGCAGAGATTGATGTCGCCACGCAGGCAGTAGTCGCATTTGCCGCAGGAGATGGTCGAGTCGAAGGTGACGCGATCGCCAACCGCAATGTCGTCGACGCCGGAGCCGGCGGCCGCCACGGTGCCGGCTGCTTCATGGCCCATTACGATGGGCGGAATGCGGCGGCCGGTCGAGCCGTCCATGCCGTGCACATCGCTGCCGCAGATGCCGCACGCCTCAACGCGAACCAGAACCTCGTCGGGCCCGGCACAGGGCGCCGGCATATCGACGATCTCAAGACGGTTGTATTTGGAAAGAAGCAAGGCTTTCATGACTCACCGGACGAAGCATAAAGTTGGAACCGCATCATACGTCGCACAAATCCGCGGCGGCGCGAAGGCTGGTGAACGGGTCGCGCGTGGGAATAAACTCGTGCGCAACGTAGCCCATGAACCCGGCCGCGGCAATGCCCCGCATAACTCCGTCCCATTGTACTTCCTGAGTATTATCGAGTTCGTGACGGCCCGGCACTCCTCCCGTGTGGAAATGGCCGATCCACTGGATATTGCCGCGGATGGTGGCGATCAGGTCGCCCTCCATAATCTGCATGTGGTAGATGTCGTACAGCAGCTTGACGTGAGGCGAATTTACTTCCTCCATTACGCGCACGCCCCAGGCGGTGTGGTCGCACATGTAGTCGTGATGATCGACCTTGCTGTTCAGGAGTTCCATGCAGAGGTTCACGCCATTGTCTTCGGCGATCTTTTTCACGCGGTTCAGGCCGGCAATGGTATTGCGCGCGCCTTCATCGTCGCTCATTCCGCCGCGATTGCCGCTGAAGGTGATCACGTTGGGAATGCCCGCCTTCGCCGCCAGCGGGATGTTGGCGCGGAAGGCCGCTTCAATCGCGGCGTGGTTTTCAGTGCGGTTGAGGGCGCTTGGAATTTCGCCGCCCCCGGCGTAGCCCATGGTGCAGATGAGGCCATACCGGCGCGGAATCTCGTACTCGGCCGGCTGCAGCAGGTCGACACCCTTGAGACCGATTGAGGCGGCGTAAGCCAGGAGCTGGTCGAGAGGCGTGCTCTGATAACACCACCTGCAGGCGGATTGGCGGATGTTGCCTTTGCGCGCGACCGGCGTTTCGGCTGCGGCTATTGGTGCGAGCGCTGCCAGAGCCAGTCCCGTCTTGAGAGCCTGGCGGCGGCTGAGTTTTGCGATGGTAAAATCGGTATCTTTTTTCATCATGTGGAATGATACTCGCCGGGGCGCAGGGCGCGTCCCAAGTCCGGTTCGTAAAGAATTCTCCGCGCCCCGTCCTTGCGCCTTTTTTCTGGCGCAAGGGTGGGAGACTAAGAGACCCCTTACGAACCGCCCACTGGCGCCTTGGGAGGTTTCCCGCCTTTTTCCTGAAGAACGCGAAAAAGATGGGGCACCGGGCTTCGTGGGGTAAGGGGAGGCTAGAACGTGAACGCCACGCCGCCGCGGACTGCACGCTGCCCTTGCGCGAAGATGAGCAGCGAGCCGTCGCTGAGGATGTAGGGCCGGTAGCCCTGGGCCAGCAGGTTTCTCACGTCGAGCAGAGCCTCAAACCCGCCCGAGCCGTCGCGGGTCAAGTGAATGGGCTGGCGGATCTGAATGTTCAGATAGGGCGGTGCGGAATTGACCGCGTACGGCGCCACTTCAGTGACGGTATTCTCGGGCTGCCAACGATAGCTTGCGCGCCATCGGGTGTGAGTGCCGTCGAGAATTCCCGAGAACGAGAGCGTGTAGGCCTGGGCACGGTGCGCGCGGGCTGCTGCCGTCATTTGCTGGATGGTTGCCGAATTGGGCAGGGCCGGCATCACCAGCGCACTGCCGCTCGCGTAGCTGACCGCGATGCGGTTGCTGCCTGCAATCTGGCGCTCGAAGCTGGCGCTCACGCCGGTGGCAGAAAATCCGGGAGCTGCGCTGCGAATCATGCCGCTGCCGGGATCGATGAGCGCAGCGGAGGGTGCGCCGGTATTGCTCAGGTTTCCGCCGGCCGCGCGGCCCATTGCTTCAAGAACCGGATTATCGATGTTGTCGGCGTACACCTTCACGGCCACGCCCGAGGTATCGGTCTGGCGCTCGTAGCCGATCTCCTGATGCAGACCACGCTCCAGAACCAGGTCGCCATCGCGCATGGCAACCGCGGGCAACCAGGTTGCGGCTTCGGTCTGGTCGTTCGACTCCGGAGCGGGGACCATGGTGGCCATGCGGTATTGAACCGTGCTGGCGCGGTCGCGCCATTCCAGCGAGGCAAAGGGCAGCGCAGCAGTAACTCTGGCCGGCCTGTCGCCCGCCATGTGGCCAATCACTTCGGTCGATCCCGCATCCAGCTCAAATTCATCGCCCAGATGCATGGTCTCCGATGTATTGATCGCCGCCTCGTCCACGCCCTGGTCGCCGGCGCCGTCGTACTCATCGGGATGGATCGCGATGGCGGCGACAGACTGAACCGCTCCGGCAAAACCAAGATCCTGGCGGAAGCCGAGCATCGATTCCATGCCCGCGTCGGTATCGGGAGCGAAATCGACCCGCGCCAGCAGCTCGCGGCTGTTGGCTGGCGTCAGTTCCACAGTATTGGAGAGGCGCTCACCGCTCTCGCCAAAGGTTCCGGCCTGGCCCGTGGCCATCAGCCGCGCCTTCAGCTTGCGAGCGTTCCCGGCGCTGTCTGAAACCACTACCAGCGGCCCATCCTCGAGCCAGCGCAGCAGCGGGCGATTGGCGGCGGATTTCAACGTCCATGCCCAGTCGTCGGCCTGGGAATGTCCGGTTCGCGGCTTGGCAGGAAGCCACTGCATGGCCTCATAGAGCGTGTTCAGCGTGAGATTGACGACGGTGGCTTTGCGGACGTGAATGTTTTCCCGCAGCGAGGGCAGGAAATACGCGCCCATTGCCTTGAGCGAATAGCTGCCGGGAACCACCGATGCGATTAGGAACTGGCCCTTGTGGTCAGTGTAGACGCTGGCCACTACGCTCAGGTTGGCGCCAAGTAACTGGACTTCGGCGCCCATCTGCGGAACGCCGGCCGAGTCACACACCATGCCCGACACTGACACTGTGGCCGCTCCGAACAGCGGAGCAGTCCCCAACGCGATGAGCACGGCGAAACCGGCGAGATGGGCAGTTCGCATCATCTGCTACAGATTTGTGATCCGCCGCGTCCCTGGCAGGATTTCTGAATAATTCAGCCTCGCGCAGGCGCCGGATCTGGGGTCCGGCTGCCCGTTCTTACGCGGTGTGACTTCTATTCGACGACAAAAGGAGCCGATTGCGCAATCTCTTGTTTTGAGATAGCGTCATTTACTTTCACCGTCACCTTGTACTTGCCGGGCGCCAGACCGGCCAAGGGCACGGACTTTTCCACGGTAAGCTGGTCGCTGTGCGCACCTAAATCCTTTGAATCGAGATCTTTCTGCAAAATCACGCTGCCCGTGGCGGCGTCGCTGATCTCATACGTAACCGTCGCTGAGTTGCTCTTGGTGTTGTCGTCAATCCCCAGATTGTAAACCTGCATCCAGAAGTTCAGGTCCTGGTTGCGCTTGAAACTCACCGGAGTGGCCGCGTTGGGGCTCACTCGTGGACGCACGAAGGTGTTGCCGATAACAAAGCTGCCGCTGCCGATGTCGCGCGATGAAACCGGGTTCATTACATCGGCCAGGATCAGCGACGAGGTGCCGAGTTTCTCGTCGTCATACATCGGCACGTTGATGCTCTTGCCGTACAGGCCAAGGTGGTCGGAATTGTTCACGTCCTTGATGGCGATATCCAGACGGTAGAGCCCGGGCTGCAAAGGCAACGCCTTCCAGTAAACGTAGCTGTGGTCGAGCGACTTCTCAAGCAGTTCCGAAGGCTCGGTGACCTCGACCGTATCCTCGAAGGTCTGCACGGTCTTGTGCATGATGGTGGTCACTTTGCCCAGGATGTTGACCTTGCCCTGCGAGACGCCGTCCTTGGTCTGGAAGGTGATATCGCGGTTCTTGATCTGGAGCGTGATGGGAACCAGGTCGGTGTTGTCGGTGACCTTGATAAAGTCGGTCCGGACGTCGAACGGGAATGGCGGTCCGTTCAGGATATGAGTCTCGGTGAGCGCTTCCAGGTCCTTGAACTGAATCGGCGGCGGCGCAAACAGCTTTGAGGCCAACTCGATGCGGTCAAACTCCTTACTCTGATTTTGGGCGGCGTTCGGTCCGGTTCCAAGCGACTCCATGCCGCCGCCCTTGAAGCGGTCGGTCTTGTCTCCCTTGTTCATTTGCTCCCACTGGGTGAGGCCGGCGCCGGGAACGTGCAGCAGTGCGTCTTTCTCGCTGCGGTCGATCGTAAAGTGGTAGTCGCCGCACATGCAGGTGTCGACGAACTCGATGTCGATGTTTTCCCCGATTCCCTCAAGGTAACGGTAATGCCACACCTCAAACGGGAATGTCGAGGTTTCGCCGCCGCCTTCGTCCATCGGCCGTTCATAAGTCCCGCCGGAGGGATGGGAGTCGATGCTGTCGGCCGGCCCGAAAGCGATATAAATATGGCCGCGGTCGGTCTTCCATCCGGGTTTGCCGGCGGCGAAGTGCTCATTGGCGTACGCAATGCGGCGGTAATGCTCTTCGCGGTACTCGTTTTCGGGAGAATCGGGGTTGGGATTGCGGCGCAGCCAGAACGACTCGATAAATGCGTCCCGCTCCTCGTCGTTGCTCAGGCTCAGGAAGGCTTTCTTCTCATCGTCGGTAATGATGTAGGGAACTTCCTCGTTGAGCCAGATCTTGTAGGTCCCTTTGATTTCAGTGCGAAGCGCCTTCTGGGCCTTGTACCGCTCCTGTGGTGAGCGCTGGCGCTTGAGTGGATCCTGGTCCTGGTCGGAACTGTTAGCGGGCTGGGCCTGCTCCTGTGTTTGAGGAGAGGCTTGCCGGGCAAAGGCAACGGCTGCCGGCACGCAAAGCACCCCACAACCCAGAACAGAAACGAGAAAACGGCGACTGCTGAACGTCATAGCCTTCAAAAACTCCTGCGATCCCTTATTCTACGGGTCCGAGAAGGCCCGATCAAGGCTTTGAGGATTCTGATCAAGGCTCCCACGCCTGTTGTCTACTCTGACATGAGCAGGCTCCAGGTGCGTTGTCTGGCATTTAGACGCGCACTGCGCTGTGAAGTCAACCTCTTCCCAGGAGCGCAAACCGGTAAAATGACCTCATGGCGCTAGATTTCGTGAATCCAATCGCCTGACTCGGAATCCAGTTACTGCCGGACGTTCCGGCGTTCTTCGGCGGCTCCTGCATCCATTTTCAGAGCGGCTCCGGTCAAACAAAAATCAGGCCTGAAACGTCCATAGAATCATGAAACCCTGACTCGGCCGAATGGAACCACCCGTGGCCAGCTTACGTACACTTGACCAAGGAGCATCGTCAATAAAACGGCTATGAAGAAGATTCTGCTGATCGTACTGGGAGTTTTGGTTGCTGTGGGCCTGGTGGTGACGATGGTGGTGCGCCAGCAGGCGGGCTACACCAAGGTGTTGACCGCCTCGGTGGTGCGCGAGGACCTGACGACCATCGTGAGCGGCACCGGGCAGATCAAGCCAAAGACGTATATGAACGTCGGGGCGACCTCTTTTGGGCGGATTACGCATTTTTATGTAAAAGAAGGCGACCGGGTAGCAAAGGGCGAGACGGTAGCCACCATCGAAAGCGTGCAGCAGCAGGCAAACGTAAACGGGCAGGTGGCAGCCATCGCCGCGGCCCGAACCGATATTCAGTCTGACATTGCGGCGGAAAAGACGGCCCAGGCCAGCGTGGAGCAGGCCCAGGCCGACCTCGAACAGAAAAAGCTGGACTGGGAGCGGGCTCAGGCCCTCTACCGCGACGGCATCATGGCCAAGCAGGATTACGACGCCAAGAAGGCGGCCTATGATACCGACGTTGCTAACCTCGACCACGCCATCGCCCTGCTCAACCAGGCCAAGGCCAATACCGAGTCGGCGCGCGGGCACCTGCAGACCCAGATCGCCACGCTGCAATACAACCAGGATCTGCTCAACAAAACCGTTGCCACAGCTCCCTTTGACGGCATTGTGACCAACATGCCCGTGCGCGAGGGTGAGACAGTGGTCACCGGCATTCAGGGCACCGAGGGCGCCACGCTGATGACCCTCGCCGACATGAGCGTGATCACCGCCGAAGTGAAGGTCGACGAAACCGATATTGTGAGCGTGCAGCTTGGGCAGCCGGTGGATGTAACCGTCGACGCGCTGCCGGGCAAAGTCTTCAAGGGAACGGTGACGCTGGTGGGCGACCAGGCGCTGTTGCGCTCCACCGGGCAGGCCACCTCGACTTCGACCACGGGCACCGAGGAGGCAAAGGACTTCAAGGTGGTGGTAACGCTCACCGGCACGGCCCAGGAGTTGAGCGAGTTGCGGCCGGGGCTCTCCTGCACGGCTAAAATCACCACTGCGCACAAGGCCAGTGTGACTTCGCTGCCCATTCAGGCGCTCACCATGTACGATCCATCCCTGGACTCCAAAAAGAGCTCAGGCACGGTGCAGGCAGCATCGACCGCACCGGGGCAAGCAACAAAACCGAACCCCATCCAGGGTGTGTTTGTGGTTGAGAAAGACGCGCACGGAAAGCTGCGGGCAAAGTTCGTACCGGTTACCACTGGTATTACCGGGGCAACCGACATCGAGGTTGTGACGGGACCGCCGCCGGGCGCCGAGATCGTGACGGGCCCCTACAAAACATTGCGGATACTCAAGAACGGCGCGCTCGTGAAGCGGGATACAGTCAAGCCGATCTCGCTTTCGACGAGCAGCAGCTCCTCGTAACCTGCACGATGAATTCGAGGTCCGGCGCGGCGGCAGATCGCGGGAACTGCTCCGGGCTCGTGTTGAACGGCAAGGAACTGCACAGGCAAAAGGATGGATGGATGGCCCTGATTAGCATGATGAGCGAGATTTCTGCCGAATTTGAGACTGTTCCCACCGACGATATGATCGTGGTGGAAGACCTTTGGCGCACCTACGACATGGGCTCGGAGCAGCAGGTGCAGGCTCTGCGCGGCGTCTCGCTTCGCATCCACCACAACGAATACGTGGCCATCATGGGCCCCTCGGGTTCGGGCAAAAGCACGCTGATGAACCTGATCGGTTGTCTCGACACGCCGTCGAAGGGCAAATACTGGTTGAACGGGCAACTGGTAAGCGAACTCGACGACGATCAGCTGGCTCGCATCCGCAACAAGGAGATCGGTTTTGTCTTCCAGACCTTCAATCTGCTGGCCAGGGCCACTTCGCTGCACAACGTCGAGCTGCCGCTGATCTACAACGGCACACCGGCAGTGGCGCGCATCGAAAGGGCTAAAGAGGCGCTGGCTTCAGTGGGCCTTGAGTCGCGCATGATGCACAAACCCAATGAGCTTTCGGGTGGGCAGCGCCAGCGCGTGGCCATTGCCCGGGCGCTGGTGAACAGCCCGTCGATCATTCTGGCCGACGAGCCCACCGGCAACCTGGATTCGAAGACCGGTATGGAGATCATGACCCTCTTCGATCAGCTGCACGCTCGCGGAAACACCATCGTGCTGGTGACCCACGAGGCCGACATCGCCGAATTCGCGCATCGCGTCGTGCATATTCGCGACGGCCAGATCTTCTCTGACGAGCCATCCAAGAGAACGCGCCATCGCGCCTGACATTCGCTTCCGGCGGAGCGCGGCAGAGTTGCTTCGGCAAAGCGCGATTTTCATCTCGCTGGCCTTGACTTCGCTTTCGATGTGGATCACTATCAGGCCAGAGACGGCGGTTTTCCGCCGGATTTGTTGCTTCGGGACCGCTTCCCGGCCGGGCGAGTGGATGGTTGTGGTTCAAGGCATCTCGAATGCAAGAGCATTGCATCCTGACCGTTGGAAGCGACGAATCTGATAACGGAAGTCGGCGAAGTCGAAGGCAGCCCATCGGAGGCATCGGCACAATGCCGATTGATTGCACGGCTGACTCCCCAGGGATTTTGGATTGCGTGCGCTGTTCGGCAACCGGAACTGTGACGCAAGAGGGCTCGCGCAGGCGCTCACAAAAACTGGCGCGCTCATAACAATCCGAGCTGCGCGCGACCCCAGGCAATTCCAGCATCGGAAGATGAAGGCGTTCGCTCTTCAGCCTCTCTGCTCTCTCTGTTCGGCGGTTACGCAAGCATCCCTGGGCGAGCATTCTGAGGATGGTCCGGCTTTTGACCGGCGTGGAACTTCTGTTCGATTTCTGCCGGCTAACTCCTCCGCCTTCGACACGATGAAAGAAAATGATCGCTTCGGCGGGGAACCTGTTGCCTTTATATACGTCGTATTCATTGTGGAGTCATCCTATGCTGGTCAAATCGCAGTGCATTGGAAACCGGGTCACCGGCCTTTATGTGGGCGAGAACAACGTCCGCCGGTACTTCCCCAGGACAGTTGAAGCAATCAACCTGCAGCTCGACCATCTGCTGATTCAGTGCGGATTGGCGGCGTGCTTCTGGGATGGCGAGCCGGAGATTCATGACCCCCGGCTGTGCCTGTGGCTTGAGTCGAAGCAGTCGCGGGATAGCAATTGCCGCTCGTCGATGCCGCTCTACATGATTCCGACCAGCGAAGGAAACTTCGTCCTGGGATTTGCGGAGCCCGGTTCGCACGCACACGGGCGCGGCTTTGAGGTCGAGCTCCCTGACCCGGAATTCGAAATCGTCAATCTGGAAACCGGCGCCGCGGCCTGACACAGTTATCTTTCGGCGTGCGCCCCGGGAGCCGGCGCGCAACAATGCAAACACGCGGGCATGGGACCGCCGGGCAGGCGGCGAGGAAACAACATGAAGCAGATAAGCACAAAGCAGGAATTACGTATCCGGGCGGCGGGAGCGCTGCGAGCGGTATTGGCAGGAGTATCCGGGACCAGGGTGCGGGAGATCAGCCATCCATCGCCGGATGAGGGTTCGCCAGGTGCATTCACCGCCCGTGTGGACGTTTATGGCCACCACCATACCCTGGCCTGCGAGATAGCGCCTGACGACCAGCCCGCGCATCTGCGCGCGCTGCTTGAAGGGTTGCGCAACAGCATTGCCAGCTCGCATACCGCCGCAACGCCGGTGATTATCGCGCCGCACATTTCAGATGAAGCGCGGGCCCTGTGCAAGGAATGCCAGGCCGGGTTCCTCGACCTCGAAGGCAATGCCCGGATTGCGCTCGGCGAAGTGTTTATTCTCAAGCGCACCATTCCGCATGCGGCGAAGCGCGGCGCTGCTCATCAAGCCGCGCGGCCTGCGGCCGGCCATCACGCCGCCTAGCCCGCTATTACCCAGGCAGCAGAAATTGTACCGCCGGTCTCCTGACCGGCGGTACTGAGGGCCTCCCGGCCCTCAGACACTTCCATCAGATTTCCAGGATGACCGGCATGATCATGGGCCGGCGCCCGGTCGACTTCTGGATCAGCCGCTTCAGCTCGACGCGAACCTTCTCGTTCACCATGCCGTAGTCGCTCTTCTGCTCGGGGCTCAGTCCGTCCAGCGTCTTCAGCACCACTTCGCGGGCCTGGTCGGTAATGTCTGCGCCGCCAAAGCCGCGCATCACCACCTCCGGCTCGCGTTCCACCTTGCCGGTCCTCTTGTTGATGGCCAGAACCGCCAGCACCACGCCGTCTTCAGAAAGTATGCGCCGGTCGCGGATCACCAGGTCCTCAACCACATCGATCGACGATCCGGAATCGATGAGGATTCGGCCCGCCGTCACCTTGTCCTTCTTGCGGGCGTCGTCCCTGTCGAGTTCCAGCACATCGCCATCCTCAATCACCATGGCGTGCTCCACCGCACCGGTCTCCATGGCGATGCGCGCGTGCTTGCGCAAAAAGCGATAGTCGCCATGAATTGGGATGAAGAACTTGGGCCGCACCAGGTTGATGATGAGCCGCAACTCCTCCTGGCTGCCGTGGCCGCTCACGTGGATGAGCCCGCTCGTGCCGTCGTCGCAGATCACGTCGGCCTCGCGCCGGCTCAAGTGGTCGATCACGCGATGAATGTTCTTCTCGTTGCCGGGAATGATGCGCGAGCTGAGGATGACCGTGTCCCCAGCCTCGATGCGCGCGTGCTTGTGGTTGTCTACCGCGGCGCGGCTCAACGCGCTCATCGGCTCGCCCTGCGTGCCGCTGATCAAGACCATCAGCTGCTCAGGCGGGTAGTCGCGCATCTGGCCGGGATTGATGATCAGTCCCGGCGGAATCTCGATGTAGCCAAGGTCCTGCGCAATCTCAGTGCTGTCGTTCATTGAGCGGCCCACCACCGCAACCTTGCGGCCGTGGGCGCGCGCCAGCTCGAGCGCGATGCGGATGCGATACACCGACGACGAGAAGCAGCTGAAGAAGAGCTTCTTCCTGGTGCGCGAAAATACCTCGTCGAGGCGCGGAATCACGGCCCGCTCGCTGGGCGTATAGCCCGGGCGCTCCACATTCGTAGAGTCCTGCAGCAGGGCCAGAACGCCGCGCTTGCCGTATTCGGCAAAGGTGTGCAGGTCGAAGGCCTTGTCGTCCAGCGGCGACAGATCCACCTTGAAGTCGCCGGTGTGAATAATCACGCCCACCGGCGTATCGATGGCCAGGGCCACGCAATCGGCCATCGAGTGCGTCACCCGTATGGGTTCGATGGTGAAAGGCCCAATGGCGAACTTCTCTTTCGGAGCGATCTCAATCATCTCGGTCTCGTCAAGCAGACCGTGCTCCTCGAGCTTGCCTTCAATGTAGGCCAGCGTGAACTCGGTGGCATACACCGGCACCTTGAGCTCGTTCAGGATCCAGGGAAGTCCGCCGATATGGTCCTCGTGCCCGTGGGTGAGCAGGATGGCCCGAACATGCTGTTTGTTTTCAATCAGGTATGAGATGTCGGGAACGACAATATCCACTCCCAGCAGTTCCGTTTCAGGGAACATCAGGCCTGCGTCGATCACAATAATGTCGTCTTCCCAGCGCAAGGCCAGGCAGTTCATCCCGAACTCGCCCAACCCGCCCAGAGGGATGATCTTGAGCTTTTGATTTGTTTGCATCGGTCACCTTTGATGCTATCATCACCGGCGATGCCGGCTCCCGGCCCAATTTCCCTCAGGTCGATGGAGCCCAAAAACTGTTGCCAGGCCGGACCGGGTCAAAGAAACCCATTCATCGCGCTTTCATCGAGATCGCTGATTTCTCTTTACACCTGTACCTCCTATCCGTAAGAATTCTTCAACATCGGGCCCCTGAAATCGTTTGATTCAAGCACCCGTAAGAGGTGCAACGGGAACCAGTTCTTCACCCAACTGGCCCGTTCCTGATTCGTCGTTCCCCAATATCGATTGAGCCTTTAGTCAGAAACAATCTCCACGAACTCCCCGCCAAGGAGAAGGAATGATTCGCAAACTGAGCCGTACAATATTCGCCCTTACCGCGGTGCTGTTGGCCGCGGCCGCTTTCAGCCACGCGCAACTCCAGCCAATTCTTACCAAGCACGTTCGTGTAGCCACCACCAACGGCCAGGCGCCGATGCTGGGCCGGCTGCCTGCAAGCCAGTCGATGAACCTTGTGCTGGTTCTGCCGCTTCGCAACCAGGATGAGTTAGAAGGCCTGCTGTCTGACCTCTACAACTCAAACAGCCCCTCCTACCATCAATTCCTCACCGTGGATGAGTTCACGGCGCGATTCGGCCCCACCCAGGATGACTACAACTCGCTGATCGACTTTGCGCACCAGAATGGCCTGACGATCGTTTCAACCTCGCGCAACCGCGTCAACCTGCAGGTTTCGGGCACGGTGGCCAATATTGAGCACGCCCTCAACGTGCACATGAACGTGTACCAGCACCCGACCGAATCCCGCACCTTCTACGCGCCCGACCGCGAGCCATCGGTCAGCCTGCCCTTCCAGCTCTGGCACGTCGCAGGCCTTGACAACTTCTCGATTCCACATCCGGCAGGTCTGGAACGGCGTCCGGCTGGCTCCAGGGCCAAGTCCGGCGCCACCACGGGCTCCGGTCCCTCGGCATCGTTCCTGGGCAGCGACATGCGCGCCGCGTACTACGGCGGATCGCTGACCGGCTCCGGGCAGTCCCTCGGCCTGCTCGAGTATTACGGCACCGATCTCACCGATCTGACCACCTACTTCACGAACGCACATCAGACAAACAACGTTCCCATCACTCTGCTCTCCACCGACGGAACCAGTACCAGTTGCGTATACAAGGCCTGCGACGACACCGAGCAGACACTTGACATGACGCAGGCCATTGGCATGGCTCCGGGGCTCTCGAGCCTGGTGATGTACGTTGGCTCGACTGATTCGGCCATCTTCAACGCCATGGCGACAGCCAGCCCGCTGAATGCGCAGTTGAGCTCGTCATGGACATGGAGCCCGGCCGACCCCAGCACCGACAACCCCTACTTTGAGGAGTTCGCGGCACAGGGCCAGAACCTGTTTCAGGCCGCAGGCGACAGTGGTAAGTGGACCGCGTCGGGCTCAGGTTCTGAGATCTATCCTGCCGATTCCGTGTACGTAACCACGGTCGGCGGCACCGATCTCGACACCAGTTCAGCGGGCGGTCCCTGGTCGTCTGAAACTGCGTGGGTCGATGGCGGCGGCGGCATCTCGCCCCACGATTATGCGATTCCATCGTGGCAGACCACTGCCGCGGCTGGATGCTCGAGCTGCTCCAAGACCTATCGCAACGGTCCTGATGTCTCAGCCAACGCAAACTTCACCTTCTACGTTTGTGCCGATCAGGAGGCCTGCACGGCCAACGATTACGGCGGCACCAGCTTTGCCACACCCATGTGGGCCGGCTACCTGGCGCTCGTCAATCAGCAGTCCGTGGCCAATGGCAACAAGACGCTCGGCTTCATCAATCCGAGCCTCTACACCATCGGCGAAAGCTCCAGCTACGACTCCGACTTCCACGACATCACCAGCGGCAGCAACGGCTTCTCGGCCACCACGGGATACGACCTGGCCACAGGCTGGGGCAGCCCCAATGGTTCGGGCCTGATCAACGCACTGGCCGGCTCGGTCTCGACCACGCCCGGATACAGCCTCTCGGCTTCGCCGGGAGCGGTTTCGATCCTGCAGGGCAACGCCGGCTCCTCAACCATTACCAGCACCGTAACCGGCGGATTCGATTCAGCAATCGCTCTCACGGCGTCGGGCGAGCCCACAGGCGTAACGGTCACCTTCACCCCGGCGTCGATTACCGGCGCGGGAACTTCGTCGATGTCGATCACCGTTGCTTCGACGGTAGCGGCTGGAACCTATCCGATCACCGTGACCGGCACCTCCGGCACGACAACTGAAACCACGACAGTCTCGCTGACGGTCACGGCTCCTTCGCAGGGCAGCTTCACGCTGTCAGTCTCGCCCTCGTCGGGATATCTCGATGAAGGCCAGGAAGGATACGCCGTAGTTACCGTAACGGCTTCGGGTGGATTCGACTCGGCAGTCTCGTTCACCTCAACTGGCGTGCCATCGGGCGTGACCACGAGCTTCAGTCCAACCACGGTCACCGGCTCCGGCACAACGGACTTCTACCTGACCGTCGCCCGGACCGCTCCAACCGGGACTTATTCCATCACAATCAAGGGCGCCAGCGGCAGCCTGAGCGCAACGACCACGCTTAGCCTGCAGATACGTAGATAAGCCCGCAACCCGCGCAACCTGCGCTAACCAGAAGCCCGGACTCAAAACGAGTCCGGGCTTTTTGCATGCGCTAAAGAAGGAAGTAAAACGTCTGAGCGTATTCAACCACGCAAGAACAGAGGGTGCCCCAGGTCCGGGGTCCCCGCGAACAGGTCTTCGTTCGTGGGGTGGAGATCCCTCGCATTTGGGGACCTGGGATACCAAGAACCTCAACCCGCTTCGTATCAGGGCACGGCTTCAGTCGGGCCGCAAAGCGTCCCCATTTATCTAGAAAACAAGGCGCGCGGCTCCGCCGCGCGCCAACCTCCCGTAGGGAGGACCGAAAATAGCCCAGGGTGAAACCCTGGGCCCGCGTCGCAACAAACCTCTCCGCCCCGCAGGGCCGGACGAAACCAGTTCCGCAAGCCGGCCCCTGTGCTAACCTCATCCCAAACCGTGAGCACCGATAAAAACCAGCTCTATTACGGCGACAACCTCGAAGTCCTCCAGCGCTACGTCAAGGACGAGTCGGTCGATTCTCGTCTACCTAGACCCGCCCTTCAACTCCCGCCAGGACTACAACGTCCTCTTCGCCGAGAAAGACGGCTCGCAATCCAGTTCGCAGATTCGCGCCTTTGAAGATACGTGGGAGTGGAACATCGACGCCCAGCGCTCCTACGAATTCATCGTCGAGCAGGGCGGACGCGTCGCCGATGCCCTTCGCGCCTTCAAGACCTTCCTCTTCAACTCCGACATGATGGCCTATCTCGCCATGATGGCCCCGCGCCTCGTCGAACTCCGCCGCGTCCTCAAAGAAACCGGCTCCATCTATCTCCACTGCGACCCCACCGCCAGCCACTACCTCAAGATTCTGATGGACGCCGTGTTTGGTCCGCAGTTCTTCGGGAATGAGATCACTTGGAAACGGACGTTTGCCCACGGGAATGTCGGTAGAAACTACGGCTCCGTGAACGATATTCTTCTTTGGTACACGAAAGGCCCTGGATATAAGTGGAATCAGCCATTCAAGGCCCTCACGCCTGAACAAAACGCGCAGAAATTTCCGAATGTCGATCCGGATGAACGAAGGTGGCAGTCCGTTACTCTGAGAAACCCGGGCGTCCGCCCGAACCTTCATTACCCGTACAAAGCGAGCAACGGAGTTACCTACCAGCCGCACCGAAATGGATGGTCATGCAACAGGGAGCGGATGGACAAATATGATCGCGAGAAACGCCTCCATTTTCCATCGTCGCCCGACGGCGCCCTGCGGTTGAAGATGTATGAAGACGAAAGTAAAGGAGAGCGACTCCAAAACCTATGGGACGATATTCCCCCGATTAGCGCCAACGCCGCAGAGCGCCTAGGCTACCCCACCCAAAAACCCGAAGCCCTCCTCGAACGCATCATCAAAGCCAGCTCCAACGAAGGCGATCTCATCCTGGACCCTTTCTGCGGCTGCGGCACCACCGTCCAGGTAGCGCAGCGCCTCAACCGCCGCTGGATCGGCATCGACATCACCCACCTCGCCATCGGCCTTATCAAGAAGCGCCTGTCGGATACATTCGGACCAGAGATTCGAGAACGCTACGAAGTAGTCGGCGAGCCGACGGACTATCAAGGCGCAGCGCAGTTAGCTGAAGAAGACAAATACCAATTCCAATGGTGGGCGCTCGGCCAGGTGGGCGCGCGGCCAACCGACCAGAAAAAGGGAGCGGACCGCGGCATCGATGGCCGCCTCTATTTCCACGACGACGATTCAGGCAAATCGAAGCAGATCATCTTCTCTGTCAAGGCCGGTGGCGTCAGCGTTCCCCAAATCCGCGACCTGGTGGGAGTCTTGACGCGCGAAAAAGCTGAGATCGGCGTCTTTCTCACCTTCGAGGAGCCGACGAAACCCATGAAGAAGGAAGCCGCCGAAGCCGGATTCTACAAGAGCGGCCCGCTCGATGGCGCAACCTATCCCCGCATCCAGATTCTGACCATTCAGCAAATCCTCGACGGCAAACAGCCCGAGTACGCAGCCCGCCGCGACGCCACCTTCAAGAAAGCTCCCCGCAGCCGCCCCGCCCCCGCCGAAAACCTCACCCTGCCGTTGCTCCCCGGCACAGAGTGAGGCCTTTTGCACTTAATTTCCCCCACCCGCGCTACTCTCAAATCAGAGCAGAGAATCCCCCTGAAAGACGGCGGCCCGGGATCGCTCGCTGATCATCAGCCTGCGATCCATGGCCGCATACGTTTATAAGGCCGCTTCGCCCCGGGCGGTGCATTTTGCACCCCAGTCGGTGCAGCCTCCGCTCGTAACTCTTTATTTTTGACGATTTTGAGCTCCAACCCTTTTGTTTTCATCGGCTTGCCGCCGAATATCAAAGGTACAAACTGCTCATAACAAACCACTTAACCCCCAAAATGGGAGGGGGGGAGGACACCATGTACGCAGCCTGTCGACATATCAAGCCCACTGGTCTCCGCTGCCAGTCCCCGGCCATGCGCGGCCACGCCTTCTGCTACTTCCACGCCAAGGCCCACGGCATCACCCGCAACAGCGCTCGTGCCAATCTCCTTCTCCCCATGGCGGAAGAGCACGCCGCTGTCCAGATGGCCGTTCACCAAATCATCCAAGCCCTCCTCGCCAAGCAAATCGACGCCAAAGAGGCAGGCGTCATGCTCTACGGAATCCAGATCGCTTCGCAAACCTTGAAAGTAGAATTTAGCGACCCGCCCGACAGCGTACCCACTGCCGTCCGCTCCAGTGAAGGAGAAGAGCTCGCTCCTCCACTCTGCGTCGAAGAAGATGACGACGACGAGGACAGCCCCGACTGCTCCCGCTGTGCCCATCGCCACAACTGCCGTGACTACACTCCCAGCGAAGACGACGAGGAAGAAGACGCGCCGGAAGAGGAGAACGAGGAGCAGGAAGGCCAGAGCAGCGAAAAAGCTTCCCAATCAGAAGGCATCGTGGAGAATGTCGCCGCCGCTGGCGCACTGCAGGAACCGTTTGACTCACCCTGCAAGCGCAGCACGCTCATCCTCAGAAGAAGGAAAACCGCAGAGACTCAGCAAACAATCGAAGGCATGAACCCCGTAGCTCTCCTCAAGGCCTTCATGAAGTTGAATTCCACCGGCTGACCTCTGATCCCTGATCTCTGATCTCTGATCTCTGGGGGATTTTACGGCGCCAGCACAATCGGCGCGCGCCAGTAGTTTGCCTTTTGCGTTGACGGGTCGAGGATTGTGACCTGGCACTCGTACGGGCCGGGTTCAAGCCCGTTCACGCCGAGATTAAAGCTCAGCGGCATGGTGCCAAGACGGCTGGCGGTCGAAGGCGCGATGGCCGTGGGCGAAGTTTCATAGACCTTGGTATCGCCCCTGTAGAGGCTGACAAACGCAAACAGCGGCGGATTGCCCGGCGACGGCGTCTGTTTGTAGGCCTGGAAGTAAACGTAGATGTCGCGCGTGGTGGAGAAAACGCGCGTCACGCTGGGAATAAGCTTTTTGCCGTCGGCAACCAGCGGATTGACTGCATCGTCTTTGATGCGGTCCTTGGCCTTGGCTGCGTCGTAGAGGGCCTGATTCAATTCCACGCGCTGGCTGGCGAGCACAACCGCGCTGATGGGAACGCGGCTGTCTTCTTTATTCAAGTTGGGAATAATAAACGTGGCCTGGTATGTGCCGATGCGGCCAGTCTCGTCGTCGCGCGCCAGGAACTTGATCTGGTATCGGCCGGGCAGAAGCGTAAATCCCGTATCGTATTCGATGGGCCGATGAGCCAGCTCCGCGGCCGTCGCGTCACTGAGCTTGATGTTCACGTTGTCGCGCACATTCGACACGGTTGTGCCGCCCACCAGGTCTTTGATCTCGCCCACAAAGTCGATGAGCGTGTGCTCGTATCCGCCCTTCTTGGCCAGCGCCAGCTCGCGGCCCGGAATTTTCACGATTATGGGAACGAAATACTCCGCGCGGTTGAGCTGGAAGTAGTCGATCTCCATGGCGATGGTGAGATCGGTGATGGGATCCTCGAGCATGAGCGCATCTTCAAGCTGGCGCTCCTTGTCCACCGCCGTGAATTTCGTGAAATCCTTGTCGGCGTAGTATCCCTGGCGGTAATTCAGATCGGCGTCGGCGTTCGAGGCCAGCGTGATCTTGATGCGGCGGAAGTGCCCATTCTTCGTCGTGTTTGAAGAGTAATAACCGACAACGTAGTAATCCGATACCGCATCCTGCGCCTGCACGATGCCGCGATCGAGATCGTTGTTATCGAGGAATGCCTTTCCGCCGGTGTCGCCGGCCAGCGCGTAGAGCGTGTCCTGCGACTGGTGGAAGCTGTCGCTCACTTGCTGGGCGGCCGTGCCGGTGTACATGCCCTGGTTGCCTTGCGATCCCTGCGTGGCGTCGCCCAGCGGCGCACCGGCAACCAGGCCGCGCGCGTCGATGGTCCAGAAAGTGACGCCCGAGCGAATGGCCTCGTCGACTGTTGCATGCAGTTGCGCCTGGTTGTCGATGCCGTTGAGCCGCATGCCGCCGGCAAAGTAGATCAGCGACTTTTTTTCACTCACGCGGCCCAGCATGTGCGCCGTGGTCTGCAGCGCCGATAACTGGCGATCGGTGTTGAAGACATTGAACTCGCTGTCGTCCTGGCCAAAGGCCGCTCCCACGTCTGAGCTGGTGGCATCGTCAGTCGTGTCGGCGAATCCCTGCCCTTCGCCCACCGCCATCGTCTCAAGAATGCTCAGCAGCCGGTTGCGATCAGTGGTGAAGTCCTGGAGTATGTCGACGCCGCCGCCCTCGTAGCGAAGGATCGACACCATATCGACGGCCGTGAGCTGCGTGCGCACGAACTGCTCTGCCGCGTTGAGCGCGCGGTTCTGATCAGGCGGATACATGCCGACCATGTCGAAATAAAGCGCGATGAGCCTGCGGTTCTTGTACTTTTGATCGCCCATCGCTTCAGGCGCAATCTGGGTTCGCGCCAGGCGGTTGTAGATGCGCACATCCTCAGTTTTGCGGGTCGAAGCCGGCAGCAACTTTGCGTCGGAAGTCAGATCCTCATGCTCGCAGTAGCGCACTTCCTGCGGCGCGCCGTCTTCGGTCACCACAAAGCCCTTGGCCGTGAGGCCGGGAATGAAGTGGCCCTGCTTGTCCTTGACCACCACCGCTTCGATGACAAGCTGCGACTGAACCTTGAGCGTGTAGCCCTGGTCGGTTCCGGCAACCTTGTTCTGGCCGACCTGCTGAGCGGGCGCAAAGGCGCATGCGGCGCAAAGGATCGGAATGAGCGGCAGAGATTTCATGATCAGAACCTCAACCGCAGCTCGGTACTAACCGAGCGCATTCCGTTCGCTGATGCCGGCCGGCCAAACAGCTCGGCATTGGCAAGGCTGGCATCGTCCCATGCCGTATTCCACGCGCTGAACTCAGGATGGTTGAGCACATTATTGACGTTGATGGTGAGATCGAGAAAAAGCTTGCCGTGCGGCCTGAAGGTGCGCGCCAGCGAACTGTTGAGCGAGAACTGGTTGGGCCCGGTGATGGAGTCGCGGCCGGCAGTTCCCCACTGCCCCGGCGCCGGCGCTGTGTAAGCCGCCGCGTTCAGATGCGTGATGCCCGATGTGTAAATCTTTGCGCCGGTCAGGCTGGGGCGAATGACGCCGGTGTACCCGGTGCCCGACACCGCAAAGGGATAAATGGGCGTTTCAGGCAGGCCGGTGCCTTCGCTCAAGTTACCCAGCAGCGTCCACTCCTTCAGCAGGCGGCCACGCCAGCCACTCATCAGCGTGCCGCCGCCAAGGCCCTCGCCGCTGGTGTACTGCGCCGTGAGAGTCGCCAGTTGCCGCTGGTCGAATGTCGAGAGCCCGCGCTCGGCGCGCAGATCGAGCCAGTTTTGCGCAATGGCCGCGGAACCGCTCGGCGCCGCGACGTTCGAGCTGGTGTATCCTTGCCCGCCGAGGACGGCATCGTCGTCGATCGACTTCGACCACGTGTAATTCAGGGTTGCGGTGAATCCGTTCTTGAGACGGCGGCGCAATTGCATCTGGCCCGACTGGCGCGTGGAATTGCCGCCCGACAATCGATAAGTGAAATCGGAGGGGCAATCGGGACACGTATCGGTTGCGCCAATGGGATACGAGTTGGGCAGCATCTGCTGCGCACCGTGCGTGCCCTTCACGCCCATATAGGTTGCCACCATCTGCAGTGCAAAGGGCAGGTCGCGCTGCACGGTGAGCTGCCACACCTGCGCATAGCCGATGCGATAGTTCGGATCGATGGCGAAAGTATCGGCCGACGGACAGTCGAATCCATTGGCCATGGTGAGCGGGCACGCCGCGCTGTTCTCATCGCTGAAGCTCTTGCTGAGCGGCGCCTGTTGCGCCATCTGGTTCACTATTCTCTGATACACCGAGCTATCGCGATAGATTCCATAGCCAGCGCGAATTACAACTGTGGATGCGGCGATGGGCCGCCATGAGATTCCGATGCGCGGCTGAATGCCGCCGCGGTCAGGACGAATCAACGAAGCCGGATAGTGCGTGCCGGTTACCGTTCCGACAGGATCGGAGCCAAGCACCGGAGCGGCCGCGGTGAACGCGGAATTGATGTCGAGATTCACAAGCCGGCCGAAGAGCTCGGTCATCGGCGCGCTGTACTCCCAGCGCACGCCGGCGTTGATGGTAAGTATAGGAAGCACGCGCCAGTCGTCGGTAAAGAACGCATCGTACACCGGCTCGCGGAAGTACTTGTCGGCGTTGCCAAACGCGATGGAACTGGTGTCGGGAATTCCGATGAGGAAATCTGCCAGATCAGAGCCGGTCGTCGAGCTTTCGGCAGAGTTTGCCGTTGCCGCGCCGGTAAATGAAAACGAGCCCCGCGGATTCTGCTGGAAGAAATCGTTGTACTGCTGGCGGCGATAATCGGCGCCCGCTGAAATGTTGTGGCGGCGCTGATAGATGCCCAGGTTGACCGAGACGCTGTTGGTCTGGCTGCGATTGAAGGCGCTGTTGCCGTCGCTCAGCCCTGCGATGCCGCTTGAAAAGCCCAGGCTCGGCGGACCCCAGTTCGAAGGGGCCTGGTCGTTGCCGGCGATGTTGGCGTCGTTCGGTCCCGAGACGTTGATGCGGTTGGCGAAGTTCGGCGTCGTTTCAGTGCGGTAGCGGCTGAAGTTGTATCCTGTGTTCAGAAATAAATGCCCGCCGAAACGATGCATCCAGTGGAGATAGCCACTCAAGCCAAGAGTGCCGGTGGCATCGACAAAATCAAAGAGACTCACCGAGTCAGAGCGGGTACTGGAGAAGTTGAAGCCGCCGTAAAGCCCGTCGTGGCGGCCGAGCTGCTTGTCGAGGCGCGACGACATGGCATCGGAGTGTGTGGCGTTGAGCACCGGCGCCTGGTAGTTGTAGCCCGAGGTGCTGGGAATGTTGGGATTCGGCATTGGGTACAGCGCAAGCAGCGCCGCAGCCTGCTGGCTTACCGGAACCTGGTTGTTCCGATACGCGACGCCGGTGGCAGGATTGTAGATAGTGACAGGCTGGCCGAGGGCGTTGAGCAGTCCGGCCAGATTTCCGCTGCGTTCGTCGAGCGTCGGCACCAACCCTGTATTGATGGCCGCATTGTTATTGCGCGTCCACGTGTAATTGACAAAGAAATTCGGCCCGCGCGGCAGCAGATGAGGAATCTTCAAAGGGCCGCCAAAGGAAGCGGAGTTGGTGATCAGGTCGTACGCGCTCTTGGCTGATTCAACTCCACTGATGGAGTAGGGCCGCGCATTGAGCGTGGAGTTTGCAATGTTGACCGAGAGCCCGCCGTTGTACAGACCGCGAAATCCCGAGCGCGTATTGCCGAAGGCCGGATTCGTGGAGTAGCGCGACGTGGCCGCGTTGTTCACGCTGCCGTTCACCAGGTAACCGTCGGCGCTCTGGTCGTCACCATTCTCAGACGGCCTGGGCATCTCTGCGGAAGGGTTGTTCGCCGCCTGATCGGGCTTCGCCTCTTCGCTGCGCGACTTCAGCGCCGGCGTTGCAAGAATCGGGTTCTGCACCACCTTGGTCCGCGCCATCAACCGATCGGCGGGGAGAAGCTTCATCTCCCAGTTGCCGGCCTGCACGTTCGCGCCCACCGTCACTTCGGCTTTGACGGGCTCAAAGCACTGCATCTCCACCTGGATGGTCCATACGCCGTCGGCAAGATCGTCGAAGTGGTAGAGTCCGCTCTGATCGGTGACCGCGGTGAATTTTTTCCCGTCGTGCGTGGCCGTGACGGTTGCGCCCGGCAGCGGAAGATCGCCATAGGTGATTGCCCCGTGAAACGGAGATGCCCATGCAAACGCGGCAAACACCAGCCATACCAGGCCACAAGCAATATTTCGAATTTGACGCATCCGGTTCTATGTTCTCCGCAATCTGTTCGCTGCTGAATAAGGCGTCTTAGTTTCCCGTAGGAACCTTGTCCACGTGATCGATAGCAAACATCTCCACAGGCACCATCTGCTTTTCAAGTCTGAGTCCAAGCTGTTCGTCGAGCGCCGTAAAGATTGAAGGTTGGGTTGAATCGGTTGCCTCCATCGGGGCGTAACTCAGTTTGAAATCAAAATTGCCATTGAGGCCGGTCTTATCGGCAACAGTTTCTCTGAGCGCGTGGGTCAACATGACTGCCAGCATGCTCATCTTGGTATTGGCTGCGTCGAGCGTGCCCGGCATGAGGTACACATGCGCCGCGTCCCCCTTTGTCTCAGTCAGCTTCGGTCCTCCCTTTGCGACCACCAACGCATAGCCCTTCACGTTCTTTGTTTCGCGGTGATACTGGAGATGGAACCTCTCCTTAAGGAGCTGCGCGACGAGCGGCTTGAGCTGGTCGTATGTCAGCTCCGCGTCGCCTTCGGGCCTGGCGGTAATCTCATAGAAGGTCGAGTCCATCCACGCGGGTCGACCCACAATCTGGGAAACGTCATCGACTCCATACGTGAACCCAATCAGATTGGTCAGCGTTACGTTCCTGGCGATAAACTCAGCCGAGCCTGACGGGCTCATGTAAAAAATCTGCTGCTCAATGGGCAGCTTGTCGCGATCGACCATCAACCGGACAGATGCAACCTCAAATTCCGGCGCCTTGCCTGTTGTCACATTCGGGCTTTGCGCGTGCGCCAGACGCGAGAAGAACGATAGAAAGAGAAGTGCCACGCACATTGAGCCCGCCACGCACATTGGGCTCATCGAAGAGCGCAACCGCGCGTCAAACCGAGTCCATGTGCTCTCCAGCCTCTCCATCCCTTCCCCTTGGAACGGTTGCTCAATCCGGTGACTTATATTCAGAGACGCAGCAGGACGCAATTCGGTCGACCTCAATTCGCCGAGGGCTGTTCGATGTGGTCGATCACGATCACCTCTTCAGGACCCTTGGCCGATTCAAGCTTCAATCCAAGCTGCTCTTCAAGCGCGGTAAACAGCGACGGCCCGGCCGTGCTGGCCGCCGCATCGTCGTTTGGCACCGGCGGGGCATCGCCCGGGCTCGCCATGTTGGTTGCTGCATCGTCGGGCGTCCAGGTGAGAGTGAAATCGTAGTTGTCCTTGAGGCCGGTCTTGTCCACAACCGTCCTGCCAAGCTGCTGCGAAAGTATGTGCCTCAGGTCCTCCACCTTCATGGCCGTCGACTCGATTTTGCCGGGACCCCCAAACATCATTAAATGACGCGCGGTGGCCGGGTCCTGCTCCTTGGCCGGCTGCATTTTTACGCCGCCCTTGGCAACCACCAGCTCGTAGACTGGCAAATCGCGGGTCTCACGGTGGTACTTCAACCCGAACCGATCCACCAGGAGCTGCACCAGCATTGTTTTGCGCTGGGCGAACGAAAGCCCTTTCAGTTTCGGCGCATCGTCAGGCGCAACCTTGGCCTCAATGTCGAATCGGCTCGACTTTACCCAAGCCGCCTCGCCGATAATGTGATCGTCCTCAGTGCTGAATGCCTCGCGGATCAACATCGCGAGCGGAATTCCCGTGATGGAGACTCCATCCGCCGTGAACATCATCATGGAGCGCTCCGGATCGGGTTCGCTGGCCTTGATGGTGGCGACTTCAAACGGGGGCGGAGCGGCCGCGGCCTGCGAAGCGGCGGGCGCCTGCGCTGCGTCCGGCGTTTGGGATAGCAGCTGCACCTTGCGCGGAGACGCAGGCACAGCCGGTTCTGCGGCCTGAGGCGCGGCCGGAGCTGCTGTCTGATTGGAGTTCGATTGAGCAGCCAGTAGTGGCGCTGCAATCAATGCCGCGGTGAACGCTGAGAGAAGTACCAGTTTCCCGCCCGGTCTGCACATTTCTGTTGCGGCCATTCCTGGGAACCTCGAGTGGTTTGAGTGTTGCTGCGGCAAGCCCTCGGTCGGCTTTGGCGTGTTTGCACAGAAGTTCGTTGCGTAAGTCGAGTCCCGAACTGTAGGTCTTTCGACTCCGATTGGCGCAAAACACGCGCCAATCTTCGCTCAGGATGACACCTTGTTTTTCATTCAAACGATAGCGACACTGCCCTAATTTGCCGAAGGCTTCTCCACGTGGTCGATCACAATCACGTCGTCGGGCGCCTTGGTGGCTTCGAACTTCAGTCCCAGCGTCTCCTGCACCGCGGTATACAGGCTCGGCGGTGCATTGGGATCGGTGTTGGGAGGCGTGTTCATGGGCACCGATCCGCGGAACTGCTGGAACTGCGAGTCGTCGGGCATCCACTTCAGCTCGAAGTCGTATTTCTCCTTGAGTCCCGTCTGGTCGACGACCGGCTTATCCATCACACCGGATTGCATCCACGACGCGAATTCCGTCATGTTCATGTTGCGGACGGTGAGATCGCCAAGGCCGCGAAAGAAAAACCCCTGCTGGTTGGCCTGCGTCGCAGCGGTCTTGGCGAGCTTGGGACCTCCCGGCGCTACAACAATGGCGTAGACCGAAAGCTCGCGTGTTTCATGATGGAACTTCAACTGGCAGCGATCGGCCAGCAGCTTCTGTACCATGATGCCCATCTGCTTGATGTTTGGCTGGCCCGGCGCGTCAGGAACGCCGTCGATATCGTAGAGCTGCGTGCCGAACCAGTCGGGCGCGCCCATGATCTGCTTGGCATGCAATCCATAGGCGAAGGCAATCAGATCGTTGAGATTGGTGTTGAAGGTCAGAAAGTGAGTGCCGCGAAAACCGAATCCCTTGCCCTGGCGCGATGGGTCGCTGGGCTTGATGGTGGCCACTTCAAGGCTCGGGTCTGCATCGGCCTTCATGGGCACCACCGGCGGAGGCGGCGCCGGCATGGCCCACTCGGTTTCGGGCGTGGCGCGCGCCAGCGTGAGCTGCAATGGGTTGCCACCCTGCGTCCAGGTGCCGTCGATCGTTTTGCCGTCGCTGCTCAGCTTACCTTCATAAGTGCCACCGGCCAGCTTCAGCGTGAACTTCACAGCCGAGGCGTCGAGGGTGATCGAATCGAGTGGCAATGGCTGCGGGGTCTGATCGATGCTGTAGAAGTTCGCTTTATAGGCGCCCTTGTCATCCTTTGAGACTTTGACCACGATGCGGAGGTCCTGGCCGGCGTGCAGCGTGCCCTGCCAGGTCGCGATGATGTCTTTCGGGTCGAAAGGTGCGCCGCTCGCCGGAGCAGCGCTCGCTGCCGGGGCAGGCGCAGCCTGGGCGGGCGCAAGTTTCGCTCCCATCAGCGCAAACACCACGGCGATCAACGCAGCCGACACCAGCACAAACCCCAACCTGAGCCAGCGTTCGGGCACACGTTCACATGAACGCACGATTGCATGAGACCTCATTATGTGACTTCCTTCTCTCGCCGCAGAAACGCCCGGCGTCGGCGTAATTCAGATGCGTTGGATCAAATCCGGGGGAGAATTCACTTATATGACGGTGTACGCGCCGTTCCGTTCACGTGTTCCATCAATTTCCTGTTGATTCGATTGACCGCTGGCTGTTTGGATTGGCTTCCGGCCGCCTTGATTTGCATCCGCTCGTCCATCGTAACTCGGGCAAAGGCCGAGCGATCCAAAGGCAAACTCGAACGTGTCGCGCGAACGCACACTGATACTTCAATTGGTTTGACACCGGCCCCGGCACATTTGTTCCCCGCCTGGCCAAAGCCGTCCCACCGCCCCGCAACTGTCCGATATTGAACAGTTGCGCCGCGGAAACGGTCACTTCGAGACCGCACAACGAAATCACAAGAACCGCCAATCGCGTAATTTATCAATGGCTTGCGGCAAAGCTGCTAATGGCAACCGAGATGCAGGTCAGAGGGCGCAATGGATATCGCCCGCCCAGACATCAAGAAGAAGAAGAACCGCCGGCTGCTGGTTTGGTCCGCCGCCGGAGTCGTCATCCTCGCAGCCCTCACCTTCGTAGTCCTGCGCCTCAAGCCGGCTTCGCCAACGGTCGATCGCTCCACCATCTGGACCGACAGTGTGAAGCGCGGCCCGCTCATTCGCCAGGTGCGCTCCTCGACCGGCACGCTGGTTCCGCGCGAAGACTCGATTGAGTTGATCCCGGCGCAGACCGACGCGACCGTGGTGCGCATTCGCGTGCTGCCTGGCGCGCAGGTGACGCCCGACACCGTCATCATGGACCTGGCCGATCCCGAGCTCGAGCAGAAGGTGCTTGACGCGCAGCTCGCCGTGAAAGCCGCGCAGGCCGATTACAGGAGCCTTCAGGCCACGCTCGAAAGCACGTTGATGGACAAGAAGACTGCGGCCGCGGCGGTAAATGCCGACTACACGCAAGACAAGCTGCAGGCGGAGACCGATAAGGCGCTTTATCAGTTGGGCGTGATCTCCGGTTTGGCGTATCAAAAGTCGGCGGGCACGGCCGACCAACTGAACACGCAGCACGATTTAAGCCAGCAGCAGCTCGAAGTGAACCAGAAGGCCATTGAGGTGCAGCTTGCCTCGCAAAAGACCAAGATTGAACAGGCGCAGGCGCTGCTCGATCTGTACCAGAAGCAGCAGAGAGCGCTCGACGTTCGGCCCTCTATCAGCGGCACTTTGGCGCCGCTGGCCACGCCGGTACAGGTGGGCCAGCACGTCCTCACTGGCACTTCGGTCGCCGAGGTCATCCAGCGCGACAAGCTGAAGGCCGCGCTGCAGATTGCCGAGACCCAGGCGCGCGACATCCAGATCGGCCAGCCCGCATCCATCGACACCCACAACGGCACAATTCCCGGGCACGTAACGCGCATCGATCCCTCTGTAGTGAACGGAACGCGCACCGTTGACGTAGCTTTGGATGGGCCGTTGCCGCCGGGAGCGGTTCCGCAGTTGAGCGTGGATGGCACGATCGACCTGGAACGCATGAGCGATGTGATTTACGTGGGCAGGCCGGCGCTGGGCAACGAGGATTCGACGCTGAGCCTTTTCCGGCTCGACCCCGACAGCAAGGGAGCGACGCGCGTACCCGTCAAGGTGGGACGCGCATCGGTTGAAGACATCCAGGTGATCGAGGGTCTGAAGGAAGGCGACACCGTAATTCTTTCCGACATGTCGCGCTGGGATGGCGTGGATCACATTCGGCTGGAATAGAAATACAGGGACTAAGGGACTTGGGACTAAGGAATAAGGGACCAGCAACTCAAAGCCGCACACACGAAAAAGGGGAGGACAGAATGGCAACGGCCAGCACATTGATTGAGATTGAAGATCTGACCAAGGTCTTTTACACCGACGAAGTGGAGACGCACGCGCTCTCCGGCATTCACCTGAACATTGAGCGCGGCGAGTATGTCGCTATGTCGGGGCCATCGGGCTGCGGCAAATCGACGCTGCTCTCGATTCTGGGATTGCTCGACACGCCGACAGGCGGGCGCTACCTGCTCAACGGCAAGCCGGTCGAGAATCTGAGCTTCAGCGAGCGCTCCCGCATCCGCAACCAGGAGATCGGGTTCATCTTCCAGAGTTTCAACCTGATCGGCGACCTCACGGTAGAAGAGAACGTCGAGCTGCCGCTCACCTATCGCGCCGGCATGCCTTCGGCCGAGCGCAAGAAGCGCGTGAAAGAGGCGCTGGAGCGCGTGAACATGGCCCATCGCATGCGCCATTATCCGGCGCAGCTCTCCGGCGGTCAGCAGCAGCGCGTAGCCGTTGCCCGCGCATTGGCCGGCTCGCCCTCCATTCTGCTGGCCGATGAGCCCACCGGCAACCTGGACTCGAAAAACGGCGAGGCGGTGATGCACCTGCTGGCCGACCTGCACCGCGAGGGCTCGACCATCTGCATGGTCACGCACGATCCCCGTTTTGCGCGTCACGCTGAGCGCGAGGTGCACCTGTTCGACGGAAAGGTGGTAAGCGAGCAGGAGCAGAAGAAGATGGAAGAAGAAGCGGAGGCTTAAGCCATGCTGCCGAACCTCGTCCGCGACCTGAGCTACGCTGTGCGCCAGCTTCGCCGCGCGCCGGGTTTCGCAATGACCGCGATTGCTACGCTTGCGCTGAGCGTGGGCATTGCCACGGCGGTCTTCTGCGTGATTGACGCCGTAGTGCTGCAACCGCTGCCCTACGCGCAATCCGGTCGTATTGTCAGCGTCCAGTCCATCAGCCAGAGCGGATACACCCAGCCGGCTTCCTGGCCGGGCTTCAACGACGAACGTGCGCAGGTTCAAACATTCAGCGCGTTGGCCGGTTACATCAGCTACTTCAAAGCGACCGTCGAAACGCAAAGTGCCGGTCCGGTTGCGCTCGACAGCGTCAGCGGGACCGACAACTTCTTCCAGGTATTTGGCGTAAAGCCGCTCCTCGGACGCACATTCCTGCCTGATGAAGGGCAGGAAGGCAAGAACGACGTCGCAGTCCTCAGTTACGACGCCTGGCAGCGATATTTTGGCGGCGATGGCAATATTCTGAACCACTCCGTGAAGCTGGACGGCCGCGCCTACACGGTGATTGGCGTTATGCCTGCCGGCTTCCGCTTTCCGCTCAGCAGCCACGACGAGGTTTACACACCCCTCCATCTCGACAAGCCTTGGATGATCGGGCGCGGCAATCACTGGCTCCAAGCTGTGGGCCGGTTGAGGGATGGAGTCACCATCTCTGAAGCGCAGGCCGATCTGTCCCATGTCTTCGCCGACATTGGGCGCGCCTATCCCGACACCGATACGGGCCGCACCGTTCATCTTCAATCGCTCGCACAAACTGTGGTGGGCAAGAGTGGGGGACCGCTGTGGGTGCTGCTGGGCGCCGTCCTCGCCGTTCTCGCCATCGGCTGCGTCAACATTGCCGGGTTGCTCTTGTCGCGCGGCGTCAAGCGCCAGCGCGAGATGGCCATGCGCGTAGCCATTGGCGCGGGCCGCACCCGGCTACTGCGGCAAATGTTTACTGAAGGGCTGCTGCTGGCGCTGGCCGGCGCTGCGGGCGGCGTGCTGCTCGCCGGATTGGTTCTTGACGTGATGCGCGTTTTCCTCACGACTGCGCTGCAGCGTGGCGCCGACATTCACCTCAACTGGACGGTCCTGGGTGTATCGGTCGGCGTGGCCGTCGTGGCCAGCCTGGCGTCGTCGCTCTATCCGGCGCTCAAGCTCTCCAGCGTCGATCCCAACGCCGCGCTCAGGGCCGGAGGCAACGCCGGCACGGCGCGCGGCGAACATCGTCTACGCGCCGGTTTTGTGATCACGCAGGTAGCGCTCACGCTGGTTCTGCTGGTGGTGGCAACCCTGCTGATGCGCGTGGTGATGAGGTATAGCCATGAGGATCTGGGATTCGATCCGGCGCATATTCTCGCGTTGGATCTCGAGACCTCGCAAGCGCGTTACCAGAACCGCAACATCATTGCCGATTTCTACCAGCCTCTATTCAATCGAGTGGCTAGCATTCCTGGTGTTCGTGCGGTTGGCGTAATCAACCTGCTGCCCATCCAGGAATTCGGTTCGAACTCCGACATTCACATCGCCGGCCAGCCCCCATACCCGCCTAACCAGGAGATGCTGGCTGAGAACCGCTTTGTCTCTACGGGCTACTTCGACGTATTCGGTATCGCCCTTCACCGCGGCCGTTTGCTCTCCTCCTCGTTCGACCGCCCTGAAAATGCCGCGCCGGCTATCGTCGTAAACCAGGCCTTTGTCGGCAAGTTCATTCCCGAAGGCCTCGACCCCACCGCGCAGCGCATCGACGATGGTGCCAAAGCTGAAAACCGGACTCGCATCGTCGGCGTCACCTCCAATGTGCGACAGGACCTCTACGAGACACCCCTCGCCGAGCGCGACTTCCTGATCGACGAATTGCCGTCGAGCGAACAACCGATACTCGCCGGCGCAATGTGGTTGGTACTTCGATTTGACGGCCCCGCCTCCATCGATCCGGCCCTGCGCGCCGCACTGCACGAGGTCGACCCGACGGTTCCTTTCATCGAACCGCGCACCATGACTCAGGTCGTCTCAGAAACGCTCGTCTTCGAGCGCATGGAAGGCTGGCTTTTCGGCATTTTTGCCGCGTTGGCTCTGCTTCTCGCCTTGGTTGGGCTTTACGGACTGGTAAGCCACGAAGTGGAGCAGGGCGCAAGGGACATCGGCGTGCGCATGGCGCTTGGAGCAACGCGGCAGCACGTGCTTGGCATGGTGCTGCGCCGCGTGGCTTGGATGCTGGGCGCGGGGGCCGTTGCCGGACTCCTGCTAGCGATTGCCGCGCGCAAGCTCATCGGCGTCGTCATCGACTTCGACGCCGGCAAAGAATCCGGCAGCCTGATTGCGATCGCGCTGTTGCTGGTAGCCGCGGGGCTCGTTGCCGCACTGATTCCAGCGGGCCGCGCCGCATCCATCGATCCCATGCAGGCGCTGAGAAACGAATAGGGATTTGAGCAACGGCAAGAGAGGAAGAATGCAATGAAAAACCTGTGGAACGATCTTCGCTATGCATTGCGCCAGCTTCGCAAGAATCCCGGATTTGCCGCGACCGCGGTGATTACGCTGGCCCTGGGCATCGCCGCAACCAGCACCATCTTCTGTTGGATCCATTCCACTCTCTTCAATCCCATTCCCGGAGTTACGCATACCGGCAACATGATCACCATCCAGCGCGGCGAGCGCAGTGAACATGCCACGCCGCCGCTCTCGTACGACGACTATCTCGATTTGCGCAACCACGCAACAACTCTTTCGGGCCTGCTCGGCTACCACGACGACTTTATGGCTCTCACCGGCGCGGGAATGCCGGTGCGTATCTACGGCGCGCTTACTTCAACGAATTACTTTGAAGTTCTCGGCGTCCATCCCATCCTGGGCCGCACCTTTGCTCAGTCCGGCTTCAACGAGCGCGACGGCGCGCCGGAAGCAATCCTGAGTTATGCGCTCTGGCAGAACCGTTTCGGCTCCGATCCCGGAATCGTCGGTAGAGCCATCCAGGTGAATCTGCACAGCTATACCGTTGTGGGCGTTGCGCCGCGCGGATTCGAGGGATGCAAGTCGGGGCTCCGCACCGACATCTGGCTCCCGCTGGGCATGGACGGCCCGGTATGGGGTGGGGATCGCATCAACAATCGCGGCATCTCGTGGCTGAACGTTCTTGGCGTTCTTCGCCCCGGAGTCGATCCCCACCAGGCCGAGAACGAGCTCAATCTGATCATGCAGGGCATCGCCGGCCGCTATCCCGATACGCATCGCGGCGACAACCGGCTCTCCATCGATCCGCTGTGGCGCTCGCCCTTCGGCGCTAACGTTTATCTGGCGGGCACGCTGCCCATCCTGCTTGCGCTGGCCGGCGCACTGCTGCTTCTGGCCTGCGCCAATGTGGCCAACCTGCTGCTGGTGCGCTCAATCTCGCGCCGTCGCGAGTGCGCCATTCGGCTGGCCATGGGCGCGAGTCGCTGGACCCTTGTTCGCCAGTTCCTCATCGAGAATCTGCTGGTGGCAGTGACCGGCGGCGCAGTCGCCCTCACCGTAACCTATTGGACCGCGAGCACGCTCGGCACTTTCCTGCCCAGCGTCAGCCTACCGATCGACATTAACGGGCACGTAGACATCACGGTCATGCTGGCCACATTCGGGGCTTCATTGCTGACTGCTGTCGTCTCAGGAATTCTCCCCGCATTTCGCGCTTCGGCGCTGGCTCCGGTGTCGGCGCTCAAGGATGAAGGACTGAATGCCTCGGCAGGCATTCACAAGTCACGCCTCACCTCCGCTTTGGTTGCCGCGCAGATCGCCCTCTCGCTGGTCTTGCTTGTGTGCGCCGGGCTGTTCGTACGCAGCCTAAACAAATCACAGGCATCCGATCCCGGCTTCGATCCGCACAATGTCTACCTCGCGTCCTTCGACCTCGATCCAATGAACTACTCGGAGGCGAAGGAAATTGAATTTGAGCGCGAAGTCCTTGATCGCGTAAGAGTACTGCCCGGTGTGCGCTCCGCGGCCCTGGCCGACTTTTCGCCGCTCAGTTTCACCCTTCACTCCCACGGCATACTGCCCGAGGGCTACGTCCCGAAGCTTCACGAATCCATCGAAGTCGATCGCGGCGACGTGTCTGCCGGCTATTTGCAAACCTTGCGCACTCCGCTCGTCGCCGGCCGCGAATTTACCGCTGCTGACAATTCGAATTCCGCGCAGGTGGCCATGGTGAACCAGGCCCTGATCGATCGCTACTGGCCGGGACAGAACGCAATCGGCAAGCACGTCCAGGACGGAAGCCGCACTTACACGGTGGTGGGAGTGGTAGCAAATGCCAAATACCGCCGTCTGGTGAGAGAGGCAGCGCCCTTGATCCTCTACCCGCTTGGGCAGCGCCGCGACGGGGACGTTATTCTGCACGTGCGCGTGGCCGGCGATCCAACGGCGTTCGCTCCTTCCATTGAGCGCGCAGTTCACGATCTCAATCCCAATATGCCCCTTTACGGAGTCTCTACGCTCGAACACAACATGTGGATCGGCAATGTTTTCGAGCGCATCGCGGTGGTCTTTGCCGGCGCATTCGGGCTGGTGGCAATGTTATTGGCCGCGGTTGGCGTTTACGGCGTGGTCTCGTACACCACGCGGCAGCGCACTCACGAGATCGGCATCCGCATGGCGCTGGGCGCCGGGCGCGGAGACGTATTCCGCCAGACACTGCGGCAGGGACTGCGGCTCACGCTGATCGGCCTTGCCGCCGGCGTCGTCGTCTCGCTGGCTTGCACTCAATTCCTGCGCGGAATGCTCTATGGCGTAGCCGCCACCGATTGGCTCACATTCGCCGCAGTCGCAGTGGCGCTGGCGCTGGTGGCGCTGGCCGCATGTCTCATCCCCGCCCGGCGTGCTGCATCGGTCGATCCCATGCAGGCGCTGCGCACCGAATAAGAATGCACGGCGGTAGCCGTTGAAAGGGAACGCGATGAAGAACGTCGGAATCGACATTCGCTATGCGCTTCGGCATCTCGCCAAGTCGCCGGGCTTCGCGCTCACCGCCGTGCTTACACTGGCCTTTGGCATCGGCGCCACCACCGCCATCTTCTCCATCGTCGAGGGCGTGCTGTTGCGGCCTTTGCCGTTTCCCCAGTCTGCCATGCTGGTGGCGCTGGGCGACAAACTGGAGGGCGTAACCTATGGCAGCGATATGCCCGGAGTCACGGCTCCCGGCGTTGGCGCCTATATCCGCGACACCAGGGCCTTCTCCAGCCTGGGCGGTTACACCCCCTCCACGTATGAACTCTCCGGCCTGGGCAACGCCGTTCAGATCAACGCCGCGCGGCTCACCGCCAGCATGTTCCCTGCACTCGGCGTTCAGCCCCTGATGGGACGCGCCTTCACGCAGCAGGAAGATGAGGGCAGCCAGCAGGTAGCCGTCCTCAGTTACCAGACGTGGCGGAGCCGCTTCCATGGCGATCCTCATGTCCTCGGCCAGAAGCTGCTGCTCGATCGCAAGCCATACGAGATTATCGGCGTCATGCCGCGCGACTTCGAGTTTCCGTTGGTGCCGGGCCAGTTGAATCGAAGCGAGCTCTGGGTACCCATGAGCTTCACCCAGGCTGAACTGATTCAGGGCGCGGGAGCATGGGCCTACTACATGGTGGGCCGGTTGAAGCCCGGTGTGACCGCCATGCAGGCGCAACGGGACGCAACCCAGGCGGCGCAGGAGATCATGCGCAACTTCCCGCCCGCCCTGTCGAACCGCCGCATCCATCCGTTCGTGCGGTCGCTCGATGAGAGCACGGTGGCGCAGGCCCGCCCGCTGGTGCGCACGCTGTTTCTCGCGGTCTCAGTGGTGCTGTTTATCGCCTGCGCCAACCTCGCCGGATTGCTGCTGGTGCGCGTCATTCGCCGCCGTCGCGAAATCGCTGTGCGTCTCGCGCTGGGCGCAACCGGAGCTGCCGTTCTGCGCCAATCTCTGGTCGAGGCCCTGCTCCTCAGCATCGGCGGTGGACTTCTGGGTCTCGCGCTGGCAGCGCTCGCCCTGCGCGTGGGAGTGAGCTTTCTGCCGGAAACGCTGCCTCGCGTCAGCGCCATCGGCATCGACTGGCGGGTGGCGGCCTTCGCGCTCCTGCTGGCTCTGCTCACAGGTTTTTTGTGCGGAATGATCCCGGCATTGGCCGCCGCGCGTACGGGCGTGAACGAAGCCCTCAAAGAAGGCGGCCGCACCGGCACGGCTGGCGGCGGCCATGCCCGCCTGCGCTCCGCGCTGGTGGTTGCCGAACTTGCTGTGGCGCTGGTTCTGCTGGCCGGCTCCGGCCTCCTGCTGCGCAGCTTCGAAAAAATGCGCTCCGTCGATCTTGGCTTCAGCGCCGGCCACACACTGACCGCCTCTTATAGCCTGCCCCGGCAGCAATACTCCACCCAGGCCTCCATCGACACATTCAACCTGGCTTTGCGCACCAGGCTTGAGCAGTTGCCGGGAGTGCAGGCCGTGGGAATCACTTCCATGCTGCCCGCGTCCGACTTTGAATACCAGGCCACCTTCACCCCCGAAGGCTACATCCCTCCCCGCGGCGCAGGCTTGAATCTGGCCTGGGTGCCCCAGTTGATGGGCGACTACTTTCAGGCCCAGGGCATCCCCATCATTCGCGGGCGCAACTTCACGCCGGCCGATAACGCCGCCGCTCCGCTGGTCGTCATCGTCAACCGAACCCTGGCTGAGCACTACTGGCCCGGACAGGACCCGATCGGCAAGCGCCTGCACCGTGGACCCGACCGGGCTACGACGTTGCCCTGGCTGACCGTCGTGGGAGAGATCGGGGACATCAAGGAGCTTGCGGCCGACTCGCCCACTGAAAACCAGTTCTACATTCCCTTCAGCCAAGCCAAAGCCGATGCCGGCTCATTCGCCCCACCCGGCATGCTGGTTGGCAATGGCGGCTCCATTGTTCTGCGCGCTTCGCAGGCGCCGGAACAACTGGCCGATTCGCTGCGCGCCGTGGTCCGCTCCATCGATCCGCAGCTTCCCATCACCGATGTCGAATCCATGGACCACGTTGTCTCTGAAGGCCAGGCACCGCGCCGCTTCAACACCGTGCTCATTTCCTGCTTCGCCGCCGCCGCCGTGCTGCTGGCCCTGCTCGGCATCTACAGCGTCATCGCGTTCTCCTCTGCGATGCGCACCCAGGAGATGGCCATCCGCCTGGCTCTCGGCGCGCAGCGCGTAAGCATCCTGCGCCTGGTTCTCGCATCCGGCGCCAGACTGGGCCTGATTGGCTGCGGCATCGGCGCCGTCGGGGCCGTCTTTGCCACCCGGTTGCTGCGCACTCTGCTTTTTGAGGTCGATCCGCTCGATCTGGCGGTGATCGTGCTTGCCGCTTTCTCAATTTTTGCGCTGGCGCTTGCGGCTTCGCTCATTCCCGCGCGCCGCGCCGCAGCCATTGAACCCATGCAGGCGCTGCGCACCGAATAGGAACGCCCGGCGATGGCCGTTGAAAGGAGCCTTATGAAGAACGTTGGAATCGATATTCGCTTTGCACTGCGGCATCTCGCCAAGTCGCGGGGCTTTTCGCTCACCGCCGTGCTTACGCTGGCCTTCGGCATCGGCGCCTCAACCGCCATCTTCTCCATCGTCGAAGGCGTGCTGCTGCGCCCGCTGCCGTTCGCCGATCCCTCGCGACTGGTAGCCTTTGGCGACAAACTCGCGGGCACTGAGCTTGGCCCGAACGGCATTGACGGTGTCACCGGTCCAGAGATCGGCGTGTACGAACGCGAAGTCCAGGGATTCACGGCGCTAGGCGGCTACACCCAGACCGGCTACGAGCTTTCCGGCGCGGGCGCTCCGGCGCAGATCAACGCCAGTCGATTGACGGCCAGCGTCCTTCCGCTGCTCGGCGTTTCGCCGCTCATGGGCCGCGTATTCTCGCAGGCTGAAGACGACGGTAAGCAGCAGGTGGCCGTCATCAGCTACCAGACGTGGAACAGCCGCTTCTACGCAGATCCCCATGCGCTGGGGACAAAAATTCTCCTCGACCGCAAGCCTTACGAGATCATCGGCGTGATGCCGCGCGAGTTCGAGTTCCCGCTGGTGCCGGGGCAGTTGAACCGCAGCGAGCTATGGGTGCCGATGAGCTTTCGGCCCGATGAGCTTTCGGGCGCGGCCGCCGCAAGCTGGAACTTCGGGATGGTGGGCCGTCTCAAGCCCGGCGTAACCGCGTCGCAGGCCCAGCAGAGCGCGGAGGTCATCGCCAAGCAGATCGAGAAGGGCTTTCCCGCCTTCATGACCAGCCTGCACATCGACGCTGTGGTTCACCCTCTGGCTGAAGACACCGTAGCCCAGGCGCGTTCGCTCATTCGCACTTTGTTCTGGGCCGTGATGGTGGTGCTTTTCATCGCCTGCGCCAACCTCGCCGGATTGCTGCTGGTGCGCGTCATCCGCCGCCGCCGTGAGATCGCCGTGCGCCTCGCACTGGGCGCGAGCGGCGGCGCCATCCTGCGCCAGACGCTGATTGAAACACTCGTGCTCAGCACCGCCGGAGCGCTGCTTGGACTTGGCCTGGCTGCGGTTGCGCTCCGCGCCGGCGTCAGCTTTCTGCCTGAGACGCTGCCGCGCGTCGGCTCCATCGGAATCGACTGGCAGGTGGCAGGCTTCGCTCTTGCCGCGGCCCTCCTCACCGGTCTCGGCTGCGGTATTCTTCCGGCCCTCGCCGCGGCGCGCACCGGCGTGAATGAAGCATTGAAAGAGGGCGGACGCACCGGCACGGCCGGCGGAAGTAACGCGCGGCTTCGCTCAGCGCTGGTGGTTGCCGAGATTGCGGTTGCGCTTGTGCTGCTCATCGCTTCAGGCCTGCTGCTGCGCAGCTTTGAGAAGATGCGCGAAGTGAATCTTGGCTTGAATCCCGATCACATGCTGACGGCTGCCTATAACCTGCCCCAACGCCAGTACTCCACGCAGGCCTCGATCGACGCATTCAACGATGCACTGTTGCGCCGTCTCGCTGTTCTGCCCGGAGTTAAATCCGTCGGCATTACCTCTCAATTGCCGGCCACAGGAGGCCAGAGTGGCTCGGCGTTCCTCGCCGAGGGATACGTTGCGCCGAAAGGCGAGGGCCTGAGTCTATCATGGCCGTCGCAAACCATTGGCGACTACTTTGAGGCGGCCGGCATTCCATTACTCCGCGGCCGCGGCTTTACGCCGGCAGATATCGCGAAGTCTCCGATGGTGGTGATTGTGAACCGCGCACTGGCCGACAAATTCTGGCCGGGGCAGGATCCGATCGGCAAGCGGGTGAGATGGGGCATGCAGGAGACGCCCACGCCATGGATGAACGTGGTGGGCGTGATCGGCGACGTGCGGCAGACAGCGCCCGACGTTCCGGTGCAGTACCAGATTTACCAGCCCGCCAGCCAGAACGCCGAGTCGTATGGTTCGCTCGCTCCGCCTGACACGCTGAACGCGCAGGGCGGCGCAATTGTGATGCGCACTTCGCGCGATCCGGAACAGAGCATTGAGGATCTGCGCGCCGCGGTGAGGCAGATCGATCCCCAGCTTCCGCTCATCCAGGTGCAGTCAATGGACCATGCGGTGAGCGAAGCAGAAGCGCCGCGCCGCTTCAACGCTGCCCTCATCTCCAGTTTCGCCGCGGCAGCCGTTCTCCTGGCTCTGCTTGGAATTTACAGCATCATTGCGTTTTCAGCTGCGCTGCGCACGCATGAGATGGCCATTCGCCTGGCCCTCGGCAGCCAGCGCTCCACCATCTTGCAGCTCATCCTGGTTTCAGGCGCGAAGCTGGGGCTCATCGGATGCTCGCTCGGCGCCGTCGCCGCCGTCTTCGCCACAAAGTTGTTACGCACGCTGCTCTTTGAGGTCGATCCGCTCGATCCGGCGGTGATCGTGCTTGCCGCTCTGTCAATTTTTGCGCTGGCGCTTGCGGCTTCGCTCATCCCTGCGCGCCGCGCAGCAGCCATTGAACCCATGCAGGCACTGAGAATGGAGTAGTCGCCCAAACGAAGGAGACCGGAGGTCAAACGATGAATACACTGTGGCTCGACGTTCGATTCGCGCTGCGCCAGATGCGCAAGTCGCCGGGTTTTATAACCACGGTGGTGCTTACGCTGGCCCTGGGCATCGGCGCCAATACCGCCATCTTCACGCTGGTGCACGCCATCCTGCTGCGCTCCCTGCCGGTTACCAAGCCGGCCCAGCTCTGGCGCGTGGGCGACAACGGCGATTGCTGCGTTGAAGGCGGCTTCCCGGGCGGAGCATCCGATACCGGCGACTTCACGATTTTTTCGACCGATCTCTATACCTACCTGCGCGCGCAGACTCCCGAATTCGAGCAGTTGGCCGCGATGCAGGCCGGCGGGTGGACCTGGGCTGTTCGCCACGGCGAGGGATTGCCAAAATCGCTCCACGGCGAGTTTGTCTCCGGCAATTACTTTCAAACGCTTGGTCTCAATTCGTTTGAAGGCCGCCTGTTTAACGACTCCGATGACACACCCAACGCGCCTCCGGCGGCGGTGATCAGCTATCAGGCCTGGAAGGGAGAGTTTGCATCGGATCCCGGCATCGTCGGCTCAACCATCTACATCCAAACCCGTCCATTCTCCGTCGTCGGCATCGCTCCGCCCGGCTTTTATGGCGATCGCGTCTCCGACAGGCCTCCCGATTTCTGGTTGCCGATCAACACCGAACCCTACGTGCGCGGCGCAAGCTCAATCCTTCACCACGGGGATTCCCATTGGCTCTATCTGCTTGGCCGCGTTCGCGCCGACCAAAGTGTCCCGACAATTCAGGCCAAGATGACCGCATCGCTTCGCCAGTGGCTTTGGACCCGAACCGTCCTTGTCCAGTTCGGCGGAGGCGCCATCATTCCCAAGATGCATGTGGTTCTCACGCCCGGCGGCGGTGGAATCCAGCAGATGCAGGATTACGTGGGCCAGGGGCTGAAGTTGCTCATGATCCTTTCCTCGATCGTGCTGCTGATCGCCTGCGCCAACATCGCCAACCTGATGATGGCGCGCGCCACCACGCGCCGCGCCGAGCTCGCCGTGCGCATGGCCGTCGGCGCAGCGCGCAAGCGCATCCTGCGCCAGATTCTTACTGAGAGCGTGCTGCTGAGCAGCCTTGGCGGCGTCGCCGGCCTGGCCGTGGCTTATGCAGGATGCCGCATGATCCTGGCACTTGCCTTCCCCGACGCGCGCAACATGCCCATCGACGCCAACCCATCGCTTGTCGTGCTGGGATTCACCTTCCTGGTTTCGCTGGTCACCGGCGTTCTCTTCGGCGTGGGTCCGGCATGGCTGTCTCTACATGCACAGCCCGCCGAGGCGCTGCGTGGAGTGAACCGCAGCACCAGCGACCGCTCGTCGCTGCCGCAAAAATCGCTGGTTATCTTTCAGGCCGCGCTTTCGGTTGTTCTGCTCTGCGGCGCAATTCTGATGACGCGCACCCTTCTCAACCTGCAAAACCAGAACTTCGGCGTGGAGACACACAACCGCTACATCCTGCACTTCGATCCGGTCGGCGCCGGGTACACAACGGAACGCCTGCCGGCGCTCTACCGCCAGATTGAAGACCGTTTCTCGGCCCTCCCCGGAGTGCGCAGCTTCAGCCTTGCGCTTTACAGCCCGCTTGAAGGCGACAACTGGAGCGACTGGGTTATCCTGCAAGGCCATCCCGCTCCCAAGCCCGGCGATCAAAGTGACTCAACCTGGGTTCGCGTAAGCACGCATTTTCTCGACTCCATCGGCGTGCCCATTGTGCGCGGACGCAACTTCAACGATCAGGACACGGCCACGTCACCTCAGGTTGCGCTGGTGAACGAAACCTTCGTCAGGCGCTTCTTCCCCGGCAAAGATCCCATCGGTCAGCACTTCGGCTTCGATTTTCCGCAGTACTCCGGCGCGTGGCAGATCGTCGGCGTCTTTCGCGACTTCAAGATGAACAACCCTCGCGACGAGGTGCACCCGGTTTTTCTGCGCCCGCTCACGCAACAGTTCATGGGCTACAAGGAAGCCGACATGATTGGCGGCGAAGTTCAGTCGATGAACATGGGCACCATGATCATCGATTTCGGCACAACTCCCTCAAACGTCGATTCGCTAATCCGCCACACGCTGGCATCAATCGACCCGAATCTCACTGTAGAAGATCTTCGCTCCTTCGAAAATCAAGTGGCGGGTAACTTTGATACCGAGCGCCTGATTGCGCGCCTCACCACGCTCTTTGGGATCATCGCACTGACGCTCGCCTGCGTGGGTCTCTATGGCGTGATGTCGTACTTTGTGGCACGGCGCACGAGTGAAATCGGCATCCGCATGGCGCTCGGCGCCACGCGGGGTTCGGTCGTGACGATGGTGCTGCGCGGGGCCCTATGGCAGATCCTCATCGGCCTGGTGCTGGGCATCCCCGCGTCGCTCTACGTCGGTTACTTGATGAAGAGCATCCTCTATGGCGTCGGCAGCTACGATCCCTGGGCGCTCACGCTCGCGCCTGTCATGCTTGTTATCTGCGCCACATTTGCGGGATTCCTGCCTGCACGCCGCGCTTCATCCATCGAGCCGATGCAGGCTTTGCGCATCGAGTAACAGGCACCGGCGAAGAAAGGAGTTTCCAATGCGATCGGTTCTTCAGGATTTGCGCTACGCAGTGAGGCAGCTTCGCAAGTCGCCCGGCTTTACGGCGGCGGCGGTGCTCACGCTGGCGCTCGGCATCGGCTCCAGTTCGGCCATCTTCTGCCTCATGGATGGCCTCTGGCTGCATCCCATGCGCATTCCGCGACCGGGCAGGATCGTTCGCGTCTTCGGCACCACGCCGCAGGACCAGGAAGGCCTGTTCAGCTACCCCGAATTCCAAACGCTGGCGCAGCGGACGACGGCGTTCCAAGGGCCGGGTGCTGGGCTGGTTGCAATTGGCGGGCGCGGCAGCCTGATGCCGCGTCCCGACGGAACATCCCAGATGCTGCTTACCAACGTGGTCTCAGACAATTTCTTCAGCGTACTTGGCGTGCGCCCATTGCTGGGCCGGCTCTTCATCGCGCAGGACACCGCGCTGCTGCGCACGCATCCAGGAGTTGTGCTTGGATTCGACTGCTGGAAGAAAGACTTCTCCGGCGATCCTAATATCGTTGGGAAACAGATTCCGCTGCGGCACGGCCAGCACCAGGTCAACCAGGTGGATGTGTGGGGCGTGCTTCCGCCGTCGTTCCGTGGCATCGATGCGTCCGACTACCGCGACCTGTGGATGCCGGGAGAAACCTGGGCCGCCATCGTCGATCCCGCAGAACTCACCTCGCGCCAGTTTCGCTGGTTCAATTTGCTCGGCCGCTTTGCGCCGGGAGCCACGGTGGCGCAGGCCAACGACCAGGTTGCCGCCATTGCCGGCGCTCTCGCCGCTGCCGATCCGGCCAACAATCACGACCGCGGCGCACGGACCGTTTCCGATTTCAGCTACCGCATGAGCCAGGCGGGGACCAGCGGCAAAATTCTGCTGGCTATTGTGGGCGGTGTGCTGCTGCTGGCGATTGTGAATGTGGCTCACCTGCTGCTGGCGCGGGCTCTCACGCGCGCTCCTGAAGTGGCTCTGCGCCTTTCGCTGGGTGCGCGGCGATGGGCGGTTGCGCGGCAGTTGCTGGTTGAAAACCTGTTGCTTGGAGTCGTCAGCCTCGCAGCTGGCCTCGCCCTGGCCGCAGCTCTCGCCCTGGCGATGCCGCGCCTGTTGATTGAAGAGCCGGCAATGCTCGAGTCGTACGGCTCCGGCCTTCACTTCACTCTCGACGCCCGCGTTTTTGCGTTCGCTGCATTGTTGGCGCTGGTGACCATACTGCTGCTGGCATTTGTGCCGCTGAGCCAGGTTGCGCGCAGCGAATTGCTGCCGGTGATGCAGGCGAATGCCGGCACGCGGACAGCCGGTAAAGTCCCATTCCCGCGCCGCGCCGCGGTGTGGCTGCAGATCGGTATCTCGTTCGCGCTGCTGGTCTCTACCGGCGCGCTGGTGCGCAGCTTTGTCAATACACGCACGCAAAGCATCGGAATCACGCGCAACCAGGTGCTGGCGGCATTCACGCAGGAGCCGGAGGCTCCGATGCGCGATGCGGTGATCGCCAACTTTCGCGCGCTGCCCGGGGTTCGGAGCGTAGCGTACGGCATCCGGTCGCCGTTGATGCCTTCAGAGGGAGGCATGGCGGCCAAGGTTACACTGCCCAGCCATCCGGAATTGCGCAATCCCGTTGAAATCAAGTTCAACGCCGTCAGCCCGGATTTCATGCAGGTAGTGGGCACGCCCATACTGCGCGGACGCGGCTTTAACGCTGCCGACGATGCAGGCGGCCCTCCCATAGTGGTGATCAGCAAGGCGATGGCGCAGAAGTACTGGCCGGGTCAAGACCCCATCGGCCAGATTGTGCGGCTGCCCGGCTTCAGCATCAACGGCGACGTCAAAGGGACCGACCTCGAAGCCCGCGTCATCGGCGTGGCTCAGGACGTTCCCATTTATCAGCTCGGCGAAATACCCGAGCCTTACATGTACCTGCCTTTTCATTTCGTTGATTATGGCGAGATCACCTTTGTGATCGGGACGCGCCAGAACGCCATGTCGATGGCCGAGGATGCGCGCCAGGTGCTGATTCACGCCAACCCGCTGCTTGATCCCATGATGGTCACCTCGCTTCCGGAACTCATCCGCTCCGCGGCGGGCAACTACCAGATGATGGCCGAACTGGTGAGCGCGCTCGGCCTGATCGGGCTGGCGCTCACCGTCGTCGGACTTTACGGCTTCCTTGCCTTCCGCGTTACCCAGCGCCGCCGCGAAATCGGCATTCGCATGGCGCTTGGGGCAACCCGCGAAGCCACGGCATGGCTGATTGTGCGCGACACCGCGCGCCTGGCGGCGATTGGCCTGGGCCTGGGAGTCTTATTGTCGATCGCTGCCGCGCGGGTTGAAACCGCGGCGCTGTTCGGAGTGCGTCCGCTCGATGCGTTTTCGTTTGCCGCCGCGTTCGCGGTCTTGTCGCTGGCGGTCATGGCAGCGGCGTTGCTGCCCGCTCGCCGCGCGGCGTCCATTGAACCTATCCAGGCATTGCGCACGGAATAAAGAGGAGAAGAGACTTAAATGCATCTGTTTCGCCAGGACATTCGCTTCGCATTGCGCCAGTTGCGCAAGTCGCCGGCGTTCACCATCACGGTTGTGCTCACGCTCGCGCTGGGCATCGGCGCCAACTCGGCCGTATTTACGCTCTTTGACCAGGTGCTGCTGCGGCTGCTTCCGGTCTTGAATCCCCACCAGCTTGTACGCTTTACGTGGACCGGCGGATTTTCTGGCGACGGCAACAGCTTTGGCGGCGACATCACCAACTACTTCTCTGATCCTGCGTACAAGGACCTTCGCGATCGGAACCACGTGTTCTCGGGTCTGATCGCTGCCGACCGCGCTTCTGCCGGCATCAGCTGGCACAACCAGGCCGAGAACGAAGATACCGAGATCGTTACCGGCAACTACTTTGAGGTGCTCGGCCTGCGTCCGGCTCTCGGCCGCCTCATCGGACCTCAGGACGATACGGCGAAGAACGCCAACCCGGTCGCCGTGCTGAGCTACGACTACTGGAAGTCCCGGTTCACCGGTTCAGCCGGCGCGATTGGCCAGACGCTGCTGGTAAACGGACACGCTTTCACCATCGTCGGCGTAGCTCCGCCCAACTTCCAAACCGCGATCGGCGGATACCGCCCCGGCCTCTTCGTCCCCATCAGCATGTCCGAAGTCATCATCCCCGCGTTCGCGCCGGACGACGACCTCAATAGCCATCAGACCATCTGGCTCACGCTGATTGGCCGGCTCAAACCCGGCATAACCCGCGATCAGGCGCAGGCCGGGCTGGCTTCCTTCTGGCATTCGGAGCGAACCTACGAGCTTACGCTCTACAAACACCACACTCCGCGCTTCGACAAGGAGTTTCTCGATTCGCGGCTCAAGGTTCTGGATGACTCCGCCGGCTTCAACCCCGCCCGCATCGATATGAAGACGCCTCTCATCATCCTGATGAGCATGGCCGGGCTTCTGGTGGCCATGTGCGCTATCAACGTGGCCACGCTGCTGCTTCTGCGCGCCGCCGCGCGAGCCCGCGAAATGTCGATGCGCTACGCGCTCGGCGCAAAGCGCGGCCGCATCCTCTCCCAGCTCCTGGTTGAAGGCGGCCTGCTTGGCATTACGGGCGCAGCCATCGGCCTGGCGATCGCGCCGGTTGCCGCGCTGTCGCTGGTTCGCCTGATGACCGCATCCGATCCCGGCACGGAACCTTACTCCACGTCGATCGATTCGCACGTGGTTCTCTTCACTTTGGCCATCTCAATTGTCGTCAGCCTGCTCTTCAGCATCGCGCCGGCCTTCCATTTTCTTCGCCCCGATCTCGTCCAGGCGTTGCGCCAGAACACGGGCACGGCCACGCGGCGCTCCCAGCTCTTCCGCAAAATCGCCGTCGGGGCGCAGATCGCGCTCAGCGTGCTTCTGCTCGGCGGCGCCGGCCTGTTTGTACGCACGCTTAATCACCTTCGCTATCAGCCGGTCGGATTTGAGACGAAGAATCTCATCACCTTCTCTCTCGATCCCACGCAGTCGGGTTACGGCGATGAGCGGACGGAGCAGACGGTCACCGGCGCAATCGATGCCATCCGCCGCATTCCCGGCGTAACCATTGCGGCTGCTACCAGCGACCCTGAACTGACGGGAAACTCGAGTCAGTCGTCCTTCTCGATACAAGGTTATAAAGCTGCCGAGGACCAAAGACTTCACTTCGAAGAGCCCTGGATCACGCCCGGTTACTTCACCTCGCTCCACCAGCCGGTCCTCGCCGGCCGCGAGTTCACAGCGTCTGACGCCAAGGGACAGCCGAGAGTGGCCGTGGTGAATGCGGAGCTTGCCAATAAGTTTTACGGCTCGCCGCAAAAGGCGCTGGGCCGCATGATCGCCGAGGGCCGCGGACCCGACGTAAAGTTCGATACAACTATCGTCGGCGTGGTGGGCAACGTCAGGCACCAGGACCTTCGCACCGATATCGGACCCGCGGTTTACCGTGCTTATCTGGAGCTCGACCACCCCACCGGCGTAAAGGTATATGCGCGCATCACCGGCGCGCCCGAGGTTATCGAGCCCGCCATCCGCGAGGCCGTGCATCAGCTCGACCCAACGCTTGTAGTCGCCGGCCTGCGCACCATGGAAGCAGAAATCGACAGCAGCGCCTCAGATGCGCGGGCACTCGCATACCTCGCCATCGGATTCTCTGCTCTGGCGATGCTGCTTGCCGGGGTGGGACTTTACGGCGTGCTCGCCTACGCCACTGAACAGCGCACACGCGAGATCGGCGTGAGGCTGGCGCTGGGCGCGGGCCGCTGGTCGGTGGTGTCGCTCGTGTTGCGCGAGATGGCTCTCATTGCGGCGATTGCTGTGGTTGTGGCGCTGCCATCGGTGGTTGGCCTGGGCAAGCTCATCGGCAGCCAGCTCTACGGCATCGACGCCTTTGATCCCTTGGCGCTGTCCGCGGCTCTGGCGCTCACCGTCATCTCGGCATCGCTGGCCGCTGCACTGCCCGCGCGGCGCGCAGCATCCATTGAACCCATCCAGGCTTTGCGCACGGAGTAACCCTGGCCGGTCATCCGGCCTTTGAACACGGAGTAATTCAATAACATGATCGAACTCAAAAACGTTGAACGAAGTTACAAAACCGGCCACACCGAAACCTGGGTGCTGCGCCGCATCGGGCTCACCATTCGCGAAGGCGAGTTCCTCACTATCATGGGCCCCTCGGGCGCGGGCAAATCGTCGCTGCTGAATGTGCTGGCCATGCTCGACGACGGATGGCTGGGCGAATTCTGGTTCGGCGAGACGGCGGTGCACAAGCTCAACCGCAAACAGCGCGCCGACCTTGCCCGCCAGCGCATCGGCATGGTCTTTCAGAGCTATCACCTGCTCGACGACCTGACCGTGGCCGAGAACATCGACCTGCCGCTCAGCTACAAGAACCTGCCCGTCAAAGAGCGCCAGGGCATGGTGGCCGATATCCTCGATCGTTTTCAGATCGTGGCCAAAAAGGACCTTTACCCGAATCAGCTCTCCGGCGGCCAGCAGCAACTGGTCGGCATTGCGCGCGCGGTGGTTCATGCACCGGCCTTACTGCTCGCCGACGAGCCCACCGGCAATCTGCACTCGACGCAGGCCCGCGAAATCATGGATCTCTTCCGCGAGCTCAACCGCCAGGGCACAACCATTGTGCAGGTGACTCACTCTGAAGAGAACGCGCGCTACAGCAAGCGCATTGTGGAACTGCGCGACGGCTGGCTCACGCGCGACGAATCGATTGCAGCAAATACACCGGAGGTTGGCGCAAAGTGAAATACTCCATTCGAAGTGCGGCAAGGCCCGTCCAGGCCGTCGCCGCTATCATGCTTCTCCAGGTCAATCTCCTTATGGCGGCCGAACCGCCGCAGGCGCAGTCTGCGCCGGCAAACACCCAGGCAGCGCAACCAGCGCCCGAGGCCCCGGCCCCCGCGGCAAACAGCGCCGCCGCGCCAACCCCTACGCTTGCGCAGCAGATCCAGCAGACGCAGCAGGAAGCCATTGCCCCGCAGCGCCCGTTTCACATTGATTTGCCGCGCTCGCATAACCCCCTGGCGCCCTACAGGCCCAGCGAAGCGCCTCCACTGGATCTCACCAACAGCCCGCGCCTTGAGAACCTCATCCACGACGGCAAGCTGTACGTCTCATTGCACGACACTATCGCCCTGGCAATCGAAAACAATCTCGATCTCGCGTACTTCCGCTTCAACTTCCCCATTGCTGAAACCGATTACGCCCGTACAAGGGCTGGCGGCAGCGTGAACGGCGTCAATACCGGAATCGTGCAATCGTCCACGCAGGGCGGCTTCGGCGGGGGGGCTTCCGGTGGCGGCGGCAGTGCAAGTTCCGGATCGACCGCCGCTGGCGCAGGCGGAATCGTCACCTCAACGCTCGGCGCCGGAACCGCAGTCGCATCCTTCGATCCTTTCCTGAATTTCAAGGGCCTGGTGGACCACACCGTCACACAGGAGGGCAGTGACTTCAGCTATGGCGTTCCCACGTTCAAGCTGAACACCATCGAAGCCCTGGCGAATTACTCCCAGAACTTTCCCATGGGAACGGGCCTGACGGTCAACTACGAGGGCCAGCGCTACGCCAACAACAGCCCATACGAATCCATCAACCCTTCACTCTACTCGAATTTCCAGGTCATCGTCACGCAGCAGCTCCTCGCTGGCTTCGGCATCTCAACCAACGAGCGTTACATGCATATCGCCAGGAAGAATCTGCAGATCACCGACCTGGCCTTTCGCGCGCAGGTGATTGCGACCGTCACGCAGGTTGAGAATATCTACTGGGATCTTGTGAACGCCTATCAGGACGAACAGGTCAAGGAGCGTTCCCTCGCCTTTGCGCAGCACACGCTTCAGGACGATCAGAAGCAGCTCGACCTGAAAGCCATTCCGGCCATGCAGGTCATCACGGACGAGTCGCTGGTGGCCACCAGTGAAGGCGACCTCACGGTTTCGCGCGCCACACTCCGTTTGAACGAGTTGCTCATCAAGAATGCGATCACCAAGACTGACAGCCCGACCATCGACGAGATTCCGGTTGTTCCTCTCGATCGCGTGGGCCCGGCCGATCCCAATGCGTCGAAATCGATTGACGAGCTCATCGCCGAGGCCGAAAAGAACCGTCCCGACGTCACCCAGGACGAGATCGCGATGCAAGTGGCGGAGATGAGCCTCAAATCGATCCGCAGCGAACTGTTGCCCACGTTGAACGTCTATGGCTTCTACGCGGGAGCAGGCATAGCCGGTCCGTCAAACCCGAATTGCAGCCTGGGCGCGAGCGAGTGCACCTCCGATCTCCCCACGGGGTTCGGTGGCATGTTCGATAACACCTTCAACTACTCCTCCCCGGAGTATCAATTCGGAATGAACCTATCCATCAACCTTCGCAACCGCGTTGCCAAGGCCGATCAGTTCCGAGCCTCGCTCGAGTTCCGGCAGCGCCAGATCACCTTCGAGGAGCAAAAAAAGAGCATACGCTTCGACGTACGTAACTCGCTGTTCGCGTTGCAGCAGGCGCAGGCTCGCGTCGATGCCGCCACCAAGGCTCGCGACCTGGCGCAACATACCTTCGAGGTCACCCAGCAGGAGCAGCAGCTCGGCGCCAAGTCCAGCAGCGATACGCTGGCCGCGCAGCACGATCTGTCGATTGCCGAGTCTCTTCTTAACGCCGCGCAAGCGGCGTTTGAAAAGGCCAAGGTCGACATCGACCGGGCTACCGGAGAGACGCTGCAGCAAACCGGAGTCTCGATCGACGACGCGAAAATGGGAGTCGTGACCCATGAGATGTAGCTCTCTGCAAGCATCCCAATCCGGCGCAACCCAGCCCCTCCCGAATGGGAGAACTGCGCCGGCGCTTCGGTCGTATCGGCATCTACACCCACACCCGTTGGATATCATGCAGAGAGAACTGCAACCGGAGGCGCAAGATCACCAGCAATAGTCAGGACAATCGCGAAAAAATCCGGGTTCTCGTCGGCGACGATCAGCCGTCGATCCTCGAGGCCGTCGAACTGCTGCTCGGCCCTCATGGAATAGCGGTGGACCGCGCGCGCTCGCCGCAGCTTGTAATGGAAGCGCTGGGCCAGTGCGACTACGACGTCGTGCTCATCGACCTGAACTACACGCGCGATACGACCTCGGGCCAGGAAGGCCTCGGCCTGCTCGCGCAGATTCACGAATTTGACCCGCGGCTGCCGGTCATCGTGATGACCGCGTGGGGCAACATTGACCTAGCCGTGGAAAGCATCAAGCGCGGCGCGCGCGATTTCATCCAGAAACCGTGGGAGAACGAGCGGCTGCTCTCGCTCGTCCGCGTGCACGCCGAGCTCTACCAAGCCATTCGCCGCGCCCGCCAGCTTGAACTTGAAAACCGTTTGCTGCGCGCCGAAGGCATGCCCGAATTCATCGCTTCGTCGCAGGCGATGCAGCCGGTGCTGGAGCTGATCGCGCAGGTAGGGCCCTCTGACGCCAACGTTCTCATCACCGGCGAGCACGGCACGGGCAAGGAGATTGTGGCTCGCCTGCTGCATGCCGCTTCGCCGCGCGCGCGCATGCCGCTGGTGGCCGTAAACGCCGGCGGACTGCCCGAAGGCACCTTTGAAAGCGAGATCTTCGGCCACGTCAAGGGCGCATTCACCGATGCCCGCACCGACCGCATCGGCCGTTTCGAACTGGCCAACGGTGGAACGCTCTTCCTCGACGAGATCGCCAACGTTCCGCTGCGCCAGCAGGCCAAGCTGCTGCGCGTGCTTGAATCCGGCGAGCTGGAGCGCGTGGGCTCATCGCAAACCCGCCGCGTCGATGTGCGCATCCTTTCAGCCACCAATGCGCAACTGCACGAAGAGGCCGCAGCCGGCAACTTCCGCGAAGACCTGCTCTTCCGCATCAACACCGTGGAGATTCACCTGCCCGCGCTGCGCGACCGGCGCGACGACATTCCCGTGCTCGCTCAACACTTCCTGGCCCGCAACCGGATGCGCTATCGCAAGCAGGTGAGCGAATTCTCTCCTGCGGCCATGCAGCAGATGATGCAGTACCCGTGGCCGGGCAACGTGCGCGAGCTTGAGCATACGGTTGAGCGCTCGGTGCTGCTCTGCCGCGGCGACGAGATCGATCCCGCCAACCTTATCATTACTTCAGCCCGCACCGCCGCGCAGTCGTTCGACAATATGAGCATCGACGAGGTTGAAGCGATGCTGATTCGCAAGGTGCTGCGCCGCTGCGACGGGAATATCTCACAGGCTGCTGAGGCTCTGGGCCTGAGCCGCGCCGCACTCTACAGGCGTATTGAGAAATATGGCCTATGACGCACAGCTTCGTCGCGCGCGGCGTTCGGCATTTCGCCGGGTGTGGCTGTTTTCACTGCTGCTCGGGCTGCCTGCGCTCATTTTTCTGGCCATTTTCCTGTATCAGCGGCAGATAGGCGCTGGACCTGCAATTCTGATTAGCTGTCTGCTGCTGCTCTATCTGGCCATCGTTGCGTCATCGCTGGTAGAAGGGCTCGCGCGGCCCATCCAGACGCTTTCAAACGTGATTTCGTCGTTGCGCGAAGGCGATTACTCGTTCCGCGCCCGCGGCGCCAGCTCGCCTGACGCGCTGGGCGAACTGGCTGCCGAAATCAACACCCTCGCCGACCTGATCCAGAAACAACGCGTGCGCTCGCTGGAGGCAACGGCATTGCTGGCGCGCATCCTTGAGGTCATGCACGCGCCGCTCTTTGCCTTCGACCGCGACCGGCTGCTGCAGCTGGTGAATAATGCGGGCCTCCAGCTGCTCGGCCTGCCTTACTCCCGCTGCTTTGGCCGCTCCGCGCGCGAACTTGGCCTTGAAGCTGTGCTCGATTCCCGCGATCAGGCCATTCACGTCTTTCCCGGCAAGCCCACACGCTGGCTGCTGCGCAAAGCGGCCTTCCGGCAGGAAGGTGTTCCCCATACCCTGCTGCTTCTCACTGACGTAAGCCTGCCCCTGCAGGAAGAGGAGCAGATCGCCTGGAAGCGCCTGGTGCGCGTGCTCGGCCACGAGCTTTCCAATTCTCTGGCGCCCATCAAATCCATCGCCGGCAGTCTGCTGATGCGGGTGGAATCGCTCACCGGCGACGAAGCCGCCTTGCACGATTTTCGCCGCGGCCTGGGCGTGGTTGAAAGCCGCGCCGACGCTTTGCATCGCTTTGTTCAGTCCTACCGGTTGCTGGCGCAGCTGCCCCCACCCAAGCTGCGCCCGGTGGCCATTGCGCCGCTGCTTGAGCGTGTGGTGCTGCTCGAACAGCGCCTGCACGTTCAACTCGATCCCGGGCCGGCCGCGACTCTCAACGCCGACCCCGACCAGCTCGAGCAGATGTTCATCAACCTGCTGGCCAACGCCGTGGACGCCTCGATGGCAAACGGCTCAGAACCGGTGCGCGCAGCATGGGAACGCACCGGCTCGAACCTGACCGTGATCATCGAAGACCGCGGACTGGGCATTGCCAATACCGAGAACCTTTTTGTGCCCTTCTACACCACCAAGCCGGCCGGCAGCGGCGTCGGCCTGGCCCTGGCGCAGCAAATTGCCCGCGCTCACGGCGGCGAAATCCAGCTTACCAACCGTGAAGACGGCGCCGGCGCGCGCGCCACCGTGCTGCTGCCGGTTATGCAGTAGATGCCCCTACCGCAGCAAATCCTCAAGCGTGGCGCTCAGGTCGGTCTTCTCGTCGCGGTATTTTACAATCACCGCCGCGTAGAGGCTCAGCCCCCACTCCTGCCCTTTGCCTTTGGTCACCGCGCGCGCTCCGGGCACAACCACCGCGTTTTCAGGAATGATGAGCGGCGCATCGGCCGAGGCGCGCAACACGTCCCCGCTCACCAAGTCGAAGACCGGCGTGCCGCGGGTGAGAATGGTTCCCGCCGCAAGGACTGCGCCTTTGCGCACGATGGTCCCTTCGTACACGCCGGTGTTGCCGCCTACCAGCACATCGTCTTCAATCACCACCGGGCTCGCGTTCACCGGCTCAAGCACGCCGCCAATCTGCGCGGCCGCACTCAGGTGCACGCGCTTACCGATTTGCGCGCACGAGCCCACCAGGGCGTGCGAGTCAACCATGGCGCCCTCGTCAACATATGCTCCGGCGTTGATGTACATGGGAGGCATGCACACTACGCCCCGCGCCACATAAGCGCCGGCGCGAATTGAAGAACCGCCGGGAACCACCCGCACTCCGTCGCTCGCAGCAAACTTTCGCACCGGGTAAGTGTGCTTGTCGACAAACGAGAGCCCCGCCCCTGCCGTCTCTTCGGGGGCGCCCAACCGGAACCCCAGCAGGATTCCCTGCTTGACCCATGCATTCACGCGCCAGCCAGTCGGTGCGGCTTGGTCCGGCTCGGCTGCCCGTAATTCGCCGCGTTCGATCGCCTCTCGCAAACGGACAAATGCCTCCATCGCGCCCGCATCGCCGATGGCGGCCGGTCCGGCGGCAAAGTACCGCTCAATCGATTCCTTTAACCCGCTGATTGTCATCGCAATCCGAGTCTATCAACTCGGCCCGGACGGCCCCGCACGGCCCCGGCTCGAATTGCCCTGGAGGATGGAATGCGTCTTTAATGGGCGATATGCATCGCAAGCCCGCTGGAGTTCAGCCGCTCAACCCGAATTCGGGGGCGGCACTCCCGCGTTTGCCCTTGCGGGGTGGAAAGGTCTTGAGCCGGAAGACATTCTTGCCCGACGGAATCATCGCCAGCGCCACTGGCTCCGCGCCCGGCTTCCAATGGAAGTTCTTCGATTCGAGCCACGCGCAAAGCCGCGGGTCCGAAATCTCCGAGTGCCCGTTCCAGAATCCTGGACTCAAGCCGCACCGGATCAGCAGATGATCGAGTTCCAGGTCGATGCTCTCGGTCTGCTGCGGAAAATACCGCCGTACATCGTTGTCGCCGACTGAAACGCCGGTGTACGCGCGCCCCTTGCATTGGGTCTTGACCAGCATGCCTGCCATCCAATGAGTCCCAAATGAGATAAGTCTAGGAACCTTTCGGCGACGCGCGGCATCTTAGCCAGTTGAATCTGCACCTGGTTTCCCAGGCTGGGAGAACCCGTGACCAGGGGCCCATTGCGGGAAACGGAAGTGCAGGCCCTATATGCGATACTCGAAACGGCATGTATAAAAGGATCGTCCTCAAGCTCTCGGGAGAGGCGCTGGCCGGCGAGCGCGGCTTTGGCCTCGACAAGGAACGGGTCTCCCAGATCACCGGCGAAATTGCTGAAATTCACGCACTTGGCGTCGAAATCGGCGTGGTGGTGGGCGGCGGCAATTTCTTTCGCGGAGTCGCCGAGCAGGCCGCAGAGATGGACCGGGTGAGCGCCGACAACATGGGCATGCTCTCCACCGTCATCAACGCCATTGCCCTGCAAGATGCGCTCGAGCATCGCGGGGTCCAATGCCGCGTGATGAGCGCCGTCCTCATGAATCAGCTCGCCGAACCTTACATCCGGCGTCGCGCCGTGCGTCACCTTGAAAAAGGCCGCGTAGTCATCTTCGCCGCGGGCATCGGCAACCCGTTCTTCTCGACCGATACGGCTGCCAGCCTGCGCGCCATGGAAATTAAAGCCGACGTCCTGCTGAAGGCCACCAAGGTCGAGGGCGTGTACAACGCCGATCCGGTGCTGGTAAAGGACGCGGTGAAATTCGACGAAATCACCTACATGGAGATCCTGCGCCTTGGCCTGAAGGTGATGGACCTGACCGCGGTGAGCCTGTGCAAAGACAACAACCTGCCCATGGTCATCTTCAACATGAACGAGCCGGGCAACATCCGCCGGGTGGTGCTGGGCGAAAAAGTGGGCTCGCTGGTAACGGCGTAAAGGCAGGGACTAGGGACTAGGGACTAGGGAACAATGACCCAGTTGATAGGAGAAAGCAATGGGTGAGTCGTTCCGCGATCTGAGCGTCTGGCAGCGTTCGGTTGAGCTGGCATTGCAGATTTACAAGCTGACTGCGAAGTTTCCTGATTCCGAAAAATTCGGCCTCACCAACCAATTGCGCCGTGCCTCCGTTTCAGTAGCAAGCAACATTGCTGAGGGATATGGTCGCTCGACTCGCGGAGAGTACCTTCTGTTTCTTGGCCACGCGCGGGGTTCGATCTTCGAGGTTGAAACGCAAATCGTCATTGCCAAGGCCCTCGAGTTTGGACCGAAACAAACGATGCAAGTAGCTGAGGAGTTGTGCAGTGAAGTCGGCAAAATGCTCGGCGCGATGGTGAAGACTCTGCGCACCAAGTCCCTAGTCCCTAGTCCCTAGCCCCTGCCTTCCGGAGCCGTCTAACAGCACGTGGAGATGCGCAAGCCAGCACGATTGAATGCCCTCACGGGCTTGCGTTGCTTTGCAGCCATCAACATCGTCTTCTTCCACTTCTCCAATCCCAAGTGGTTCGGCTTTCTGGCCCCGGTGGTGAACGCGGGCTATGCTTCGGTCAGCTTTTTCATCCTTCTTTCCGGCTATGTGATGGCCTATAACTACGCGGCCAAGGCCAGGGCAGGAGAGCTTGATGTTGTCCGCTTCTATGAGGCGCGCTTCACGCGTCTCTACCCCATCTACCTGCTGAGCCTGGTGCTGGCCTGGCAGGTGGTGCCTCTCGAATATGGCGCGCACTCGCACGCCATGTTCTGGACCGGCATGGTTCTTTCGCCGCTGCTGCTGCAGGGCTGGATTCCCGCGATTGCCACGTTTCTGAACACGCCCGCCTGGACCATGTCGGCCGAGTCTTTCTATTACCTTATTTTTCCGTGGATGGCGAAATGGAAGCGGCCCGAACCCGAAAAAGTTGGGTGGCACCTCAGCAAAATGTTCCTCATCTGGATGCTGGGCCTGGTGCCCGGCACGCTCTACATCATCGTCAATCCCGACGGAATTCCCCATCCCGACCGCTGGAGCTGGGGTCCGTGGCTGCAGGCGCTCAAGTACACGCCGCTGCCGCACCTTTGCAGCTTTATCTTCGGCGTCATGCTCGCCTCGGCAGACGAGCTCATCGGGCGCACCAGCCGTCTGCGCCTCATCCTCGGCGTCTTCGGGTTTGCCGCGACATTCACCCTGCTCACCTTCGCCGAGCACTTACCCTACGCCATCCTTCACGACGGCCTGCTGATGCCCCTTTTCGGCTGCATCATCCTGGGACTGGCAGGCAACAACTGGCTCGCTTACGGCTTCGGCTGGCGGCCGCTGGTTTTTATCGGCGAGTCCAGCTACTGCCTCTACCTGCTCCACTTCAACATGTGGAACTTGATCCACAACTCCCGGATCCTGGTGCGGCTGCACCTCAGCCGCTTTGACCCCTGGATCAGCTACATACTGCTGATTGCCATGGCGCTCATGGCGCTGCACTTTGTCGAGAAGCCGGCGCAACGCCAGCTCCGCAAGTGGATTGGGGTCTGGCGGTAAGACAGCGGTCAGGGATCAGGGATCAGTGAGCAGTGAGCAAGTCAGCGGGTTAGCGAGGTTAGCGTTGCTGGCGCGAGGTTAGCGTTGCTTACGCAACGTTGGCGTGCGCCGACGCGCACTTTCGCGATTGGCGGGTTGAGGTTTGAGGTATCACAGGTCCCAGAATCGGGATCTGGGGCACCCGGCGGAGGTGGTCTCCCACCCTTTTCGCGATGAAGCTGCGAAAAGGACGGGGCAACCCCGCTCCGTGTTCCCTATTCCCCGCTCCCTATTCCCTGCTTTTTTACTTTTCCTCAGCGAACGCTACAAAGCTGTGCGGTTGAACTTCGATCTGGAAGGTTGTTCTCGGTGCGGTTTGCCTTCCCCGCCATTGAGCAAGCGGAGACCCATCCACCTCGGCCCCGCTAGCCAGGTTGCGGATGTGCGCGAGCGTGCCCACGGCATTCACCGTCACCTTCACCGGCTCGTCGCGATACGACTCCACGACAAACGTGCCGTTGTCGTATGCCATGAGGCTCACCTTGCCCGGAGCGTCGATCGTGACCGGAAAATCGCCCATCACGTAGCGGCGAATCTGCGCCAGCACCGGCTGCGGAAGAAGATAAAGGTCGTTGAAATTCTCAGGAATGGTGAGCACATAAAACGTACCCTTCGAGAAGTGATCCATGAGCACCAGCGGAGCGCCGCGGCCGTTGGCGGTGCCGCGCACAACCGGCCACGCATCGTTAGTCATGAAGCCGATCTCAGGAAACTCGACCTCCGGGGTCGTTCCCAGATTGGCTCCGGCGCCTGCGCCGAACGCTCCCCAGTAGCGATCCACATTCAGCACGTTGCCGGTCGGCCGAATCTCCGCGATCTGCTCGATTCCCCGGCCCTCAAGCGCCTTGAGCAGGCCCGAGGTGATGACCACGTTGCCGCCCTGCTGAAGATGGGCTTTGATCTTGGCCACAATCGTGGGATCGTACCTGGCCGACTCGGTCAGCAGAACGGTGTTCGCCGCCGTCGGAAAAGCCGGCTCGAGATCGATCGGAATGCCGATCATGCCGAGGTAATTGTGGAGGAAATCTTCGCCGGTTGACTGGTAGGGCTTGTAGCTGGCGATGCCGATGGGCTTGCCCAGCTTGCTCACCACGGCGTTGGCGGAATCGAGTGCGCAGCCGGCGGCCGTTCCCCAGGTCGCGGGCTCGGTCGAGCCCGATGCGGCATGCCATTTGTCGAGCCCGGCTGCCGTGAAGGTGGTGTCGAGGCTGCTCCAGGGACGCGTGCCCAGTGGCGCGGTCTGCGTCAGATTGTTCCACTCAAAGAGCATCATCTCGGGCGCCTTGGCCAGCACCGTATCCCATAACTGCTCGGCGTATCGGTCGACGGATCGAACGTCGAAGGTGTCAACCCATCCGCCGCCATTGCGGCCGGGCGCCACGTTATCGAAGTAGCGAACGATCTCGTAGCTCTCGTACTGCTGCAGGTGCTGGTCGGTGATTTCGCCTTCGCGCGTCTCGGTTCCGGTGTAGATGCCGTCGAAGATCTTCGGTTCCTTGTCGAGATCGTAGCCGTCGGCCTGGAAGTGCTCATACCAGTTGGGAAACTTGATGATGATTTTGACCTTGGGATTGACGGCCTTCGCCGCCGAATAAACCAGGTCGCGGGCAACCTCATCCATCAGCTTGAGGCGAAAGGCGCTCCAGGTTTGCATGCCCTTGGCGGCGATGTCGGAGTCGCGCTTGGTGTTGTCGAAGAAGAAGTCGTCGAGGATGATCTCGTCGAAATGGCGCGCGGTTTCTTCTGCAACATGCTTCACGTAGGCGCGCTGCTTGGGATCGGTGTAGGTGAAGCTGACGAACTGGCCGCCCGCAGCCTCGGGGCCGGCCATATCGCCACCGGCGGCATAGGCGATGCCTCCCGCCGTCTCGACTCCGTGAGCCTTGAAGAAGGCCTTCACGGTCTCGAGCACCGCGCCGTCGGCCATCATGCCGCCGCGGTAGCTCTCGATGTAGACCTTGTCCACGTGGACCTGGCTGTTGATCGCGTTCCAGGCTTTTTCAAGGTAGGCGGGATCCTTCATCCGCTCCACATCGGAGACCGCAATGTAGACGGCGACTTTGAAGGCAGGGTGGGCGGGAGCCGGGTGCAGCACGGAGGCTTCGGGCGCCGGCGATTGCGCGACGGAGAAAACTGAAGCAGCCAAGGCAATTGAAAGCACAACAGAAATGCGACGCAACATGATTTCCTCTCTCGATGTGGATAGTGAGCCGGCCGGTGCAGATCGATCCCGAAGGAAGGCAAGATAGAGGAGGCGCCGGACTACGCTTGAAACCGTGCAAACCAGTATATGCGGCAGGCCAGAGAAAAAAGCTCGGCGCGATAAGACGAAGCAGTTCGCCGGCCAATCAGGCTCGCCGTGCGCAACGAAAAAGCCCGGCTGCGAGAGCCGGGCCTGGTCGTTGACTCATGATTCTTTATGGAGCGGTTGTCTGGATGGCGTGGTTGCCATGCGGAACGGCGATCACCGCGGTCGGGCCGTTTCCGGTGGGATAGGGAGTGGCCAGTGTAGCCGTGAGGACGCCGGTGTTGGGATTCAGCCGGAATCCTGAAACCGAATCGCCTAATTTGTTGGCAGTGTAGACGTAGCGGCCGAGCCCGGGATCGATGGTAATGGCAACCGGCTGCGAGTCTGTCCCGTTGGTTGCTGAGCCGGTGGTGGCAAGAGCCGCCGACGGCGTGCCCGTGGGCAACGAGATGCTGTAAGCAGAAACCGTTGAGTCGAGCGCGTTGGTTACGTAAATGAACAAGCCGCGCGGATCCACAACCACCGATCCAGGTTCGTTGCCGGTCTTGAAGGGACCGTTCACCATGAAGTCGAGCTCGCCGGTACTTTGCACGGTGTAGCCGATCAGCTCGTTCGAGGCAAAGTCAGTGACATAGACAAACCGGTTGGTGGGATCGGTGGCCATGCCGCTGGGCTTGACACCCGACTCGTAAGGACTGTCGGCGGTTGCCGAGAGCGCGCCGCCCGAACCGACCGCAAAGCCGAAGACCCAGCCGGGGTTGGCATTGCTGGTTACGCAGGACGGGCAGCCGGGGCTGTACGCCGAGGAGTCATAGACCGCTGCATAAACCGCGCTGTTGTTGGGCAGAACCGTGATGGCAGTCGGCACCAGGCTATCGGACGCGTAACCGGGAACGGAAAGCGTCTCAGAAGCCGTGGCCGAACCGATGGCGCCGCTGCTCAACGAGTACTCAGTGAGCGTGGCCGAAGTGGATCCGGTAAGAACGTAGAGGTAAGTGCCGGCCTGGTTGACGGCCAGGGCAACCGGCGGCTCCGCTGTCGTGGCCGAATCCTTCTGCGATAAGGTGCCGTCAGAGGCGATGGCGAAGTGAACAACGGCGTTGCTTGCCTCATTGGCGACGTAGAGGTCGGAATAGGTTGAGTCCACCGCCATGGCGATGGGTGAGTTTCCGCCCGAAGAGATCGCCGGATGGGCAGGGCGCAGGGCTCCCGATTCCGCGTCGGCCGCGTAGGCATAGATCTGGCCTGTGTTGCCGCCTGAAGAACCCCCTGAGGTCGCCACATAGACGTAGTCGATGGTGACAATGTTGCAGGCGGTCAGATAGGTGGCCAGGATGAGGCCGATTGCAGAGACCAGGAAAAGCTGGCTCAGTTTACTCAACTTCATGCGCTTCCTTCGTCGCGGGCTCACGTTTACAGATAAAGCCCTTTGATAACTCGGTTTCAGTTTGCCTACAGGCTATTGTAAAAGCCGCCTGCGGGGATTATCCAGTCATGCCGGCCGCTCGGCGGCGCGGTAAATCTTGTAACCGTTACTTCGCGATTCCCCCTCCGGTGCCGTTGTGCGGAATGGCGGCAACAGCGGTGGGGTTGGTGCTGGCCGTATAGGGCGAGAACTGCGAGTCGAGAAGTGTTCCGGCGGTGGTGCTCAACTCAAATCCGTTGACGGTGTTGCCGAGAAAATTCGCGGTGAACAAATAGTGCGCGGTTGAGGGATCGATTCCGATGGCCACCGGATCGCTGCCCACGGTGTAGGTTCCCAGATTGGTGAGAACACCGCTGCTTATCGAATAGGCCGAGACTGTGCCATCGAGCGCATTGGTCACGTAAACGTAGGGGTAAACCGGATCGACGGCCACGGCGCTGGGCTGATTACCCGCGGCGAAGGGGCTGTTGCTTACAGCCGTCAGCCCTCCGCTTGAGCCGACCGTGAACCCAAGCACATCGGCGTGGGCAGAGTCGGTTACGTAGAGATAAGTGCTTGAAGAATCGCTGGCGACGCCGGTGGGCTGGGTTCCGGCTGCGAAAGGCGAGCCGGGGACGGGCGAGAGTGCGCCGCCTGAGCCGACCGAGAAACCGTAGACGTATCCCACGTGGGGGCTCGCCGTCGAATCGTAGGCGGTGACAAACACGTAGCCGCCTGAAGCAACTACGTTGACCGCTGTGGGCACCATGATATCGGAGCTGCCGGAGAGCGTGAGCGGCCAATAGGCCGCGCCAATCGCGTTGTTGGTGAGCGGGGTTCCAAGCGTGATTGGATTGGAACCGCTAGCCGCATTGATGGGATACACCGCGATGGAGCCGGAGCACGGATCGGCGTCGGAACAGATGGGCAGGGGTTGATAAGTGTCGACCACAAAAAGGTTCGACTTGGTAGTGGCAACCGCCATGGGAAAGATGCCCGGCGTGTTGACGGTGTTGAAGGGATACAGTTTGCCGTCGCTGCCAATCACGAACTGGACGATGGTGTTGTCGTCTTCATTCACCACGAACAGATTCGAGTAGTCAGATGAAGTCGCCTCGGCCGCCGGGAGACGGCCGGCCGAAGGGAACGGCGATGAGGGAATCTGCCGCATCTTGCCGGACTCGGAGTTGATCTCGAAGACATCGATCAAGCCGTAGTTGTTGGCCCCCGCGGCTTTGGAACTGGTGACGTAGACAAAATCGACGGTGAGAGTGGTACATGCCGTGAGCAGCGATGCCGCCATCAGGCTGGCCGCGGTGGCCACTGCAAGTTGGCTCGTTTTGTTGAACTTCATGAGCATCTTTCGTCAAAGGGCCACAACCGCCGACCCATCAATATCGGTTTGAAATCGAAACTCGGAATCGACAGCAGCCGGCGCCGGTATTCCGAAGAGGCCTCGCCCTTTAGCAGGTTCCCGGGAGCCTCAGGCTCCTGGTGAATCATGCGGCCGGAAACGGAATATCCGGCCGCAGATTGCTGCAACGTTGGCGGCAAGGGGCGCGGCATTATCCGGTGCGCCCATCCACCAGGCACCAGGTCGCGGGACCCTTGAGCGCATAGGTGCTGGCGACTCGCATATCGTCGAGCTCGCCCGAGTTCGGGTCAAGCACCCGGCCCGTAACGGTCGAATCGTAGGAATTCGCCTCGTAAATAAACTGGTCCGACGGGTCCTCGACAATGCACTGCGGTCCCGAGCCTGACCCGAATGGCTCGCCAGCGATAAAGCTGAGCTGGTAGGCAGGCGTTGTGGTGATAAAGTAGCCGGCGATGCCGCTCTCGGGGTTGTTCGTGCCGGTCACGTTGTTCCCCTGGTTGGCTAAGTAAAGGTACTTGTTTTTCGACTCGACCATCAGCCAGGTGGGATTGGCAAGGATCGGGTCGTCGGGGATGATGCCGCTGGTATCGGCCTGCAATGCGCCGTTCGTACCCAGCGTGTAGGGCAGAATCTGGCTCCCCGATTGCACCGAGTTGTTGTTGAAACTGATCGTAATCGGCTCGTTGTCCATTACGTAGTAGATACTGCCTGCGCTCACAATCCCGGTGGCGTAATTCACCAGCCCATTCGGCTCAGAGGAATAGGGGTCGGTAAGTGGCTGGGGGCCGTTCTGGCTTAACAGCAGCTGGCCACCCGAGTAGCCATACGGGTAGATCGAGTCCCCTGTCGCGGGGGTTCCGCTCATGGTGAGCATGTATCCCGAGGACAGGAGGAAGTCAATGGGATTGGAGGGAACCGGAAAGTATGGCAACGGGCAGCTTGTGGTCCCGCCCGGGCAGTTGGCCTGCGTAACCTGCGCGTTCAAAACCGCGCTGAGGCGGCCGGTGGTCTGGTTGATCGAGAAGACAGAAATGTCGCCGCAGGTAGTCACTGTGCCACCCAGCGCCAAGGCGCAGTTCGGATTCGGGTTGGTGGCGCTCGACGGAACGACGTCCCCGTTGGCCAGCGTGACCGGAGAATCGTGATCCAGGGTGAAAATGTAACTACCGGTAGAGTCAACCAACAGACGAAAGGGGTTGAGCCCCTGCGTGGAGAAGGTCTCCTGTGGAGTGAGAATGCCGTTTCCGCCCACCGCGAATTCAGTGATGTTCGCGCCCTGGCACGGGTCGGCGGCGGTGCAATCGCCATTGCCTTCGGCATTCGCGCCGCGATTAAGGACGTAAATGAACCGGCTTCCCAGGGTGAGGACAGCGCGAACCGGGTTCGAACCGCCCGAGGAGACGGGCAAACCATTGATTTCGGCCAGCCTGCCAGTGTTGTGATCGATTTTGAAGCCGGTGATTTGGCCGTCGTTGCCGGTCCCGGCCGTGATGGTATTTGTCACATACAAGAAACCGACCGTATAACTTCTAACGCAAGACGAAACACCGAAAATGATGCCCATCGAAATGGCGCTCATGAGTAGTGTCTTGCCGAATTTCGTAAACTTCATGCGAATCCTTCATCCTGGTCCGGCGGTTGCCGCCAAGTTTGATCGTTCCCGAGCAGCGCTGGGTTGGGACGGGTCCCTGCTGCATTGTAAAAGCCAAGGGCAGGTTGTGCCTAGTTTCGCACATCAGGCCATGCATTGAGCGATTCAGACTTCTTATCCCGGTCCGAATACCGCAACCGGACGGTTTGCTTCGCTTGCCACAAGAGTTGCTCTGGGAATCGATCGCAGTTTTGACGGGTCGAATCCGGCAAATGTCAACGCGACCGGCCAAAAATCGCCGGCAGGGCGCGCAGGATGCTTGGGCCTGACGGCCCCTGCACCCTCTGAAACCTGTTTTGCGCCCCTCAGGGCCACGCTCACCACACCCGGCAGGAACTGGCCGGGTACATCGGGGTTCCTTGCTTGCAACTGAAGGCTTTGCCGAATTCGTCGAAATTCTGCACGCTGCCGTTCACGCGCCACCGGCCGGGAGAGTGCGAATCGGTCAGTGCGGATTGGCGCGCCGACGCATCGGTCGAGTTCTCGCACCACACCTGTGCAAAGCCGATGAAATAGCGCTGCGCCTCGGTAAATCCATCAATCTTCTCGTCAACGGTCTTGCCCTCCTGGGTCAAAACGTCTTCGAGCGCCATAAAGGCGATCCGCAGGCCGCCGTTGTCGGCGGTGTTCTCGCCCAGGGTCAGGTGGCCGTTCAGGTGTTGCGCGGGGGTGTCGCCTTTTGCCGGGGCAGCCTCAAAGCCGGTGTATTCATCGGCCACGCACTCGGTTCGCGCGGTGAAGGCCTTTCGATCGTCGGGCGTCTGCCACTCGCGCCGGTTGCCGCTGCCATCGTACTTCGAGCCCTCATCGTCGAATCCGTGGGTCATCTCGTGGCCAATCACCACGCCGATGCCGCCAAAGTTCACGCCCGGATCGGCGTTGGGATCGAAGAACGGCGGCTGCAGAATGCCGGCGGGAAAATTGATGTCGTTGAAACTCGGGTTGTAGTAGGCATTCACGGTGGGCGGAGTCATCCCCCACTCCTTCTCATCCACAGGCCTGCCCAGCTTGGCGAAGCGATAATTGCGCTCGTAAGTGGCAGAGTGCTGCACGTTGCCGATCAGATCGGTGCGGCTGACCTTGACGCTCGAGTAGTCGCGCCAGTGCTCGGGATAGCCAATCTTGTTGCGGTACATCGCCAGCTTCTGTTCGGCCGCCTTTTTGGTTTCATCGCTCATCCACGGCAGTTGGCTGATGTCGATGCCGAGCTCCTTTTCAAGCTCTGCAACCAGCTTGTCCATGCTGCTCTTGGCCGACGGGGGGAAATTCTCTTTCACCCACTCCTGGCCCACCGCCTCACCCAGCGCGCGGTCGGTCATTGAGCTGCATTGCTTCCAGCGCGCCTCGGGCTCCTGCTGGCCGGCGAGCGTGCGCCCGAAGAACTCAAAATTCTCGTCGAAGAAGGCCTGCGGCAGATTCTGCGCAAGGCCATGCATCGAGTGCCAGCGCAGATAGCTCTTCCAGTTGCTCAGGGGCTCGCTGGCGATGAGCGTGTTCAATCCGCTGAAGAAAAGGGGAGTGGCCACGTTCAGCGTGTCAAAATGGCCGATTCCAACTCCCTGGAAGTACCCGCTCCAATCGAAGAGAGGCGCCAGCTTCTCAAATTCGGCGACCGCATAGATGTGGTAGCGCTTGTCGGGATCGCGCATTTCGGTCCGGCTGGTTTGAGCGTTGGCCATTGCGGTCTCGATCTCCATCACCGCACCGGCTTCCTTTACCGCCTCATCGGGCGTGTCGCCGGCCAGCACGAACATCTTTTTCACGTGCTCCAGGTACTGGGCGCGGATGGTCTGGAAGCGTTTGGAGTCGACAATGTAGTAATCCCGATCGGGCAATGAGATTCCGCCCTGGCCGATCTGCGCAATCTGCTTCGACGAATCCTTTTCGTCCTGCTCCACACCAAACCGGAAGAACCCGTCCGGCGTTCCCGAGTTACTCAGCTCTGCCAGCAGAGCTGCCAGACCCTTTGCATCGCTGAGGCCGTCAATCTGGGCCCAGATGGCCGCGACCGGCGCGAAACCCAGCTTTTCGATTGTCGATGTATCCATGCACGCCGCGTAGTAGTCGCCGTATTGCTTCTGCAGCGCGTCGGCAGGGTTCTTGGCGGCCGCGTCCAGATCTTTCCACAGCAGGAAGCGGTTCCGTTCTCTCAGCACTGAGAACGAGCGCGCCCATCGAACCTGGTCGCTGGGCACGGGGTTGTTCTTCATCCAGTTGCCGCAGGCGTACTGGTAAAAGTCGGTGCAGGGATCGGCGGTCAGGTCCATGGCCGACGCGTCAAAGCTCTTGATCGCCGGCGGTTCCTGGGGCCGCGAGGTTGTGTCCTGCGAAGTGGTGCCCTGAGAGACAGCGGGCGACTGCGCAACGGCAGTCCCCGCCGCCAGGATGAGCGCTGAAAGGAAACAGTAGCTGGTTTTCATTGAAGGCCCCTCTGAAGTGAATTCCCGTTCTTCCGAGTGACGCGGCAACGCCGGGGTGAAAATTCGCAGGATTTATCCGTGGAATCGAACGGCCGCGGATGTAAACCGACCGGGCGAGCTTGTTTAGTCGGACTTGTCTGGCCAAACGCGAAGTGCAGGAGGCATGCGATTTGCCGCGATGCGACGGCAAGCAAACCTCCTGCTTTTTATAGCAGTCCAGCGTATCACAGGGGAACTCTGTCTGCGCCGACCAGACCCCTTCTCGACTTAGTTCAAACTTGCAAACCAACCAAAAGCAATATGAAAGCTGCGCCCAACGCAATCACTCGGGCGCGATGGCGAGCGTCCCAGCGCATATGCTCGCGATGCGCCATGTCAACCGAAAGGTTCGGCGCAGGGCGAGCGAGGCGATTGTTGATCGGCACCAGGAAAATCAATGTAAGGACAATGACCGCAGCCCAGATTGCGGCTGCGGCTGCCAGCGGCCAAACCGCCGGTTCCCTGCGAAGAACCACTGCCTGGACAACGAGAAGCACAAAGTTGCCTGCGTACCAGAACGGCATCGTCGCGCCGAGTTTTTGGGCAAAGAGGCGAACAGCCAGTGACCGGGCGTGTTCCTCAAGCTTCCACAAAATCGGGTCAATGAAAGCCCACACGGTAAGCTCCGCTCCGATCATGAGGCCGATTGATATTACTGTTGCGCCGCTTAAAAAGTAAGTCATTAATTGCTCCTGTACATCCGACGCAACAAACGCGTACACTGACTCAATTGTTGGTACTGACAAAGTTGTCAGCGCCATTTGAAAAGGCAGAGGAGCTGCGACTCGGCCATGCCGGTATCCAAAAAGGAAATCTCTGAATGTCCCATCGACGCCATGCTGTCCGTGATTGACGGACGATGGAAGGGAACGATCCTGTGGCGTTTGTCTGAGGGGCCGATGCGGACGAGCGAACTGCGTCGCAGTATCCCTGGCATTACGGAACGCATGTTGATCCGGCACCTTCAGGAGTTGGTACGCGACGGAATTCTGGTGCGGCGCCAAGCCAGGAGTCTCCCGCCACGCGTCTTGTACTCGATTTCGGAATACGGTCTGACGCTGGGCCCGGTACTCGAGTCAATTTGCGGCTGGGGCAGAAAACACATCAAGCTCAAGAATGAAGGCAAAATCCCGGCCCCGATAGTGAGGGGCTGACGGCGCTTCGCAGAGTATCTTTTCAGTCCTTTACATCTCCGCCTGCCCCCTGCCACACTGGAACGTGGACACCCAGACAGTCGTAATCCTCGATTTCGGGTCGCAGTATACCCAGCTCATCGCCCGCCGCATTCGCGAGCTCAACGTCTTCTCCGTTGTACTCCCCTGCACCGCCCCGATCACCGAAATCCTGGCCTTGAAACCCATCGGCATCGTTCTCTCCGGCGGCCCGTCGAGCGTCTACGACCATGACGCGCCGGTCGCCGACCCAGCCTTCCTCCAGAGCGACGTGCCCATCCTGGGCGTCTGTTACGGGCTGCACTTCATCGTGCACCACCTGGGCGGCAAGGTGCGCTCGGCCCTCAAGCGCGAATATGGCCACGCCGAAGTCTCAATAGAAGACCGCTCGACGCAGTTGTTCGCCGGCCTGCCCGAGAGCATGCATGTGTGGATGAGCCACGGCGACGAGGCGCTGGAGCTGCCGCCGGGCTTTCATCGCACCGCCGTCACATCGAACGCCTTGGCCGGAATCGTCAACGAACAAAGGCGCATCTGGGCCGTGCAATTTCATCCCGAGGTGCACCACACGCCGCTGGGGCCGCAGCTCCTGAAGAACTTTGTGCTCGGCATCTGCGGCGCGCGCGGTGACTGGACGCCCGCGCATTTTATCGAGAGCACCGTAGAGCAGATTCGCGAGAAGGTGGGCAGCGGGCACGTGATCTGCGGGCTCTCGGGCGGCGTGGATTCGTCGGTGGCCGCGGTGCTGGTGCACAAGGCGATCGGCGACCAGCTCACCTGCATCTTTGTGAACAACGGCGTGCTGCGCAAAAACGAGTTCGAGAGCGTGCAGCGCAACCTGCGCGGCAAGCTCGGCCTCAACATTGTCGCCGTCAACGCCAGCGCCCGCTTCCTTGAGAAACTGGCCGGCGTGACCGAACCCGAGATGAAGCGCAAGCGCATCGGTGCCGAATTCATCGCTGTCTTTGAAGACGAAGCCAACCGCATCGCGCGCCAAACCGGCGGCGTGGATTGGCTGGTCCAGGGCACGCTTTACCCCGACGTCATCGAGAGCTCGAGCGTGAAGGGACCCAGCCAGACCATCAAGAGCCATCACAACGTGGGCGGATTGCCGGAACGCATGAAGCTCAAGCTCATTGAGCCGCTGCGCGATCTTTTCAAAGATGAAGTTCGCCGCATCGGTCGCGACATGGGCATGCCCGAGGAGATCCTCGGCCGCCAGCCGTTCCCCGGTCCCGGCCTCGCCGTTCGCATCCTTGGAGAAGTGACGCCCGAGCGCGTTTTGCTGCTGCAGGAGGCGGACGAGATTGTCGTCGGCGAGATCAAGGCCGCCGGGCTCTACAACAAGGTGTGGCAAAGCTTCGCCGTGCTGCTGCCGGTGATGAGCGTAGGCGTGATGGGCGACCAGCGCACCTACGCCTACACCGCCGGAGTGCGCGCCGTTCACTCTGAAGACGGCATGACCGCCGACTGGGCTGAGCTCCCCGCCGAACTGCTCAAGCGCATCTCGAACCGCATCGTGAACGAGGTGCGCGGCATCAACCGCGTGGTCTACGACATCACGTCAAAGCCGCCCGGCACGATCGAGTGGGAGTGATTTGCCATCAAGACCGCCGCTACTTGTCGATCAAAAAGCAGAACGACCGGCAAGAATAAGATGAGAAAGAGGTTGGAAACCGAGAGTCAATGGCTCCCTTACAGCAATCTTCGGCCTCGGAAATGGTGCCCTTCCGCATAGATCCGTGGATATCGGAACGCCCGTGGGGTTTTGACGACCTGCGTCCGTGGTTCGATCTCGTGGCCGGCGGCACGCCGATCGGCGAAGTGTGGCTCACCGGCGATCAATCGGTAGTTGCCACAGGTCCGCATGCCGGCAAATCCCTCGCCGCGCTTTTTGAGCAGGAGCACGAAGCCCTGCTCGGCCTCGATGCGCCCTCGACAGCATCGCCGCTGCTTATTAAGGTCATCTTTGCGCGGGAAAAACTCAGCGTGCAGGTTCACCCCGACGACGCAATGGCGCAAAAGTACGGCGAGCCGCGCGGCAAAACCGAGTGCTGGTACGTGCTCTCGGCCGGAGTGGGCGCCGCAGTTGCCCTAGGCCTCAAACCCGGCACCACACTCGATCAGGTGAGACAAGAGATCCACGACGGCACGCTCGAATCGAGCCTCAACACGCTGCCCGTTGAGACCGGAGACATGATCTTTGTGGATGCCGGAACGGTGCACGCCATCTGGCCGGGGGCCATTCTGCTTGAGACGCAGCAGAACTGCGACATCACCTATCGCATGTTCGACTACGGCCGTCCCCGCGAGTTGCACATCGAAAAATCTCTTGAAGCGCTCAAGTTCGAAACCCGCGTCGGAAAGATCAAGCCAAAGGAATGGGTCGATCGCACCGTTCTGATCGATGTGGAGTATTTTCGCGTGGAGCGGATCCCCACCTTCAGCATCCGCACCAGCGAGAACCTGCGCTGGTCCACTGAGCGAATCGGCCTGCAGTACTTGTTCGCGGCCGACGGCTCGGGGCGGCTCGTCTCTGAGGATTTCGAGCCGATCGACCTGCCCACGCGGTCCATCGTCTGCGTGCCCGCAGCCTCGCCCGAGTTCGTGCTCGAAGATCTAGGCGATCTCGACCTGATCCGCATCACCCCCAACTGGCCGGAACGTGCGCAATGACCGCCCCCGACTGGCGCGCATCCGTCGTCGAATACATTCGCCGCGAGGCGCAGCCGAAAGACAAGTTCGGCCACCAGCCCCGGCTCTATGCGCTGGCCTGCAAAATCGGCGAGGGTGAAGGCCTCGCCTACGATGACGACGTGGTGTTTGCCGCCGCGTGGATGCACGACCTGGGCGTGTTCCTCGGCCATCGCCCTGAGGATCCCGAGGCGCTCGCCAAATGGGACCACGTGCCCTACACCGTCGCCCGCACACGCGAACTGCTGGCCGGCTGGGGATTTCCAGCAGAGAAGATTGACCACGTTGCCGCGGCCATCGGCACCCATCAGGCGCACCAGGATCCAGTGGAGATCGAGGCAGTCCTGCTGCGCGACGCCGATATTCTTGAGCAGCTTGGCGCTATTGGCGCTTTACGCGCCTGCGTCAAGGTGGGCCGCGACACCCGTTACGAAAGTTTTACGCAGGTATTAACCATGTTGGCGCGTGTCTTGAACGATTTACCATCGCGTCTCCGCCTAAAACATGCGAAACTTCTTGCAGTACCACGGGTTCAAGCACTACGCGGCTTCCTGACCGCCGTCGAGTCGGAGGCAGGGAACCTGTTAATTTAAGGTCAGTTGATACGGTCGGTGCAGCGCCACTGAGTGTCGACGGACAACAGGGTCCCTTCCTCGCCTTTTGTTCAAGGTGACTGCTTGCGATTGACTTTGGAGGCAGGGCACAGGGTCCGTTAAATGAGCAGCAGGCTCCAGACCTGACGCGGACCGTATCGATAACCGGAAATTTGCCTTGGATCTCAACCTCGGATCTTCGACTGATTTTTCAGCAAGTGGGAAAGTCAAGAGCAGACCCAAGAGATCAAAAAATCCCCCTTCCGGGCCTTCCCAAATTGGAGAAGATCCCACGGTTCATCAGGAGACGCTAGATGAAACTGTCCAGAGTGGTAAGAGTAGTTGTGGCAGTCGCTTTTGTAGCTGCCTTCAAACCTGCATTCTCTCAAACTGCCCCCGAAGCCTATCAGGGAACACTGCCCTTTACTATCGGCGCCGGCGCCTCGAATATCGACGTCGACTGGGACAAAAGCCGGATGTACGGTATCACCGTCTGGGCCCAGTGGCATCCGGGAATGCTTCCCTCCGCCCTTTACGGACTTGGCTTGGAAGCTGAAGGCCGGGACGTCAACTACGGCCGTCCGGCCGGCAAGTTCCCCCCCAACTTCCGGCTGGACACTTTTGGCGGCGGCCCGATCTACACCTGGCATCACTTCCGCAACTTCCAGCCATATGGAAAGTTCCTGATCGGCATCGGCAGCATCGACTTCATGGTTGGTAATCCCCACTACACCCACGACACGCGCGACGTCTTTGCGTCCGGGGGCGGGCTCAATTACCGCCTCGTCCATCAGCTATGGGTGCGCGCCGATTACGAATACCAGATGTGGCCCGATCTCTTTAAAAAGACGCTCGAACCGCAGGGATTCACGCTGGGGGCCTCGTACGATTTCAGGTCCCTTCGCCATTTTGCCGGGGATTGAAGAGCAACTCCCCGCCTTGAAGACCGGGCGTTCAGCGGCCCACGAACAGGCCGGAACTTTTTCTTTGCCGCAGGGTTTCTACCGATGACGGGTTCCGGTGTTTTCCGTCTAATCAATTGAGCCGGAATCAGCTATTTAGGCCTTGGTTTCGCGCGTCGATGCTTTTCGCACGCGCCGGAATCTAAAGGGCTGGCAGAGGAGAAATAAAGACAATGATTCGTCCGTCGCTGAAGAGAATCTTCTTCCAGGGTCTGGCATGGTCGGCGCTGGCCGTGTTTTCGGTTGGGGTGGCCATCGCGCAGCAGGGTGGTTCAGCCGCCCCGGCCAGCGGTCAGCGCACCGATGGCCAGATTGAAATGGATGTGGTGCAAGCCCTGGATGCTTCGCAAGCGCTCAAGAACGATCTGATCACCGCCGCAACGATTCAGGGACAGGTCACGCTGTCAGGCACGGTGGCCAGCCTCGCCGAGAGCGAGCTGGCTGCTTCGATTGCCGGCCACGTGAACGGCGTGAGCAAGGTAAACAACAATCTCAAGGTCGGCAACCCGCAGGAAGCCACTGACGCTGCGGCGCCGGCGCCCGATGAAGATATGCCCGCCAGCGGGAACAACCAGGGCGCTCCGGCTCAGGGAGGCGAACAGGGGCAGCCTGCTGCTCCGCCTGCCGAGCAGGGTCAGCCTTCGGTGGGCATCAACCAGCCCGTCCCCGATCAGGGTCAAGGCCAGGCTGCGCCGCCCGCGCCGCCACAGTACCCGGCTTATCCGCCGGCTCGTCCGCCTTATTATGCGCAGCAGCCTCCCGCGCCCCCGGCGCCCTCGTATCAGTACGCCAAGGCTCCTGTGACGCTGCCTGAAGGCACGTTGCTGCAGGTGCGCACCTCTGAAGAGGTCGACACAAAGCACGCGTCAGATGGAACGCCAGTCCAGTTCACGGTGATCCGCGACGTGACGCTGGGTGGCGTGCTGGCCATTCCCCGCGGCGCCACTTTGCATGGCGTGGTGACTGAAGTCAAGAAGGTCGGCTCCGGTTCGCTGGGCGGCAGCTCCGAACTCGCTCTGACGCTGAACTCGCTCGACCTGGGCGGCCAGAATTATCCGCTCACCTCGGATCAGTTCAAGGTGAAGGGCCCGAACAAGGCCGGCCGAACGGTGAGCAACGCATTTGGCGGAGCCCTACTGGGCGCCCTGATCGGCGGCATCGCCGGACGCGGTGAAGGTGCGGCCATCGGCGCAGGCGCCGGCGCGGCTGCCGGCACGGCAGCCTCAGCGGCAACGCCCGGTCCCAACGTCTGGATTCCGGCCGAGGCGCTGGTCACCTTCCATCTGAAGGCGCCCGTGACGGTACAGCCCGTAACCGCGCAGGAATCGGCTCGCCTGGCGCAGGGCCTTTATCCGGGTGGGCCGAGCCTCTATCGCCGCTATCCCTATGGATATGGGCCGGCCGGCTATGCGGCTTATCCGTACTACGCTTACCCGCCGGTCTACTATCGCCCCTACTACATGGTGGGCGGCGTCTACTACTGGCGTTGATCCCTGAGTGGGGAGATCACTTCCCACACCTCAGCATGGGAATGCTGATTGGGCGCCCAAACGGGCGCCCTTTTTTTGCGAAGAAAGCGCGGTTAGCGGCGTTAGCGGAGCTAGCGGCCTCACAATCCGGCCGCGCCAAAAACCCGCTAAAGGCTCGAAGCTTGCCTTAGTCCCTTGTTCCCTTGTTCCCTCGTTCCCTGCTTTACGTGTACTCCCCAAAATCGTCGATTGGCGGGCCGGGATCGTCGGCGTCATCGCTTTCGTCATCGCGCTTCAGCTCGGCTTTGCGAATCTGCTCGGCATCGGCGCCGCCGGCCCGCAGAAGCTCGGCCGCCAACGTATTCTCTTCGCGCATCAGCACTAGCAGCAGATGTCCGAGACCGATCTGCCTCATGTTCATCCCCTCAGCCTCTCCTGCCGCCCAGGCCAGTACCCGCTTTGTCGCGTCCGATAGCGGAAGATCGGGCCGCGTCAGCTCAGTCTTGCGCGCTGGGCCGCGACGTCTGATTTCCTCCCGCACCATCTCGAACGAAACCGCCACCGGCAGATAGCGGAAGCGGTCACGTTCCAGCTCGCGCAGAACCCCCAGCAAAAGGTGCTCGGTTTCGATGTACGGCGAGCTGAGCTGGTTGGATTCGTAGCGCGCAAAGAAAATCGCTCGCCGCGCCCGCTCCGTGTAGTGCTCGAATCCCTGCCTGCGAAATACTTCAGCCCCCGCAATCATCGATGAGAATTTTCCTCGCAGCCCCTCCGCTATCTCTCTCGCGCGCATCCCTCCGCCCCCTCTTCCCTCCTCGGGCTCGCCTTCTTCGCTAAGTCTTTTGCGAATCTGCTCCGCATCCGCTCCGCGCGCGCGCAGAATTGCGACGGCCAGCCCCTCCTCTTCCCGCAACAGTCCCAGCAGCAGATGAACGGTGCCGATTCGCGTGTGGCCGAGCGCGTCCGCTTCTTCCTTTCCGGCCGTCAGGACGCGCTTCGAGGCCTCGCTCAGCGGCACATCCACACTGGTTGCGTATGGCTCGCTACGCGTCCCGCGGCTTTCCACTTCCCGCAGAATCCCGGGCGCCGTAAGCGCGCCGCCCACAAACTTCGCCAGCATCGGCTCATCGTCACGCGCAATCCCCAGCAGCAGATGTTCGGTATCAATCGTCGGAGCTCCGAACCGGCTGGCCTCGTACCGCGCAAAGAAGACCACCCGCCGCGCCTTCTCAGTGAATCGCTCAAACATCGCGGCCCCTTTCTTTCCCCCGCAAATCAAGCTGGAGGCTGGAAGCCAGAAGCCAGGGGCTCGTCTCAGTCCCTCGTTCCCCCCGCGCCCCGCTCCCTGTCGTCTATAATGGCAGAGTCGCAACGTGCGAGAATTGCGCATCGCAGGCTGCCTTTCGGGCTCACCCAATTGAGCCCCTAACCTGCAGGCGCCAAGAGAGTTGAAGGTTTAGTCCCGCCCATGATTCGTTTTCTGCAAGCAGACAATCGCATCGTCAAGGCCCTTTTCGTCGTCGTGATCGGCGTGGCCTCGGTCTCAATGGTGGTTTACCTCATCCCCGGCCTGATGAGCACGGCATCTTCGGCCCCCGATACTTATGCGGTGGTCTATCCGCACTGGTACAGCAAGATTCTCTCCTCGGGCGACCCGATCAGCCTGCAAAAGGTTCAGGAAATGACGCGCCGCCAGATCATGCAGCGCAACCCTGCGTATGCCGACAATCCAATGATCATGCAGCTCTTTCAGAGCCAGGTTGGCCAGCAGATGATCCAGCAGCAGGTGCTGCTGCAGGAAGCGCACCGCCTGGGCATCACGGCTACTGACGCCGACGTTCTGCACTACCTGCAGACCGGGCCTACCGGGCAGGTGATCTTCCCGCACGGCAAGTTCATCGGCCAGAGCCAGTACGCGCAGCTCATCAACGAGCGGCTCAACATGTCGGTGCCGCAGTTCGAGCAGGACATTAAAGACAACATCGCGATCCAGCGGCTGCAAGCGCTGGTTACGGCCAACGTTTCGGTCAGCGACAAAGACGTGCGCGCGGAGTATCTCAAGCAAAACCTGAAGATCAGGTTCGACTACGCGGTGATCTCCAGCGCCGATCTCGAGAAGACCATTAATCCTTCTGACAGCGATCTCGAAGCGTTCTTCAAAAAGAACGCAGCGCGCTACGCCTCCGCGGTACCCGAGGCGCGCAGGATCGCCTACTTCGCCTTCACGCCAGGCGACGTTCCGGGCGGATTGCCGCAGCCCACCCAGCAGCAGATTCAGGCCTACTACAACCAGCACCAGTCGGAGTTCCAGACGCCGGAACAGGCTCGCTCCCGCCACATTCTCATCAGTGTGGCTCCCGGCGCCGACCCCAAGACCGACGCAGCGGCCAGGGTCAAGGCCGAGGACGTGCTCAAGCAGCTCAAGGCTGGCGGCGACTGGAACGCACTGGCCAAAAAGTACTCTGACGATCCGGGCAGCAAAGACAAGGGCGGCGAGCTCGGATTCGCGCAGCGGAAGACCATGGTGCCTGAGTTCGACAACGCGATCTTTACCCAGAAGATTGGCGACATCGAGATTGTGAAGAGCCAGTTCGGCTACCACGTGGTGCAGGTTGAAGAGCGGCAGACGGCGCACTCGCAGGCACTTAACGAGGTGCTGCCGCAGATTCAGGCCACGCTCTTCCGCCAGGCAAGCGCGCAGGCGCAGGAGAACTACGCGCGCACGCTCACCTCGGAGGCCGACAAGAACGGGCTCGAAAAGACGGCCGCCGCGCACCATCTGCAAGTTGTGACAAGCCCGCCGGTTGATCGCTCGGGGGTGATTTCGGCGATGGCTTCGAGCAAGCAACTCCTCACCCAGGCATTTGAAGCCAAAGTTGGCGATCCGCCGCAGTACGCACCAACCGGCGAAGGCTACGCCATCTTCCAGGTGACCGGCATTGTGGCCGCGCACGCTCCCGCATTCGCCGATTGGAAGCAGCACGTGCTCGACGACTACCGCAACGAGCAACTGCCTGCGCTGTTGGAAAAGAAAACCCAGGAGCTGGCCGGCAAGGCCAGGCAGTATAAAGACCTGAAAAAGGCGGCAAAGGAACTGGGAGCAACGGTGAAGACCAGCGACCCGGTGAACGAGAGCGGCCAGGTGCCCGATCTGGGCGATGTGGGCCAGGTGGCGCCGCAGCTCTTTGACCTGAGCGTAGGCTCGATCAGCGGCCCCATCGATGCCGAGCGGACCGGTGTTGTGGCCAAGATCGTCGACAAGCAGGCGCCCAGCGAAGAAGAGATCCAGAAGAACTCTGACACCACCCGCGAGCAGATTCGCGAGGAGCGGCAGAACCAGGCCTTCCAGGTCTTCATGAGCACTCTCATGGACGAGTACAAGAAGGACAAGCTGATCCGTATGAACGCGAAGAACGCGACGCCGGGGATGCCGGGAATGTAGGAGCAGCGAGTCGGCAAGTCAGCGAGTCAGCTCGTGGCCCGCGGCTCGTGATTCGTGGTTCGAATCCCCAAGAAAAAGCCTCCCGCAAGGGAGGCTTTCTTGTTTCTGTTCCCTGGTTCCCTGGTTCCCTGCTCTCTGAGTTCCTATTCCCTATTCCCTATTCCCTGCCTCTCACACTCTTCCACCGGAATCGGCACCTGCTCCACAATCTCCAGCCCGAAGCCTTCGAGCGCGGGAATATGCATGGGCGTATTCGACAAGAGTCTGATGCGCTGAATTCCCAAGTCCGACAAAATCTGCCCGCCCAGGCCGATAGCGCGCAGAATGCGCCCGCTGCGGGCCTGTGAGCCCTCGCGGGTGCGCAGCTCCTTATGCAGAACCAGCCGGCCGCCGCTCGACTCTGCTCCACCTGAAGGCGGCACGGCCCCGCCCGGCCCGAACTGCGGCGCGGGCGCGCGGTCGATCTCGAATCCCCGCGAGGTGTTGTGCAGGTAAAGCACCACCCCGCAGCCTTCCTCGGCAATCATGCGCATCGATTGATCGAGAATTTCGTGGCAGCGGCAATCGGCTCCAAACACATCGCCGGCCGTGCAGCGCGTGTGGACGCGCACCAGCACCGGGTGGGAGCACGGGCGGCGCAGCTCGAGTTGATTGGCCTCGCCAGCTTCGCCCGGCAGCCCGCTCACCGCCGGCCCCTCGTGGAAGGCCGGGCAGCCGGGGCAAAGGTCGCCGCGCACCAGCGCAATGTGGCTCTCGCCGCCCGTCACCTCGCTCTGGTAGGCGATCATGCGGAACTCGCCGTAGCGCGTCTGGATGAGCGACTCGCCGGCCCGCACAATGTAGCGCTCGTGGCGCAGCCGGTAGCGGATGAGCTCGGCCACCGTGAGCATCAGCATCCCATGCTCTTTGCAGAACTCGATCAGATCGGGAACGCGGGCCATCGATCCGTCGTCGTTCATGATCTCGCAGATGATGCCCGATGGATTGAGTCCCGCCATGCGCGCCAAATCGACCGACGCCTCAGTTTGGCCGGCCCTCACCAGCACTCCGCCCTTGCGCGCCCGCAACGGGAAGACGTGGCCGGGACGAACAAGATCGGCCGAGGTTGAGCGCGGGTCGATGGCCGTGCGGATGGTCTGCGCGCGGTCGGCAGCCGAGATGCCGGTGGTGACGCCCTCGCGCGCCTCAATGGTCTCAGTAAACGCCGTGCCGAACCGCGAGGAGTTCTGCTGCGTCATGGGAAAGAGGCGCAGATGATCGGCACGCTCCTCGGTGATCGCGAGGCAGATGAGCCCGCGCCCGTATCGCGCCATAAAGTTGATGGCCTCGGGAGTGACGAACTCGGCGGCAAGGGTAAGGTCGCCCTCGTTCTCGCGGTCCTCGTCGTCAACCACCACCACCATGCGGCCGGCGCGAATCTCGTTCAGCGCGCCAGGCACGTCGGTAAAGGGAGGCTCGAAAGTGCGGACGGTGTGGGGCATGGTGCAGTTCTTATTTTCACCTAAGGCGGGAGCAAACGGCAAAGGCGCCGGGGACTACTGAGCCCAATGTAAGGCTTTCTGGTTGTACGGAAAAGCGGCTTTATCGGTCGTCCACACGCCTTTTCCGCCCGAGCAATTGCTCGTCATAATCGAGAACGTCGTTGCGCCCCGGTTTTAGCTCGCCAGGCATTAACTGAAGTGCCTGCTTCCCGGCATCGCTGCGAAAATCAAGGTCCTCCAGGTAGGACACGTAAACGGCGTTTCGAAGATTATCGTCGCCTTCAAGCAATGCGGCTGTGGCAATCTGAAAACACCTCGAGACGACCTCAAAGGATCGCGCTTCAATTGCGCTCTGAGTGAAGTCCTTGAATTCGGAGACCTGAAGATGAACAAGGCCTTCCCACTCCTCGAAGTCTTCTTGGAGGCTCGGAAACTCACTCAATACCAGGCTCCGAAAAGTGCCCGCATCCATGGCTCGTTGTCCAATTCCAATTACTACTATTCAAACAGCATAGCGGGGATGCGAAATCCCCGGCAATTGGATCTGTGTCGTCGCACGCCTACTTCACCGTAAGCGAGTGCAAATCAACCAACTCGATGCGGTCCCGGCCGTTGTGTTTGGCGGCGTACAGGGCGCGGTCGGCGGCGCGAATCAGCTCATCAGAGCTGGCCTCTCCCACCGCATTCCACGTGGAGACGCCAATGCTGAGCGTAGTAGAGATTGACGCCTGGGCGGGGTCCTTTGCCATGGCTGAGCGGATGCGGACAGCCACAGTAAATGCGCCCAGCGAATCCGTTTCAGCCAGCAGAATGGCGAACTCGTCTCCGCCATAGCGCGCGATGAGGTCAGCAGGGCGGTCGAGAGCTGCGCTCAGCACCCGCGCGGTGTTGCGCAGGCATTCGTCGCCGGCCTGGTGGCCGTGGGTGTCGTTGATGCGCTTGAAATGGTCTACGTCGATGAGCAGCAGTGAGAGCGGTTGGTGAGTGCGCTGGGCGCGTCCCCACTCGATGGCGAAGAACTGGTCAAAGCCGCGGCGGTTTGAGACTCCGGTAAGGCTGTCGAGGTGCGCGATTTCTGAGAGGCGGCTGTTTGATTGCTCCAGCGCGGCCTGGGCGTATTCCAACTTGTGTTGGAGCAGGGAGGCTCTGAGGCTGTATAGGATGAAGGCGCCGACGATGAAGGCGAAGGCAATGGCGAAGTGGCGGACGGCAACGATGGCGCTGAGGCCGATAAGCGCGAGCGAGAGAAAAACAGGGCGCGCGTTGTCGATGAGGCGGACCAGCGTGGGACGGCTGGCAGGGAGTGACGAGTCTGTGACGGCAAGGGGAACGGCGGCGGGCGCGAAGAAGGCAGCGAGGGCGAGCGCCGCGGAGGGGATGTCGTTGAGCGCGTCCATGCCATTGGTGAGGCTGTACTTTCCGACGTAATGGTTATAGATGCCGGAGCAGACGGCGTAGAGCGAGGTATAAAGCAGGATAACGCGGAAGTAATAGCGGTCTGCTGCGTTGCGTGTGCCGAGAAATAAGCGTAGCGCGGCGAGAAGGACTACGGCCAGGTACTCGGCGTCGTAGACGAACTCAAGGGGCGCATAAGGCATGGCCTTTGCGGGCTCGCTGGTGAAAGGGAATGCCCCGAAGAGGGCTGTGTAGGCGAGGCAGGTGCAGGCTGCCGCCTGGAAACTGTCGAGCAGAAAGGTGAAGCGGCCAAAGGCGCCCTCGTCCGGCAGCGTAATGGCAAGGAGGATGGGAACGAAGGAAGCAAAGAAAAAGAAGTCGCCGATGGAGGCAACGGTGGGCACGGCTTTGAAGAAGATCTCCGCGGGTGCTTCAACGGCTGCGGCGATGAAGATGAAGAAGAGAGAAGCGGCAGCGAGCCGCCAGTGGGTGCGGATGGAAGGAGGGCAGTGAAAAGCTCGCCAGAGGCAGGCTAAGGCGGCCAGCAGAGCCCAGAAGCTCCAGAGCAGATAGGAGATGATGAAACCGTGACTTTGAAAAATCGTGTTGAGCACGGCGTGGGCACAAATAATCCCCGCGCTTATTGAAATAAGCGCATAGGTGCCTATAAGCCATCGGTGCTTCAACCAGGGAACTCCGAAGAACAATCGAGCCAAGCCCTGCATGGGTGTGGACTGGATGGACTTAGAGTACCAAAATCAGAATTGTTGGGGAAGAGTGTAGATGCGAATCTCATTCGATTCAAAGGACGCATAATGGAGTCCATTCGGAGACAATGCCGCTCGCCCGTTCTTTGGAAACACACGATTCACAATAGGAGTTTTCGACCTGCGGTCGAAAACGAGCCAGCGCCCGTTGCCGCCTTCATCGCAAGTCTCCCCCAATATCTTTCCGAGCGGGTTGCACGGGCGGGCATCGTTCATTGCAAACGATGCGTAGCGAGAAAAATCCTGCGCTGCACTGTTGACTGTTCCATCAAATTGCGGCGGTAGCCAGGGAAGGGATTGCGAAATGCCACCCTTTCTCCATATCACGAGTCGTCCAGCAGCAGTGTCCCCGTCCCGAGCCTGACCAGCCACGCCCCCATCTGCCAGAAGGCCGACAATAACGGCGTTTTCCCTGTCTTTGAGCGGGAAGGTCCAAACGCTTTTATCTTCGCCCTGTGCATTCAGGGCACAACGAAGTTTGGCTCCGGCGGTAACCACGTTGGTCGAGGTGTATTTTCCCGGACTGAGTTCCTGAGCGCATGACACGAACGCAAATCCGTGTTCTCCGAACTTCGTGTCTCTCGTCCCGGCAGGCCAGTCCAGTGTCCATTTCTGGATTTCAGCCGGTGGAGCGCCATCTAAAACTGAATACGTTCTGGGTCCGGTAAACGTCACGCCCTTTTGGAACACGAGAGCGTTCTTGACGAAGGTCGTTTGATCCAGAAACTCATCAATCTCTGCTACGTCTTTCAGATTGGTGTCGAGCAAGCGAACGCCTGACTTGGATTCATTCCTCCCTTCCTCATCGAGATTCACAGACTCGATTCGAAAGAGGAGCGTCCCGCCTGGACCTGGCCTCGCCTCGCCCTGAGCTACAAGCTCGCCGTTTCCATCAGCGAGATAAGGGAGATCTCGCTTCGCCTTCAATACTCCCGAAGTATTAAAGACCAGAATCCGGGCCAGCCCGTCCACCTTGCGGTCGGGCGATTGGCGGCAGTTGGGGCTGACATTGAACCCTACTGCCACGGTCTCGTCATTCAGCCAAACTACGAATCGATACCCGATGATTTGGCTGCCGCATTTTTCTGCGTCTGGCTGGAAAAAGCCGGGCGGCAGCCCATAGGCACCAAGTGCGACACGGACTTCCGGGGGCGGTCCTATATCGGTCTGTTCCGCTGACGAAGATTTCAAAAGTGATGAACAGCCAGCCGACAAGGCGAATGTGATTGCAAACGGCATTGTGAAAGCGAGTCGCAGCTTGGGCAACGGGCGCATCTGTGCTGCCATTTTTCTCCTTCTTGCGTGCTGACATTTTAGCGCCGGGAGCCATCGCCGAGTCTCAGGAGGCAGGCCGCCATTTCGGAAACAACGCCACGCCCAACCCCCGCACAGCAAAAACGCCGCCCGAAGGCGGCGTCTTTGTGCAAGCTGGCGAAAATGCTACAACGTCGATTCGATTTCGAAGCCCCAGGCCTCAAGAAGAGCCTCGGGAATGTACTTGGAGTTCTTGTTACGGCGGGCCCACTCACGCAGGCGGGTCGACCGGATGTACTGATCCGGCGGCAGCTTGAACTCCTTTACAATCTGCTCGAAAGAGGTGACCGTGGGCACAACGGGGCCAATAGGCTCCGGCTTGCCCCAGTTCGGATTTCCACGACGCTTTGCCATCGGTTATTTGTCCTTGAATGAAGGGTATTTTGTTGATCGCCCTCGGACTAGAGGCTTGGGGTTTGCGGTATGTCCAGAGGTTACATCGCATTCTATTTTAGGGATTTTTTCTTCAAAAATCAATAGTAAAATCGAAGCTCGAACCTATTATCTGAAAACCCGTCTGGATGCGATAAGGTCGCGTAATTTGCTCCAGGGGAATATGTTACGCGTTTTCCTCAGGCGTGTTTCCGCGGACCGCCCTCCCGGCCCGGGGAATTGTATTGAAATCGTTAAACTGTCTGTTTGAAGGTTTACTCATATGACAACAACCCTGCGTACCATCGTTTCCCTGCTCGGGCTCGCCCTTGCCCTGGCGCCGTGCCGCGCCATCGAGCTCACCGTCACCCGCCAGGCCTTGGAAAGGACGCTCAAACAGCAGCTCTTCAACACCCCCAACGGCCGCTACTACCTGAAGGGCAACGCCAAATCCGGCTGCTCCATTTCGGCCGAGGATCCCCACCTGAGTTTTGCCGACGACCGGATCGTGGCGACCATGAAGACCCATGCCAAAGTCGGCAAGTCGGTGGGCGGCGCATGCCTGGGCGTGCCCTTGACCATCCCCACCCAGGTCTCCCTGCTGCCCGACGCCGAGGGTGAGACGATCGGCTTCCGCGATGCGCGGCTCGAGAAGGTATCAAACCACGCCGAGATTGATCTGGTGCTGGCGCCGTTCCTGCGCCGCCAGGTGCCCTCGAGCATGAAGGTGAACGCAGCCGACCTGCTCCGCAAGGCGCTGGCCAACTCCCCGGCAACCGCGGGGTATAAGGTCACCCTCACCAGCCTCACCATCCACTCCATCGTCATCCAGGGCGACGCGCTGGTGGTGGATGTGGATGGGGATTTCAGCATCGAGTGAGAAAACAGCTGCTAGCTGCCAGCTTCTATCCACTTGCCCGACTGCGGGCGAGCCAGCGGTATCGGTTTCCCACCCTTGCGGCAAAGACAAAAACGCCGCAAGGATGGGGCACCCATCGCTCCATTAACTCGAAGCTAAAGGCTAATAGCTAGCAAAGTTTCCGCCCCTTACCGCCTGCGCCAGCCTTTCGATGTCCCCGGACAGCACGCGATCCTGTTCGAGCGGCGCAACCACCTTTCGCACCGCCTCATACGCGCGGCCTGCTTCGATGCCCGGCTTCAGCGGCAAACGGCACTCGAGACCCTGCGCCGCGCACATCAGCTCAATGGCAACCACGCGCTCGACATTCTCCACAATCTGCCGCAGCTTGAGCGCGCCGGTCATGCCCATCGACACGTGATCTTCCTTGCCGCCGCTGGTGGGAATGGTTCCCGTCGACGCCGGATGCGCCAGCACCTGGCACTCGTTGATGAGCGCGGCCGAGGCAATCTGCGCAATCATGAAGCCCGATTGCAGCCCCGCTCCGTTCGAAAGAAACGGCGGCAGCCCCTCGTTGATGTCGGGGTTCAGCAAGCGATCGATGCGCCGCTCCGTGATCCCCGCTAGGTCGGTAAGCGCAATCGCCGCGTAATCGAACGCATAGGCCAGCGGCGCGCCATGAAAATTTCCTCCCTGTAGCGCTGCGCTCGCGCGCTCCGGCGCTTTGGGGGCTCCGCCCTCCCACTCTTTGGACGGGAGCAGTGGAAAAATCAGCGGGTTATCCGTCGCCGAGCCCGACTCGATTTCCAGAATCCCCGCCACATGATCCAGCACGTCGCGCACGGCGCCGTGCACCTGCGGCATGCAGCGCAGGCAATACGCGTCCTGCACGCGGCTGTCGTGCTCGCGGTGCGACTCGCGAATCTCCGAGCCCGCCAGCAGCGCGATCAGGTGCTCCGCTGCCGCCATCTGCCCGGCATGGGGCCGCGCGCGATGAATGCGCTCATCAAAGGCCACCGGAGTACCGCGCAGCGCCTCAAGCGACATCGCTCCTGCCACGTCGGCCAGCCGCACCAGCCGCCGTGCGCGCTCGAGCGCCAGCAGGCCCACGGCGTTCATGGCCTGCGTGCCGTTCAGCAGCGCAAGGCCCTCCTTGGCCGCAAGCACCTGCGGCTTCAGGCCCGCGCGGCGCAGTGCTTCGGCTCCCTCCAACCGCTCGGCCGCAAGCCCGGTTTTGCCATCGGGCCCGGCCTGGCCCGCGAGCCACGCCTCACCCTCGCCGATCACCACCAGTGCCAGGTGCGCCAGCGGCGCCAGGTCTCCGCTAGCGCCTACCGAGCCCTTCTCGGGAATCACCGGGGTCACGCCGGCATTCAGCATCGCCACCAGCAGCTCTACCAGCTCAGGCCGTACGCCGCTGAATCCCTTGGCCAGCACGTTGGCACGCAGCAGCACCATGGCACGCGACTCAGGCACAGAGAGCGGCTGGCCAAGGCCGCCCGCGTGGCTGCGCACCAGGTTCACCTGCAGCGCGCCCAGGCTCTCAGGCTTGATATGTACGTCACTCAGCTTGCCGAAGCCGGTGTTGACCCCATAGACCGTGCGGCCCTCGGCCAGAATCTGTTCAATGGCCGCGCGGCTGGCCGCGATGCGGGTTCTTGCTTCGGCAGCGATCTCAACTTTGCGGCCAGCGATCGCAACAGCTTCAATGTCGGCCGCCTTCATCGGCTGGCCGTCGAGCACCAAGGTTTCCACGGAGCAAATACTAAGCTGGCGACGCAGGGTCTGTGAAGGGCGGCGCACATTCCGCAACTGTTCAATGGCTTCGCTCCTTCAATCTTTCACTCTCACACTCTTTCACTCTCTCGCTCCAATTAACTCGCATTGCTCACCCTGTTAAAATCGATCCTTCGGAGACGCTTATGCCAGACGCAACCTGCGATATCGGCCTCATCGGTCTTGCCGTCATGGGACAGAACCTTGTCCTCAACATGAACGACCACGGATTCAAGGTTGCGGTCTTCAACCGCACCGTTTCAAAGGTCGACGACTTCATCAACAACGAGGCCAAAGGCACGCAGGTTGTGGGCGGCCACTCCATCGAGGAGTTCATCGGCCTGCTCAAGCGGCCGCGCCGCGTGATGCTGATGGTGAAGGCCGGCGACACCGTCGACCAGATGATCGACCACATTCTGCCTCATCTCGAGGCCGGCGACATTGTCATCGACGGCGGCAACTCGCTGTTTACCGATTCAAACCGCCGGACCAAATCGCTCGCTGACAAAGGCATCCTCTTCATCGGCACCGGCGTGAGCGGCGGCGAAGAGGGCGCGCGCCGCGGACCCTCCATTATGCCCGGCGGCAATCCCGCCGCGTGGCCGTATGTAAAGCCGATCTTCCAGGGCATCGCCGCCAAGGTTGAAGACGGCACGCCCTGCTGCGACTGGGTGGGCGAAGACGGCGCCGGCCACTACGTGAAGATGGTGCACAACGGCATTGAGTACGGCGACATGCAGCTGATTTGCGAGGCCTACGACCTGCTCAAGCACGGCCTGGGCCTCACGCCCGATGAGTTGCACCAGGTGTTTGCCGAGTGGAACAAGGGCGAGCTCGACAGCTACCTGATCGAAATCTCGTCGCTGATCTTCGCCAAGAAGGACGAAGACGGCTCTCCGCTGGTGGACAAGATTCTTGACAGCGCCGGCCAGAAGGGCACCGGCAAGTGGACGGCGATCAGCGCACTCGACACCGGCCAGCCCGTCACGCTCATCGGCGAGAGCGTCTTTGCACGCTGCCTTTCCGCTCTCAAGGAAGAACGCGTTGAAGCTTCGAAGGTCCTGCGCGGGCCCAAATCGGCGCCCAAGGCCGGCGACCGCGCAAAGTTCATTGAGGATGTGCGACGCGCGCTGTTCTGCAGCAAGCTGGTGAGCTACGCGCAGGGCTACATGCTGCTGCGCGCCGCAGCGAAAGAGTACAACTGGAACCTGAACATGGGCGGCATCGCGCTGATGTGGCGCGGCGGCTGCATCATCCGCAGCCAGTTCCTCGGCAAAATCAAAGACGCCTTCCGCAAGAACAAGAAGCTTGAGAACCTGCTCCTCGACAAATACTTCTCGCGCCTCTTAAACAAGTACCAGGCCTCGTGGCGCAAGGCGCTCGTGCATGCGGTCAAAATGGGCGTGCCCACTCCTGCCTTCTCAACGGCGCTCGCGTTCTTCGACGGCTACCGCACGGCGCGCCTGCCGCAAAATCTGCTCCAGGCCCAGCGCGACTTCTTTGGCGCGCACACCTACGAGCGCATCGACCAGCCCCGCGGCCAGTTCTTCCACACCAACTGGACCGGCCACGGCGGCCGCGTGTCGTCGACGACGTACAACGTGTAAAGCAGGGATCAGGGATCAGGGGTCAGGGATCAGTCTGCCGGCGGCGATTTCCGAGAGGAAATCGCCGCCGCGCTTTAACGCACCCAACTAACGATCTGTCATCCTGAGCAACCGGATGCCGGCCCATCACCCGCGACAGCGGACGATGGGCCGGAGGAAGGGAGTCGAAGGATCTGCAGTTGCTTTTACAATCCGCACCTTCTACACCCCGTAAAATGGAAGTGTCGCATTTTGCATCTGCAACGCTGAACGCGGGGTCGCAAACGCAATGTCCAACATCCTCGAAAATCTTCCCGTCGGCCAGAAGGTCGGCATCGCCTTTTCCGGCGGCCTCGACACATCGGCCGCACTGCACTGGATGAAGCTGAAGGGCGCGCGCCCGTATGCCTACACCGCGAACTTGGGCCAGCCCGACGAAGCCGACTACGAGGCCATTCCGCGCGCCGCGCTGCATTACGGCGCTGAGAACGCGCGCCTCATCGACTGCCGCGCGCAGCTTGCGCGCGAGGGGTTGGCCGCGCTGCAGAGCGGAGCCTTCCACATCACCACTGCGGGAGTCGCCTACTTCAACACCACGCCCATCGGCCGCGCCGTCACCGGCACCATGCTCGTCGCCGCCATGAAAGAAGACGACGTGAGCGTGTGGGGCGACGGCTCGACCTTCAAGGGCAACGACATTGAGCGTTTCTATCGCTACGGGCTGCTCGTCAATCCGGATCTCAAGATCTACAAGCCCTGGCTCGATCCAGCGTTTATCGACGAGCTGGGCGGCCGCGCCGAGATGTCGGCCTTTATGCAGAAGGCCGGCTTTGAGTACAAGATGTCGGCGGAGAAGGCGTATTCGACTGACTCAAACCTGCTGGGCGCCACGCACGAAGCCAAGGACCTCGAACACCTTTCAAGCAGTATGCGGATCGTTGTGCCCATCATGGGCGTTGCCTCGTGGCGCAGCGATGTGGATGTGCAGCCTGAAGAAGTCACCGTCACCTTCCACGAAGGCACGCCGGTTGCGCTCAACGGCAAGGACTTTGCCGATTCCGTTGAACTGCTGCTTGAGGCTAATCGCATTGGCGGGCGGCATGGCCTGGGCATGAGCGACCAGATTGAGAACCGCATCATTGAGGCCAAGAGCCGCGGCATCTACGAGGCGCCCGGCCTGGCGCTGCTCTACATCGCGTACGAGCGGCTCATCACCGGCATTCACAACGAAGACACCATTGAGCAGTACCGCGAGAACGGCCGCAAGCTCGGCCGCCTGCTCTACCAGGGCCGCTGGTTCGATCCGCAATCCATCATGCTGCGCGAGAGCGCCCAGCGCTGGGTGGCGAGCGCCGTCACCGGCACGGTCACGCTGGAGCTGCGCCGCGGCAACGACTACACGATTCTCAACACCGAGTCGCCCAACCTGACCTTCAAGCCCGAGCGGCTGACCATGGAAAAGGGCGAGTCGGCCTTCTCGCCGCGCGACCGCATCGGCCAGCTCACCATGCGCAACCTCGACATTACCGACACGCGCGACAAGCTGCTGACCTACGCCAAGGCGGGATTGTTGACGCCGGGGGCAGAGGGATTTGTGCCCAAGCTGAAGAGTGGTGACGTGAAGTAGACGCGCGAAAGAATCGCCGCGGCCCGCCTACTTCCCGATCACCGTGACCGCTGCTCCGGTCAATGCCACTCCCTCGTGTTCGAGCTGATGAGCTTTCTCATCCCAGATGAGCTTTGTGACTGAACCGCCGCCCTTCTCATACGCGTAAGTTGTGCCGTCATCCTGGAAGACAGTAAAGCTCGCATCCGCGCCCGGATAGACGCGAACCAACCCGATCTCCTGCGATTGCTGCCAGCCGTTGAATTCCGGCGCCGTGGGCACGATGCTGCCTGCGCGCACAAACAGCGGCAGCGTATCGATGGGGGCATTGACGGTTACGGTTTGTCCGCCGTGCAGGCGCTCGTTGGTCCAGTAGTTGTACCAGTCGCAACCGGCGGGCAGATAAATCACGCGGCTGGTTGCGCCCTGCTCGGTCACCGGAGCCACAAGAAACGCGGGGCCGAACATGTATTCGTCGCCGATATCCGCAACCTTGGGATCGTGCGGGAAATCCATGAACAGCGCGCGCATGTAAGGTGTGCCGGTCTGGTACGTGCGATACGCGAGCGAGTAAGTGTATGGCATGAGCGTGTAGCGCAGGCGGAGATACTTCTCAAGGATGGGCTCGGTCTGTTTGCCATACGCCCACACCTCATTGTGTTTCCGCTCGCCGTGGGCGCGCATCACTGGTTGAAAGGCTCCCCACTCGAACCAGCGCACGAAGAGCTCTGGATAGTCCTCATAGTTGGCGATCACGTCGCGCGCATCGGAGCCGTCGATGAGTGGCTTGTGCTCGGCGTGGTAGTCGGCTGGAATCTGCGGCGAGAAGAAGCCGGCGATGTCGGTATCCCAGTAAGGCATTCCGCTGGCGGTAAACTCAAGCCCGGCCGCGATCGAGCGCCGCAGCATGTCCCAGGTGGATTGAATGTCGCTCGACCAGAAGACCGTGCCGTTGCGCTGCGCGCCCAGGTACGCCGCACGCGCCAGGATCATGACGCGACGGCTGTCGCCGAAGTCGCGCCGCGAGCCCTCGTATACCGAAGCCGTGTGAAACAGCGGATACACGTTGTAGTAGCGCGTGCCCGAGCCGACGTAAGAAACGTCCTTGGCGGGATCGATGTCCGGCTCGGTCTCATCGAGCCAGATGTAATCGAATCCGTACGGCTTGATGTAACGGTCACGAATCTTCTCCCAGAACCAGCGGGCAGCTTCGGGGTTGGTGGTGTCGATGTTGGGTCCGATCGCGTCTTTGAAGCCGCCAGGGTCGGGCTTGCCGTCGGGCGTGTGAATCAGCCAGCCCTTGCTTTCGAGCATGTCGTAAAACTGCGTTCCGGGCGCGTAGTGCGGCCACACGCTCAACAGCGAATCCACGCCCATCGCATGCAGCTCGCGATTCATTGCCGCGGCATCGGGCCAGCGCTTGGTGTCAAGGTCCATCTCGCCCTGCTTGGTCATGTTCAGGAAATCAACCACCATCACGCCCAGGGGCAGGTTCTTTTTGCGGTATTCATTGGCTACATCCAGCAGTTGGTCCTGCGTGGGATAGATCGCCTTGCTTTGGATATAGCTATAAACCGTGCGCGGCAGCATGGGCGTGGCGCCGGTCAGCAGCCGGTAGCCCGCGTATATCTCGTCGCTGGTATTGCCGGCGATGACGAAGTACGAGACGCGGTCGCCAACCTCAGACGACCAGACATTGTGCTGATTGAAACCGAGATCGATGGTGGTCTTTGAAGGATTATCCCACACCAGGCCGTAGCCGCTGCTTGACACCATGAACGGCACGCACACATCTTCGCCGCCAATGGCGACGTAGTCGTGCCAGCAACGGATCTCGTGATCGCGCAGGTCCATCCAGCCTTTCTGCTGCTGGCCCAGCCCGTAATAATGCTCACCGGCGGGCGAGTCAAAGTTTGCCCCGACCCGTAAGACCTTGGCATTTGGCTCGGCAGGATCCGGCCGCGAAGGAAACATGGACCACGTGCGCATGTGCAACAGCGTCTTGCCTTCGGCTGTCGTCACCTGCAGCGCGTCGTTGTGCGGACCAGCCCAATTGCCTCCTCCACCGAAATAATGCTCGCGCAACTGGTTGTTCAGATCATCGAGTGGCATGGACTACGGCAACTGGTCCTTGGGCAAATCTGCCGGAGAAATGCGGACCAACATCCGCGCCGAGCGGTACACGTCGGAGCCATCGGCGTTGTGCTCATGCGTCCATCCCTCGGCCGAGGGCTGGGCCACAAATCCGTATCCCGGTGCGGCCGTCGCGGCAGTTTTGTCGGTGCTCATGGTGATGCGCAGAATGTTTGGCGCATACGGTTCGAGCGAGATTACGCCCTTGCCGCGATCGAGCACCAGCGGGCCCGGCTGGGCTGTTGCGGCGCAGGTGAATAACGCTGACCCGAGCATTGCTGCTAACGCGAGCAACAGGGTTCTGCGCACCGAACGGCTCACGGTCCAAGGCTCACGGCAAATACTGCGCAACGTTTTCACAAAAGACGAAACCGGCATGACTGTTCCACTCCCCAGGGCTCAGTTCTTGATTCAACAGACGCTTGAATGATTGCGGTCTGGAAACCCAGCGCAATTTTATGAGCCACCCGGTCATAGTGTCCACGCGGCAAGTCCGGGCTGCGTCGCGAGGAGTACGTACGGGTCAGTTTCCACAGCGCATAAAGGATCTGCTTGCAATTCGGAGTAGTTCGTGAGATAACTACGTCATGCGTAGTACGCGTCACGTAGTGAAAGCAGCACATGCCCCGGAAAATGGCCACTATTCCGACCCGCCGCTGCTGGTGCTCGCGAGCCTGGCGGAGGGCCCCAAGCATGGCCACGCGATGATTGAAGATATTGAGCATCTTTGCGGCTCGCGCCTGGGCCCGGGGACGCTCTACGGCGCGATTGCCCGATTGGAAGAACAAGGTTGGATTCAGCCGCTCCCGCCTGAAGATCGTCGCAGGCCGTATCGAATTACCCCGACAGGTCTCGAAGTTCTGCGGGCGAAACTCACAACGCTTCAGCATTTTGCAAGGGTGGGGCTAAAGCGATTGGAGGCCCTGTGAATCCGAGACTCGCACATTTCCTGGTGAAACTCTACCCGCGCAGCTGGCGAGAACGGTACGGCGAGGAGTTTGAGGAGCTACTGGTAAGCGCCCACGGCATGCCACACGACCCGCTGAACGTGGTTCTGTCGGCGCTGCGCGAACGCGTGATCGCCGGCTTCGGAAGACCGGCAGATTTGAGCACGGTCTCATTTGGCGCCATCGTGCGATTGCCGGGCGCGCTGATTCCCATGGCAATGTCACTCAGCGCGCTGGCCATTGTAGCCATCCACATCGCCATGCATGGCGCTGCCCGCGAGGTTGATGAAGGCGCCGCGGCTCATCTGTGGCAACTGCTGATGACGTTGCAACTTCCCATCCTTGTGATTTTCGCGATCCGATGGCTGCCCAAAGCGCCACGGCAGACGCTTGGCGTAATTGCATTGCAGGCCGCGGCGTTCTGCGCGTCGCTGGCGCCGGTCTTCTTCCTCAACCTGTAGGCCGACGCAGCATTGCCCCGCTCATCGCAGGCTCTCCACCGGCGCGGGGTCCATGTCGGCGTAGTCCTGGTTTTCGCCGCCCATGCCCCAGCAGAAACTGTAGGACCGCGTGCCCACCCCGGCGTGAATCGACCAGCCGGGCGAAATCGCCACGTCTTTGTCAGCCACAAGCAGATGGCGAGTCTCATCCGGAGGTCCCATCAGGTGAACCACGCGCGCCTCGGGCGGCAGGTTGAAGTACATGTACACCTCTGAGCGCCGCATGTGTGTGTGCGGGGGCATCGTGTTCCAGTTGGAGCCGGGGGCCAAGTGCGTTACGCCCATCACCAGCTGGCAGCTGCGCGCGCCCTCGAGGTGAATGTACTTGGTGATGGTGCGCTTGTTGCAGGTTTCAAATGAGCCAAGCTCGGTGGGCGTGGCTTCAGCCTTGCGCACCAGCGTTACCGGGCGGACGGCGTGAGCCGGATAACTGAGCAGGTAGAAAACGGCAGGAGCTGCCGCGTCGTTCGACGCAAACGCAATCTCACGATTGCCGCGGCCGATATAAAGCACATCGAGATTGTCGAGCTCCCAGGACTTGCCTTCCACGGTGACAGTGCCTGCGCCGCCGGTATTCAGCACTCCCAGCTCGCGGCGCTCGGTAAAGTAGCTGGCGCGCAGTTCGGGATAGGCGGGCAGGGCGATGGGCTCGGCGAGGGGCGCGGCAAATCCAACCACCGCGCGATCGAGATCGATGTAATTGAGATGAATCGCTCCTGGCGCGCAGAGCTCACTGAGCAAGAATGTCTCGCGCAATTCGGCAGTGTTCATTCGCTCGTAGCGGACGCGATCGGCCATCAAAACGGTCTTCATGGTTCCTCCGTTTCCATTACAGCACTTTCAGCGAGCATGCGGCCCTGGAAGCAGATCTGGTTGCGGTCCGATTTCGGGATCGGGGCAACGGTATTCGGGATCGGAGACGGCGGCTCGCGATCAGGGGCAGCGGCCGATGGGCCTTTAGTTCGGCTGTAGAATTAAAGCCATGCTGCTGGACGACGATCGATTGTTTCCTGCCGAACCGACGGCGCGCAAGGTTGCCAGGGCGCTGTATGAAAGTATTCGCGATTTGCCCATCGTCAGTCCTCACGGGCACACGCAGGCCGGATGGTTTGCAACCAACGCGCCGTTTCCCGATCCCGCCACTCTGTTCGTACAGCCCGATCATTACGTCTTTCGCATGCTCTACAGCCAGGGCGTCTCGCTCGACGATCTTGAGATCGGCCAGCCCAAGATAAGGGAGCCGCGCAAGGTTTGGCGCATCTTCGCCAGTCACTATTACCTGTTCCGCGGAACGCCCACGCGCATCTGGCTCGACTTTGCGTTCCAGAATCTTTTTGGATTAACCGAGCGGCTGAGTGAAAAAACGGCCGACCTCTATTACGACACGATCCAGGAGAAGCTGAACACGCCTCAGTTCCTGCCTCGCGCGCTTTTTGAGCGCTTCAGGATTGAGGTGCTGTCGACCACCGATTCGCCGCTCGACGATCTCGCGCACCACAAGGCGATTCGCGACTCCGGGTGGAAGGGCCGGATCATTCCTGCATTCCGCCCCGACCCGGTTGTCGATCCGGATTTTCCGGGGTTTCTGGATTCGGTGGCCAAACTGGGCGAGGAGAACGGCGAAAACGCCGCGACCTGGAACGGCTACCTGGCGGCGCTGTTCAAAGCACGTGCACGCTTCAAGACGCTGGGCTGCACGTCGACCGATCACGGACACCCGACGGCGCTGACCGCGGACCTGGATCGTACCGATGCGGAGATCCTCTTCAACAAGGTTCTGGCCGGATCGACAACCGAGGCCGACCGCGAGATCTTTCGCGGGCAGATGCTGACCGAGATGGCGCGGATGAGTGTGGAAGACGGGCTGGTGATGCAGATTCATCCCGGCTCGGTGCGCAACCACAACCCGCAGGTCCTGACGCGCTACGGCCGCGACATGGGAGCCGACATTCCGCAGCCGACCAATTACGTAGCGGCACTGCAGCCGCTGCTGGGCCGCTTCGGCAACGAGAAAAATCTCACCGTCATTCTCTTCACGCTGGATGAGACCACATACAGCCGCGAGCTGGCGCCGCTGGCCGGGCACTATCCCTGCCTGCGCCTGGGACCGCCGTGGTGGTTCCACGATAGCCCTGAAGGCATGATGCGATTCCGCCAGCAGGCCACGGAGACGGCCGGCTTCTACAACACGGTTGGATTCAACGACGATACGCGGGCGTTTCTGTCGATTCCATCGCGGCACGATGTGGCGCGCAGGGTCGATTGCGCTTTCCTGGGCCGGCTGGTGGCCGAACATCGCCTCGAAGAAGACGAAGCATTCGAGGTGGCTCACGAATTGACGTACGGGCTGGTGAAGAAGGCGTACAAGCTTTAGGGTTTGACGCGCGATGATGGAAGGCGAGTTGCAGAGTTCATGCGCGTGATGGAGGAGCAAAGTAGTTCGATGAGGACTGAGCATGAGCGTTAAATCGGGGAGCGCAGCGCACATCGACGAAGACAAGTCGGTGGGTTCGCGCCTCGGCAATGTGCGCTGGACGATTTGCGCCATGCTGTTTGCCGCCACGTCGATCAACTACATGGACCGGCAGGTGCTGGGACTGCTGAAGCCCACGCTCGAACACAGCATCGGCATGTCTGAGGTGAGCTACGGCTATATTGTGGATGCGTTCCAGCTTGCCTACGCGCTGGGCCTGGTTGGCGCCGGATGGTTTGTCGACAAGGTGGGCACGCGGATCGGCTACGTGGTGATCATGGCCATGTGGAGCGTGTCGGCCATGGCGCATTCGCTGGCGAACACGGTGCTGCAATTCGGCATTGCGCGATTTTTCCTCGGCCTCGGCGAATCGGGCAACTTTCCTTGCGCTATTAAGACCGTAGCCGAATGGTTCCCGCAGAAGGAGCGATCGCTTGCCACCGGCATCTTCAACTCCGGCACGAATCTGGGCGCGATTCTGGCGCCGCTGATTGTCCCGTGGATCACGCTGCACTACGGATGGCATGCGGCGTTCCTTACCACCGGGCTCTTCAGCTTTGCGTGGATTATCTTGTGGTACAGCAAGTACCGCAAACCGACCGACCATCCCACACTGACCAGCCGCGAACTCCGGCACATCTACCAGGAAGCGGCAGAAAAGATGGGCCCGACCACGCCGTGGGCCAAGCTGCTCGGCATTCGCCAGACTTGGGCCTTTGCGTTGGCCAAGTTCATCACCGACCCCATCTGGTGGTTCTATCTTTTCTGGATGCCGTCGTACTTTGCATCGCGGTTTCATCTCGATCTCATGCATCTGGGGCTGCCGCTCATCATGGTCTACAACGCGTCGGCCGTGGGCAGCATTGGCGGCGGATGGCTGCCTGAGCTCTTCCGCAAGTTCGGTTTCACAGCGGTGCGCGCGCGGCTGACTGCGATGTTCATCTGCGCCTGTCTGGTGGTGCCCGTGTTTACCATCAACTATCTGCATTCGGAGTGGGCGGCAATCGGTCTGTTGGGACTGGCGACAGCGGCGCACCAGGGATGGTCGGCCAATCTTTTTTCGACAACTGCCGACATGTTCCCGCGCAGCGCGGTTGGTTCGGTCACAGGGATCGGCGGCATGGCTGGTTCAGTGGGCGGAATGCTGCTTGCAACCAGCGCCGGATACATACTTCAGTTCACGCACAGCTATGCCAGCCTCTTTGCTTTGGCCGCGACCGTTTACCTGCTTGCGTTCGCGGTTTTCTGCGCGCTGGCGCCCGGACTGCGTAACGTGGAGGCAAGAATATGAGCCTCTACTGCGCAGTTGGAAGCACCGAGATCTCGCTCTCGCAAGATCAATTGCGCGAGTTGTTGAATGACGCGCTCGCTGAACTGGGGCCGCGCAATGCCGTGCTGGCAGTGCCGCCCGACCAGAGCCGCGAGCACTCGCAGGCCGGCCTGCTCACGCGCTTTGTCTTCGAGCATTACGGAGAACGACTGAAGGCCGTGCTGCCGGCCATCGGCACGCACACGCCGATGCGCGCCGACCAGATTGCGCGCATGTATGCGGGTGTGCCGCAGGGTCTGTTCCGCGTACACAACTGGCGCACCGATGTTGAGACCCTGGGCGAGGTGCCGGCCGAGTTCATCCGCGAACAGTCTGAAGGCAAGCTGAACTATCCGTGGCCGGCGCAGGTAAACAAACTCATCTCGCGCGGCGGATTCGATCTGATTCTGTCGATCGGGCAGGTTGTGCCGCATGAAGTGATCGGCATGGCCAACTACACCAAGAACATCGTGGTGGGCACGGGAGGCCGCGAGAGCATCAATCGCAGCCATTACCTGGGCGCCGTGTATGGAATGGAACGCATCATGGGCCGGGCCGAGAATCCGGTCCGCAAGGTGTTCGACTACGCTGCCGAACAGTTTCTTCAGCACCTGCCGATTGTTTACGTGCACACCGTTGTGGGCCGCGGAGAAGACGGCGGGCTGGCAGTGCGCGGGCTTTATATCGGCGACGACCGAGAGGTTTTCTTGCGCGCAGCCGAACTCAGCCTCAAAGTGAATTTCGAGATTGTGGAGAAGCAGATCGAAAAGGCGGTTGTGTATCTCGATCCGCATGAGTTCCACAGCACATGGATCGGCAACAAGGCCGTTTACCGCACGCGCATGGCGCTGGCCGACGGAGCAGAGCTCATCATTCTTGCCCCGCGGGTGCGCGAGTTTGGAGAGGATAAGAGCATCGACGCGCTGATTCGCAAATACGGGTATCGCGGCACGCCGCACACTCTCAGGATGGTGGACGAGAACGCCGACCTGGCCGGCGATCTCAGCGCCGCTGCGCATTTGATTCATGCGAGTTCCGAGGGCCGATTCAAGATCACCTGGTGCCCGGGGAATCTTTCGCGCGAAGAGATTGAGGGCGTGGGATACGGCTACGGCGATCTGAAGACCATGCTGGAGCGGTACGATCCCGCGAAGCTCAACCACGGCTGGAACAACGTTGCAGGCGAAGAGATTTTTTTTATTGCGAACCCGGGACTGGGGTTGTGGGCGCACCAAAGCCGGCTATGAAATGGGAGAGGGAATGGCAAGCGGAAAACTGAAACTCGGCAGATACTCGGTTGGAACCGGCGATAGGTTTGCGCACCAGGCGAAGGCGCAGTTGCAGGCCTGCATCAAGGCGCTTGAAAACGGTGTTGAAGTTGTACCGGTGTGGAACAAGTCGAATCGTGAACACACCATCATTGGCTCGGAGCCGGCGCGGACACGGCGTGCGGCGGATGCGGCTGTGAAGGCGCTCGATTGGAAGCTGCCTTACTTTCTCGATGCCGATCACATCACGACGCAGACTGTCGGACGGTTTCTTGAACCCTGCGATTTCTTCACGCTCGATGTGGCCGACTTCATCGGTCAGCGCTCCGATACAGAAGAGATCGACAGGTTCGTGGCCAGGCATCCTGAGTTGCGCGGCTCGATCAAGCTGGCCGGAGCCGATGAGCCCGTCGAGATCTTGCGCGAGACGTTGATCGGCACAGCGCAAAAATTTCTGGCTGCGGTGAAGAAGGCTGGGGAAGTCTATGGAATGATTGAGCATGCGAAGGGCACGGGCAATTTCATCTCTGAAGTATCAATGGACGAGACCGATCGCGCGCAGAGCCCGGTGGAGCTGCTCATCATTCTGGCCGCGATTGCCGATGAGGGCATCCCGGTGCAGACGATTGCGCCGAAGTTCAGCGGGCGATTCAACAAGGGCGTCGATTATGTAGGCGACGTCGCGCAGTTCGAGCGGGAGATGGCGCTGGACGTTGCTGCGATTGCCTACGCAGTAAAGCAGTACGGCCTGCCCGACGATTTGAAGCTCAGCATTCACTCGGGCAGCGACAAGTTTTCAATTTATCCCGCGATTCACCGGACCATGCAGCGCACCGGCGCGGGCGTTCATTTGAAAACCGCGGGGACTACGTGGCTCGAAGAGCTGATTGGGCTGGCCGAGGCAGGCGGCGAAGGGCTCGCGCTGGCGAAAGAGGTGTACGCCGAGGCCCTCAAGCATCGCGAGGAGCTTTGCGCACCGTACGCGACGGTGATCGACATCGATGTGCAAAAGCTGCCGCCGCCCGAAGAGGTCAACGATTGGACATCGGAGCAGTACACCTCGGCGCTGCGCCACGTTCAAAGCAACCCGGCCTACAATCCGAGCTTTCGCCAGTTGCTGCACGTTGGCTTCAAGGTAGCGGCAAAGATGGGACCGCGTTATTTGAGCCTGCTTGAGGCCAATGAGGCCGTGATTGCAAGAAACGTGACGGAGAATCTGTTTGATCGGCACATTGCGCCGGTGTTTATGGGGCGTTGAGAGACGCGTTCGCAGCCGCGCAGAGAATCGTACGAATCGTTTATCGGAGAAATCATGATTGCCCAAATCTTCAGCCTTGAAGGAAAGACCGCGGTCGTAACGGGTGGCACCTCGGGAATTGGCCGCGCATTGAGCCTGGGACTGGCCGAGGCCGGCGCCGATGTTATCGCGACCGCGAGGCGCGAGCAACAGGTGAATGAAACCGCAGCCGAGATCGAGCGGCTGGGGCGGCAGACCCTGCGCATGCCTTCGGACGTGTGCGACCGCAACTCGCTGGAGCGGCTGCTCGCCGGCACGCTCGAGAAGTTCGGCAAGGTTGACATTTTGGTGAACTGCGCAGGAATCATCAAGCGCACGCCGACCATTGACATCGGCGAAGAGGAGTGGAGCAACATCATCAACACCAACCTGACCGGAACCCTGCGCGCCTGCCAGGCCTTCGGGCGGCCGATGCTGGAGCGCGGCTATGGGCGCATTATCAACATCGCTTCGCTCAACAGCTTTGTGGCGCTCAACGAGGTTGCAGCCTACGCGGCCAGCAAAGCCGGGGTTGCCTCGCTCACGCGCTCGCTGGCGGTGGAGTGGTCAAAGCGAGGCGTGACGGTGAATGCAGTCGCGCCGGGCGTCTTCCGCACCGATCTGAACGCGCAACTGCTCGACAGTACTCCGCGCGGCCAGGAGCTGCTAATGCGCACGCCGATGGGCCGCTTCGGCAAGACGGAGGAGCTGATCGGCGCAACGGTGTATCTGGCGTCCGACAGTGCGTCGTTCGTGACCGGACAAGTGCTTGTAGTCGACGGGGGCTTTCTGGCCAGCGGCGTAAATCAGTAGAGACAGCGGAGTTAGCGGAGTCAGTGGTGTCGGGCGTTTCGCCGGTCCGTACCCGTTGGTATACCCCCTCCCCCCTCTATTTCAGCTAAATTCCTGATCCCGTTGGGATTGCGGGAGCAGTTATGTCATCATTAGCTGCAAAATCTTCAATTTAAAAGACTTAAAGTCAAAATACTGAGAACAAAAGGGTTGCGGCGATGATCAGGCCTACCGCCTGCCGCGCCGCAATGCTCTTCTTTTTCCACTCGTCTTGAATGTAGCGCAAGAGCGGGTAATTGCCGGCAAATGGTTGCGAGTTAGCCGCGCTTCGCGCGTCATGGCAAGTTGGCGTGCGCTGACGCGCACGCTGGCGGGGTTCGTGGCGCCAAAACCACTGTACCGTCGACGCTTGCACCACCGCGCCGCCGTATCTGCGAACTTGTACGGATTGACGACCTCTTGCCATTCAATAGTCAAGCCAACTGAGTCTCGAGTGTTCCGTCGCCGCATCCTAGTCACTTTCCGTGCTATTCTCCCGATCTATGGGAAAGAAACGCGAACTGTTCGGTGTTGGGGATATTGTGCATCTGAAGTCAGGCGGTCCAGACATGACAGTCGTGGCGTTGCCCTCTCTGCCTGACTTGCCACCTCCGCTGGAGAAAGAAGGCGTGTTGTGCAAATGGTTTGAGGGTCAAAAGCTCCGACAAGGAACTTTCCCTCCTGAGGTACTGGAAGCTGCGCCGAAAACACGAAAGAAAGCCCAAACCTGAAAGCCATGCTAGATTCTGACAGCAGTGGGACTTCTGGTGTGCCGTCAGGCCGCCCGTTGCTACAGAGTCAGCGCATACCGACCCGAACAGCTTTTCTATTACCGTGGGGCAAGTGGCAGCTGCTTGGTTCCGTCGCAGGCATTGTAATCACCCAAAGAGCAACCTTTGCTGAGGAGCTGTCGGCCTTTCTCGGTATCCTTGGCAACTCCGCACCCATGAATGTACGAAAGGCCGATCATACTGCAACTCGTGGCGATTCCCATATCGCAGCTTCGACTGAGATTGCGTGTCACCGCACTGGAGTTGCACCCGCCTGGTATGGATTGTGGCAACAAGCTGGAATGGTAACAAGCCGCACCGTTGCCTGCATTGCAGGACTTAGAATAGAGTGCCTCCGCACGAGAAAAGTCCTGCGTGACGCCTTGGCCGAAGTCGTAAATCAGGCCGAGATGGTAGCAAGAGTCCGCATTCCCGCTATTGCACGCCTGATTGAATAGGGGAATTGCATCGGAGTAGCGCTGCTGTTTCCAGAGTTCAACCGCCTGTTGTACGATCTCGGCCGCGCTTGGTGGTGAGGGCGGTGAGTCGGGGGTCTCGGCTGGCGCAGTTTTGGATCCTGGTTGAACCTCGGGCTGAGCGGCAGGCGGATTGGAATTCTCCCCGGGCACAGGCGTGGGCGCGGCGACGTCGGGAACATTAGCGGGCGAGCTGGGCTGCTGTGCCTCAGTAGGACTCGGCCCTTGCGGAGCCTGGGCGGGTTCTGGAGGCGGCGGCGAAAAGTAGCCTTCAAATCGTATTGCTGTGAGTGTTATCGTTTGGCCTAAACCGTTAACGGCTTCCATCGGCCCCTCAACGAAAACCCGCCACGGTCGCAAGGGACTCGGCGGGTCGCTGTCTGCAAGAAGGACCGCTATTTCGCCGTCTGGCCCCACGTCCTCGTGTGCAACCATGACCTCATAGATGGCAGTGTGCTCATCGATCATCTTGCTGAACTTAAGGCAGCCGCCAGGGTAGGTGACTTGGCCCATGCGCGTGCCGTTACCCATAATGACAGGGACCTCGATTGTGTCGAGAATGCCAGAGTGATCCTTCCACTTATACGGATTCTTGCTGAGATCGTAAGGGTCCAGGACTTCGTTGGATTCATGGTATGTAGGGGTTGTCTGGCTGAGGCCACCGGCAGCTGGAGAGGCCGAGGTACTCGACGAGTTTGGGCCGTTGTGCAGCCAAACGCCGAAAATGATCGCCAGAACTGAAGCAGCCGCGATCAGGGCGAGGAAGCCAAGTTTTCCTGCGCGCGCATTGCCTTGAACGGCAGGCAGCGCCGCGGCTTGGGGCTGAGACGCGACCCCTTGCGCAGGTTCTTCTGTGCGCGCCCAGATATATACAATGATCCAACCGATTACACTCCAGCCAGTCAGAAGATTGATCAGGAATATAGCTCCTGCATTCCGTTTCTTTCGTCCTATGTAGCTGGGCATAAAGTAAAGGAGAGCCAGTACCAAAACCAAAAGCCCAGCGACGATCCGAATTAGCGTAGTGGTGTCCATGAGGTAAATCTCTATGTTCGGGGTTCGCCATACATCCTAAACCTGCCGGCTGTGCGCGCGCTAAGGGTCGGCGCTCGATTTAAGCCACAGCCTACAGCGATGCTGAAGGCATGGCAACCGACATTTGCGTGCTGATCGGCAGGCGGATTCGCGTCCTAAGGACGGAACGCGGATGGGCTCAAGCCATGGCGGGCGGCCCGCCGTCAGTCTTTCTTCGTCGGTTCTATCACGGGCGAGTGCTCAACTGCGTTCAGGATGACATTGGTGTTGATTGTGGTTTATGGGATGCGGCGCTAGGCGACCGGCAGGCGAACCGTGAACTTCGTATTGCCGGGCACCGATTCCACATCGACTGTTCCGCCGAATTTCTGGGTCACGATGCGGTGTACGATCTCGAGGCCGAGACCGGTTCCGGAACCCTGCGGCTTGGTGGTGAAGAACGCCTCAAAGATGTGGGGCAGCACGTCGGGCGGAATTCCCATCCCCTGATCCGCAACGCTTACGGCTAGAATTCCCGGCTCGTTCCACGTTGAAATGGTGATTTTGCCGCCGTCGGGCGATGCGTCGACTGCGTTGTCAATGAGGTTGGTCCACACCTGGCTCAGGCCGGGACCGGGCATGCGAAGGGTTGAAGGAGAAGCCTGAAAGATTTTTTCGGCCGAGACACTTCTGGTTCGAAGTTTGTGGCCAAGCACAGTGAGCGTGCTCTGCAGGCTGTCGTGCACGTCTATCTCTTTGCCCACCATGCGCTCGTCGTAGGCGAACTTCTTGACCGCCATCACCAGGTCGGAGACTCGCGAAACGCTTTCTTCGATAGCGCACACCAGCGAAACGCTGGATACCAGCGCTTCAAGCCAGTTGAGCGAATCAGAAAAGCTGCCGGCATCGAATGCAACGCGCGCGCACTCCAGTTGATCCTGTTTAAAGCCGATTTCGACCAGCCTTGGAGCAATGGAGAAAGCGTTTTCGACTCCGGACGCTGACAGCCATTCAGCCATGGCTTCTTCTGCGTCGGCCTGCTGAATGCTGCTCATCGCGGGCGCCTTGCAGCCTGCTATTGTCTGCTCAAGCAAGCTGCGCATGCATTCAAGCTGCTGCGGCGTTTTTTGCTTGGCGGCGTTGCGCAGGCTCAACTGCTGCAATCGCAGCAAATTTTCACGCAATTGCGAAGAGGCGCGCTTGGCGGCCGAACCGGGGTTATGCAGCTCGTGCATCAGGCCGGCGGCAAGCGTTCCCAGCGACACGAGCTTTTCGCGGTGCAGAGCTTCAACCTGGTAGGTCTGCAGGCGCTGCGCCATATCGGCCAGCACCACTGCGCGCACAGTGGGGCAGCACGCCAGCATATTCCAGAATTCAGATTCGCCAAAGCGGAGCAGGATTAAATCGGTCTCAGCAAAGATGCTGAAGAGCGAGAGGGTGCGGCCGGTGAGCAACGGAACCTCGCCAAAACCTCCGCCGGACTGTACGAAGCCTACGCGCGTCCAGCTTCCATCTTTTTCTGGCCGCTCGGCGCGGGTTTTGCCCTCGAGCACAACCCAGTAATAACGGACGGGCGTGCCCGACTCGACGATACAAGCGCCGACTTTTGCAATGACGCGCTCGGCGTGCTGCACGCCTATTAATGCTTCGGAACTGGTTCCGGAGAATGGCCGGGTGCGGAAAAGCGCATCGCCCAAATCGCTGAGAAGAATCGGCTCGACCTCGATCGATTTTCCGTCTTCGCTCATCTTGCTCTTGATGCTCCCGTCACCCTGGCGCGTTCCCTCAGGGGCTAAAGCCCCGAGTCGTTTTATGCGCCTTATCGGCACGAGTAAACTCGTGCCCTGATACAAGACCCCACTTACGTTCTTGCTATCCCAGGTCCCCAAAAGCGAGGGACCTGGGGCACCCTCTGTCCTTAAAAACCGGCCAGATATTGATGAACCAACTGCACCGCAATGGACCCTTCGCCCACTGCGGAGGCCACGCGTTTAACCGATCCGTGGCGCACATCGCCGGCGACAAAAACGCCGGGCACACTCGACTCGAGCAAGAGCGGCGCACGTTCTTCGCGCCACACCTCCGCGGTTCTTACGTCGCCCCGCAGATCTTCGCCCGCCAGCACAAAACCGTTCGAGTCGCGCAGAACGCACGGCGGCAGCCATGCTGTTACCGGCGCAGCCCCGATAAAGATAAACAACGACGTGGCCGGCGATTCATATTCCCCGGCCGGACCGCGCAACCGCAGCCGCTCAAGGCGCTCGCCCCCCATGGCATCAACCACCTGCGTGCGCGCCTCTACCACAATATTGGATGTGTCACCGATCTCATCGATCAAATATTTCGACATGGTGGCTGAAAGCCCTTCGCCGCGCACCAGCATAGTTACCTTGCAGGCGTATTTCGAGAAGTACAGGGCAGCCTGGCCGGCCGAATTGGCGCCGCCCACAATGTAGACCTCTTCGCCCTTGCAGGCCACAGCCTCAACCAGCGCGGCTCCGTAGTAGATGCCTCGGCCGGTAAGCTGTTCTGCCCCGGGCACTTCAAGCTTGCGGTACTGCACCCCCTGGCACAGCAGCACGGTGTGGCTGGCAACCTCGCGGCCGTCGGCAAGGCATACAAAGCGGTACTGTCCATCGAGGCGCAGGCCGGTGGCGCGCTGCATTACGAATTCAGCTCCGAAACGCGAGGCCTGGGTATGGGCGCGGCGGCCCAGATCGGCACCCGAAATCCCTGATGGGAAGCCCAGATAGTTCTCGATCCGCGAACTGGAACCTGCCTGCCCGCCGGGCGCTTCAGGCTCTATCACCACTGTTTTCAGGCCCTCACTGGCTCCATAAACGGCTGCGGCAAGCCCGGCTGGTCCGGCGCCTACAATCACTACATCGTAAAAGTCCTGGGTGGCCTGGGTGCTCAGGCCTACCTGGGCGGCAATGGCATCCAGTTCCGGATCCACAAGGACTGCTCCATCAGGAAAGAGCAGGATGGGGAGCCGGTCGGTGTCTATCTTGCGGTCGTGCAACAGCTTGCCCACTTCTTCGTGGTCAGCGACGTCGAGCCAGCGATAGGGGATGTGATTACGGGAGAGGAAGTTCCTGACCTTGTGGTCGCGGAGCATCCAACGGTGGCCGATAACGCGGAGACCTTCGAAATGGGGCTTGTATCCGGATTTCCAATCGTCGAGAAGGTCGTTGAGGACGGGATAGAGCTTCTCTTCGGGCGGGTCCCACGGCTTGTTGAGGTAGTAGTGAATGCGGGCGGAATTGATGGCCCGGATGGCAGCCTCGGTATCGGCGTAGGCGGTAAGCAGAACCCGGCGAGCCTCAGGGTAAAGAGGCCGGGCGCGCTCAAGAAACTCGACTCCTGTCATTCCCGGCATGCGCTGGTCGCTGACGATGAGCGCGACCGGCTCGTCGCGTTCGCGGAGCTGATCGAGAGTGTCGAGGGCCGCCTGGCCGCTGGCAGCGCGCAACACACGGTAGCCGGCTCCGTATTCCCGGCGCAGGTCCTGGACCACCGCTTCAAGAACGCTGACGTCGTCGTCAACCGCAAGGAGGATGGGCCGGGCCATATCTCACAGTGTACGGGGTGCGGGCAAGGGGAACCAGGGTGCATCGGCATATACAGGCGGGCAGGAAAAGTGGGGGCCCGGGCGTCAAAACGGAGTGGAAACACGCGCTTGCGGTCCGGCTTAGCCGTTGCCTGATCAGTTTCTCGCATGAATTTGAGATAGACGGAAGGCGGTTGACTCAGCTAGAAAGAGACATACATCGCTTGAGTGTCACAAATGCAGACAGAACCGAGACTGCAGCGAGCGTTGCCGATAAACGAGCAGAAGCGGAACCCGAAGAGCTGAGAACGCGGAAGGGGCCGGCCGGGAGCGAAAAGCGACCGGGAGTTTCGAGCCTGACCAGGGAGCTCGAGGGCAAGGCGGTTCTTGCAGGGAATTCGGTAACGCACAGGCGGGGTAGAGAGCGATGAACAAGATCATCCTGGCCGATTCACAGGCAATCTTCAGGGCCGGCACTGCCAAGGTGCTGGCGATGGACGAGGATCTGCGCATTATTGCGCAATGCACCGACCTGGAACGGATGTATCACGCGATCACGACGTTTCCCGCGTCGATTGTGCTGTTTGCCGCATCGCTGCACCCCGAGATAGCGCGCCTGCGACTGCTGCTTGAATCATCAGGCAGCCGGGGCATAGTGATCGCCGAGAACAACGAGAGCGCAGCGTCCTACCTACAGCAGGGATTCCGCGGCGTGGTGTTTCGCAACGTGACTGGGCCCACGCTGGTGGAGTGCGTTCGCCGCGTGGCTGCCGGGGAGACCTGGGTGCCTCCGCAGGTGATGCTCCCCGACTCGCCCGAGGAAGACATGGTGGGCTTGCGTGTGCGCGACCGGCTGACTCCGAAAGAGATGCGGATTGTGGCGCTGATTGTACAGGGCTGCAAGAATCGCGAGATTGCGCATCGGCTCAAGACCACCGAGCAGGTGATCAAGAATTACCTGCGCTCGATCTACGACAAGACCGGAGTGGGCGACCGGCTGGAACTGGCGCTGTTCACGATTCATCACCGGGTGCTGGCGCAGGCCGCGGCCGAGGTGGGCAGCAAGCTTGAGGCCGAGGCGCAGGCGTCGGGCGCGGTGGCGTAGAGCGGCGCGTCGCGCGACACCTGTTTTTCGCACGCGTCAGATCACATGGAGCAAAAGCTGCGCCGAGGTCTCTGACCGCTTGATTTCGTGTGATTAAGCTCGTGCTCTCCCACCCTTGAGCCGGTTTTCTCTGAAAACCAACTCAAGGATGGGGCGCGGAAGATGGTACGCAAACAAACGGTCAGCGACCTAGCCCAGCTTCTCGGCCACGCTCTTGGCCTGCGTAAACAAGTACAGATAATCGGGGCCGCCGGCCTTGGAATCAGTGCCGCTCATGTTGAAGCCGCCAAAGGGGTGCGCGCCCACCATGGCTCCCGTGCACTTGCGATTGAAGTAAAGATTGCCCACATGGAACTCATTCCGCGCGCGGTCGAGCTTGGCGCGGTCAGGGCTGTAGATGGCTCCCGTGAGGCCGTACTCGGTGTTGTTGGCAACCTCCATCGCTTCGTCGAAGCTGTTTACCTTGATGAGCGCAAGGACGGGGCCGAAGATCTCTTCCTGCGAGAGGACGCCGTTGGGCGGAACTTCAGAGAAGATCGTCGGTTGAAGGTAGAAGCCTCCGTCGGCAGTCTGCAGCGCGACGCCGCCCGCGATCAGCCGGCCTTCCTTCTTGCCCTTTTCGATGTATTCAAGCATCGTAGCCAGCGCGGCCTTGTTGATGACCGGGCCGAGGTTGTGGTTTTCTGCCGGGTCGCCGACGGTGAGCTTGGCGACGCGCTCGCGCAGGCGCTCTTCGAAGACGTCGTAGATGGATGCATCGACGATGGCGCGCGAGCAGGCCGAACACTTCTGGCCGCTGAAGCCGAAGGCCGAGGCGGTGACGCCTTCGACGGCTGCGTCGAGATCGGCATCGGCGCTCACGACGATGGAGTCTTTGCCACCCATCTCGAGGATGGTGCGCTTGATCCAGATCTGGCCGGGCTGGGTTTTGGCGGCGAGCGAGTTGATGTCGAGGCCCACGGCCTTGGAGCCGGTGAAGGCAATGAAACGGGTCTTTGGGTGCTCGACGATGGCGTTGCCGAAGGTTGCGCCGGAGCCGGGGCAGAAGTTGACTACGCCGTCGGGCATGCCGGCCTCTTCTAGCACTTCGACGAACTTGGCCGCAATGGTTGGCGAGTCGCTGGATGGCTTGAGGATGACGGTGTTGCCGCAGACGATGGCAGCAGCGGTCATGCCGGCCATGATGGCGAAGGGGAAGTTCCACGGCGGAATGACTGCGCCCACGCCGAGCGGAATGTAGTGGAGTTCATTGCGCTCGCCGGGATATTGGATGGGCGTAGTTGCGGTGGCCAGGCGCAGGGCCTCGCGCGCGTAGAACTCGAGGAAGTCGATGGTCTCGCCCACGTCGGCGTCGGCCTCGGCCCAGTTCTTGCCCACTTCATAGGTAAGCCAGGCCATGAATTCGAACTTGCGCGAGCGGATGATCTCTGCAGCGTTGAGCAGCAGCGAGGCGCGCGTGGCGACGGGCGTGCGGCTCCATGAGTCGAATGCCTTGAGCGCAGCAGACATGGCCGTCGCGGCGTGCTCGGCGCCGGCCTTCTGATGAATGCCGACAACCTGAGCGGGCTTAGCGGGATTGAGCGAGCTGATCTTGCCGCTGGTCTTGATGCGGTCTCCGCCAATCACCAGGTCGTATTCGCGGCCGAGCTCGGCGCCGACCTTGGCGAGCGCGTCGCGCATGGCGCGGATGTTCTCAATGGTTTTGAAGTTGGTGAAAGGCTCATTGGCGAAGACGCCCCGCGGAGTGCGGAGCTGAATGGTGGAGGAGATCAAAGTAGCCATGGCAGTAACAGTGTAGTTCAGATGCGTTGGCCTGGGAGCGGGATTCAGGGAAGAAAGCGGGGCTTGTGAGAAATGCAGGCTACAAACGATTTGCTTGTGGGGATGGCGTTGTCTAACTTAAGGTAAGGCGAGGCGAGGCCGGCTAGATGATCCACAAGCAGCACCTTATCCCCACCAATCTCGACGAGCACTTCTTTATTGAGCCGCCGGCAGGCGGGACGGATTTGCTGCACGCCACGAACGAAGTTTTGCATCTGCATGGCCTGCCGCATCGTCCCGATCCGAAAGCTTTGCCCAACGCCGCGCGAGCCTGGCTGCGTGTGATGCGGCGGATCAAGCGCTTTGTGGCGCCGCAACTGACTGTGCGCCACGACTACCTCTTCAGACCGATTCGCCCGGCGCGGGGGGCGGCGGGGAGTGTGGCGGAACCGAGCGTCACCTCGAACTGGGGCGGGCTGGTGATGACCGACGCGCCGCCGTACCAACAGGCGTGGGGCAGCTGGACGGTTCCGGAGATTCAGATCCCACCCGGGGGCACCGATCCTGCGTACTCATGTGCAATCTGGGTGGGCCTTGGCGGTTATCTGAACGACGACAATCTTCTGCAGGCAGGCACGGCGCAGGCTGTGGGTGCCGACGGCGCAGGAGAGTGCTTTGCGTGGTATGAATGGTATCCCGCGCCGCCCATCATGCTGACCGGGTTCAACGTTGAGGCCGGGCACACGATTGCCGTCTTTGTTGGCCAGTACGACGATGGATCGGGCCGCGGCGTGGTGGGCATGGCCAACCTGGTGACCGGCGATGCGATTCCCATAACGGTGGCGCCGCTGCCCACGGTGGACGCGTGCGGGAACGCGGTCAATCCCGCCATCGAGGCTCCTTCGGGAGCGAGCGCGGAGTGGATTGTGGAGCGCCCCGACCTTGGCTGCGGCGGGCCGGAGAAGTATGCGGAGCTGCCCGACTTTGGCGAGGTGAACTTTACCCACGCGGCCGCGGTGAGCGGCGTGGCAGGAACGAAGAAGGAGATGATTGCCGCGGCCAGCGACAGCAAGGCGCGGAGCCTGAAGATTCTGGCCGACGATGCCCACACGCTGCTGACCGATGAGTTGAGCGTTCCGGCTCTTCAGGTGACCTTCCAGCAGACGGTGAAGGCGCAGGCGCAGGAAGAGGGAGCGCAGGGGGCGAGCGCAGGTGCAAACCAGGCGCAAGCGGGTTAGCGAGACTGGTCCCAGATTAACTCGACCGCCTGGAGCTCACGCCCCAGTCAGGATGCTGTCGATGCCTTCGAGGGCGAAGGCGGCAATGGCGTTTGGTCGGGTTTTCCGAGGCGCTTCGATTCTGCTATTCTTGCCGGGAAATGTCGTCGAGATTCAGGAGCGTTGTGCGGGCTTTGCAGTGGTGGCGATGTGCGACGCGGTGTGCATTTGCGATGAGCTTGCTGGTTCCGTGTTTGCCGTGCGCGTTGGCCACGCAAGCGATTCAAGCCGCCGGCCAAGTCCAATCCCCCGAGACGCTGGGGAGAGAAGCCGATGCAGCTTATGACCGTGGCGATGTGCAACAGGCTATCCGCCTTTATAAGGAATTGCTCAAAACAGAACCTGATTCCGTGGAAGCGCGGACAAACTTAGGGGTAGCGCTGGCCCGCATCGGCGACTACAGCAATGCGGCTGCTGAGTACAATGAAGCCCTCAAGCGAGCCCCAGATAACGAAAAGATCCTTCTCGACCTCGCGTTGGCCTGGTACAAACAAGCTGTGTTCGAGACGGCCGCCACCAATCTCGAACATTTGCGAACGAAGCATCCTGAGAACAGGCAGGCACTCTATTTGCTCGCCGATTGCTATCTGCGTTTGGGCCGCAACGATGATGTTGTGACACTGCTTCAACCTGTTTACGATGCCGACCCGCACGATCGTGCGGTGGAATTCGCGTTGGGCATGGCGCTTATTCGCTCCGGGCAGATCGAAAAAGGAAAAGCCATCATTAACGAAGTTGCGAAGACCGCGGATCAAAGCGAAGTAGATCTGTTGACAGGAGCTGCCCAGCTTGCCGCACGCGACAGCAAGGCAGCGGCATCCTCGATTCACAAGGCGCTCGAGGCTGCCCCCGATCTGCCAGGTGCTTGGTCATTGTATGGGCAGGCCCTGCAGGACAGCGGGGACCGCACGGGAGCAACAGCGGCGTTTCAAAAAGCGCTTCAGCTTGATCCGAACGATTTCGAGGCCAATCTCTATCTCGGCGGGATGTTGCGTTACGACGGCGATATCGAAGCGGCGGGACCATATCTTGAGAAGGCGCGGACGCTGCGGCCAGCCTCTGTGGAAGCTGGTTTTCAGATCGCCTTACTGAATCTAGCGAGAGGACGCCTGGAAGCGGCCCTGTCGGATATGGAACAGGTAGAGCTTCAATCTCCCGACTTTAAGGAGGTCCATGTTCAACTCGCCTTGTTGTATGCTCGATTGCATCGCGTCAAAGACAGCGAGCGCGAGCAGGCCGCAGTGCTCGAACTCGACCAGAAGGCGCGCAGTCAGGTTTCGCACCAACCTCAGCCTTAAGCACCTACTTGGGCTCTGAGACGGCCAGGATCTGGTCCGCTTGGATATTCTTCAGCACCTGAACCGTCCCCAACGGCCACCGGATTTCAACTTCGTCCACCATGTTCGCCGTGCCCAGCCCGAAGTGCACCGGTCCGGCGCTGGAAGAGGCGTAACCGGAAGCATTGGATTTATAGCAGAACTGGGTCTGCCCTGCAGCCACGATCTTGATGCGCGCTCCTATTCCGTCGCGATTGCTCTTCGTGCCTTGCAAAGCGAGTTCCAGCCAGTGGTTCTGGTTCGGGCTGTCGTTCATCCAGATCTCCGCCGGAGCACTCAGCGCGCTTACCACAATATCCAGTTTCCCGTTGCGATTGAAGTCGCCAACGGCGGCGCCGCGGTGGCGGCGCGGGGGAAGCGCGTCGAAGCCGGCCTCCGCAGTCAATGCGGACCAGTGGCCATCGGGAAGATTCCTGAAGACCGTGTTGGGCTGATCGATCTGCACAAGCGCGGCCATGTCTGGCGATTGCACATCGCCTCGAGCCACGAAGATATCCTTGCGGCCATCGTTGTCGAAATCGGCGATGTTGACGCTGTAACCGGACATGGGGCTGCTGAACGCGGTCATGCCGCTGCGCGCCGTGATCTCGGTGAAGACGCCGTTCCCGTTGTTTTGGAAAATGGGAAACGTCTCGTTGACAAGCGCGCTGAAGGCAATGTCGGGAGACCCGTCGTTGTTGATGTCCTGAGCGTCGGAGCCCATCCCGGAGATGAGATTGCCATGTTCTGGAAGGGCCACACCGGCTTCAAACCCTGCCTCTTCGAAATGCAGGTTGCCCTTGTTGCGAAACAGGAAATTGAACAGCTTGTCGTTGGTTACGAAGAAGTCCGGCAGCCCATTTCCGTCAAAGTCCGCCACAGCCACACTCATTCCCTTTCCGAGATGCGCACGAATTCCGGACTGTTCCGAAATATCCGTAAATGTGCCGTCCCCGTTGTTAAGGAAGAGCTGATCGGGAAGCGGATCGAAGAATTTTGGATGGCAGTAATCGGGTTTGCCGTTAACCTTGCAAGACGGTTCATTCGACCCGTCCCAACGCAGATAATTCACCACGAAGAGATCGAGGTGGCCGTCGTTGTTCACGTCGACCCAGGCGGCGCCGACCGACCAGAGCGGGCCGTACTGCTTATCCAGACGGGCAAGACCTGCCTTTTCCGTCACATCGGTAAAGGTTCCATCGCCGTTGTTGTGGTAGAGCGTGTTGCGATACACGCCGGCGACAAAAATATCCTCGAAGCCATCGTTGTCGTAATCGCCGATTGCAACCCCTACGTCATAGCCGGTCCCGGTAAGGCCCGCCTTTTCCGTAACGTCTGTGAACGTTCCATCGCCATTATTGCGGAATAGCCTGTTCCAGTATTGCGGCGAGGTCTTCTTCAGGCTCAATATATCGGCGCCATTGGTGAAGAAAATATCCGGATAACCATCATTGTTGTAATCGAAAACGGCGACGCCTCCCGCCATGGTTTCAGGAACGTGCCGCTGGGGAGTCTCGCAACTGTCGAGTGAAAACGCAATTGGGCGGGGCGTGAAGTGGATCGGTGACTTGGCCGTAGCCGGAGGAGCCTGCGCGGCCAGCGCGCGTGCGCGGATTACAAGAGCAGCGGCAGAAAAGCAGAAGGTCCGGCGGTTCATCGCATCCACATCCATGCATCGGCCGCATTTTGTCCAGCAACGAAACCAGGCCCATCATCGGCCTCGCAACTCCCGCCCCACTCACGGAAACAGCGGCGGTCCCTATTCATCCGGCAGGAGTCAATGAGCTTCATCTTCTTTGCCAAGCCTTTCAATCTCACTTTTTTCCCGTTGTGCGTCTGCAACGCGCCCCGCGGCAGTGTAAGCCCGCACCAAGTCCCAGTGAACTCTCACCATATCCGGCGAAGCATCGCGCGCAGCTTCCAATTCATGAATCCCGCCCGCGGAATCTCCCTTCGCAATCAGCCCCTCGCCGAGGACCATGTGGGCCGAAGCGTTCTTGGGCGCAAGCTGCAGAGCTTCGTGAGCGTACTGTATACCCAGGTCAACATTCTGCTGCTTGATGTACTGATCCGCGAGCCGGAGCTTCGCCGGGACATGCGATGGAGAGATTTCGATCTCCCGTTTCAGTTCCTTGATTGCATCTTCCGGGCGCGAGTCCAGTAGATGTACGCCAATAAGAAAATGAACACCGGGCTGGTCAGGATACGATGTTTCCAATTGGTTGAAAAGGTTGTCGGCTTCGGCGTAGTGCTGCTCTTCCAAAGCGAGCACGGCTTCACCGGCAATGCGAATCATTCCTCTGCTGCCGGCGGGAATCTCGGCGGGTAAGAACGGCAGGCGCAGCGCAGCAAGCCCGAGAGGCTCAACCAGCGGCGACGTGTCCGCACCGGACGCAACCCGAGATAAAAGCAGATCCATGCTTTCATCGAACTGCTCCGATCGCGTGAGCAAAATCGCGGTGACGTAGGAAACAGTGGTCCTCATATTCTTGTCGTCGCCCAACCCTGCCACCACGCCCTGCTGCAGATGATCGAGGGCCCGCGTGTATTGGTGCGACTCATACTCGCTCAGTCCCAGCATCGCCCATCCATAACCGTTGCGCGGATTCTGGGCGAGAAACCGCCGTAGAACTGTACATGCATCGAGGTAATCATCCGTCTCGTAGAGCAAAGTACCCAGGTACCACAAGCCCTCGTCCCAATCCGGCTTGAGTTCCAAAGCCTTTCGATAATCGCCGATGGCGGAATCGTCGCGATTGTCCTCCCGCGCTTGTTTCGCGGCCTGGCCAAGCTGTTCAAAGGCGTCTGAACTTTTCGCGGCACTTGCACTCCGGGAGGGGAGAGAAACATTCTGCGGCGGAAATGAGACCGCTAGAGAGAATAGGAGAGGAACCAGAATCGCAATCATTCCGGCGGCTCCAGAGGACGCTCTGCGTTTTGCCTCTCCGCAGAGTTGGTGAACTCCAACCACTTTTTCTTAATCGAAACATATGCGGCCATCTCCCGCTCGGCATCCTCTTTACGCCCCAATAGGCGGTAAGCTGTCGCCAGGTGGAAGTGAATCTCGGCGTTTTTCGGGGCGAGTTGCTCCGCCTTCTCCAGTTCTTGCAAACTCTCATTCGCCTTCCCGGCAGCCAGCAAGACCCTCCCCAGGATGTGACGCGTGTCGGGATTTGTGGGTTGAATCTCAACCGCAAGCCGCGCCAACGAGTCGGCTTCAGCCAGATCGCCGCTATCGATGTCAATCCGAGCCAGTTCGAGCATCGCTGGAACGTGCTCCGGAGAGATCTGAAGTTCCTTGCGAAACTCCTGCGCAGCCTCGGCCGGTTTCAAGTAAAAATTGAGAAGAGTACCCTGAAGATAGTGCACTTCAGGCTGTTGGCCATACCTGGCCAGCAGACGCTGGGAGTATTCCTGACCGCGCGGATAGTCACGCTGCGACATATAGAAGGCGGCCTTCCCAGCCAACCAGACCCGTTCGCGCAACTCCGGAGGATAATCTTCGGGCAGACTCGGCATTCGCAACGAAGCCAGGCCCATGGCTTCAACCAGCGGAGGACTCTCTCCTCTTCGTTGCGCTCTATCCGCCAACACGTAGAGCGCACGCGCGAATTCGCCTTGCCGGGTGAGAAGCAGCGCCCAATGGAAGGTCGCAACTTCGGTTAAATCGTCGCTTCCATGAAAATCGCCGCTCACCCATGTCTGGAGGTCGTTCATCGCCTGGGCAAAGTCGCGCGTCTCGTACTCGCAAAGCCCCTTCATGGCCCAGGCGGGGCCCGGCTTGGGCGTTATGGCGACAAAATGAGCAAAGGAATCCTGCGCCTCCGGAAAGCGGTCCTGATCGTAGAGCAGGTTTCCCAGCCATAGCCATCCCTCGTCCCAGGAAGGACGCATCCCGACAGCCTCGCGGTAAAGCCCGATTGCCTCGATCGTCCGGTCTCCATTCCGCGCGCTGGCTGCCTGCTTTACCACCTCGTCAAAGTTTCTTATCGGAGGCGCCGGGGTGGCCGTTGAAGCCATAGAAACCAGCGCGAGCAGAGGGAACACACGATACATAACGGAACTATAGCATCTGCCTTCGGCTAAATGGACGATCGAAGAACTCGGATAATCAGCCAGAACGCGAGCCACTGCGCACCGGGTCCAGCCCCTCGCGAATCCGTGGGCGTAAAGCAGCCTGGCTCTCGATCGGAGTTTATTTTTCACGTTTGGCAAATGCATGATTCCGCCGGCGCCAGGGTTGCAGACCTCAATGCTTGCAAATTACTTGGCTGGAGTCGCCGGGCTGCTATAGTAGACCGTTCTTGTGCGCGCTTTCACACCCGGCTTGTCAACCTGCACTTCGATGGGGTGATACTCGGCTGGACGAGCGGCAGGAGGCGGATTGAAGGTGAGCGTGTAATATGACTTCGCTTCTCCAAGGCATTTGGCAATCGAGCCGGACATATTATTTGACAAATAGAGAGCCTGACCGCCGGTCTGTGTGGCCAGGACCTGGAGAAGCAAATACCCGTAGTCAGCATGTTTGGGCGTCTCCAACCCTTTGAGAAATTCCTCGTAAATCGGTTCAAACTTCATTTCGTGGTCCGGGCCGTATGGGTCAATTTGATACAGCGTCACTCGGGCCGCCCGCAATGCGGTTAAAACAGAAGCGGCGTTGTCATAAAGTCCCTGCTGATCGCTTTTGCTTGCACCGTCCCACTGCCCATTGGTTTGCAGGTTCCAGCCCGGGCTCAACCAGATAAATAGCTTTCTGCCCGGCATAGGGCCCACCTGCGAGGTGAGGTAATTGAGCGTCTTCAGCGACAACTGTTCGCGTTCCATGTCGCCCCACCAGCCATCTGGCCTTTTGATGTTGTGCAGGTCGTTTGTGTTGGCGTTTAGAAATTCCTCCAGCGCCTTCCCGTCTTGCGTGGCAGGGGTACGAATCTTCATTCCCTGATCGGTGAAAATGGCCAAATAGACGGGAATAGGCAACTGGCTGTTTTCTTCGAGATACTTGGCAAGCATTTGCCGCTCGGAAGAAACCGTCAGAATCCACGCGTTGACTGCGTCGACTACCAAAACAGCCACAGCCGGCGGATCGTCCGGTGCGCCCGTGCTGCCGAGGGCACGTACCGAAACGATGCTCTGCGGTTGTTTCTTATCCAGCAACAATTTGAAGTCTGCCGGCTGCAGGCCGGTCACCGGCGCACCCGACTTATCGGTCACCAGCACGTCCAGGCTGATAGCGCCAGCCTGATTCGAATCTGGAGCGCCTTGCATCGCACTGGCGGCGGGCTGCGTACTGCCCGGCGCTCCCTGCCCACCGGCCGCCTGAGCAAAACCAGCCATCGACATACAAATGAGCCCCGTGACCAAGGCAAAGAAAATTGTGGCTATGAACTTCATCTGGCTCCTCCTTTGGATCGAAAGCTTCCTTTCACTTTATTGTCCTGAGATTCTGTTCCGCAACGCCCTTGCTTCTGGGAAACTGGCTCTTCACATTCATTTCATCCCTCTGTGGATAAGAGCCGCGGAGTCTCGTACTTAGGTTTTACTACCTGCTCATCAGGGGCTTTCTCCGGAACGTTTTTCTCAATCTCTCCGCTTTTCCCCAATAGCCTTCGCCCAGCCGCAGCCAAAAACCGACACCGCATTATCTCAGGGCAGCTAATCTCCGGTCATGGCTGTCTACGAGGTAGATCGCGGACGCGTGAGGCGCCAGAGTCACCTCCAACCGATCCAACTGGCCGACGTCGGCCCGTCTCCACAAATCCCTGACCAGATGCGAACCCGGCGGCAACTGGAGATCTGGCCATGATAAGACGATGGTCTTTGCATTATCGGAAAGGTTGAATACGGCGATGTAATGCCCGCCCGCGATCTTCGATCCCGCGGGTGGATCTGCCGTCCAAACCACGGTGTCATCGCGTTGAAGGACGGGATGGTTGTCAGTCGAGCGCTGGTTAACGGAAATAATTTCCGGGTTGATAAGCAACGATTCGGTAAATTGGTCCATCTTCAGCACGTTCGATCCGAGCATGAGCGGAGACCGCGCAATGGACCACAAAGTCATCATGGTCCGCTGTTCGTCGTGCGTGAGACGCGAATCGCGGGCAACCCCAACCGGCGGACGGGGGCCGAGATTGCCAATAGGGAGCATGTCGCCGTCGGGCCAATGATCCGCCTCGATATACGGAGCCCATGCTGCCATGCGCTCAAACTGATTGTGTAACGATTGGGGAAATAGAGGAGCGTTCGGAGACTTGGACCAAACGTCCCAGACATCATCGGAGATACGCCAAAGCTGTGCGTGTTGACGAAGATTTCCGACTTCATCGATTGGTGTGGGGCCCGGAGAGAGACTCAGAACGATCGGACGGCCCGTCTTGCGCAGTGCAGCGTCCAGCATCTGAATCTCCTCGGCGTTATATGGCCGCGAGATGCAATCGACTTTCAGAAAATCCACACCCCACCCCGCATAGAGCCGCGCGATGGAATCGTAGTAAGCTTGTCCGGCGGGATTGTTTTTTACCCCGTAGTTGTCGAAGTTCCAACTGCACACATCGCCGGTATTAGCTGCTTCCGACAGGCGGAAGGACGAACCCTCGATGGGAAGATTGTTCTTGACTGCTTCGCGGGGAATACCGTGAAGGATGTGGATGCCGAATTTCAATCCCAATGAATGAACATAGTCGGCTATGGGCTTTAATCCATGTCCGTTCCTCACAGAAGGAAAACGGTTGACGGCGGGCATGTACCTTCCATCGCCTGAGATCACCAGGCCGCGCGGCAGCTGCTTCTCGGAGTTCTCTGGATGCCGCGCATACCAGCCCTCGTCGATGACGACATATTGCCATCCGTACGGCTGGAGATGCTTGTGGATCGACTGGACTGTCTCGCGAAACTCAGCCTCAGTGATGCTGGAGCCCCATGAATCCCAACTGTTCCAGCCCATAGGGGGTGTTTGGGCCAGAGATCCAGCCCCGATTCGGTCATCGTGCAGCATCGCGTTTGCTGAAAACGGAGCATTCAGGGGCAACGCATTTGTTGACGCACCAGAACCGGCGCCGGACTGACGCCCATATGCGCCCATGTCCAGTTTCCCTTGATGCGTGCGCGCGTCGCCGGCCAAATCAGTGAGTGCAAGGCCATAAACCGTCGTGCTTGTATTGATCGCCGGGCTGGCGGCCTGCAGCGTGAAATCGCCGCTTGAGGAATTCGCAAACATGGGGTCGGCGCCCAGGATATTGCCGTTTGCGGCGGTGATAGTGGCGGTGGTGTTGGCGAGATGGGCCGATGGCTGCCCGGGAATGCCGTTGTACGAGAGATTGTTTAACCAGATCTCGTTCGTGTTCGAGATGCCTGGTCCTCCGAATGCACTATCAGTGAATGCCACGTTGTTGGAATTCGCCACTGGGTCGGCCACCGCGATGTTATTGACGACCACGTTATCATGGGAGCTCTCGGAGCCTGAAATGGAGATATCGCCACCCCCTCCGATCGGATTTTGAGCGTCGAGGAAGTTATTGAAGGTCGTATTGTTGCGAATGGTGACATAACTTGCGCCAGGACCACCCGTTACGATCCCTCCGCCGCCGTTGTCGAAGGAAAGGTTATTCTCGACGAGCGTTTTCTGCAGATACGGATGGTAGTTATTAGCGGGATAGGCATTGTAAGTATCCAGGGTGATGCCGTTTCCATCATAGTGCGAGTTAGGGCCGATATTGACTTCAGTATTATTGTAGGAGACATTATCCCGGATGATGTAGTGGAACTGCGCGCTGGCGCTGTCCATCGTGCTCGCGCTCCACGATTTGGCGTCCAGCGCAACCGGTTCATACGTGTTTATAGCGGAAACTCCCCATTTCGACGTATTGCTGGTGGCATATACGACGTTCCCTTCAACGTCGAAGTAGTCCGCGCAGACGGTTCCGATACCGCTTCCACCCCAGCCGTGAGAGATGTTGTTGAAGATCCTGATATGGTGACTTTGAGTGGTGGCAGGACAGTAGGTGGCGCCACTCCCGCTTTCATTTCCCATCACCACGATGCCAGAGCCATCCAAGTCGGGCGGGGAATTGCTTCCAATGAGCTCAAAACCATCGACGACGATGTATTTCGCATTGGAAAAGCGTATCCCGTCGGTGTAATCGGGGCTGTCGGGCGCTAGTTGGATGACAGCGCCATGGGGAGTTACGGAGCGCAGTACAAAGTATCCGGTCGGAGTATCGGCACTTCCGCTAAGCGATCCTCCAATGACGGATTCAGTGTAGGTGCCGGAACCAACATCGACGCACACACCCCCATGCGTGCCCCCTTTTGCAACGAAGAAGTCGATGGCCGCTCCGATGGATTTCCATGGCTTGACGCTGGATCCATCTCCTGAGTCACTGCCGGCCTTCGAGACGAAATAGTTGGTGACGCAGGAATAAAACGGCTGAATGTAGCCAGGATTGGGAACGGCCATAGCCGGCAGCGTCGACGCGGTTGCGGGTGCTGATGCGGGCGAGAGGTTCCCTGCTTGGTCGAATGCTCTAACCGTATAAGTGTAAACCGTGCCAGGGGTAAGGCCGACATCGGAGTATGCCGTGCCAGTTCCGGTAGCGGTCCGCCAATCCGTGCCGGTAGGTGATCCCATCTTTAAGCTGTTGCGGTAGACGTAGTATCCGGCCACATCCACGTTCCTGGTGCCGGCTGCCCATCTGAGATTAATCTGACTTGGAGCGACACCGATCGCGACGAGCTGCGCCGGAGCCGGAAGCGGACTCTGCCCCATAGCTGCTTGAAGTAAAAGAAAGCTCATGCAGCCAAACACAATACAGACAAATGACCGATTCAACCTGGATATGTTCCTTATGTTCACATTCACCTTAGTAACTCCAGTGCAGTCGATGGCCTTGCCGCAAGTAATCTGACCCATTCACTTCATCTCTTCGGCAGGACGTGATCTTTCGGCGAAGTTACAGCGATCACTGGTTCTCAATGTTGCTCCGAATCTTGTGGAGTATGTTTCCTGCTTCCCTTGCTCCGCGCCCTCTTTGATTGACTTGCCGCGGCGCTAGTTCACCGTAACTGTGAGCGTCGCAGTTTGCTGAAGCGATCCGGACGTCGCTGTCACTGTAACCGTCGATGTGACAGGCTGAGGACTGGACGATCCGCCGTTGCCGCCGCCGCACCCACTTAGCAGGCTCAGGCCGAGTGCGACAATCGCCACGAGCGACAAGATCTGGATGCTGCGGCATTTTTCCCTGCCTATCCCAAACAAAGCGGCGGCGAGAACGACTCCCGAGACTGGGAACAGCGGGCCGGAGTTGCGCGAGTCGACGCTGGCAGTGGCGGATGCTGAGACCGTAAGCGCTGTCGTAATCGCGGCGCCCGACGGCGTCACGGTTGACGGGGAGAAACTGCATGACGTGCCCGACGGCAGCCCGGAGCATGAGAAAGAGGTTTGGGCATCGAAGCGATTCTGCGGCGTAATGGTCACCGTGGCTGTGCCATTGGAGCCGGACGCAATGGTCAGCGCGGAAGGAGAGATGGAGATGGTGAAGCTCGGCGGCAGATTGATGGTGTAAGCCGCCGTTGCCACTTCGCTGTTGGAATAACCGCTGGCGGCCGCAATGGCGTTGATGGTCTCCGAACTGCCGAGGGAAATGGCGGCGGTGTATTCTGTCGAGGATGTTGTGGGCGTGCTTCCGTCGGTGGTGTAGTAGATGGTTGCTCCCTGCGTCGAGTCGCTGATGGTTACCGACTGCACCGAGGTGTAAGTTCCGGCGGCAGGCGAGAACCTGGGCGATGCAACCTGTGGAAGCGCCGTTACGGTAACGGTGTAGCTTGGAGAAGTCCCGGCAGCGAAATTCGTATCCCCCGCATAAGATGCGCTGAGCACATAAGTACCGGCCTGGGTAAGCGTCACGGCCGCTGTCGTTCCTGTGCCACCTGCCGCATACGCCGTGGTCAACGCCGATGCCGCTGAAACCTGCGCCAACTGTTGCGGCGCGCCGCCGCCCTCTGCGGCAAGGATGGACACATCTCCGGTTGGAGTTCCGCTTCCATTACTTAGCAGGAAGACCTGCACGTTGACCGGGGAGTCTGCTAAGGCAGAGGCCGGCGCATTAACAAAGAGCGCACTCGTGGGTGTGCCTGGCCCAGCAGTTGACGGATACTCGTAGGCGCCGATGTCCATTTTCCCATTGTTGGTGCGCGGATTTCCAGCGATGTCGATGGCTGCAACGCCGTATGCAGTGGTGCCCGCGCCGATCGCGGGGCTGGTGGATTGAAGCGCGAAATCACCGCTTAAGTAGTTGTCAAACTGAGGGTCAGTGCCCAGCAGATTGCCGTTCGCGGCGGTGATGGTCGCGGTAGTGTTGGAGACATAGGTGGATGCCTGCCCCGGCGTACCATTAAATGAAAGGTTGTTGTCCCACGTCTCGCTGGTGTTTCCGCCTGAACCAGAACCGAAGTCGACGTCGATCAATGCATAATTCGCAGGCTCCGCGTTAGCGTTGTGGACGCCGATGTTGTTGACCAGAACATTGTCCTGGGAACTCGCCGATCCGGCGATCTCAATGTCGCCGTGACCGGTGGACGGATTCTGGGCGTCGATATAGTTGCTGAAGGCCGTATTGTTTCGTATGGTGAGGTAACTGGCGCCGTCGCCGCCGGTCACGACTCCTCCGCCGCCGTTGTCGAACGACAGATTGCTGTCGACGAGAGTCTGTTGCGCGTATCCGACGTAGCCAGACGCGGGGTTGTATGTATCGAGCGTGATGCCGTTGCCGTCATAGTGGGTGTTGGCGCCAATATTCACTTCAGCATTGTTGTAAGCAATGTTGTAGCGAATGATCTGATGGAATCCGACGCTGGCGCTATCCATCGTGCCGGCGCTCCAGGTATTGGAATCCAGCGCTACCGGCTCATAAGTGTCGATGCCGGAGACGCCCCAGATAGAAGTGTTCGAGGTGTTGTAAACAACATTCCCTTCCTCGTCGAAGTAGTCCTCTTGTTCTGTGCCGATGCCGGCTCCGCCCCAGCCGTAAGCAATGTTGTTGAAGATTCTGATGTGATGGGCCGTGCATTGGGTCGGGCTGCTGCCACTCGCGACAATGCCGCCACCATCAATATCCGGCGCGGCATTGCTTCCTGCCAGCGTAAAACCGTCGATCACGATGTAGCTTGCATTTGTAAAGTAGATACCGTCGGTGTAATCCACTGAGCCCGGCGGCAGTTGGATGATGGCCGCATGAGAAGTGGTGGAGCGCAGGACGAAGTAACCTGTGGGGGTATCGGCACTGCCGCTGAGGGCATTGCCATAGACCGACTCGGTGTAGGTGCCGGGGCCAACATTGACGCACACCCCGCCCAGCGTGCCTCCTTGCGCCGTGAGAAAGTTAATGGCCGTGCTGATGGAGTACCATGGGCTCCCGCTTGATCCGTTATTCGAGTCGCTGCCATTCTTCGACACGTAATAGTTAGTGACGCAGGTATAAAAAGGCGGGATGTAGGGCGCCGAGGGAATGGTAATGGCGGGCCAGGTTGTCGTGGTTACGGCCGCGGAAGGCGCTGACACCGCGGCTCCGGAGGCGTACGCCTCGACTGCGTAGGTGTAGACCGTACTGGGTGTGAGGTCGACGTCGGAATAGGCTGTCGGGGTACCAGTTGAGGTCGGCCATCCCGTGCTGGTGGGCATGCCCACCTGTACGCCGTTGCGAAGGACGTAGTATCCGGCCACGGCCGTACTCCCAGTGCTCGCGGTCCAACTGAGATTGACCTGTGTGGGGGAAATGGCGGTCGCGATGAGTTGCGTGGGAGCCGATGGCGCCGTCTGTGCAATGGCTTTCCGATGCACTATGGCGCCGGCGCAAACGAAAAGAATTACGACAATTGCTTTCTTCAACCTGGGTTTCCCGATCCGGTTTTCACGAAAAAACTCATAGCCCTCGTGCATTGGCCCTGCAATTCTCGCCGACACTTCGGAGTGGGAGAGACTTCCTGATTTCTTCACCGCGTTTTGCTCTTTTCCTTCCCGTTGTTCCTCTGGATTGTAAGCGTTATCATTTCTCGGGCTTCTTCGCTTTCGGGGGATGATTGCGCTGTACGCTGCCATGCGGCAAGTGCATGGTGGTGTTTGCACATCTATTTACGTAAAGCATATTTGTTTGCAACGACTTGAACTTCTATTGGGCACGAATAGAAGCGACCTTCGGCCGGTGAAGAATTTGGCTTGTTCTTCTCCACAAGCCAAAAGACAATGGCCAAAAAACAAACGACGAATGCGGTCTGCAGAATCGTTCCGAATATTGAGACGGGAACACCCATCAGAAATGACGCAACGGCCCAGAGACCTAGCCACTTTCGGGTGGGGAGTCTATGGCTTTCTTGCGCATTCCATGCGGCAATCGCAATTATTTTCCAAATAGCCGGTAGGCGAAACCCACGCTGAAGCCGTTCGGTTTCATGCCGTTGCTGGGTTCGCCCGAAACGCCGGGAGCAGAGGGCCATAGCTGGTATTCAAATTCGCCGCGAAGTGCGACGCGCTGGGAGAGCCGATAATCGAGGCCGCCCCCCGGCGCGAGGGCCAGATATCTGCCGGTTCCAATCGTGAAGGGGAATTCGTTTTGTGCAATGCCGGCGAGGACCTTGGCGTAGAGAACGAGCTTTCCGCGGTGGAGCAGCGTAATTCTGGGGCCAGCCAGGTAGTTGTCCTGGGACTCGCCGCTGAAACCCCCGAAGCGCAGAAAACGCACCTCCCCTTCAATGCCCAGGCGCGAGGTCACGTTCCAATCCGCGTATGCGCCGATACCGGTGATCCGTTGAGAGGGACCGAAATCCGGCAGATAATTCGAGTACTCCGCTCCTGCCCATATGTTGTCGCTGCTGCCGTGCGCGGCGGGCACGACCTGCGATGAGAGCCGACCGGGCGACAGGAGCAAACACGAGGCAAGCAAAAAAGAGGCCGGCAGGCAAGCTGCTGGATGGACCAGGCGTTTCCGCGTTGCGTGAAAGTCCGCTCTTGCTTCTGGCATCGTTGCTCCGAAGGAAGCCGGCTCCCATTGCCGGCAGCTCGCTAGAACAGGGATTGAACGGTAAGCGTAAATTGGGTGCTGTGCGTGAACGTCGCGCCATATCCGGAATAGGTTGCGCTGATGGAAATGTTGTAGATGCCGGGCGTTGTTCCGCCGGTGTCCTTCGGAGCGCCGCAGCCACTCATCATCGCGAAGGCCGCCCCCAGGATAATGACGAACATCATGCGCCGCAGCCGGGAAGACCGCGGGATAAATGGAATCCCGAAAGGAATGAAGATCAACGCCAGGGCCGCAAGCGCCAAGCTGCTCCCGCGCGGCCATCGCGAGTTACTCGCCGATGGACTTGCGGCGGTTTGGCTCGGGGCCGTCGTTTGAATGACGAGCTGAGAGACCCCGCTGGCTTTCGGGACGGTTGCCGGTGTGAAAGTGCAGGTGGCATTGGCCGGCAACTGGCTGCAGGATAAGGCGACATTCCGGTCCCAGCCGCCGCTGGAAGCAAGAGTCACTGTGATTACCTGCGTGGCCTGCCCGGTGTAAATGGATTGCGATGTGGGCGAGACGGTAATGGTAAAGTCGCCCAACGCGACCACGATGGTTTCTGTGTAAACGGGCGAGATACTGGACTGGTAATCGGGTGAGGTGCTGGCATAAGATGCCGTGATCGAATCCTGACCGAGTGGAAGCGAGGAGGTAGTGAGGGTGGCTGCGCCGGTGGGGGCCAGAGTTACCGTGCCCAGGGAAGTGGCTCCATCGAAGAAGGTGACGGTTCCCACCGGACTGGCTGTCGCGCCCGGCGCGGTGACCGTTGCGGTGAAGGTGACGGGTGAGCCAATCTCCTGCGGGTTGATGTTGGATGTGACGGCGGTTGTCGTCGGGGAGGGCTGAACCGCGATCGGTTGGGCGGCAGATTGGCTGTGCTGAAATGCTGCGTTGCCTGGATAAACCGCAACGAGGTTCTGGTTGCCTAACTGAGTAAAGGTGTAGGAGAGAGTTGCGACGCCACTTGCGTTCACGGTCGCAGAGCCGAGCAAGGTTGTCCCATCGAAAAAGTTGACCGTGCCGTACGGCTCCACTCCGAAGGCAGAGGCACTGACGGAGGAGAGAGTAGCGGTGAGAGTAATCGTGTGTTCGGCGAAAACCGGGATAGGTGAAACAGCGAGCGCGGTTTCGCTATCGTTGATGAGCACGTTGACGGGGTAGGGCGCGGAGGTGCTTGGCGAGAAGTTAACGTCGCCGTTGTAATTGGCGATAACTGCCTGGCTGCCCGAAGCAGGGAAGGCATAAGTCAGCGTCGCCGTTCCCGAGGCGTTCAGCGTGGCCGTGCCGATGCTTGTGCCGCCGTCTGTGAAAGTAACAGTGCCGGTGGGGATGGCGCCAACGCCTGTAACTACAGCCGTAATAGTAGCCGGCTCCAGTGCATACAGTTTGGATGGAGTTACGGAGGTCACCATGGTGCTGGTGAGAAAGCCGATGACGATCTGCGTAAGCGTGGCCGAGTTACTGAAGAAGTTTGTATCGCCCGAATAAGCAGCGGTAATAATCTGGGTGCCCTGGGGGAGCGCGCTGGTGGTGAGGCTTGCCACGCCATTGATCAGCGGCACGGTGCCGAGAGCGGTGCTGCCATAGCTGAAAGCGACAGTGCCGGTGGGCGTGCCATTGGGTGAGGAGACGGTTGCAGTGAATGTAACGGCCTGATCGCGGTGGCTGGGGTTGAGCAAGGAGGTCAAGGTCTCGCTAACTGTGTACAAGACTATCTGCGTTACGCTGGCCGAAGCTCCGCCCCAGTTAACTGCACCGGGGTAAGTGGCGACGATGAGGTGAGTGCCAACCGTCAACGAGCTGGTGACAAAGGTCGCCACGCCGTTGGAGTCGAGCGTCGACGAGCCCAGCGGATTTCCGTTATCGGTGAACTGGACGTCTCCTGTCGGCGTTCCATTGCTCGTGGGAACAACCGTGGCCGTAAACGTGACAGGCGATCCCAGAGCAGAGGGATTGGGAGACGAGGTCAGCGTCATGGTCACGTTGTCGGGCTGAACGAGGACCAGAACCTCGACGGAGGTAGCGGGAGCAAAGTTGCCCTGTCCGGCATAAGTGGCCAGCAACGCGGTCTGGCCTTGCGCCAGAGGCGGAGTGCTGATGGTTGCCGTTCCGCTGGAATCGATCGCCGCCGTTCCGAACGAACCGCCATTGACGTAAAAAGTAACTGAGCCAGTGGGAGTGCCGTCAGGCGAGATCAGTTGCGCGGTGAGGGGGAGTTCGGTCTGGCTAAAGGGGTTATACCAGCCGGGGGTGAGCAGAATCGTCGTCGCTCCGCTTTCCTGGGCTCCAGCGAACTCATAAGGGCCCATATCCACAATCGGGTAGCCGGCGCCGGTCGAATCCTGGACGCGGGGATTGCCGTCTAGATCCGTGGTAAGCCCGAAGCCCAGGTTCGCCAGTTGCTGCAACGCGCTGGTGTTCCCCGCGTCAATGGCCGGCGAGCCGGATTGCAGATGGTAGTCGTTATTCGCGGCATCTGCGAAGAGAGGATCGGCAGAAATGTTGCCATAGGTGCCAGAAGGGTCGGAGACGATTCCTCCGCCGTTGAAGGCCGGGCCCGAGGGGTTGAAGCTGTCGTTGTGATCGAAGACCACATCGTTGAGGTAGACCCCCGGAGCATAGCTGCCCTGGTGCGGACTTCCGTACTGGGAGAAGTTAAGCGGGAGATATTTGGGATCGATGTAGACAGCCGCATGGGAGTCGTTCCCAACGATGATGTTATTTGCGAATTCGATTTGCGTAGGATCGGCGACCTTAACTTGAGAACCGTCCTGCGTGGCGCTGTTATTCGCGATCAGGTTATTGACAAACAGGGCCGATGCCGGGCCATCGTAAGGCGCGCCGATGACCTGCGGATAGAGATCGTAGGAAGGCCCCCAGGCGATAACTCCACCGGCTCCGAAAGCTGATTGATTGCCGTAAATCAGATTCTGTGCCACGATTCCGGGCGCGGCCAGAGCCATGCCTCCGCCATAGCCATTGGTGACATTGTTGCGGACGATATTGTTTTCGATAACGTAATAGTTTCCCTGCCAGTTGGGCCCGGAGGGAGACTGAAAATATGCATCGACTGTTCCAACGGGCAGCCCCTGATAATATGCGCCGAAGGTGTTGTCTTCGATGGTGTTTCCAATGACGACCGCCGGCGGGGACGGAACCGGATCCTTGGGATTGAATCCGAGCCAGAGTGCAGTCCCGGGGAAACCGTAGTTCGGGAAAACCGGAGCGCCGAAAGGCCCGAGGTCGGGTCCGCTGAAACATGCATCATACCCCGGAGAGTACAGAAGCCCGGTGAATGTCGGGTAAGTGGTGTTATTGATCTGGTTGTTCTCGATCAGCGGAGCGCCGCCGCTGGAGAAGATACCGGCGCAGCCGTTATCGGTGATGATGTTGTTCACAATCGTCGGAGCGGCTCCGTTCAAAACCTCAACTCCCCCGGTAACCGCCCCGATCGCAACGTCAAAAAGGCCCTGGGGCACAACCTTTTGGAATTGATCGAAGGGCAGGCCGGCGCCAGAAATGGAGAAACCGCTGAGAACGCTGCTGCGCGTCTCATTGGTCTGAAAGGTAACCGTAAAGAGACTAAACGCACCGGTAAGAACAGGCGGATAGGCCCAGACGATGGAAGTGCTGGCCGGCCCCCCGGAGCTTTCGACTGTAATGGCCTTGCCCTCAAAATCGATGGCTTCGTAGTATGTGCCGGGCGCCACCAGCACCGTGTCGCCATTGTTCGCGGCGTCGATTCCGGCTTGGATGGTGTGCCGGTCTGCGGGCACATGAATGGTCATCTGCGCCCGCGCCGCAGCGCCGCCTAGCAACAGGCAAAGCAAGAACGACAGCCGACGGAAAGGGAAATCCCGTTTGAAGGGAGTCGAAGGGCTGGAACGCACACAACTAGACCTAGCAATCCTGCACGACCCAATTCGGCAAGATCTCCACAAAGCTGGCAACGAGAGCCCCGATGCGCCTGGCGAATTTCGAAATATGTTCGCGAGGAATGATTGAGCCGCTAAGCACCGTGCGGCAAGTGCATGGTGGTGTTTGAACATCTCTTTACGTAAAGCGAAGTTATTGACAACAACTTGACTGCCTTCTCGAATTTGAAGCCGGGCCGGCATTTCAGCGGCTCGAAGATCGCTTTTCCTTTTAGAAAGGGAACCAACAAGGATCAGTTCCAATGAGCCCCTCGTCGGCAACCTGTTGGAACCACTATTTCCGTTCCCCGGGAATCGGCCACGACTTCTCTGAAATCGCCCCGTCAACAACTACTGCGGCGGAGTGCCTCCCTTTCAAAAGCTGCCCGTTCGCGACGTATCTGTTTTTCCGCTTGCAGGGGCGAGATTTCTAACTACGAGATGCCCACTTCGATCCACTCGAGCGGCTCTCCCGCAGGGTTTCGCTCCTGCGCCGTGAATTTCAACCGGCCGTTTGTAATCGGCTCCTCGGCTACTGTCACCGCACCACCGAAGTAGTGGCTTAGGATCTCAGCGTGACTACCCTGTTTTCGGCGGATATCAATTTCTCCTTCTCGGTACGCGACAACGGCCAACTTGTCGCTTCGCTCGATGCTCTGACTTCCTTTGGAGGCCACCACCACGGGTGCTTTGGAGTGAACCGCATCCTTGACACGAGAATCTATATCGCTCGCATACATAAGTTGATCCTCTTCCCCCGGAATGGGAGGGCGGAACGCCAACAAAGTGAGCTGTCCGTTCTCTATCCTCGCCCATGAGCGAGCGTGCGCGCCCTTGGCCGGCGCAAATGAAACACTGCCAATCGGTAATATTTCGAATATACCGGTGGGCCGCAACACTTTGGCGATTCCATTGTATTTCGCGATGATTTCAGGCGTGGCGGATTCCCCCTCCTCATCGCCTTTGAAGTCGTTCAGCGAGCCAATTGTTCCCAATGCCGCCGAATCGAACCAGATACTTGGCGAGCTAGCCCAGTCGTATCCCGAAGAACCGTAGGTCGGAACTCCCAGTGGACCCAAAAGGCTGCTGAAGTAAAAGCGGCGGTTCGCCTCCACTTCGTATTCCCCCGAACACATGAAAAGATCGTCGGGGCTGTGCAGATCGAAATACTCCAGAAACAGCGGAGAGAGGTTGTAGTACATCACCACCAAGTCGGGATTCTCTTCGCGCATGGCATTGATCGCCACTTCAAGGCCCTTCAGCATGAGCCGTTCCCCGGCCCAGTGCTTGTCCAGCGGAGCGGCAATTCCAACGGCTGGGAGTTCATATCCAAAATCAAACTTGAGCAGGTCCGGCTTGTACCGGCGAATGAAGCGCCGCGCATGGTCCGCCAGCACCTTTGCCACGGCCGGTTGCGTAAAGTCCAGAATGTAGTAACGTGAGTTGGCAAACTCCGCCTGGTAGGGCTTGCCGTCCGGCCTCTTCAGCATGTTGTCCTCGGTCAGGCCCAGGTCGGCAGGATGTTCGCAGCGCATGAGCGCCGCCCACATGCCGATGCGGGTTCCGTCCGCACGCAGTTGGTCGAGGAACTCCTCGAAGTGAGGAAACCTCGTCTCCGAATGAACCAGGTTCCCGTAGCTTCCTTCCCATTTGTCGTCGATCGAAAACAGGCCGGCTTTCATTCCGGAGGATCTCAACTCCTGGTAAACCTCCCTCAGAAATGCTTCGTCCAGCCGCTCCCCTCCCCTGTTCCGGTCAACCTGCACACCCCAGGTGCAGAACTGCGGAGTCAGAGCAATCGCTGTTTTGTGCTCGGAATTTCTGCGCCGGTGAATGATTCCCGCTTGCAACAACCCTCGATAATAGGCGGCAATGGCCTGATAGTAGTCAGGCGCGATCGTCCAGAGCAAGGTCGCGCCCAGCGTCAGAGTTCCAGGACCGCTGAGATGCTTCCACAGGTCGCTTCGGTAGTCGATCCACAGACTGCTCCTACCTTCATAAAGCCGCAGAAACAGATCTCCGCCGGGCAGATCGGCCAGACCACATGCGAAGGCGTCCGATTTACCCTCGGTGAAAAGGTTTCGTTCGCCATTGGGTTCGTCAACGCTCCATCCGCAGAAATAGTGCACCGGCAGGCCCCATTGCTGCGAAAGCCCCGGAATGAAGCTACCTCGGCCGAGCCAAACACTTTCATCCAGATGCACATACCTGCTGACAATGGGACTGATCGGGGATCCGGAAAGCAGGCCTGGCGCCACTACGTAAGCCGCATCCAGGGAAGGGGTTTTCTCAGCGCCGTTCGGCTCCACAAAGTAGTGCAGGCTCACCACCTCCTGCGCCGTGGGCGTGTCATACAGGATGGGTTCCGTCCAGATGCCGTTCTCATCGAAGCGCCAGGTAAGGATCAAACTAGCCGAGCCGTTCACTCCTTCATACTTGATGGTCAACCTGCCGGGTTCCATCTTCGGCTCCGAAGCCCTGCCCGGAGTATATGCACGAAGCGTAGGCTGCTCAGAGGGCGCGACAACAACTGCCGGCTGCATCTTTCCACTTACGATGAGCCTGTTCTTTGAGTCGTGCAGACGGAACATGTCATCCGCTCGCGAATACTCCCAAAGATAGTCGGCGGCCTTCACGCGTACAAGTCCATTCTGGGTTGAGACCACGGGCAGGCCCGCGTTGCCGGACAATTTGCTCGAAGCCGTTGCAAGCAAAGCTCCGGTTGAGAGCTGCAAAAAGACGCGTCGGTCAATCGCGATCATTTCATCTCCTGAAAGTTCGACCTTCTCAGTTTGCTTTTATTGCAAGATGCTTGTGGCTCCGATTCGAAGAACGCTCCAAAGTCATTTTTCGCCGAATCTCATTACAATCTGAGCGATCGATTGATCCTCAAGTACCAATTGGAATCAGATCGGTGATGCCGCGAGCTCTCAGGTAATCCTGGTCTTTGGCACGGCTCTCGAGAACGATCGCCGGTACGACACCGCGATTGACAAGGTTCATGTAGGGCGTGGCGTACTTCCAATCGGGCGGCCATGCGCTGGTTGAAAGTCCGAGGTCGGGAATAATCAGCGCGGTGTTCCGAGGAGTGATCACAGGCTGCGAGCGTTTGAACTCCGCCGCCAGCTCAGCAAACTTTCTCGCGATGGGCTTGGGTTTGTTCTGAAGGTCCAGAAGCCCAATGCCATATTCGCCCCTATCGAAGCTCTTGATAGATGGATCGATGTCATGGGAACACCACCAGGTGATACCCCAGGCCTTGCCCGTAGACATCACATTGCGGACAGAATGCTCTATGAATTCAGGTTTGTAGCTTTCCGGCATTTCGCTCGACACGCCGCATTCCTCGACCCAAACGCGGCGGCTCAAGTCAGTTTGATAAGCGCAGGCAAGTTCAACTTCATACTCTGCCAGGTGCAGCGCGGCTGGATCGGAGTATTTGTACCGCTCCAGCACCCCATCGAATTGGAGGTATGAATGCACAACGGATGCGTGGCCTGTGGTTGCAACGTTCTCGCGGCTGAAACCGAAGTCGTTGAACCAGTGCGAATGGTCAATGCCATTGACATGGAACTTGTTGGGCGCGATCTCGTCGCAATGGCGAAGCATCTCCGTTGCCCAGGCGTCAGCTTCCGCCGTTGATGCCGGGTTGCTGCCGGGTGTCATCAACACGCCAAGTTCATTTCCAATGTCGAATCCGAGAAAGCGCCTGTGGCCACCGACGGTCTCTGCAATCTTCTTGAACAGCAACTTCTCGGCGTCGATGACCCTGGGGTCGGTAAACATGTTTCCGGACTTGTTATGCCAGGGGTCGGCCAGGGGCGCAACCCATGGCGGGATAAAGCATAGCCCGCTCATCCAACCATTCAGGACAGTGACTTCAACGTCCAGGCCGACCTTGTCGGCCGCGTCCAATAGCAGATGAAGATTGACCAATGCATGTTCGCTCACGTTACTGATGCCCGGCTGGAAGTACGGCCACAGACACTGAATACGGATGTGATCCATCCCCAGCTCGGCCACCCCGCTCAGGTCGTCAGCGATTGCTTGTCGATCCCAGTCGAGCCAGCAGTACCACCAACGCTTGCGCGGCACAAAGTTCACGCCAAATCGAGGCATACAAGGATTGTTCGACGAAACGAGAGAATCTGCGGCCAGAGGTGTGCTGGAAGCAATTGCCGCGGCTGAACCCAGCACAGATGCCTTTACGAACTCACGACGCGTAATCATTGATCAGGTCCTTCCCCTGCCCTTTTTCGGTCCTGCACCGCTTTCCAACTCGACGAGAAGGCGCGCAGCCAGGTTTCTCGCCACCCTCAGCCTGTTGTTGCGAAAAAAGCAAGGCGGCCGTCGCCGCAAGATAACAGGAACGCAATGGATGCAAGGGAGCATACCCGGCGGCCCACCTGAGCGATGTCGGACTCAATGTGCCGCATTTTCTTGTTTGCTGAGCCTTTCAATCTCGTCCTTCGTTCGGCTGGCATCTTCTTTGCGACCCGCGGCGGAGTAGGCCCGAAACAGATCCCAGCGAACCTCGACTTCATCCGGCAAGGAATCACGGGCAGTTTCCAGTTCCCTGATCCCGCCGGGAGAATCTCCCTTCGCTATCAGCCCTTCGCCGAGCGCCATGTGAGCCAGAGGCGCCTCGGGCGCCAGTTTCAGCGTCTCCTGGGCGAGCGATATCCCCCGATCCAGGTTTTGCCGCTTGATGTATTCCTCCGCCAACCGGATCCTCGCGGGCACATTTGCCGGCGAGATTTCGATCTCCCGCTTCAATTCCTCGATCCCATCGTCCGGATGCGCGCTCAGAAGGTAGGCGCCGATGAGGAAGTGGACTCCAGGCTGGTCGGGATACCTGGCTTCAAGTTCGCTGAAGATTTTCTCGGCATCTGCATACTTCCGCGCTTCTATCGCCATTGTGGCGGCGCCAGCCATGTGAATCATCTCTCGACGGCCAGGGGGAATCTCGGAAGGCAGAAACGGCATACGCAAAGCAGCCAAGCCAAACGGCTCAACCAGAGACGATGTGTCTGCGCCGTCGGTCATCAGGGTAAACAGGAGAACCATACTTTCATCGAACTGTTCCGATCGCGTGAGCAAAATCGCGATGACGTAGCGGACTCTGGCAATCATTTCGCGGTTGTCACCCAATCCAAGTGTTATGCCCTGCTTCAGGTGATCCATGGCCCGCGCGTAATCGTGCGACTCAAACTCGCTCAATCCCAGCATCGCCCAGCCGTAACCATTGCCCGGATCCTGAGCGAGAAGGCGCCGCAGAACTGTACATGCTTCAAAGTAATTCTCCTTCTCATAGAGCAACGTGCCCAGACGCCATAGCCCTTCGTCCCACTCCGGCTTGAGCTGCAAAGCCTGGCGATAGGCTTCGATGGCGGCATCGCCCCTGTGCTCCTCGAGCGCGCGTTTCGCATCCTGGGCAAGCTGGTCAAAGGCGCCGGAGCTTTGAGCGGCAGTTGCATTTGGGGACGTTGGAGGAGCTTCCTGCCTCTGGGCCATTTTCAGCGTTGCTTGAGAATTTCGAGAAGAAATCTCAAGTTCCTTTTGGAACTCCTGCGACGCCTCGACAGGATTCGACTGGGCCTGGAGCAGCAAGCCATGAATGTAGTGGACTCCAGGCTGTTGGCCATACTCGGCCAGCAATCGATTTGAATAGTCCTGCCCTCGTTCAAACTCCTGCACCGACAAATAAAAAGAAGCTTTCCCCGCGAGCCAGACCTGTTCACGGAGCCCCGGCGGATAATCTCCCGGCAGATTCGGCATCCGCAGCGATGCCAGTCCCATGGCTTCGACCAGCAATGGGCTTTCTCCTCTGCGTTGCGCTCTTTCAGTCAACATGTGGAGCGACTGATCGAAGTGGCGTTCTCGCGTGAGGAGCAGCGCCTCGTGGAAAGTGGCGACATCGGTCAGAGCCTCGTTTCCCTGAAGGCCGCCATGCATCCAGGTATCGAAGTCTTGGCTCGAATGAGCATAGTCGCGCATCTCGAATTCGCAGAGAGCCTTCATGGCCCAGGCGGGGCCCGGCGCCGACGTTATGGCGACAAAATGAGCGAAGGAATCCTGCGCCTCAGGAAAGCGTTCCTGCTCGTAGAGCAGGTCGCCCAGCCACAACCATCCGTCGCTCCAAGTGGGGCGGATTTGAACTGCCTGACGGTAAAGCCCGATTGCCTCTGTCGCTCGGCCGGCATTGCGCGCGCTATCGGCCTGTCGCGCAATCTCATCGAAACTCTGCTGCGGGGGCGACGGAGCGGCCGGAACGGCCATAGACATCATGGCCAGGAGAGGGAACACCGAGAGCATAGTGGATCTGGCAAAAGTCATCGGATGAAATGACGGGCGGCCCAAAGGCCGCCCGTCGGAGGCACACAACCAATTACAGTTTAGAACGAGTATTTCGCTTCCAATTCCAGGATTCTGTGGCCTTCGTGCCACTTGGCATGGCCGAAGTCTGAATTGGTGTTAACTTCGCTTCCCAATCCACCCGATCCGGCTGTCCATTTGAGGCCGTTCGCTATGAGTTCAATGTCGCCCGGCGCAAACGACAGCAGGGCATGGTTCAGGAAGTCGAATGCAGCCATTCGGAACTGCGCGTTCTGGTGTTCCCCTAATTTGAAGTTCTTGACCGCCGTGAGGTCGCTCTTCCAGAACTTCGGACCGGGTATATACGGCATCTTGGTTGTACCGTTTACCCCATTGCCCGCCGGTACGCCGAAGCAGCTGATGTTGATAAAATAGCCCTTGGGGTTTCCCTTACTCGGGTTGCAGGTCAAAAGCGGCATGAGTGTGATGTCGTCTGTTCCAAGCAGCCAGGTATTGCTGATTGTATCCACCCCATTCACTGCGTTCGGGTTCGATTCAAAGGTGTAACCGAAGTTCCAGCCGTCCGTCCCCGAGGTAAGGTTCGCGCCACTTTCGATTTGCGTGATGCCGGAAAGTTGCCAGCCGTTCACGACGCCTCTGAGGAGGGAGTTGCCGCCCTGCATCCGGGGCCCGTGGATGACATACGCGGTGCTCAAGACTTGGGGACGGTCGATCGGCAGGACGCCATAGAACTCATTGACGCCGCCGTCAGGGTAGCCGCTGGTTGAGTCTGTTCCCAGCAAGCCGTCGCCCAATGCCTTCGAGTAGGTGTAGTTGACCATTAAGGTGAGGAATCCGGTGTTGCGCTGGAGGCTCAACTGGAATGAATCGAACCGCGACTTCCCTTTGGTCTGAGTGTCGGTTATGTCCTCGTAATTCGAATACGGGCGGAAGTGGTAGTCACACCAATCGGCATTGGTGACAGCGCTGACGCAATAGGGGCTTTGGGCACCCTGCATGGGCCGGGCTCCCAGCGGAACCGCGTTCGCATTCATCGACGTCTGAATGTCGTGGGTTGAGTTGCCAACATATGACCCCTCGACATGCATTTTCCAGGGCAGCTTCTGGTCGATGCTTACGCTGTAGGTATTGGTGTACGGGTTTTGCTTGTCGCTCGGATCGACGGCTCCGGGAATGGTATTCGGTACGCCGCCTCCCGTCGCGGAGGGAAGGCTGCCGGGCGGCAGCGGGGTGCCGAATTTGGGAGCGCCTTCGCTATGGGTATCAATGTCTTCCCAACTGGGACAATTGATGTCGTTAGGGCCGCAGGACCATGCAACGGAACCTTCTGCAGTGGAGTTAGCGCTGCCGAAGGACCAGATTTCGAAATCGCGGTACTGGCCAAAACCGCCGCGCAGGACGGTTTTGCCGTTCCCGAAGATGTCGAACGCCCCGCCGATGCGCGGCGAGTAATTCAACAAGGTGCTGGGCTGGCCGGACCACGGGATCGCGGAATTCGCGGCATGCCAGGAGATGCCCGTGTTTTCGGCGATCGCACCCGGAGAGTTGTCGTACTTGTCTTTGGAGCTGAGGGTTCCGTTGGGATCCCACACGGCCACGCCGTAAGGCGTCGACCAGGGTTTCCCGTAGTGATCGAATCTCATCCCATATTGAAGCGACAAGCGGCGGTTGATTCTCCAGTCGTCCTGCACGTAGAAGGAGAACGTAGTGGCCTTGGTATTGGGAGGTGTGGGCGGAATTGCATTTTCGACATAGGCGTTCATGCCAACGCCCAACAAGACGTCACCATACTGGTTGCCTGTAAAGGAGGTGGGGTACCCGTTGGCGTAGCCGAATTCGCTCCACGTGTTCCAGTTGTCCTGAACGTTATCGACCCACTCGTAATAGGCTCCCGCCTTTAATGTGTGGGTGCGGATGACCTTGGTCAGATCTTCGCCGGCAGCCGGGATCTTCTTGTAGCAGAGGAGGGGGTACGCATGGCCCACATCGCCCAGATTCGGGAAGCCCGAGCCCCACGTAACCAGTTCCGGCGCGGTAGCCTGGTCCCATATGCCCTTCAGGGTGTAGTTGGGAATGTCCTTGCGCAGCAGCTTGGATGGATCTTGCGGATTCCCGGGATAATTCTCAAAGGTATAGGAGAACCTCGCCTCTGTTGTCATGCTCGGCGAGATGACGTGCATGAAGTTGACGTTCACAAAATCGGTTCCGTCCGCTCCGATGATGGGCGACGGAACCGGAACGGAATTCTGAGTAGCGGTGGTTACCCAATAGCCCATTGGAAAAGTCGCGGTTTGGCGCGACCGGTTATAGGTGACGTATAGTTTGGTCTTATCGCTCATGTCGTAGTCAACACGGGCCAGGTTCTGGTCCATGTTCATGGGCTGGATGACTTCCTGGCTGTAGTTGAAGCCCCCAGCGTCCGGAGCGCCAGACTGGGTGGTGGGCTTCGGCAGGTAGGCGTTCGCAATGGCTACGCCGTTGGGGTCCAGGCAGGACTTGGGAATAACGCCCGCCGCGGTAATTCCGCTGGCGCCCAAGCAAGTGTTTATGCGTGCTGCGGAGACGCTATCCGTCGGGTTGAGGGCCAGCCACGGGGCGCCCCACAGGCCCCCGGTGAGGTATGACTGCGCCGGGGTTGTAGCAAGAATATTTCCGCCGGCGACAGATCCGCCGGTAGTGAGGCCGGGGTAGGAAGACACCGCACTGAAGTCTCCGCCAAGCATGGCCGTCGTGGGCACGAAAGCCGAAGCAATGCCGTTATCCTGCAACTGGTCGTAGTACTCATAGCCGTCGAAAAAGAAGAGCTTGTCCCGATTCTTGTTGATTCCCGTGTGCGGAATGATCACCGGGCCGCTGAAGGTGGCGCCTGGATAGTAGTAGTGCTCGTTCGGCGTCGTGTTGGGCGTCCCATTCAGAACGCCGATCTCCTTTTCATAGGACTCATTCGCATCCATCACATGGTTGCGTGCAATCATGTGGAAGTCGCCATGGAATTGCGAGCCGCCGTTCTTGGTGACAGTGTTCACCACGACAGGCCCTTTGGCGTTATCGGCGGTAAAGTTCGAGGTCTGGAGCTTTACTTCCTGGATGAAGTCCTGGTTGGCGGTGACCGGAACTGCATTGCCAGCCGCGCCGGGATCGAAGGTGTGGCCGCCATCGGTGGTCACGTCGACCCCCATGCCGTTGACGTTCTCGTTAGCGAGCGGACCCGTCGCGGTGTTCATGCCCATCGCTTGGCCCGAGAACGCTTGCGAGTTCACGGCTCCGTTTGCGGTCATGACCGCGCCGGGCATGATGTTCACAATTTCTGTAGCATCGCGGCTCACCAGGGAAAGCTCCCGAAGGTCGGAGCCGGAGATGGTGTAAGACTTCTCGCCCGAGGTAGACGGCGTCAAATCGGTTTGGTTGCCTTTAACCTCAACCGTCTCGCTGATTGCGCCAACCTTGAGCGGGACGTTTAAAGAGCGGTCGTCGCCGCCGGTCAGGGTTATGCCGGTCTCGTGGAATTTTGAGAATCCCTTGGCGACTACCGTCAACTGGTAGGTGCCGGCGGGAAGTTCAGGAAAGGAGAAGTACCCTTCCCGGTTGGTGACCGCCGTCTGGGCTTCGCCCGACGCCGCGTTCCTAACGGTGACGCTTGCCGAAACGACAACCGCCCCCTGGGCATCCTGCACCGTCCCGTTCAAGCTGGCGAACATTGATTGCGCCCGCGCCATAGGCGCGACAAACGCCAGAACGAACAGAGCCATTAGCAGCACTCCGACATGTCTCATCATTCTTGTCTTATCTCCTGTCAGAAAGTTCATAAGCAGCCTCCTACTTAACTCACTCGTTTGTTCAACTCGTTGTCCACCCCGCCCTCAGACTCCGTTCGTCAACCTGCCTGGGACGATCGCTTCCTGGCCCACAATCTGAATTACGCCATTTCGAGCGCTTCAAGCCCCCAACACTGCCGACAAATCACTGTCGCCGTTTCTGGAAGCGTTTACAGTCTCCGTCTATAAAAAAGGCCCCTAACCTCTTAAACCGCAGCGCCTCTCATCTCGCTCGCGCTCAATGAGAATCCGCTGATTCGACTACATTGCTGCAGACCAATTGCTGCCAACTCGACGCAGGCCCTTTGACTCGCGCGGTCAGCTGAAATGAGGGCACCGCAACCAACCAATAGTTGCAGACAAACCTCCCCTTTTCATGGTCGGCAGAATTCTGCAACGCTTCCATATAATGAGCAAGTGGATGAACGTGATTGAACGTGTTTTTACGTAAATTGACTTTATATGCTATAGTTTAGCCGTTCGGGGAATCAGTTCTCCGCCGTTGTCTGGGAAAGGTTAATTGCGCTCTCTCGTTTGGATTGGAGTCAGGGACTTTGGCTGGCGAGGGCATGACACATGGAATTGAAAAACCAAATGGCCGCCCCAGACGCAACGGAAGAGGCCCTCCTTGAAGGCGATAGCCGTTGGGAACTTGTCCAGCGCATCGTTGCGAGCGAAGGTTTCCAGCGAGCATCACAGCTTCGAAGTATCTTAAGGTACACGTCCAAATTGGCCATCCTTCGGCCGAACGACATTCCAGGTGAATTCGAGATCGCCTGCAATGTCCTTGGACGGCGCGAAGATTTCAACCCGGCCAATGACAACATCGTTCGAGCCCAATTCAGTCATCTTCGACGCAAATTAGAACAATATTTTGAAACCGAGGGGCAAGCCGAACCATTTGTTCTGACCATTCCAAAGGGCAGCTACACCCCGGTTTTTACGCCTCATCAAGCCCATACCCGTTCGCCGGCGGTCCATGAGTCCTCGACAAATGAGCCGCTCGATTCCACCGCAGAGTCTGCCGGTCCATCTGCCGATCGGATGCTGGGTGTACAACCGAAATGGAGAAATTGGAGATTTGGGGTATTAGTAGGGCTCAACTCCGCGGGTATCTTGTTGATTCTCCTGTACCTACTCGTCCACAATTCCGGCAGCCCCAAAGAGCCATTGGCGCAGGGTGCAAATCCGTTCGTTCAGTTCCTTTCCCGGTCGGAGGGGAATGTGACGATAGTCGAGCCCGATACGTCCCTGGTAATAATCCAGGACATTGTCGGGGCCAACATCACTCTTTCCGAGTACATCAGCAAGGACTTTCCCCAACGGCAGCTTGCGATGATGAAGGACCCCGCGATGCAGAAGGTCATCTCATCTCTCAACAAATATCGAACGACAAGCACTAACGAGGGTCTGATTGCTGTCGACTTCTTTGAAACTCTCAAACAAGCGGGGGGCCACGCAACGATTCGATACGCCCGCGATCTGCATGTTGAGGACCTGAATGAGGGAAACACTGTTCTCATTGGCGGACCCAACAGCGATCCCTGGGTGACTCTCTTTAACGATCGATTCAATTTCCGTCACGTGGACAGCATTGCCGAACAGACAAGCTACTTCGAAAACCTTCATCCCGCGCCCGGAGAGCAGGCCCAATACATAAACACTTATGCAAACCAGAGCGTAGGCTATGTCGATATCGCATTAACGCAGAATCTTTCGCAAAGCGGGTATGTGCTGCTGATCAACGGCGCCGACATGCAGGCGAACGAAGCAGCTGCCCGATTCCTGCTGCACGGCCAGCTGCCGGCGGAACTTTCGTCGCTGCTGAACCGCAAGGATCTACGCTACTTCGAGCTGTTCCTTCGCAGCAAGCACATCGTGGGAGAAGCCGACAGCGCATTTGAATTGGTTGCGTTTCGGATCAAGTGATTTACGCCAAATGCGGATGCGGAGACCACCAATTTCACTGTTGCAAGAGGGTTCCGCATACTTTCTCTTCCACAGATAGAAGCTCTGTCCGCTGATGCGGCGCTGGCGGAAGACTTCGACGACTGTCTCGCTTGCTGGATCTTTACTCAGCACGCGCAGAATCTCCTCTTCACTGTGACCGCGTTGGCCCATAATCGGGTTCTTCTCTCCCTCTTCAGAGAACGACGACAGCAACGAACCATCAACTTCCAGCGCGGTCCAGTATTTGGGGCTTCGGCCATTGGGGCAGTTCCTACTTTGAAGGCTGGCCCTGGTTGGCGTATGTGTCATCGGAGTTGAAGGGGGACGCCGGAAGTCCTTCCCGATTGAATAGAGGCATCGGAGAGCTTGCGGACCATGCATACCGGACATAGATGGGATTTGCCACACTCGAACTGCTGGCGACAACCGTGCTGCCTTTCACCTGCGCCGAAGCCGCAAAGAACTTATGGTCCGCTCCCGCAACCTCAAAGCCCGACAAAGTGCCTCCACGCGCTTCCAATCCATTCGCATGATCAAACCAAACCCGGATTGCCCCCGGTTCCAATGAAGTTTGTCGATACGCAGGCCCGCTGTAATCGATCGGTTCGTGATAAGCCAAAGCTCTGGCCGCCAACACGAGGCGCGCGCCGATAGTCTGCTTATCTGGCGGATGGACGTTATCGGCTTCACCCACATCGGCCGAGACAATCATGGCAACCTCGTTCACAGACTGCGATCGCCGTTGTGCTTCACGCACCACCGACCAAGGCGACGGGGACGGTGGATTGATTCTGGATATCTGGACGTAGAGGAATGGGAAATCGCCCTGTCTCCATGCCTCCCGCCAATCCGCAATTAGCGCGGGAAACGATCTGGCATACAGGGCCGCTCGTTCAGGACTGGAGTTCGATTCGCCCTGATACCAGATCACTCCCTTGATACGGAGAGGGGTCAGCGGCGCAATCATTGCGTTAAAGAGTCCCGCGGGCTCCCACCCCGTTTGCACGTTGGCATGATAGGGTGCGTCCTTTCCGGATTCTTTCGCTTCGGCCTGTTCTTTTTCGATCACGCGCAATTGATTCGCGTAGTCGCGCGTCTCTTCTTCATAGAGAGCGAGCAGAGGCATCAGTGTGGGGTCGGATGTTAGTGTTCGCATGCTTGTCCACGATTCCGCCGGCGTGCCGCCCCACGACGAGACAATGATGCCGATCGGCACTTTTTCAGCGGTCTCGAGATCGCGCGCGAAGAAATACGCAACAGCGGAAAACCGTCCAACGGTCTCAGGAGAACACGCCCGCCAAGGAATGGCGACCGTCGTGTCGTCGAGAGGATAGTCTGAAGATGTCTCCGCCAGCGTCACGAAGCGTATCTCCGGGTGCTTGGCCGCCGCAATCTCCTTCACCGAATCCTTGACTGGAGTATCGGGTCCAAACCCGTTCAGTGGCATCTCCATGTTCGACTGCCCGGAAGCAACCCAAAGGTCGCCGACCAGAACGTCGTTGAGAGTCACCGTGTTGGATCCCTGAATCGTCAGAGTGAACGGTCCGCCAGCTTCACCAGGAGACAGGTCCACTTCCCATCGTCCGCCGTCATCGGCTGTCGCTGACCTGGTTTCGCCACGAAACTCGACTCTGACCTGCTCTGCAGCATTGGCCCAACCCCAGATATGGACCGGCGCCCTCCTCTGCAAAAGCATGTGATCCGCCAGGACCTTGGGCAGACTCACCTCTGCACTCGCCGATACGCCGGCGAGAAATGACAGCAACAGCAAGAAACCAATCCCCGCGCAAATTTTCAACCGACCCATCTTGCCTCCAGTCACCCGTTTTCTCCTTGCTTGACTCATCCTCGCCTGCCCCGCGTTTCGCGACCGGATTCCTGTTTGGCCTTCAGGTCATGCAGATTTTGTGGCCTTTTGTCCCAACTCCACCATAACTTCGCATTCTGAACGCGCAAGTCCTCTTCCATCGTTGTATCACCGGGAAGAGCACGGACCGAAGGTTCGCAGCGAGCACGCTATCTCCCATCTCACGTTGGAAGCCTATTTCGCGTCGTCCGCGTTCGGATCGAAACACGAAAAACTGGCGGCATCGTTCGAATTTCCTGTACCGCTATAGCGCGCAACCTGAGGATAAGGACAGACCGGTCTTGTCATCTCCGTCACGCCACTCTCGTAACGCCCCGCAATAATCTTCTCCGGCGGAAGCCCCTTCTCGACCCAGGCCTGGAGCGATTCAAACGGAGCGATCCCGTTCAGGCCTGGCCCGCCGCCGCAGTGCGCCATGCCCGGAACCATAAACAGCCTGAAGAATCCCTGCGTCTCTTCGGTCTTGCTGCGATGATGGTTTGCTGCTTCCTCGGCCTGCGCGTTCTCCGCGCTCTGGTAGTAGTTGACCGACTCCAGCGAAGGAACAATTACGTCGGCCCAGCCGTGATAAACAATGAGCTTGCGACCGTGTGCTTTGAAGGCCTGGAGGTCTGGATCAGTCGCGTTCACCATCGGACCCAGCGTTTCGTCGACCGTCTTCACATCGCGATCGAAATCGAAAGTCTGCCACTTCCAGTTCGCGCCGAATGTCCATTTGAACTGGGCGTCAAGCAGCGGCGCCCCATCCTTCGGCAACACTTCGTTCCATTGAAGCTCGCTGCCGCGCGTAAGCCCCGGATAGATCGGTTCGTGTGTGACCGGATTGCGCGGGCCCTCGTAGAACTTTTCCGCCGTCGCGACCTGTTCAGCCGCCAGGCAATCGGGAGCATCGCCCGCCTTGCAAAGCAACACCTGTGGATCCCACTGACAGGCCGGCGGGTCCGACAGAAATTTGTCCGATGCAACAGCTTTCTGCGCAGAGCACGCGTTCAGCATCGCATTGGACATGAGCGCAAGCTTCTCTGCTGGTATGTAACTCCCCGGCTTTTCCTCTGCGGCCTCATAATCCCAGATGAAACCCATGTGCAGCCGGGTGCGGTTATTGGCTGGCCCTCCTGCGGCAATCCCGTCGTAGTCGTCAGGAAAGCGCTGCGCCTCCACGAGTCCCTGCTGTCCGCCAGTGGAGCAGCCAAAGTAGTACGAGAATACAGGTTCCTTTCCGTAAAACGCGCGAATAATCTGCTTTGCGGCAACAGTCATTTCGTGCGTCGAACGCGAACCCCAATCCCTCCACCTCTCCGGATGTCCGACGAGAGAATCGGCGTCCTTGCCGGGGGGTGGTGAAGTACCCATATCTGTGTTTGCCACCGCAAAACCGCCGCGTAGCCCGTCAGCCAAACTCTGGTACGCAATCCCTCCCGCGTAACCGCCGTTGCCCGTTCCTTCGTACTTGCCGTTCCAACCGGCGACCGGCATCCACACTTCGATCCTGATGTTAGAGTCGCTGGAAGGCATCAGCGTTGCGGCAACACGACAGAACGCAGGGAGATTGTCAATCGGTTTTTCGGTCAGCCCAGGAAGCGTTCCCGCGGGCTCGGCGATTGCCATCGTGACCTTGCCATCGGCCAGCGGTAAACCGGCAAGGCTCTCACAACTTGAGGCCACGGCACGAGAACAAAATGCAACACTGAAAAGAGCGACAAATACAAGTGACTTCATCTACGCCTCGCAAGTTTAACATCGAATTCAAACATCCACTTTACTCTGCCTGAACCGCTGAGTTCGGAATTGATGATAGCCCGAAACCGAACTGCATACCCGCACTGCCGGAACCTGGTCTTGGAAGTGCACGCCTTCAAAATCTGCCCAGAGCGAAGCCGGAGAGTGCCGGATCACACCGGAAAGACGCGGGGTTTTAACGCCCGCGAGAGTACTCCGAGCGAGGTCGGCCTTTGATAAAACATGTCTACGTAATCTCCCACCGCAATGGCATGCCGGGGTTGCTCTCGCCAATAAGCCGGACTACCTTTGCCGAGGCCGTAAACGCCTCAACAATGCCATTGATCCTTATTTCCCTCATGCGAGCAATCTCCGATGGGGGCAGACGGATTTCGACGGTCCACCGGCCAGGGACGGCCGGAGCATACCAGCCGGAGTAACCCTTCGCGGATTTCCTGAACCCCAAGAGAGTTGACGAAAACTCATATTCTCCCAGAGGCAGGTCGGGCTTGAGCATTAAGCCATGTTCATTGAACTCGAGTCCCAGTAACTTTGCGGCGCTGTATAAGGGCCAGGCGTGGGGATGCATGTTCATCACCGGAAAGTCGGTCCAGTTCACGCCCCAATCGGTTGGCGAGGGCTTGCCGTCCACCGGCGGCTCGGCGAACATGGTCTGGCCGGGATGCGTCGACAGGACCGAGTTGTACGAGTCAGGGCCGCTCCAGATGCCGTACCAGATCTCCGGATAGGCCTCGGCGTGCATGGCCAGGGAGTTCTTCTTCCACTCGTCCCAGGCGGAGGGCCCGCCGGCCAGGGCCAGGGCCCAGATGAGCGTGCCATTGATGCTGGGCCAGATGCCGCCATTTTCGAGAATCCCGGGGCGCTTGCCGGGCGTGTCTTCGCCGATGTTCAGAATGAGCGCCCCGATCGGCGACGGGCGTCGCAGTTCCCTATCGATGGACGCCACGAGAGTTTTGCGCTGTTCGGGGCTGGCGACGCCGCCGATGATAGCCCATGGCTGCGGTTCGAGCCAGATGCGATCGTCGCCGATCCAATCCAGGTTCGGACCCAGCCAGGCGCGCCTAAACCACTTCCCCGTCCAAACCGCCTGAACCGCCGTGCGCTGCGCGGCGGCTTTTGTGCGGGCCTCGGCGGCGGCTTCCTTTTCTCCCGCGGAGTTGAGCATGCGCCCGTAGTAGTCGAGGACGTAGCTGGCCATGGCGGCGTTGAGCACGCTTTCGGCCTGCTGGTGCACCTCGGGGACATACTTTTCAGGAACCCTGCCCATCACGATTCCATCGTTCCAGTCACCCATGGCGAGCCGCATGAGTCCGTGCCTGCCGGCGCCGATTTCGGTTACAAGATGAGTGAACGCGCGCGCCAGCAGTTCGCGCACGGTTGGATCGGAGGGTGCGGGATGGCGATGCATGTAGGGCGTGATTTTTTCGCCAAGGAATTTGTGGTCGCGCGTGGCCAGCACATACTCCGACGCGGCCCAGAGGAGCCACATCTCCTGATCGCCGGGATCGAAGGCCGAAGGCATGGGCATGCCGCCTCCCACCAGTCCGTAGGGGATCGAGCCGTCAGGCTGAATCTCCTTGAGCGTGTAGCGGATGATGCCCTTGACGATGCCGGGACTGCTGAATACAAAAGGCAGCGTGTGCTGCAAAGGATCGCGAGCCGCTCCCTGGAAGCCCATGACGTACTGGTACACGTGCCCCTGCGAGAGGATGTGTTCGCGGAAGAAGCTGTCCCAGGTCATTGAGCTTCGTAGATAGTAGTTATGCCAGGAGATCTCGCGCTCGACCCACGGCTCGGAAGGAACCGAGAAGTGCAGTCCCTCCTTCTTCCATTGGGCGGCGGTGCGAGCCAGGATTCCCGCCGGATCGGCGGCATATTTCTTCGCCAGTTCGTCGGCCCTGAATCCCTCCGGCAAGTATCCGTAGAGAAAGTACAACGTCTTACTCTTTCCGGGTTCGAGGTGGAGCTTGCGCTCAAGCAGGAAGGCGCTGGCTGGGCCCGTCGCGCTGAGATCGCTGCCCAGAGGAGTCGCGAGGCCGGTGGGATTTTCGATTCCGCCGGTACCGAAGAAGGTAGCCGCGTCCGTCGAGTAGCCATCGGGCGGAGCATCGAGCGACACAAGAAAAGTGGAGGGAGGGTTCACGTCTTCCCACACGGCGCCGGGCGCAACCTCATGCAGATGGCCGCCGAAGGGACCGTCGGGATTCTTCATGCCCACTTCGACCTGCTGCCACAGGGCTTCTTCTTCCTCCGAACGGCCCAGAAAGCTTTGCGTCTCCATCAATCCGTAGCCGTTCGGCATGGGCGAAAACTTGTGGACAAAGCGAGCAGCAAAGGCGCGGCGCAGCGCTGCGCCTTTAGTGTTGTCGTGCAAAAAGCCAGCCTCCATGCCCGAGCGGAACGAGAACTGGTAGTTCTGTGCGCCCCAGTACTCTACCCAGCGCAGGCCGGCCGCGGAGGCCCCAAAGTTGGTCAATTTCACCATGGACACGACTACCGGATCGTCACCGTAGGGAGCCACGATCGTCTGCTCCACCTCATAGTGCGGACTCCTGACCGTCTTGCGGATGTAGCCCTCGCCCAGGATTCTGTCGAACGAAGCGCCATTGCCGGGATAGAAGGTGCTCAGCACCCGCTTCCCGTCGGTCAAAAAGCCAATCCCGGCGCCGTAACGCGACTCCTCGGGAAAATAGTCATTAAGAAACTTCGGCGAGCCCTCGTCCTGCCTGACCTGGACGTATCCGTAATTAGACACTGCTGCGACCAAGCGATCGTTTCCCACCTGGTGGGTATGATCGGTTGGAGAGCGCCATTGTTGGTGCACTGGGGACAAGGCTTTGATATCAGTGGCCTGGTCGCATGTGTAGCGGTACGCCGGCAGGCCAAACTGATCGGTTATCCATTCGCCAAAATAACCTGACCCATAAGCCTTCGATCCATTGGCCTGCTTTGCGGCAGTGGCGTCAAATGGGCCATTCTGAAGCGTTGTTGCAAATCGCGGCAGGCAGAGTTCGTGAATTGTCCCTATTCCTGCGATGCCGAGAAACGTACGACGATCCATGATTCTCCTTCATGCTTCCTCAGCGGGCGCTACCGCTGTATGCTGTTCCCCGTCAAACTGGATCTTGCCCGCTCATCCTGCGTATCGACATGAAGATTGGTTTCCTCCCTGTCACCGATAGCGGTGCTTCCGGTGAATCTCATTTCCGTCCATTGAATTCGTGCACGGCATCGAGCATGGCGACCATATTCTCAACTGGAGTTGCCGCCTGCACATTATGAATCGTGTTGAAAACGAACCCACCGCCCGGCGCAAAAATCTCACACCTGCGCAGGACCTGTTCCCGGACTTCAGCAGGCGTTCCGAACGGAAGGACTCTTTGTGTATCTACGCCACCTCCCCAGAAAACCAGCCGATCCCCAAAGTTCGCCTTCAGTTGTTCAGGGTCCATTCCAGTCGCGGAACACTGCACAGGATTGAGGATGTCGAACCCGGCGTCGATGAACGACGGGAGAAACTTCGACACCGCGCCACAGGAATGCTTGAAGGTCTTCCAGTTGGTATGCGAATGAATCCAGTCATTGACCCGTTTATAGTATGGAAAATAGAGGCTATTGAAGGTCTTCACGGAGCAGAATGCAGAGGTCTGTGTTCCAAAATCCGTACCGCAGACAAAGACCGCCTGCACAATGTCGCCGATCGCGTCGTGGATTCTCTCAAGATTCTCAAGGGCAATCTCACACTGGCGTTCAAATACCTTATGGATGTAGTCCTGCCGGCTGCTGGTGGATACGTACCATTCTGTAACGTCGCGTATGCCCTTCGGATGCTTGAGGAATGGTCCCGGAACCAGCGCAATATCGCCGAACGCGGTTCCACCAAAGGTCGCAATCACACCGCGTCCTGATGCAGCAGCCGCCCGCGTGGCTCGAACAATGTGGTCGAAATCGGCTTGCGAGATGGGGCTGAACTCCTCCAGATTGTCTTCCGGATTCAGCTTCTCTTCGTCGATCGGATCCTGGCGGACAATGCAGTCGAAGAAATAGCCGCCGCTCGGCATGCGCCCGCTCGGCGGGACAGTGGTATCGCCTTCAGGGTAGATCAACGTGTTCCCTACGGCGTCGACCGTCGTGTTGAAATCTCCCGGAACCAGAACTTCCAGTCCGTTCAACCGCCAGGTCTTCCATTCATCTGCCGGAAATCCAAACATAGTGGTCCGCGCAGAGGCGCCGATCACATCGATACCCATCGCCTGCATCAAGTCTTCTTCCAGCGTCCCCAGCATCTGGAATGGCTCGTGAACACGCACTGGCCGCTTTTCGAGACCGTAATAATCACGCAGTGCCGACACGCAGCTCACATGCACGCCGGTGGTGGCAGTTCCACCGAAGTCGACCGGTATACGGTCCGGTTGCCTGTGGTTGAGCGTGGCGATGAGCCGCTCACGGCTTGCCGTCGTACCGACTAAAGTCGCCATATCGTTCATTCCCTCGCTTTCACCTTTGTCTTCGCTCTCCTGAATACAGATCGTTTTTGTTCTTCTGTTGCCGTAGTGTCTCGCTGCTCAAATCACGGCCTCCACATCCGGAAAAGTCATGCAGTTCGCGTACTCGTCTTGAAAAGCCGGGTCGGCGGCAAGACTTACATGCTCAATCTTCGGCAAAGGGGGTTCCTCCGCCGAAAGAAGCAGCATCTTGGCGCCTCGCAATGCGGTATTGCCGGCCGCCTGAACGATTGCCTTCGGCGCTTCAACCAGGCCGATGTCAATGGCGCTCTCAATCCGGACATAGTTGCCGAATGCGCCGGCAAGATAGATCTTCTGCAGATTCCCGGCGCATACGCCCCGGCGCTTGAGCAGCAGTCTGAAGCCGGAGGCGACGGCGCCCTTGGCCAGTTGCAGTTCGCGAATATCGGATTGAAAGAGAACGACCGCGCCTTTCACCGGAAAGACCTTGGTGCGATTGGCGATGCGCCCCGATGACAGAATTGTTCCACTTTCCAGACCTACAGCGACCGCATCCACCAGTCCGCTTCCGCAGATACCACCAGGTTCCGCGTCTCCGATCACCGATACTTGTATCTCGCCGCGCTGGAATGATACGTGCGAAATGGCGCCTGTGGCGGCACGCATTCCCATGCGGATAGAGCCGGCTTCAAAAGCCGGCCCTGCTGCCGTAGAAGCGCAGACAATTCCATGACAATTCCCGATCGCTATCTCGCCGTTCGTGCCCAGGTCTACCAGTGACACCAGATCCTCGGCGCGGGACATGCCGACGGCAACAATCCCGGCAAGAATGTCAGATCCCACGAAACCGCCGAGGCAGCGCTCAAAACGGACGCGGCACTTTGCAGGCAAGGGCCAGCCCAAATCCTCAGGCCGGAAACTCTGCGCACCAAGATGAGGAGACTGGAAGGGCACATGCGAGAGTGGCTCGACATCGAGGCCAGAGAACAGGTGATGCATCACCGTGTTGCCGACCAGGACCACTTCGGCAATTTCCTTGTCGCGACCGGCAGCAAGCTTCGCAATCATGTGCCGTAGAGCGAACCGCACAACGGTGGTCAGATCGGCTCCGGACAAGGCTGCCTGGATTCGGCTCATCACGTCCGCACCAGACGATGCCTGGGGATTGAGATCGGTCTCGATCCCGAGGACATTACCCGTACCCATGTCAACGATCTGCGCGGCGATTGTCGTCGTACCCAGATCGATGGCAATTCCCAGCCCCGACTTGCCCGCTCCCGGCAAACCGGAGTTGTCTGCCAGAATATCCATATGCCATTGTCCGCACGCAAGAACCAGGGGCATCTCAGCACGCGCCTGGCATGCGAGCCGCCACCCATCGGAGAGTTCTCCTGAAGTGAAAACCGACAGGTCCGCATCGGTCACCGCGAGCGATCCCGCGAGCACGCGGACTCTGCAACCGCCGCACAGCGCTGTTCCACCGCACGGGAACTCGAGGCCGTACTGTGCAAGGCTGGAAGACAATGAAGCTCCGCGCGGTACGTCCATTTCTACCGACAAAGGCTCCAGTCGAATCCGCACGCGCTCTATGCTCATATGGCTTCCACGATGGATTCGCCCAGCGCTCCGCGCACTGTAGCTCCGGGCTGCACAACCAGAAAATCGCCCGCATCCCACTCTCCGTCGACGAGACGCTCGAGTAGCGTGAGCGAACCCTTCACTACCTCGAAGGCCCATCCTTCCTTTTCTGCTTCGGCGCGCGCGCGGTCGCGGCAGGCGTCGTCGGATTCAACGCCGGTGGAGATGTAGGTCAGCCCCGAGTAATGACGGCGAAACGCACTGAACTGCTCGAATAGATAGTCTCCATTTTCTTCGCCATATTGGTTGACAAGTTCCTCACGGCTGCGCCGTTCGCCGATCCTGTTCTTCGCTGAGGAGTTGGCCGGCTGGAGAGTCTGATTCTCAATCCATCCCGGAGAACGAAAATAGACGCCGGAATGCGTGTCGAAGTATGCCTGATACAGTTGGCGGCTACCCATCAACAGGCCGATGCAATCATGTGCGCGAGGAAGAATAAGCTGTGTCTTTCCCGCGCGCAACCCCTCGGTTCCCCGGCCGCACAGCGCGTACCCCAGCAGGATGGCGTCATATACAGCCTCGTCTGCCGCGTCGATCCGTTCCTGCAAACGCGGGCGCATTGACGCGCCCAGATCGTGCAGGCCCATGGTTAACGTCTCTACGTCGATCGCATGCGGCGACCTGGAGACAACGCAACTCATCTCACGGGTGAGAACCTGGCAGTGGATCAGTTTTAGCCGCATGACTGCCTCATCGGAATTCGCTGAGACCTTTGCACGAGCCCACGGCGAAGAACAACCGCAGCGAACTAAAAGCCGTAACTTGTTTTATCGTAGAGGCTTCCGTACTGCGGCTCCAGATCGCGCATCAGCGTCGCTTCGTGCGGCGGAAAACCGTCCAACGCGTCATCGATGCGCGTCAGCCATTGCTGCTCCTTGCGCGACAGATTAAGCCTTTCCCTCACGACGCCGTGCTTAAGAATCTCCACCGCGGCGCGGCCCGCGGCGATGGTTTGACGATAGGTAGTATCCGCACCGACGATGGCGCTTGCAATCTTGATCGTAGCCTCCGGAGACAGCATCGCCGCCTGCGGACTCAACCACTCGTCGGATGCGGTCATCCAGTTCCGCATCTGCAGCGCGCCACCTTCGCTAGCGGCTGCGGCGTTCATCAGCCGACAGTCGTAGGCCAGCAGTTCCGTGAACACCTCCGGAGCGTTGCCGGAGAGCAGGCGCACATTCTGCACCGACTCATTGCTCCACAGGTCACACATTGCCGCAGCGATATTGCCCAGCGGGCTAAAGTGCGCACAACTGGCCGACTTGCCCTCCATCGAGATCGGATAGCCCGTGATTGCCTTCATCACCGGGCCCTCGTACGCGCAATCCTTCGACGGACCTACAGCGCCCTGCTCGAATGCGGCCAGACTGCGTACCGCGCTCATGGCTCGCACCACCGCCGCCAAAACCTCGGGAAGCATTTTCTGATGCGCAAGCTGCATTGCGGTGTTGGCAAATCCGCACGCTGAATCGGCGCCGGGAACCACTCCCGGATGCCGGCCGCAGATATCGCAGATCTCGCCCCACAGCCAGGACATATCTCGCGGAGCAAGCACTCCCAATGCAAAGACGATACCCTGAAAATCCCCGAACATCAGCGCCTGATCGTGCACTTCCTTGCCACCGATCGATTCGATGGAAAGGATATCGGCGCCCGCCCCTGCGCATAGCTCCAATGATCGCTTGAGGCGCTCCCAAGGCTGCCCCGACCTCAGTAACGGCGGCCTCAGTTGATCTCGTATATCGGTAGGCGTGACGCGCAGAGCGCCAGCCAGATGATGCTTTTCGTGATATATCTTCAGATGGCGCTTCAGCAGTACAGTCAGCTCGGCGCCCCATTCCGGCCGTTCGGTCATGGGCGGCAGAAGCTCAAACTCCAATACTATCCCCGGAACCGCCAGCGATGCCGCACGGCGCAGAATCTGCTCCGCCATCTGCTCGTAGTGCGCCACAACCTCCGGCCATGTCTCGTCCGTCATGTTCATCGGCGGCAGCGTAAAGTTGACTTCGGGGAAAACAGTTCCTCCGCCGATGGTCAACCCCAGCCCGCACTTGAGAGGATGCGGGCAGACCCCGTACAGCAACCGATCTGCGCTCGAAACCGCAAGACCGGTGTACCTTCGCATGGTCTGTTCTGTCGCGATCATTTTGTTTCTGCCAGAAGACTTCTTATCAGGCCGACCGCGCCGCTTGCATTCTCGCTGTAACCGTCCGCGCCGATCTCCCTGGCATATTGCATCGTGACCGGAGCGCCGCCGATCAGCACCTTCACGCGGGTCCGCACACCTGCGGTCTTCATCGCATCGATGGTTGTCTTCATCGCGGGCATGGTTACCGTCAGCAGCGCCGACATGCAGACAACCTGGGGCTCCTGCTCGTTCACCGCAGCCACAAACTTCTCCGGCGACACATCGGAGCCGAGATCGACCACTTCGAACCCACTCCCCTCCAACATGGACGCCACGATGTTCTTGCCAATGTCATGCAGGTCGCCCTTCACCGTGCCTATCACCACCTTGACCGACAGCTTTTCGCCGGAAGCGGCCATCAGCGGACGAAGCAGTTCCAGCGCGCTTTTCATTGCACGTCCTGACAGCAGAAGTTCGGGGACAAAGTATTCTTCTTGCTCGAATAGCTTGCCAACCTCGTCCATGGCGGGCACCATGGACGAAGTAATCAGGGTCATTGGTTCGATGCCGGCGGCAATCGCCGTCTCAGTTACGGCATGCGCCTTTTTGGCATCGCCGTTCAGAATCGCTTCGTAAAGTTCCTTCGAATGAAACATGATCCAGACTCGCAAAGTTGAATTCGCTAACAATGAGCCTTCCGGAAGGCCCTGACCGCCGAACGTATCGAGAAAACGGGCATAGTTTACCAAATGCTTTACTGCAGATTACGAGCAGACCCCTTGGATGTCTTCTCGGTGCATGTCAATGAGTAATCGAATATTGTCCGGAAAAACGTGCATGTCGTCACACGTAGTTGGATCGGCGACGACAATTGCGTGTTTTATCAACCCGCTTTGTACTCTCACGGATGCGATTTTGTGCTCGATCCTTAGAGGCAAGATATTGGATCAATGAAATACATTTAGAGGTCAATCGGCAAGAGGACATTGCCGATGTCCGCCGCTAGCCTTGTAGCATTCGTTGAGCTTCCCCAAAAGCCCGAGAATAAATTGGCGAGGTGAGCCGGCACCATGACGCAGAACCAGCAGCCGCGACATGCGGCAAATGATTCCATCGATGATTACCACGGCTTTTCTGGATTGTCGCCGCTCGCGGGGATTGCGACCATGCGGGAAGCTGCAACTTCGGGATTGACGGTGACCGAATCGGTCGAGCGCCTCAAGCGGCTTCATTGGTCGCTGAAGCGCCTGCACTCCATTTGGATAGCTCACATTCCCAGCATGCCAGTCTATGAGTTGAAGATGGCGTTCAGCCTGCATGCGTACTATTGCGCCGAGCACGCGGGCGAGTTTGCGGCGCGCGTTCGTGAAATGCGGCAGCCTCCTTTCGGTCTGGAAGTTGCGCCCCATCCCATGCTGGATATCTTTCTCGATGAAATTCTGGCAACTCCCTCGACCGAGGCTCTGTTATTGGGGTTATACGAGACTGCAGTACCGGCCGTCATTCGAGCGCTTGAACATCTTATCGCCGACACGAACAGATTATTCGATCATCCAACCTATCGAATCTGCCGGTTTACTCTTTTCGAATTGCAGGAAGCACAGGAGTACGGCACAGAAGCGGTACGTTGCCTTGTGAAGGACGAAGACCGCGCTGCTCTTCGGAATTGGCTATCCGCTTTAGATCGGATGCTGGCGGCTGCCGGCGATCTTGATGGCAAAGCAGATAGAAGCGGAGAGAATGTGGAGCGACAATTTTTCGAAACTCCGTATCGCTACGACCCGGCGCCCAAGCGCGATGAGCGATTCAAAGATCCTTACAACATGGGTGTAAATGCCGAGGCAATGCTCTTCGATCCCGAGATCGAGCCGCTGCCGAAAACGATCATGCTGTACTTCAAACGGATGCGCGAGATCGACGTGCCGGAGATGATGTCCAGTATCCTCACCGAGGCAAGCGGCAAACCGTGGGCATATTACCGCGATATGACCCGCCAACTCTGGGACGAGGCACGCCACGCCATGATGGGCGAGGTGGGATTTGTGTCTCTGGGAGTCGATTGGACGAATATTCCATTCAATTTCACATGGTCTCTCGGTTTGAATACTATGCTGACTCCCAAAGAGCGTCATGCGGTTCTCTTCACCATCGAGCAGGGTCTGATGCCGAAGAAGACTGGCAAGGAATACGAGTGGGAGGTGGGAGTTGCAACGGCAAATCCACTTACCGCGCTAATTCAGGACTATGACTGGGCCGACGAAGTTCTACACGCCAGGATCGGGCGGGAGTGGATCGTGCCCGAGATTGGAACTCAGGTGGAGGCAATGGCCTACGGCGACCACGCCTGGTCCAAGATTCTGGTGGACTGGAAGAAGTGGAAAGACGACGGCCTCACCGAGCACCGCAACTGGTGGCCTGACGTATATCGCGTTGCCTGCAAACATTGGGGCATCGAGGCCGACCCAAAATTACTCGCCTACAACACAACTTACGAGAACACACGCGCCGACCTCAAGGAAGTAGCTGCGGGTTGAGCGCCGCCCTGTCTTCGGTCTCTGAACTGCAATCATCTCAGGCTAGGAACGCGCGATGAGCGCATTGGCGAAGGCAGTTGTCACGGACGGCGCCGGCCACTTCGCACTCGATGATGTCGAGTTGGGGACCCGCGAACGCGGCAATCTCAGGCTTTTTCCCGGTATTTGCCGCTCGATCGGCCGCCCTGCTTTTCGCATTCTTAGCCCTGATGATGGTTCTGCAGTTTTTTGTCGTGCTTCTGTTTTTCCCCGAGACAAAGAAAGTTGCTCTGCAAGATATGCTCCTCCATTAAATAACTGCCGGGGCGCGGCCGTCGCTGCGAAACTCGCGGCGCACTGCTAGCGGTGTGACACCCTTGATGCTTTTGAACTGACGATTGAAGTTCGAATAGTTTCCGAACCCGATGCGAAACCCAATTTCAAGCACACTGAGATCGCTGTCCATGAGCAGTTGCGTGGCCGCTCCGACGCGAAGCTGGTTCACGTAAGCCGTCATCGTTCTTCCGGTAGCGCGCCGGAAGAACCGGCAGAGAGCCGCCTGGCTCATATGCACCGTCCGAGCCAGTTGCTGAAAATCCACTTCCTTATCAAACCGCTGATGAAGATAAGAACAGATGCGGTCAATTCGCCGCTGGTCTTCAATGTGGCACAGAGGCAACAATGTCTGCGTTGAGATGGCGGATGTTCCAGATTCCGCGGCAAGTTCTATTAAAGCCGATAAGAGCGAAACCATGCGCTCCGCCGGCGGTAGCGACGGCAACTTCCTGAGACGGGGTGCAACTCTCTTTCCGGTATCCGTCTCTCCAAAAGCTAGGCCCACCGCGCTGCGTTGAAACATTTGTGCTATAGGCCTCATTTCAGGAAGCTCGAAAAAACGATCCCCGAAGCACTCCTGCCGGAACTGAATGACGATTGCCCGATGACGCCTGGAACCCCTCGAGTCCGCAGGCCAGGAACGATAAGAATGGGGGAGGTTCGGTCCCAGAAGGACCAAGTCTCCCGGCCGATAATCACAAATACTGTCGCCGACCATGCGTTGGCCATTGCTGTCGGTGATCAGCGTGAGTTCAAATTCAGGATGGTAGTGCCAATTGAATGCGAATTCCCGATCACATCGTTCATAAGCGCAAAAGGAGCCATCCGCCAAAGGCACTTTTTCAAACCGGGCGAGCATACACGGAATCTTACCGCAATTAACTTTATTTGCGCCATTAACATCCAAATTAGGTCAACTCAATACATATTTTGGCCGAATCACACAAATGCGGAAGCCGCCTTTGCCACGCGCACTTTACCCCTGATCTCCGTCAACCTGATACACAAGTTTGTCAACGAAAGCGAGGACGGGTATGGATGGTCCGGAATATGGTCATGGTGGGCGCCTTTCCCAGGAGAAGCCCGAATCCGACCGGGCACCTGCTCCGTCGTGATGCCGGCTATACCGGATTAGGAATTGGTGCAGAGAGAGTCGATGCTCTCAAGTGCCGTTTTCCTCAAGAAAACGGCACCTTACACGCTGCCGAGTTCCTTACGTTAATTCCTAATCCGTTCTAAGAATGCCTGCCTGAAGACTGACCCTGCTTCGGAAGAAGGAGCGCAAAATGACAGGTCGCGAACGAATTCTTGCGGTTCTTGCCGCACAGCAGGTTGACCATCTACCATGCATGCCCATCACGATGATGTTCGCCGCGGACATCCTCGGGGTTAAATATGGAGAATACGTGCGCGATCACCGAATCATGGCGGATGCGCAGGTCAGGACGGCCGAAATGTTCGGCCTCGACTACGTTTCCACCATCTCCGATCCCACCCGGGAAGCCAGCGATTTAGGGGCAAAAATCAAATGGTACGACGACCAGCCGCCCGCAATCGTCGAGGAAGAGGCGTTGTTCGAGGACAAGTTGGCTCTGGTTGGATTCAAGGCCCCGGATCCGCTATCGGGCGGACGCATGGAAGACCGCATCCGGGGAATCGAATTGCTGCGCCAGCGCGTGGGAGAAGAGCTTTTCGTTGAGGGCTGGGTGGAAGGTCCCTGTGCCGAAGCTGCAGACCTGCGCGGGATTAACCGGCTGATGTTGGACTTTTCGGATGATCCGGCCTTCGTCCGCGATCTGTTTGAATTCACGGTGGAGGGAGCGGTCCGATTCGCCTTTGAGCAGATTAAGGCCGGGGCCGACATTATTGGCATCGGAGACGCGGCAGCATCGTTGGCGGGCCCACGCATCTATAACGAAGCTATCTGGCAATGGGAAAAGAAACTGGTGGACTCAATTCACGCGATGGGCGGAAGGGTGCGTCTGCATATCTGCGGGAATACGCGCCGCATTCTCGCTGGTATGGGCAAGTTGGGTTGCGGCATCGTGGATATCGACTATCCCGTGGCCCTCGGGCAAGCGCGCGAGGAAATGGGGCCGCTGCAAACGCTGGCTGGGAACCCCGATCCGGTGAGAGACATCCGCAACGGCTCCCCGGAAACCATTACACAGTTGCTCGGAACCCTGCAACGACAGGCCGGAGCACGATGGATCGTCGCTGCGGGGTGTGAAATCGTACGCGATACTCCCCACGAAAATCTGCGTGCGTTGGCGGAGTTTGCCAAGGTTCACGAAGCGTGCGATAACGCACTCGCCGACCTCGGCTAACGGGGATCCGATTGAAAGGCTATTGCGAAAGCGCAAATCAGGATAATCAGCAAGGAGTTATCGCGCGGTAAAGGCAAGTATCATCGGGACCTTACGTCCGGCTTTCTCAGTTTGAATGGTGTTTCAACTCAAAGGGTGGAGGCGACACGTAAGCTTGACTCACCCCAAAGACTCAGCGAGCCCACAGTAAGTACGATAGAAGTTGCGATCTATATGCGAATTAGATATTGCTCCAAATCAGATGGCAGCTCGTGCAATACTTGCCGAAGAGTACTTAGGGCAGCTTCACTGATAGGCGCGCGCGGCAGAAGCGCGTCGCCGCACTCAAATCCCTGAAGTTTCAGAACAGCCCTGGTTGCAGGCAGGAGCCCCGCGTCAAATATGCTCTTCAGAACTGGATTCACCAGGAGTTGCAGTTTGGCGGCTTTAGACCATTCTTCTCTTTGGGCAAACCCGAACATCTCAACAAACAGGCGCGGGAAGATATTGTAGAAGGTGCCGATGCCGCCGTTTGCCCCGAGGAACAGACCCGCCGCAAGCTGTTCGTCTCGGCCATTTAGAATTATCTTGCCGCGAGCGCGTATCAATGTGAGAAGGAAGAGATTGAAGTCTGTGAACTTAAACCCCAGGACATTTGGGATTGAGCAAAGGTCAAGCGCGCGATCAGGAGTAATCTCTGGGCAGGTTTCCGGATGATGGTACAGAAGCACTGGGAGATTGGTCGAAGCGGCAAGGGCCTCATAGTACGAACGGATCTCCGTATAGTTGTAAGGCCCTATCGGAGGCAGGCTTGAGATAACGTGCGCTCCACTCGCTTCAGCGTGCCTCGCCAGTCTTAGCGCGTCGAGTGTATTGCCCGCGCCCACATGCACGATAATCCGCTTTCCATGCGGAGAACTCTTGACGGCGGCTTCCAGCACTATTTCGCGCTGTTCGACTGACTGCAGGGCCCCTTCGCCGGTTTGTCCGAGGACGTACAATCCGTCAACTCCAGCCTCGTACAGGCGCCGAATGTGCTTCTCAAAGATTGCGGCATGAAACGTGCCATCGGCATGAAATGGTGTGACGATGGCAGGGTAGATTCCACTTAGTTCCAATGGGAAAGGTCTCCTCGGCGATTCTTTACTCGGGACGGCAAAACGTTCCGCTCCGGGAAATCTCGATCTCTTCAGATGCAAGAGCCATGATATGTCAATCGCTCATGCCAACATCGTGTCAGCCGATGCCACCAGTCTTAACCAATGAAGCGATGATTGCCCGAAGCTAATTTGGCTTAAATGCGCCATGTGGCCACCCAAACACCCGGGATCGTGCCACAGAGAATGAAAAACAACTCAGCGTGGGTCGTGATATCTCCCGCGATGGCGCCATCTGAATCGCGATGCAGCGATACTTCTATTGCAATGTACTGTCGTGTTTCGCATTTGTCAACAGAATACGGCATGCGTGCCGTATTGTGCTTGCACGAAGTATTGAAAGCTGAATCGGCATAACGTCAAGCTTCATCCAGGGAATCAATGGGAATGCCGCGGGACGACTTTCCTGACATCGCGGAATTTTGTAGCAAATTCAAGACAAGCGCCCGTCTCGAGTTGTCCCACCGAAGAACGATAGAACTCCTCCCACGGAGTGTTACTTTGAATTACGTTTGGTTTCAGCAGACTGCGGCGGCGCTCGATTTCCTCGGCCGGAACCAGCAAGTCTACCTTACGATCCTTGATGCTTACTCTGATCTTGTCACCTGTTTCAACAATACCGATATTTCCGCCGATCGCAGCCTCGGGAGAGATATTCAAAATGGAGGGACTGTCGGAGGTTCCGCTCTGACGACCGTCCCCCATACATGGCAACATTCGTATCCCCTGCTGAACCAGCCGGCCAGGCGGATTCATATTTACCACTTCGGCTGATCCAGGATAACCAACTGGTCCACAATTGCGAATGACGAGCATTGAGTCGACGCCGACATTGAGTGCTGGGTCCTCAATTCGAGCGCGATAGTCTTCCGGGCCGTCAAAAACAACTGCGGTACAGGTAAAGCTCTCTGGGTCATTAGGATCCGAAAGGTAGTGTTCGCGAAATTGATGACTGATGACCGAAGTCTTTAGTAAGGCGGAGTCGAACAAATTTCCGGAAAGAACGACGAGCCCAGCATCGCGTGCTACAGGGTTGGCGTAGGGACGGATCACCTCATGATTACGGCTACGGCTCGCTTTGCAGTTTTCGCCCACTGTTTTGCCGGTAACTGTTAAAGCATCCGTCCTGATCTTGCCCGCCAGCATCAACTCCCCGATGATCGCCGGAACTCCGCCGGCGCGGTGAAACCCTTCTGCGAGGTAAGCCCCTGCCGGTTGCACGTTTGCCAGTAGATGTATATAGTGCCCAACAGTCTCCCAATCGCGTATGTCGACGTCAACTCCGATGTGACGTGCAATCGCATTTATGTGTACGGGGCAGTTTGTAGATCCGCCGATTGCGGAGTTCACGACTATCGCATTTTCAAAAGCATCTCGCGTCAAGATTCTCGATGGCGTGAGATCTTCTTTCACCATTTCGACAATGCGAAGGCCGGTTCGATAGGCCATTTCTGCGCGCTCGGAGTAGGGCGCGGGGATTGTTCCGCATTCGGGTAATGACATTCCGAGGGCTTCGGCAAGGGCGTTCATTGACAAAGCCGTGCCCATCGTATTGCAGTGTCCCGCACTCGGGATGCCTCGGACGACATTGTCGATCAGTTGTGTCCCATCGATCTCACCGGCGGCTAATTGTCTGCGGCTCTCCCATAAGACCACGCCTGTTCCGGCGAGCTTACCGTTCAGGTAACTGTCGAGCATCGGCCCCCCGGACAATACAATCGCGGGAATATTAACGGTTGCCGCTGCCATCAGACCAGAAGGTGTTGTCTTGTCGCAGCCTGTCGTCAGGACCACCCCATCGAACGGATAGCCCGCCAGGATTTCAACAAGGCCCAGGTAGGCGAGATTGCGATCAAGGGCTGCCGTCGGGCGCCGACAGCTTTCCTGCAACGGATGCGTCGGAAACTCGAACGGTACCCCTCCGGCATCACGAATGCCGTCCTTGACCCGATTCACAAGCGTCATATGAATCCGGTTGCAGGGCACAACATCGCTCCCGGTTTGAGCAATGCCGATTTTCGGCCTTGAGCTCTGCAGCTCTTGGCGCGTGATTCCGTAGTTACTGAATCGTTCGAGGTAGACCGCAGTCTCGCCGGGTTCCGCTTCATTGTTAAACCAGATTTCGCTGCGAAGGCGGCGTTGGCTTTCATCGCTCATTGCATTTCCAATCTTTTGGAGGAGGCTCGAGTGTGTCAAGAGCGACCTGCGTATGCAGCTCCACAACCACCACATATGAGGTAGCGCCGCAATGCACAGTACTTAGCAAGGAAGTATCCTGTGACAAGAAACGATTTCTTCGTCGACCGCATATTCCGGATTCGGAAGTGGTGAAGTGGGCTGCTCTTTGGGTCAAGTCGTCTCAATTCGTCCGTTTCCACAGTAGCAACCAATGCGATCTCAGGCGCTGCGTCGGCAATCAAGAATATCGATCGATTCGGCGATCCACAATCGGCTCGACACAGGCGCCATGCGAAGCTCATCCCTTTGATATCCAAAGCATTATCTTTCGCATTGATTACGATAATTCTGCTCGCACCGGCTTGTGTTGTCAATATGCGGAATGAATGCCGCATTCGCGATCTCCGCAGCCGGCCCCTTCCGACCGAAGCGATGCCTTGACTCGCTTGAGTTTTCTGGCGCTATAGCGTTTTCCGAATCGATGTAGACCGAAAGCATTGCACTCAAGCCGAGTTGCTACTCTTCGCAGTGAATTGAAGGAGGTGTCCATCCCAGGGCCAATGAAATTCGACGGGCTGTTTCGCGAACGGCGACTCGGATCGATTCGGCCTTTGGACCCATGCGGATTGACGGTCCGGAGACGCTCATGCATGCAACAGGGTTGCCGCCTGCGCCAAGAAGCGCCGCGCCATAGCACTCCACTCCTTCAACGTCTTCCTGATTGTCATGACTGACGCCCGCTTTGCGAATCTTTTCAAATTCACGAAACAGCGCCTTTTCAGTAGTGAGCGTGTGGCGCGTACGAGCAGGCAGGCCATGCTTGAGGAGTACTTGGTGCAGTGTTGGTCGATCCATGTAAGAAGCTAGTGCCTTACCCATGGATGTGCAGTGAAGAAACGACCGATTGCCCACCGTGGCCGCGACTCTGTGAGGTTGCGGGCTGTCGATCGTGAAAATGATCGCGATCATGCCTTCGTCGTACACACCCAAGTTGACCGATTCGGCGAAGGTTAGCACGAGGGAGTTCAAGTAAGGACGGACGACCGATATCAGACGGCTATATGGCAACGTGCTGCTCGCGAGATCAAAGAACCTATCCCCGAGCGAGTAACGCCCGCTCTCTTTGTTTTGATTAAGGTAACCGCATTTATCGAGAGAGCTAAGCAACCTGAAAGTTGTGCTCTTTGGCAACCCTGTCTTACGCGTGACCTGATCAAGCGTAAGTTCGCCTTCGCGGTAGCCGGTAAAGATCTCGAGAGTCAGAAATATCTTTTCAGCAACGGCAAGAAAGCTCTTGTCGCCGCGTCTTCCGCTGACGGTCGCTTGCGACGCCTTCTTTGAAATCCCGGAGCCAGTCGATTTCATATCCGGATCATAACATCGGTGTCCTACATGCGAAACGGAAGATTGTCAAAGCAATCGAAACCGGTTCTCAGGGCAGCCTCCGGATTCAGTACGCAGCGCAAAGACACTGCCGGAAAGTTCATCGGCCGATCGGGCAGTCGTAATATAGAGAGTCTTGAGACCTTCTCCGCCAAACGCACAACTGGTCGGGCGCAAGACTGGCAGATCGATGGTCCGATCCACACTGCCGTCGGGTGCTACACGAATAAGGCGTCTTGCGCCTGGGCGTGTGTTCCATAAGAACCCCTCGGAATCGATCGCAGATCCGTCAGGTACGCCATGTGGATAGCTGACGAGAAATGGCCTTTCGTTGGAAATCTCTCCGTTGCGCAAATCGTAATCGAATTGATATAGGGCGTTGGCTGAGGTATCGCCGAAGTAGAACGTCATTAGATTGGGGCTCCATGCCACCGTGTTCGAGATGCCTATGCCATGCTTCCACTCCGACCCGTTGCCATCCGGATCGATCCGGTAGAGCACGCCATTTTCGAAGGACACGTCGAGATCCTCGCCGAAATTGCCGACGTTGTTGCGCATGGTGCCCACCCAAAGCGATCCCCTTGGATCGATGCGGGCATCGTTGAAACGCATTCCGGGCGCGTCTGAAAGCCGATAAATCGTTTTGATGCAGGGATGAGTGAGTGGTGACCACAATCCGACACATGATCCGAAAACGAGCAGCAACCGGTCCGGATCTGTCGTGAGATTGACCGAGGTTACCGGTTCTTCAAAGATCCACGTGTGCGTCGTTCGGCTATCGGGCGCAAAACGATGAACCAAAAATCGATTGATGTCGGTCCAGTAAAGAGCGCGCTGTTCCGGATGCCAGACAGGGCCTTCGCCGCAGACATCTCCTGAAAGAGCAATACATTCGATCTCATTCGCGTTTGTTGTCATAGATTACCTGGCTGTTCCATCGATCCTGCTTGCGAGATTTGTTCCAGGCATCCACCTCATCATAAGCAAACTTTGAATCCGGATGAAGTCTATTCTGCGATCATGTTGTTCACTCGAAGCACTCTGGCGCAGTAACGTCGATGCAGAGGATCCTTTTTTGAGTGCTTCAAACGCCTTGAAGAGCGCTTACTCATCCTGCCGCCTCTTGGAGATTCGAGGATAAACCGCGAGTTCCTGGACCATCCTATGAGCTGCCCACGCGGCTGTCTAATCGACAGATGACGAGTTGTTATCGTATATTGTCGGCATGCTGGTGGACCTGAAACTCGGCAAAGCTTTCGATGGCCTGTTGTTCTTGTCCGACTCCACTCGGCACCCGCAGGAAATTCATAGTCATCATCATCACGAACTCGAGTTGAATCTGATCGTGCGAGGATCGATTACGTATGTGGTGGACGGCCGGCGATTCACGTTTTTCCCGAGGACGCTGCTCTGGCTTTTTCCCCACCAGGAGCACCAATTGGTGGATCGATCGGCAGATTCGCAGCTTTATGTTGCTGCATTCAAACCGGCACTTGTGAAAAGGTCCTGCCGCTCAACTCTCAATCAGGGGTTAAAACGCAATTCTGTTGAACACGATGGCGTTTTGAATACATTGCTCGATCCAGAGTCCTTTGATCTAATCCGCAGCATCATGGATTCACTGATGCTGGGCTCATTGGATGCGGATATTTTGAACAGAGAAGCAGGATTCGGGCCTGCCTCAAACTTCTGTTTCGAACACCGCGATCCCGACGCGCTCAATGCGGGACTGGGCTATTTGATGCTCATTTGTTGGCGGAGCCAGCTCACGGGCAAAACCACCCGTGATCCGATCGTCTTGCACCCCGTCATACGCCGCGCGCTGAAGCTTTTAAGTGAAGACGTCAAGAATGAAAGTCTCGAAGAATTAGCCAAGGCATGCGGTGCGAGCAAGAGTTATTTAAGCAGGAAGTTTCACCAGCAGATTGGCGTACCTTTGAATCGATATCGTAACTCTCTTCGGCTGTCCCGTTTTTTCCAGCATTATCGAGAATCCGACGGTAAGACAATAACTGAGGCCGTATATGCCGCTGGTTTTGGCAGCTACGCGCAATTCTACAAAGTCTTTGCACAAGCCTATGGACAGGGTCCGAGAGAGGCGCTTGCTGCCAAACTCCCGAATGAATAGGCTAAGTGCGGGCCGGTTCGGAATCAGAATACGCGGCTTGATTTGCAGTGGTGAGTAAGCATCGCGCAGGTCATTCGTCCGGGTAATTTCGTGCTGGCATATTTCTTACTTAAAAAGCTGATCCGAGAAGTTATTCCACCACTCTCAGACTAGTCTCTTCCGTAGCGAGAGAATTCCCGCCCACCCAGATTCTGTACGTCGTTGATTCCACTGTCGGCTGAATGTTTGCGTTATAAAAATTCAGTTCTTCGAAGCCTAACGCAAAATTTACGTGTTTCGTCTCACCGGCTGCAAGGGCAATCCGCGCAAAGCCTTTCAGTTCCCTCACCGGCTGCTCTACGCTCGCCGCCGTGTTTCGAATATAGAGCTGGACCACCTCAGTCCCCGTCACGCTTCCGGCGTTGGTCACATCCACGCCAACATTAACAACGGGCGTCGTCCGGGATGACAGGATCTCTCGCAGAGGAACCTCGGAGCGGCTGATTGTTGGCTGTGAATACTTGAACGTCGTGTAACTCAGCCCCCATCCAAACGGAAACAGCGCTGAGTTCCTCTCATCCATGTACCGGGAAACAAATTTTTCTTCAGCATTCTCGGGCATCCGGCCCAGATCTACTTGCGCTGGCCTTCCGGTCGGAAGCTGAGCATAATACAGAGGCTCCTGCCCTACCGCTCGGGGAAAACTCGCGGGTAGCTTGCCCGACGGATTCACGTCGCCAAACAGCACATCGGCCACCGCATGCCCGGCCTCCATCCCTGGGCTCCAGGCTTCCACGATCGCCGGCACATGCATCGCGGCCCACTTTAGCTGCAACGGTCTTGCGGCAAGAATCACCAGGATGACCGGCTTGCCTGTAGCCACAACCGCTTCCAGCAGACGCTCCTGTGATCCTGTGAAACCAAGATGCACCCGGCTGGATGCCTCGCCTTCCATCCAATTGGTTGGCTCGCCCAGCGCAAGTATTGCGACATCCGCCTTTCTTGCTGTCTCCGCCGCTTCGGCAATCGATTTGTTGTCGTCCGGCACGGGCTCATAATCGTTTACCTCAACCTGTGGTCCGAGGAATCTCACCTGCTTCAAAACGTTCTCATCCTCGCCGCTAAGCAGTCCGCACCCCTCTGCGTAAAGCAGGCGATCGCCCAGTCGCTCGTGGAGCGCGGTTCGCAGCGTCACTACATACTTGGGATCTCCCGACACAGCCCAGGCTCCCAGCATCTCCAACTGGTTATCTGCCAGCGGACCGATCAGTGCTACTGTCTTGCTATTTGCCGGCAGCGGCAACAACTTGCCGACTCCCTCCACCGGATCGTTCTTCAACAAAACCAAGGTCTTGTCAGCCACCTTGCGGGCCAGTGCTCTGCGCTCCGGTGTGGCATCGTATGGCGGTCCCTGGGTGGTATAAGGACGATCGAATAACCCCAGCGCAAATTTGACCCGCAGGACCCGGCGCACCGCCTCATCTACCACGCTCTCCGGAATTTTTCCGCTCCGAACCTGTGGCGCAATCACGGTTGCGTAAAGGCCATCTTCCATATCCGCGTCCAATCCGGCCTCCAATGCCTTACGGGCCACCGTCGGGGCATCGCCGATCGAGTGATTCACGAGTTCGGAGACTGCGTCCCAGTCAGCTTCAACAAACCCATCAAAGCCCCATTCCTTGCGTAGTATCTGGGTCAGCGTAAACGGATCGGCAGACGCGGGAACGCCGTTGATTGAATTGAAAGAACTCATCAGCGAAGCCGCGCCGGCTTCAACTGCGGCACGATAGGGTTCCAGGTAAACTTGGCGCAGCGTAATCTCGCTCATGTCCGCGGCGTTGTAGTCACGTCCCGCAATGGACGCCCCGTATGCCGCATATGTCTTAACGTTGGCTGCCACCGAGCCGGGTTTTGAGAGATCGTCCTGCTGGTATCCCTTCACCCACGCACGCGCAAGAGCCGAACTCAAATAAGGGTCCTCGCCCTCCGTCTCAACGATGCGTCCCCAGCGCGGATCGCGTGCAATATCTACTAGCGGTGAAAAGACCCAGTTAATGCCGTCGGCCCGGGCCTCCACTGCGCCGGCGCGCGCCACCAGTTCTATTTCCTTTTGATCCCAGCTCGCCGCCAGAGCCAGAGGCACAGGAAAGATCGTCCGGTGCCCGTGAATCACGTCCAATCCAAACAGAAGCGGGATATGTAACCGCGACTTTTCGACGGCGATGTGCTGATAGTGGTTGGTTGCCTCCGCACCCACTACGTTGCACATCGCCCCGACCTGCCCCTTGGCCACAAGTTCATCCCAGTGCCGATTCGATGCGCCAGGGCCGGCAGCATAACCCGCTGAGTATTGCGATAACTGCCCTAACTTCTCATCAAGAGTCATCTTGCTTATAATAAGCTCTCGACGCGCAGGTTCAATTCCTTTGACGCCAATTGGCGATTGGGAACCGGCCTGGACTGGGCCGCTGCTGTCGATCCAGCCAAACCAGCCAACAGTGTCAACGCAACTATGTTTGAGACGGCATTCTTTCTCATGAGATCAATACCTGAATTAGTCATCTTTCGATGCGAAGCTCCCCATTGCTTTTACCAGCGCCCTTCGACATTCGATCGTCGTTCACATCGCGACAATTCAGATGCAACGCGATTAGTCGTCACCCTCAGTTGCTGAAGCAATTCGATTCGGCATCATCCAATACTCTTCAATTTCTTCCAGCCGTTTATTCCTGGTCTCGGGCACGTAGAGCCAGGTGAAGATTGCCTGGGCAAGGCACATCAGTGCGAGAAAGCCCAGCGTAAGGGCTTTGCCCATAACATGAAATGCATAGGGGAACAACAGGACAACCAACGCATTGGAGACCCACTGAATGAGCACGGGGAGTGTCATAGCCATTCCGCGCACATCGTTAGGGAATATTTCAGGAACCAGAGTCCAGAACACGGGCCCGATACATGCGTTGAAAAAGCCAACGTAGGCGAGCACAATTATGACAACCACTCCTCCTTGAAAACGTCCGGCCAGGACGGCAACCACAAGCGCCAGCAGAGTGGCCGCCATGCCGAGCGATCCAACAATGTAAAGCGGCTTACGTCCCGATCTATCAATCGCCCATAGCGCTACCAAAGAACAAAGGAAATTCGTGAAGCCCATGATCGCCGTGGAAGCAAGAGCGCTGTCCACCTTCCAGCCCGCCGACTGAAAGATCGCGGGAGCATAGTCCACAATCGTATTGATTCCGGATATCTGAACCAGAAGCGCAAGACCGGCACTGACAGCCAGCGCGCGGCGGACCCCCGGCCGCAACAGGCCGCGCCAAGCCCGAGTTTCCTTATGCATGGTCGATAAGATCTCGGATATCTGTACCTGGGCGACCTCTTCCCCGCTGATTCGCGCAAGCACGGCAAAGGCCGCCTCTTTTCTGCCGGTGATTGCCAGGAATCGCGGCGATTCGGGAGCAATTACGACTAATAGCAGGAATACTGCCGATGGCAATACGCCGGTGATGAACATCCATCTCCAGTTGTTTGGTCCTGTATTGCGGAGAAGAAAATTGATGCCATAAGAGATCATGACGCCAACGACGATCGACATTTGATACAAGGTTCCCAATCGTCCACGAATGGAAGCCGGCGCAACTTCAGCTACATACATGGGGGAAAGCAGCGAAACTCCGCCTACGGCAAGGCCTCCCAGAAAGCGCGCTGTAATGAAGACGGAGAAATTTTGCGCCAGCGCAGTGCCGATTGATGTAGTCGCAAAGAGCACAGCGACGAGCATCAGCAACTTCTTGCGTCCAAAGCGGTCTGCCAGCCTGCCGGTGATAGAACACCCCAGCACGCAACCGAAAAGCAATGAGCTGAACGCCCAACCGAGACTGAGGTCACCCAGGGAGAATTCGCGCGTGATAAATGGACCCGCGCCCGTGATGATGGCAATGTCGAATCCGAATAGCAGGCCGCCTAACGCAGCCGTGCAGGCTAGAAACGCCACATAGCGAATGTTGATAGGCTCATTCAATTCGTCGCTCTCCTTAATGCTGGGCGCCCGGCCTCGGCAAAGCAGGCGCGGGCCAAATCTTTTAAGAGAAGGGCCTGAGCATAGCGATCCGATTCCTCGATGAGATCGCCGCCGGCGTCAGGAAACATTCGCGCGTAATAGTATGTGCCGGATAGTAGCTCCGGCGCAAAGGTTAGAACGTCGCCTTGGCTCGCGTTCAAGAGAAATCCGCGCATTGCGCGTATCCATAGCTCCTTGAAGTGATCAAGAAAGTTAAGTTCGCCGTGAGCTTGCCGAGGCCTGGCGTCGAAGGTCGAATCGATGGGCACCTGCATGCATCCGGAGCTCGAAATCCGGCCGTGGATAAAGCCGACACGTTCGAAGATGGGCTCCATGAATTCGAGCTTTTCTTCCCAGTCGCCGTAGACAAGTTCCTGGCCGCAATAGTAGTGGCTAAAGTCGCCGTTAAAGCGCACCTCTGGAAATCTTCTGGCGATCTGCACGGTCCGCCAAACATCCTGCGTAATCGTGGCACGATGTGTTTCGATGAAGATGGGCAAGCGATGCCGATTTGATGCGGTGAGTATAGCCTCCACGATGCGAAACACGTCCGCGTCGTCTTCCAACCCCCATCCGGCGTGAATCGTGATGCAGTTATCACCGCGCGCAGCGTGCCTGGCCGTAATACCGTCAGCTTCGGCTGGCGTATTCACGCGGTCCAGGCCGCAATGAGGAATCGGCGCATCCGGCAGCGCAGAAGACTCATTCGTGAGTTGGACGCCTTCGAATCCGTCAGCTGACAAAAGCCTGTAACAAGGAAGACCGTTGAGGCCCGGCCATGCGCTATCGGAACGCAAATTGACGAGCGTGTCGAGATTCAGATACACGCTGAGCTTAGGTGCATCGTGAGAACCGTCGGTGAGAAATCCAGAGATCCTGATCATACGCGTCTCGCCTAAAACTCGTCGTAGGCAATGTTGCCGACCGGGACGCCGAGGTTAGCCAGCATCTTGGTGCATGATCTGATCATCATCGGCGGACCGCAGAGATAATATTCGGCAGTTTGCGGTCGAGGGTGTCTCTGCAAGTAATGCTGCAGAACTACTTGGTGAATAAAGCCGACATGCCCCGTCCAGTTGTCCTCAGGCAGCGGAGACGAGAGGGCCAGGTGAAAGGCAAAGTTATGGTAAGCGCCTGAGAGAGCTTGAAAATAGTCCTCGTAGAAGATCTCCTGCCTTGAGCGCGCGCCGTACCAGAAGCTGATTTTACGAGCGGTTCGTTCATTATCGAGAAGATGCGAAATGTGGGCACGAAGCGGGGCCATTCCTGCGCCCCCGCCGATATAGACCATTTCTCGCTGCGTAGGCTTGATGTGAAAATCGCCAAAGGGCCCAATTCCTGAAACCACATCGCCGGGTCTAAGACTGAAGACATAGCTCGACCCGACACCGGGAGCACAGTCCTGTCCAGGTGGCGGCGCGGCGATGCGCACGTTGAATCGAAGCGCCCGCTCGCTTCGCTGGTTGCTCGCGACGGAGTAATTGTTGCGGCGGCCTGCCTCGGGATTCCTGGCGACCAGATCGAAGACATGCTGATTTTTCCAGACTGTGGCAAATGGTTCAGGAATATCGAAATCGCTGAAGTGGATCGCATCGTATGCAGGGATGTCGAGTTGGAGATAATCACCTGGAGTGAAGGCAATCGTTTCGCCCTCGTCCAACGGTTCCAGTATGAGTTCCTTAATGAATGTGGCCACATTGCGGTTGCTGCAAACGCGGAACCGGCAGATTCTTTGCGCGCGTGCAACAACTCCTGCCGCGCGGGCTAAGTTAACATAGATTTGATCTTCGCGTTCCTCAATGGGATATATGGCAAGCCCACGACAGATCGGCGCGCGCGCCGGCGAACCGTCAAGCAGATTGAAGCGCCCATTGTGCTTGGGACACTCGATCATGTTCCCCACGATCAGGCCTTCAGAAAGGTGAGTATTGCCGTGAGTACATAGTCCATCGGTTGCGTAGAGCCGGCCCTCATTGTCGCGATAAAGAGCGTACGTCCTCTGGCCATGATCGAAACGGATCACATCGGCGCGGGCAAGGTCGCCTGCCGCGCATACTCTCATCCAGCCTTCCGCATCGGCTTTCGCATCTGAGGATCGGATGCATCCCTTGGCGCGAGCCTTCGGCGCAGGGAGCCGACGCTTAACGTGATAGGCGGAGTCCTTAACCTGTCTTGCCAGAGTAATAACAATCTCGCGCCAGGCCGAAAAGAGGCTCGGGTACGGTGTCGGGCAATCATCCTTCACGGCATCATGCAGCCTGGGCAGCGCGTGATATGGAACCAGCGGAAACATGTGATGTTCCGCGTGGTAATTCATATTCCAGTACAGGAACCGGTGGACTGGATTCATATATACTGTCCGACAATTAAGACGATGATCGAGGACATTTTCAGCAAGGCCGGCGTGCTGAGTAAGACCGTACACCACCAGCAACCAGCTGCCGAAGAGATTAGTGAAACCGACAAACATCAGCGGAAGAACACTGTGGCAATAGAAAGCGAGACCGATAACAGCGCAGTAGATAGCAACATATACGCGCGCCCGATTGTAGATTCCGGAATATTCCGACTCAGGGATAAAGGTTGTCTCGGCGGCGTCCAGTCGCCCAAATGAGTGTTGCACAATCCGCCTGAAATAGTTCGGATACCCGGTGAGATTGAAGAATGAAAGGATGATGGTTCTTATGTTGGGGGGCCGAGGTACTGCGATCTCCGGGTCACGGCCGACGATGATTGTGTCACTGTGATGGCGGTTGTGGCTCCATCGCCAAACGGTGGATTCGCGCATCACCATGAACGAAGCGATCTCGTACAGAGCGATGTTCATCCAGTCAGTCTTGAACGCTGTTCCATGGCCTGATTCGTGCCAGCGCGAGTCGGAGGTCGATGCATAGAGTACGCTGTATACCGCATATGGAACGATCGCCCACCAACTGCCCCAGAGGGCATAGGTGGCAAAACCGCTGCCAAGTATTAGAGCAAACCAGAGAATGGTGTCGCGTATCGCGGGCCCATCCCGGCGGACGAGAAGGCCGCGCATGGTTTCGCGCGGCACGGCACACTGGTACCAATCAGCCTCGGCGAGCCCTTTCTCCACTGCCCGAGCAGCATTGACTCCAGTGAGACTGTAGTCAATGTTAAAGCGCGTGTTAGAAAGAACATCGGCACTGCCAGCCATACTTACCAGGTCTCCAGTCAGAGGTTTCACTTCCTCAATGATATCGATCGCAATGTTCGAGCAGTTATCTCCGCAGGCCGACTGCTTCGGGAATCCGTGACACAACGCAAGACAACTTACTCCAGGATTTCGAATTGAAACAACCTCCCGATCTCAAAGTCAGGATGTGCAAAATGCGTACTTCGTTGTCTCGCGTTTCGGGCGGCCGGGACGCAGAATAATGTTGCCAAGGCTTGGAGTATTCGCACCATCCGGATATCCCTCGCATTCCAGACAGAGGCCCGCATGGCGAGCATAGGCTACACCGGACTTTCCGATAAGCGAGCCATCGAGACCTTTGCCCGTATAAAGCTGCATGTGCGTTTCTGTTGTAGACACCTCGAGCACCCGCCCGCTCGCCGGTTCAACCAAACGGGCGATGGACACCTGCCTTGCTCCGGAGTTGTTCCACGGTTTCCGACGCACGCAATAAAGGTCGCCGTGGTTTTGAAACAACACCGGTATCGCGTCCCCGAGGTTCCGCGATCTACGAAAATCACAACCGCGGCCGGTCACCGCTCCGGTTCGGCCGAGAAGCGTCATTCGTTCGTCGGTAAATACGAAATCATCGGAATGAATCTGGAGTTCATGATCGGTGATCGATCCAGCGGCCTCTCCAGCAAGGTTGAAATAAGAGTGTTGCGTAAGACTGAATGGCGTCGGTTGGTCTGTAACAGCTTCAATCTCAACCAGGAGAATATTGCTACCAGTGACTGTGTATGTAACCGCCACTTTAACTTTGCCGGGGTAACCTTCTTCGTCGTTGGGGCTGACGTATGACAGACGCAAAGAGGGTGATCCGTCTGGAACATCTAGGCGGATTGCGTTCCAGACCTTTTTGTCGAATCCCTGCACGCCCCCGTGGATGTGATTCGGGAGATCGTTCAAGGCTAGCTTGTAAGTTTTGCCTTCCAGATTGAAGCGCCCGCGCGTGATGCGCCCTGCTACCCGCCCGATTATCGCCCCAAAACAGGCGTCGCCCGCAAGGTAAGAGCCGAGATCGTGGAAACCCAGAACCACATCGGCCAGGCGTCCATTACGGTCAGGCGCCAATAGACGCGTAATCGTAGCACCGTAGGTAATGACTTCGACTTCGAGGCCGCCCGAACCGTACAGCGTCCAGGCTTCGATCGACTCTCCGCTGGGAAGATAGCCGAATGTTCGGGAGGACAGTTGTTTGAGCATAAGCCGGAGAATGGCTCCAGTTCAACGGCAATTGAAGCATTTCGTAAAGAGGTGTGTCTTCTCGGCAAGTGATCAAAAGTTATCGTACATTGTCCATTTGCTGGCGAATCTCGCGCCTGGCGGGGACGTCGATTGCCTTCTGCACGTGCTGGGGTGTGTTCGGAGTTGGTGGGCGCTCAAAGGCCGCCCCCAAATCGAGCCGATGGGAAGAATCCTTCGCGACCCCTCACGGCAGGTCCCTGAACAGATCTGGAAGCCGGGCTATGTTCTGCGGATTGAACGCGTTCGACCGTCGGTCACGAGGTTCGGTTCGCTTATCAGATGAGCTTGATCATCAAGACTTATAACTGGGGCGGAACAGCGCTCCAGAGCCGCTGTCATTTTTCATTTAGCTTACCTCCCAGCGCAACGGCGATCCTGCTTCGCCTGCGCCAGAGAAGCGGATCGTCTTTGCAGTGTGAACCAAAAGTTGGATCGAGCCGTTAACTGATACCTGGCCAAAACGAGCTGATTCAGAATCGGACAGTTGTAACTCCAACTCCCATTGACCCGCTGCGGCCGGGGCATACCAACCGGAGTAGCCTCTTGCTGACTTACTGAACCCGAGGAGCGGAGACGAGAACTCGTACTCGTGTAGAGGAAGGGTTGGGGTGAAGCTGAGTCCGAGTTCATTGAATTCGACTCCCAGTAACTTAACCGCGCTGTAAAGAGGCCAGGCATGCGTGTGCATATTCATCACCGGAAAATCCGTCCAGTTCAGTCCCCAGTCTGCGCGCGATTTGCGGCCATCCGGTAAGCGCGGCGTGAACATCGTTTGACCGGGGTATTTCGAAAGCACCGAATTGTAAGTGTCCGGACCACTCCAAATACCATACCAGATATGCGGATAACTCTCGGCATGTGTGGCAAGACAATTCTTCTTCCATTCGTCCCAGGCCGCGGTTCCGTCGACCAACGCCAGCGCCCAAATCAGCGTTCCGTTTACGCTGGGTGAGATTCCTCCGTCATCCAATACTCCGGCTTTTCTTCCCTGCACACTTTCACTTGAGCTCAGCATTATCGCTCCGATCGGCGAAGGCCGGCGCAATAACTCATCGATATTAGCCACCACACTTTTGCGCTGTTCGGCTGTCGCCGCGCCGCCGATAATCGCCCAGGGTTGCGGCTCCAACCAAAGTCGATCTTCACCAGTCCAACCCGAGTGAGGGCCTAGCCACGCTCTCCGGAACCAACGTCCACACCAGTTTTCTTTAACTGTCGCACGCTGAGCTTCTGCTTGGGCGCGGGCTTCGCCTGCCTTTTCAGCTTCTCCGACATAAGCGAGCATGCGAGCGTAGTAATCGAAAACGTAGCTTGCCATCGCGGCGTTGAGAACGCTCTCACCTTGGGTATAAGCCTCATCGATAAATTCCTTCGGCACTGTTCCGTCTACTACCGTGTCGTTGAAGTCGCCCGTTAACATGCGGATGAGTCCGTGCCTTCCGACTCCGATAACCTTTGTCAAATGTGCGTACGAGCGGGCCAGCATCTCACCAATCGTGAGTCCAGCAGATGCTGCGTACCGGCCCTGGTAGTCAACGATCTTCTCATCGAGAAAGCTCTTGTCGCGCGTGGAAAGCACATATTCGGCGGCTGTCCAAAGCAACCACATTTCCTGGTCGCTTGGCATGAACTTTTCCGGCATCGGCACTCCGCACCCTACGATGGCGTAAGGGATCGATCCATCGGGCTGCACTTCCTTTAGCGTGTAGCGAATCACCTGCTTTACTATCTCGGGACGAGTGAAGTTGAAGGGCATCGTATGTTGAAGCGGATCGCGTGCTGCGCCCTGGAAGCCCCATACATATTGATAGATACCCGCCTGCGAGATCATGTGCTCCCGGAAGAAGCTGTCGTACGTCATTCCGCTGCGAAGGTAATAATTGTGCCAGCGGACTTCCCGCTCGACCCACGGCTCGGCGGGAACCGAAAAGCGAAGGCCATCCGCTTTCCACGCTGCTGAGGTACGCGCCAGTTCTCCGGCCGGATCGGCGGAGTATTTCCTTACTAACTCGTCGATCGTGAATCCCTCCGGAACATATCCATAAAGAAAGGAGAGTGTCCTGCTCTGATGCGGACCCAGCCTGAGATTGCGCTCTAGAATCATCGCGCTCGACTTACCGGTTGCGCTCAAATCGTTATTCAGCTTAGAACCTATGCCTGAAGGATTGTCCACGCCGCCGCTTCCAAACAAACTGGCAGCATCTGTGGTATAGCCGTCCATGGGAGCGTCAAGTGAAACAAGAAAAGTAGGTGTTGGGTTGAAATCCTCCATTGCTGCGCCAGGTGCGAAGCCAGATAGTTTGTCGGCGAAGCCGAGCGTCTGGTTCTTCCTGATTTCTTCAACCTTCGACCACAGCTCCACGTCCTGCTTCGTCCGTCCGTGAAATGTTTGGCTTTCGACTAACCCCGCGCCGTTCGGCAAAAGCTCAAATCGATGCGTGAAGCGTTCGCTGAAGGTGCGCCGCATGGCAGCGGCCTTGGCCACATCCTTGAGCATCGAAGCCTGCATGTAGGTGCGATAAGAGAACTGAATATTCTGCGAACCCCAATATTCGATCCATCGGAGGTCCGCTGCACTATCACCTTGGTTTGTGATCGTGACCATGGAAATCAGAACTGGATCGTCACCAAAGGGGGCCAGGATGGTTTGGTTAATTTCGTAAGCGTGACCTTTGACTATCTTGCTGAAGTAACCCGCTCCCCAGATTCTTTCAAAGGACTGGGCCTTGCCGGAATAGTAGGTACTAAGCAGGGCATCGCCATCGGTGAGAAAGCCGACGCGGGCGCCGTAGAGTCCCTGTTCCGGACAATAGTCGTTCAGAAACTTCGGCGACCCTTCATCCTGGCGGACCTGAACATAGCCGTAATTCGAAGCGGCAGCCACCAGACGGTCGTTTCCTACCTGGTGGGTATGATCAGTGGGAGAGCGCCACTCCTTATGGACCGGGGTTATGGCCTCATTGTCCGTACGTTGATCGCAGTTGTACCTGTAAGCCGGCAGCCCAAACCGGTCCGTCGTCCATTCCCCAAAATGACCTGAGCCATACGCTTTCGATTCCTTGGTCTGAGGAGCGACAGGAAGTGCGGAATCGCCGTCCCCGATCGCTGCGGCAAATGTCGACAGGCCGAAGTTGTGCATCGCTCCCATTCCTGCGATGCCGAGAAACCTCCGTCGATCCACGATTAATCCCTTCTATCGTTTTTTATGCTGTCGAATGATCAAGCGTTGCGAAGTCCGAGAGAACGCCTTTGCGGCATGCATGCCGTATTCATGTTGACATCGTAACATGCCGGTTATTAGAGAGCATGTAGTGTACTCGGCGAAAACCGGATTGTTCTTTCAGCCGCTATCGCAATCCGGCTGAACATCATAAAACCTGAGCATGAGTTCCGCCTGACGGTTCGCTCGATAGTCTCAGCCGATAATGTAGCGCGCTCGCAGTGAATGCCCATCTCTCTTGTCGGCACGTGGCATGCATGCGCAGCCGAGCGAATGAACTGCCCTGCAAACTGCGGCCAATTCGTTGCGGCACCGAGGGGGATGTCTCCAGTCACCAATTCGTAGCTGCACCCGCGAATCCATGCGGAACGGGGTACATGCCTAATAGGTTAAGCCTGCCAAGTGCGGATATAGGAACAATTCGGGAAAGTGAATGAGAAGACAACTTGCATTATGATTTCAGACAGGGAAGACCCTCCAAAATTGGGGGGGCATGTCACTTTGAAGACGACAGCATCTGCGGCAGATGTTGTGGGAGGGGTAAACTCTTGAAGGCGGTAGCAGTTTTCCCACAGCATCGTTGCGTGCGCCTCATCGACATCGATGAACCGCAGATCAGAGCAGATTCACAGGTTAAACTGCGTATCCTCGAGGTCGGCATCTGTGGCACCGATCGTGAACTCTGTCGCTTCGTCTATGGCACTCCCCCCGAAGGACAGGACTATTTCGTTCTCGGTCACGAAGCGCTTGCGCAGGTTGTTGAAACGGGACCGGCTGTTACAGATCTAAACATCGGCGATCTCGTTGCCGGTAGAGTTCGCCTTCCATGCAGTCATGCTGAATGCGACGCTTGTTTGAGCGGCCATCAAGACTTTTGCCTTACCGGAGATTATCGTGAACACGGGATCATAGGCTTGCACGGCTTCATGGCCGAGTATGTTGTAGAGGAGCGCCGGTATCTCCACCTTGTCCCGCAGCATCTCCGCGAAGTTGGTGTCCTGGTTGAACCCCTTACCATCGCTGAAAAGGCGATGCTAGCGGTCCGAAGTACACAGTCCAGATTGCCCTGGAAGGCTCGCAATTCCACTGCGCTTGTGATTGGAGCTGGCCCGGTAGGACTGCTGGGGGCGATGACGCTGGTTTCTGCGGGTTATCGAACATTTGTATATTCCCTGGGTTCGCCAAATGCTCCACCCGCTCGTATCGCAGAGGCAATCGGGGCCACTTTTATTTCGGCCGACGAAATTTCGGTGAAAGCTGCTGCGACAATGACTGGATCTATTGATCTCGTGTACGAAGCTGCAGGCGCTGCGCAGGTGTCTGTGGAAGCTTTGTATCGGCTCGCTCCGAATGGGATTTATGTGTTCACGGGTGTGCCCCGAGATCATACTCTGGAGGGAATTGACTCACAACGCGCCATCACGAACTTCGTCTTGCGGAACCAGGCTGTGGTAGGGGTGGTGAACGCCGGCGCTGAGGCATTCACCTTGGCCGTCAGTGATTTGTCTGCTTTTTATGCCAGGTGGCCCGGACCCGTTCGCGGCCTCATCACTCATCGCTTCCCGATGGAGCAATTCGCTGACGCCCTCAAATCTCCCGCGAATTCCATCAAGAACGTCGTAGTGATCCACGAATCCGGGGCAATCAGGTAGTTCTCACAGTTGCTCCTGTATAGTCTGGAAGACCGAAACACAAATTTCATGAGAAGAAGCGAGCTGTGGAACGGTTCTTCCGCGACCTGACCGAGGACAAGGTACGCGAGGGCAACTTCCGGCACGTGAAGGTGCTATGCGATCAAAACCTGGCCTATCCGGCTGAACGCAACGCCAACCCCATGCGCTACGCATGGAATGCCCAAGGAGAAGACATCCTGCGCAAAATCCAACGCGCAAAACAGGCATTGCCGCATAGTCATTTCGGAAACGCGACACTAAATTCACGTTCGGCTTACGATTAATGACCTGCCGCTCCAGAAGCCTGTTCTCCGCGAGCATTGCCAGACGAAGCATTCACCGAGCTCATTTGAAGCTAGTTCACATCCCGCACGGTTTCGCTACGAGGTCTGCATTTTCGGTGATCGTCTGAGTGCTGCTGTTCCATTGCAGATAAACGATGCCTTTTAGCCATGCCGGGAAATCCGCGTCCGATGACACGCAGGTTGTGCTCGGCAGTTGCATGCCCTTGCCCGACGTGCCGCTTGCCGTAGGCGTCATATCGTAAAGCACAGACGGATTTGTGAGCGTCTGCGTGTTCGCGTTATACCCCATGCACTGCACCGTGTTCACGAATCCGTTGCAATTTGGCACCCCGATCTGATTCGACAGCATGTCGGATGTGTTGTTAAACGCCGGATCTTCGTAAGTGTTCACTCCGTAGCTTCCACCGCCTTGTGCTACTACATCGTCGCCAGGATCACATGACGTTCCCTGGCATGTAGTCATCATGCCTTTGAATATATTTTGAGAACTCGCCGGATTAGCGCCGGTATTCCCTATTGTCGTTGCTGTGAAATCGCCGCCCGTCTCCAAGGCGTAGTCATACGCGTCACCCGGATTCTCGGCCCAATTGGTTTTGGCTATGTTGTTATAGATGTCGATATTCCATGGCATTGACCCTGTTGTCGATTGCATGTTGATTTCGCCCAGGCTGGCGCCCTGCCCCGTTGTGTAATTCTCAGCGTCGTTTGCGAAGAAGGTGTTGTTGTAAATTTTCAGCGTTGGAGTGTTATTGCTCATGCCCTGATAGAACATATGGAATCCAAACCGCTCGCTCAGAACTGCAAGGTTATTCCGGATAACGGCCTGCTGAGTGTAGTCCAGCGCGTCCCAGGTATCCGCCATCATGGCTTCGCCATCGGATGCACCGCCCAGCGTTTGCTGATTGTTGATCATGAAATTGCCATCAGTGAAGATGTGCGTGCCTGGTGCGGTGTCGTAATTTGCCACTCCAATCATGTCGATGGCCGAATCATAGTAGCAGCCCTCAGGATGACAGTCAGCTCGGCCAGCGGAATTCTGCGCGATATTTCCGACGATTGCCCAATAATCCACGCCGTAGGTGCCGTTGCCATGGTCGTCGGCGCCGAATCCGTTCGCGTTGTTGTAGGCAATGTTATTGATATACGCGACGTGGTGCAGAGTGCCGGATACCCCGCCGTTTGACGGTCCTCCGTTGTTTACCTCGAAAGGCATCCCGGCACAGGAGGTTGTGTAGAGCATCGAGCCCCCCCACCCTTCAACCGCCCAGTTATCGTTATTGATTTCAATCCCGGCAGCCACATACTCTACGTTGCATGACGATTGAGTGACGGCGCACGTTCCAACATTGCCCCCGCACAAAAGCGTTGCGAAATAGATGCCGCCCTGGCCGTCGATGCCGCCGCTTGACGACGGGCAATTCGATACGGAACCGAATTGCAACACCGGCGAGTAACTTCCCGGCGCCGCGATAATCACATCGCCGCAATCGACGGGATGGTTAGGCGTGAGCCACGGCGATGAGGACGATGTCCCGCCGTTACTGTCGCTCCCGGTTGGCGATATGTAATAAGTGTGCAACGCGGTAAATGGCGTGCCCACCGATCCGACTCCTGCGGGCGTGACCGGACCGAAGGAACTGCTTGTCGCCGATGCCGATCCGAGGGAATTAGTCGCCGTTACTGTCACCGTAATTGTGTTTCCAACCTCGCTCGATATCAGCGTGTAAGTCGATGATGTCGCTCCCGAGATGGCTGTCCCGCCCGCGTTCCATTGGTAACTGTACGAGGTTGGACTGTTCGTCCATGTTCCGGTCGACGCTGTTAGAGTGTCCCCTACCTGCGCCGTGCCGGAAATGGTTGGAAGCGCTGTGTTCGCTGGAGCCCCGGACGTGACCGGACCAACGGAATTGCTTGTCGCCGGCGTCGATCCGAGGGAATTAGTCGCCGTTACCGTCACCGTGATTGTGTCCCCGACCTCGCTCGATATCAGTGTGTAAGTCGACGATGTCGCTCCCGAGATGACTGTCCCGCCCGCGTTCCATTGGTAACTGTAGGACGTTGGACTGTTCGTCCATGTTCCGGTCGACGCCGTAAGAGCGTTTCCTACTTGCGAAATGCCACTGATCGTTGGGATTACCGTATTAACCGGCGCTTCCGATTGAGGAGAGGACGATCCATTACTGTTGTCACACCCCTGGGACGTAGTCAGACTCAGCTCGCCTACCATCAATAACAACATGACCAAAGTGCGACGGCGTCCGCTCCATCCGGAAGAGCATATTTCCCAGAGCCTCGAATTGTTGTTCATCTTCAGTCTCACAATCTTCGCTTGGCTGATCATTCAGAGCCGTTGACTTGAGAGCGTTCGGCCCGGCAGTCACCGATCCTCGTTTTGTTCTCAGGATGGCCGGTTAGCTCCATGGCATCCAGACCTTCCGCCGAAAGGCGCCGGATATCCTCGGCTGAAGTTACGCGGCTCATCTCACTCTGTCTCCAGGCCAGGCAAGAGAATAGGGTACGTACACGGAAACACGGCAACAGTACTGAACTTTGGCGGCTAATGTCAAGCCGTTCTCACGCGCAATCGTTCACGGTAATGTAAACTATCAGCGCGATGAATCGGGGAATATCCAGTGGCCGTGCAGGCATAAGGCAAATAGCGGAGGCCCTCGGAATCTCAATTGGAACGGTCGATCGCGCATTGCACGGCCGGGCGGGGGTTAGTGCGAAGACCCGGGATAGCGTTGTGAAGATGGCGCGCAAGCTGGATTACACGCCTAATATTGCTGCGAGAAACCTTAAACTGAATCGCCACTTTCGCATTGGCGTGTTCCTGCCGGAACAAATTGCATCCTTCTTCAATCCGCTCCGGGAAGGCATTAAGGCCGCCGCTCATGCTGGCGTCGGAACAACCGTCGAAGTTTTCTTCCATTCCTACCCTCGATTACGGGAGGGCGATGTTGAGGCAATGGAGTCGCATGATTGGAGGCAGTTCGACGGAATTATTCTGGCTCCGGGAAATCCTTTACGGCTTAGTTCCATCTGCCGCACCGCCGAACAGGAGAATAAACCGCTGGTCTTTGTGGCCACCGATGCGGGACGGATGCATCGGTTGTCCTCGATCGCTGTAGAAGGCGCCATCAGCGGCGGCATTGCCGCCGAGATGCTTGGGCAGATTATTCCCTCGGGCAAAGCAGTGGTGGTCATTACTGGAGACCTTAAAATTCAGGATCATGCGGAGAAGGTGCGCGGTTTCGCGGCCTCCCTCGCAACGCTCGCGCCACACCTGAACATGCTGCCCTCGATCGAATCGCACGAATCGCCTGAAGACGCGCACCGTGCAACACTGAAACTCTTGAAGAACTGCCCCGGCCTGGGCGGAATCTACATCAACACGGCCAATAGCTTGCCTGTTGTTCAAGCGCTCGAAGAGAGCGGCCTTCTTGGTAAAGTGCAGGTCATTGCCACAGATCTGTTCCCGGAGATGGCCCACCTGATCGAGACAGGCCGGGTTTTTGCGACGCTGCACCAGAGGCCTTTCACGCAGGGACGAATGGCGTTTGAGATTCTGAGCCGTTACCTGATCAGCGGAGTGTCTCCCAGTCGTACGGTGCGGCTGGCGCCGCACATTGTATTGAGAAGCAATTTGGCAATATTTCTGGATGCGCTTGCCCCGGAGATACGAGAGCGGGAGCCGACCACACTCGACTAGCGAAAGAAAAGATTTCACTCCTGGTTTGACACTGACATTTTGCCAAGCATAACGTTATCGTGTACGTTACCGTACCTGTCTCGGAAGTTTCCATGCCGAAAAAGAATGAGGCACACGCCGAACTCGCCGCGCATTTCTCGCTTCTGCTTCCCGAGCCTCCGCGGAATCTCCCGGGGACAGTGAAAGCCTGGCAGCAGGATGTCGAGATCCTGACTTATCTGCCGGAAAAGCCTGAAGTGAACCCGATGTTCCTTGAGAAGCGCATCTATCAAGGAAGCAGCGGCCGGGTTTATCCTCTGCCCTTCCTCGATCGCGTTGCTATCCATCCCGAGAAAAAGATGTGGAAGGCTATCCACATCGAGAACGAGTACCTGCGGCTGATGGTCCTGCCGGAAATCGGGGGCCGCATCCACATCGGATACGACAAAACCACAGGCTACGACTTCTTCTATCGGCAGAACGTGATCAAGCCCGCACTGGTGGGGTTGGCCGGCCCATGGATTTCGGGGGGTGTCGAGTTCAACTGGCCTCAACATCATCGTCCGGCGACATTCATGCCGGTGGAGACCGCGATTGAACAGGCTTCCGACGGCTCGGTGACTGTTTGGTGCAGCGATCACGACCCGATGCTTCGCATGAAGGGTATGCACGGTATCTGCCTTCATCCCGGCCAGTCCGTTCTGGAACTCAAGGTTCGCCTCTTCAATCGCACCCCATTTATCCAGACTTTTCTCTGGTGGGCCAACGTAGCGACGCCTGTTCACGAGAAGTACCAGTCCTTCTTTCCCAAAGATGTCCACTTTGTCGCCGACCACGCCAAGCGAGCGGTAACGAGCTTTCCCTTGAGCGATGGCCGCTATTACGGCATTGACTATGGTGAGCGGGCACAAATGGGGGTTCCCGAAGAGGAGAAGCCGCGCAGATTCGAGCCGGATGGTAGTTGTCCACCGAACGACCTCAGTTGGTACGCCAATATTCCCGTTCCCACGAGCTACATGGTGACGGGAACGGAGCAGGACTTCTTCGGAGGCTACGACCATAAGGTTCAGGCGGGCGTTGTCCACGTGGCCAACCACCACATCGCTCCCGGAAAAAAGCAGTGGACATGGGGGAATCACGAATTTGGGTATGCGTGGGACCGGAGCCTCACCGACCGGGATGGGCCCTATATCGAACTGATGGCCGGCGTTTACACGGATAACCAACCCGACTTCTCCTACCTCGCGCCTTGGGAAACCAGGACCTTCACACAGAACTGGTACCCCATCCATGGAATTGGCGTGCCCGTGGCGGCCAATGTGGACGCCGCACTGAGTCTCAGGAGCGGAGAAGGAATTGTTGAAATTGGAGTGCATGTGACCCGGGCGGTGGGCGAGATCATGGTTGTTCTGCAAAGAGCGGGCGCCGACATCGCTCGTTGGACTGCAGCTGCCGTGGTCGCACATCCCCTGATTGTGAAAGCCGAATGCCCGCCTGGCACTCAGGAGAATGAACTCTCTGTGAAGGTGCTGCTTGGCGGCAAGACGCTGATTGAATTTGACCCTGCGCGATGCGTTCCGGCCCTCCCTCCCCAGGTGGCGCAAGAGCCGGCAGCTCCGGAAAGCATGGGAAGCATCGAAGAGCTGTATCTGACCGGGCTGCATCTGGGACAGTACCGCCATGCCACGCGACAGCCGGAGCTGTATTGGCAGGAAGGGTTGCGGCGCGATCCAGGCGAAAGCCGCATCAACAATGCTCTTGGCTTGTGGCGCTTGCGGCGCGGCGAGTTCGAGCAAGCGGCGGAACACTTCGAGTTGGCAATTACGAGGCTGACTGGGTTGAATCCAAACCCGAGAGACGGCGAGCCCTATTACAACTTCGGGCTGACACGTCGATATCAGGGCCTCTATAAGGAGGCGTACGACGCCTTCTACAAAGCCACGTGGAATGCGGCATGGCGGGCGCCGGCGTACTTTGCATTAGCAGAATGTGATGCGGCGAAGGCCGACTGGCGCGCAGCACATGAGCACGTGCTGCGCAGCCTTCGGGCGGATGCGGATAACCTGAATGCCCGTGACCTGCTTGGCCTGGCTCTTGAGAACCTCGGAGATTTAGAAGCCGCGAAGGCCGTTTACGGGGAGACGCAGGCGATCGATCCGCTGGATGCGGTTTCCCGCTGGCGCCGGGGAATTGCGCCCGCGAACGGTCAGGCTGGCCTCGATCTCGCCTTCGACATGTTGCGGACAGGACAGCGGGAGGACGCTCTTCAGATTCTTGGCGCGATCGACCTTGAGGCCAATGACGGATCCGCCCCGTTGGTCCTGATTACCACTGCTTACATCCAGGCGATGCTTAAGCAGCCGAAATACCTACAAACCCTGGGGCAAGCCGAATCGGCCCGGCTCGACTACTGCTTTCCCAGCAGGCTCGAAGAGATTCTGGTTCTGGAATGGGCAATTGAGACGCGCAAGGATGGATGGGCCGCGCATTATCTGCTGGGCAATCTTCTCTATGACAAGCGGCGTTATGACGAAGCAATCCGCCTATGGGAAGTTGCCGCCAACAGGACGCCTCTCTTTGCTGTCGTTCACCGCAATTTGGGGATCGCGTATTTCAATATCTGTCACGATTCCGTACGGGCCCTGAAGAGCTTCGACCAGGCGCTCCGCGCGAATCCGCAGGATGCCAGAGTCCTGTATGAGCGCGACCAGCTGTGGAAGCGCACGGAGCGGAGCGCGCAAGACAGGCTTCAGGAGCTTCTTCAACATTCCGGCCTTATCAGCCAGCGCGATGATCTGTCGGTGGAACTCGCGTCACTATATAACCAGTTGGGCCAGCCTGACGATGCGCTTCGCTTGCTGCTGGGCCGTAAGTTTCAACCATGGGAAGGCGGAGAGGGCATGGTACTTGCGCAGTACACCAGGGCGCGCCTTCTGCTAGGGCGCCGCGCTCTCGCAGATGGAGACCTGGATGCGGCCCAGGAGGAGTTTCTGGCCGCGCTTGAGCCGCCTGAGAATCTGGGTGAAGCGTGGCACCTGCTCGCCAACCACAGTGATATCTGCTACTGGATCGGAGAAGCCCTGCACCGTAAAGGCGAGCACGGCATGGCGACGGCCTGGTGGATGCGCGCGGCGCAGCAAAAAGGCGATTTCCATCAAATGGCTGTACGCGAAGTCTCCCAGATGACCTTCTGGAGCGCTCTCGCTCTGCAACGCCTCGGGAGCCGGCGCGAAGCCAAGTCTCTTCTTGAAAAGATTTACAACTATTCCGTGGAGATTGAGAAGACCGACCCGAAGATCGACTACTTCGCCACCTCTCTGCCGGCGATGCTTCTCTTTGAAGAAGATCTCTCACGGCGCAACCGGATCGATTTCCTTTTTTTGCGCGCTCAGGCGTCTGCCGGCCTGGGCTGCAATGAGGATACAGAGTCTCTTCTGCGCGAGGTGCTCGAAATCGACCGTAATCATTCGGGTGCAGCCGATCTTCTCAGTCAGCTTGGAAGGGCTGTAGAAACGAAAGTGGCCCGCTAACCATGCACACTCCGCCGCCTGCACTCTCGGCGCAACCCGCGGCTGCGGCAGAGCTGCGCCTGGGTTACTTGTGGACCATTGCGCTTGTTGCGGCTCTGGGCGGATTGCTCTTCGGTTACGACTGGGTAGTCATCGGTGGAGCAAAGCCGTTTTACGAGGCGTACTTTCATCTGAATTCGGAAGCGCTGGTTGGTTGGGCCAACAGTTGCGCTCTTCTCGGCTGCTTTGCCGGTTCGTTACTGGCCGGTCCATTCAGCGACCGGTTCGGGCGCAAGAAGGTTCTTGTCATTGCCGCGCTGCTGTTTGCCTTCTCCTCCGTGCTTACCGGGTGGGCTCATCTGTTTTCGACGTTCATCTTCTGGCGCATCACGGGTGGGCTCGCCATCGGTCTGGCCTCCAATGTGTCGCCAATGTACATTGCGGAAATCAGTCCGGCAGAGTGGCGTGGCCGGCTTGTCAGCCTCAACCAGCTTGCCATTGTGATTGGAATTCTGGCCGCACAGATCGCAAACTGGCGCATCGCCGACAAAGTTCCGCCGGGCTTGCATGGTATTGCCCTGGCTGCGTCGTGGAACGCTCAATATGGCTGGCGATGGATGTTCACTGCGGTCGCGGCTCCGGCGGCCGTCCTGCTTGCCGCCGCGCCGTTCATTCCAGAGAGCCCCCGCTGGCTCGCCGCACGATCAAAACCCGCGCAGGCGCAAAGCGTCTTGCGCCGCATCGGGGGAGAACGCTACGCGAAAGTGGAACTCGATTCGATCCAGCAGACCTTCGCCGGCGCTGACAAAAAAATCCCATGGCGCGAATTGCTCTCTTCTCCTGGCCGCAAGCTGCTGCTGATTGGCGCCGGCCTCGCTGTGTTGCAACAGGGCAGCGGCATCAACATCCTCTTCAACTACGCTGAAGAGGTTTACCGTAGCGCCGGCTATGGCGTGAACGACATTCTCTTTAACATCGTGATCACTGGAGCCATCAACCTGCTGTTTACGGTCGTTGCTATGCTTTTGGTCGATCGCTTTGGCCGCCGGCGCCTGATGATCTTTGGTTGCCTTGCAATCGGCGCGTCGCATGTCGCCGCCAGCTATGCCTATCGCGTACATATGCAGGGGCTGTGGGTTCTGGTGCTCACGCTTTGCGCCATCGCCTGCTATGCCATGTCGCTCGCCCCCGTCACATGGGTCTTGATCACGGAGATTTTTCCCAATCGTGTGCGCGCCTCTGCCGTGTCCATCTCTGTGGCGACGCTATGGGTGGCTTCTTTCGCTCTTACCTACACGTTTCCGCTCCTGAATCAGTCGCTCGGTACATCCGGCGTCTTTCTGATCTACGCCGGCATCTGCTTCGCGGGAGCTGCCTTTGTGTTTCTGTCGGTTTCAGAGACCAAGGGGCAGTCGCTGGAGAAGCTGGAGGAATCAGGAAGAATGCTTTAATCCGAGGCAACGCGCTCAGGCCAACTGCCAGCTTGCTGGTTTGCTGTCAAACGAGAAATCGTCAAAATGCCTCTATGTCCTGATAGAACGATTCGTATGGGAACCATGCGTTCCTGAGGCCTGTGTGCGCACGAAGCCTCAGAAGCAGCTTTTTATCGAGCGCTTGAATGCTTTCCCCCGCAGGAAAACTCCCGCCACTTCTGGTGGAAAGGCCTGATTAAGCCTCCTCCGGCAAATCGGTAAGACGCAATCTTACTTCGTGGGTAGTGACCGCTGGCGCCGCGTTCGGGCCCGTGTAGTTCCCCCACTCCAGATCGGGATAGGACCAGAAGTTATAAAGGCTGAATGTCACTTGTCCATTGGGCAGCACTCCGGCTCGCGTCGCTATTTCGGCTTCGCTTTCCGCGCGTACCCGGATGGATCCGCCGGTCAGAATGCAGGAGGCAAACCAGATGTTCTCCTTCAGGGAACAAAAATCGTTCGATGCCTGTGGAGCATGGCCTTCCTTGCCCCAGAGAAAGAAGTCGCCCACGTCCTCCGACCACGGCCATTCCGGCTTTGCCCTGTAGCTGAGCACGGCGTGGCTCGGCTGTTTCAGGGCGACCCCCTGCGGGCGGCCGATGTGGTCCTCGGGATACACCGACCAGAGTGAAGAGCGTTTCCACGTCAGTTTCTCAATCGCGGGCGGCAGCACGAACGCAATGCCCAGCTGCGGATTTCCCTGCCTGCCGCCCTGGAGCCGATACAGCGTTGTGATCAGGCCGGCTCCATCAATCGAGATTTCAAACTCCACAGGAATGCTGTCGATCCCCTCTCCCTGCTTGCACTCTCCCGAGGTATGGATCCTCACCGCGTCCCCGTCCACAGCGGCTTCGAATTTTCTCAGCAGCCAGTTCCCCGTGAGGGGGCCCTCGCCCAGATCAACATACGGGCCGCCGGCAATCACCTGTTGGTTGTCGAATCGTGCGTCGGCAATCAGTCCCGTCGCCGGGCTGAATGCGATAGAGAAGCGCGGCCCCGAAATCACGAAGCGATCACCGCTCTTCTTGAGTTTCACCGGGGCTGGCTTCGGCATGGGAACCGACGGTTTCGACATCCCGATGGGAAGCTTGAATTGATCGATCAGCACGCCACCCGCAAGGAAATCCAGTTGAACCGTGTCTCCGGGCTTCCAGTGCCGTGATGGGATTTCCAGGTACCCCGATTCATGCGGCGGCATGTTGATATGCACCACCTGGTTCATCGACGTCCCGCATGACCATCGGATTTCAATTTCATTCAGGTCGGTGTGATCGAAGGCATTGCGAATAGGAATGGCAACCGGGCTTCCATCTTCAGGGGTCGGGATGGGCCGATCGTCGATGCGAATCGGAGAGTAGGCCTTCTTGGTCAGCCAGTATTCCGGTTTCTCCCGCCTCCACCCATCGATCACTCCCCAGGGGCCATATCCGGCTGGCCCATCGGGCAGCAGAAATATCTCGTCGATGCCGGCCCAGATCGATCCGCCCAGACAGCCGTCCGACGAAACAAAATCGTCGCCGAACTGCTTGATGCTTTGCCCCCAGAACGCGCGAACACCCGGGTCGCGCCGCAGCGTGGGCAGGTTGTAGCACGAGACATGCGCAAACTCATCGTTCAGCGCGGGGATCGTGCTGCTGTCCAGGTCCGAGTTCACGCTCGCATAATGCTTGCTGTAGATGTCGACGGGCAGCGGCAGCGGAGCCGTATCGGGAAAGCTGAAGATTGTCGGCCGGCCTGGGTCGTGTTGGTTGACGAACTGATGCTCGAGCGCAAAGTTGGTTCCCCATTGGCACTCGTTGCCCAGCGACCAGAACAATACCGAAGCATGATCGCGGTCGCGAGCAATCATTTCCGCGAACTGGCTCAGGAAGCGTGCTGTGAACTCCGGATCGGAAGAAGGGCCATTTCCCACATTCGACCAGCACACCGCCGCCTCTTCCTCCACGTAGATCCCATGCCGGTCGCAGGCATCCAGAAACTGCTCCGAGGGCGGATAGTGGGAAGTGCGGACAAAGTTGATGTTACCCGCGCGGAGAAGCTTCGCATCGATCTCATCGAATTCCGGCGGAACCGCCCTGCCGTAGATGGGATGGATACTGTGACGGCAGACTCCGCGCAGCTTCACCGGCCTTCGGTTCACCAGGAGTTGGTTGCCGGCACGCTGGACGGAGCGAAATCCGATCCGCCGCCGGATCGACTGCGTAATCGTTTTGCCGATCACGAGCGATACCTCAAGCATGTAGGTGTTGGGGTGTTCGGCGTCCCATCGCTTCGGAGAGGAAACCGCAAAGTCGCCAGCTGCCGATACGCTATGCGGAGCGATTGGAATCGTGGGGGGCTGCAAGGTCACAGTATGTCCGGAATCGTCGGTCACCTTCAATTCCAGCCGGCCGGAAGCGACGTTGCCGGACGATAACTCAGCGGCAAGATGGATACGCCCGTCCTGGTACCTGTCGTCCAGCGCCACCGTGACCGCAAGAGAACGAATATAGTCGCGAGGAACCGCGAATAAGCGCACCTCGCGCAAAATTCCCGCGATCAAATGCTTGGCGTAATAGCTGGCCTGCGATATATCGTCGCTGCGATCCGTCACTCCGACCACGAGGTCTGCGTCTTCGCCCGGCTTCACATGGTCGGTGATTTCACAATCCCATGCTGTGAAGCCGCCGAAGTGATCGCGAACATAACTTCCGTTTACCCATACCCGGGCATAGCTGTAGACGCCGTTGAAGCGGAGAAAGATTCGCTGGTTCGCAAAGTCTGCGGGAATCCGGATCGTTCTCCTGCACGGATATTCGCGATTGGGTATGACCGAAAGTCCCTGTGTGGCGAATTCATTGGGAATGGTCATCTTCGTCCATGATGACGTATCGAGTGCGCTCTTCCAGAACTCCGCGGGCGGATCCATGTTCACCCGCCACTCACCAGCCAGGCTCATTACCGGCAGCTTGACGCCGGCCACCGCGGAAGGTACCGGAACCAGATCCGGAACTGCGGCATCGCCAGGAACTTCACCGTTCAGAATGCCTGCACCGCGCAAAAGACGCGTGTTTGCCGCCAGGCATACCGCGCCAAGGGCTTCAACAAATGTCCGCCTGTTCACCGGAAACTCCCCTCGATGCGCGCCCACAAAGCAAGACACGCAAAACTCAGGTACTACCACTCTCACTAGTCCGACCAGAGCGTAAGGCCTGCTCTGCCTTCGTGTCAAGATAAAGCGGCCTGTGCCCGCTCATCGCTTGCGATCCGAAATCAGGTCCAGTCCGACACGGTGGAGATGGTCCAGCATGGCCTTTTCTGCCTCCTCGCCATCGCCCTTCAGGATCGCGTCCACAATGGCGTTGTGCGCTTCGAGCATCCGGTTGCGATCGGGCGCGCGCGCACCAGTGATCTGACGGCTGCGGTGCAGAAGGCGCGTCAGCGCGCTGTTCAGTTCGCTGAGAATGGGATTTCCCGCCGCTTCGATGATGGCTGTGTGCAAAAGGAGATCGTGCTCGGCCACCGTATCCCAATCCCTGGATTCCTTCACTTTGACGCGCTGTGCTTCGATTCGCTTCAGATGCACTTCGGTCGCGCGCGTTGCCGCCAGCTTGGCCGCCTTGGGCTCGAACATCTTCCGCACCTCCAGCAGATCCAGCATGCTGAAGGCCCTTGCGCCCAATTCCACCTTGGCGGGCCATCCGCTGCGCAAGCCATCGAGAGATTTCAGATAGGTGCCGTCGCCGCGGCGGCTCTCCAGAACATCCAATATGGTCAGGGCCTTGATGCTCTCGCGAATCGCAGGTCTCCCCACTGCCAGCTTTTCAGCCAGCGCGCGCTCCGTGGGCAGGACCATTCCGGGAGCATAGTTGCCGTTTTCGATAAATGACTTCAACAGGGAGAGAGTGTCTGCCGGGCTGGAACCCCGGCGTTTTTGGCTGACAACCAACTGGTCCGACCTGATGGCTAACTTCTTTTGCATGACCCGCCGCCTTCTAAAATAGCTTTCCCAGGAGAGCTTTTGTTGAGCCCATTGTAATGCGTGATTGAAATAATGGGGACTACCAAAGCTTCTTGCAGAATCCGGATTCCAGTAGTTGGGCGACAAAGCATTCGCCGGCGAGGGTGCTACCGGCTTGACAGGAGGCCTCCCAGCCGCCACAATGCCAAGTGATCTCACATTGGTCTTACCTGCGATCCTGGATCACGTCTGGAACGCTTGCGTGAGAGAAACGGGGCTCAATGCGGATTACGCAAGTCAAAAGCTGGCTGGTCGAAGGGGTCAAGTATAACTGGGTCCTCCTGAAGGTCTACACAGACGCCGGAATTACCGGTATCGGCGAAGGCACCAACTGGCCGGGGAGCCCCTTGGTCCTCGAAGCCTGCAGGCATGCCGGAGAAACCATCGTCGGAGAAGATCCGACGCGCATCGACTATCTTTGGACCAAGCTCTATCGCGACTTCAACTGGCTGGGGCAAGCCGGCCCGGTTCTCTCCGCAATCAGCGCCATCGACATTGCGCTGTGGGATATTGCGGGTAAGCGCGCCGGGCTGCCGGTTTACGAACTGCTCGGCGGAGCCTACCGCAAACAGATCAAGCTTTACGCCAACTATTGGTTCCTCGGTGGAACGGGCACTCCCGAGGATTATGCGGAGCAGGCTGTGAAGATGAAGGCTAAGGGCTTCAGCGCCTGCAAAATGGACCCGTTTGCGCACACCAATTACTGGTACGGCGAAGACCTGTCTGACAATCTGGGGCTTACTGAACCACAGAAGGAAATGGCGATTGAACGCCTGGTTGCCGTACAGAACGCAGTTGGCCGGGATTTTCCTATTGCGGTCGAGACTCACGCCATGATGAATGGCCCAACAGTTGTGGAAATGGCGCGGCGCATTGCCCAGGCGGGAATCAACTGCATGTGGTACGAAGAGCCGGCCGGCCCCGAGTTCCCCGACGAAATCGCGGCTATCCGCCGCAAGATTTCGTTGCCCGTGTGCGTGGGTGAACGATTGCATTCGCGCTTCATGGCCCGCCCCATCCTCGAAAAACACGCCGCAGACATACTCATGCCCGATATCACCCGCTGCGGAGGAATCGGGGAGATGAAAAAGATCGCCACCATGTGCGAGGCGTTCAACGTGCCCATCGCTCCCCATAATCCCAATGGGCCCATCTCGACCATCGCCGCAGCACACGTCATGGCTTCGGTCCCAAATTTCTTCTTGCAGGAGTATATGGTCACCGATGTGCCGTGGCGCGATGAGGTCCTTGATAAGCCGCTGCCCGTGCATAACGGAGTCTTTGCATTGAGCGATGAGCCAGGTCTGGGCTTTGACCTGGTCGAAGGAGAATTGGAGAAACACCCAGGTGTCACGCAACGACGCGCTGGATTCTATGTGTAGGGCGAGGAGTGGCTCAATGGCAGGAAGAATCATGAATTGCGTTCGGACCCAAGAGGCATGTCGGATGCCAGCGTTCCTCTTCGCACTGTCGTTTCTGCTGCTGATGGCCGGCAGTGCCAGGGCAAGCACAAACGACTCGGAATTGGCGCCGACCCCGCCGATGGGCTGGGCCAACTGGAACAGCCTGGGCTGCAATTACGACGAAGGAACCATTCGAGCCATTGCGGATCATCTTGTCTCAAGCGGGATGAGAGATGACGGCTATAAGTATCTGATCATTCAGGAGTGCATCGTTCCCGCCGGCCATCGCGCTCCAAACGGGACTCTATTGCCTGACACGCACAAGTTCCCGAGTGGTTTACCAACCCTTGTTGCTTACCTTCATGCCAGGGGGTTGAAAGCGGGCATCTACACGGACCTTGGCGAGAAAACCTGCGCCGGCTATGAAGGCAGCTACCAACATGAGGAGCAGGACGCGCAGACATTCGCGTCCTGGGGTATTGACCTCATTGAGGAGGATTTCTGCAATAAGCCCGCAGGCTATACGGCGGCACAACTCTACACGCGCATGCGCGACGCCATCGCCCACACCGGCAGGCCGATGTTCTTTTACATCTGCAACTGGGGCAGCGAAATCGCATGGACGTGGGCGCCGGGTCTGGCCAATGCCTGGAGAAGTACGGGCGATGTGGGCGATCCTGGATATGCCGACTGGAACCGCATCGTGCGCAACTTCGATCAGAATGCGTTTCATGCGGCCAGCGGCGGACCCAACCACTGGAGCGATCCGGACATGCTTGAAGTTGGCGTGCCTGGAATTTCCCAGGTCGAGGAGCAATCGTTATTCAGTCTCTGGGCTATCTCCGCGGCCCCACTCTGGGCAGGAAACAATCTCGTCACGATGTCGCAGAACGCGCTGCAGACGCTGACGAATCGCGAATTGATTGCCGTGGATCAGGACCCGCTCGGCCAGCCGGCAACCCTCATAACAGAAGAGGATCCCGGGCTGCAGGTATGGGCGCGGCGATTGGCGGGCGAGCAGTTGCCACAGGCCGTTCTGCTATTTAATCGAAATGCCGAACCGGCGAAGATGCATATCCAGTGGGCGGATCTCGGCATCTACGGCCCGGCGGCGGTGCGCGATCTTTGGGCGCATCGGGATCTCGGCATTCTTTTCAGTGAGTACACAGCGAGCGTGCCTGCCCATGGCATTGTCATGTTGCGTGTCGTGCCCCAGGGCAGATAGTCCGGCCATTGCGCAGAATTTCGCGTTTTATCCATGACTGTTTTTATCCATGACTGATGGAGAACAGATGAACACCAAAACTGACCCTGAATTATTCCATGAGATGCGCGCTGATCTCTTTAGCGCAATCATCGGGGACGTTCTCGATCTGCTCGGCTACCATCATCAATTCCTCATGCCGGAGTGCCGGCCTCTGCGTCCCGGCATGGTGGTGTGCGGACGCGCCATGACGGTCTATGAAGCCGATGTCACCGAGCCCGTCGATCCGCCCTTTGGCTTGATGCTGAAGGCCCTCGACTCGATGAAGCCGGACGAGGTTTACATTGCGTCCGGTTCTTCTGCGTCTTATGCGCTTTGGGGAGAATTGATGAGCACCGCCGCGCGTGTGCGCGGCGCAGCCGGCGCGGTGCTGGCTGGTTATACGCGCGACACCAATGGAATTCTGGAGATGAACTTTCCAGTCTTCTGCTACGGGAGTTATGCGCAGGACCAGAGAGGCCGCGGGCGCGTTGTGGATTTCCGCGTTCCCCTCGAGATTCACGGCGTTAAAGTGAACCCCGGCGACATCGTTTTTGGCGACGTCGACGGCGTTGTCATTCTGCCACAGGAAGTCGAAACCACGGTCGTCGCCCACGCCCTCGAGCAGGTAAAGAAAGAGAGGACAGCCAAACAGCTTTTGCTCAACGGGGCCTCTGCGGAAACCGTGTTCTGCGAGACGGGTGTGCTGTGACGCCCAGACGGCCTTTCGGCATGCGCTTGCACGCGCCATTTGGGAAGCGAGGTTTGTTTGCATCCGCGGCGCAGATAAACGGAGCCTTGAGATCATGATTACCGGTATCGGCCTGGTGATCGTTGCGGCGATTCTGCAGGGTATCTTCCTGCTGCCCATGGCGCGCACGCGAGATTGGAAGTGGGAGCACGTCTGGCTGGTCTTTTCGCTCGCGGGGATGATCGTCTTTAACTGGATTCTCACCTTTATCTCGCTGCCCCGTCCGGCGGCGCTGTACGCGGCCGTGCCCTTGCGCGAACTTGCCATCCTGGCCGGCTTCGGACTCGCCTGGGGCTGTGGAGCGGTATTGTTCGGCCTCGGCATGGACATGCTTGGGCTCACCCTCGGCTATCCGGTCATTATGGGGCTCAACGCGAGCGTCGGCACCTTTGTGCCCCTGCTGTGGTTATACGGTAGCTCTATGTTTGAGGGTCGCAGGCTCTTGATTGCAACAGGAACCGTGGTCGCGATTGCTGGAATCTCCGCATGTTCGGTTGCCGGCGCGCGACGTGAATCGGCCGCTCATCGCACACGCAGCGTCTTGCATTCACGGTTTGTTCCCGGCCTGCTCATCGCCGTTGCCTCCGGGTTCCTGTCCTGCTTGCCCAACATTGGGCTCACGTTCGGAACCAATACGCTTCACGCAGCGCGGAATCTCGGTGCTTCTGCCGCGTTCGCGAGCAACGCCGTATGGTTCATCTTCTTCAGCTTTGGCGCCGTGGTCAATCTTGTCTACTGCTCCTGGCTGATAATTCGCAATCAAAATGCGCGTACACTGTTCGCCCGGGAACGGGCCGGCAATTGGTGCTGGGCTTTGGCGATGGGCGCCATGTGGATCGGCAGTTTCTATCTCTACGGAATCGGCACAGCGCACCTCGGCGTCGCCGGAGGAACCATCGGCTGGCCCATTCTGGTCGCACTCTCCATCGGCGTCGGAGTCCTTTGCGGACTCGGCAAAGGAGAGTGGCGCGACGCACCCGGTAATGCGAAGACCCTTCTCTGGAGCGGGTTGGCATTGATTCTATTGGCTGTCCTCATCATTCCGTTGGGGAGCGGGTCATAACAAGAAAGGAAACCCCCATGAGATACACCGACAAAGTCGCCATCGTAACCGGTGCTGGTTCAGGAATAGGGCGAGGGATCGCCGGATTCCTCGCCGAAGAGGGAGCTTTCGTCCTGTTGAACGACATCCGCGCTGACGTTGCGGAGACGTCGAAGAAGATGTTGACTGAGAAGGGTTATCGCAGCGAAACGGCTGTCTGCGATATCAGCACGAAGGACGGCGCCGAGTTCGTGGTCCATGAGGCACTTCGCCATGGTGGGCGTCTCGACCTGCTGGTTAACTGTGCCGCCCGGCAAATCATAAAACAGGTTGAGGATCTCGAGGTTGAAGAATGGGACACCGTTCTCAACGTGAATCTAAGGGGAGCCTTCGTGTGTTCGAAGGCCGCAGTTCCCTTTCTGGCTCAACACCGTGGCGCCATCGTAAACATTTGTTCCGTCCACGCTCAGGCCACAATCGAGGGGTTCGCTTCCTACGCCGCTTCGAAAGGAGGCATCGTCGCGTTAACTCGCGCCATGGCCATTGAGTTCGCCCCGAAAGGCGTGCGTGTGAATGCTCTTAGTCCTGGCACGATCGACACGCCGCTGCTGCAGGCATACTTTGATTCATGCCCTGACCCCGCGCGTGCCCGGTGTGAGTTTCTGAAGTTTCATCCCATCGGACGATTTGGAACGCCTCGCGACATCGCAGAGATGGTTGCATTTCTCGGCAGTTCGCAGGCTGGCTTCATCACTGGAACAGAGATCGTCGTGGATGGCGGCATGACGGCGCTGCTCTTCAGGCAATAACACCAAGAATTGCTACAGCATTGAAGGTCCGCAAAAGGTCCCCAGACTCCTTAAGGTGACCTGCACCCCACAATCCGCACAGAACAGAGTATGAAATCGTATTTGGATAGGGCGGGTGCGCGGGGTGACGTAAATTCGATTGTGTAAAAGGCAGGAGGGTGTAAGTTGGCTTTGGCCTGACGAGCTAAAGCCGATTCCGAAAAGGAGACTTACACCCCATGGCGAAGATTATCTCGATTGACGAGCATTTCCAACACTTTCTCAGTGATTTGAAGGAGAGCTTCTGGGGCGACCTGGAAGCCAAGACGCGGCTGGCCTGGAAGCATTTTCTGGAGGCGGAGTCGGAGCGGATGCGCAATCTGTACATGGGCTACGAGTCGTACGAACGCGGCCCCAGGGTGGCGGCGGGCTATCGCAACGGCTATTACGAGCGGGACTTTGTGACCCGCTTCGGCACCCTGCGGCTGCGCATAGCGCGCACCCGGGACAAGGGTTTCCTTCCCGCCGGATTGGACAAGTTCCAGCGCCGGGCGCCGGAGGTGGCGCTGCTGATTCGCGAGGCCTTTCTGCGCGGCATTTCCACGCGTCAGGTGGGCCGTGTGGTGGCCACGCTGACGGGCGAGACGGTCAGCGCGCAGACGGTCTCCAACCTGGCTCGCGATCTGGACCATGCCGTCCGGCAGTTTCATCAGGCCAAGCTGAACGACGAGTGGGCCTATCTATTCCTGGACGGGGTAAATCTCAAGGTGCGCCGGCCCGCAGGACGGCAGTGCGTGCAGATGCTGGTGGCCTACGGTGTGCGCCAGGACGGCACTCGGCAACTGCTCGGCTTTCTGCGCACCAAAGGTGAGGGCCAGGCCCACTGGGAGGCGCTGCTCAACGATCTCTACCGGCGCGGCCTGAGGGGCGACAAGCTGCTGCTGGTCGTCACCGACGGATGTCCCGGGTTGGCGGCGGCCATCCAAACCGTGTACCCGCGCGCGACCCACCAGCGCTGCTGGGTGCACAAGATGCGCAACATCCTGGAGAAGGTGCGCAAGCGCGACTACGACGCCGTCAAGGTCGACGCCCAGGCCATTTATCTGGCCAAAGGCCGCCGTCAGGCAGAGGCTGCCGCGCGCGCCTTCTGCCGTCGCTGGCGGAGCGAATATTCCTCCGTGGTCAGGCAACTGGAGCGCGATCTGCCCGAGCTGCTCGCTTTCTTCGCTTTTCCCAAGCATCTCTGGCGCAAGCTGCGCACCACCAACATCATCGAACGTTGCTTCGTCGAAGTTCGCCGAAGAACCCGGCCCATGGTCTGCTTCGTCAACGTGCAATCCGTGGACCGCATCATCTACTCCATCTTCCAGAGATTCAACCTGGAATGGAAAAATCGCACCCTCCGCGTTTTTACACAAGCGGCTTGACGTCACCGGTGCGCGGCGTTGGCTTGACAGTATGATCGTTTGTACGTACAATTAAAATAACACTCATAGAATATGCATCTTCGAGGCCGTGCGATGCGTGATTGTTTTGCTGGCATAGATGTGGGCGGAACGCGAATCAAAGTCGGCCTTGCCGACAGCTCGGGGCGCTTGATTTCTCAGAAAGCGCTTGAGACCAGGATTTTTCATGACGTCGATAGCTTTCTGGAGATCGTGGCTGGTGAGATCGAAGCCCAGGCGGCGGCTGCGCCGGCGCCGATCACGGCAATCGGCATCGGGTGTCCTGGACGGGTTGATTTCATATCCGGAAGGGTAATCTGGCTCAAGAGCAAACTGGAGTTTCTTGAAGGTATCGCGCTCGCCAGGCGGTTGGGCGACATGCTGGCGTGTCCCGTCGTGTGTGACAACGACGTAAACACGATCTTGGCCGGCGAAATGCGATTCGGTGCAGGTCGCGGGCGCCGGAATGTCATTGCTGTTACGGTTGGCACCGGCATTGGCGGCGCGCTCGTCGTTGATGGTCGCATGGTGCGTGGCCGCAATTGGGCGACGGGGCACTTTGGTTACATGTCGCACGATCCCGATGGGCCACGGCACATTTGTGGAAACACGGGAGTTGTCGAAGAGCATGCCTCTCAAAGCGGAATTCAGCGCCAGGTGCGCCGGGCCTTTGAAGGAGGCGATTCCTCACCGTTGACAGAACAGCTCGCAAGCGGCGAAGAGCTGGGCTTTCTCGAACTGTTCCAAGCAGCAGAGTCGGGCGACCCGCTTGGTTGCCGCTTAGTGGCAGGAATGATAGCGGAATTGGGAGTGCTGATCACTAACCTGATTTATGCATTCGACCCGGAACTTGTTCTTGTCGGCGGCGGAATCATAAACCATCGCCCTGGAGTCCTCGACGCGGTGCGTCTCGAGATTAAGGGACGACTCGATTACCTGCCTGAAGGGGCTACAGAAATACTGCCCATGGCGCTTGGAGATGCTGCCGGAGTACTGGGCGGCGTGGCGCTGGCAATGGATGCCGTACCACAAAACAATCAGGGTCCGCGAGCCCAGGGAGAAAAACAGTGACCAAAGAAACAGCAACGCACATGCCTCGTTGGGCAGAGTCGATCATGAAGAAGCACGGGATCAGCGAAGCTCCCGCTGCGGGAGTCATTCCGGACTGGCTCCGCGCGGAGGTGGAAGAAACGCCGCTCTGGTACATCATCCGCGAAGCCAAAGAGGTTCGTCGCGCTCATCCGTACATACTTGTCGAAGAACTGCGCAAACAGCCAGGGCAATGGCGCGAGATTCTGGCAACGCTGCCGCCAGCGATTGCGGCCGCAACTGATGCCATTGTTTCGCGGGGCGTCAAGGAGATCATCTTCACCGGCTGCGGGTCCGCATTTTTTACCGCTATGCACGGCGAGTTTGTAGTCGAGCGGCTGACAGGGGTTCGCTGCCGCGCAGTGGAGTCGTTCGAGTTACTCCACTATTTCCCTGATGTCGATCCAGCGCATACGGTCGTGATTGCACACTCCGGCACGGGAGGCAGTATCGAAACGCGCGATGCGCTGCAGGAGGCTCGCCAACGGGGCTGCCTTACGGTTGCGATCGTCAACACTCCAGGAAGTCCTCTTGAGAATCTAGCCGAGCACTTGCTCTGTTATGAGACGGCCCAGGGTTGCGGTCCATGCATCAGCGTCATCAGCACAAGGATCTTGATTCAGACGCTGCTCGGGCTCGAACTCGGAGCGCGCTTAGGCCACAATCTCACACAGCTTGCGCTTTTACGTTCGCAAATCGCGTGCTGCGCCGCAATCGGCGAGACGTTCCTGAGAACGCAGGAGCCGACGGTCCGCGCGCTTGCGGAACACCACAAAGACACGGCCTCCTTTTTCCTCGTCGGCACCGGGCCAAATTACTTCTCAGCTCGCGAAGGGACACTAAAGATCGAGGAAGAGAGTATCTGCGTCGGCAAGGCCTATCGACCAGGGGACTTTCACCACGACGTGATCTCTATTCTGGGGCCGACCAATTGCACGATTGCGATTGCCGGAAACGGGGCAACGAATCTGCGTATCGCCGACTGCCTGGACGTCGCGCAAGCGGCCGAGTCAGAGACCATTGCGGTTGTCTTCGGCGGCAACGATTCACTTGCAACCCACGCCAAGCATGTAATTCGTCTCGAAGGCGGAATCGACGAGTTGTTGACTCCTATCCCGCTAACACTCGTATTCCAGTTATTCGGCTATTATCGCGGAGTTGCGCGTGGCTTCAACCCCGACACATTGCGCACTGATCATTGGCCCAATGCCAAGGCCTGGATCACGGCATTCCCTATCGGGACTCATTGAGGAGAAGATGAAGTTAGAACCATTTAGCGCCGTAATCTTCGATTGCGACGGAGTGCTGGTCGATAGCGAAGAACTTGGGCTGCGTGCTTTGCAGCATGCGCTTCGCGAGGCCGGCGTGGAGCGGTCGCTTGATTACCTCACTCGATTTTCCGGCCGTAGTCACGGTGAGACGCTTGCCGAACTGGAGGGGGAGTCCGGGGCCGCGCTACTGGCGAGCGGCACCGTCGAGCGGATGGACGAGCACTACGCGAATCTTGTCGGGGCAGAGGGGTTACACCCCTGCGCCGGGATTCCACAACTGCTCTCATGGCTGTCGGCTAACCAGATTCCCTTTACCTTAGCTTCGTCTGGTCCACGAGGAAAGGTCCTCCTCAGTTTGCAGAGTGCAGGTCTCGCGTGGGCTTTTCCGCATTTCATATGCGCGGATGACGCGGCGCGAGCCAAGCCGGCGCCCGATCTGTACTTGGCGGCTGCCGCACTTGTTGGCACAGACCCCACAGAATGTATTGCAGTCGAAGATGCGCCGAATGGTGTGCGCTCCGCACGTGCCGCTGGCATGCAGGTTGTGGGGGTGACAACGAATTTCGCAGCAAGCGCACTTGCGGGGGCCAACCTGGTTTTGGACTCGTTGTTGCTTTTACCGCGCTACTTCGCTGGCTTACCACATCTCTTAGCTTGAATGGTATGGGGCTGTAACGGGGCAACGCTCAGGAGGATGTTCAGTTGTTTGCGGCGCTGATGCTGGTATTGCTGGCTGGCGGGATGAATGGGAGCTTTGCTGTGCCCATGAAGCACACGCGCGGCTGGCAGTGGGAGCATACATGGCTCGTTTGGTCGATTCTGGGAATGCTTGTCTTTCCGTTGGCCGTTGCAGTAGCGACCGTCCCCGGCCTGGACGCCGTCTACCGCATGGCCGGACTGCGGCCGCTTGCGCTTACTGCGACCTTCGGAATGATATGGGGTGCGGGTACCGTTCTCTTTGGACTGGGTATGAGACGCGTCGGGCTCGCGCTTGGTTTCGGGGTGGTTCTTGGCACTTCGTGCTCGATTGGTACGATGATCCCCTTGGTGATTCTGCATCGTGACCGAATCTTCACGCCTGCCGGCCTGCTAACGGTCACTGGCGTCGGTGTGATCCTCGGCGGGGTCGCCGCCAGTACACGGGCCGGCCTGTTGCGTGAAGGGTCCGCGGCACAAAGGTGCGGCAAAGGCTCATTTGCGGCAGGCCTCAGTCTCTGCCTCATTTCAGGTCTTGGTTCCAGTGCCATGAGCTTGGCCCTCAACGAATCCACGCCAATATCCAGAGTTGCGGAAGCGCTGGGTGCGTCTCAGTCTGTCTCTCTGAATCCTGTTTGGCCCGTATTTTTGGGCGGCGGACTTGTTGTGAATGCCGCGTACTGTGTTTTCCTCCTGATCCGCCGAGGCAATATCGCACGTTTTGGAGAATCTGCGGCAGCCAATGTCAGCTTGGTGGTGTTGATGGCGGTGCTGTGGTCGGGCAGTAACTTCGTCTATGGCGCTGGTGCACACGGGATGGGCTCGCTTGGCTTAGTTTTGGGTTGGCCCATCTTTATGGCTGTGATCGTGCTGACAGCCAACGCCTGGGGGCTGCTGACGGGCGAATGGCGCGGTGCCGGGCGCCGCGCCTTGATGTGGGCGTTGGGGGGCTGTCTAATGCTCGTTGCGGGAATCTGGATCATCGCGTCGGCCAGGGATGGCTCCTAAGAGCAACACGCGCTGGAGAATCTTGCAGCGAAAGGGAGGAGTCATTATGATTCGTGCACAAATACCGACAAACGGCCGCATCGATCGCACCACTCCGTTGCCGCTGTACTTTCAGATCAGCGAGCTCCTGCGCCTTCAAATGCAGACGCGGAAAATGCGTCAAGGAGACTTACTCACCACGGACGAACGAATACAAGAAGAGTTCAGGGTGAGCCGCGCAACCGCGCGCAAGGCGATCGACGAATTAGTTGACGAGGGACTTGTAGAGCGTGTTACCGGCAAGGGCACCTTCGTGATTGAGCCACGGCTGCAAGTGCCATTGCCGGCCATGCTGAGCTTTACCGAGGAACTCGAGCGTCGCGGCATGCGCCCAAGTACGCGTGTGGTTTCCGTTGCTTGGGCTGCGGCCAGCGAACCCGCAGCCCGAGCTCTTGGCATCCAGGCGGGAAGGCGTGTGTTGTGCCTTGAGCGCATCCGATATGCCAACACCAAGCCCATTCTGCACACGGTAGATGTTCTGCCCGAGCGGCTAGGGATCGGCCCCAAAGAGGACTTCACGGGCTCGCTCTACAAACTCATGGAGTTACGCGGTATCCAGCTAGCAGAATGCCAGAACATCATCGAGGCGGCGGTAACTGACCGTCACTTGAGCGAATTGCTCCAGGTGAAGAAGGGGTTCCCGATATTGGCCTTAAGGCGAACAAGTTACGACACCGAGGGACGGCCAGTCCTCTATGAAGACGCAGCATGTCGTAGCGATCTGTATAGCTATGCGGTCCGCCTTGCCAGGCAGCCTTCAGTTAAGCGAGGTCGAGGCCCAAGAGGCGATAGGAGCAAGTCTGCCAGCTTCAGATGAACGCCGATTGGGCATTCCAATGGCACGCTCAATTCGCGGCATGAGTCGAGAAATGCGCCAAAGTCGTCCACTCATGTTTTGTTGTCGAATTCCACGGCGAGGAGCCAGCAGGTTCAGTTCAGTAAAAGCAGGTAATACTACGAAAGAATTCCGTGAAGCGGAGCTCTTCCAGCCTGCAGGACGGCGCGCGCCCATCACTCCAATCTTCCCCGCGACGGGCGCTCCCCCTCGATGGCAAAACTGGCTCGACTGTCGGCGAGAAGGAGCAAGCTCGCGGCGCGCGCCATAACATTCGCGCCCCTTCTCTCCTGCTGCCGTGGACATGCTGTTCAGACACCGCGCATGGCCTCCGCACAGGCACTCGGACCCCCAGCGCATGAACTAGAGCAGCCCATCCGGCGAGCCGGTACCCGGCGGCAGGTCAATCCCTTCTCTCGGCTTCTTCACTGACACATGGCCAATTTCTGGGCAGGAGCATTAGCGGCATCGACATAGAGGTATTCCCCCGCCCCTGCTGCGGATTGAGCGCACGGCCAATTGACGCGTATAACGCGCGATTCACCTGGTAGCATCTCGAAGTCATTTGCGCTGAACTCGACGAAAGGCCGCTGGTTCTCGTTTGTTTTTCCCCAGTCAGCCCATAGACTCACCAGATGCGCATATCCGCCATGATTAGTGAGACGCAAAACAAACGAGCGACTGGAGTCGTTCCGAACCTCAACGTCCTTGATTTCGGTTCCGATCTGCGTTGCCGGCAACTCCTTCAGCCACTGAAACAGCGGCATTTCACGTGTTGAAAGCAACTTCGGCGTCGGCGAGGGACTTCCGGGCAACGCATGTTCCAACATAGCTTGAACGAGCACAAACCACGCGCGCAGTCCCGGATTGGCAAGTAGCTGTTCATCGAAAGGCAAGCTGGAAGAATCCCCGCTCAGTGGCGTGAAACCCGAGAAAGCAACGGTTTGCCCCTTCCCATAGCTGCCTGTCACCAGCAGCGGATGGCCTGCAATCGTCAACCAGTCTTGGGCCCCCTGACGAGCACGTACCTGATTGAATTCAGGTAAACCATAATGAGCCAACAACTCCCTGGCTTCTAAGAGCTCGGGGGAAGCGTGCTGAGATGATTCGGCGAGCTGAATATCGTGAATGGCGGGCTGGGTAAGCAGGGTATCGTCCATCGAGTGCCCGCCCCACACAACATCGTCCGGCCCCTCCGCCAATACTGGCAACAGCCCACTCAAGGGAGACCCCTCGATCAAAGCTGCATCGCCATTCTCACCATGAAAACTACCCAAACCGCCCGTTACAATGAACCCGGTTCCCATTTGGACCGCGTCTATCAGTGCTTGTGCGGCCTCCGATGGCAACAATTTAGACAAACCTGCGAGGTTGCCCAGCCAGATTGCGCCATAGTTCGCATGCAGCGCATTGCCGTCTCCCAAAGCTGCGAACGGAGCGCCAAGCGAGTTCTCGTCATAAACATCTGCATCAACTCCCATCGCCTGCAATGTGGCCTCTATCGGGCCTGCGGTCGCCCCCTGGGCGATCACAAGCACGCGATGAGTGTTCGAAAAAGCGCGAGGAACGACCTTGATAAACGATGTCTCTACGACTGGCCTATCCAGAGCCGCACACGAAAATGTACCGCGAAGCACGTAAACGCCCGGCGTCACCGGCAGCGTAAGAGAGAACTCACCTGCATTGGCTTTGCCGTCGGCATTCACATGCACCGGAAAGTCAGCCGAGGCCACTTCTCTGCCGTCTACCGAGAACAACGCGGCGTGCGCCGATCCGCTTAAATCCTGATTCGTATCGTTAATGATCCACACGGGCGCCGACCAGCGGCTGCCGATCAACTGGGACTCCAGTGCATCCTTGAACGCAAAGCTCAGGGCAACGGGAGACAGTGCATCCTTCATGTACCAGTAAGCGATCTTCGGAACCCGGTCATAGTCGACAAGAGCAAATCGAAACCCGGGATTCACCTCGACGAAGTCCCACGAGCGAATGCCGGAGATTGGATCGTACTTCTTTCGGCGATAAGCCTGGGTCGCATATTTCAACAGGAACGCCTGGTAAAGCTGCGTGGCATCGACAAGTTCGCGGACTGATCGCGGGTTGCGGTCGATCATGTGCTCTGATCGGTACAAAGTGCTGTAAAGACCTTCGGTGGTAAAGCTGGTCCAGTAAGCGTATGCCGGCACGTCGATCGGCAGCCCAAACAAGCGTTCCGCTGCTGGCAAGCGCGCCCCCCATTGCTCGGTAGGGGTTAAATACTTGCCGAGATTTTGCCATGAAGAGAGCGAGACAGCTCCATATTCAGAAACAAAGTGCGTACTCGCATCAAAATGGTCCTGGTAATTCCCTCGCTCCCAATATTGACCGGAGCCGGCCATCCAGAAATGCTGCTCGCCCAAATCGCACAGGCTCGGATGGAAGACCGAGCTGGGAGCCAGTTCTTCGACAATAGACTTAATCTGCGCAACAAATGTGTCATAGCCTTCTTGGTCAAACACAAAGTTTCCTGCGCTCCATTTGCCGCTTTCCTTGTCGTGCGCCTCGGCAAGCGGTGACCATTGAACGATCGACGGATGATTGCGCAAAGAAGTAACAATCTGCCTCACCTGCGTGCGAACTTGCGAAAGGAAAGCATCGCGCCGCGGGTAATTGCGATCAAGCGCCTGAGCCGGTCCAAACTGTTCGAAGGGTAGCTCGGTGATCACCAGGATTCCAAGCCTGTCGCACAGATCGTAGAACTCCGGCTTCTCAACAACCGTGAAATTCACCAGCAGGTTGAAATTGGCGTCGCGAAACAACCGAAGGTCTCGTTCGTAATCCTGCTTAGTTGGCGTCGAGCGATAGTAATCCTCAATTGGGAACCACGAAGCCCGAATGAAAATGCGCCGGCCATTCAAGTGATAGGCCATTTGATCGTCGCGCGAAACCGTGCGGATTCCGAAAGTGATCTTTCGACTTGTCGCCGGAGATCCCTTTTCCGGCCGAAGATCTGCTTCAAGGACATAGAGATTCTGCGGCCCCGAATCCCAACTCCACCAGAGTTGCGCATGGGGCACTCGAACTTCAATTGAAGAGCTCGATTCTCCGGGGCTGGCCTGGACCGTGGCCTCCGGAATATCCTGTGCCTCGCCGGAGAAGTTCGCTGGGCGCAAGCGCAAGCGCAAAATCGAGGATTCCGTCTTGCTATCCGCGTTCTCAAATGTTGCGCTGATTCTCAAATTGGCGGTTCCGTCCGCATCGATAGTTAAAGTCTCCGCATGCATATCTGAGATCGAAAGAAGCGGAGTTGTCTCGAGCCGTACGCTCCTCCAAATTCCCATTGCGTAGGCGGCACTGCCATGGGCGGTGAGCGAGTCCCAATTTGTTGAGAAATAGTATGGGGGCGCAGCCAGCCCTCTGTTGCTCCAAACCGGCGGCATACTGAAGTTGCCGTTCATGTACTCCGTAAAGGCGCGTCCATCTGGAACCATCCAGGGATGCGTCACCCGTACGGCCACTAAATTCTCTTCCCCCGCGCGCAGAATGTGCGAAACATCGAAGGAGAACGACGTGTAGGTGCCTTCGTGCGATCCGAGAAGCTGTCCGTTCACCCAGACGGTGGTAGAGTAATCCGAGCCATCGAATACCAGGCGCGCAACCGAGTCGCGAGAAACTTCCTCGATCCGAAAGCGCTTCCGATACCACCACTCCTTCTCATTGATTGCGGTCAGCTCGGCGCTTTGACGGAACCGCTCCACGCCGGTGAATCCTGCCTGCAACTGCGTATCACCGGGAACCGTGACGACGCGAAACCCTCGGTCGTCGAATGCAAGCTGTTGCGCACCGGCCTCGATCCCCTCGCCCATCTCAAACGAACCCATGCGCCAGTCGTTTCCATCTAGAATCAGATTTGCGCTGCTGGTTTGAGCGGTCCCCTTGGCACTGGCCAATGCTCCAAATATTGCTACTGCGAACGCGCACAAGATAATGCCGCGCCACGCCGGTTTGCCGGTACAAGTTCCTTCTTGATTTAAGCCCTTGAACATTATGTTCCCCTTAGCGGATACACTCCATTCCTATGTCGTCTGTTTGAGTTATAGGTCCGACGCGCAACCATGCTGCACGCTCCGCGCATTTATCCTCAACGGGATATTGGCCGGCAATTGCATTCACCCGGTCTTCGCCAAAATCACGACTCCACACGGATTTTGGCACGGCCAACAGCGCAACTCGCGCCTTCTCCGTTTCCCTCAAGCAACTTATTCCAGTCAGGAGCGGCTTCATATCCCGTGTAGTAAAGAAAGTATTCGTCGCGGTTGTCGCGTACCAGACCGAGTGGCGTCCGAACATCGTGCGACCAAACACCCGGCTGCGACTGAATCACCAGGGAATTTCCCGGTTGCCAATGCACCCCGTCTGAAGAGAATGCGTACCCTATCGCGTCTGGGACCTGGGTATCGTAGATACATACGTATCCGCCCCCATCGAGTTCCATCACAATGGGGTTCTCGATGAATACCTTTTCGATTGGTATCGGATTCATCTTGGACATTCTCTTCCACGGCCCGGCCATTCGAGGCGCTGTGGCAAGTCCGACCCACCAGAATGGCGGTTTCATTGTGTTGTCTCCGCTTCCCAGAGGAAGTGGCACTGTACAACTGCCGTAGAATGCATACCAGGCGCGGCCAGCACGGTAGGGGAAGAATGAATCGGTCCCCTGGAAACCTTCCCACGGATCGGAGTCACGGCCGGGAGCGAGTATAATGCCTTCATCCTTATACGGTCCCGCAAGTCCCTCGATCCCGCTGATCTGTGATGTTGCCCGCCAAATCTCGCCGTGATAATTCGTCTGAAGATTACCCCCTGAGTTAGGCGCTGAGTGGTACGCCACATAGAACAGATTCCAGCGCTCTTCCTCTGGATCGTAGATAGGCATAGGCGCCCACAGTGCTGCGCGTGGATCCCTTCCTTCGTACTCGCCAGTCGACTCGTAAAGGGTGGACACGCGCCTCCAATTTACACCGTCGCCGCTCCGCCAATACGCGAGCTTCATCTTGACGAATATGGGTTCGGCGACCATCTCCGATGTAAATAGATGGTAGTCAGATCCGGCCTTGATGATTCGACCACCTTCAAAGCCAAACTTATTCCCTGCCGCGTCTGGATGTCGCGTTGTAATTAGAGGTGCGCCTTCATTGGCAATCAGCCTTAGACGAACGGTTTTCATTGCCGCCATCTGATTTGAAATAGCTCTGCCTGCACTCATGCCGGAACTCGCCCACACGGTTCCCGCTATCGTCAAAAACGACCGCCTCGTAACTTGCATACAAAACCGCCTTGTCGCACAACCAGTCACTGCGTTGGCGCCGATCCTACGCCCACCGAAGTAATTCACGCCTGCTGATCGACATTGCAGAAGTTCTTCTGCGTTCGTAGTGCGATTTTGAGGTTAAATTGTTTCGGCCGGTTCTTATCGCGCGCAAGTCACTTGATCATTGGGCGGCAAGGCGTCGGGTTCTAATAAGGTCGGCGTACCAGCGTGCAGAGTCCTTTGGAATTCGCTGCACAGGGTGCGAATAGTCGACCCGCGCCAGCCCCAGCCGCCCGTCGAAGCCGCCCTGCCACTCCCAGTCGTCGATGAGGCTCCAGATATGCACGCCAGTGACCTCTGCTCCGCGCAATTGTGCGCGGCGAATCTGTGCGAAGGCCTCGTGAAGCCACGCGATGCGCGCCGGGTCGTGGACGATGCCTCCGGCGGTGATGACCTCCTTGCCACCGGAGCCGGTTTCGGTAATCACCACCGGCCGCTCGTAGCGCTCCGCCATCCAGAGGCAGGCGCGCTCCATGGTGGTCGGCTCATGCCTGCTGTGAGTCGTTGCATGAGCGTTGAGCATCCCCTTCAGCAGTTCCCAGTCGTCTCCGGCTGCCATCAGCGTTCGGCCACCGTAGAAGTTCATGCCCGAAAAGTCGAGTGCGGCACGCATCCGTTCCTCGTCACCGGTCTTCCATCCCATCTCCTCGTAGGGCACGCCATTTACGAAGGCGTCAGGATACTTGCCGGTAAAGACCGGATCGAGAAACCACAGATTGCGGAAGGCACGGAAACGCTCGCAGGCCTGGCGATCGTCCTCGGACGATGTAGCCGGATCGAACAGCTCCATGTCGTGCGCAATTCCCACCCGCGAATGGGGCCGGATCGATTTGATAGCGCGGAAGCCAGCGCCCTGCGCCAGATTGGAAGTGTGGATGGCGCGCAACATCTGGCCGCGATCACGTATCCCTGGCGCATGGACGCCGTGTCCATATGCCCATACCGTAAAGGCCTGCGGTTCGTTAAGCAGGCACCATCGCTCAACGCGATCGCCCAAGCGCTGCGCCAGGATGTGCACATAATCGGCAAACCGCTCAGCAGTGTCGCGATTCGGCCACCCTCCCTGATCCTGGAGAACCTGCGGCAGATCCCAGTGATAGGCAGTAATCAGGGGATCGACCCCCGCGCTGAGCAGCGCATCGATGATTCTGCTGTAATGATCCACTCCTGGTTCGTTTACCTGGCCGCTCCCAGCGGGCAGGATCCGCGGCCAAGCGATGGAGAAGCGGTACGACCGCAGCCCAATTTCCTTCAATAGAGCGATGTCGCGCGGCCATTGATGGTAAGAATCGCACGCCACCGACGGATTCGACCCATCCGAGATCGCGCCCGGTTTCGTGGCAAAGCGATCCCAGATGGACTCACTCTTACCGTCTTCGCGGGCTGCGCCTTCAATCTGCACGCACGAAGTTGCGGCCCCGAAGAGAAAATCGCGTGGAAACGGGGGCAAAGGAGTTCCTTCTTCAGCCTGGCCAAACCCACTCGCCAACGCTGTACCGGCAGCCACGGCCGCCCCGCCGTGGAGAAGGAAGATCCTGCGGTTCATGCTCCCTCATTCCCATCAATGTTCTTCAAGAAACCTCTGTACAGCCTCGTAGGCTGCTGCGGGATGAATGTGCA